>NZ_JBWKNK010000002.1:0-425318 GCF_059415525.1 Sphingomonas sp. GW821-FHT10C01 | reverse complement strand
CGCGGCTTCGGCCACCGGCACGCAGGGCGCGGCTTCGGCCACCGGCACGCAGGGCGCGGCTTCGGCCACCGGCACGCAGGGCGCGGCTTCGGCCACCGGCACGCGGGGCGCGGCTTCGGCCACCGGCACGCAGGGCGCGGCTTCGGCCACCGGCACGCAGGGCGCGGCTCTAGCATCAGGATATGAAGGCCGGGTCATGGGCGCAGAGGGCAACGCGCTCTTCGCTGTGGAGCGGCATTCCTGGAATGGACCGATCGTGTCCGCCGCCGCTGGCATCGTCGGTCGCGACGGGATCAAGTCGAACGTCTGGTACAAGGCCGTCGGCGGCGAGCTGGTGGAGGCCTGAACATGGCCCCGCAGCACCCCCTCATTCCCGTCGAGCGCGAGCTGACCCGCGAGGAACGGCGAGCCCTAGGCCGCGCGCACTTCGACACTTCGGTGCTCAACGTGCCGGGGCGCAGCGATCTGGCCCAGAAGGGTATGCGCGATCACTTCGCCAACGCCTTCGCCGAGATCACTCGGCCGTTTGGGGGTCGGTGAGATGAGCGCGCAGCACACGCCGGGGCCTTGGACCGACTTGGATATTGGTGAGGTCGTCGCGGTTCGCGAAACCGCAGATGGCACCGAGTTCATCGGCATTGCGGTCATCAACGGAGCTGACACTTCGTCTGTCACCGAGGATGAGGCTAACGCCCGCCTGATCGCCGCCGCGCCAGACTACGACGCAGCCGCCGAACTGGCGCTTCCTTTGCTCGAAGCGGATCGCCGGGCCTTCTTCGACTGCCACACCATCAACGGCGACCCGAAGTCGCTGACCAACGAAGAAGCGCTCCAAGTCGCCGCCTATGACGCCGCGATCCACGCGCTGAAGTCAGCCATCGCCAAAGCCCGGGGAGTCGCGTGATGCAGATCGGACCATATCGCATCAAGGCTGATCGCTGCCCGTGGCAAGGCTATGGCTGGTTTCCGCACCGGAACGGCAAAGGCCCGACAGCGCCACTGAACCGCTCTGGCGCCCGCTTCGGCGGCGGCTGGAAGTACAAGCTCGGCATTTCAATCGGTGGATCGTCCATCATCATCGACCTGCTGTTCGGCAGTGTTCGCATCGATCGGATGAGGCAGCACTGATGCCCTCTTCGCCCTCCGCACTCGCTGGACCGCCGCATCCGTGCCGCTGTTCGCCTTCGCTTGTCTCTGTTTCTGGGGACCTTTCTGACATGGCCACCGCCGCCCTTGAACTCGTCACCGACGAACCCGGCACCGACATCGCGGTCACTGTGTCGAAGGAACCCGGCATCGTCCTGCTCGACCGCGTCAAGTTCGATGCCTGGTACGAGAAGCTCGCGGCCAAGGCGCCCACCGATGTCGATATCACGACCAAGAAGGGCCGCGATGCGCTGCGTTCGTTCGCCGCCGAGGTCCGCAGCGAGAAAGCTGCGATCGACAAGGCTCGTCTCCGCCTGACCAAGGAATGGCGCGACATGGTCTCGCAAGCGAACGACGCTGGGAAGGAGATCAATGAGCGGCTGGAACAGCTGGCCGTCGACGTCCGCAAGCCACTGACCGAGTGGGAAGAGGCCGAAACGGCGCGCGTCAATCGGTGCCGGGAGATCATCGAGGCATTTAAGGCAGATGCCGTTGTCACGCTGGATGATACGGCGGACACCGTGCGCGCTCGTGGTGCTGGCATCTGGCAGATCGTCCTCGACGAAGAGCAGTTCCGCGACATGCTGCCCGAGGCGCAGTCGGCAAAGGACGCAGCGGTCGAAACGCTCAAGTCGGCGCTGGCCCGCCTGACCAAGGAAGAGGCCGACCGTGCCGAGTTGGAGCGGTTGCGCCGGGAAGCCGAGGAGCGCGCCGAGCAGGACCGGCTGGCCGATGAAGCCGCCGCTAATGAAGCGCGCGAGGCCGAAGAGGCCCGGCTTGCCGAGGAGCGCCGCGTCGAAGCGGAGAAGGCCGAGGCGGAGCGTCTGGCACGGATCGAGCGGGAAGCCGCCGAAAATGCCCGCCGTGAAGCTGAGCAGGCAGCGGAGGCCGAGCGCCAGCGCCTTGCCCGCGAACACGAGGAACAGCTGGCCGCCGAGCGCCGACGTGCCGAAGAAGCGGAACGGGCGGCGCAGGCCGAAACCGACCGCATCTACGCAGAGGAAGCCGCCCGTGCCGCTGAAGCCAAGCGCCTCGCCGACGAGCAGGCCGCACGCGAAGCCGATCAGGCCCACCGCACCGCCGTCAAGTCGAAGGCCAAGCAGGCGATCATGTCCTGCGGCGCCGACGATGACACCGCCCGGAAGATCGTGATGGCCATCATCGCCGGGGAAGTGCCGGCTGTGAAGCTGGAGTTCTGACGATGGAAATGACTGAGGACCAAATCAGCCGCGAGCGGGAGGCCGTGAGGGCAATGACCGCCGCAAAGTCCAACATGGCCACGGTGCTCGAACGCGTCGACTCGCTGGAGCGCGCGCTGCGCACCGCCAGCCTGCACCTTTCCGCGCTCAAGCTCCATGTCGGCACCGGTTCTTTCATGGCCGCCATTGGCTCTAACCAGCCGGTTCGCGTGACCACCTATGCGGATGAGGCGATCGCGCACATCGCAAAGGTGCTGGGATGACCGACAACCCCTTCGCCCCCGACTATCGCGAGCCGGTCGTTGACCTCGAAGCCGCGGTCGGCACCGACGAGCAGTCGTTCAAGGCCAAGCCGAAGAGCGGCGCGGTATACCACCACGACGTCGAGCAAGGCTCCGAGCAATGGCATCAGCTTCGCTGCGGCATTCTCACCGCGTCGGAAATGAAGCTCGTCATTACGCCCACGCTCAAGATCGCCGACAACGACAAGGTACGCACGCATTTCTACCACCTCGCCGCCCAGCGCGTGACCAAGTTCGTCGATCCGCACTTCGAGAGCTACGACATGGAGCGCGGCAAGTTTGATGAGGAGCACGCGCGCGCCAAGTATGCCGAGCACTATGGCGAGGTCGAGGAATGCGGTTTCATTACCAATGACAAGCTGGGCTTCACGATCGGCTATTCGCCCGACGGTCTGCCCGCTGGAGGGCTTATCGAGGCCAAGTCTCGGCTTCAGAAGCTGCAGATGCAAACACTGGTCGAGTTCGTGGCCAACGGCGCGATCCCGCCCGACTATGTGATGCAGTGCCAGACCGGCCTGTTCATCGCCGACGATCGTGAGTGGCTGGATTTCATCAGCTACAGCGGCGGCATGAAGATGGCTGTCGTGCGTTGCTACCGCGATCCCGTCATTCAGGAAGCGATTGGCAACGCCGCGACCGACGCCGAGCGGCGCATCACCCAGATTCTCGAAACATATCAGCAGCTCGTCCAATCCGACGCGCGCCTGATCGACACCGAAAGGCTGATTTACCTATGACCACGCTCGCAGAAGCGCTGGCGCCGCGTAGCGACCAGCTGAACGCCGACGACCTTATTGCTGGGCCGCGCGTCCTCAAGATCACCAAGGCTCGCATCTCGAAAGAAGATCGTGCCACCAAGATCGTGCTCAACTTCGAAGGCGACAACGGCAAGCCGTGGAAGCCATGCAAGACGATGGGCCGCGCCATGGTGATGGCCTGGGCGATCACCGACGAAGCGCAGTTCGTGGGCCGTTCAGTCCGGGTCTACCGCGATCCTACGGTGCGGTTCGGCGACCAAGGTGAAGTCGGCGGTATCCGCATCAGCCATATGTCGGACATCGACAAACCGGTGAACGTCAAACTGACCGTCTCGCAGGGCAAGAAGGGCATGTTCACCTTTCACCCGCTCGTGGCCGAGGTCCAGCAGCGGTCAGCGCAGGACGACGTCGCTGGTTACGTCCGCGACCTGATCGCGCGTATCCATGCCGCGCCTGACCGCGCCGCCGTCGAAGCAATCCTCGACGAGCCGGTCGTGGCCAAGCGTCGCCCCTGGCTTGAGAAGGAGCGCCCGCAGCTTTCCGCCGACCTCGAAGCGGCGATCACCAGCTTCGCCGACCATCCCTTCGCCGAGGGCCGATCCGACGCCCAGCACGGCGACCAATTCCCCGGCGAAGAGCCGGCCATTGAGGAGGACTGACCTATGTTCGGACTGACCACCACCGCCAAGCTCAAGCAAGCCCGTGACGCGGCGATCCAGATGCGTTTCGAGCGCGACAATGCTCGCACCGCCTACGAAGCCGAGAAGGCCCGCGCGATGAAGTCGGGGCGCCTCGCCTCGGATCTGCTGACCGAACGGGATGCCGCCCGCAGCATCCTGCGCGAGATCAACGCGCTCGAAACCCCGGCCTGCGCCAGCATCGGTCGACGCATGGCCGCCAAGGCGCGCGAGGGATTGCCGGAGTTTGCTGAAATCACCGAGCCAATGGCCGCCTGACCAATTCCCTGAGAGGACGGGGTGTCAGCCGAACAAGCGGCCCCGCACGACAATGACCGCCATCCCCACGCCGAACAACGACGGCCCCTGCATTATGCGGACGATCACGCGCGGATCGACGACCTTCGAGGTCCGCGAGTGGCCGTTGCAGGTCGCGCGGCATCGCAGCGTTTTCGAGAACCGGGCGCCGGTTCGGGTGCAGGGCCGCGGTGCGGGTGGGCGGTTCGGGAAGGCGGTGCTGGCGTGAGCAGAGTCTTCGGATACGAGAGCCGGGCCAAGGGCAAGCACACGATGTGCCTCGACTTTTGGCTGACGGTCGCACGAGGCCAGGGCGGAAGCGACCGGCCCGGTGTCCGCGTCACTGCTGGCTACCCGGCACTTTCGCGCAACGAGCGCGCCATCAATCTCAAGGTTGAGCTACCCATCGCACTCTTCGAGACTCCCTCCTTGTCGGCATCGATCAAAGTCGAACACCCCGAACAAGCGGTCCACATCGATGCGACCGCGATCGCCGAGGCTGTTCGCCAAGTCGTTGGCATGGATATCGAGATCGCGGTCGCTCAGCCGGAGCAGGGGCAATGATAGAGCGGGCCTACGACGCCGACGGCTTCCGTCGCAACCGACCCAGCGAGCGCAGTCCGGGCCATACTGAATTGCGGCTGCCAAATGGGCGGACCTTTGCCTGTGCCGCGTTCGGGCCTGATGCCGATCGCGCAGTTTGTGAGGAGGCGCGGCGTCGTGGGTAAGGGCACAATAGTTACCGCGGTTGGCGTCGTTCCATTCGGCGCGGCGGTGCTCGTTCGAGGGTCTCACGCTTCAGTTGCCTCCGCCGAACTGGCAAATGGGATCGCTCGTGCCGCTCCATTGTGGACCGGGAAGAAGGCCTATCCCGACGGCCAGTCCTTCTGGGTTGAGATGAGCGACGGCCTCGGCGCGCGCAATCTGCACGATATCGCCAACGGGCCAATCATGGACCCGTCCAAGATCTACCTCCCCGCTGGCAAGCTGAGTATGGCCGAAACTCGTGCCCGTGAGGCCTCCAATATGCTCTCGAGCAACAAATGATCGCCGCCGCTCTCCTCGCCGTCGCCCAGGTCGCGACAGGCCAAACGTTCACCTGCGACGTCATCCGCGTCCATGACGGCGACGGGCCGTTGACCTGCTCAAGCGGCGTCAAGGTTCGCATCGCCGGGGTCCAGGCGCCCGATTTCGAGGACGCCGAGCCGTGCCGCACCGGGAAGGCCGGCTTTGTCTGCGACGATCGCCGCGCCCGCGAGGCGCAGCGCGTCACCGCCGGCCTGGTGCTGGGCAAGCGCCTGACCTGCACCGCGGTTGATCATTCCTGGAATCGCATCGTCGCGCGATGCTGGCTGCCCGACAAGCACAGCCTGTCGTGCGCCGTCGTCGCGCGCGGCGCGGCCACGCGCTGGGCATCGTACTGGCGCCGCTATCGGATGGGGGAATGCAGGTGACTGCGGCTGCGCGCATCTCGCAATCTGATATGGAGCGTGCAACCAAAGCGGTTGCCGCGGCTGGATTCAAGCGCGCGCACATCGTCATGGACTTGGAGGCCCGCAAGATCGAAATTTTCGTCGGCGAATCGCCGGCGCCGGAACCGGCTCCAAGGAAGTGGAGCGATGATGACTTCTGATCTGCCCGCCAATGTCCGCGCGGTAAAGGACCGCCACGGCAAGACGCGCTATCGCTTCCGGCGCAGGGGCTGGAAAAGCGCCTATCTTCCGGGCGAGCCGGGATCGGCCGAGTTTCATCGCGCCTATGCAGACATCATTGCCAGCGGTGAAATCGAGCAGGACAGCGCCGTTTCGCCCCGCAAGGTCATTCCTCGCTCGCTAGACGACCTCATCACTCGATACAAAAAGAGCATCCGCTGGCGCAAAAAATCACCGGGCAACCAACACCGGCAATCGCGCATCCTGGAGCGCTTCGCTGACCGATTGAGCAAACGTGGTCAGCGCTATGGTGAGCGGCCAGTGTCCGACGTTTCCGTTGCGTGGCTCGAAAACATCTTCGGAACGATGGTCGAGACGCCCGGAGCAGCCAACCAGCTTCGCAAGGTCCTGGTCGGCCTCATGGACGCGGCGATACGGATGGAATGGCGCACCGACAATCCGGTGAAGCTAACCGACAAATTCGAGGACGGCGAAGGGTT
Source organism: Sphingomonas sp. GW821-FHT10C01 (assembly GCF_059415525.1). Taxonomy (NCBI): domain Bacteria; kingdom Pseudomonadati; phylum Pseudomonadota; class Alphaproteobacteria; order Sphingomonadales; family Sphingomonadaceae; genus Sphingomonas; species Sphingomonas sp. GW821-FHT10C01. The sequence goes on along the minus strand of NZ_JBWKNK010000002.1, from coordinate 418,787 downwards.
TCACGACTGGACTAACGCCGAGATCGAACAATATCGAGCCAAGCACGCGCTCGGATCGATGGCCCGCCTTACTCTCGAGCTCGCGCTGAACACCGCCGCCCGCCGTTGCAACATCAATAAGATCGAGCGCGATCATGTGGAAGGCGGCCGGATCTATGTCGATCACGCCAAGGGCAACAACGACGCCTCAGTGCCGATGCTGGCGACTACGAAAGCAGCGCTCGACGCCTTGCCTGCCGCACCGATTCGCTTCCTCATCACAACCCAGTTCGGGAAGCCATTTTCGGATGCCGGATTAGGCAACCGGATGCGGAAATGGTGTGACGAAGCCGGCTTGCCACATTGCACTATGCACGGGCTGCGCAAGGCAATGTCTCGACAACTGGCAGAGAGCGGTGCGACCGACGCCGAGGGCAAGGCCGTTACGGGTCACACGAAGGATTCGACGTTCGCTTACTACCGCGCGAAGGCCAATCGGACTGCGCTTGCGGACCGAGCGTTGTCCAACCTTGGCGCCCTTGCCTGTGTCCAACCCTCAACAAACGACGGAAAATCAGATGGTTAGAACCAGCGATGGTGCCCCTGGCCGGACTCGAACCAGCATGCCTTTCGGCGGTCGATTTTGAGTCGACTGCGTCTACCATTTCGCCACAGGGGCCCGTCGCGAGCGCCGGTCGCTAGACGATGCGGGCGCGGCGAGCAACCGACTTTACCTGTGACGTAATCGATCCCCCCTCGGCGAGCATCTATCCAGCCTCCAACAACCAAGGAGGCCAAGATGCACCGCCGCAATCTCTTGCTCGCTTTCGCCGCCGGATCGGTCGCCACCACCCTGGCCGTTCCCGCCCCGGCACGGGCGGCGCAAAACCCGACTCCCGCTCGGATCACCGCGCCCGACGGCACCCAGTTGTTCGTCCGTCGCTGGGGTCGAGGCCGGCCGATCGTCTTCACGCATAGCTGGGCACTCGACAGCAGCATGTGGGGCCGGATGTTCCTCGATCTCGCCGAGCGCGGCTTCGAATGCATCGGATTCGACCGGCGCGGCCACGGCCGTTCCGACGCCCCCGCATCGGGCTATGACATGGACACACTGGCCGACGATCTCGCCACCATCATCGGCGACCGGCGCGACGTGATCCTCGTTGGCCATTCCATGGGCGCGGCAGAGATCTTGCGCTACACCCAGCGGCACGGCACCGCGCGGATCGCGAAGATCGTGCTGCTCGCGCCGGTCACGCCGTTCCTGCTCAAGACCGCGGACAATGCGTTTGGCGCGCCGGATGCGTTCTTCGAAAGCATCCGTGCCGAGTGGCGCCGCGACTTCCCCAAATGGATCGAGGACAACAAGGCGCCCTTCTTCACCCCCGACACATCGGTCGAGACGATGGACTGGATGGCGGCGATGATGCGCAACACCTGGCTGCCCGCCGCGATGGAATGCAACCGATCGCTGATCGGCGCCGATCTGCGACCGGCACTGGGCAAGATCGACAGGCCGGTGTTGATCATCCACGGTACCAAGGACGCCTCCGCCCCGATCGAGATCACCGGCCGGCCGACCGCAGCGGGAATTCGCGGTGCGCAGCTCAACGTCTATGAAGGGGCGCCGCACGGCCTGTTCGTCACGCATCACGACCGGGTACGCGACGACATGCTCGCGTTCATCGGCTGAACCTAGGCTTCGCCGAGGACCATGCGTCCGAGTTCCTCGCGCGAAGCCACGCCGACGCGGCGATAGATGCGGCGGCGATAGTCGTGGAGCGTGTGCGCGCCGATTCCGAGATCGCGCATAATCTCTCCCGGTCCGCGCGCCATCACCAGATGCCGAGCGACCTCACGCTCGCGCGGGGAGAGATCGAGCGCGCCGAGACGGGTCAATATCTTCAACGCCAGCGGCACATGCCGTTCGATCAGGGCATAGTAGGTCCGGGGTTCGAACGAGTCCGAGTAGCCGGTCGGTCCGAGAGACGGCTCGGCCGGATAGAGCCGGACGACGATACGGCCATAGGGGGTGGTGCGAACGACCGCGGGCTCACGCACCGCGCGTCGAATCAGCGGGGCGAAGAAGTCCCGCGTGGAGCCTTCCAGCGCTTCGCGGCGAAACTTTCGGTCGAACTGTACGCCCAGCAGCGCGCGGAGCAGTGCCTCATAGCCCCTGCTCGCCTCGATCAGGTGACCGTCTCCATCCAGCGTCAGGATCGACCGATCGCTGCTGTCGGCATAATCAACCGGCGGAGCGAGATTATCGGCGGCGAGCGCATGGGCGAAGGTCGGAACCGCCGCGATCAGCGTGTCGATATCCCGACGCGAATAGTCGCATCCACCCGGCTCACGCGTCGCGAGAACGACTCCACGCACCTCTTCCCCCTCCCGCACGAAGACGTCGAAGCCGTGGCCGATGCCATAGGGTCGGCAGCATTCATTGTAGAAGAGCGAGCTGCGGAACTCGGGCATCCGCGTCGCCTCCGCCGCCACGCCGGCCGGGCCGCCACGGCGCACAAGACTGGTGAAGCTCGGCACCTCCATATCATCGCACGCGAGCAGCGTCGCGTTCACCTCGAGCGCCGAAGGAATGACCCAGGGCAGGTGAAAATCGACCGGACGGCCCAACCTGTCGACCCAGACGAACATGCAGAAATGGCTCGGCACCAGTTCGGCCAGCGTCTTCAGCATCTCGGGAATGACGGTGCGACTGGGCAGGCCGAGCCGAGCCAGTTGCGACAGATGGGCAAGCGCGGCGTGGTTACGCACGGAAGCCTCCTCACCGGTTCGGCATAGAAATCGATGTGAGCGCCGCGCAACGCCCGCGGCCGATCCTTCCCCTTACCGGGGGAAGAAATGCCATCGCGGCGCTGGCTATGCAAGCGGACCCCGGGGGCACCGGACGGGCGAACAACAGGAGATACCATGATCGTGATCTTTATCGCCGCAGGGCTATTGGCCGTCATCGGCGCGGCAGTCCTTGGCCGCGAGTTCGGTAGAACCCGGCTTCCACCAACCCAGGATGGTCCCAGCGGCTCCAAGCCGGACGGCTGCGAGGATGCCAGCAAACAATGGGACACCGCACGGCAAATGGCGTGCAACGCCAAGCGGGATCAGGATGCGGCACATCTGATCGCCGCCGATCTGCGCGCGCAGGTGATCGCCGCGACAGCGGTTCATGTCGCGCTGGTCATCGCCGCCGTCGCGACCTTCGCAGCTGCCGCCGCCGCCATCGCCACGGTATTCGGCATCCCAGCCGGGCTTATCCTGACCGGCGTCGCGATCGGCCTCACGGTTGCGGCAGCGACAGCATTGCTCGTGGTGATCGGTCTGACCGGATCGCTGACCGCCGCAGACGACGACCTGCTGGCGAAGATCAGGGTACGCCAGGCATGGGACGCCGAAGTAGCGCGCCTTCGCGCGGCGATTCTCAGTGCGTGCCCGCCCGAAACCGCCAATGCGGTGCTGTCCCGGCCTAATCCCTGCTAATCGCTGACATGTAGAAAGAGGGGCCGGCGTTTGACAGCGCCTGCCCCACTTCCTATATCGCGTTTCATCCGATCGGTCGGGAAATGATGTGCCGTCGCGCAGCGCATCGAACGAATTGGCCGCCGGATACCATAGACGCTTGAGAGGCTGAGTTATTCTTCTTTTCGAAGAGGAAGTTGCTCGGCCCTTTTGGCGTCTGTTTGCGTGCCTGCCCCGGCGGATACCGGGATGACATTCAGGCTGACGAGGCAAAACACACCCATGGCAACCAAAGCGATCGAAGGCGGCACCGCAAAGCGCCGCATCCGCAAGGTGTTCGGCGACATCCACGAAGTGGTCCAGATGCCGAACCTGATCGAGGTTCAGCGCGAATCCTACGAGCAGTTCCTCCGCAGCGATCCTTCGATCGGCTATGTGTCGGGTCTCGAAAAGACCCTGCGCTCGGTGTTCCCGATCCGCGACTTCGCCGGCACCGCCGAGCTCGACTTCGTCACCTATGAGCTCGAGCAGCCCAAGTTCGACGTCGAGGAATGCCGTCAGCGCGGCATCACCTACGCGGCTCCGATGCGCGTTACCCTTCGCCTGATCGTGTTCGAGGTCGATCCCGATACGGAAGCCCGGTCGGTTCTCGATATCAAGGAGCAGGACGTCTACATGGGCGACATGCCCCTGATGACGGGTAACGGCACCTTCTTCATCAATGGCACCGAGCGCGTCATCGTCAGCCAGATGCACCGTTCGCCGGGTGTGCTGTTCGACCATGACCGTGGCAAGACCCACGCCAGCGGCAAGTATCTGTTCGCGGCGCGCGTGATCCCGTATCGCGGCTCGTGGCTGGACTTCGAGTTCGACGCCAAGGACATCGTCAACGTCCGCATCGACCGCAAGCGCAAGCTGCCGGTGACCTCGCTGCTCTATGCCCTGGGCCTGAACAGCGAAGAGATCCTGAACCACTTCTACAACACCGTCACCTTCGTGCGCGGTCCGAACGGCTGGCAGATCCCCTTCCAGCCCGAGAACTGGCGCGGCGCGAAGCCGATGTTCGACATCATCGACGCCAAGACCGGCGAGATCGTGTTCCCGGCGGGCCAGAAGATCAGCCCCCGCGCCGCCAACAAGGCGGGCAAGGACGGCCTCGAGACGCTGCTGATCCCGACCGAGGAGATCTTCAACCGCTACTCGGCGTACGACCTGATCAACGAGTCGACCGGTGAGATCTACATCGAGGCGGGCGACGAAGTGTCGGCCGAGAACCTCGAGAAGCTCGACAAGGCCGGCATCGAGCGCATCGAGCTGCTCGACATCGACCACGTCTCGACCGGTCCGTGGATCCGCAACACGCTCAAGGCCGACAAGGCCGAGGAACGCGAGCAGGCACTGTCCGACATCTATCGCGTCATGCGCCCCGGCGAACCGCCGACGCTCGAGACCGCGGAATCGCTGTTCGGCGGCCTGTTCTTCGATCCGGAGCGCTACGACCTGTCGGCCGTGGGCCGCGTCAAGCTCAACATGCGCCTTGACCTCGACGCCGAGGACACGGTGACCACGCTGCGCACCGAGGACATTCTGGCGGTCGTCAAGACGCTGGTCGACCTCAAGGACGGCAAGGGCGAAGTCGACGACATCGACAACCTTGGCAACCGCCGCGTGCGTTCGGTGGGCGAGCTGCTCGAGAACCAGTACCGCGTCGGTCTGCTCCGCATGGAGCGCGCCGTGAAGGAGCGCATGAGCTCGGTCGACGTGTCGACCGTGATGCCGAACGACCTGATCAACGCGAAGCCGGCCGTTGCGGCCGTCCGCGAATTCTTCGGCTCGTCGCAGCTGTCGCAGTTCATGGACCAGACCAACCCGCTGTCGGAAGTCACCCACAAGCGCCGTGTTTCGGCGCTTGGGCCGGGCGGTCTCACCCGTGAGCGCGCGGGCTTCGAAGTCCGCGACGTTCACCCGACGCATTATGGCCGTATCTGCCCGATCGAGACGCCGGAAGGCCCGAACATCGGCCTGATCAACTCGCTGGCGAGCTTCTCGCGCGTCAACAAGTACGGCTTCATCGAGACGCCGTACCGCAAGGTGATCGACGGCAAGGTGACCAATGAGGTCGTCTATCTCTCGGCGATGGAAGAAGCGAAGCACACCATCGCGCAGGCTTCGGCCGAGCTGGACAGCGACAATCGCTTTACCGAGGATCTGACCTCGGCACGTCAGGCAGGTGAATTCCTGATGGCGCTGCCGGAAACGATCACGCTGATGGACGTCTCGCCCAAGCAGCTCGTCTCGGTCGCCGCATCGCTCATTCCGTTCCTGGAAAACGATGACGCCAACCGCGCGCTCATGGGATCGAACATGCAGCGCCAGGCCGTGCCGCTGGTGAAGGCGGAAGCGCCCTTCGTCGGCACCGGCATGGAAGAGACCGTCGCCCGTGACTCCGGCGCCGCGATCGGCGCGCGCCGTGGCGGCATCGTCGATCAGGTCGATGCCTCGCGTATCGTCATCCGCGCCACCGGCGACGTGTCGGCGGAAGAGAGCGGCGTCGATATCTACACGCTGATGAAGTTCGAGCGTTCGAACCAGTCGACCTGCATCAACCAGCGTCCGCTGGTGAAGGTGGGCGACGTCGTCAACGTGGGCGACGTGATCGCCGACGGTCCGTCGACCGAGTTCGGCGAACTGGCGCTGGGCCGCAACGCGCTCGTCGCGTTCATGCCCTGGAACGGCTACAACTATGAGGACTCGATCCTCATCAGCGAGCGGATCGTGAAGGACGACGTATTCACGTCGATCCATATCGACGAGTTCGAGGTGATGGCCCGCGACACCAAGCTCGGGCCGGAAGACATCACCCGCGACATCCCGAACGTCGGTGAAGAAGCGCTGCGCAACCTCGACGAGGCGGGCATCGTGTACATCGGCGCCGAGGTCGAGCCGGGCGACATCCTGGTCGGCAAGATCACGCCGAAGGGCGAAAGCCCGATGACGCCGGAAGAAAAGCTCCTCCGCGCCATCTTTGGCGAGAAGGCTTCGGACGTCCGCGACACCTCGCTCCGCCTGCCCCCGGGCGTGTCGGGCACGATCGTAGACGTTCGCGTCTTCAATCGTCACGGCATCGACAAGGACGAGCGCGCGATGGCGATCGAGCGCGAGGAGATCGAGCGCCTGAAGAAGGACTCGGACGACGAGCGCAACATCCTCAACCGCGCGACCTGGTCGCGTCTGCGTGAGATGCTGCTCGGCCAGACCGCGACCGGCACCCCGAAGGGCCTCAAGAAGGGCTCGGTGATCGACGAGGATCTGCTCGACAGCGTCGACCGTCACGAGTGGTGGAAGTTCGCCGTTCAGGACGACAAGGTTCAGGGCGACCTTGAAGCGGTGAAGGGCCAGTATGATGAGGCCGTGCGTCGCATCAAGGACAAGTTCGAGGACCGTCGCGAGAAGCTGGAGCGTGGCGACGAGCTGCCGCCGGGCGTGCTCAAGATGGTCAAGGTCTTCGTCGCGGTGAAGCGCAAGCTGCAGCCGGGCGACAAGATGGCCGGCCGTCACGGCAACAAGGGCGTCATCTCGCGGATCCTGCCGCAGGAAGACATGCCGTTCCTCGAGGACGGCACCCCGGTCGATCTCGTGCTGAACCCGCTGGGCGTGCCTTCGCGCATGAACGTCGGTCAGATCTTCGAAACGCACCTGGGCTGGGCCGCGCGCAACCTCGGCATGCAGGTCGCCGCGCAGCTCGAAGACTGGCGTGAGGCCAACCCCGACGCCAAGGCGGGCGAAATGCCCGGCGCAGTCAAGGATCGCCTCAAGACGATCTATGGCGACCACTACGCCAGCGACATCGATGCGCGTAGCCCCGAGCAGGTCGCCGAACTGGTCCAGAACATCCGCACCGGCGTGCCGATGGGCACTCCTGTGTTCGACGGCGCACGCGAAAGCGACGTGTCGGAGATGCTGGAACTGGCGGGTCTCGACACGTCGGGCCAGTCGGACCTGTTCGACGGACGCACCGGTGACATGTTCGATCGCAAGGTCACGGTGGGCATCATCTACATGCTGAAGCTCCACCACCTGGTCGACGACAAGATCCACGCGCGTTCGATCGGCCCGTACTCGCTCGTCACCCAGCAGCCGCTGGGCGGTAAGGCGCAGTTCGGCGGCCAGCGCTTCGGTGAAATGGAGGTCTGGGCGCTTCAGGCCTATGGCGCGGCGTACACGCTGCAGGAAATGCTGACGGTGAAGTCCGACGACGTGGTCGGCCGCACCAAGGTCTATGAGGCGATCGTCAAGGGCGACGACACGTTCGAGGCCGGCATTCCCGAGAGCTTCAACGTTCTCGTCAAGGAAATGCGCTCGCTGGGCCTCAACGTCGAGCTCAAGACTCTCGACGAAAACGAGGACGGCGACGGCCTGGCCGAGGCGGCGGAATAACAGGATCGGGCGCTGCCCGCAGGCAGCCTCCTTCCCTCCCCGCCCGACGAATTTGACCCTCCAGAGGGACACAAGAAATGAACGAACTGACCAACTTCGCGAACCCGGTGGCCAAGCCGGAAACCTTCGACCAGATCCAGATCGGCATTGCGTCGCCTGACCGCATCCGCTCGTGGTCGTTCGGCGAGATCAAGAAGCCCGAGACGATCAACTATCGCACGTTCAAGCCCGAGCGTGACGGCCTGTTCTGCGCGCGCATCTTCGGCCCGATCAAGGACTATGAGTGCCTGTGCGGCAAGTACAAGCGCATGAAGTACAAGGGCATCGTCTGCGAGAAATGCGGCGTCGAGGTGACCGTCTCGAAGGTCCGCCGTGAGCGCATGGGCCATATCGAGCTGGCTGCGCCAGTCGCGCACATCTGGTTCCTCAAGAGCCTGCCCTCGCGCATCGGCCTGCTGCTCGACATGCAGCTCAAGCAGCTCGAGCGCGTGCTGTACTTCGAGTCCTACATCGTCACCGAGCCGGGCCTGACCCCGCTCGAGAAGTTCCAGCTCCTCACCGAGGACGAACTGCTCGACGCGCAGGACGAGTATGGCGAGGACGCCTTCTCGGCCGGTATCGGCGCCGAGGCGGTCAAGATCATGCTCATGGACCTCGACCTCGAGGGTGAGCGCAAGGAGCTTCTGGAAGAGCTGGCGACGACCAAGTCGGAGCTGAAGCCCAAGAAGATCATCAAGCGCCTGAAGGTCGTCGAATCGTTCATCGATTCCGGCAACCGTCCGGAGTGGATGATCCTCGACGTCGTTCCGGTCATTCCGCCCGAGCTGCGCCCGCTGGTGCCGCTGGACGGCGGCCGCTTCGCGACCTCGGATCTCAACGATCTGTATCGCCGCGTGATCAACCGCAACAACCGCCTCAAGCGCCTGATGGAGCTGCGTGCGCCGGACATCATCGTCCGCAACGAAAAGCGCATGCTGCAGGAAGCCGTCGACGCGCTGTTCGACAACGGCCGCCGCGGCCGCACCATCACCGGTGCGAATAAGCGTCCGCTCAAGTCGCTGTCCGACATGCTCAAGGGCAAGCAGGGCCGCTTCCGTCAGAACCTGCTCGGCAAGCGCGTCGACTATTCGGGCCGTTCGGTCATCGTGACCGGTCCGGAGCTCAAGCTGCACCAGTGCGGCCTGCCCAAGAAGATGGCGCTCGAGCTGTTCAAGCCGTTCATCTACGCCCGCCTCGATGCCAAGGGCCTCAGCATGACGCTGAAGCAGGCGAAGAAGTGGGTCGAGAAGGAGCGCAAGGAAGTCTGGGACATCCTCGACGAGGTGATCCGCGAGCACCCGGTTCTGCTGAACCGCGCGCCGACGCTTCACCGTCTGGGCATCCAGGCGTTCGAGCCGGTGCTGATCGAGGGCAAGGCGATCCAGCTTCACCCGCTGGTCTGCTCGGCCTTCAACGCCGACTTCGACGGCGACCAGATGGCCGTGCACGTCCCGCTGAGCCTCGAGGCCCAGCTGGAAGCGCGCGTCCTGATGATGTCGACCAACAACATCCTGTCGCCCGCGAACGGCAAGCCGATCATCGTGCCGTCGCAGGACATGGTCCTCGGTCTCTACTACATCTCGATGGAGAAGGAGAATGAGCCGGGCCAGGGGATGATCCTGGGCGACATGGCCGAGGTTCACCAGGCGCTGTTCGCCGGCGCCGTGACGCTTCACACGAAGATCGTCAGCCGCGTCCCGCAGACGGACGAGAACGGCAACACCTACATGAAGCGCTTCGAGACCACCCCGGGCCGCATGCTGCTCGGCGAGTGCCTTCCGCACTCGCACAAGGTGCCGTTCGACGTCGTCAACCGCCTGCTCACCAAGAAGGACGTGGGCGACGTGATCGACGAGGTCTATCGTCACACCGGCCAGAAGGAGACGGTGCTGTTCGCCGACGCCATCATGGCGCTGGGCTTCCGCAACGCGTTCAAGGCCGGCATCTCGTTCGGCAAGGACGACATGATCATCCCGGACTCGAAGGATGCACTGGTCGATGAGACCCGTGCCCTCGTGAAGGACTATGAGCAGCAGTATCAGGACGGCCTGATCACGCAGCAGGAAAAGTACAACAAGGTGATCGATGCCTGGAGCCGTTGCGGCGACCAGGTGGCGGCTGCGATGATGGATGAGATCAAGGCGGTCAAGAAGGACCCCGAGACCGGCCGTGAGAAGCCCGCCAACGCGATCTACATGATGGCTCATTCCGGTGCTCGTGGTTCGGCGGCTCAGATCAAGCAGCTTGCCGGCATGCGCGGCCTGATGGCCAAGCCGTCGGGCGAGATCATCGAAACGCCGATCATCTCGAACTTCAAGGAAGGTCTGACCGTTCTTGAATACTTCAACTCCACCCACGGCGCCCGCAAGGGTCTGGCGGACACGGCGTTGAAGACCGCGAACTCGGGTTACCTGACCCGCCGCCTTGTCGACGTGTCGCAGGACTGCGTCGTCATGGAGGAGGATTGCGGCACCGAGCGCGCGCTTGAGATGAAGGCGATCGTGCAGGGCGGCTCGACCATCGCGTCGCTCGGCGAACGTATCCTCGGTCGTACGACCGCGGAAGACGTGGTCGATCCCAAGACGGGCGAAGTGGCGATCCCGATCGGCACGCTGCTCGACGAGCCGATGATCGCGCAGATCGAAGCGCTGGGTATCCAGGGCATGAAGATCCGCAGCCCGCTGGTCTGCGAAGCCAAGATCGGCGTGTGCGCCAAGTGCTACGGGCGTGACCTCGCCCGCGGTACGCCGGTGAACATCGGCGAAGCGGTCGGCGTGATCGCGGCGCAGTCGATCGGCGAGCCGGGCACCCAGCTCACCATGCGTACCTTCCACATCGGCGGCGCGGCGCAGCTCAACGAGCAGTCGAACCTCGAAGCCCCTGTGGACGGCAAGGTCGAGTTCCGTGACGTCCGCATGATCGTCGATCAGCGCGGCCGCCGCGTGGTCACCTCGCGTTCGGCCGAACTGGCGATCCTCGACATGGACGGTCGCGAGCTGGCGGTGCATCGCATCCCGTACGGCGCCTACATCTTGTTCGACGATGGTCACGTCGTCAGCAAGGGCGACCGCATGGCCGAGTGGGATCCGTTCACCATGCCGGTGATCACGGAAACCGGCGGTACCGTGAAGTATCAGGACCTGATCGAGGGCAAGACGCTCGCCGAGCAGGTCGACGAAGCGACGGGCATCGCCCAGCGCGTCGTCATCGAGAACCGCGGCGCCGCAGCCAAGAAGGAGGATCTGCGTCCGCGCCTGACCCTCACCGGCGACGGCGACGGCGAAGCCGCACGCTACATGCTGGCGATGGGCGCGGTGATCTCGGTCGAGGATGGTGCGGTGGTCCATGGCGGCGACGTGCTCGCACGCGTCAGCCGTGAATCGGCCAAGACCCGCGACATCACCGGCGGTCTGCCGCGCGTCGCCGAGCTGTTCGAAGCACGCAAGCCCAAGGAAAACGCGATCATCGCGAAGGTCTCGGGCCGCGTCGTGTTCGGCAAGGATTACAAGGCGAAGCGCAAGATCGGCATCCAGCCCGAGGATGGCGGCGAGATCGTCGAGTATCTGGTTCCGAAGTCGAAGGTGATCGACGTTCAGGAAGGCGACTACGTCAAGCGTGGCGACAACCTGATCGGCGGCTCGCCCGATCCGCACGACATTCTCGAGGTGCTCGGCATCGAGCCGCTCGCGGAATATCTCGTCGCGGAGATCCAGGAAGTCTATCGACTCCAGGGCGTGAAGATCAACGACAAGCACATCGAGGTGATCGTTCGCCAGATGCTGCAGAAGGTCGAGATCACCGACGCCGGCGACACCACCCTGCTCCCCGGCGAGCAGGTGGATCGCGACGAGATGGACGAGACCAACGAGAAGCTCGAGCCCGGTCAGGCCCCCGCACAGGGCAAGCCGATCCTGCTCGGCATCACCAAGGCGTCGCTGCAGACCCGCAGCTTCATCTCGGCGGCGTCGTTCCAGGAGACCACCCGCGTCCTCACCCAGGCCGCGGTCGAGGGTAAGCAGGACACGCTAATCGGCCTCAAGGAGAACGTGATCGTGGGCCGTCTCATCCCAGCCGGTACCGGCGCGGGCATGAATCGGATGCGCATCGCGGCCACCAGCCGCGACGCCGCGCTCCGCGCGCAGCAGCGCCGTCTGCAGGAAGTCCTTATCGCGCCGAACTCGGCCGCTGAGGAACGTGCAGCCGAGCTGGCGCAGGACCCGATCGATGCGATGGCCACCAGCGATGCGCTGGAGAAGGTCGAAGTGTCGGGCAACGGCAGCGACGAAGCCGCCGGCGATTACCTGAACGAGACCGAGTGATCGGTTGCGTCAGCGATCTTCGCTGAAACCAACAAGCCGCCGTCCGGACCTTCCGGGCGGCGGTTTTGTTTTGCGCATCCGGCCATGCCAAATCGTTCGAAGCGAACGAACCCAAGGCGGCCAACGCCTTTCGCCTTCCCCCTCGGAAACCTAGCTTTCCCGGGGGTAATTTCGGTCCTGTCACTATTTGTAGCGACAGACGCCCCCTACCCATTGCGATACAATTCCGGGCATTTCCTAAAATCTGTGGAGGGGCCCCGTCATGACGACGATTATGGTTGCACCGATCGATATCGCGGACGGCGCGCTGTTTGGCTTTGGCATCAGCCAGCTGACCGGTGAGCGCATCCCGATCAGCGCATTGGCCAGGCACCCCGATCCGGAGGTCCGCCTCCCGTCGGGCAGCGGCGATCAGATGCATACGGTGATGGTGAAGGACAGCACGAGCTATTCGACCTTGATGGAGACCGTCGCCACCGCCAGCGCCTCCGGAGTCAGTTGGTCGGCATCGGCGTCGGTCTCATTCCTGCGCGAGCAGGCAAAGGACGACACCTCCATCACCTTCACCTGGACGCGTGTCGTTCGCACGCAGGACCGGATATTCGACTGCAGCAAGGCGACGGTTTCGCAGGACGCGCTCGACACGCTCAAACAGGGCGCCGACGCCTTCATCAACAAATACGGCACGCACTGCATCGTGGGCATCGCCTATGGCGGCTCCTTCTCTGGCTACGCACAAATCCAGACCGATTCGATCTCGGACAAGGAGAAGCTCAACACCGCGATTCAGGGATCGGCTTCCGGATTCGGAATCAGCGGATCGGTCTCGGCAAGCTTCACCAGCGACCTCGCCAGCTCGAATGTCAGCTATTCCTCCACGCAGGACACCAAAGTGGTGGGCGCGACACCGATCAACTTCGCCACCCTCGACCCCGACGGGATGAGAGCCGCGGCGGCGGCCTTCGCTCCCAGCGCCAACGGGCCGCTGCCGGGCGTGACCGGGGTGCCGGTGGCGCTGCTTTGCGTGAGCTGGGACCAGTTCACCGACATCGCCAAAGCCCTCACATCGTCCACCGGTGATCTGTCGCTGGCTGGGTTGCAGCCGGCTCTGACGAAGCTGTCGGCCGAGTATAGCAAGCTCACCTATATCAGCGGCACGGCATCGCAGCTGCAGGGATCTGGCACGATCATTCCGGCCTATGGCCCGACGCTGGTACGCGCCGCCAATGCCGCCGCTGGCATGGCCCAGCGGATCTCGCGGCTTTCGCTTGCCGACCTCCGCTCCTACGCCGCGGGGACCGCCGATCATCTTATTCTTTCACCGACGCTCCAGCCGCAAACCGACTGGATCGGCCGTGGCTATGGACAGATTCAGGTCAACTACACGCTCGATTGGGCATTCAACATTGACGGCCAGGTTGCGAGCAACACCTTCAACGTGCTGCACAAACCCGTCAGCTCCGGCCAGCCAGGCTATACCGGCGAGGTGAATTACCAGCATTTCAATCACTATCGGGCGGAGGGCACCCCCGATGGCGGCAACCAGATCCTGACGATCCTCTACACCTTCGACCGCGACGGCAACGGTACGCCGTACATCGCGGCGCGGATGCACTATCAGGATACCTATGCGCCCGAAGCGACGCAGCAACAGGACTGGCCGAGCACTCCGGTCTATCTCAACCAGACCTCGACCCTGTCCTCCACCGCGGCGTGGCCCGAGTATCCGTACAACCAGATCACCGTGACGCTGGTGCCGCCAACCGCCAACTGATCCGGGGCCCCGCGCAGGGGCACTCGCGACTGTAACGAGTACGGAACGTGATTCGTCCGCGGTGAGCAATCATATTCCGCCGTCCATCCCATCACCGGGAGGCACAACATGACCGAAATGTACCTGGCACCGATCGATGGCCGCGAAGGCAATATCTTCGGCAGCGGCATCAACTGTATTTCGGGACGCGCTGTGACCGCGCCAGCGGCACTCGGCGGGGTCACCCCCGGCGGCTACGAGGATCGCAGCTTCGACCAGCGTCACCTGCTCGTGGTACAGGACAGCCAGAGCTATGCCTCGCTGCTCCAGACCGCCGCCAGCCTCTCCGCGTCAGGGCTGACCTGGTCGGCGTCGGCATCGATGTCGTTCCTGCGCGACCAGACCGGCAGCGAGACCTCGATCTCGTTCGTCGGACTGCGCGTGCATCGTTCGCAGCTTCGGGTCGCTGATCTCAGCCAAGTTACCGTCGCCGAGTCCGTGATCGCCGATCTCCAAGCGCTCGGCCCGCTCGGCTTTGCCGACAAATACGGCACGCACTACGTCAAGGGCGTGCTCTACGGCGGCTCGTTCGCCGGGCGGCTCAAGATCCTGACGGCATCATCGACAGAGAAGACCAATGTCGCGGCCGCGGTACACGGATCGATATCGGGTTTCGGCGTCTCAGGATCAGTCGATGCGAGTTTCTCGAGCCAGGTGAGCAGCGCTAGCAGCAGCGCCTCCACAACCGTTGATCTGACCACCGTCGGCGACGGCGACAGTGCACGCGCCAGCACGCTGGACCAGATGGTCACCGCCTGGAACAACTTCACATTGGCTCCGAACAGCAGCGCGGGCACCACCGGTGACGCGATCGCGTTCGTATGCGGAACCTGGGACGAGATTCCGGCAATCCAGGCCGCGCTCAACGCGATGAACCAGCCCAACGCACTGCAGTATGAAACGCTGCAGCCCAACCTCGATGCGCTGACTGCCGAATATGGCGAGCTTGCTTATATCGAGAACAGCTGCACCGATCTGCTGGCACACGGCAATCTGGCGCTGCCGGCGTACACGACGTTGCTGAACCAGATCGCCAATGTATGCAGCAATCACCGCGCGCGCATCACCGGGCTGACCATGTCACAGCTCGCCAGCGCAGATCTCAACGCGCTGACGGTGTCGCCGCGGCTGGCGGGGCTGGTCGCCAACATCGCCACCGGATTGGCCTATGTCGAGTTCCGCTGGTCGCTCGACGGCGCGTTCTATGGCGACACCAACCACTTCTCGCAGCAACTCGTGCCCGCGAACGGGGTGCTGACCGAGCTTGGCGCGGTCAATCACTCGCGACCCGAGGGCGGTGACGAGCCGCAGCAGATGCGCTTCTATTATCAAGTCGGGCAGGACGGCAACGGCGACAGCGCGATCTATGCCCTGATGCATTGGCGCGACCCCTATGGTCCGCCGAACGAGCTGGACCTGCCCGGAAACATTGCGCTGCTGACCGGAAGCAACCCGGCAACCTGGGTCAGCTCCACGTCGTGGACGAGTTATCCGTGGAACCAGTTCAGCGCACGCCTGATCGGCATCGATCCGGCGATGTAGCGGCGGATTGGCAGTGGACGCCGCCGCGCGGGGTGCCGTGCGGCGGCCTGCAGGTCGTACGACCGCGTTAGCTTTAACCCTCACCCTTGAAGGACGCCGACTCAACTTCGTTAATGCGACTAGTTTGCATTACCATCCTTTCGCTGTTAGCGCGCGCAGCAAAGGAGATTCCCATGTTCCGTCGTCCGCGTTCGCCCCTGCCCCTCGTTGCGCTCGTCTGGCTCGCGCCGGTCGCCGCGCATGCAGGGGAAGTGGTCGCCGCAACCGGAGCCGAGGCGCCGAGCGACGCCGAGAAGGTCGAGGACGAGGGCCAGGTCGTCATCACCGCCGCGCGCACGGTGCTGCCGCCCAACGCGCTGCCGCTGACCATCGACGTGATCGACAAGGAAGCACTCGACCAGCAGATCGCGATCTCCGGCTCGGTCACCGACGCGGTGGCGACGCTGACTCCGTCCTTTTCCCCTACTCGCCAGAAGCTGTCGGGCGCGGGCGAAACGCTGCGTGGGCGCTCGCCGCTTTACGCGATCAACGGCATCCCCCAGTCGACCCCGATGCGCGACAGCAGCCGTGACGGCTTCACCATCGACGGCTTCTTCGTCGACCGGGTCGAGCTGATCTATGGCTCGAACGCGCTGCAGGGAATCGGCGGCACCGGCGGCATCGTCAATCAGGTGACCGTGGGCGCGCCGAAAAGCGACGGGCTGTCAGGCCGCGTGCTGCTTCAGGGCACCGCCGATGGCGACTTCAAGAGCGACGGCATCGGCTACAAGGCCGCGGGACTGATCCAGTACAAGGCCGGCCGTTTCGACGCGACGGTGGGCGCCGCCTATGAGAAGCGCGGCGCCTTCTACGACGCCGACGGACGCCGCATCGGCCTTAACCTGACCCAGGGCGAGACGCAGGATTCGCGCGCGACATCGCTGTTCGCGCGCTTCGGCTATGAGCTGTCGTCGAGCGCGCGGCTCGACCTGATCGCCAGCCGCTTCGAACTGGACGGCGATGGCGACTATGTCGCGACGCCAGGCAACCGCACGCTTGGCATCCCGACGACCTCGATCAAGGGCACGCCGCCCGGCATTCCCGCCGCGAACCGCGTCGAGAGCCTCGCGCTGTCGCTCACCGATCGCGACCTGTGGGGCGGCAACTTCGTCAGCCAGATCTTCTTCAACCGCAGCCACGACACGTTCGGTGGCGAGGTACGCGATGCGCTTGGCCGCTACACCGCGACCTTCCAGGACCCGAAGATCGCACCGGTCAACGACCTGTTCGACCAGTCCGAGAACCGCAGCCGCAAGATCGGCGGCAAGCTGAGCTACGAGCGCGGCCTGCCCGGGTTCGAGGACCTGACGCTGACGCTGGGCTTCGATGCGCTGTGGGACCGGACCGAGCAACGCCTGATCGCCACAGGGCGCACCTGGGTGCCGCCGAGCGACTTCCAGAGCCTTGCGCCGTTCGGCCAGGCGAACCTCAAGCTGTTCGACGGCGTGCTGCGTCTCGCTGGCGGCGCGCGGTGGGAGAACGTCAAGATCACGATCGACGACTATCACACGCTCGCCTCGACCACCTTCGTCGCCTGCACCACCCCGCCTGCGGCACCGGTCACGCCCTGCGGCCTGGCGAGCTACGGCGGCGTCGCGGTCTCCGGCGGCAGCCCGAAGTTCCAGGACGTGCTATTCAACGGCGGCGTGATCTTCGAGCCGGTCGCCGGCATCCGCGCCTATGCCAGCTATGCCGAGGGCTTTACCGTTCCCGATATCGGTCGCATCACCCGCGCCGTGAACCGCACGGGAATCGATATCGACAGCTATGTCGACATCTCGCCGATCGTCACCAACAACCGCGAGATCGGGGTCGAGGTGAAGCGCGGACCGCTCGACGCCAGCGCCACCTATTTCTGGTCGTCGAGCGACAAGGGTCAGTTGTTGATCGCCCGCCCCGACCGCATCTTCGACGTTCAGCGCTTGCGCGTCGAGATCCAGGGTCTTGAGGTCAATCTAGGTATCAAGATGCCGATCGACGGGCTGAAGCTCGGCATTGGCTATGCGCATCTGCTCGGCCGATATGATGCCGACACCAACCCCGACGGCAAGGTCGATACCGATCTCGACGGCGTGAACATCTCACCCGACCGTCTCAACCTGTCGGCAAGCTATGCCAAGGGACCGTTCTCGGCACGCGTCCAGTCGCAATTTTACCTGGCACGCAGCTTCCATGCCGACGCGGGCAAGATCCAGCCCGACCAGCGCAACAATTTCAGCGGCTACAACGTCACCGACGCCAATGTCCGTTACGACACCGGCATCGGCGCACTGAGCCTGAGCGTGCAGAACCTGCTCAACACGCAATATATCGACTATTCGAGCGACACCCGGCTGCCGACCGACAACCTCGCGTTCTTCGCGGGTCGCGGACGGACCTTCACGCTCGGCTGGGACTTCCGGTTCTAAGGACAGCGGCGATGAAGTGGATCGACCTTCTCCACCGCTGGACGGGTGGGATCATCGGGCTGGTGCTGGGGCTGCTCGGCCTGACCGGGGCGATCCTTGTCTTCAAGAGCTGGTGGCTCGCCTATCTGCCGGGTGCGGGCGATGCGCAGCGTCAGGATATCGCGTCGCTCGCGGCGCAGGTCGATACCGCGATGGCCGCGCCCGGCGGGCCACCGCAGTCGATTCTGTTCGCGTCACAGGATTTCGGCCTCACCCGCCTGTCGCGGGGTGAGGGCGCAGGCGCCTATGCCGACCAGTCGGGCCAGATCGTCACCGAATGGGGCAGCAAATGGGACCGGGTCGAACTTTGGCTGTTCGATTTCCACCATCATCTCTTCTTCGGCGACACGGGCGAGACGGTGGCGGGGATCGCGGCGCTGATCGGCCTGCTGTTCGTCATCACCGGCGCAATCCTGTGGTGGCGTCTGCGCAAGACGTTCAAGTTCCGCCTGATCCCGAAGCGGATGAGCCGGCCGGCGATCGTCACCCACCATCGCGACATCGGCGTGGTCTTCGCGCCGTTGCTGTTCCTGGCGCTCGCCACGGGATCGCTGATGGTGTTCCGCCCGATCAGCGAGGCGCTGTTCGCGCCCGCGACGGGCCTGAGCGCACCCTTCGAAGCACCCAAGGTCGAGGGCGGCCCGCTCGCCGCGAAGCTCGACTGGGCGGCGGTGTTCGCGGCGGCCCGCGCGCAATATCCGGATGCCGAGGTCCGCTTGGTATCCTTCCCGCGCAAGCCCGGCGGGCTGATCCTGATGCGCCTGCGCCAGCAACCCGAATGGCTGCCCAATGGCCGCACTCTGTTGTGGTTCCGGCCGGAGAACGGCCAGCTGGTCGACACCCGCAACATCCAGGCGATGCCCAAAGGCGTCCGCGCCTATAACGCCATTTACCCGCTCCACGCCGCCAAGGTCGGCGGCTTCCTGTGGAAGCTGGTGATCGCGGCGACGGGTCTTGTCCTTGCGATGCTCGGCACGCTGGCGGTGTGGACCTTCTGGTTCAAGCGGCCCAAGCCGATGCGCAAGGCGCGGCCAGCGGCGGCCTGACCCCAAGGCCTAGCTGCGCGGTGCCTGGCGACGGTAGCTCAGCGCCTCGGCGATATGGATTCGTCCGACCGCATCGCTTTGAGCGAGATCGGCGATCGTGCGCGCGACGCGCAGCACGCGGGTATAGCCGCGCGCGGACATGCGCATCGTCTCCGCCGCCTGTGCCAGCAGCTTGCGACCCGGCTCGTCCGGCGTCGCGGCGGCATCGAGCACCGGGCCGTCCGCTTCCGCGTTGGTGCGGGTAGCCGAGCCCTTGTAGCGCACCGCCTGAACCCTGCGCGCCGCCGCGACCCGCGCCGCGACCTCGGCTGATCCTTCGGCGGGCGGTGGGAGCACCAGATCGGCCGCGGTGACCGGCTGAACCTCGACATGCAGATCGATGCGGTCGAGTAGTGGACCGGATACCTTGGCCTGGTAGTCGGCGGCGCATCTGGGGGCACGGGCACAGGCGAGTGCGGGGTCGCCGAGGTGGCCGCAGCGGCATGGATTCATCGCCGCGACCAGCTGAACGCGCGCCGGGAAGGTGACGTGCGCGTTGGCGCGGGCGACGCTGACCGTACCGCTTTCCAGCGGCTGACGCAGCGAATCGAGCACCGCGCGCTGGAATTCGGGCAACTCATCGAGGAACAGCACGCCGAGATGCGCCATGCTCACCTCACCCGGCTTGACCTTGAGACCGCCACCGGTGAGCGCGGCCATCGACGCCGAATGATGTGGCGAACGGAATGGCCGAGTGCGGGTGAGCTTGCCGCCCTGTAGCGTCCCCGCGACACTGGCGACCATCGACACCTCCAGCGCCTCCGGCATTATGTAGCAAATGCACCAAAGGCTAGATAGATGTAATCGCCTGCGATGCGTATCATCCGCATATGACGGACATTGCCCTAGAAGCGCTAAAACGTAAGCGCGCAGAGATAACCGGCGAGATTGCCCGGTGCCACGCGGACCTAGCCAAGCTGTCAGCGGACCTTGAGCATCTGGACGGAACGCTACGGCTCTTCGCCCCGGACTTCGTGGCAGAGAGCGTGCTTCCCAAGGTGTTCACTCCGCCCAAGTCCTGGAGCAAGCGGGGTGAAATGAGCCGCGCTGTCCTGTCGATTCTACGCGTTGCCAGGGGGCCGCAGTCCACGCGAGAGATCGCGGCCCAGATCGTTGCCCAGCGAGGCTTGGAGAGCGATAACGGCATCCTCAACATCATGACCCGCCGTGTTGGCCATGTGCTGCGCGACAAGCGCGAGAGCGGCTTAGTTCGGTCGGTCGAGGAAACCGGGCTTTGGCTGCAATGGGAGATTGTGCGGTAGGGCGGCGTCGCACTCGCCGCCCGTACCTTTACTTGATCAGCTTGGGCTTGAACGCCGCGATAGCCGCCGTCGCGGACGGAGCTGGAAGCTTGCCCTCCCGCACCTTGCTCTCAAGGTACTTCGGCATTTGCTGATCCAAATAGAAGTCCCGGACCCACTTGCGGAACTCGCCCAACGCGTCGTCCGGGTAGCAATAAGCCGGCTGAGGATTGGACAAGGCTTGCGGGAAATAGTCAGGGTAATTGTGCTCGTACCGTCGCCGCTCGCCGTAAATCACTTCAAGGTTTTCGGCCTTCCAGTACTTGGCCCACGCCATACCAACGCTGATATCGGGGATGAAGTCTTTTCCGATCTTCGCGCCCGACCGGATCATCGTGACGATGATATCGGCGACTTCCTTGAAGATGCTGAAATATCCGTCTGGAACTGTGTGATACACCAGCGAAACACGGTCGTGAAACTGCTGCCACGCTACGCTTGGGGCGCCAGACGGATTATACCCCACCTGCGCATAGATGAACTGCTGAAAGCCCTTGCGCGCCAGAATGCGATAGCTCTGCGCGGCCTTATCGCTGGAGGTTTTTGCTTCAAACGCGTAGTATTCCAGCACCGCCATGCACACGGCTGACGGGATGATGTGGTTAATTGTCCCGTTCTTTTCGATGGCAATGAATGCCACCGAATCATCCGCTCCTTGAGCGCGGACAAGTTCCCGAATTTTCTGCTCGCGCGGCTTGAGCGGGGTGGAAATCCAATCGCCGGTAATGCGGGTGATCATCGAGCTATCCACGCCGCACATGCTGGCGAGACCGCGAATGTTTAGGAAAGGCGAGCCATCCGAAAGGACGCCCATCCCAATGCCATCAACCTCGCGTTCGACCTCAATTTCAAGGTCGAGTTTGTACTGCTTTTGGGTGATGCTCTGTGGTACTAAATTTGCCATATTATCCAGCCTTTTCAGGTAGTTGAGGTGATGCTCAACTCGGCTGGACGCTTTCTTACCTGTGCCGTAGCACAGGGTTGCACAAGAGGCGGCTCAGCTGAGCTGTTCCGGGGCGTCTGATCGGGATTCCCGGTCGGACGCCTTCGGAAGCGCCATAGTTAATTGAAATTCGTTATTTGCGCGAATCGATCGTTTCGTTTCAGCGGCGAAGCGGTGCGTCCTTGCGTTAAGCGGAGCGCTGCCAGTACCCAGCCCACTTGCGCGACACCGGCGAAGCCAGCGCGCTTTCCGTCACCAGCGTTGCTTGCGAGCCGTTCGACACGCGGCGGTTATCTTCTCGCCAGCTAGCTTCCTGCGCGTAGGCGTGCAGGTACGGACCCGCGATATGGTGGTGAGTGCCGACTTCCATGCGGCGCAGGCGACTGAAATAGCTCTCGGCCATGTTGGTGCAGACGCCCTTGTCCATGAACTGGACCGAGTGATTGACGCGCTTCGTCTCCCAACCGGCGTGAAGGGCATCCCAACCGGTGCCTTCGTCGGCGTGGATCGTGGCGAGGGTTTCGACATGATCGCGGACGAAGGGAACCGCATCGCCTTCATTCTTCACGACGAACGGAAGTGACTTCCCGTCCTGCTCGCGCATGATGACCACGCACTGGCGCTTGCCCGACCGGTTGACCAGTAGGCGGCGGTCCTTGCGGTCAGCCTTTTCGTTCTCCGGCTTCACGTAACCGCCGAAATACGCGCCATCGATCTCGACCACGCCATCAAGGCGGCGGTTCTGCTGCTCAAGGCTCATGGCTTCGCGCAGCTTGTGCGCCAGGACGAAGGCAGTCTTGTACTGCACGTCCAGATCGCGGCTGACTTGGAGCGCCGACACACCCTTAGCTCCGTTGACGAAGATCACGATGGCGGCAAGCAGATCGGTGAATGACAGCTTGCGGCTGGCGAAGATCGTGCCGCTGGTGACGCTGAACTGGTGATGGCAAGCAACGCACTTGAAGCGACGGCGCGACGTGATGTTGTAGGTCTCGGTGCAGCCGCAACGCGGGCAAATCGCCTCGCCGTCATTCTCCGGCCAACGCAGTTCGCAGAACGTCTCGTACGCCTTGTCCTCGCCCATGCGGAACACAGCCTTGAGGCTCAGGGTGCGGGCGGCGGCGGAGAGGAGGAAGTGCTGCATTGCCATCATTTCCAGTGCTTATGCACTGTATATGATGGCATGACACACTGTTGTCAATGGCCTTTGCATCGCATATGATGACATTTCGCATCATATGGAGCTTGTATGCCGGTTCAGGAGAAAGAGTGGGAGGATCGCGTCAAGCGGCTCCTGAAAGCCGAACTGACACGCAGGGGCATCACCTATGCACAACTAGTCGGAAAGCTCGCTGAAATCGGCGTGATGGACTCTGAGCCGAATGTCAGGAACAAGATCAGCCGGGGTAAATTTACAGCGGTGTTTCTACTGCAATGTCTGGAAGCAATCGGGGCATCTTCCTTGCGACTGTCGGATGGCTGATCCTCTGCGGCGCTTCACCAAGCGGGCAACGTAGCAGCCCCGAAAGCCGCAAAGCCGAACAACAAATAGGCAACTCCCTTGAGCGGATAGCTGGGGCGCTGGAGAAGGCGAACGAATCCAAGCGCGAAACAGCCGACTGCACCGATGACGCCGAAGATCGTGAGTCCGATCTTTGCGCCCAGTGGAAGGCTGCGAACGCTGCTGCGCAGGCTGCTGACGCTGCCGAAACAACAAATCATATTGGTTGGATCGGTCTGGTTCTCGGCACAATAACGATGGGCGCAGCTATTGCTGCCGCCAAGTTTGCTAGGGACGCCGCTAATCACACCGAGACCGGTGCCAATGTCAGCCGCGCGGGCACCGAAGCCAACGTGATCGTTGAAAGGCTTAGGAACGAGGGGCTGAAGCACTGGTTCGACGATGAGGCCTTCGATCCCGCCTCGACCTACATGAACCGGCTTTATTTCTACCTTTCCAACTCCGGACCCACCGCCGCTTACGATATTGCGGTCACGGGAACGATGACTGTGTTCATGCGGGAAGCGGGCCCTGTCGTTTGCATTGCTCCAGATCGCTACAGGAGCGCCGAAATGTCGCCGCATCCCGCCATTGAATGCTGGTTTGAGCAGATGATGACGCCTGACACCGCCGCCGCCATCCGCGCCGCATACAAAGCCGATGAAATTACAAGGATCAGCGTAGTGATCGGGCTTACGTACCGCACGACGTTCGGTACCGCCTTCGTTAAGCAATACACGTTCAAAACGCCCGCCATTGTGGAGATGAATAATGATCCCCGCATTGGCACTGTCCTTGAAGATGCGGGGGTTTCGATCTGGCGAAACGGTAGGCCCCTGGCCGGGGCCTGCACTGCCTGAAAAGGCGGCGTATACGATGACACCCGCCATCACCAGCGCAGACAACCATCTACGCATTGGTGCATTTGCTACATAATGCCGAGCGCCTCGGTCGCATCGAGCGGAGGAAGGATGCCGGGCAGACAGCTCGCCATCAGCGATTTGCCCGCCCCGGGCGGACCGACCATCAAGAGGTTATGCCCACCCGCCGCCGCGATCTCCAGCGCGCGCTTGGCGATCTCCTGCCCCTTCACCTGCCTGAGATCGGGGCCGTGCAACACCTCGTCCGCCTCGCCCGGCCGCGGCGCGCCGAGCAGTTGCTGGCCCTTGAAATGATTGATCAGGCCGATCAGGTCCGGCGCGGCGATCACCCCCGTCGTCCCCGCCCAGGCGGCCTCCGCGCCTTGCGCGACGGGACAGACCAGCCCCTTCCCCATTTCCGCCGCATGAAGCGCGGCGAGCAGCACCCCGGGCGACGACGCGATGCGGCCATCGAGTCCCAACTCGCCGACAAAGACATGCTCGCTCAACGATTCGGCATCGACCACGCCCATCGCGCCCAGCAATGCCAGCGCGATCGGCAGATCGAAATGCGACCCCTCCTTGGGTAAATCGGCGGGCGAGAGATTGAGGATCACCCGCTTGGGTGGCAGCGCCAAACCGATCGCCGCCATCGCCGCGCGCACCCGCTCACGGCTCTCCGCCACCGCCTTGTCCGGCAGACCGACCACGACGAAATTGGGCAGGCCGGGGACGAGGTTGCACTGCACCTCCACGGCGCGAGCCTCCAGCCCCAGATACGCAACCGTAGCGACGCTCGCGACCATATGCCCCCCATTTGTTCACTGCTTGTAACGGCTTTTACGCGGCAGGGAACGGCTGATCGCACCCGCGGCTTGCAGGGCCAACACCCACTCCCCACGTCAGGTCCATGCGACGTAAACCGCATCCGATCCTGCGAATCACCCTGCTCGTAACCGGCATCCTGCTGTTTCTGGTGGTCGCGCCGCTGATTTCCCCCCTGCCTGGACCGGCCGGCACGGTCGTCGCCGCGTTGGGCCTGATCCTGATCCTGCGCAATTCGCGCTGGGCGCGGCGACGCTTCGTCATTCTGAAGGCGCGCTGGCCGCGCGTGGGCGCCTTCATCGATCGCATCCTGATCCGCGCCAGCGCGAAACGTCGCCGCGAACGCCCCAAATCGATCGCAACGAATTGACTTTGCCCTGCCCTTTGGCTAACGGCCCTGCACACGCGGTCGCCCCTGTGGCGGCCCTTTTAGTTTCTAGAATTCAGGGAATGAGCGATGAAGCGGACTTTTCAGCCGAGCAACCTGGTGCGAGCGCGCCGGCACGGCTTCCGCGCGCGCATGGCGACCCCCGGCGGCCGCAATGTGATTCGCGCCCGCCGCGCCCGCGGCCGCAACAAGCTGAGCGCCTGACCCCACCGCCAGCTTCGCTGGCGGCCATGGAAGGCGCCTCTCTCGCGCGGCTCACGCTGCGCAAGGATTATCTCGCCGCCAACGCAGGCAAGCGCGTGCCCATGCCAGGGTTCGTGTTGCTAGTCCGCGTTCGCGGCGATGATGATGATTCGACGATGCGAATCGGCATCACCGTATCCAAGAAAGTCGGCAACGCAGTCGTGCGCAATCGCATGAAGCGCCGCTTCCGAGAACTCGCGCGCGCGATCCTGCCTGCCGAGGGCATTGCCGGCGCGGACCATGTGTTGATCGGCCGCAATTCGGGCATCGAACGCGATTACGCGGCGCTCAGGGCTGACCTGACCAAGGCGTTGGGCAAGATCCGCAGATGATCGCCCGTGCCCTGATCCTGATCACGCGTGGCTGGCAGATCGGCCCGTCGCGCATCCTTCCTCCCAGCTGCCGCTATGCGCCCAGCTGTTCGGCCTATGCAATCGAGGCACTCTCCCGCTATGGCGCGCTCAAAGGCGGATGGCTTGCGCTCCGGCGCATCCTTCGCTGCCATCCGTGGGGTGGGCACGGCTATGATCCCGTGCCCTGATTTCCTGAACCGGGGACTGACGTGAAAGACGACCAGAAGAATTTCCTGATCTTCGCCGTGCTCGCAGCGCTGCTGCTGTTCGGGTGGCCGATGGTCGCCGAACGCCTGTTTCCGACGCCCAAGCCGCCGGTGACGCAGGTCAAGGACGGCAAGAGCGAGGCCGTCGCCAATCCGGGCGCGCTCCCTGCAACGGACGGCGTCACCGTGACCCGCGACCGCAAGATCGTCCTCGCCGAAACCCCGCGTATCGCAATCGAGACCCCCACCGTGCGCGGCTCGATCAACCTCAAGGGCGCGCGCATCGACGATCTGGTGCTGGTCAAGCACAAGGAAACGATCAAGCCGGACAGCCCGCCGATCCGCCTCCTGTCCCCCTCGGGAACGCAGGACGCCTATTTCGCGGGCTTCGGCTGGTCGGGCAGCGGCCTTAACGCGCCCGCGCCTGACGCGGTGTGGACCGCGAGCGGCAACAAGCTGACCCCGACCACTCCGGTCAAGCTCACCACGGGCAACGGCGCGCAGCGCTTCATCATCGAGATCTCGGTGGATGAAGGCTATATGTTCACCGTCCGCCAGCGCGTCGCGAACCTGGGCGAAAAGCCGATCAGCGTCGCCGGTCATGGCTATCTGTCGCGCTACGGCCCGGGCAAGGATCACGACACCTGGACGATCCATGCCGGTCCGGTCGCCTCGTACAACCGCACCGTGGACTATAGCGTCAACTATAGCACGGTGAAGGACGAGGGCGCCAAGAGCTTCGACTCCACCGGCGGCTGGGTCGGTTATACCGATATCTATTGGCTGACGGCATTGATCCCCGACCAGGGCATGAACGTCGCGCTGAAGTTCCGCCCGACCGGCGGCCTCGCGTCGCAGGCACAGTTCGAACCGACCACCGCTCGCGTGGTCGGCCCGGGCCAGATGGTCACGCAGACGTCGCGCTTCTTCGCGGGCGCCAAGGACATCAACCTGCTCGATCACTATGAGGAACAGGGCGGCATCCACCAGTTCGGCAAGGCGATCGACTGGGGCTGGTTCGAAATCTTCGAAAAGCCGATCTTCCACTACCTGAATTGGCTGTTCCGGATGATCGGCAATTTCGGCGTCGCGATCATCGCGCTGACGCTGACCGTTCGCCTGCTGCTGTTCCCGATCGCGCAGAAGCAGTTCGCGTCGATGGCGTCGATGCGCGCGGTGCAGCCGAAGATGAAGGCGATCCAGGAGCGCTACAAGGACGACAAGCCGCGCCAGCAGCAGGAGATCATGAAGCTGTACAAGGAGGAGAAGGTCAATCCGCTCGCGGGCTGCCTCCCCACCCTGCTCCAGATTCCGATCCTCTACGCGCTGTACAAGGTGTTGATGCTCTCGATCGAGATGCGTCACCAGCCGTTCGTCGGGTGGATCAAGGACCTTTCGGCGCCGGATCCGCTGCACGTCCTGAACCTGTTCGGCCTGCTTGACTTCAACCCGCCGGGGTTCCTGGCGATCGGCTTGCTGCCGATCCTGCTCGGCCTGTCGATGTGGGCGCAGTTCAAGCTGAACCCGGCACCGATGGACGACATGCAGAAGCAGGTCTTCGCGATCATGCCCTGGGTGCTGATGTTCGTGATGGCGCCGTTCGCGGCGGGTCTCCAGCTCTACTGGATCACTTCGAACCTGCTCACCATCGCGCAGCAGAAGCTGCTCTACATGCGCCACCCCGCGCTCAAGGAGCCGATCGCCGCGGCACCGGCGGGTGGCAATGGGAAGTCGGGGAAGAAGTGACGCAGTTCGAACCCGAAGCGATCGAGGCCGCGCGAAAGACCTTCGCCGGCCCCGTCGCCTTTCTCAAATCCGCACCCGCGCTCCATTTCCTGCCCGATCCCACGGTACCGGAAGTGGCGTTCGCGGGCCGGTCCAACGTCGGCAAATCGTCGCTCCTCAATGCGCTGACCGGCCGCAACGGCCTGGCTCGCACGTCGAACACGCCGGGGCGGACGCAGGAACTCAACTTCTTCGACATCGGCGATCCGTTGAAGTTCCGGCTGGTCGACATGCCCGGCTATGGCTTCGCCAAGGCGCCGAAGGATATCGTCAAGAAGTGGCGCTTCCTGGTGAACGACTATCTGCGCGGGCGCGACGTGCTCAAGCGGGTGCTGGTGCTGATCGACAGCCGCCACGGCATCAAGGAGGTCGACCGCGACATCCTCGACATGCTCGACGCGGCGGCGGTGAGCTATCGCATCGTCCTGACCAAGGCGGACAAGATCAAGCCAGCCGAGCTGGCGGATGTGACCGAGCGCACCATCGCCGAGGCGCGCAAGCGCCCCGCCGCGCACCCCGACATCCTCTCGACATCGAGCGAGAAGGCCGACGGCATCGCCGAACTGCGCGCCGCCGTGCTGGAGGCCGTGAGCGTCTAAGAGTCCGTTTGGACAGATACCGGATTGACCCTATGCTTCTCCCGCACTCCGGCGGTGAGGAGCGGATATGGGCGGCATGAACCGGCGGACCGAAGATGGCCGCCCGATCCTGATCGACGGTCTCTACGACGACGCCTATCATATTCACGGCTCGACCGGGACCGTCGAGCCCGACGATCTCGCCGCTGCCCTCGAGCAAGCCAATCGGCACGCCGCGGATGCGCTGACCGTCTATCTGGCGGGCAGCTGGTCGCTGGATATCGACGACACGCTGGCACAATCCGACGCCTTGCCCGGAAAGCCGACCGCACCGATCGCGGTCGAAATGGAGGTCGACGGCCGTTTCACGATAGCTGCGCCCGAAATCGCATTCGACCTGATGGGGCTTCAGGCCACCGTAGGACTGACCGCAACGGGCGAGCTTCGGATCGAGGCGCGGATGGAGGACGACCGGGTCCAGTACCAGGCGGTCGCCGCCAATATCGGCATCGATCATACCAAGGCGGATATCGGTGGCATATTCGACGCCGGACCGTTGCTGCAGCCGCTCATCGTGCAGTTGCTCGCCGCCGGCACGCAGCCGCAGGACGTATCGATCGAACCCCATGGCGCCGACGAGAAGTTCATCCTGGTGGGTGATGGAGTCACTCACGTCCTGAAACGCCGGCGGCCGACGGGAACGCGCAAATTCCTGCGGCCGCTCCCGTTTCGCGTGAAGCAACCGAACCGCATGACATGCTGGGCAACGGCGATGGGTTCGTTTCTGAACACGCTGTCGGTCGGCAACATGCCACCCGAGGCCAAGGCCTATAAGCAGGACTATCTGACCACCGACGCCGTGATCCAGCGCATGATCGATCAGGGCGCCGCCGACGGCGTCACCTATGTCGAAGCGGGCAGCCATATGTTGACCGGCCCCCACGCACTCGACCTGTGGAAAAAGGTGTGCAGTGTGTTCTCGATCCTGGAAGAGCCGAGTCTGCCGCCGCTCAAGGTGCTGACGATGGAGATCATCAAGAGCTACATCGACAGTTTCAGATATGTGCTGATCATGTTCCATGACACGGGCTGGAACCCGAAGCCCGGGCAGCCTGGCTATCATCCAGACGATCCGCTGTGGTGGCATGTCGTGATCTGCTACGGCTATGATACTCAGACGAACATGATCATGGTGATGGATCCGGCAATCGGCGGCAATCTTGTCGTCGCGATCAAGCCGGATTGCCCTTACATCATCGTCGGGCAAGCGGCGCTGCCATATACCGGATGAGGATGATCGCCACTTAACCGGCACCGGGACTTTACCATCGGAACGAGTGCCTGCCGATCGCGCCCCTTCTTCTTTAGAAATCTGTTGCCGGTCTTCGCTTGTCTGACAATATTCCCAGCACCGCCTCCGGGGGGAGGCGAGTCGGAGGGGGTATCATGAAAAAGCTGTTTTGGGCCGCGACCGCGGCTGCGTTCGCTATTACCGCGGCACCGGCCATGGCGAAGGACAAGAAGGCCGGGACCGAAGCCGAGAAGCAGAAGAAGGAAGAGAAACCCGACGACGAGGAGAAGGTCGCCGCGTCGATCGCGAGCATCTCGGCGCCGAAGGAAGGGCTGAAACCCGTTGCGCTCACCTGGCCGGTCGGCATCGCCAATGCCACACCGACGGTCTCCGCCGGAACGCTCCTGCCGCCCAACACGGAAATCGTCCTCAAGATGAACACCGAACTCAGCTCCAAGAAGGCGCGAGAAGGCGATGTCTTCGTGGCGTCGGTGGCTCAGGACGTGATGGTGGGCAACATGGTGGTGATCCGCCGCGGAACGCCCGCCAACGGGGTGGTCACGTGGCGCACCGGCAAGGGGTCGTTCGGCAAGAGCGCCAAGATGCGGTACGAGTTCCACAGCCTGGACCTGGAGGGCCAGCGCGTGCCGGTCTCAGGCCAGTTCCGCGAGGACGGCAACGGCAACACCGGCGCGACCGTGGGCGCGGTGGTCGGGGCCGGCCTGATCGGCGGCCTCCTCGTCACCGGCCGCAGCGCGGTCATTGAGCAGGGCCGCGAGCACAAGGTGTACACGACCGCCGCGATCCCCCTTCTGGTGCCCGCCGTGGCAGCTCCGGTCGCACCGGCCGCTGCGCCAACCACCGAAGTCGCGCCCGCAGCCACGACGACCACGTCGAACTGATCGCTCAGGAGAACTGACACCGAAAGCGCCCTGGCCTTCCGCCAGGGCGCTTTCTTGTTCCGTCCAATCAAGCCGGGTTGTGCTTGGCCAGGAACGCCTCGAGCGCCTTCAGGAACTCCAGCCGGTCCTCGGTCCGGCTGAAATGATGATCGGCCTCGGGCTGGACGATATAGGTCACATCCTTCCCCGCCGCCTTCAGCTTCTGCGCCATCACCTTCGAATGGACCGGCGGAACGACGCGATCCTCGTCACCATGCACGAGCAGGATCGGGATCGAGAATTGTTCGGGGAAATTGAGCGGCGACACGCCCTTGAGGTCGGGCGCCTGCTGGCGCAGCCAGTCGGTCCGTGCGCCGCCACCCAGAAAGCCCGCCGTGTGCTTGAGCATCCGGTTGAGGTCGGAGACGCCGGCATAGGAAACGGCGCAGCGATATTTGCTACCGTCACGCTGCGCGGCACGCATCGCCGCATAGCCCCCATAGGAGGCGCCGACCATGCAGACACGCGCCGGATCGGCGATGCCAAGGTCCGCCACCGCCTTGATCGCATCGTCGAGATCGTCCTGCATGGCGAGTCCCCATTGCCCCTGCCCCTTCCTGGCGAATTCGGTGCCATAGCCCGACGAGCCGCGGTAATTGGGCTGGATCACAACATAGCCGCGATCGGCCAGGAATTGAGGCCACCAGTCCCAACTCTCGCTGTCGCGCGCGAACGGGCCGCCATGCGGCATCACGATCAGCGGCAACTTGCCCTGACGCGCGGTGGGCACGGTCAGGACCGCCGCGATCTCAAGCCCGTCGCGTGCCTTGTACCGGATCGTCCGTACGGGATGCATACGGCGCATCTTGATCGTGCTGTTGTTGTAGCTGAGCAGTTCGATCGCGTCGGTGGGCCGATCAAAGACGAAGAAGCCCCCGGGTGCTTCCGCGCCACCGACGGCAAGCAATGCCCGTGAACGGTCTCGACTGAATGAAGCGATGTTCGCCTGCGTACCCTTTATCCGTCCGGATGCGGTCGTCTGCATCGCGGTCATCTCTGCATCGGTCCAACGAATCAGAGGACGTTCCTCTTCCACGCGAACGCCAAGGTAGCCGAATCCGGTGGAATCCCGGACGATGCCGCCAATGTCGTAGCCCTTGCTCGCGAACAATTGCTTGCCGCGCTCAAGCGTGGTCAGGTCGAGCTCGTAGAGTGCCGAATAGCCCCCTTCGTCATCGTCGATCACCAGCGCCTTGGTTGTGTCCTCCAGGAACAGCGCAGGCACCGTCAAGCGGTCGCTATGCTTCTTGGCCCGGTCGATTGTCCGGAACAGCGCGTTCTGCCGGTCGCGATAGAGCAAACGCCGTGAGCGCCCATCCTCGCTCATTCCGATGCCCATCCGCACCACGCCAGCGGCGTCGGCGTACCAGTCGAGTACGCCCGCCTTGCTCGCGACGACCGTTCGACGCTTGCCGGTCACCAGATCGATCTCGTCCACTTGCGGCCAGAAGCCGGCTTCGTTCGTATAGATCGAGGTCTGGTACGACAGCATCACCCGCGCCGATCCGTCGCGCGCCACCCAGATCACGTCGTCGCCAATCTGCGCGACGTTGCGCGGCGCAAGCTGGACCATCTTGCCGGTGGGAATATGAAAGCCGATCGCGCGCCGGACATACCAGCTGTCGCCCTCCACCGGCACTTCCTGCCCGGTTCCGACAACGACCCACTCGTCATTGACCCAGCGCCACCAGTTCAGGTCGGCCTTGCCGGGGTTGAGCAGTCTAGGGGACCCCGCGCGATCAATCCTCATGATCGCGAAATACTGCTTGCCCTGGATTGCCACCTTCGCCGCAATCTGTTTGCCGTCCGGCGACATGACGGGCTCATCGAGATCCGGAAGCTCAGCAAAGGCTTCAACCGGCAACGGCGCGCGCGGTGCAGCTGCGCGTACGACCGGCACGGGCGCTGCCGCCGGCGTGGTTGGTGGCGCCGTCTGCGCCACGGCATTCGAGCCCACGCCCACCACCAATGCGAGCGCAGACGCCCCCGCCCACAACATACCCGACATCCCTAC
The DNA here is from genome assembly GCF_059415525.1 of Sphingomonas sp. GW821-FHT10C01. NCBI lineage: Bacteria > Pseudomonadati > Pseudomonadota > Alphaproteobacteria > Sphingomonadales > Sphingomonadaceae > Sphingomonas > Sphingomonas sp. GW821-FHT10C01. The sequence continues at coordinate 386,387 of NZ_JBWKNK010000002.1, read as the reverse complement.
CCCCAAACGCCCGAAATCAGACGTATAGGTGCCGCCAAATCGTTACGCCCGCAAGCGCCCGAAAGCGTCAGAACAAGAGCGTCTTCAGATGGATAACCCCATCAGGCGCCCGCGATTCCTGGCGGACCAGTTGCTGCGTCCGCTTGGCGAGCCAGAAGCGCGCCGGCGGCGATTGCGGGCGGTTATAATCGGTCTCCACCACCCAGCAGTCGATCCCGCGCCCGTCCGGACCCGGCAGCGCCTCCTCCGCCGCCACCCGCCACAAATAGCGTGCTGGAGCGCCGCCAACCGGATGGAAGAAGGGGATCGACACCGCATAGTCGCGCGCGAGCGGAAGCGTCTGCAGCATCTCCATATCGGTCTCGAAATTGTACATCGGCTCCGGGAAGGGCACATCGACCGCGGCCTGGCTGTTGTCGGGAAGATCGCGCATCCCGGTCAACGCCTTCGATCCGAACACGAACCCTTCCACCACCGTCTTACCGCCCGATCGCGTGGTGCGGACATGGGTCAGCGGGCGGAAACTGCCGAGCTCGAATAGCGAATCACGCTCGACCAGCGACGGATCCTTGCCGGTCCCGTCCCAGCGCTGAACGATTCGCAACCGCTCGACCCCGTCAACGCGCTGGAACCGCACCTCACGCTGCCAGATGTCGGTGGCGACATGCCTACCGTTTTTGCTCTGCGAGCGCAGATAGGTTCGTCGCCCAGCCTTGAGCCAATCGAACCGGGCCAGCCGGTCGCCGACATTCAGGCGATGCGGCGCGGGCGATGTGGCGGCGTTGGCGATGGCCGGGACGGAAACCGCGAGAGCGAGCAGCGTTCGGCGTGAGAGATGATCGATCTTGTCCATGGCGAAGTTGTTTCGGATGCGACCGGATCGCGCAACGCAACCTGTCGACCCCAGATGCATTTGGTCGAAAGGCACATGTGCATACCCAACGGCGTTGCCCCCGCCCCGCCCCGCCGCTATCCCCCGGGCCATGCTCAAGCTCTTCATCGGCAACAAGGCCTATTCCTCCTGGTCCATGCGCGGCTGGCTCGCCTGCAAACTGTCGGGCCTTCCGTTCGAGGAAGTGGTGGTCCCGCTCTATGACCAGGACTGGGATCAGCGCCGCGAGGGCGACGAGTTCGCGCCGTCATCGGGCAAGGTGCCGATCCTGTGGGATGGCGACGCCGTGGTGTGGGACAGCCTGGCCATCATCGAATATCTCAACGAAAAATCGGGCGGCGACAAATTCTGGCCGACGGATCCCACCGCGCGCGCGATGGCGCGATCGATGGCGGCGGAAATGCATTCGGGCTTCGCAGCGCTGCGCCGCAAGCACAGCATGAACATCCGCCAGGTCTATGAGCCGAAGACGCCCGACGACGATGTCATGCAGGACATTCATCGGATCATGGAACTGTGGGCACAGGCCCGCGCGCGCTTTGGCGGCGACGGCGAGTTCCTGTTCGGCGAGTTCGGCGCCGTGGACGCGATGTTCGCGCCGGTGGTCACCCGCTTCGTCACCTACTCCCTCCCCGTCGCACGCTTTGCCCCGGCCTATATGCAGGCGGTACTCCTCCACCCCTTCATGCAGGACTGGATCGCGGCGGCGCAGGAGGAGGAATGGGTGATCGAGCAGTTCGAGCAGACGCCGGCTTGAACGGACTCGCTCCGTGAGGAGCCGTCGAAACGACTACAAGTCCGGCGGCATGATGGCGCTCAGCATCGCCGCCGGGGCGGCACTTGGTGCCGCGTTTGACAATACCGCGCTGGGTATCGCGATCGGCCTGGCGACTGGCGTCGGATTGGCAATCACCGCAGGGGGCAGCGGCAGGTCCGACCCGGATTAGAACCGGCTGCCATCCTTGCGCCTGAATCCCTCGCCGGGGAACAGGTGCAGGTCGATATCGGGATAGTGGCAGGCGGTGACCGACGGCTTGCCGATCGCGACATAGACACAATCTGTATCGCTACGGTTCTGCAGCACATGGCCGTTGCCGTCATTCTTGGCGAAGGTCGCGACGTCGCCGGCGCGCAACAACGTTTCGCCGCTGTCGTCCACCAGCATCGCCTCACCCGCGATCATCACCACCATCTCGTCCTCGCCCTCATGCCAGTGGCGCTGGGCGGACCAGGCGCCGGGCTTGAGCACGACATGGCTGGCGCCGAAATCGGTGAGACCCGCAGCGGGCGCAAGGCGCCGGTACCAACGCTCCCGAACCTCCCCGGCATATTCGGGCGGATAACCGGTCGCATTGGTCTGTGGGATTGTGTCGAGGTCGAGCTTGGGCAATGGAGCCTCCACAAGATTTGGAGGCCATTTTGCCTGACGTCGTCGAACTCACCAAGGCTTTGATCGCCGCGCCGAGCATCACGCCCGCGCTTGGATCAGTCTTCGACGTGCTCGAGGCGGCGTTGTTGCCGCTCGGCTTTACCGTCGATCGCTTCGTGGCGGGCGAGGCGCCGGACGGACCGGTCGAGAATCTCCTTGCCGTCCGCAAATCCGGGCCGGGGCCGCATTTCGCCTTTGCCGGCCATCTCGACGTGGTGCCGCCGGGCGAAGGCTGGACCTCTGGCGCGTTCGAGCCGGAGGTGCGTGGTGACCTGCTCTACGGCCGTGGCGCGGTGGACATGAAAGGATCGATCGCCGCCTTTGCCGCCGCGGTCGCCGCCCGCCCCGCCACCGGGACGCTCAGCCTGATCATCACGGGCGACGAGGAAGGTCCGGCAACCTATGGCACGGTCGCGCTGATCGAGCGCATGGCGGCGGCGGGGCTGACGCCCGATTTCTGCGTGGTCGGCGAACCGACGTCCGCCCATCGGCTGGGGGACACGATCAAGATCGGTCGGCGTGGGTCGACGGTGATCGATATCGAGGTACCGGGGCGGCAGGGCCATGTCGCCTATCCACACCTCGCCGACAATCCGATCCCGCGTCTGATCCGTGCGCTTGCGGAGGTCGACGCCATCGTGCTCGACGAAGGGACCGACTGGTTCCAGCCGTCGAACATCGAGGTGATTGATCTGACGGTCGGCAACCCGGCGACCAACGTCATTCCCGGCAAGGCGAGCGCACGGCTCTCGATCCGCTTCAACGACCAGCATCGCGGTCAGGATCTGATCGAACGGATCGAGCGGATCGTTCATACCCATGCCCCAGCGGGCATCGTGCGCGGCCGCGTCTATGGCGAGGCGTTCCTGACCGAGCCTGGCGCGCTTTCAACGCTGGTCGGCGACGCGATCGAGGCGGAAACCGGCATCAGGCCCGAGCTGTCGACCAGCGGCGGCACTTCCGACGCGCGCTTCCTGTCGCGTATCTGTCCGGTGGTGGAGTTCGGTCTGCTCAATGCCACGATGCACAAGCTGGACGAGGCGGTCGCGCTCGACGACCTCCACAAACTGACCGCGATCTACGAAACCCTGTTGCGGCGGGTGTACGCTTAGGCAGTCCGTGCTTCGATCTGCGGGATCTGCCCAGCCCAGGCGATAAAGGCGTCCTCAGCCATCGGCTGGGCGATGACAAAGCCCTGCAGTACGTCGCAGCCGATCACCCGCAGCACATCGAGCTGGGCCTGGGTCTCGATGCCCTCGGCGACGACCTCGCAGCCGATGCCGTGAATCAGGCCGATCACGGCCTGTGCAATGGTCCGCGCCTCGGCGCTGGTCGCGACATGCTCGACCAGGCTGCGGTCGAGCTTCACCCGATCGAGCGGGAGATCGCGCAGCCGGGCAAGGTTCGAGTAACCCGTCCCGAAATCGTCGATCGCGATGCTGGCGCCGTCAGCTCGTAGTGCGGCGATCGCATCGATCACCTCACCCGAGCAATGCATCGCCAGCGTTTCGGTGATTTCGAGCTCCAGCAAGCGTGCTGGGGCGCCCGCGGCCTGCATCGCGTCGCGCAACCGGCGGAAGAAGGCGGCATGATCCAGCTGACGCGGGCTGATATTGACCGCCATGCGCTGCTCGACGCCCATCTTGCCCCAGCGGGCGATAGTGTTGGCGACATTCTCGACCACCCATTCGCCGATCTCGACGATCAGGCCTGTCTCCTCGGCGCGCCCAATGAACGTGCCGGGCAGGCGCAATCCATGCTCGGGATGCTGCCAGCGCAACAGCGCCTCGGCAGCGACGATCCGACCATCGCCGGCGCTGATCTGGGGCTGATAGACCAACGTGAACTGGTCCTGCTCGACCGCGCCGCGCAGATCGCTCTCAAGCTGCGCGCGCTCCGCGATCTCGGCGGCAAGGCCTTCGCTGAAATGCTCGGCGCGACCACGGCCATTGCCCTTGGCGTGATACATGGCGGCATCGGCCGCGCGCATCAGATCGGTCAGCGTCGTGCCATGCTCGGGCCGCATCGCGATACCCACCGAAGCACCGATGCTCACTTCCTGATCGGCCAGATCGAACGGCTCTGACAGGGCAAACAGGATTCCCCTGCCGATCCGGTCGGCGTCACGGGCATTGGCCATTCTCGGGAAGAAAATGGTGAACTCGTCGCCCGATAGCCGCCCGATCAGCGGCTGGCGCAGATCGCCTTCGACAATGAAGCGGTCGGCGACCGCGCGCAGGCGGTTGGCAACCATGCCCAGCAACTGATCGCCCATCGCATGGCCGAGCGTGTCATTGACCGCCTTGAACCGGTCGAGGTCGATGAAGAACAGCGCCGCCATCGCGTCGTGCGGAAGCTCGGTCAGCGTCCGCTCACAGCTGCGGCGGAAATGGATCCGATTGGGCAGCGCGGTCACCGGATCGAACAATGCGAGCCGCTGGACGCTTTCCAGGTTCGAATGGAGTTGCCGGAACAGTCCGCCCATCGCGTCGGCCAATGGGGGTACGAACTCACCCACCTCGGCCGGGATTTCGCTTTCCAGATCGCCATTGGCGGCGCTCGACAGGCGAGCGATCGCGGCATCGATCGCGGCCGCGGTGGAGGCGATGGTCCGCTCGGCATAGGCCCAGCACATCGCGGCGCAAATGATCGCGGCGATCAGCGCGCGGCCGGCATTTTCGGTGTCGAAATGGCCACGCGAGGTGGCCGCAAGCGCGAGGATGAACACGAACGCTCCGGCGCAGATCGCAAACACGATCGCACGACTCTTGAGCGAAAATCCGTTCATCGCGACTGCGTGGTCCCCCATAAGCCCAACAGGTTGCGGGCGACGGGAGAATATTGACCCAAAAGGGTTAAGAATTTTGCGGCGGCGCCGATCGTTGCCTTTTCAAAACGATATAGAGCGCACCTAGCCCGCCATGGCGCGGATGCGCGTTCCGGACCGCCGCGATTCGGTCACCATGCCGCGATGCCGCCAGCCAGTCACCCACCGCCGCGCGGATCGCCCCGCGCGCGTGCGGACGCTCCGATTCGGGCCGCGGCGGCTTGCCCGTGATCAGCAGCAGCACCCGGTCGCCTCGGGCGATCGCCGCCTCCAGCCCGCGATCGAGCCGCGCATGCGCGCTGGAGAGCGTGTGGCCGTGGAGATCGATCGCACTTTCGGGTGCCACCAGCCCACGGCTGAGGCGCCGATCCCAGCTCGCGTCGAGCGTGTCGGCGGCGGGCGGTGCGGGCCGCGGTTTAGGCAGCGGTGCGGGCGGAACCCGCCCCTTCACACGCGCAACGGGTGCAGCCTCTGGCGGAAGCGATACGGGCGGTTTGGGCGACGGCACCTTCGCGGGCACCGGTTCCCGCGCAATTGGCGTCACCGTGGCGATCACGCGCGCCCAGAGCGCCCGTTCATCGGGCGTCATCGTTCGCGGCGGTCTCATCGATCAATCCACGCCGTGGCGTGCCAGCGTCCCCTTGGGCAGCAGCAGCCAGGCGGTGCCGCGCGCCGCCATGCCGCCCGCAATCGCCCGCGCATCGTCGCCGGCACCCCAGAAGGTATCGAAGCGGTTGCTGCCCTTGATCGCGCCGCCGGTATCCTGGTTGACCCAGATTCCGGTCGCGTCCTGACGATCCATCGACAGGAAGACGGGGGCACCCATCGGTACGAACTTGGGATCGGCGGCGACGCTGCCACGCCCGGTCACCGGATAGCCCATCGCGCCGAGCGGGCCCGCGCCGGTCAGTTCGCGGAAGAACACATAGCTCTTGTTCTCGCGCATGATCGCGCGGCCCTCTTCGGGGTTCTGGCGCAGATAAGCCATGATCCCCTGCATCGACCCCTGCCCCTTGGGCAGGATGCCGCGATCGATCATCAGCTTGCCGATGCCGGTATAGTCGCGGCCGTTCTGGCTGGCATAACCGATGCGCATGATCCCGCCATCGGGAAGCCGCAGCCGCCCCGAACCCTGGATCTGCAGGAAGAACAATTCGACCGGATCGGCCGCCCAGGCGATCTCGAGACCCTTCCCGACAAGACTGCCCTGCTCGATCGCGGCACGGTCGTAGAAGGGCACGAATTTGGTGCCATCGACACGCCCACGGATCGAGCGGCCCTTGAGATTGTCGGAGAAGCTGCCGAGATCGACGTCGATCAAGTCCGCCGGGCGGCCATAGATCGGTACTTCATAGCCCGAGCGCCGCGTGCGCGATCCAGCGATCTCCGGTTCGTAATAGCCCGTCGCGAACGCCTTGCCGTCGGCGACCTGCACCGCCTCGAAATAGCGGGCGAAGAAGGCGGTGGCGTCGCGTGGCTGCGCGGTCCGCGCCGCGTCGCACGCCGCGCGCCAATCGTCAGCACGCGTCAGGCCACTGGCATCGTTACGTTTGACCAGACTGGGACAGCTGATCCGGAACGCCTCGAGCGCGCGTGTCGCACCGATCGCTGTGATCGGGAGATCGGCTATATCCGGCCCAGCGACCAGCCCGGCGTTTGCAGCGGTCGCGGTGGTCGCAGTGGCGGCCGGCGCCGGCTTGGGCGCCAGCGGGGTTGCCGCGGTCGGCTGGCGGACGGGAACCGAAGGTCCCGACGGCGCAGGCCTTACTGCGCCCGGTCGCGAAGGAACCACGCCCGATGAACAGGCGCTAACCGCTACGGCCAGCGCCGCTACCCCCCAAGCGCGCATACTTACCCCTCAGGCTTCGTCGGTATCGCTGAGCTTCCAGTTCGGATCGTCACTGCGCAGATCGCGGCTGAACGTCCAGACGTCATGCGTTTCGACCGCATCCGACAGCGATCCGGCAACGACGTTGCCGTCCTTGTCACGCGTCACCGCTGCGATATCGGCGTCGAAGCGCATCGTGATGCGCGCGATGCGCCCCTCGACCGCGATTTCGGAGATCGCGGCGCGCTCGATCGACACCAGTCGGTTGTCGAGCGTCTCGCCAGCGGCTTCGCGCGCATCGATCGCGGCGACGAAGCTGTCGCGAACTTCGTTCTCGACCAGCCAATTCAGCGTTTCGCGGTCACCCTTCCAGAAGGCTTCGAGAATCATCCGATAGGCCGACTTGCCGCCCTCGACGAACTGGCCGACGTCGAACGACGGGTCCGCGGCGACCAGCGCGCGCAGGCCACCCTCGGCACCCGGCTCCACCGCGCGCGGACCGGCATCGCGAACTTCCGCCGGCATGTCGATGGTCCGCGGCATCGGCGGGGCGCCGACGCGCTCGTCCGCCGCACGCGGCAGCGGCTGCTGCTCATGCCCGGTACGCTTGCCCAAGACGGAGTAGAGCCGGAGCGCCAGAAAGGCCGCGATCGCTGCAAACAGGACGACTAGATACACTTGGGACACCTCGTTTCAGCTCTCCACATAGGCAGGATACGCTTGTGATTCAAATATAGCATGAACAGAAGTGTGGACCGAGTACCGCGCACGCCCGTTGAAACGCCGGATCGCCCCTGCTAGGCGCGTCCGTCATTCCAAACGCGGCACGCCGCGACATGTATCCCAGACAAGAAGGACTTTCGAACGATGGACGAGCCGGAAAACGCAGCGTCGCAGGGTGAGCCGCTTGCGAACGGCGCCGATACCGCCCCTTCGGTTGGCGTTATCTCGCAATATGTGAAGGACTTCTCGTTCGAGAATCCGAATTCGCCCGCCATCTATCAGATGCAGGGCCAGCCGCAGTTCGACGTCCAGTTCAACATCGGATCGAGCGAAGTCGGCCAGGACGTCTATGAAGTCGTCCTGAAGATCGACGTGCGCGCCGAGAATGAGGGCCAGGTCGCGTTCGTCGTCGATCTTTCCTTCGCCGGTCTGTTCGCCGCCCGCAACATCCCGACCGAGCATCTCCAGCCCTTCCTGCTGGGCGAAGCGCCGCGCCTGCTCTTCCCGTTCGCGCGCCGCGTGCTGGCCGATGCCGTGCGCGACGGCGGTTTCCCGCCGCTGATGCTGGAGCCGATCGACTTCAACGGCCTCTATTACCAGCAACTCGAGCAGCGCGCTGCCGAAGAGGCCGCCGGCGGGGAAGCCGGCCAGGCCTGATTCCGGCTTTCGGGGCCACCCCATGAACCTTGTCCGGGCACTCGGGTCGATCGGCGGGCTGACGCTCGCCAGCCGCGTGCTCGGACTGGTTCGCGATTCACTATTCGCGCGCTATGTCGGGGCGAGCTTCGCCTCCGACGCCTTTCTGATCGCCTTCCGCCTGCCGAACCTGTTCCGCGCCTTGTTCGCGGAAGGGGCGTTCAGTGCCGCCTTCGTGCCGATGTTCAGCAAGAAGGTGGGCGAAGCGGGCGGCGACACCAAGCCGGCGCTCACCTTCGCGGAGGAAGCGCTCTCGGTCCTCCTCCCCATCCTGATCCTGCTCACCGCGATCATGGAGATCGCGGCTTACCCGGTCGTCTGGGCGATGTCGGGTGGGTTCAACGACGTGACGCCCGGGCAGTTCGCTTTCGCGGTCGAGCTGTCGCGCATCACCTTCCCCTATCTGTTGTTGATCAGCCTGGTCTCGCTGCTCGGCGGCATTCTCAATTCGCTCCATAAATTCTGGGTCAACGCCGCAGCCCCCATCCTGCTTAACGCGACGCTGATCGCGGCGCTGCTGTTCTTCCACAATGACAACACGCTGCTGACCGCGCGCAACCAGGCGATCGCCGTCACCGTTTCGGGCGTGCTCCAACTGCTCTGGCTGTTCCTGGCCTGCCGCGCCAGCGGGGTTAAGCTGCGCATCCGCGCGCCACGCCTGACGCCCGATGTGAGAAAACTGCTTGCGCTGATCGGCCCCGCCGCTGCGGGCGCGGGCGCGACCCAAATCAACCTCATCATTTCGACCGCGCTCGCCGCCAGCCTGCTGGCCGAGGGATCGGTCTCCTACATCTATTACGCCGACCGCCTGAACCAGCTCCCGCTCGGACTGATCGGCATCGGCCTTGGCACCGTGCTGCTCCCGACCATCGCCCGCCAGCTGGGCGCTGGGAATGATGATGCGGCGATGCACACGCAAAATCGCGGCGCGGAGCTGGCGCTGTTCCTCACTCTCCCCGCCACCGCCGCGCTGGTGATCTGCGGCAGCCCGATCGTCGCGGCGCTGTTCCAGCACGGCGCCTTTACCGCCGAGAACACGGTGAAGACCGCCCAGGCGCTCGCCGCATTCTCGGTCGGCCTGCCCGCCTATATCCTGGTCAAGGTCCTGACCCCCGGCTTCTACGCCCGCTCGGACACCAAGAGCCCGGTGCGCTACGCCATGATATCGATCGCGGTGAACCTGGGTCTCAATCTCGCACTGATCGTTCCGCTTCAGCATATGGGGCCGCCGCTCGCCACCGCGGTTGCGGCGTGGGTCAACGTCGCCCTGCTCTATCGCGCACTGACGAAGCGCGGCCATTTCGTCGCCGACGATCAGCTCCGGCGCCGCGTCTGGCGGCTGGTCGGCGCGTCGATCGCCATGGGCGCGGTGATGTTCTTCCTCAACGACCTGTTCACGCCCTACATTCACGGCGCCTGGACGATCCGCACCGCGGCGATGCTGGTGCTGGTCGGCGCCGGATCCATCGTGTACGCGGTCGCGTGCTTCGGCACCGGAGCGGTACGGATCGGCGACTTGAAAGCGCTAGTCCGCCGCCGCGCCGCCTGAGACCTATCCAATACAGAGAAGTGCTATGCGCGTCGTTTCCGGCATCAAGCCCACGGGCAACCTCCACCTCGGCAACTATCTGGGGGCGATCAAGCAGTGGGTCGGCATGCAGGCGCAGATCGATGCCGCCGGTGGCGAGAGCATGTACTTCATCGCCGATCTGCACGGCCTGACCGAGTGGATCGAGCCGGCTGCGCTCAACGCCAACACCTTCGAGATCGCAGCGGCGATGATCGCAAGCGGAATCGATCCCGACCGTTCGATCCTGTTCAACCAGGCGCGCGTCCCCGCGCACAGCGAACTCGCCTGGCTGCTCAACAACGTCGCGCGCGTCGGCTGGCTCAACCGCATGACCCAGTTCAAGGACAAGGCGGGGAAGAACCGCGAGGGCGCAAGCGTCGGCCTCTACGATTATCCGGTGCTGATGGCCGCCGACGTACTGCTCTACTCCACCACCCACGTCCCGGTGGGCGAGGATCAGAAGCAGCATCTGGAGCTGGCCCGCGACATCGCCGCCAAGTTCAACCAGGACTATGGCGTCGATCTGCTCGTCCAGCCCGAACCGCTGATCAGCAAGGCCGCGCCGCGGATCATGAGCCTGCGCGACGCGACCGAGAAGATGTCCAAGTCGAACCCGTCCGAGGCGGCGCGGATCAACCTGATCGACGATGACGACGCCATCGCGCAGAAGTTCCGCAAGGCGAAGACCGATCCGGAGCCGTTGGGCGAGACGTTCGAGGATTTGAAGGATCGGCCCGAGGCCAGGAACCTCGTCACCATCTTCGCCGCGCTGTCGGATCGTACGCCGGACGAGGTGGTCGCGGAATATGCGGGCCAGGGCTTTGGCAGCTTCAAGCCCGCGCTCGCCGACCTGGCCGTGGCGACGCTTGGTCCGATCCGCGACGAGATGGTTCGCCTGACCGCCGACCGCGGCGCGGTGGATGCCGAGCTGCGAAAGGGTGCCGAGCGCGCCTCCGCGCTCGCTGCCCCGCTGCTGCGCAAGGCACAGGAAGTGATGGGACTGCTCGTCTGAGCCGCAACCGGGGCGCCTAGATCAGGAGCAATCCGATCAGCGCCCCGGCCTGCACGCCCGCGATCAGCAGCAACAGCGCGGAAAAGGGCTGTTTGCGCGTCTTGTGCCGGAACATCCGCCGCGCAACCAGCGCTGCGGGCGATCCGCCCACCAGCGCCAGAAACAGCAGGTCCGCTTCGCGCACGCGTGGCCGACCCCGTATCGCCTGCAGCTTGTCATGCCGGAAGCTGAACAGGGTGACGAGGTTGACCAACGCGAGGAAGACCGGGATCGCGATGGCCAATGCACCGTCACCGGCCAGCCAGCGCGTCAGATCCATCTAGAATTTGGTCTCGCCATAGATCCGGCAGGGATCGCCATCCCAGGCGTTGCGATAATGCTCCAATAGCACTTCCGCGGGCACCTTGCCCGTCCGCACGATCTCGCGCAGCGGGTCGAGGAAGCCGCTCTCATTGTCGCCGGCCGAGTTGAGCCGCCCCCGCGAGGTGAGACCCGCTCCGGCAATGTCGATTACCTGACCAGCGATGTCGCGTAGCTTGCCGCCAGACGGAAGCGGCGCGTCGAGGCCGAGTTTCGGCACGGAATCGCGCAGTTCCTGGCGCCCGGCCATGTCCCAGTCCTTGACCAGATCCCACGCCGCGTCGAGCGCGCCCTGATCGTAGAGCAGGCCGACCCAGAACGCCGGTAGCGCGCAGATGCGGTTCCAAGGGCCGCCATCGGCGCCGCGCATTTCGAGGAAGGTCTTGAGGCGCACTTCGGGGAAAGCTGTCGAGAGGTGATCGGCCCAATCGTCGATCGTCGGCTTCTCGCCCGGCAGGACCGACAGCTCACCCTTCAGGAAATCGCGGAAGCTGAGGCCCGCGGCATCGATATACTTCCCCTCGCGATAGACGAAGTACATCGGCACATCGAGCGCGTACTCGGCATAGCGCTCATAGCCGAAGCCGTCCTCGAACACGAAGGGCAGCATGCCGGTGCGGGCCGGATCGGTGTCCGACCAGATATGGCTGCGATAGCTGAGATAGCCGTTGGGCTTCTTCTCGGTGAAGGGCGAGTTGGCGAACAGCGCGGTCGCCAGCGGCTGAAGCGCCAGGCCGACGCGGAACTTCTGCGCCATGTCCGCCTCGCTCGAATAGTCGAGATTCACCTGGATCGTGCAGGTGCGCAGCATCATGTCGAGGCCAAGGCTGCCGACGCGCGGCATATGGCTCAGCATGATGCCATAGCGGCCCTTGGGCATGATCGGCAGCTCGGCGCGCGTCTTGTCCGGCCACATGCCAAGGCCCAGGAAACCCAGGCCCAGCTTCTCGCCCACCGCCTTGACCTGTTGCAGATGGCGGCCGGTCTCGGCGCAGGTCTGGTGGAGGTTTTCGAGCGGAGCACCCGACAATTCGAGCTGCCCGGCCGGTTCGAGGCTGACCGTGCCGTCCGGACCGGACAGGGCGATGACATTGTCGCCCTCGATCACCGGCTTCCAACCGAACTGGGTCAGCTCGGCGAGCAGATCGCGAATGCCGCCCGGCTCGTCATAGGACGGCGCGTGGCAGTCCTTCGTCGAATAGACGAACTTCTCGTGCTCGGTGCCGATTCGCCAGCGCTCGGCGGGCTTCTCCCCACCGGCAAAATAATCGAGGAGCTGCTGACGGCTCTCGATGACAGGCGCGTTGCTGCTTACAGCCGTCTTGGTGCTCATGCGCGGCATGTAGGCGCGCGTAACGATCCGCGAAAGAGGGGATGAAACACCCAATTTTCAGTGGGAAATCACCAGTCCCCGGCGGCGCCCATCCACAAGCTCACCGCCGCCGCCGCCGCGGTCTCCGCGCGCAGGATACGCGGGCCAAGCGAAATGCCCACCGCCTGTGGCACCGCGCGGATCGCCTCGCGCTCCTCGGCATCGAATCCACCCTCGGGCCCGACCAGGATCGCCGCTGGACCGCGATGGGTCCGCATCGCCTCCAACGCGGGCGCGCCGCCGGTCTCGTCGGCGAAGAACAGCGCGCGGTCCGTCGGCCAGTCCTTGAGCATTGCCGCGAGCTTAACCGGCTCGACCAGTTCGGGCAGCGCGGTACGGCCGCATTGCTCCGCCGCCTCGATCATGTGGCTGCGCAGCCGATCCAGGTTAAGCTTGTCGACCACCGCGCGCCGCGTCAGCACCGGCGCCAACCGCGCGACGCCCAGCTCGCACGATTTTTCCGCGACCCAGTCGATCCGCCCTTTCTTGATCGGCGCGGCGCACAGCCACAGATCGGGCACCGCCTCACGCTCGCGCAATCTCTCACGCAGCTCCAGCGTCACGTCACGCTTGCGGACCTCGGTGGCAACCGCGAGCCATTCGCCGGTGGCGTCGTCGAACAATTTAACCGGATCGCCGGCCTTCAGCCGCATCACGCTCGCCAGATAATGCCCTTGCGGCCCGTCGATCCGCCGCAGCTCACCTGCGGTCAGCGCGGGTTCGACGAACAGGCGCGGGGTCGATTGCGGCGGCCAGGCGGGAGTGGCGATCATGGATTCCCCCTACCCCGCCCCATCGGCTTCGTCACCCCGAGCCGAAACCGCGCTCGATCTTTTCGCTGTCCTACAAGGTCCCGCTTGTGGCAGCAGAAAGCATGGCCTGCACGACGTCACTCCCTCTTCCGGCACCGCGAATGAAACCCGTCAAAAGTGTCAACTTTGTCAACTTCGACAAGCTGAATGCACATGACTGACGCTGCCCAGACTGTCCCCGATACCGAGCATCGCGGGTTGATGCGCCTGCTCCCCGCCGTCGCTCGTCCCTACGCCCTGCTGGCGCGTTTCGACCGACCGATCGGCTGGTGGCTTCTGTTCTGGCCTGGCGCCTGGGCCATCGCGCTGGCGGGCGGCGCGGTCGAGCGCTGGGACATGATCCTCTGGTTCCTGCTCGGCAGCATCGCGATGCGCGGCGCCGGCTGCGTCTACAACGACATCGTCGACCGCGACCTCGACCGCCAGGTCGCGCGTACCCGTAGCCGCCCGCTCGCCAGCGGCGCGGTCAGCCTCAAGGCGGCCTGGATCTGGCTGGTCTCGCTCTGCCTCGTCGGCCTGATCGTCCTCGTCCAGCTCAATCCCTTCGCCGCGGTCATCGCCCTCGCCAGCTTGGCGCTGGTCGCCGCCTACCCCTTCATGAAGCGGATCACCTGGTGGCCCCAGGCGTGGCTCGGCCTCGTCTTCTCCTGGGCGGCGCTGGTCGGCTGGGCCGCGGTGGCACGTGAGCTGCCCGCCCCCGCCCTGCTCCTCTACACCGGCTGCGTCTTCTGGGTGATCGGCTACGACACGATCTACGCGCTTCAGGATGTCGAGGACGATGCGTTGGTCGGCGTCCGTTCCTCCGCGCGGCGGCTGGGCGAGAATGTCCGGCTGGGCGTCGCCGCCTTCTATGCCATCGCCGTCACGCTCTGGGGCGCGGCGCTGTGGCAAGTCCGCCCCGACAAGCTCGCGCTCGTCGCCCTGGCACCCGCCGCGATCCACCTGCTATGGCAAGTCGGCACGCTGGTCCCCGCCGACGGCGCCAACGCCCTGCATCGCTTCCGCTCGAACCGCTTCACCGGCCTGCTCGTCTTCGCCGCCTGTTTCGTCGTCGGCACGACCGCGGTTTGAAGGGACGCCTTTTGACCTTCATGCCGCCAATACCTAGATCGCCGCGATGCTGATCACCGAACACGCCGCCGCCAGAGTCCAGGACGCCATTGCCCGCGCACGCAAGGCGGGCGCCGATGCCGCCGACGCCATGCTCTCCGGCGGCGAATCGCTCTCCGTCTCCGTCCGTCTCGGCGCACTCGAGGATGTCGGTCGCGCCGAGCACGAGGAACTCGGCTTGCGCGTCTTTGTCGGCAGCCGTTCGGCAAGTATCTCTTCGACCGACCTGTCATCCGCCGCGCTCGACACGCTCGCCGAACGCGCCGTCGCGATGGCGCGTGAGGCGCCAGAAGACGAGTGGGCCGGTCTCGCCCCTGCCGAACGCCTGCTCCATGGTACGATCCCCGATCTCGACCTCGACGACGGCGAGCTTGGCGATCCCGCCGCGCTCAAGGCGCTAGCGCTCGCCGCCGAGGACGCCGCGCGCGCCATCCCCGGCGTCACCAACAGCGAAGGCGGCGGCGCCTCGGCCAGCCGCAGCATCTGGGCGCTCGCTACCAGCCACGGCTTTGCGGGCGCCTATGCGGTGACCAGCCATGGCCTGTCCGCCAGTGTGCTCGCCGGCGAAGCGGGCGCGATGGAGCGTGATTATGCCCATCACAGCGCCCGCCATGCCCGGCATCTTGAATCCCCCGCCGACATCGGCCGCCGCGCGGGCGAGCGCGCCGTCGCCCGTCTCAACCCCGGTCGGGTCAAGAGCGGCACGATGTCGGTGGTGCTCGACCCGCGTGTCGGCTCCAGCCTGCTCGGACACCTTAGCGGCGCCATCTCCGGCAGCGCGATCACCCGCAAGACCAGCTTCCTGCTCGATGCAATGGGTACGCGGATCTTCGCGCCCGGCATCCGCATCCAGGACGATCCGCACCGCCCGCGCGGCATGCGCTCACGTCCGTTCGATGGCGAAGGCTTGCCGGTCTCTCCCGTCGCACTGGTCGATGACGGCAAGCTCGAGACCTGGCTGCTCGACAGCGCCGCCGCGCGTCAGCTCGGGCTGGAGCCCACCGGTCATGCCAGCCGTGGCATCGGCGGCGCACCGGCCGCCGGGCCGAGCAACTTGTTCATGGAAGCGGGCAAAATCCCGGTCGAAACGCTCATAGCCGATATCGGTTATGGTATCTATGTCACTGAACTGATTGGCCAGGGTGTCAACATCATCACCGGTGACTATAGCCGTGGCGCCGCGGGCTTCCTGATCGAAAATGGCGAGATCACCCGCCCCGTCTCCGAATTCACCGTCGCCGGCACGCTCCAGTCGATGTTCGCCGAACTGATCCCGGCCAATGATCTGGAGTTTCGCTACGGCATCAACGTGCCGACCCTGCGCATCGATGGGATGACGGTGGCCAGTGGCTGATACGCTCGCCCGCGCCGTCAGCGGCATCGCTGCCGAGGCGGGCCAGCTCGCGCAGGCCCGTTACGGACAGGATGTGCGCAAGTGGGAGAAATCGCCAGATAACTTCGTCTGCGAAGTCGATCTGGCGGTGGACGAGCTGCTCCGCGCGCGCCTCTCCGCGCTGCTCCCCGACGCCGGCTGGCTGTCGGAAGAGACCGCTGACGATCTCGCCCGCCTCTCGGCCAAGCGGGTTTGGGTGGTCGACCCGATCGACGGCACCCGCGATTTCCTGCGCCACCGCCCCGGCTGGGCAGTTTCCGTTGCGCTGGTCGAGAATGGCCAGCCGGTGATCGGCGTGCTCGACGCGCCCGTTCGGGGTGAGCATTGGCTGGCGGTGAAGGATCAGGGCGCGACCCTCAACGGCAAGTTGATCGCGGCATCCGACCGTACCGAACTCGCCGGTGCCCGCGTCCCCGCCGACGATCTGCCCAAAGTCGATCACCTGCTGACGATGGTGCACAAGCCCAATTCGATCGCGCTGCGCATCGCGATGGTCGCGGCGGGCGATGCAGATCTGCTCGCCACCTTCCGCTGGGGCAATGAGTGGGACATTGCCGCGGCCACGGTGATCGCGCGGGAGGCCGGCGCAAAGATCACCGATTCACTCGGCAGGAAGCTGCGCTTCAACACGCCGGCGGGTGAGGCCTTTGGCGTGCTCGCCACCGCCCCGGGCATCCATCAGGCCACCACCGAGCATCTGCGCGAACGCGCCGTCGCCGCGCTGGGCCGCCCGCGCGTTTGAAGGCAAGCGCCGGGAAGCGCCCGGCAGCCGCGCCCTGCATCTCCCGCTCCGAACCAGGGAGACAGGAACATGGCAACACTCGACGGCAAGGTTGCGATCATCACCGGCGCCAGCTCGGGAATCGGCGAGGCCGCCGCGCATCGCTTCGCGGCGGAAGGCGCGAGGCTGGTTCTCGCCGCCCGGCGCCCGGATGAACTCGCGCGCGTCGCCGGCGAGTTGGGCACCAAGACCGCGATCCTAGCGGGCGACGTCCGTGACGAAGCCTATGCCGAAGCGCTGGTGGCACTGGCGGTTGAGCGTTTCGGCGGGCTCGACATCGCGTTCAACAATGCCGGCGCGGTCGGTGCGAGCGGCCCGCTGACCGGCCTTGGCGCGGAAGACTGGGACTGGACGATCGCCACCAACCTCACCGCCGCTTTCCATGGCGCCAAGCACCAGGCCGCCGCGATGGCGGCGCGTGGCGGGGGATCGATCCTGTTCAGCTCAAGCTTCGTGGGCGCGGCCAACGGTATTCCGGGCATGGGGGCCTATGCCGCCGCCAAGGCCGGACTGCTCGGTCTGGTCCGCACGCTGGCCGTGGAGCTTGGGCCGCAGCGCATCCGCGCCAATGCCCTCATTATCGGCGGCACCGACACCCCGGCAAGCGCCGCGCGCCAGCCGGATGCCGATCCCGGCATTCAGGCCTGGATGGAGCAGCTCCATGCGCTCAAGCGCCTCGCGGAGCCGGAGGAGATCGCGGAGATGGCGCTGTTCCTGGCATCCGACGCCGCGAGCTTCGTCACCGGCGGAGCGATTGCCGTCGACGGCGGCGCCTCGATCACCAAGACATGAGGGAGTAAGCGCCTATTGCGGCCCGCCATCGAGATCGCCGACGCACTGCGTTTCCGGCTCACTCGTCGCCATCCGATTCAGTTCGCGCGTCCGGGCGGTAATACCAGGAAACAGCCGGTCGGGCGCGACACTGTAGGATTGGATGAGCCGCACGGCCCATTCATAGTGTCGCGCACCAGCGGCGCAGCTGTCGCTGCCGCCGTCGCCTTCGCTCCACACCATGCGCCAGGGCGCATCGTCCTCACGGGTCAGGATCACCTGGAACCCGCCGATATCGCCCTGCCCTTCGACATAGGAAATCGCGCGGCCGTGCTGACGAAGGACATGAAAGCGCTTGAAGGTATAGCGCGATCGCGGGTCCCCGCCCTCCTTCAGCGTCTTGATGATCGCTGAGCGCTCAACGCTACCGACCGGCGGCGTATAGACGCCGCCTCGTGGCTCAACGAGCGCCGCCGCCGCGATCAGCACCGGCGCTGCGATGAGCATGACGGGCATCAGGCCCCGGCAACCTCGTCGTCGCCCCGATACTTGACCTGAAGGTACCGGCCACGCGTCGCCAGCGCATCCAGGTCGCCCTGTGCCAATTGCCTAGACATATCGGAAATCTCCTGG
The DNA here is from genome assembly GCF_059415525.1 of Sphingomonas sp. GW821-FHT10C01. Taxonomy (NCBI): domain Bacteria; kingdom Pseudomonadati; phylum Pseudomonadota; class Alphaproteobacteria; order Sphingomonadales; family Sphingomonadaceae; genus Sphingomonas; species Sphingomonas sp. GW821-FHT10C01. Next base: position 368,178 of record NZ_JBWKNK010000002.1, on the reverse strand, counting down.
TCGATCAGGCTCAGGCCATCGACCAGCTGCTTGTCGGGCGACTGACCGAACCGGTCTTGCCCGCGCAGATTCTGCGGCACGCGCTGATAGCCCTTGACCAGCTCGGGCAGCTGCTCGCCGATCAGCTTGCGCACTTCGGCTGCCGCGGGTTCGCCCTCGTTGAGCGTCTTGAGCTGCCCCGCGATCACGTCGAGCTTCATCCCGATCGAATCGAGCAGCGGCATCGCTGCGCCCGGCAGCGTGCTCCGCTGGCGATCGAGCCATTCTTCGGTACGCAGCGGCAACGTCGCGAGCGCCGCTTCACCAAACTTCTCAGGCGCGACCTCCTTGCTCGTCGGCGAAAGGCCAAAGAACAACGTCGTGGCGATCAGCAACGCCATCACGGCCAGAGCGCCACCCATGCCGAGCGGCAGGAACCAGCCCAGGATCATCGCGCCGATCAGGATCACGCCCGCGGCACCGGCAATCCGGCCGACCCGCGTCAGGATTTCCGTCTTGCGCCGCTTATTGGCGCGTGCGTTCAGCGTGGTGTAGCGCTCACGCGAGCGGTTGAGCACCGCATCGGCCCGGGCAATTTCACGATCGATCTCACTGTGCATGGCGGTACTTACAGCGCCTCCAGCTTGAACTGCTCGGCCCCGCCCGAAATCTGGTTCTGCGCGGCGCCCTCGGCGCGGGCGATATAGCCCTTGGACTTCTCCATCTCGTTCGACAGCACGTTGACCGTGGTCTTCATATTGTCGAGCGCCTTGAGCTTGAACGTGTCGATCGCGTCCATCGTGTCGTAGATATTCTGGAACGCGCGCTGCAGCGTCTCGATCGGGATCGTGCTCGCCGCCGCCTGCTCGTGCACCATCGCGGTATTCTGCTTGAGCAGGTTGCCGGTCGAATCGATGATGTTCGCGGTGGTGGTGTTGAGTGCGGTGATCTGGTCGAGCACCAGCCGCTGCGCGGTCAGTGCCTGTGCCACCGTGACCGCCGTGCGCAGCGCGCCGACGGTGGTGGTCGATGCGCGGTCGACGCCCTTCACCAGCTCGACATTGTTCTTCTTGACCAGGTCGAGCGCCAGATAGCCCTGCACCGTCACCGCCATCTGCGTCAGCAGGTCCTGGGTGCGCTGGCGGGTATAGAAGAGCGCGGTCTCGCGGACCGCCTTGGCCTTTGCCGGATCGGTGTGATCCAGTTCCAGGGCCTTGTCCTCGAGCCGCTGGTCCATCTCCTTCGAGATGTAGATCATCTGCTCCAGCCGACCCATCGCCGCCCACAGGTTCTGCCGCTCCACGTCGATCGCGGCATTGTCCATCAGCAGTTCGTCCTTGCCCGACTGTAGGCTCTTCAGGATCGCGGCGATGTGCGTCTGGCTCGACTTGTAGCTGTCGAAATAGTTGCGCAGCTTGTTGCCCATCGGGATGATCCCGAACAGCTTCTTGCGCTGGGTCAGGTCGCCCTTCTTGCCGGGATCGAGATCCTCGACCACCCGACGCAGCTCGGCCAGATCCTTGCCGACGCCGACATCCTTGTCCATCGCGCGCACCGGCCGGTCGAGAAAACGGTTCGACTGGCCTGCGGCATCGCGGATCTCCTTCGATCCCATCGCGGTGATCGCGTCGACGCGCTTGCCGAACTCCGGAGAGTTCACGTCCTGCGCAACCAGATCGTCGATGAAGGTCTCGACCCGGCTGACCAGTTCGCCCTTCTTGCCGTCGTCGACGGGAACCAGGCCGGCCATCTTCTCGGGGGCGCGTTCCTTCAGCGGCTCGGGCGCAGTCAGCACCAGATCGTCAGTCTTCTCGGCAGTCGCAGTCTCGGTCGCCATGTGCCCATCTCTCCAGCGGTTCCGTGTAAGATGAACGGGAACCGCGCACGCTTCAAGTGTATCGGCAATATAATACACTTGCATTCGGGTGCAACAGACCGATCTTATCAGGGTTCCGAACGACGCGGCCTGTTAACATATGGCCGCTAGGATGGGTGGCATGGAACGCAGGCTGAAGATGATGATTGCCGGTTCGATCGCGGTCTGGGTGCCGGTCTCCACGGCTGCGCAGGCGGCTCCTGCGGCTGTCGATCTCGGCAAGACCTATCGCCTCAGGGCCGAACCGGCCGAGGAATCGCCGGCACTTCCCGCGCCGCACAAATTCCGCTAAGGGCGCGCGCAACCCGCGATTCAGCGGGATCCAGGATATTCGCATGAACCTTCGTAACGTGGCGATCATCGCCCACGTCGATCATGGCAAGACCACGCTCGTCGATCAGCTTTTCCGCCAGTCAGGCACCTTCCGCGACAACCAGCGCGTCGAAGAGCGCGCGATGGACTCGAATGACCTCGAGAAGGAGCGCGGGATCACCATTCTCGCCAAGCCGACCTCGGTCGAGTGGGAAGGCACGCGGATCAACATCGTCGACACCCCGGGCCACGCCGACTTCGGCGGCGAGGTGGAGCGCATCCTGTCGATGGTCGACGGGGTCGTCCTGCTGGTGGATTCGTCGGAAGGCGCGATGCCGCAGACCAAGTTCGTGACCGGCAAGGCGCTCGCGCTCGGCCTGCGTCCGATCGTCGTGGTCAACAAGGTCGATCGTCCCGACGAGCGCATCCAGGAAGTGCTGGACGAGGTGTTCGACCTGTTCGTGTCGCTCGACGCGACCGACGAGCAGCTCGACTTCCCGGTGCTCTATGCGTCGGGCCGCAACGGCTATGCCAATGAGGACCCGACGCTGCGCGAGGGCACGCTGACCCCGCTGTTCAAGAAGATCGTCGATCACGTGCCGCCGCCGGCGCTGGATGTCGATGCACCCTTCACCTTCCTGGTGACGCTGCTCGACCGCGACAACTTCCTTGGCCGCGTGCTCACCGGCCGCGTCACCAGTGGCAAGCTCAAGGTCAACCAGCCGATCCACGCGCTCGATATGGACGGCAAGGTCATCGAGACCGGCCGCGCATCGAAGATCATGTCGTTCCGCGGCCTTGACCGCGTGCCGGTGGACGAGGCGCAGGCAGGCGACATCATTTCGCTTGCGGGCCTGACAGTCGCGACCGTTTCGAACACCATCGCCGACACCTCGGTGAGCGACGCGATCCAGGCGCAGCCGATCGATCCGCCGACGCTGTCGATGCGCTTCGCCGTCAACGACAGCCCGATGGCGGGCCGCGAGGGCACCAAGGTGACGTCGCGCATGATCCGCGACCGCCTGTTCCGCGAAGCCGAATCGAACGTCGCGATCAAGGTCACCGAAGCCGACGACCGCGATTCGTTCGAAGTCGCCGGCCGCGGCGAGCTTCAGCTCGGCGTGCTGATCGAGACGATGCGCCGCGAGGGCTTCGAGCTCGGCATCAGCCGCCCGCGCGTGCTGTTCCGTGACGAGGACGGCCAGAAGATGGAACCGTATGAGACGGTCATCATCGACGTGGACGAGGAGCATTCGGGCACGGTCGTCGACAAGATGAACATCCGCAAGGCCGAGATGACCGACATGCGTCCCTCCGGCGGCGGCAAGACCCGTATCACCTTCAGCGCCCCCTCGCGCGGCATGATCGGTTACCATGGCGAGTTCCTGTCGGACACGCGCGGCACCGGCATCATGAACCGGCTGTTCGAGAAGTACGGCCCCCACAAGGGCAGCATCGAAGGCCGCAAGAACGGTGTGCTGATCTCCAACGGCGCGGGCGAGGCGAACGCCTATTCGCTCAACACGCTGGAAGAGCGCGGCATTCTGTTCGTCGGCCATGGCGAGGCACTGTACGAGGGCATGGTGATCGGCGAGAACGCCAAGCCGGACGACCTCGAGGTCAATCCGATGAAGGCGAAGCAGCTGTCCAACGTCCGCTCGTCGGGCAAGGACGATGCGATCCGCCTGACCCCGCCGAAGAAGATGACGCTGGAACAGGCCATCGCGTATATCGACGACGACGAGATGGTCGAGGTGACCCCCAAGACCATCCGCCTGCGCAAGCGCCACCTGGACCCGCACGAGCGCAAGCGCGCGAGCCGGGCGAAGGCCGCGTAAGCCGCCGGATCAGGTTTGAGATTGGAGGGCGCCGGGGGAAACTTCGGCGCCTTTTCCATGACCACTTTGCCCCCTCATTGCTGCCGTTCATTCAGCCGATGCCCGCAGTCCGCTATCGGCCCAGCAGAGGCCGTTACAACGCCCGCCACATTGAACGGCTGGAACCCCGCGCCGACGCTGCGCGGCTACGTCGTCATCACTCGTAGCTTGCGCTCAACGCCCGATCGCGCTTCATAGCCGCATCACGCTGGAGTCTCCCATGCGCCGTATCGCTTTCCTCCTCGCCTGCACCACCATCGCCCTGCCCGCCTTCGATGTGCCTGCCGCCGCCCAGCCGCAGACCAACGCCACGCTTGCCGATGGCCCGACGCGCACGTTCACCGGCGCTGATTTGTTCGGGCTGTCGATCGCCGCCGACCCGCAGATCAGTCCTGACGGCCGTACGATCGTCTATGTGCGCCGCAGCGGCGACATCATGACCGACCGGATGCAGTCCTCGCTGTGGTTGATCGACGTGGCGAGTGGTAGGCAATCGCCGTTCGCCACCAGCGGTTCCAGCCCGCGCTGGTCGCCCGATGGCACGCGCATCGCCTATGTCGCGGGCGATGGCGAGCGCTCGCAGCTGTTCGTCCGCTGGCTTGACAGCGGCGCCAGCGCACGGGTGACGAACCTGCCCGGCGATCCCAACAGCCTCGCCTGGTCGCCCGACGGCAGCCGCCTCGCCTATATCGCGACTGTTGCTGGTGAGCCGAGCAAGCTCGGCAAGGCGCCCGCCAAGCCCGAAGGCGCGAAATGGGCCGAGCCGCTGGAAGTGATCGAGCGCGTCACATATCGCAACGACGGCCCTGGCTATCGCAAGCCAGGCTACGACCATCTGTTCGTCGTCGCGGCGAGCGGTGGCGCAGCGCAACAACTAACCTTCGGCAAGTTTGATGATGGCGGCCCGCTCTCGTGGAGCGCGGACGGCCGCACGATCCTGTTCTCCGCGATCCGCGGCCCCGATGCCGAGCGGCAGGTGATGAACTCCGACGTGATCGCCGTCGACGTCGCGTCGGGCGCGATGCGCACGTTGACGAGCCGCGACGGCCCCGATGGGGCGCCGCGCTTCTCCAACGACGGGGATCGCATCGCGTGGATTGGCTTCGACGACAAGCGCCGCGCTTATACCAATGCCGAGCTGTATGTCGGCGATGCGAGTGCCGGCAATCCACGGTCGCTCACCGCCTCCCTCGACCGGTCGATCGAGGACGCGCAATGGGCGGCGGACGGCCGCGCGCTCTATGCGACCTACGATGACAAGGGGCGGCGCAAGCTGGCCCGCATCGGCATGGACGGGCGCTCCATCGTGGTGGCTGACAATCTCGCCGGCGGCGGGCTCGATCGGCCGTACACTGGCGGCGACTTCTCGGTCTCACGCACCGGCACGATCGCTTACACCGGGGGCGACGCCTCCGCGCCCGCGGACGTGTGGGTGACGAGCGGCGGCAAGCCGCGCCGCTTGACCGAGCTCAATCAGGTGCTCACGGCGTCCAAGGCGCTCGCGCCGGTCCGCAAGGTCGCCGTTACCGCACCCGACGGCCGACCGATCGACGCGTGGCTCGCCATGCCACCAGGCTGGCAGCCGGGCACGCGCATACCGCTGATCCTCGAAATCCATGGCGGCCCGCACTCGGCCTATGGCCCGACCTTCGCTACCGACGTGCAGCTATATGCCGCTGGCGGTTATGCCGTGCTGTGGACCAACCCGCGCGGCTCGACCTCCTATGGTGCCGAATTCGCCAACTTGATCGACAAGAACTATCCCAGCCAGGATTATGACGACCTGATGGCCGCAGTCGACGCGACGATTGCCGAGGGCGTCGCCGATCCGAGCAACCTGTTCGTCACTGGCGGGTCGGGCGGCGGCGTGCTGACATCATGGATTGTCGGCAAGACGAACCGTTTCAAGGCCGCGGCTACGCAGAAGCCGGTGATCAATTGGATCAGCGAGGCGCTGACCATGGACAACACGTTGTTCACGTCGCGCTATTGGTTCACGAAGCTGCCATGGGAAGACCCCATGAGCTATTGGAACCGATCGCCACTGAGCCTCGTCGGTAACGTCAAGACCCCCACTTTGGTGGTGGTCGGCAGCGAGGACTATCGGACACCGGTGAGCGAGAGCGAGCAATATTATGCCGCACTCCAGATCGCCGGCGTGCCAACTGCATTGGTCAAGGTGCCCGGTGCGAGTCACGGCGGCTTCACCAGTCGTCCGTCACAATCGGCGGCCAAGGCGAGCGCAATCCTTGCCTGGTTCGATCGCTATCGAGGTGCCTCCGCACCGGCGAACTAGGCGGCGAGGGCTTGTTGGAGCTGGTATCTGGCGGTGACGAGATGGGTCTCACTGCAAGTGCCCGCCCCGCAAACCACTTCATCCGGCGTCCCTATTCGGTCCACACATGCCCGAATGGAACCGGTTGTCCGTGATGGTATGTCGGTGCGGATTGCTCAAGGACGGTCGGCGTTGCAACAAGAGTAGCCACATTCTGAGGGAGTCGATGCCTTGTCCTTTCGTCTGATCGCCGCATTGTTCGCCCTGAGCGTGGCGGCCACTGCCCATGGCCAGGATGCCAAGACGCCTGCGGCCACCGAGAAGAAGGACGAGAGCAAGTTGCCGCCGCTGCCGGCTGACAAGTCGATCGCGCAATCGGCACGGATCGGCGGGCGCGTCATTGCCTACAATGCGACCGTCGGAAACATTCCCGTGCGCGACGCCAAGGGCAAGGTGATCGGCGAGGTGGTCTACACCGCCTATACCGTGCCTGGCGCTGGCCCCGGTCGCCCGGTCACCTTCGCTTTCAACGGCGGACCGGGCGCCTCGTCAGTCTATCTCAACTTTGGCGCGGTGGGGCCGAAGCGAGTCCAGTTCGGGGCGCAGGGCGACGCGCCCTCCGACGCGCCGATTGCCGCCGACAATGCCAATAGCTGGCTCGATTTCACCGATCTCGTCTTCATCGATCCGATCGGGACCGGCTACAGCCGAAGCCTGGTCGACGAAGCGGAGACCAAGAAGGCCTTTTACGGCAACGACCCCGACATCCGTTATTTGTCGAAGGTCGTGTTCGACTGGCTGGTGAAGGAAGGCCGGTTGCGCTCGCCCAAATATGTGATGGGCGAAAGCTATGGCGGCTATCGCGCGCCACGCATCGCCTATGAGCTCCAGTCGCAGATCGGGGTGGGCGTGAACGGGCTCATCATGGTTTCGCCCTATCTCGATCCCGCCTCGGGTGACGACGCCACTGCGCTCTCGCCGTTGCCCTGGATGATCGATCTCCCCTCGATGGCGGCCGCCAATCTGGAGCGGCAGCATCGCCTGACAGCTGCGGCAATGGCGGAGGTCGAGGCCTATACGCGCGGCGATTTCGCACGCGACCTGTTGCGCGGCCGCTCGGATCCCGAGGCGACCGGACGCATTGTCCAGCGGGTGACCGAGCTGACCGGGCTGGATCCGGCGCTGGTCCGGCGTCTGGGCGGGCGCGTGGATACCCGCACATTCCTCCGAGAGATTCGCCGCGACGAGGGCAAGGTCGGCAGCGTCTATGACTCGAACGTCACCGCCTTCGACCCCTTCCCCTGGTCGCCGCAGCAGCGATCGAATGATCCGCTGCTCGACGCGCTGATCGCGCCCACTACCAGCGCTGCGGTTGATTTCATGACGCGCGAGCTGGGGTGGAAGACCGATGCGCGCTACTATGCGCTCTCCTATGCGGTGAATTCGGCCTGGGATCGCGGCAAGCCCGCCGATACGCCAGTGACCGACCTGCGCAAGGCGATCGCCGCCGATCCCAAGATGCACGTGCTGATCGTGCATGGCTGGGACGACCTGTCCTGCCCCTATTTCGCTTCGCGCCTCATCATCGACCAGATGCCCGCCTTTGGCCAACAGGAGCGGGTAGCGCTGCGCGTCTATGCCGGCGGGCACATGTTCTACAGCCGTCCCGATAGCGGCGCCGAGTTCAAACGAGACGCGCAGGCGATGTATCGCTGAAGCGACGCGCGGCCTGAACGGTCAGTGCCGCGCCCTTATCGCCGCCGGGATCGGCATGCGTCGGCCAGCCAGGTTGACCAGCGCGGGAAGCTGCGTCTCGCCGCCGGGCGAACCGAAGGCCATGCGCGGATTGCCCGTGTCGAGAATGATCGCCGGTCCGGAGATCTTGCCGGGCCCCGCGGCATGCGGACAAGCCCGAAACCCGCCGTTCGTTCAAGTGATGGTCCGCCGTCCGCCGTTGGGTGGGTAGCGGACTTTAGACTTTGCCCGAAGTAGCCGGCCTGGGTTCGGCGGATGCACCGCGAGAGCGGTGGAAAGTCCCAAAAGTCACGCTCTTACGCGTGCGCGAGAGGCGGACGAAGCTAGCGGCGTGACGCGGAGCGCGGGTGATGGTGTCAACTTCGGTTGACGAAGTTGACACATCTGGCCGGTCTTTCGCGCGGGTGTCAGGCGGCGCGGTTCGACGGAGTCAAAGAGCGGCCGGACGATGCTCCGACGGCTCGAGTGGAGCAGGCGAAATCCTACATTGCAAGGGGCGGGCGGTTTTGCGAATCTACTAAACTGTCACCGCGCCTCCAACAGTTTCAAGCGCTCGGTTCCCTAGCCGTCAACGCTCGCTTTATAGTTCTCGCGAGTAGGAACGCCCCGGCGCCAATAACGATAAGTGTCGCTATAAGGACCAGCCATCTGAAGGGCGCGCTGAAGTCAGAAAAGCCGATGGACATGGCGACAACAAACAACAACCAGCTGCCGGGTATCCAGCACACCGCAAGAGAGACCACTGCTCCTAACAGCCAACCCATGGGCGCGCCTATGGAAGGACGCCTCACTCCGCCATATCCGCCGCCTGCATCTGTTTCGAAACTCGTTCTTCGAACATATCAGCCTAGTCTTTAGCTTCGCCGATCAGAGTGACATACTTTAGCAAAGGATACTAGTTTTCATAGCCTTAGTGAGCAATTGCGCGGGAGCAGGGCGGCCTAGCAGGGCCTCTTCAACACTATGAGCCGCCAAGAAGGAAGGGGCGCGCTCGGGTGGTGCCTGCCGTGGCGATCCTGCGGTGCGCTTTCGGTACGGCAGCGAATGCCCGCTTCATTTACCTCACCCCGCTCTGGTAGAGAATTCGGCCTAACGTATCTCTTCTCTGGTCCGCGATTTTGCCATTTTGCCCATATACAAAATGACCGGAACCCTGCGTCATCTGATATGCCAGCCTGCCGGTTGATGAGATTATAGACTGGTCGCTCATCCCTGCGTAGATGGGGTCACCGTATTCCGACAGATTTATCACAGTAACCCGACCTATGTTCGGATGAGACACTAATCCATTAAGTAGATCTTTGTTGATAGGCGCCCCAACAAGGACAACATTATCCACCTTTGCGCCAGAATAAGCCATGGTTAACGACTTTTGCGCAGCAACAATTGCTCCGTATGAATATCCTATAAGATTTATCTGACCATCATAAGAGTTTAACGCGCTCAAATCTCCAATATTGTAGTACGATTTGTCGAATAGATTGTTAAACTCTATAACATTTATGGCATCAACTATCATTCCGCCAGGCGATCCAAGCGCATTCCCATAGCTGAAATCACCCCTGGTAATTTCGATGCCTCCAATCCCGGCGGATTCAAATGCAGACTTCCATTTCGGAAGATAATCAAGGTTCGGATCGTTACCCGCTCCTCCAAAGAGGAATGTGCGCCCAGACCGCATTCTAAACGGATTGCCAAACCTCCTGTCATCACCATTAGCAAGGGGACCAAGATCTTCTTCCACCCTGACGTTGCCGATCGGCTGGAGTGAGGCATCAACCCTCAGATAAACGGCATCCCGTAACGGAGCAGACGTAATCACAATTTCTTCATGTTGTACTTCGCTATCAATTAGGCCATCTGCATTCGCCCAACTGGCATCATAGGCACTTATCGGCGCCGTAACCGAAGTATTATTCTTCGATCTCAGTTTTGTAGCAACAATATCGCCAATCTCAGCGCCGAGAGGCTTCTCGCTAGACGAGTCTTCTCTCCGCGCGCGGGAAGTCTTTACTTCGTTCACCACCAGACTTCCCAGCGTCAGCACCATGTCCGGTAGCGTGGCGACGAGGTTGTCGCCGAAGCTGGTGCCCTCGATGAGACTGCGCGCCGCCGCGGTGGAGACCGAGTTAGCGGTGACGGCCGCGACCTGCACGAGCGGGCTTCCCGGTGACTTGAACATGCCGCCGACCGCGCCCGGCACGGCCTGGCTGAGACCGGCGGTCGCCACCGCCGCCCAGTCGAACTTCTTCTGAAGCCCGGTCAACCGTCCGACGCCTTGCGAGATCGCGCTGGTGATCGCGCCACCGGCGATCTTGCCGAGGAACTGGCTGCCCGCGATGTTGTCCACGGATACCGTCGGCATGAACGCGCTAAGCGCAGCGATGCCGACGGCATTCCAGTTGAACCCGCCCTGCTGGATGCCTGTCGCCATCCCGAACAGCTGGCTGCCGGCGCTCGCGGCGGCGGCGGTCACCGCGCCGCCCACAATGCCTCCAGCCACCGCAGCGGTGGTCGCACCGGCACCGACGCCCGCGAACAGGCCGCTAAACAGCTTGGCGACCGGAACCTTGATCACCGCGGTGATCGCGATCGCCACGGCCATCATGATGATCTGGCCGACGATGCCGCAGCCATTCTTCTTCGGCGGCTTGGGCGCGGCGGTGGGTGAGAGATCGCCCAATGCGCCGCCGGCATCATAGGGGCGGAAGCGCGAGGCGTTGTTGTAGGCGCTGGGAAGCTGGTCCGGGATGCGCAGCTGCGTGCCCGCGACCAATGTGGCGCCGCCCGAGATGCCGTTGGCCTCCGCGATCCGGTACCATTGGCTGGAATCGCCCCATAGCTGCGCGGCGATGCTGCCGAGCGTGTCGCCGCTCCGCACCATGTAACCGACACTGCCGGCACCCTGAACGCCATCGGAATAGGGATTGATCGGATCATAGCCCGGCGGGCCGTAGCTGCCGTCGGTCACCCCGCCGTTGGTGTTCCAGCGGAACGCCGCGCTCTGGCTGTTGGGCGTCCAGTTGCGAATATAGTCGAGATTCTGGGTGTAGGTCGCCTTGGTGGGATCGTTGTTGCCGTTGTTGGTGATCGAACCGACCTCAACCCCCGCCACGAAGATCCGCTGATCCTCCGGATTGGCGGCGGCGCCACTGCGCTCCTTGCGCAGCAGCGCCTGACCCTCGACATTCGAGGTGAAGCTGACCGTGCGCACCCGCCCGTCGGCGATGTGGACATAGGCGAGGCGTCCGAGGCCATCATAGGTGTAGCTGGAGGTCCAAGTCGGATTGGAGCCCGATCCGGTGTCGCTGTCATGCGTGCTGGTCAGCAGCCGTGCGTCGTCGGCCCAGGTATAGGCGTAATCGTCGCGCGTATTGGGCACCGCGCCGTCATTGTTGTTCTTGAGCAGGGTGGCAGTGGTCCAGCCGAGCAGGCCACCCGCGCCATAGCCATTGGTCGTGTGGGTGAGATAGGTATTGTGCGCCCCGGTCTCGATCTTGAGCTGGCTCACGCTTTCCGAGGTCACCTGTCCGGCGGCGTTATAGACGATGTTGTATCGGTCCTGCGTCACCGATCCGGCGGCGTTATACTCCTGATAGCGTGTCGTGCGGCCCAGCGCGTCCCGGTCGGTTCTTGCTCGTTGTACCGCCGGGCCGATCGTACCGTCGCCGCTGGCGGTTCCGTCGCCATTGTCGGAATAGCCCTCATCGGCGAAGTAGACGCCGATCAGTTCGCCTTTGGCGTTGTATCGATACTCCTCGCGGCGGTCGCCGGTATAGCCGACCGTTCGATATTCATAATCGCCGTTGATGCCCGGGGACATCGGTTCCGCCCATCCGGTCTCTTCCGGCGAACGTCCAGGATACCAGTACCAGCTTAGGGCATAACCGGTCAGCGACGTCTTTCGGGTTACCGTCGCGCGGCGTCCGGCGGCGTCATAGGTGATGTCGGTACCCATGTACCCGCTGACGACCTGGTTGTTGTAGAGGATACCGTCGGCCACCGTCATCCGGTTCATGGTGTCGTAACGATACCATTTATCCTCGTTGATATTGCCGTACTGGGGATAAGCGAGGTTGGGATAGGTGGTCTGGGTCCGGCGCACATTGCCGTTGGCGTCATAGCTGTTGGTGATGCTGGCGCGGACATTGTTGCTGGCGTCGCGATCGGTGACCTGGGTCATGCGGCCGTGCGCATCATAGGTGATCGTCGTGTTCTGAAGCGACTGCCAGGCGGAGGTTGTGCCCCAGGGCAAATAGTAGCTGTGAACCGTACCCGCCTGGCCTTCAAAGGTGCGGTTACCTGCCGCATCATATCCATAGGTCGAGACGATCGTGTCGAAACCGGAGCCCCCGGTTGTGGTGACGCTGCCGACCAGGCCGGTGTTGAACCAGCTGAACGTCATGGTTCCGCCACCGATGGCCTGGGTGGCGAGACGACCGCCCTTGTCGAAGGTGAAATCGGTGTCGTTGCCGCCGAAGTCGATCTTGTCGACCAGGCGATCGAACATGTCATGCCGTTCGGTCATGGTGCGGCCGGCGGCGTTCAGGGTCGTCTTCGTCCAACCGCCGAACGTGCCGAGACCGGTGGTGACGAGGCTATTGCTCCACTGGTAGCTGGTGGTGGTGGTATCGCCGCCGATCGTCACTGATGAGATGACGCGGCCCTGGATGTCATAGTCGGTCAGCGCCTTGTTGCCCGACCCCTGGAACGAGTTCCACTGCTGGATCCGCTGGCCGAGGCCGTCGTAGCGATACTCCTCGGTCAGCAGCCCGTCGCGACGGAGGATCGAGGTGACGCGGCCCATGCCGTCGTAGCTGTAGTGTTCGTCGGTGACGGCAGCATTGTCGATGCCGGTCAGATCATCCCGATAGTAGAGTTCGTTGCGCAGGATGCGGGCGTCACCGAACCGGTCGTAGAGCGTGCGGAAGCTCCGGTCGTCGGCGCGGATCTCCCTGGTCGTCAGCGCCTCGCCACCGCCATGGCCGGTGCCCGCGAGTAGGATGCGCCGGGTGAGGTTGCCGGTGTCGGCCAGCTTGGCGGCGGGGGCATTTTCGGTGATGCCGTCGATGCCATAGGTACCATAAGTGCCATTGGCGTCACGGGTGGCGATCAGGCGGCCCGAGATATCGTAATAATAGTCCTCCGAGGGCTTGATCCACTGCTCGCCGCCATGCGCGTGGACGATCTTCACCGTGGGCCCCTCCTTGCGGAGGAGCCGACCCATATTGTTGTAGGTGAAGCTGGTTGCCTTGCCGAAGTTATCGGTTTCCTTGGTGACTTCTCCGAACGCGTTGTAATCGCGCGAGGCTGTGATGTCGGCGGTCGTGGTGGCGTTGAGCTGCCGGTCTGGCGCGCGGGTCTGGGTGGCCATGCCGCGCTTGTCATAGACGGTGACGGTGGTGACGGCGTTCGCCGTGTTGGTATCGCCGGTGCTTGTGATCGAGGCGGTGTAGTTGGCCTCGGTCAGGGCGGACAGATCGGCCCCCGCCGACGTCAGCGTCAGCGTCTGGCGGCCAGCCTTGTCGTAGAGCTGGAACTTGCGAACGCCGTCCCCTGCATTGGTCTGCCACATGCGGCCTGCGGCATCATATTTGTAGAATTCGCGATAGTCGGTTTCTTCGTTGAGCGTCGTCAGGCCCGCCGTGATCGTACGGCCAATGAGTTCGCCATGCGCATTGTAGCGCATTCGAGTCGCCTCATAGACTTGGCCGCCGGCGTCGGTATGGACCCAGTTTGCGCCATCCCAGCGCGCGAAGGTCTGCGCGATCACCCGGCCGGCAGCGTCATGGACGTAGAAGATCGCTTCGGTGACCGAATAGCCGGCCGAGAGCATCCGCGCATAGCTTTCGGCAACCAGGCGGCCGGCGGCGTCATAGTGATAGTTGCGCGTGCGCCCGTCGGCATCAGTGGTGAAACGCAGGCGTCCGTCTTCGTAGCTGTTGCCGGTGGTGCGGTTGTTCCAGGCGCCGCCGCCGATCTCGATCGTGGTCGTTAGCTGGTCGAGGCCGTTGTAGAAATAACGCAGTTCGGGCCTGACCTCGGCGCCGGTATGATCTTTGTACGCCGCGCGCTCCTCTCTAATCAGGCGACCTGCGGTGTCGTATTCATACTTGGTGGTGTCGCCCAGGATGCTGTTTGCCGGATCGCCATTGGCCTCGACCTTCTTCAGTACCTGGCCGAGCGCATTGTAGGTGTAGGTGATCGTCGCGTCGCGGTTATCCGTGTTCAGCACACCGGTCCCGGCGTCGAGCTTCCACGCCTCGACCCCATAGCGAGTCTCGGTAAGGCGGCGGCCAAGCTTGTCGTAGCTGAACAGCGTGACACGGTCGGAAGTGGTCTCGCCGATCACCGGCGGCGCGGTGATGGTCGGTGTACTGCCCTGGAGCGCGTAGCGGCGCTCGGTCAGGGCGTTGCCCTCGGCGTCATACTCCCATTTGGTCAGGAAGTTCTCACGATCGACCTCGTGCGTCTTGCGGCCGAGCTTGTCGTAATAGGAGAAGACGGTGGCGCCATTGGGATCGGTCGTCTTGATGACGTTCCCGGCGGCGTCGTAGTCGTAGAGCGTTTCGGCCAGGAGTGTTTCGGCGGTCTGGGTGACGAACTGTTGCGTGATCGCGTCCCAATAGCCGGCCCGCCTGACATTGATGTAGCTTGAGGTCACCCGATTCAAATTGTCGTAATTGTACCAGGTGTCGCGCGCGGCGCCGGTTGGCGCTTCGAAGGCACCGCCCGGCGTGGCGGGCAGGCCGATCCGGTCGTTGAAGGCGCGGGTCTGTTTGAGGTTGCCGGTCGCGTCGTAGATATATTGCACCACCGCGCCGGTCGCATCGATCTGTGCCACTTTCCGATCGAGATCGTCATAGTAGGACAGCGTGCGGTTGCCCGTCGCATCAGTAGTTTGGATCAGGTTGCCGCGCTTGTCATAGGTATAGATCTCGACCGGGATGACCTCGGTATTGGTCAGCCCTGTCTTAACCGCCCCCCCGGTCTTCGAGATCAGCCGGTCCGCCTTGTCATAGGCGAATGCCGTGTCGCGGCGCTCGGACAGAGCATAGCCTTCGACATAGCCTTCAATCTGATGGGTTAGATTGCCGCGCGCGTCGTAGTAGTTGATGTAGCGGTAGTAGGCCGCCGCAACCTGGCTTCCGACGCTGTCGTGAATTGGTGCGGGAACATATTCATGCGTCAACTGCCCGCGCCGGTTGTAGCTGTAGTACACTACGCCGCCGATCTTGTTCTCGGCACGCACCAGCTTGCCGAAGGCGTCATAGTTACGATATTCGGTTTTGATTTCAGCGTCGGTTGTGCTGATGACGCGGCTCAGCTTGTCGTAGCCAAAGGTCGTTGTGGCGTCGTTGACATGTGAGCCGGTGGTCGGGATCACATCCAGCGAGATCGGATCTTCGGTCGCGATCATCTTTCGCGTAACCGTCGCGACCTCGCTGAACGCAGTATAGCTAGTCAGGGTCAGATAGTTCTCGGCATCGCGTGAGGCGATCACGCGGCCATAGCTGTCGTAGTAATTATAGGTCGAATTGCCGCGCTGGTCGGTGGTGCGGACGACATTGCCGAACGAGTCATACTGATAGCTGACCGTGCCCGATGCGGCATTGGTCTGGGTCAGGACCCGGCCGAGCTTGTCATGCGTGTAGGTCGTGACGCGATTGAGCGGGTCGGTGACCGAGACGAGATTGCCGAGGCCGTCATAGGCATATTGCGTGGTCGTCGCTTCGGGCGTGCCGTTGGCATCGACCCGCGTATGCACGCGTCCGGCTTCGTCATAATAAAAGACCGTATCAGCCTGGTCGGCGGTGCCGTATGCGGTCGATTGCCAGCCGAGCTGGCCATTGCCGCGGTACCAGTAATAGGTAACGCTCCCCGTCGCGTCATATTCGAACAGCACGCGGCCGAGCGCATCATAGGTGACGCTGGTTGAGCTGTGGGTGCCGCTGAGGGCGCCGAAAGCCTCGGCGATCGTCCAGCTGTCATTCGGCGTTACGGCGGTGTCGTAACGATAGGTCACGGACACCCGGCCTTCGGCGTCATAGTCGGTGCGCGTGACGTAGTTTTCCGGATCGACGGTCAGGCGCAGCTGGCCCATCGCGTCGTAGTAGAAACGCGTCGTGCGATCGGTCGCGGCAGGGTTGGCGGCCACCCAGGCGTTCATGTCCGCCTGGGTCGGGAGCGACGGGGTCGCGCGCAGCGTCGCGTACTCGACCTTCTTCGTCACCCGGCCGCTGCTATCGTAGCTGAAGCCGGTGACCGCGCCGCCGGCATCGATCGCATAGGCGACCCGTCCGGCGGTATCATAGACCGCCCAACTCGTCCGGTTGGCGGTGTTGCTGGCTGCCCCCGACGACGCGATCGCCGCCTTGACCGCCGCGAAGGTCAGACCCGAAGGGAAGCTGATCGCGGTCGCATAGGTCGTGATCTGGCGGATCAAACCGACCGAGCTCCCCGCGACCCCTGAATTATAGCCATATTCAGTGACCTGGCCGAGCCCGTCGATCTGGTACCGCAGCAAGCCCTGACCGTCATAGACATAGCTCATCTGACGGTTGGCGGGGTTGGGATTGGGGTTGGTGCTGTCGAGCAGCTGCTGGAAGGTGCCGCTTGCGCGCAGCGCCGGATCGGTCGCCTTGGCATAGGCGACTTCCTTCACCTTGCGGCCAGCCCGGTCATAGGCGATGCGGCTCACATAGCCCGCGCCGTCGAGCGCGCCGATGCTGCGGCCGTCCTTGTCGTAGAAGACCCGCGCGATCGCGTCCCTGGTGTCTGCTGTCGGCAGCACGACACCGGTCGGCGCGGCCAGCTTGAAGGCGGCGATCTGGGCGGCGGTCAGCTTGTTGAAATAGCCGGTCGTGCGGATCAGTTGACCCGAAGCGTCATAGTCGTAGCTGGTGGTCGAACCATCGCCGTCGATCGCCTGCAGCACCCGGCCTTCGGCATCATAGACGGTCCACACCCATTCATCAGCGTTAGGAGTGGGGCGGATGGATGCGATATCGACATAGGTGTTGGGATCAGCAACCAACGATAGCTGGGTGGTGGTAAGCTGCGAATAATAGCGGACGCGTGCGGTTACCCGGTTGCGTGCGTCGTAGCGATACTCGACGATCGAGCCATCCCCAGCGACATCGGCTACCTTGCGACCGGCATGATCATACAGGAAATAGGATTTGTTGCCGGTCGCGTCAGTGACGACTCGCAGTCGTCCGTTCTGATCATAGGCAGAATAGGCCGTGCCGCCGGTGGCATAGGCGCCGCCCTCGGTGATGCTGAGCAGCTCGCCCGCCTTGCTGTAGGTCGAGACCTGTACCAGCCCGCCCGCGAGCGTCACCGTGGTCTGGGTCGCGGCATCGTTGAAGTAGATGCTGGTGACGCCGCCGTTGATGTCGGTCGATGCCGTCAACCGCCCGAGGCCATCATAGGCGAAATGCTCGGTGTTCTGCGTCGACTTGTAGCGGCTCAGCAGCTGTCCGGCCTGATCGTAGGAGGAGTAGGCGTGCTGATAGCCGTCGGTATCGGTGATCGATCCGGCGCCATTGTTGCTGCCGCCCTGGATTTGAACCGCGACATTTCCGCGTAGATCATAGCCGATATGGCGGATGTTGAATTGCGAGGTGCCGCCCGCGGTCGCTTCGAGATTGCTGTACCAGCTGTCGAGCTGCGTCTGCGACAGCGCGGTCGACGGCGCCAGCGCGCTGACGTCGTAGAGATGGGCAGGGAACTCGTAGACCCAGGTGTTCAGGCCTTCGCTGCTGTAGAGATACCGGGTGACATGGCCTTCGGCGCTGACCGTGTAGATCAGCCGGTTGCCGGCATCATAGACATAGCGGTTGGTTTGGCTCGCATTGGCCGAATTGCGATCGGATGATATCCGCGTCTCGGTGACGACCTGATTTGCCGCATTGTAGGTGCGGGTGACGCTGTTGTAAGCGCCCTCGACTAGCGGGGTCAGTGAAACATCGGCCAGCCCGTTGCTGTGATAGAGCGCAGAATCGAAATAATAGGTGCCGTTGGCGCCGGAGACGGTGCGCAGTGATCCGGCAGCCTTGGCCGCCTCGAGCGTGGCGCCCTTGTAATAGTTGACTGTGCTTCCGGTGCGGACCAGCCAGATGCTGTCGCCGGCATTGTAGCTGGTCAACACACCATAACCGCCGGTCACATTGTCGTAATAATAGATGTTGCTGTTGTCGGCCGCCTCGATCGCGAAGTTGAGATTGTTGTAGCTGACCGAGGCATTGGGGTTCTGGGAGACCCCGATCATCATATATTTGTTGGTCTGCTGCGGGCGCAGGCGCAACGCGAAATCGCCCGAGATGCCCTGCGATGATTGAACCTGGGCATCATAGGTTCCGGAGCTGCCGCCGGTCTTGGTGATGCGATAGGTGCCGTCGGGCTGGAGCGTGGCGATCGCGTTGATGCCATTCTGAATCGCGACGCTGGTGTGGTCGCTTCGGGTGAGCAGATTGCCCGATGCGTCATAGGTATAGCTGGTGACCGTGCCACCGGCATCGACCGAGCGGATCAGGTCGCCATTGGCGTTATAGGCGAAGTGAACCGTCTGAGCGGGCGCTCCGGCGGTCGCGGGCGGGGCGGTGATCTGGGTCAGCTGGCCGTTGGCGTCATAATGAAGCGTGGTGGCCTGATTCATCGGATCGGTGATGGTGGTGGTATCCGAGCCGTAAACGATGCCGGTGGTGCGGGTGACGCCGCTGGACACGGTCTGCGCGATCGAGGTGACGCGGTTCGCCCCGTCATAGCCGAACGCGACATAGGAGCCGTCGGTCTGGGCGATCGTCGCGACCAGCTTCGAACTGCCGTGGTAGGTATAAGTCGTCCTGTAGAACGCCTCGTCGTTGATGCTATTGTCATTCGGCGTGAGATCGACCGTGACGGTCGAAAGCCGGTTATAGGAAGTGTCGTAGCTGTAGCGCGTACGGGTCAGTGTCTTTGCGACCCCGCCCTCGCTATAGCCGGTCACCAACTGGATGAGATTGTTCCCGTCCCAGTTGAATTCTGTATATTCTCCGTTCGCGGTCGTGACCCGGGTCAACTTATCGCCAGTGTAGCTGAAGGTCAGGCTGTTGCCACTGGTGTCGGTCTGCGAGACGATCCGCCACTCAGAACCATCGGACGAATAGACTTCGGTGGTCCGGCTGTCGCCATCGGTCCAGGTCCAGTTGGTCCCATCATGGGTCAGCGTGTCGTAGCTGCCCGAACCGTCAGTCGCGACATAGGCTGAGCCGTTCCAGTCGTAACGCCTGCGCCCGCCATCGCCATCGATTCGCTTGACGTGGCTGCCGGCGGTATTGACCGCACCGGTCAATCCGAACACGCGCCGGTCCATTCCTTGGCGCCAGTTGTCGCCATTGTCATCGAGGCCGCCGCCAAGGCTGTTATAGGTGCGGTTGATGCCGACGTCCGGACCGCGGCCCGACAGGAACTCGTCCTGGCGGCTGATCAGCAGATTGCCGTTGGCGGCATTGAGGAAGATGTTGTCGCCGCCGCGTCCCTGCGCCGCCGAGCCCAGCAGCCCGCCTCCGCCGATGACGTTCCCCGATCCCCGCTCGAAACCCGTCCCGGCCCCGGTGAAAATGGCAACCATCGGAAATCCCCCGTATCAACGGACGCACAACTGGCCCGATGGAACGAGATCGGAGAAATCCGGACAGAGTTTAGGAGAATATTTCACGACAGGCCGTGAGCGTCGCGCGAGCCAGGCCACATGCTTCGCAGCGGTTTGCACTCTGAGCTACGCCGGTCCGCTGAGTGGGTAGGGAATGTCCGCTAGCAAGGCCGCTCGGACCAGAACCGGACAGGCTGAAGTCGACCCAATTCACGTCGTGGGAGCTTGGCGACGACGAAGCCTCACCTCGGTGAAAACATAGACAATCTGCGCGTCACGGATTGTGAGCGTGCGGTTGTCGCCCGTCTTGCCCGTGATGAACGGAAAAGGTGAACTCGGCGTAACGAGCACGAACTCCACCGCTCCGTCGGAGCCGACGCGCGATGCCACGGGCGCCTGCCAGGCGCCCATATCGAATATCGTCTGGCGGTCGGTGCGGCTGACCCGTACCTCCCCCAGCAGGTCGCCGCGATAGTGGGTCGCAAGCATCGCGGCCCGATCGGGGTCGGTGGGAATTTGCAGGGTCCGGCGCCAGGCATCGCGTCGGATCGGATCCGCGACGGCCGCCGCCGCGACCATGCTGTCTGCTTCGGGCCGTCCGTCGAACAGCAATTCCGTCACCTTGCGTGGAAAGGCTTCCATCAGCATGTGCGGTTCGACGAGTTCATCAGGATGACCAGGCCGGCCCCATGTTCGAGCCACCAGATGATGCGGTTGTCCCCTCCCCCGTGGGTACAGGCGTAGATTGGACGGCGGCCATCGCCGCCGGATCGAACATGCACAGGAATGCGAGGGAAGCGATCCACGCCGGTTTCACCATGGCTTCTCCTGACACATCAACGCGCTGCGAACATCGAGCCGTTAGCACCAAGCGCTATCCCGATATGGAAACTTCCGCTTTTACACATGCACTTGCGCGGCACAGCTACCACCTTGCACAGTGATTGCCGAACTCCGAGCATCTGGCAGGCGGTCGCGGTATCTGATGGCGCACTAACCGCGGCGGGCATTTATCGCGGCGTTGGCGGTTTGGGCAGGGCGTGAACCGGCTTGCAGCGAGGTGGCGCCAAGCGGTTGCAGCACCGACCTTCCCACCCATCGGCGGGTTTCCTGGGTTGCCGCATCGGTCCGTCGCACGATCCGCTCCGGTTAACGGCACAACCGGACCGCGCCGGGATCGTTACTCAAACTTGGCGGTTGCGCAGATCACCCAACTACCCGTGGGGTTCGAGTGCCGCGATTTCGCGGCGCATCCCATGAACAGAATGGAGGGGGCGATGACGACCGATTGCGCCTTCCGGCGGGCGGGGATTGGACAAGCGGCTGCGAGTGCGCGCGCCCGACCGGTCGAGTTTAGGAGTGAAGTATGCGAGTGATTTCAAAGAGAGCGCTGTTGCCGCTGGCCGTATGTGCCGTGGCGGTACCGGCCAGCCTGGCGGCGCAGGAGCAGACCCAGCCGCCAGCAGACGTATCCATCTATGGCACCGCCCCGGCGGCGCCTGTCGCAGCCGAAATGGCCAAGGGCCCCGAGATCAAGGGCATTATCTCCGCCCGCAGCGGGGACAAGGTGCAGGTCACCGCCGCCGACGGCGCCCGGACGGTGGTTGCCGTTACCGACGCCACCAAGATCAAGTCCAGCGGCGGCTTCCTGGGCCTGGGCGGCAGCAAGCTCGCGGCGGGCGCGCTGCTCAACGGCCTGCCAGTGACGATCAAGACGCTACAGGCGGGCGACACGCTGGTGGCGAGCCAGATCAACCTGCAGAACAAGGATCTGCGGACCGCGTCGATGATCCATAACGGCACCGACCAGCGCTTTGCCGAGCAGACCGCGGCGACGGACGCGCTGCGCAGCCGCGTGGGCGATATCGACCAATATAACATCAAGGGCACGACCAACGTGAACTTCGACACGGGCAAGGCCGTGCTGTCAGCCCAAGCGAAGGCCGATCTCTGCGCCGCGGCGCAGCAGGCCGAGGGGATGGACAACGCCCTGCTGCTCGTCGTCGGCTATACCGATTCGACGGGAAGCCAGGAGCTCAACCAGACGCTGAGCGAGAAGCGCGCGAGCAGCGTCGTCAACTATCTGCAGCAGGCGTGCAAATGGAAGCCCTATCGCGTGCTGACCCCGACCGGGATGGCCGAAGCCGACCCGCTGGCGGACAATACCACGCCTGAAGGCAAGGCGCAGAACCGCCGCGTCGCGGTGAACATCATGGTCAGCAAAGCCGTCGAAGGCCTGTAATGGGTACGGGGTGGGCGGCGCTCACCCCGTCAGAAGTCTCAAGAAAAACAAGGGCTCCTTTAGCCGGAACGTCGCGCAGCCACCTCGATTGCGTTCGCTTCCCCGCAGCTCAGGATCGCATACGGCTCAGCGGATTCAACAATGAGAAAGAGCGCGGCCCGGACGCGAGCGTCCAGGCACTTTGCTAGTTTGGACCGGCTAACGGCAGATCGACCTTCACGGCGTGAGTCTGGACGGGCATCATGACGAGCAGGGCAGCCATCCAGAACCAGCTACTTGCCATCGAACAATCCGTCCTGCGATCCCGCGGGCGGGTTGAGGCCGAGATGCTTCCAGGCCGAGGCGTTGAGGCAGCGGCCACGCGCGGTACGGGCGATCATGCCGATCTGGATGAGGTAGGGTTCGATCACCTCCTCGACCGTGTCGCGCGGCTCGCTGAGGCCCGCGGCAAGCGTCTCCACGCCCACCGGGCCGCCCCGGTAGATGTCGGCGATCATGGTGAGATAGCGCCGGTCCATCGCATCGAGGCCGAGCGCGTCGACCTCAAGCCGGTTGAGCGCTGCGTCGGCGGCGCGGGCATGGACGACGGTCTCTCCCGCGACATTGGCGAAATCGCGTACGCGGCGCAGCAGGCGGCCAGCGATGCGCGGGGTACCGCGCGCGCGGCGGGCGATCTCTGCCGCGCCGTCCGGGGCGATGCCGAGGTCGAGCAGGCCGGCGGCACGGGTGACGACACGAGTGAGTTCCTCGACCGTGTAGAATTGCAGGCGGACCGGGATACCGAAGCGGTCGCGCAACGGCGTGGTGAGCAGGCCCTGGCGTGTGGTGGCGCCGACCAAAGTGAAGCGCGGGAGATCGATGCGGACAGAACGTGCCGACGGCCCCTCCCCGATCATCAGGTCGAGCGCGCGATCCTCCATCGCGGGATAGAGCACCTCCTCGACCGCTGGCGCGAGCCGGTGGATCTCGTCGATGAAGAGGACGTCGCCATCCTCGAGATTGGTGAGCAACGCCGCGAGATCGCCCGACTTGGCGATGACCGGGCCGGAGGTGGCGCGGAAGCCAACGCCCATTTCCTTGGCGATGATCTGCGCCAGCGTGGTCTTGCCGAGGCCGGGCGGGCCGAAGAACAGGACATGGTCGAGCGCGTCGCCACGTTGCCGGGCAGCTTCGATGAACACGCGGAGGTTGTCGCGTGCGGCGCGCTGGCCGACGAACTCGTCGAGCGACTTGGGGCGCAGCGCTGCATCGACGTCCTCGGGACGGCGGGAGGCGGTGAGGATGCGATCGGGGTCAGTCATTGGAATGAATCAGACCGCCTATATCCACGCGACCATTCCTCGTCAGCGGTGCGATACTGGCGCGCGCGGTATTGAATCGTGTCGATCGCAACATCGGTGCGATTCGAATGGTCGGGATAGCCGACCACATAACCCTGGGCCGGCCCGATCCAGCTACACGACGTCCAGAATTTGGAACGCAAGCGTATGACCTTTCCCGACAGCCCCCCGCCCGCGAGTACTGTTGCACGAACGCCAGTTTCCATTTGCCTCCAGTCGAGCGTCTGTCCGTCCTCGGCCAACCGCACCTTGAGTAGCACCGCCTCCTTCGGCACCCCCGAAGGGGGATCGGCAAGCACAACGCTGCGATGATCGAACGCACCCCGGCACGCCTGGGCGGGAATTGCAGCAGACACGCCGATCACCAGAAAGAGAAGCACGCGCATCACTTCGCCGCCTTTCGCAAGGCCAGCCGGACTAGCGCGTCGAGGCTCGCGTTCGGCCCCAGCTCGTCGTGCGCGGTGTTGACCGCATTGCTCGCCTCGGCGGGCTTGAAGCCGAGGTTGAGCATCGCGGAAACCGCGTCGTTCGCGGCGCCGCTGGCCGGGATCGCCGCCCCCGCCCCGCCGCCGCCGAGCGCGATGGCGCCGGCCTTGTCCTTCAATTCGTTGACGATGCGCTGGGCGAGCTTCGGACCGACCCCATTGGCGCGCGCGATCATCGCCGCGTCGGCGCGGGCGACGGCGGTCTGCACCTCGGCCGGGGAGAGGATCGAGAGAATGGCGAGCGCGACCTTGGCCCCTACCCCCTGAACGCTGGTGAGCAGGCGGAACCAGTTGCGCTCATCGGCCGAGGCGAAGCCCATCAGGCGGATCGAATCCTCGCTGACCAGCATTTCGGTATGGACGGTGACGAACTCGCCGAGGCTCCCCAGCGCAGCCAGCGTCTTTGCCGACGCGCCAACGAGATAGCCGACGCCGTTCACGTCGATCACCGCATGATCGATGCCGGTGGCCGCGAGATGGCCGTTCAAATGCGCGATCATTTGCAGGTATCCAGATACCGGAAAGTCTCAAACGTCCGGCTCTTACGCGCGCGCGCGCATCCGGGCGACCTGCGTCCGGCGGCATCGAGGGAAAGGTAACAGGCCATGCCGGTACATAAGCGGAACAGCCCGAAGTAGGAAAGCGAAATTGCGGTCCGGCTCTTGGCATACAGGGCAGCCGCCCCATCTCATCCACGGATAGGGGGACAGAACGGATGCTGACGATCGGATTGCTGCTGGGATGGGCGGCATTGCTGCTCGCCGGGGCCACGCGCACCGGGCAGTCCATGCGATCCGCGCTGATCAAGCGGCCAGCCAGCTGGCTGAACCGTTTCAGTCGCGGTCAGGCGATCTTCGCCGCAGTGCTGATGCTGTTCGCCGGACTGATCTTCTGGATCATGGGAGAGGCGGGACTGCGGTTCGCCAGCCTCTATGCCCCGGAACTGATCGGATTGCTGGCCAGCGTCGAGTTCACCGCGGCCATCGATGCCGTCGCAGTGGCGATCGCCACCGCCGCTTCGGTCCGGCTGCGCGGCGTGATGGCGTGGGTGAAGATGCACCTGCCGGGACAGGGATCGCGCACGCGCCGTACGCAGCGGACCCGACGGACCCGCCCGCCCGCCAACGACGCCGACGGGCCTGCGCCGGCGCTTCTTGCCCTGGCAGCCTGAGGCAAGGCCAGGCGCAGCTTGCCATAGTGCCGCCTTCACGCGAGGGTGCGCGCCGGGGCAAGATCGGGGAGGGAAAGCATGTCGTTCTGGAAAATCGACCTGACGACCGAGGACGGCGCGGCGAATGCCGCCGCCACGGGTGGAACGGCGTGTTTCATCGCCGGCGGCCTGACCCTGCTGGGCGCGGTGTTCATCGTTGGTGCGGCGAGCCTCGGCGCCCAGGCGCCCGTCATACTCGGCTTCGCCGCCGCCTCGATCGTCATCTACCTCTCCGCCGGAATCCGGCTGCGCGAGGGCAAGGGTGTCTTCTGGGGTGGGGCCGCAGTTGCGCTGTTGCTGATCGAGGCGCTTTCCAAGCTGATGACGCTGAGCCTGTTCGGGCTGCTCATCAACGCGATCCTGCTGATCGTGATCGTGATCGTGAATGGCGTTCGTGGGGCCTGGGCTCTGCGCAAGGGCGGCTTCGACGAGGCAGCCGCCGAGATCTTCGAATAGGGCCTAGCGCGCCAGTGCCCGCGCGCTGGCGAGATGGTGGGCGTGGCAGATCGCCACGGCGAGCGCGTCGGCAGCATCGGCGCCCGCGATCTTGATACCGGGGAGCAGGCGGGCGACCATCGCATGAACCTGTGCCTTCTCGGCAGTACCCGTGCCCACCACGGCCTTCTTGACCAGGCGCGGCGCGTATTCACCGACATCGAGCCCCGCACGTGCCGCAGCCGCGATGGCGACGCCGCGGGCATGGGCCAGCTTCAGTGTCGATTGCGGGTTGGAGTTGACGAACACCTCCTCCACCGCCGCGCCCTGCGGCGCGTGATCGGCGATCAGCGCGGCCAGCATCGCGTCGAGATGCGCGAGCCGGCGCGGCAGCGGCGCCTTGGCATCGGTCTTGAGCTGACCATTGGCGAGGTGGCTGAGGCGGTTGCCCTCAGCACGGATCAGCCCCCAGCCGGTGGTGCCGAGGCCGGGATCGAGGCCCAGAAGAATCATCAGAACCACATTTCGAACTGGGGATCGTCTTCCTCGGGCGCGTCGTAGGCGAGGTCTTCCCAATCGTCCGACGGCGATGCCGCGCGCTTGCAGCGCAGCGTGGCGAGGTCCGTCTTGCCTTCGCTCACATGGATGCCCGACCAGGTTTTGCCCGGAACCTGCGTATATTGCCCGCCGATACCCCAGAAGACGACATAGCTGTGATCGCCGCGCGTGAAGCGCAGATGCCGCTGCGATCCCCCGCCCCCGCCGACGATGAAGCCGCGACGGACATTGCTCCACCTGGCATCGCTGGCGATGTCGATCGCCGGTTTGCTGAGTGGGCCATAGCGATAATGGAGCTTGCCGCCATTCGCGCAGATGCTGCCCACCGATTTGCCGAAGCCACAGGTATAGACGATCTTCTCGCCCGCGCGGCACTGGCTGGCCGGTGCGGATGATGGTCCGGCCGTCAGGGGCGTGACCGCCGGCGCCGCGAGCACCGTGGACAGGCCAGCGAGCAGAAGCGCGCGCGCGATCATCTCAGAGCCGCAGGCCGAAGCGCGGACCGATCGCGATCATGCCGAGATAGAGCACGAAGGTCAGCGCGCAGCCCCCGACGAGCGCGATCCAGAAATTGACGCCGCTGCGCAACAGCACCGGGATCAACAGGAACATCGGCAGCGAGGGCAGCACGTACCAGAAGGTCGCCTCGGCATGATGCGCCATATTCTCGGCGTCCGGGCGCCCGCTCCACAGCAGGATCATGCCGAGGATCGAGACCAGGGGCAGCGAGGCGACGAGGGCGGCAAGCGCGGGCTGGCGCTTGCCGATCTCAGCGATCGCCACGATCAGCGCGCCCGAGAGCAGCGCCTTGGCGATCAGCGCGAACATTATCCGAGCTTTTCCATCACCGCGTCGGAGACTTCGTAATTACCCCACACGGTCTGGACGTCGTCATCGTCGTCGAGCGCGTCGATCAGCTTGAACAGCGTCGCGGCGTCATTCTCGTCGACCTCGACCATCGTCTGCGGCTTCCAGGCGAGCTTGGCGCCCTCCGCCTCGCCCAGCACCGATTCGAGCGCCTTGGCGACTTCGTGCAGGTCGGCGTTGGAGGTCCAGATCTCGTGGCCGTCCTCGCTCGAGGTCACGTCCTCGGCCCCGGCTTCGAGCGCGGCCTCGAACACCTTTTCGGCATCGCCGGCGCTGGCCGGATAGTTGATCAGGCCGACGCGGTCGAAGGCGTGGCTGACCGAACCCGAGGCGCCGAGGTTGCCGCCGTTCTTGGAGACGGCGGTGCGGACGTTGGTCGCGGTGCGGTTGCGGTTGTCGGACAGCGCCTCGATGATCAGGCTGACGCCGCCGGGGCCGAAGCCCTCATAGCGGATTTCCTCGTAATTCTCGCCGTCGCCCTTGCTCGCCTTGTCGATCGCGCGCTGGATATTGTCCTTGGGCATCGACTGCGCCTTGGCGGCGTTGACCGCCGCGCGCAGGCGCGGATTCATGTCGGGATCGGGCAAGCCCATCTTGGCCGCGACGGTGATTTCGCGGCTGAGCTTGGAGAACATGCCCGAGCGCTTCTTATCCTGCGCGCCCTTGCGGTGCATGATGTTCTTGAATTTGGAATGGCCTGCCATGGGTCGTCTCTGTGCAAATGTGTGGCGGCGTCTCTAGGCGAGAGGCGGGGCGGCGCGCAATGCTTACCCGTCATCCCGATCTTCTGCCGGGGGCCAGCTTTCCGCACCCGAGACGAAAGAGGCTGGAGGGCATTGCCTGCGGGACGGTGGATCCCGGCACAAGGCCGGGATGACGAACCCAGGCTACGCCCCGCTGACCGTGACCGCCGTGCCGGATGCCGAGACCATCAGCATCGACCCGCCCTTGCCGATCACTTCGTAATCGAAATCGATGCCGATCACGCCATTGGCTCCGAGCGCGCGAGCTTCATCCACCAGCTCGTCGAGCGCGGTCTTGCGCGCTTCCTTGAGCGGGCGCTCATAGCTGCCGGAGCGGCCACCAACGATGTCGCGGATGCCCGCAAAGATATCGCGGAAGATGTTGGCGCCGATGATGACCTCAGCCGTCACGATGCCGTGATAACGGGTGACGCCGTGGCCATCGACGGTGCTGGTAGTGGTCAGAATCATAGGGGGGATTCCTTTGCTTGTGTCGGCTTCGCCGACGCGGCGCCGGCCCGCTCCCCCACCCGGCCACCCATAGGATACTGGCGTCGGGTGGCCGGGTGGGGGAGCGGACTGGTGCCGCAATCCGGTTCAGCGACCGCTGAACCGGACAAGCATTAGCTCATGCCCAGCGCGTTGCGATAGGTTTCGAGAAGCGCGTCCTGCTCGTCGAGCTGGTGCTTCTCCATCTTGCGCAGGCGCACGATGGTGCGGATCGTCTTGGCGTCGAACCCGGTCGACTTGGCTTCGGTGTAGACATCCTTGATGTCGTCGCTGATGCCCTTTTTCTCTTCTTCCAGCCGCTCGATCCGCTCGATCAGAAGGCGCAGCTGCTCGGCAGAAATCGAGTCGCTCATGTCCTGCTCCAAATAAGGTGCCAATTAGGGTGAACGCGGGCGTTTAGCGGCTGGAGCAAGGGGTGCAAGGGGCCTGCGGCGGATCGCTGTGGATAGGCCGAAACGCCCATTACCTGTGACGTAATTGGAATGATTCGGCGGAACGGCGACCTTGCAATCACCGCGGCGGAGATGCCGCACGATCGTAAGGGAGAACCAAGATGATCCGCTTTCCGCTCAATGTCCGCCAGGCGATGGTCGTCGATTTCGTCGGCACCGGCGCCACCGCCGTCCTCGCCATCGCCGCCGCCGGCTTCACCGCCGGCCTCACCGACCTGCCCGAACCGCTGATCCGCGGCGCCGGCCTGGCGCTGATCCCGTTTCTTGCGCTGGTGCTCGCGATGGCGGTCAAGCCGGCGCGCGGCGGAGTGATCGCGGTGATCGCGATCAACATCGCCTGGGTGATCGCCAGCTTCGTGACGATGGCCGCCTTCGTCAGCCCCAACGCGTTCGGCTATGTCTTCGTGACGGCGCAGGCGCTGGCGGTGGCGCTGTTCGCGGAGCTCCAGATCCTGGCGCTCCGCAACGAGGGCAAGGCCGCCCGCGCCTATGCCTGAGGCGGATTGTCCGTGCCTGCTTCCACCCGGCCGTCGCGACGATGGCCGGGTGGAACCGTGTCAGGGCTTGCGCGGCTTGCGGCGCTCCATCGAACCGGACGGCATGTATTTGGCCGACAGCGCCTCCGCCTCCGCCGGTGTGACGCCCGCGCGCGTGAGCGCTTCGACCAAAGCGCGTTCGGGGGCGACCTTGATGTCGGGGGTAACGCCGGTTCCCTCCCAGCCCTTGTCGCCCGGAAAATAGCTGTGGCCGAAGGGGATGAAGGCCGAATAGCCCCCGCCCAGCTTCACCTCGCCGCCATAGTTCCCCGCCCCCGCCGTGGTATCGCCGATCAGCGTGGCGCGCTTCGTTCCCTTGAACGACGAGGCAAGATGCTCCGCCGCCGACGCGGTGCGCGGCGAAACCAGGTAATAGATCTTTGCATTCACCCATGGGCTGGCGGGACTGACGGGCGTGACCCGGTGCTCGCTGCGCGCAAGCTCTACCGGGGCATCGACCTTCACCAGCGAACGATAGGGCAGCGGCCCCTCCGCCTCGGCGACCGAGGCGCGGGTGTCCATCACCATCACCGCCTGCGCCTTTGCGAAGATGCGCGGGAAGAGAACGTCCATCTCCTCCAGCCCGCCGCCGCGATGGGTGCGCGCGTCGATGATCAGGGTCTTCGCCCCCGCATTCGCGTCGAGGAATTCGGCGAAGGCCTTGAGCGTCTCGGGCTGGCCGTAAAAGCCGTTGAAGCGGACGAAGGCGATGCCGGGCGCGATCATCCCCGCCTGCTCCATCGGCGCGGACGGCGGCGCTTTCTGCGCCCCGCCCTGAGCGGCCTGGGGCGGAGGCGGCGGGCCGCCGACCGGGAACATGGCCAGATGGCCGTCGGGCGCGACCGCCTGAAGATCCGCCGTCACCGCGCGTGCGAACGCACCGCTGTCGGTGAAGTCATCATAGCCCCCGGCCGCAAGCTTGGCGCGCAGCGCGGCGGCGTAGCGTTTGGCGACGTCGGGAAAGACGAAGGTCTTTTCGATCTCGTCAGCCAACTTCGCCACCGCTTTCTTCGCCTCGGCCGCCTCGAAGATCGCGATCTCGGCGTTGGGCGCCGTCACCTTGGTCAGGGTCTGAGCCATCGCCGGCGGTGCCACCACCGTCAGCATGGCCGCCGCGAGAACATGCTTACGCATCAACACTCTCCATGATTCGACATACGACGTGTTCTACCCCGCCAACACGCCTTTTGCGGGCGATCTGAACCGACTATGCAACGAAAATCGGCAATGGCGGAGGTGCAGGCGGCGAAGATGGGCAGGCTCGACGCATTCGACATCCAGCTGCTCAATCTGCTGCAGGCGAACGCGCTGGCGACCGCCGAGCAGCTCGCGCGCGAAGTGCCCCTTTCCGCCTCCGCCGTCACCCGGCGCGTGCGGCGGCTGCGCGCGGAGAGCTGGATCACGGCGGACACCGCGGTGGTCTCGCCGAAGCTGACCGACAAGAGGCTTCGCGCGCTAGTGAACGTGCAGGTCCATGAACATGCCGAGGAACGCGGGATCGCCGCGCTGCGCGCGAAGCTGGCGGCGGTGCCGGAAGTGCAGATGATCCTGGATGTCGCCGGCGCCAACGACCTCGCCGTGCTGATCAGCGCGCGCGACATGGCGGACTATAACGATCTGGCCGAGCGGCTGTTTCAGGAAGATCCGGCGGTACGGCGATACGAGACGGGCTTCGTCAAACGGGTACACAAGCAGAGCGCGGCGATCCCGCTGCGCACGGAGGATTGCGACTAATCACAACGGGGGAGGAAACGATGAACAACGCGAATTGGCTGACGTTGCCGCAGCTATCGGGCGGCGCGGATCTGGCGTTGCTGGCGATGCGGCTGGTGGTGGGCGGATTCCTGGTCTTCGGCGTGTGGGACAATATCGTCAGCGCCGAGCGGATGGCCGAGTTCGAGACGTTTCTGACCATCAAGGGATTCGCGATGCCGGGGCTGATGGCCCCCCTCTCCGTCTATGCGCAGTTTCTGGTCGGAATCGCCTTCATCGCCGGATTCGCGATCCGCTGGGCGGGGCTGGTCTGCGCATTCAACTTCATCGTCGCACTGGTGATGGTCGATGCGGCGCTCGGCATCCGGCTGGCCTTTCCGGCGGCGGCCTTGGTGACGATCGGGCTGATGTTCGCAACGATCGGCGCGGGGCGTTTTTCAATCGACTGGATCGTTTCGAAGGGGCCGCCATCCTGAAGAGGATGGCGCGAGTGACGGGGCTCGAACCCGCGACCTCCGGCGTGACAGGCCGGCGCTCTAACCAACTGAGCTACACCCGCTTAAGTCCTGCGCCGCGGCGCTTTCCCTTGCGAGAGCGCGGCAACTAGACGGGGGGTTCGGGGCTGTCAACAGCCCTTTCATGCAGATTGTTGCGATTATTTTTCGCGCCCGGCGGCAACGGAGTTCCGCCGGCCACCAAGGTGCCGTGTTCGAACAGGAAACCAGCGATGTCGGGCTTGCCCGCCGCATTGAGCACGGTCTGGAAGATGATCAGCAGCGGCACGGCGAGCAGCGCGCCGGGCGTTCCCCATACCCAGCCCCAGAAGCTTAATGAGATCAGGATCATGATCGGATTGATCGTCAAACGCCGTCCGACGATCAGCGGGGTCACGACATTCGCCTCGATCAGATGCAGGACGATCATGATCCCGGCGGGCGCCAGCGCGGTCCACACATCCTGATAGGTCATGAGCCCGCCCAGGGCGAGCAGCATCGCCGCGAAGATCGGCCCCAGATAGGGGATATAGTTGAGCAGGGTGACGATGCCGCCCCACATCAGCGGGCTGGGCATGTCGATCAGCCACAATGCCCCCGCGACGAGCAGGCCCAGCGTCACGTTGATCGCGGTGATCGTGCCGAGATAGGCCGAGGTATCGTCGACCACGTCCTGGATCACCCGCGCGGTCGCCATCGCCCCGCCAAAGCTGGTGCGGCTGGTGATCGCCCGGCGACGCAGCCGCGTCCAACCCGACAGGAAGAAGAAGATCACCAGGATCGCGAAGAACATCTCGATAAAGGCGGTCGGCGCCGCGGTGGTGACGAATTCGAGCAGCGAGCGCGGCGGTTCGGCAGCGGCACGGGTCGGGCCGATCGGACGGTGCGCAAACTCCTGAATCGTCTTGTTCACGAAGGACTCGAGGTTGGCGTAGAAATCAATCAGCGGCTTCACGTTCGACTGGATATTGTCGATCCGCTCCGGAATCGCGGTGAGCCAGCCCCAGGCGGGCACGACGATCGAGACGATCGCGGCATTGGCGGCCGTGAGGAACAACAGCACGCAGATCAGCGAGGCGAGCGGCGCGGGCACCCGGTGCCGCTCAAGCCATTCGAGCACCGGTACCAGCGCAACCGCGATGACCAACGCCGCGGTGAGCGGCATGAAGAAGGCCGAACCAGCCTGAAGCGCGAAAGGCAAAGCGAGGAACAAGCCGGCACCGGCCATCAGCGTGAGCGCGGCCAGCAGCCGGTCGCGGCGATTCTCCGCTTCGGTGTCTTCCACGGGAGTCACGAGCGGCTGAAGCGGCGGCTTGGGAAACGACCCAGCGCCAGTCTCCGCTTCCTCTACCCTGCCCGCCTGTTCGACCAACTCCCGCTCCTCTACGCGCCGTCGCCTCTGCCTGCCGTCACCCCGGCCTTGTGCCCGGGTCCACGGCGCCACACCGGCGGGGCTTGAGCCTCCTGTCCAGCTCTTGCCTCCCGGTGGACCCCGGCACAAGGCCGGGATGACGGTGCGAGAAGAATGACCAGCACTCTTTTCTAGCGTGATTTGCGTGTCTTGTAATCCCGGCGTCCGCGGTTTGAGTGCCGCGCCGGCCCGCTCCCCCTCCCAGCCACCCACAGCGTATTCTGAATGGGTGGCCGGGAGGGGAGCGAACCGGTGCAGCTTCCGCGTCAGCGGAAAGCGGCTATCATACGCCCATGGGAGACACACTGCTGGTCATCGACGAGGGAACGACCTCGACCCGCGCGATGCTGTTCGCGCGGGACGGGACGCCGCTCGCAAGCCAATCCGCCGAACTGACGCAATATTATCCCGCACCCGGGCTGGTCGAGCATGACGCGGCCGAAATCTGGGAGAAGACGCTGCGCTGCGCGACCGCGATGGTCGAGAAGGCGGGCGGCGCGGACGCGATCGCCGCGATCGGCATCACCAACCAACGCGAGACAGTGGTGTTCTGGGACAAGGTCACCGGCGAGCCGCTGGCGCCCGCGATCGTGTGGCAGGACCGGCGCAGCGCGGCGATCTGCCGTGAGCTTAAGGAGGCGGGCGAGGAACCGGGCGTGCAGGCGCGCACCGGCCTGCTGCTCGATCCCTATTTCAGCGGCACCAAGATCGCCTGGGCGATGCGGGAATGGCCGCAATTGCGTGAAGCGGGCGACCGGCTGGCGATCGGTACGGTCGAGAGCTGGTTGGTGTGGAAGCTGACTGGAGGGTTGCATATCACCGACGCGACCAACGCTTCCCGCACGCTGCTGATGGGCCTTGGCAGCGGCGGGTGGAGCGACGGGTTGCTCGACCTGTTCGGCGCGCCTCGCGCGGCGCTGCCCGAGATCGTCGACTGCGCCGGGCGGTTCGGCGCGACATCGATCTTCGGCGGATCGATCCCGATCTGCGGCATGGCAGGCGACCAGCAGGCCGCGACCATCGGCCAGGCATGCCTGTCGCCCGGCGATACCAAGGCGACCTATGGCACCGGCGCCTTCGTGCTGACCAACGCCGGCGAGCGCCAGCCCGCGTCGAAGAACCGGCTGCTGTCGACCGTGCTGTGGCAGATGGGCGGGCGGCGCACCTATGCGATCGAGGGATCGGTGTTCGTCGCGGGCAGCCTGGTCAAATGGCTGCGCGATTCGCTGGGGCTGATCGCCAATGCCGGCGAGACCGAGGGACTGGCGCGATCCGTGCCCGACAATGGCGGCGTCTATTTCGTGCCCGCGCTCACCGGGCTAGGCGCGCCATATTGGGAGCCGGACGCGCGCGGGGCGATCAGCGGCCTCAGCCTTGCCAGCACCAAGGCGCATGTCGTCCGCGCCGCACTGGAGGCGATGGCGCACCAGAGCCATGACCTGAAGGCCGCCTTCGCCGCCGACGGCGCCGATTGGTCGAGCCTGCGGATCGACGGCGGGATGGTGACCAACGACTGGATCGCGCAGGACCTGGCCGATGTGCTGGACGTGACGGTCGAACGGCCCGCCTTCACCGAGACGACGGCATTGGGCGCGGCGATGCTGGCGGGCGTGGGTTGCGGGATGTTCGCCGGGCTGGACGAAGCGGCGGCGATGCGGGGCGAGGTTGAGCGATTCGAGCCGGGAATGGATGCGGAGGCCCGCGCGGCGCGATTGGCGGGGTGGCGAAGCGCCGTCGCAGCGGTGTTGCCGGGTCGCGTCGACTGACCCCGGCAGACTCATGAAACTCCTTCGCTTCCACACCGGCTATGCGCTGCTGGCCCTGCTCGTGTTCGCGATCGAGGTGCTGATCGCGCTTTACGTGCGTGACCGGTTCGTGCGCCCATATCTAGGCGACGTTCTTGCCGTCATCTTGGTCTATCTCGGACTGCGCGCGGTGCTAGGGATTGGGGTGGCGGCCGCTGCCATCGCCGCGTTCGCGGTGGCCGTCGCGGTCGAACTGGGCCAGCTCATCGGCATCGTCCATCTGCTTGGCCTGTCCCATAGCCCGGTCGCGCGCACGGTGCTGGGCATGGGGTTCGAAGCATGGGACTTCGTCGCCTACGCAGCGGGCGCAGGCATCTCGATTCTCTCCGAAACGATCATCCGCCGGAGCAGCCCGCCTCGCCGCTAGGACGCAGCCCAGGCGACGCCGACGTACGATACCAGTCATGCAATACCGCTTCGACGTGAGTGCGCGCGTCGCCGTCGCGGGTGAAGCCCCACCAGATCAAACTGCCCTGCCACAACCGCGCCATCTGCCAGCCTAGTTGCTCGGCCTCGTCCCGCCGGTTGGCGAGACGGCGGCCCAACGCCCGCGCGAGGGTCTCACCCCATGCCCGCCCGCGAGCGCGCAGCACCGGGTTGCGGAAATCCTCGCGCAGCAGGAGCAGACCGCCGGTCAGGTCTTCCGCCGCGGTTTCGGCCACGGTTAGCCGCGTCAACAGCGCGATCGCGCCTCCCGGGGTCGCCGGCATCTCGCTATCGGCCCGCGCGGTGGCACGATCGAGCGCATTCCAGGCGTGCAGCAGCACCGCTTCCACCATCGCCTCACGCGAACCGAAGCGCTGGACCAAGGTCGCCGCCGCCAGCCCGGATGCCTTCGACGCCAGGGCGAAGCTGAGCCGATCCGGTCCCGCCGCCTTGAGCGCCGCGAGCAGCGCATCGAGCACCGCTTCGTCCGAAATCGTCTTGCGCCGCCCCATCGAGATTTTATGAACGATCGTTCGTTTATTGACAAGGAGCGAGTCGATGGCACGAATTCTGGGTTACATCGCCACGAGCCTCGACGGGTTCATCGCCACGCCTGACAACGGACTGGACTGGCTGTTCAGCTATGACGGGCTCGATCTGGGCGAGCATGATTATGGCAAGTTCCTGAAGGGCATCCGCACCGTGGTGATGGGGCGTGGCACCTATGACTTCCTCGCGCGCGACAACGGCCCGTGGCCCTATGCAGAGCAACGCGTGCGGGTCGTCACCTCACGACCGATCGACACGCCCAAGGGGCCGCTGGAGACGCGTGGCGATGTCGATGCGCTGATCGCCGAGCTGCGTGCGCTCGACGATGGCGATGTGTGGATGCTGGGCGGCGGGCAGCTGCAGATGACATTCCTCGAACGCGGCGCGCTCGATGCGATCGAGATCTATGTGATGCCGGAGTTGATCGGCGGCGGTAAACCACTGTTCCCGCCGACCGGCTTTGCCGCCTCGCCGCGCCTGCTCTCCGCCAAGGCGCTCGACCGCGGCTGCGTCCGGCTCCACTACAGCTTCGACGGCTAGGCCGCCGCTTCCTCGGCGAACAGCCCCTTCAGATCCTTCTTGAGGATCTTGCCATTGGCATTGCGCGGCAGCGTGTCCTTGGTGAAGCGGATCGCCACCGGCACCTTGAAGCCGGCCAGGCGATCGCGGACCCATTGCTGGAGCTCGGCCTCGCTCGCCTGCTTGCCCGGCGCCAAATGGACCACCGCCACCGGCTCCTCGCCCAGCGTACGGTGGGGGATGCCGATCAGCGCGGCGTCGGTGACCGCCGGATGCGCGTAGAGCACGTCCTCGACCTCCGACGAGTAGATGTTCTCGCCGCCGCGGATGATGATGTCCTTGGCGCGGTCGACGATGAACAGGAAGCCTTCCTCGTCGACCCGGGCGAGATCGCCGGTACGCACCCAGCCGTCGCGGAAGCTTTCGGCGGTCTCGGCGGGCTTGTTCCAATAGCCCTTCACGATCATCGGTCCCTTGGCCCAAAGCTCGCCGACCTCGCCCACGGGCAGCTCGTTCTCGCCCTCGGCATCCATGATCTTGAGCTCGGCCACCGGCACGGGCGGGCCGGCGCTGGTCGGGCGGTTGAGATAGTCCTCGGCCGAATGCTGGGTGACCGTCGCCATGGTCTCGGTCATGCCCCAGCCGTTTCCGGGCAGCGCGCCAAATTCGGTGTAGATGCGCTTGACCAATTCAGGCGCCGAGGGCGCGCCGCCATAGGCGATCATCTCGAGGCTGGAGAGATCGTAATTGGCGCGCGCGGGATGTTCGAGCAGCTGCCAGGCGATGGTCGGCACGCCACCGGTCAGGTTGACCTTCTCGCGCTGGATGATCTCCATCGCCTGCTCGACGTCCCATTTGCGCATGAAGATGGTGGTGTGGCCGGCGAAGACCGCGCCCATCAGGCTGGCCGAACAGGCGGTGACGTGGAACAGCGGGATCACCATCAGGCCGACCTTGGGGCTCAGCTCAGGCGGCATCTCTCCGCGCCGTAGATATGGGCGCGCGCCGCAATAGCCGCTGGAGAGGATGTTGGTGATGAGGTTGCGGTGGGTGCCGAGCGCGCCCTTGGGGTGGCCGGTGGTGCCACTGGTATAGAAGATGGTCGCGTCATCTTCGGGCACCAGCGAGGGTTCGGCGGGCAGCGGCGCATCGGGCAGTTCGGCCCAGTCATTGGGTTTGCCGATCAGATCCTCGAGCTGCCGCACGCCCTCGCCAAGCGGACCGCGCGCGCGGCTGACGACGATGTGCTTGAGATCGGGCAGGCCCGGCAGCGCATCGGCGAGCCGGTCATAGCGCTCGCCATCGGTGAACAGCACCACGCTGCCCGAATCGCGCAGGCCATAGTCGAGCTCGCCGCTGGTCCACCAGGCGTTGAGCGGGACGAGGATCGCACCGATGCTGACCGCGGCGAAGAACACCACCGGCCATTCGGGCAGGTTGCGCATCGCCAGCGCGACGCGGTCGCCCTTCCCCACGCCCATCTCACGCAGCTGCGTGGCGAGCCGGGCGACGGCGCGGAAATTGGCGTCGAAGCTGACGCGCTCATCCTCGTGGATCGTGAAGATGCGGTCGCCGTGCGTCCGCGAGGCCTGGATCAACCAGGCGAGGCTGGGCGGCGCATTCTTCCACACGCGGGTGGAGACGCCGCGAATCTCGACCTCGTCCATTTCGAACTTCTGGCCGGGCG
This sequence comes from Sphingomonas sp. GW821-FHT10C01, assembly GCF_059415525.1. NCBI lineage: Bacteria > Pseudomonadati > Pseudomonadota > Alphaproteobacteria > Sphingomonadales > Sphingomonadaceae > Sphingomonas > Sphingomonas sp. GW821-FHT10C01. The sequence continues at coordinate 330,487 of NZ_JBWKNK010000002.1, read as the reverse complement.
CGGTCATCAGCGCCTGTGCTTGCCCTAGCGTCATCTTCGGCCAGTTGGGGTCGAGCGGGATGATCGGTTCGGCAGCCACAGCACTCTCTCCAGTTTGTTGAATTTCCGGTTTGGCGATTTCACCGCCCCGAATTTCAGGTTATTCTTGATTCATATGCCGCCAAACGCAATAGGGAAGCGACAGGCATGGCAAACCGCCGGAAGCAAGGATTCGAATTAGAGGTATGGACGCCGCCAGCTTCGCACCGCCCGCCATGACGGGCTTCGACGCCGACCGGCTCGGCGCGATCGATGCGTTCATCAAGGCGCGCTATCTCGACACCGGCCTGCTGCCGCACGCGCAGCTGCTGATCGCCCGCGACGGGCGGATCGCGCATTTCAGTCATCAGGGCGCCGCGCGCGAAAATGGCGCACCGGTCGACGAAGCCTCGATCTTCCGCATCGCATCGATGACCAAGCCGGTCACCTCGATCGCGTTCATGCAGCTGGTCGAGGAGGGCAAGGTCGCGCTCGACACGCCGGTCCACCATGTCCTGTCCGAGTTGAAGGGAGTCGGCGTCTATAATGGCGGCGGCGGCGGCGTACCGTTCATCACCAGGCCGACCGCAGAACCGATGCGAATGATCGATCTGCTGCGCCACACGTCGGGCCTGACCTACAGCTTCCAGAACCGCAGCAATGTCGATGCGGCTTACCGCGCCGGAAAGATCGAGAACTGGTACGGCAACCTCACCCTCGACGAGTTCGTCGCGGCGCTGGGCAAGCTGCCACTGGAGTTCTCGCCGGGCGAGGCGTGGAATTATTCGGTGTCGACCGACGTGCTCGGCGCGGTGGTCGAGCGCGTCGCGGGCATGCCGCTCGACCGCGTATTCGAGGAACGCATCTTCGCGCCGCTCGGCATGGCCGATACCGGCTTCTGGGTGCCCGAGGACAAGATCGGGCGCCTCACCGATTGCTGGACCCTGATCCAGGGATCGCGCGTCATGTATGACGAGGGCGCAAAGTCGGCATGGAGCCGGCGGCCGACCCTGGTTTCGGGTGGCGGCGGCCTCGTCTCGACATCGCTCGACTATCACCGCTTCGCAACGATGCTGCTGAATGGTGGCACGCTGGATGGGGTGCGGATCATCGGGCGCAAGACGCTCGAGCTGATGACGCAAAACCACCTGCCCGGCGGCGGCGACCTCGCCAGCCTGTCGCGATCCCTGTTCAGCGAGACCAGCAATGCCGGCACCGGCTTTGGCCTGGGCTTCGCGGTCAACCTCAGCCCGGCCAAGTCGATGATCCCCGGATCGGTCGGGGAGTATTATTGGGGCGGAATGTTCTCGACCGCCTTCTTCGTCGATCCGGTCGAACGGATCACGATGGTGTTCATGACCCAGCTTTCGCCGTCGGGCGCCTACCCGGTCCGGCGCGAGCTCAAGACGATGATCTACTCCGCGCTGGCCTGACCGGCGCCCTTTCACACTGGCCTATCACTGGAGAGTTTGATGTCCGTTATCACCACCGAACGTCAGGGCGAGATCCTTGTCATCACCTCGAACAACCCGCCGGTCAACGCGCTTGGCGCGGCGGTGCGGCAGGGGCTGGACGCGGCGATCAAGGAACTGGCGGGCGACGACAGCCTGAAGGCCGCGGTAATCCGTTGCGACGGGCGCACCTTCTTCGCCGGCGCCGACATCACCGAATTCGGCAAGCCGATGCAGGAGCCGTCACTCCCGGTGCTGGTCGACCTGATCGAGGCGAGCGAGAAGCCGGTCGTCGCGGCGGTCCACGGCACAGCCCTTGGCGGCGGGTGCGAGGTCGCGCTGGCGTGCCACTATCGCATTGCCGTGCCCTCGGCGAAGTTCGGACTGCCCGAGGTCAAGCTCGGCATCCTGCCCGGCGCGGGCGGCACGCAGCGGCTGCCGCGCGTCGCGGGTGTCGAATTCGCGCTCGAGCTGGCGACCAAGGGCGACCCGGTCTCGGCCAGCGCCGCCAAGGACGCGGGTCTGGTCGACCGTCTGGCCGGTGAGGACAGCCTGACCGCCGACGCGATCGCCTATGCCAACGAAGTCGCCGCCGCGCGGCCCCTGCCCCGCACCAGCGAGCAGCCGGTGACGATCGAGGCGGGCGTGTTCGACGCCTTCCGCAAGACCAACGCCAAGCGGTTCCGCAACATGGATGCTCCGGCCGAGATCATCGCGGTGATCGAGGAGACGGCGGGCAAACCCTATGCCGAGGGCGTGCAGCGCGAGCGCATGGGCTTCATGAAGCTGATCATGGGCGCGCAGAGCGCGGCGTTGCGCCACATCTTCTTCGCCGAGCGCAAGGCCGCGAAGATCGACGACGTACCCGAGGACACCAAGCTGCGCCCGATCAAGCGCGTCGGCGTGATCGGCGCCGGCACCATGGGCGGCGGCATCAGCATGAACTTCCTGTCGGCAGGCATTCCGGTGACGATCGCCGAGATGCAGCAGGAGGCGCTCGACCGCGGCGCGGGCACGATCCGCAAGAATTACGAGGCGACCGCCGCCAAGGGCCGGATGACCGCCGAGCAGGTCGAGGGCGCGATGGGGCTGCTCAAGCCCACGCTCGACCTGAACGACCTCGCCGAATGCGACCTCATCATCGAGGCCGTGTACGAGAATATGGACGTCAAGAAGGACATCTTCGGCAAGCTCGACAAGATCGCCAAGCCGGGCGCGATCCTGGCGTCCAACACCAGCTACCTCAGCATCGACGAGATCGCGGCGGCGACCAGCCGTCCGGGCGATGTGGTCGGCATGCACTTCTTCTCGCCCGCCAATATCATGAAGCTGCTTGAAGTCGTGCGCGGCGCCAAGACCGACAAGGACGTGCTGGCGACGGTCATGGACCTGGCCAAGAAGATCAAGAAGGTCGCTGTCGTGGCGGGCGTTTGCTACGGCTTCATCGGCAACCGCATGCTGATCCCGCGTCAGATGGAGGCGATGAAGCTGCTCCACGAGGGCGCGACGCCGATGCAGGTCGACAAGGTCCATGTCGAGTTCGGCATGCCGATGGGCCCGTTCCAGATGAGCGATCTGGCCGGCGTCGACATCGGCTGGCACCGCGACCCGACCCGGATCGAGAATATCCGCGACGCGCTCGCCGCCGAGAACCGCTGGGGCCAGAAGACCAAGGCCGGCTTCTACGACTATGACGACAAGCGCAATCCGTCGCCGTCGCCGCGCGTCGCCGAGATCATCGAGGAGTTCCGCACCAAGACCGGCACCCCGCAGCATGAGGTGACCGACGAGGAGATCATGGAGCGCACTTTCTACACGATGGTGAACGAGGGTGCGAAGATCCTGGAAGAGGGTATGGCCCAGCGCGCGTCGGACATCGATGTCGTGTGGATCTATGGCTATGGCTGGCCTCCCTATCGCGGCGGCCCGATGTTCTGGGCCGATCAGGTGGGCCTCAAGACCATCGTCGCGGGGCTGGAGAAGCACGGCTTCGAGATTTCCAAGCTGCTCCGCGACAAGGCCGAGAGCGGCGGGAAGTTCAATGGCTGACCTGGCTGTCCCGGCACCGCATCGGGCAACCGATGCATGGGCCGGGACCAGCGCGCTCGGAATCGCCGCGGCCATCGCCGCCGGCGATACCAGCGCGTGCGCGCAATGCGAACTGGCGATCGCGCGGATCGAGGCGGGCGACGGCGATATCAACGCCGTCGTCGTCCGTGACTTCGCGCGGGCGCTGGAGGCGGCCGATCGCGCCGACACCGCCGTCGCGCGCGGCGAGCGCCGGCCGTTCCTGGGCGTGCCGATGACGGTGAAGGAGGCATTCGATGTCACCGGGCTGCCGACCAGCTGGGGCTTCGCCCATGCGGCAAACAACCTCGCCACCAGCGATGCGGTGGTGGTGCAACGGATAAAGGCGGCGGGCGCGATTGTCCTCGGCAAGACCAATGTCGCGGCGGGGCTCGCCGACTGGCAGTCGGACAATCCGGTCTATGGCCGCACGAGCAACCCGCACGACCCCTCGCTGACGGCAGGCGGCTCCTCGGGTGGGTCGGCGGCGGCGCTGGCGGCCGGGTTCGTGCCGATCGAGATTGGATCGGACATCGGCGGATCGATCCGCGTTCCCGCCGCCTTTTGCGGGGTGTGGGGACACAAGCCCAGCTACGAACTGGTCGACGCCTATGGACATCGCTTCCCCGGCAGCGACGGCGCATCCGTGCCGCTCGGCGTGGTCGGGCCGATGGCGCGGGATGCCGCCGATCTGGCCGCGATGCTCGATATCCTTGCCGATACGCCGCTGCCGCGTGCCGGGAGGTTCCTCGATCCCAGCAGTAAGCGGTTGCTATTGATCGACGGCCACCCGGCAGCGCCGACCGATCCCGCGATCCACGCCGCGCTCGAGCGGCTCGATGCCGCGGCGGGCCGCGCGGGTATCCAGTTAGCCCGGTCCAGCGACTTGCTGCCCGACCTCGCCGCGCAGCATCGCGCCTATTGCAAGATGCTGGCGATCACCTTCGCACGTGGCGCGCCCGGGCCGAACGGTCAGGCCGCAAGCCTGTCGGACTGGTTCAATCAGCTCGACGCACAGGTACGTAACCGCCGCGCCTGGGGCCGGCTGTTCGACGAATTCGATGCGGTGGTGACGCCCGCCAACGTCGTCACCGCCTTTCCGCACCGCGACGATCCCTATAACGACCGGCGGCTGACCGTGAACGGGCAGGATACGTCGTATGACGCGCAGCTCGTCTGGGCGGGCATCGCCACCTATCCCGGCCTGCCCGCTACCGCTTTCCCCGCCGGAACCACCGCCGATGGCCTGCCCGTCGGCCTGCAGGTGATCGCCGATTATCGCGACGATCACCGCGCCATCGCGATCGCCGACCTTCTCCACGGAGTGCTGCAATGAGTGAGCTTGAGAGTTTCCGCGCCGAGACGCGCGCCTGGCTGGAGGCGAACTGCCCCGCATCGATGCGCGAGCCGGTGCGCGGCGAGAAGGACACGGTGTGGGGCGGCCGCGACCAGTCGGCGCTGACCCCCGACCAGAAGCTGTGGATGGACCGCATGGCCGAGCGCGGCTGGACCGTGCCCGACTGGCCCAAGGCCTATGGCGGCGGCGGGCTCTCCCCGGCCGAGAGCAAGATTCTGCGCGAGGAGATGCGCGCGCTCGGCTGCCGCAATCCGCTGAGCAGCTTCGGCATCTCGATGCTCGGCCCGGCGCTGCTCAAATACGGCAACGAGGAACAGAAGCTCGAGCATCTGACCAGGATCGCGCGCGGCGAGATCCGCTGGTGCCAGGGCTATTCCGAGCCGAACGCCGGCAGCGACCTCGCCGCGCTCGCGACCAGCGCCGAGGACATGGGCGACCATTATCTCGTCAACGGCCAGAAGGTATGGACCAGCTATGCCGACAAGGCCGACTGGATCTTCTGCCTCGTCCGCACCGACAAGAGCGTCAAGCAGGCCGGGATCAGCTTCCTGCTGTTCGACATGGCCTCGCCCGGCGTGTCCACCAAGCCGATCCTGTTGATCAGCGGCTACTCCCCCTTCTGCGAGACCTTCTTCGACGATGTGAAGGTGCCCAAGGCCAATCTGGTGGGCGAGCTCAACAAGGGCTGGGACGTCGCGAAATATCTGCTGGGTCACGAGCGCGAGATGATCAGCGGCATGGGACTCGGCCTGTCGAGCGGCGGTACGCTGATCGGCAATGCGGTGGCGCGGATGGGGCTGGACGACGACGGCCGCCTCGCCGATCCGCTGCTGCGCGGACAGATCGCGCTGCACGAGGTGCGTGCGCGCGCCTTCGCGGCGATGTCGGAGCGCTTCCTCGATGAACTCAAGGCCAGCCGTGCGCATCCCGCCCAGCCGAGCATGATGAAGTACTACGGCACCGAGCTGAACAAGGCGCGGCACGAGCTGGAGATGGCGGCGGGCGGGTCGGACTCGCTCGAATGGGAGAGCGCGGCATCGAACAACGGCGCCGCGCCGCGCGCCTGGCTGCGCACCAAGGCCAATTCGATCGAGGGCGGGACCAGCGAGGTCCAGCTCAACATCATCGCCAAGCGGATTCTGGAACTGCCGGGCGGCTGAACCGAACACCGTCACCCTGGTCCTGTGCCGGGGTCCACTTCTCCACTTGCGCTGCCGGCGCGGTGGATCCCGGCACAAGGCCGGGATGACGAAGGAAGAAATCGATGCCTCTCTACCTCAACGACGAACAGACGATGCTCCGCGATGCTGCGCAGCAATTTGTGGGCGAAGCCGCCCCGGTCGGCCATATGCGTGGGCTGCGTGACGCTAACGACGCCACCGGCTTCAGCCGCGACCTGTGGAAGCAGTTCGCCGAGATGGGCTTTACCGGCATCCTGATCCCGGAGGCCGATGGCGGCCTGGGCCTTGGCCATGTCGAGGCGGGTGTGGTGCTGGAGGAGATCGGCCGCAACCTCTCCCCCTCCCCGTTCCTGACCACGGCGATCGCGGCGGTCGAAGCACTCAAGGGCAGCGCCCAGCGCGAACGCTGGTTCCCCGGCATCCTCGCCGGCGAGACCGTCGCCGCGCTGGCGATCGACGAGCGCGGCAAGCATGGCCGCGCGGTCGCCATGAAGGCCGAGCGTTCGGGCAATGGCTTCAAGCTTTCCGGCGCCAAGCAGTTCGTCACCCACGGCCATGTCGCCGACCTGCTGATCGTCGCCGCGCGCACCGCCGGGTCGTCTGAAGACGATGCCGGCGTCACCCTGTTCGCGGTGCAAAAGGATGCAGCCGGCCTCACCGCCGATCCGCAGCGGCTGGCCGATTCCAGCCTCGCCTCGCGCCTGACCTTCGAGGGCGTCGAAGTCGATGCCGATGCGGTGATCGGCGAGGTCGATGGCGGTCGTTCGATGCTGAACGCATTGCTCGCGGCCGGGCGTACCGGCGCCGCGGCGGAATCGCTCGGCGTCGGTGGCGGGGCGATGGACCTGACCGTCCAGTATCTCAAGGAACGCAAGCAGTTCGGCACGCTGATCGGCAGCTTCCAGGCGCTGCAGCATCGCGCCGCCCATCTCTACACCGAGCTGGAAGTCGCGCGCGCGGCGGTGCTCAAGGCACAGCAACTGCTCGACGCGGGCGATGCCAAGGCAGACGAGGCCGTCTCGGTCGCCAAGGCGATGGCGGGGCTTGCCTCGACGCTCGCGGTGCAGGAAGGGGTGCAGATGCATGGCGGCATCGGCATGACCGACGAGTTCGACATCGGCTTCTACATGAAGCGCGGCCGCGTGCTGGCGGAAATGTTCGGCGACGCCAATTTCCATGCCGACCAGCTGGCGAGGGCAAGCGGCTACTGATGGCGGATGAAGTCAAACCCCGGCGCACCGACGCGGAGATCGTCCAGGAGCTGCTGACGCTGCTCGACGTCGAGGAGCTCGATGCCGATCTCTATCGTGGCCACCGCCAGCCGGGCGGGCGCGGGCGCGTGTTCGGCGGGCAGGTGATCGCGCAGGGGCTTCAGGCCGCGCAGCGCTCGGTCGAGGACAAGGTCGCGCACTCGCTCCACGCCTATTTCATGCGGCCGGGCAACGAGGATCACCCGATCACCTATCGCGTGGTGCGCGATTTCGACGGGGGCAGCTTCGCCAACCGCCGGGTGATCGCGATGCAGCGCGGCGTGCCGATCCTCAACATGACCGCGTCGTTCCAGCGTGCCGAGGAAGGGCTGCATCATCAGGACGCGATGCCCGATGTGCCGCCGCCGGAGGGGCTTCGTTCCGAACAGGAATTGCGCCGCGAGAAGATCGACGAGATCCCGGAGGGGATGCGCCCCTTCTTCCTGCGCCGCCGCCCGATCGAGATCCGCCCGGTTGCCCCACGCGACTGGATCAACCCGGAGAAGGCGCCGCCGATCTGGTATAGCTGGTTCCGCGCGATCGCGCCGTTGCCCGACGATCCGGCGACGCACCGCGCGGTGCTGTCTTACGCCTCGGACATGTCGCTGCTCGGCACTGCCTTACTGCCGCATGGCGTGACCTGGCTGACCGGCAATCTCCAGACCGCCAGCCTCGATCATGCGGTGTGGCTGCACGAGCCGTTCCGTGCGGACGATTGGCTGCTCTACGCCACCGACAGCCCCTGGGCCGGGCACGCTCGCGGGTTCAACCGCGGCAAGATCTTCACCCGGGACGGGCGGCTGGTGGCGAGCACCGCACAGGAAGGGCTGATGCGGCTGCGGGGCTAGGACGGGGGCCGCCCGCCACTGAGCGGACGCTCAATCGGTCGTCGTGTCGTCATCCCACCCAAGCCGGAACGCGAAGCGGGCGACGCAGCCCGTCAGGCCGTTCCCCGCTTCAGGCACGGGCGCCGCCGTGCGCTCGATAACCCGCTTCGCCTGCTCGCCAAAGGCGGCGGAGGGTTCGGCGGCCAATACCCTGACATTGCCGATCGCCCCCCATGGCGCGACATCATAGCCGATAATCGCGGCTCCCTCGATCGAGCGGCGCACGAACGGCATGGGGAAGTCGCTCCGCGACACGCGCGCGACACGCGGAGGGACCGGCGGGCAGGTTGCATTGGCGGGCCGGAAGCTGTCCTTGGACGGCAGTGGCGGCGCCGGTATCGGCGTGCTTTGCTGGCGGTGATAGGAGTAGCTGCAGCCCTTGCGCGCGCCGGGTACGAAGCGAGAATCAGCGACCGCCTTGATCGCTGCGCGGTCCAGCGCTGCATTGCCGTCACTTGTCCGGATCCGCACGTTGCGCGGCTTGCCGCCGGTATCGATGTCGAAGCCGACCATTGCATAGCTGCTTGAGCCCGGGGCCTCCGGAATGCGATCGAAATCAGGATAGGCGCGCAGACGTACGGCTGGAGAGCCGGTCCTAGCGCAATCGCCATCGTCGGCGCGCAACCGCTCCCGCAACGCGGCTTCGGCGGGCTGAGTCGCATGCGGCAGCGCGAACGCCCGGTGCACGAGCGCGGCAGGTGCGGTGGCAATGGGCTCTGCTTCGAGCGCGAAACTGACGGTGCAGCCGCTGCGGGTCGCACCGGGCGCGAACCGCCACGCCGCCAACGCCGGCGCCAGATCGCTCATGTCCGCATAGAAATATCCATCGGACTTCGGGGATCCGATCGACAAGGGACGACCGGTCTCATCGATCCGGAAGTCGAGCGTGACCCGCGCCGGCATTCCGGCCAGCGCATAGATTGCTGCGGGCACCGGCCGAACGGAGAAGCGCGGCGTCACCGGCGTGCCGTCGCACCGGATTTCGGCAGGCACGAAATCGACAAGCACGGGGCTACGCGCCACCGATGGTGAGACCCTGGCGGGCGGCGCGGGAATGACGGGCGCGGGATCAACCTGTGGGTTCGCCGCACCGACCAAGAGCATCAACGATGTGATCATCGCTTCAGCTTCGCGCAGCTCTATTGCACGCGCAAGGCAGATGTGCGGATCAAACCGCCGTCTTGCCGTATTCCTGACGGGTTACCGGGTGGCTCGACGACAGGCCGCCGTCCACCGCCAGCGCCTGTCCGTTGACATAGCTCGCATCGTCCGAGGCGAGGAACAGGGCCGCGCGCGCCAGCTCCTCGGCCTGCGCCCCACGGCGCAACGGGTTGAGCCGGCCGATCCGGTCGGTCTTGCCCGCTTCGCGCGCATAGTCGAAGGTCGGCTTGGTCATACCGGTCTCGGTCAGTCCCGGGCACAACGCGTTGACGCGCACATTCGACCCCGACAATTGCTGCGCAGCAACCGCCGCCAGATTGATCACTCCCGCCTTGGACGCCGAATAGGCCGGACTGCCCGCGCCGGATCGGATGCCCGCGACGCTGGCGGTGAGCACGATCGCTCCGCCGCCCCGCTCGGCGATCTTCGGCGCACCGTGCTTGATCGCCAGCAGCGGACCGATCAGATTGACCCGCAGCACCTCCGCGATCAGCTCGGGCGTGGTGTCGAAGATATTGGCCATGCCGCCCGAGATGCCGGCATTGGCGAAGAGGATGTCGAGCCCGCCATATTCGGTGACCGCGAGATCAACCGTGGCGATCACGTCCGGCTCGCTGCCCGCGTCCATGCGGATCGCCTTGGCCGTGCCGCCCGCTTCCGCGATCAAGGTTACGGTCTCGTCGGCGCCCTCGGTCTTGTCGGCGACGATCACCTTGCCGCCCTCGGCCGCGAACAGGATCGCGGCGGCGCGGCCGATGCCACTACCCGCACCGGTGACGATGATCGACTTGCCCGCAAAGCGGGCCATCAGATCGTCACCCCGCCATCCACAACCATCGCCTGGCCGGTCATGTACCGGCCGGCGGGCGAAGCGAGATAGACCACCGCGCCCGCAATATCCTCGGGATCGCCCAGCCGGCGCAGCGGGGTGCCCTTGTTCACGCGTGCCTCCGCCGCAGGGTCCTCCCATAGAGCGCGCGCGAAGTCGGTCTTGATCAAGCCCGGCGCGATGCAGTTCACGCGGACATTGTCGGGTCCGTATTCGACCGCATAGTTGCGCGCGAGCTGGAAGTCGGCGGCCTTGGACACGTTGTACGCGCCGATCACCGGCGATCCACGCAGGCCCCCGATTGAAGAGATGATGACGATCGCGCCATCGCGCCGTTCGCGCATCTCGGGCGCGGCCATCTGGATCAGCCAGTGGTTGGAGACGATGTTGTTGTCGAGGATCTTGCGGAACTGATCGTCGGCGATGTCGGCAAGCGGCCCGTAATAGGGGTTGGACGCAGCGTTGCAGACAAGGATGTCGATCCGGCCGAACGCCCGGCGCGTCTCGTCCACCAGATGCTGCAGCGCCGCCTTGTCCGAGATACTCGCCGCGACCGCGATCGCGGTGCCCGCTCCGTGCTTCGCGTTGATCGCGGCGGCGACCTCGTCGCATGCATCCTGCTTGCGGCTCGATATCACGACCTTCGCGCCGTGATCGGCGAGCGCCTCGGCCGATGCCTTGCCGATCCCGCGCGAGCTACCGGTGACGATCGCGACCTTCCCGGTCAGGTCGAACAGCTTCATTGTCCTATGCTCCCGCTTTCCGCGCGAAATCCCATGCGCTCGCCGCCAGCCCCGGCACCCGCGCGGCCGTTTCCTCGGCATGCGCATTGCTGGCATTGCCGTCGAGCAGCCGCTTCTTGATCCCCTGGACGATACTCATCAGGCGGAAAGTGCCGAAGGCGAAATACCAGTTGAGGTCGGGAATGCCGTCGCGCCCGGTCGCAGCGCAGTAACGCTCGACCATCGCATCGACGGTCGGAATGCCGGTCTCCGGTCCGGTGATCCCGGCGATCCCCGACGCGCCATTGGCGGGCACGAACCAGTTCATCAGCAGATAGGAGAAGTCCGCCATCGGATCGCCAAGGGTCGACAACTCCCAGTCGAGCACCGCCTTCACATATGGGGCATCCGCGTCGAAGATCATATTGTCGATGCGATAGTCGCCATGGACGATGCTGGTGCGCGTCTGCGGCGGCAGCGTGCGCGGGAGCCATTCGATCAGCTTCTCGACATCGGGCAGATCGTCGGTCTGGGCGAGCCGATACTGCTTGGTCCAGCGCCCAACCTGCCGCTCGAAATAGCTGCCGGGCTTGCCGTACTCGCCCAGGCCGGCGGCGGCGTAGTCGGTATTGTGCAACTGGGCGAGCCGGTCACAGATCTCGAAATAGATCCCGCTACGCTGTTCCGGCGTCATCCCGGGCAACGCGCCGTCCCAATAGGTCACGCCCTCGACCCGCTCCATGATGTAGAAGGCGGAGCCGACCACCGCGTCGTCCTCGCACAACCCATAGGGGCGCGGCACCGGGAAGCCGGTCGGATGAAGTCCGGCGATCAGCCGATACTCGCGATCCACTGCGTGCGCCGAGGGCAACAGCGGCCCGAACGGCTTGCGGCGCAGGACGTACGTGCCGCTCGCCGCGTCGATACGATAGGTCGGGTTGCTCTGCCCACCGGGGAACTTGGCGTAGGTCAACGGGCTTTCGAACCCCGCGACGTTCGCATCCATCCACGCGGTCAGCTTCGCGGTGTCGAGGTCGCTCACCGCCTCCATCGGCTGCCCGCCGCGATGGCCTGCGGGCGCGCTCATGTGAACTCGATCACGGATCGCACGGCATCGCCCTTGCGGAGGTTGTCAAAGGCATGGTTGATGTCCTTCAGCCGGATGCGTTCCGCGACCATCGTGTCGAGATCGAGCAGCCCGTCGAGGTACATCTGCACCAGCCGCGGCAGATCGACCGGGAAGCGCATCGATCCGAGCAGCGAACCTTGCAGCTTCTTGCCCGTCAGGAAGGTGGGACCGGGGATGCTCACCGACTGGCCCGGCGCGATCATGCCCAGGATCGTCGCGGTGCCGCCGCGGCGCAGCAGGTTCCACGCCAGCTCGGCGGTATTGGGCCGCCCGACCGCCTCGATCGCATAATCGACCCCGCCATCGGTCAGCTTGGCGACCTGCTTGACCAGATCGTCGGCCATGGCGTCGAAGACATGGGTCGCGCCCATCTTTCGCGCGATCTCGCGCTTCTCGGGCACAGGATCGATCGCGATGATCTTGCCCGCGCCGGCGATCTTGGCGGCGTTGACCGCCGACAGGCCGATGCCGCCGCAGCCGATCACCGCCACCGTCTCGCCCGGCGTGACCTTGCTGTCGCGGAAGATCGCTCCTGCCCCGGTGATCACCGCGCAGCCGAGGAGCGCCGCGCGGTCGAGCGGCATGTCCTTGCTGATCGCGACACAGGCATTCTCGTGCACCAGCATCTGCTCGGCAAAGGCCGAGAGGTTGAGGAAATGCGCGATCGGAGTGCCGTCGGACAGGCGCAGTTTCGGCTCGGCATCCTTCGGGCGCCGTGTCGAGCTATCGACGCACAGCGACGGTCGCCCGGAGACGCAGAATTCGCACGATCCGCAGAAGACGGTGAAGAAGGTGATGACATGGTCGCCCGGCTTGATCCGCGTCACCTCGCTGCCCACCGCTTCGACCACGCCCGACGCCTCGTGCCCCGGAATGGTCGGCATGACGTGCGGATAGGCGCCATCGACAAAGTGGAGGTCCGACCGGCACACCCCGCACGCCGCGGTGCGGATCAGCACCTCGCGCGGGCCGGGCTTGTCGATCGTGATGTCGTGGATCTCGAGGGGCCGTTTCGCCTCGAACAGGACAGCTGCCTTCACCAAACTCTCCCTTAACGCGCCGCGGCCAGATCGCCGCTCGACGGGCGATCCGCCTTGAAGTCCCCGTATTTGCCGAACTCGGCGCGCGCGATGGCGCGATTGTGCACCTCGTCCGGCCCGTCGGCAAAGCGCAGCGTGCGCATGCTCGCCCAGGCGCTGGCGAGCGGCGTGTCGCCCGACACGCCCGCGCCGCCGAACGCCTGGATCGCATCGTCGAGGATCTGCAGCGTCATGCGCGGCCCCATCGCCTTGATCATCGCGATCTCGCCCTGCGCCGACTTGTTGCCGGCCTTGTCCATCATGTCCGCGGCCTTGAGGCACAACAGGCGCATCATCTCCAGGTTCGACCGCGCCTCGGCCACGCGCTGCTCCCAGATCGAATGGTCGGCGATGCGCTTGCCGAACGCGACGCGGCTCAGCAGCCGCTTGCACATCAGCTCCAGCGCCGCCTCGGCCACACCGATCGACCGCATGCAATGGTGGATACGCCCCGGCCCGAGCCGGCCCTGCGCGATCTCGAACCCGCGCCCTTCGCCGAGCAGGATATTCTCGACCGGCACGCGAACATTCTCGAGCACCACTTCGCCATGGCCATGCGGCGCGTGATCATACCCGAAAACCGAAAGCATACGCTCGATCCTGACGCCCGGCGTGTCCATCGGCACCAGAATCTGGCTCTGCTGCGCGTGGCGCGAGGCGTCGGGGTTGGTCTTGCCCATCACGATGGCGACGGCGCAGCGCGGATCGCCCACGCCCGACGACCACCATTTACGGCCGTTGATGACATAATGGTCACCGTCGCGGACCATCGAGGTCTGGATATTGGTTGCGTCAGACGAGGCGACCTCGGGCTCGGTCATCAGGAATGCCGATCGGATCTCGCCGTTCATCAAGGGCTTCAGCCAGCGATCCTTGTGTTCACGGGTGCCGTAGCGGTGCAACACCTCCATGTTGCCGGTGTCGGGCGCCGAGCAGTTGAATACCTCGCTCGCCCAGCCGGCGCGCCCCATCTCCTCGGCGCACAGCGCGTATTCGAGGTTGGTGAGCTGCGTGCCTTCGAACTCGAAGCTGTCATCGACATGGGTCTGTCCCGAGTGCGGCGGCATGAAGAAATTCCACAGCCCCTGCGCCTTGGCGATGACCTTCAGCTCCTCGATCACCGGGAGCACCTTCCACCGCTCGCCCTCGGCCGTCTGGCGGTAATAGTCGCCGTTGCGCGGCATGACGTGCTGGTCGATGAACCCCTTCACGCGGTCGCGGAAATAGGTTTCGCGCTCGGTCAGCGTGAAGTCCATCATCCTTCTCCTTGGCATCGCTCGTTTCGACTCGAATACGCCATACCCGATTTTCGGTAAAGTGGGACCGGACCCATTTTTCCGTAGCGTATCCACCGCGTGCGGCCCTCCCCGCTTTAGGACTGTTCCTTCGAATCAAAGCTGCTAATCTGGCTGGATGGTAGTCGAAGAGGGGCTCCCCGCCGAAGCGCGGGGCGAGACGAAACGGTTCAAGGCGAAGCGCGACGCGATCCTCGCCGCGGCAGCCGATGTGATCAACGAACAGAGCGCGAAGGGCATGACCTTCGCGGACGTCGCACAGCGCGTGGGGCTCAACACCACCAGCGTCACTTATTATTTCAAGCGCAAGGAAGACCTGGCGGCGGCGGCGTTCGAGGTGACGCTCGACCGCCTCGACGAGATGCTGGACGAGGCGCACAAGGAAGCCACGCCCGAAGCCCGTGTCGCGCGCTACCTCTCGATCAACATGGAGCGACTGGCGCAGATCCATCGCGGCGAGGAAAAGGCGTTCGCGATCCTGTCCGACCTGCGCGCGATGGAAGGCGACCTCAAGGCGGGGTTGTTGAAGCGCTGGCAGAATGTCTTCCGCCGCACGCGCGCGCTATGGGGCGAAGGTCGCACCCGCGCCGAGACCGACCTCTATGGCGGCCGCGCGCATGTGCTTCTCGAAAACACCTTCTGGCTGCCGGTCTGGCTGATCCGCTACGAGCTCAGCGAATATCCGCGCGTCGAGGCGCGGCTGATGGACGTGTTCCGCCACGGCATCGCCGCCAAGGGCGCGGTGTGGGAACCGCGGATGCTCGACCTCGAGCATGACGAGGCCGAACCGGGGCGCGAGGCGTTCCTGCTCGCCGCGACGCGCCTGATCAACGAGCTCGGCTATCGCGGCGCTTCGGTGCAGAAGATCGCGAGCGAGCTCAACGTCACCAAAGGCAGCTTCTACCACCATCTCGACGCCAAGGACGAGCTGGTGATCGAATGCTACAAGCGCAGCTTCGACATCATCGCCGACGCCCAGCGCCTCGCCGAGGAAGGCCCGGGCGACCATTGGCACAAGCTGATCAGTGTCATCGCGACCTTGCTCGACGTCCAGTTCTCCGAACGCGGGCCGCTGCTGCGCACCACGGCATTGTCGGGCCTGCCGCCGCGCGTGCGCACCGCGATGGTCGACCGGTCGAACCGCATCGCGCGCCGCTATGCCGGGATGCTGTCGGACGGCATCGCCGAAGGTTCGATCCGCGCGATCGACCCGCTGGTCGCCAGTCAGGCGATGATGGCGATCCAGAACGCGGCGTTCGACATGCGCAAATGGGCCGGCACCATGGAGCGCGACAAGGCCGTCGCCTTCTATGCCTCGACCATCGTCTTCGGCCTGTTCGACGACCGGGTGCTGGACTTCTGACCGCGCCCTACGGCCGCGACGGATCTATTTTCGCCAGGTCGATCACATGCAGTCTGGGCGCGCCCGTACGCCGCGTGACGAGCGACCCGATCGGCGCCCCGTAGGAGGGGCGCAGGGTGTATCGCTCGACGCGATAGGTTCCGATACCGCTCGCATCCGCCTTGGCGGGCATGAAGCGGCGTGCTTCGACATGCTTGACCAGCGGCTTCGCCCATTGCGTACCCTTCGCGGGACGCAGAATCTCGACCTCGCCAGGCCGGCCGTCGGGCCGGATCCAATAGCCGATATCGGCCCATTTGATGTCCGGACTGTCGAGCTTGGCATTAATGAACGCGGCCATCGTGTCGTTGTCGTCGATCGCAACCCCTGACGGTCCTGATTGGCTGAACTCGGGATAACGCGGCTCGTGCAGCATCACGGGTCCCGTCCCGCCCGCGCCGCGCAACGCGGCGATCAGTTCGTCCGTCCCGCGCTCATCGCCCTTCGCGATGGCGATCCGCGCCCGCAGCACGGGCAGCACCCCGGCGAAACGGGCATCCTTGCCATAGCTGCGCTCGAGTTGCTCGAGCAGGCTGCGCGCCCGCGCCAGATCCTGGACACTGAGCGCCAGCCACGCGCGGCGAAAGGTCAGCCCCGCGGCGATGTCGGTCTTGCCGGCGCGCTCTGCCTCTCCGGCCACTGCGCGATAGACGCGGTCGGCATTGGCCGGGTCGCCGAGCTTGGCCCACATATCGCCCAGGCGACCGGAGACGCTCAACGCCTGCGAATGCTCACGGCCCAGCGCGTCGCGCACCACGGCAACGCTCTCGCGCGTGGCGTAGCGGAACTCCTTGTCGTCACCCTCATGCTCGGTCACGTCGGCATAAGTGGAGTAGAGGTCCGAAACCGGACCAGGCAGGCGCGCCGCATATTGCCTGTTTCGCGAAATCGCGCGTCGCAGGATCGCCTTGGCCTCGACATAGCGACCTGCGGCAAACCCCTCCTCGCCCGCCTTCATGGCGGCGCGGATCTCTTCTTCGGGCGGACAGCCGCGCGCGAGGCACTTTTCCAGCGCGTCGCGCATCCGGTGTCCGGTGACGACGACATCCGGCGCTGGGGCTGGCGGCTGAGTCCCAGCCTGTTGGGTTGCCATTGCAAGGACAATCAAAAGCATCGGCGCCGCTCCCCCCAATTTCGCCCGGGCAGGACCAGGGAGAAGCTAGGGCGGAGCGACGCCGGTGACAAGAATGCCCCTAGTCCTTGAAGAGCGCCGCCGCCGCCCGCGCCCTGTCCCTTGCCCGACCGACCGCGGGCGCGCGCGCCGCGGTGAGGCGATCGGTGATCGCCTTGGGCGCGGTTTCGGGGCGCCCGGCGTTGAACGGCGGCTCCGGCGCATATTCCATCGTCAGCTGGATGGTCTGGGCAGCTTCCGGGCTGCGCAGCAGCGCCGCGACGGTCAGCCCGAAATCGATCCCCGCCGTCACGCCCCCGCCGGTGATGCGGTTGCGGTCGACCTCGACCCGCTTGGTCGATGGGATTCCGCCCATCAACGCCACGACGTCGCGCACCGTCCAGTGGCTCGCGGCGCGATAACCGCGCAGCAGCCCCGCCGCGCCGAGCAGCAGTGATCCGGTGCAGTCGCTGGTGACATAGCGCGCGGTCTTGCCGTGATGCGCGAAGAACTCGACCACCTCGCGGTCCTCCATGCACGCCACCGTGCCGTCCAGTCCGCCCGGCGCGAACAGCACGTCGAGATTGTCCGGGCAGTCGCGAAAGGCGGTCGACGGTGTCACCGGGATGCCAAGGTCGGTCGGCACAGGATCAAGCGTCTTCCAGACAAGATGGATCTCGCTGTGCATCAGATTGAACACGGTGAGCGGGCCGACCAGGTCCTGCATCACCATCTTCGGATGCACCAGCATCGCGATCTTCGGCCGATCCGGCCCCGCCCCCGCCTTGCCGAGCACACCATGCATCGGCCGCGCCGGCTGGCCGTGCCCCGTGTGCCCGCCATGACCGGCCTGCCCTGCCTGGGCATAGGCCGCCTGGCTCATCGCGAGCATGTAGCTCGACAACCCCGCCGCGCCCATCGTCTGGAGGAACTGGCGGCGCCCCTTCGGGTTTGCCGCGCTCGACCGATCGTCTTCCATGCCCTGTCTCTCCGGATCGCCGCGCCTGTGCCCGGCCTTCGACGCCGACCTATCGCCAGGCGGGTCCGGTCGAAAGGACAAGCGCCGGTCAATTCCCGCCAGCGGTTCCGCGGTTCGGCGACGCAAATCGCGCGCGATAGGCCAGTGGGTTCACGCCGAAGCGGCGCACGAACACGCGGCGCAGATTCTGCTCGTCGCCGAACCCCGCCGCCGACGCCACCTGCTTGAGCGAAAGCCGCGTCGATTCGAGCAGCCCGGTCGCGGCCTCGACCCGCATCGACTCGACCGTGCGCGCCGGCGTCGATCCGATGCTGGCGGCATAGGCGCGGGTGAACGAGCGCTCCGACATGCCGGCGCGTGCCGCCAGCTGCTCGACGCGCAGGTCGCGCGTCAGATTCTCGCGCATCCAGGCATGAAGATCGGCGAACCGCTCGTCCTTGCCGCTCTGAAGCAGCAGCGGGACCGAGAATTGCGCCTGCCCGCCCGGCCGCTTCATGAACACGACCAGTCGCCGCGCCGCCTCGATCGCGACGCGATGACCATAATCCTGCTCGATCAGCGCCAGCGTCAGATCAATCCCGGCGGTGACGCCGGCGGAGGTCCAGAATTTGCCATCGTTGACATAGATCGAATCGGGCTCGACGCTGATCCCCGGGTGGCGCGCCTGAAGCGTCGCGGCCCAATGCCAGTGCGTGGTCGCGCGGCGACCCTCGAGCAAACCGGCGGTGGCGAGGATGAATGCGCCGGCACAGATCGAACAGACGCGGCGGATGTCCCCCTGGTTCGCGATCAGCCATTCGACCAGCTCGGGCGGCGCGATCGGCCCGTCCCCGGTGCTGCCGCCACCGACGATCACCGTGTCGAAGTCCAGCCCCTCAAGATCGGCGAGCTTGCGGGTCACGATCGGCATCCGCGCCGATGTCTGGACCTCGCCGCCCTTCACCGACGCGACGATCGTCTCATAGCGTTCGGGCGTCCCGCGCTGCCGCTCGCTCGCCCCCAGCGCCTGTAGCGGTCCGCTGATATCCAGCAGGTTGATGCCGTCGAACGCCAGGATCAGGGTACGGATCGGAGCGTTGCGTTCCATTGGGCCTCCAGCACCGTGATCGGCGCGCCAAACGATCGTCTGTCTCGGGTCTTCGCGAGACGATATAGGTGAGGCGAGACAAATGCCATTGCGTTTTATCACGATATACGCGACATAGTCTCGCAATACGTTACAACGGAGGGCGTGAATCGTGACAGTTGCAGAGCGGACAGGGGCGGCGGTTGCCAGCGGCGTGCGGATGACGGGTGGCGATGTGCTGGTGGCCGGACTGCATCGGTGGAATGTCGACACGGTGTTCGGCGTCCCCGGCGTCCAGCTCGACGAACTGTTCGACGGGCTTCAGCGCGGGCGCGGCGATATCCGCGTGCTCCACAGCCGCCACGAACAGGGCGCGGCCTATATGGCGCTGGGCTATGCGATGGTCACCGGCAAGCCGGGCATCTGCGCCGTGGTCCCCGGCCCCGGCCTGCTCAACGCGGGCGCGGCGCTGTCGACCGCCTATGCCTGCAACGCGCGCGTGCTGTGCCTCACCAGCACCGTCAACAGCGCGCTGATCGACCGCCGCTATGGCGCGCTGCATGAGATCAACGACCAGGACGGCCTGCTGCGCAGCCTGACCAAGTGGAGCGCGCGTGCGACCCATGCGAGCGAAATCCCCGGTCTGCTCGACGAGGCATTCCGTCAGCTGCTGACCGGCCGCCCGCGTCCGGTGGCGCTCGAAATTCCGCCCGATGTCCTCGCCCAGACCGGCTTCTTCGCCTATCCCGACGCGCTGCCCTCGCTCGCCAACCCGCTCGCCGATCCGGCCGCGATCGATCAGGCCGCGACGCTGATCGCAGGCGCGCGTAACCCGATGATCGTCATCGGCAGCGGCGCGCAGGAAGCGGGCCGTGAGGTTCGCGCGCTCGCCGAACTGATCCAGGCGCCGATCGTCAGCCGCCATATGGGCCGCGGCGTCGTCCGCTCGGACGACGACTATGCCCTGCCCGCCGCCGCCGCGCTGCCGCACTGGCCGGAAGTGGACGTGGTGATCGGCATCGGATCGCGCCTGACCCAGCTGCGCGAATGGGGCATGGGCGGCGGCCTCAAGGTCGTGCACATCGACCTCGACCAGACCGAGATCAACCGCATCGCTCCGCCCGCCGTCGGCATCGTCGCCGATGCGGCCGAAGCCACCGCGAAGCTGGTCGAGGCACTGGCGGCCAAGAGCCTGTCGCCCGCGCCGCGCACCGCCGAATTCGCCGCGATCCGCGCCGCCTTCCGGGAGGAAGTCGCCGCCGAGATCCAGCCGCAGGTCGGCTATCTCGACGTGATCCGCGCGGCGATGGCCGAGGACGACGTGTTCGTCGATGAGATGACGCAGGTCGGCTATGCCTCGCGCTACGCCCTCCCGATCTACACGCCGCGCAGCTACGTCAATTCGAGCTATCAGGGCACGCTCGGCTATGGCTTCGCCACCGCGCTCGGCGCGCAGGTCGGCGCCGGCCAGCGCCGGGTGATCTCGGTCAATGGCGATGGCGGGTTCATGTACACCATGCCCGAGCTGGCGGCCGCGGTGCTGCATCGCATCCCGCTGATCGCGATCGTGTTCAACGACGGCAATTTCGGCAATGTCCGCCGCATCCAGGCGAACAAATATGGCGGCCGCCTGATCGCGTCGAACCTGCACAATCCGGACTTCGTGACGCTCGCCCAGTCGTTCGGCGCCACCGGCCTGCGCGCCGAGGGACCGGAAGGCCTCGCCGCCGCGCTGGCGACCGCCAAGACCGTCGACGGCCCGGTGCTGATCGAAGTGCCGATGGACTCGGATTCGACCGCCTCCCCCTGGAAGCACGTCCATGGTCGCAAGGTCCGCTGAGCGCCGCCCGTCGGCGGCCACGGTCGATATCCTGCGTACCTTGGTCGGGTTTCCGACCGTCAGCCGGGATTCGAACCTCGACCTGATCCACTGGGTACGCGACTATCTCGCCGCGCACGGGGTGGAGTCGGTGCTGAGCCATGGCGCCGATCCGGGCAAGGCGAACCTGTTCGCCACGATCGGATCGGGCGAAGGCGGCATCGTCTTGTCCGGCCACACCGACGTCGTGTCGGTCGATGGCCAGGACTGGAGCAGCGACCCGTTCGTGCTGGAAGAGCGCGACGGGAAGCTGTTCGGGCGCGGCACCTGCGACATGAAGGGCTTCATCGCCGCCGTGCTCGCCAAGGTGCCGGCGCTGGCCGCGGCGGAGCGTACGGAGCCGGTCCACCTCGCCCTCTCCTTCGACGAGGAGATCGGGTGCAAGGGCGTCGGCTATATGCTCGACGACCTGGTCGCGCGCGGCGTGCGTCCGCGCGGCTGCATCGTCGGCGAGCCGACCTCGATGGACGTCGTCATCGGGCACAAGACGGGCAGCGCCTATGGCTGCACCGTGCGCGGGCTCGAGGCGCACAGCTCGCTCGCGCCCTATGGCGTCAACGCGATCTTCTTCGCCGCGCGCATCATCGCGCGGATCGAAGCGATCGGCACGCGCCTGCGCGAGAGCGAACCCCGCAACGAAGGCTACTCGGTCCCCTACTCGACCGTATCCATCGGCGTCATCGAAGGCGGCCAGGCCAGCAATATCGTCCCGGCGATCTGCAAGTTCCGCTTCGATATCCGCACCCTGCCCGACACCGACCCGGACGCGATCATTGCCGAACTGCGCCACTATATCGACAGCGAACTGCTGCCCGAGATGCGCGCGGTGAGCGAGACCGCCGATATCGAAATCGTGATGAACGGGCGCGTCCCCGGTTTCGCGGTCGAGGCAGAGGCGCCGCTGACCCGCTATGTCCAGCGGCTCGCGGGGTCCAACGCGGCGCCGGCGTTCGTCGCCTATGGATCGGAAGCCGGGCTGTTCCAGGCGAAGAATATCCAGTCGGTGCTTTGCGGCCCGGGATCGATCGAGCAGGCCCACAAGCCCGACGAGTTCGTCACGCTCGAACAACTCGCCCGGTGCGAGGACTTCCTAGACCGGTTGCTGGTTACGCCATTCCCGGACTGACCGGCCTCAGGCCTCGCTATCGTCGCCTTCGCGCTCAGGCATGAGCGCGGAGAGCGCGCCTTCGGCATATTCGTTCTGCAGCCGCGCGGCGGTGTAGCGGACCTGCGCCAGCAGATCCTCGTCGGGATCGGGCATCAGCAGCGACGAGGACAGGATGACGCCGACGGTGCCCGCGATCAGACCATCCGGCTCGAAGATCGGCGCGGCGACGCCGCCCAGGCCAGTGCCGCGCGGATTGGCCTCGAAATCGACGCCGTAGCGCTTGAGGTTGGCGATCACGCGCGGCGGGGTCGGCTTCTGGTTCTCGAAGAAATAGATCAGCCGCGCGGCGGGTGAATTGGGCAGGGTCAGCAGCGTGCCCGGGTGGATCATGATCCCCGGCTCGAACTGGTTCTGCACCGAATGCACCACCATCGCACCGCCGCGAGTGGGTGTAGCGAGCAGCGAAGTGTGGCCGGTCGCGTTGAACAGGTCCTGCAGGAACGGTCGCGCGAGCTGGACCAGGTTGCTGCGATAGACCGCCGCACGGCCGAATTTCAGCAGCTTGCGCCCGAAGACATAGCCCTCGCCCTCGCGCGCGCGATCGACCAGGCCGAGACGGGTCAGCGTCTGGAGGTGTCGCGAGACACGCGCCTTGGTCATGTCGAGCTGACGCGCCATGTCGGTGACGCGCACCGGGTCGGACGCTTCGGTGAGCACCTCCAGGATCTGGACGGTGACTTCGACGCTCTTCACCCGGGCTGAGCCGGCGTCGTCTTCCATGCCTGCGGTCGGATCGCTCATCATTGCCCCCTAACATCGCTCGTCACGATAAGCGAGACGCCTGCTTGTCCAAGGGCTTGCAAGCCCAGGTCCCCCACCCGACCACCCAACGCGAATACCTTGCGGATGACCGGGTGAGAGCACATGCCGGCGCCGCCAGCGGCGCCGGAATTCTCAACGCCAGAGCGTGAAGGCGCAGGACGATCCGGTGCCACCCTCGGTCCGGTACAGCTTCTGATAGTCGACCACGTCCATCGACAGCCCGGCCGCGTCCATCGCCGCCGAGGTCGCGATCCAGCTCTTGCACTCCGAGGTGCCTGCCATCAGCTCGTTCTGCGGGATGGCGCGGAGCCAGTCATGGTCGCGGGTGCGCATCGCCTCCAGGAAGCGCGCGTCCCATTCGGGATCGACGACGAAATGGGTCAGGCCGCCGGTGGTGAGCACGGCGACGCGGGCATCGCTGTCCCACGCCGCGATCGCCCGTGCCACCGCGCTGCCGAAATCATGGCTGCGCGCCGCGCTGGGGCTGTTGTCGTAATACCAGCAATTGACGTCCACCGGCACGTGCGGCCGGATATGGTCGCGCATGATGTTCTTGTAGAGGAACCCGTATGCGTGCGGCATCCCGAACAGCAGCGACTTGTCGTTGTTGACGGTCGGCTTCTCGTGACACAGCGTCACGTCGAAGCTGCTCTCGCGCACCAGATGGCGGGCGAGATGCGTACCGAATTCGCGATGGCCGGGATAGACGGTCGGCGCATCGGGTAGATGGCCGTGATCCGAAATCTCGATCCCGACGGGAAGACGGGTCTTCTGCACATCTGTACGCGGGATATTGGCGATCTCGTCCGCCGCGATCACCGCGAAGGTCGGGACCATTTCCGAGAAGATCTCGTGCTGATCGTTGCCGATGATCACGACCACGTCGGGATCCGCCGCCTTATAGGCGTCGTGGAGCGCATCCATCGCCGCGAAGCTCTTGTCCAGCGCCGCCTGCCGGGTCGGCAGATCGAGCAGCGCCCCGATATTCTCACCCACGCGCTCCGCCTCGAGCTCGGCGTAGCGCAGCTTGCGGCCCTTGAACCACAACGGGATCCCGTCCTGGCGGTCCCGCTCGGCGCGAATGTCCCAGTCATGAGCAAGCGTGTGCAGCTGCGGCGTGTGTGCGCATCCGATGCCCAAAACGATCTTCGCCATGCTTCCTCCGACCGATTGACGCGATAATCTGTTACGCTATGCGTTACTTCGTAGCGTAATGCGATATAAAAATGGAGAGATAGCGATGAAACTCGTCACATTCGACGCGGGCAACGGCGCGCTGGTGGGAGCCATCGCCGGAGACGGGTCCATCGTCGATCTCGCGGCGGCAGCGCCGGCTGCGGGGCGACCCATGTTCTCGTCGATGCTGGCGCTGATCGAAGGCGGCGACATCGCGCTCGAAGCCGCGTCGGATATCGTCGCGCGCTATCGCGGCAACCATGGTTTCGACCCGGCCTATGTCCGCTATCTGCCGCCCTTGCCCGTGCCGAACTCGATCCGCGACTTCGCCAATTTCGAGCTGCACTGCCTTCAGGCGCTGGAGGCGAGCATGCGGATGCGCGCGGCGAGCCAACCCGATCCGGAGGCCGCCTATGCCGGCTTCAAGGCGAGCGGCGCCTATGACCTGCCCGCGAGCTGGTACCAGCGGCCCTATTATTTCAAGGGCAACCGCATGACCTGTTCCGGCCATGGGTCGGAGATCCAGTGGCCACGCTTCAGCGGTACGATGGACTATGAACTGGAGTTCGCCGCCGTGATAGGTAAGCGCGGCGCCGACATCGCCGAGGCCGACGCCCCGGATCACATCTTCGGCTACATGATCTACAACGACTTTTCGGCGCGCGACGAGCAGGTGCGCGACCAGCAGTTCCGCATGGGCCCGTCCAAGGGCAAGGATTTCGACACCGGCAATGCGATGGGGCCATGGATCGTCACCCGCGACGAACTGCCCGACGTCTCCAGCCTGGCGATGGAATCGCGCATCAACGGCGTGGTCCAGGGGCGCAGCAATTCGAGCGGAATGCAGTTCAACTTCGCCCAGTGCATCGCCTTCGTCTCGCGCGACGAGACGCTCTACCCCGGCGACGTGTTCGGATCTGGCACGGCGGGCAATGGCTGCGGATTCGAAACCGGCCGCTATCTCGAACCCGGCGATATCATCGAGCTGGAGGTCGAGGGGATCGGCATCCTGCGCAACACGATCGGCGAACGTCGGGCATGAGCCTGCGCGACGCGATCCTGGGCAAGACGGAAGCCGATTTCCGTGCCGCAGCCGCCCGGATCGCGCCGCACGCGATTATCACCCCGTTGCTCGCCGCGCCCGCCCCGGAGGGCCGCGAGATCCGCATCAAATGCGAAAATCTCCAGCCCGGCGGCTCGTTCAAGATCCGCTGTGCCGCCAACAGCGTCGAACAGCTTTCTGACGATGCGGCCGCGCATGGCCTGGTGACGGCGAGCGCGGGCAATTTCGCACCCGCCGTCGCGATGGTCGGCGCGGCGCGCGGCTTTCGGCTGACCTGTCACGTTCCGGCCAATGCCGCGGCGGTGAAGCTTGCGGCGCTGGAGCGGCTGAACGTCGCAATCGTGCCGCACGCCTTTCCCGACTGGTGGCGGATCATGCAGACGCGCGACGCCGGGGATCCCGACGCGCTGTTCCTCCATCCGGTGTGCGAGGAGCACGGTATCACCGGCAACGGCACGATGGCGCTGGAGCTGGTCGAGCAATGGCCGCAGGTCGATACCGTGATCGTGCCGTTCGGCGGTGGCGGGATGATCTCCGGCATCGCCGCGGCGATGCGCGCGATGCGGGTCGGGGTGAAAGTGCTGGCGTGCGAGATCGACGCCGCCGCCCCCCTCGCCGCCGCGTTCGCCGCGGGCCACCCTGTCCCGTTCGAGCGCGGCGCGACCTTCGCGAACGGCGCGGGCACCCAATCGGTGCTCGACATCATGTGGCCGCTGCTGCGCGAGCTGATCGACGGCGTGATCGTGGTCAGCGAAGCCGAGGCGCTAACGGCGTTCCGCACCCTAGCCCATGACAGTCATCTGATCGTCGAGGCGCAAAGCGCGATCGCCTATGCCGCAGCGCGCTCGCCCAACCTTAGCGGGCGGAACGTCGTGGCGATCCTGTCGGGCGGCAATATCGATCCTGCCGCCCTGCTCGCCAACCTCTCAGCCTGATGTCGGCAAGCCGACCGCCGGACTGCCTTCCGCCGGCTGGTCCTGCCGCCGCTGCGCGTCCGCGCGCTGCGCTTTCCACGCGCGCGGGTTCACGAACCAGATGCACGCCGCCGACATCGCCGGCAGGATCATGAACAGGATCAGCGCGGACTGGTAGGACTGCGCCGCGTCGTACATCCGGCCCATCACCCACGGACCGGTGGCCGAGCCCAGATTGGCCATCGCCGTCAGGAGGCCCGTCAACAGCCCCAGATGCTGGGTGCCATAGGTGTGACGCGAGATCACCGGACCGTCGACCATTACGCTCGAATGACCCATCGCGCGCACCACGATATAGCACATCAGCACGATCGGGTTGGTCAGCGCGAACGACAGGATCGCGCAGGTGGTGAGCAGGAAATACAGTCCCGCCAGCCCGCGGTTGGAACTACGGTCGAGGATATTGCCCGCCAGCACCCGGCCAAAGATCGCGACGACGCTGATCGCGCTGACCGCCCACGCCCCTTCGTCCTTGCTGAGGCCGGCGTCGAGCAGCATCAGCACCTGATGCTGGGTCAGCGCCTGATCGACGATGGTGACGAGGAAGAAAGCGATCGACATCAGCCAGAAGCTCGATCCGCGCATCATCTTGCCGAAATACTCGCGTACGCCGACGCTCTCGCTGGCGTCGCTGGCGCTCGCCGCCTGCTCGGTGATCGGCACGCGCAGCATCCCGTAGATCAGCGCCGGGATCGCGACGAGCCAGATGCCCGCGGACAGTGCGGCCATGCCGTTGCGCCAGCCGAATGCCTGGATCAGTTCGGCGGTGACGATGGGCATGACCACGCCGCCGATCGCGGTGCCGAGCAGTACCATCCCGGTCGCGGTCCCCTGCGATGCGCGGAAGGTCCGCCCGACCAACACGAAGCACGAGACCATCGCGCCCGGCCCGGCGATGCCGAGCAGCACGCCGACCGCATAATAGCTCGTCAGCCCGCCGACAAATGCGAACCCGAGCAGTGCGAAGCCGCCGACGACGATGGAGGTCATCAACGCCTTCCACGCGCCCGCGATGTCGAGGAAGCGCCCGAACACCAGGCAGGAGATCACGCCCGTCAGATATTTTGCGGTGGCGAGCAGGGTCGCCTGCTCGCGCGTCCAGCCGAAATCCTTGATCACCTCCGGATAGATGAACGGCAGCGCATAGGCCGGCGCCGAGAATCCGAAGAACAAAGCGGTGATCGCGATCGCCAGCACGCGCCAATTGGCGCTGAACTCATCGCGGAATGCCTGGTTGAACTGAAACATCCCGTACCCTCTCGAAGCGCTTCAGATCTTCGCCACCCTGATAGTCTGAAGCTGCATATATTCTTCCAGCCCATAGAGGCCGAATTCGGTGCCGACACCCGATTGCTTGGCGCCGCCGAACGGCGCGTCGGGTGAGATGCTGGCGTGATCGTTGACCCAGACGGTCCCGGCCTCGAGCCGCTGCGCGAGCGCGGTCGCGGCGTCGACGTTCGACGACCAGACCGATCCGCCCAGGCCATTCTCATTGGCGTTGGCGCGCGCGAGGGCGTCCTCGGGGTCCGAATAGCGGATGACCGGCAGGATCGGGCCGAACTGTTCCTCGTCCACCACCCGCATCCCGTCGGTCACGTCGACCACGACCGAGAGCGGGAAGAAATAACCGTCGCGATCCATCGGCTCGCCACCGGCCAGGAAGCGGCCGCCCTGCGCCCGCGCATCGTCGGCGAGGGTGCGGACCAGATCGAACTGCGCGCGGTTCTGGACCGGGCCAAACTGGCTGCCGGACTCGCTTCCCGCGCCGACCACCGCCGCACGCGCCATCTCGGCAAGCTTGTCGGCGAGCGCATCGTGCAGGCTGTCATGGACATAGACACGCTTCACCGCGGCGCAGATCTGGCCGCTGTTGCCGAATGCCTTGGCGAAGATCTTCGCCGCGATCTTGTCGACATTGGCGTCGGGCAGCACGATCGCCGCGTCGTTGCCGCCCAGCTCGAGCGTCAGCCGTTTGAGGTTCGCCGCGCCGCTCGCCATGATCGAGCGGCCGGTCGGCGTGGAGCCGGTGAAAACGATCTTGTCGATGCCGCGATGCTCGGACATTGCCCGGCCAATATCGCCCTCGCCGGTCACGGAGTTGAGCACGCCCGCCGGCAGATGCGCATTGGCGATCTCGACCATGCGCAACGCGGTCAGCGGCGTGTAGGACGATGGCTTCATCACCACCGTATTGCCCGACAGCAAGGCCGGGATGATGTGCCAGATCGCGATCATCACCGGGAAGTTCCACGGGCTGATCGACGCGACCACGCCCAAGGGCTTCCGATGCACCTCGATCCGGACGCTGTCGTCGTCCTTGATGACATCGACCGGCGGGCGTAGCGCCGCGGTGGCGCGCGCCCAGCCGACCGACCCCATGATCTCGCCACCGGCATTGGGGACCGGCTTGCCCTGCTCGTTCGACAGGAGCTTCGCCAGTTCGTCCTTCGCGCCCTCCAACGCGTCGGCAATCGCTAGGATCGCCCGCGCCCGCTCATCGATCGGTGTCGCCGCCCAGCTTGGGAATGCGCGGCGCGCTGCATCGACTGCACGGTCAAGGTCGGCGCGGCTCGCCAGCGGGGCATCCGCGAACGGCTGCCCCGTGGCGGGGTCGATCACTGCGAAGGTTTCCGCCGTCGCCAGCGCTTTCCCGTCGACGATCAGGCGGACCCCGGTCACAGCTTGAACAGCTTCTGCGCGGTGCCGCTCTTCACCAGCTTCGCGGCGGCGGGATCGAGCGCATTCACCCGAGCGAGGCAGCCCGCCATGTCCCCGATATTATGGGGATAGTCCGATCCGTACATCACTCGCTCCGGTCCGCCCGCGACCTCGATACACAGGTCGAGCGCGCTCTTCTCATAGACGACCGTGTCATAATAGATGCGGCGAAGATAGCTCGACGGCTTGTCCTTGATCTTCTCCGAACAGGCCGGGATCATTTCGTGGCAACGGTCGAGCCGGCCAGCGAGATAGGGCAAGGTGGCGCCGCCATGCCCGGCGATGATCGCCAGGTTGGGATAGCGGTCGATGAACCCGTCGAGGATCATCCGCGATACCGCCAGCGTGGTATCGAACATGAAGCCGATCGGCGGCACCAGGCCATATTCGCTCAGTTCCATCTCCGCCGAGCCTTGCGGCGCGGTGGGGTGGACCAGCACCGGCAGCGCCAGATCGTCGATCGCCTGCCAGATCGGCGCGAACTGCGGCGCGGTCAGGCTCTTGCCGTCGATATTGGCGCTGACGAATACGCCGACCGCGCCCTGGACGACGGCTTCGGCAAGCACCTCGACCGCGCGCTCGGGATATTGCCAGGGCAAGGTCGCGAAGAAGCGGATGCGGTCCGGGAACCGCCCCTGCTGATACGCCATGTGTGCGTTCATCTCGCGCGACACGCGGGTGCTCACCGCCTCCCCTCCCCAGTATGCGCTGGGGCAGGTCAGGGAGACGATGGCGATGTCGACGCCGGCCTTGTCCATGTTCGCGACCCGCAGATCATAGTCGAACATCTCGGGGAAGAGCGTGACGAACGGCGCGCCGCTCATCCACACGCTGTCCTGCCCCGCCGCGGTCGGCTTGACCCCATATTTGGGGGCGCCATGCGCGCGGATATCGTTCAGCCATGCCTCGCTCAGCATGTGCGTGTGGACGTCGATCACCGGCACCGACGACATGGTCACTTCTCCAGGTTGATGCGGTTGGACAGGCGGCCGAGCCCGTCGATCTCGACGTCGCACAGCTTGCCGTCATAGCCCGACAGATAGGTGCCGATATTGCCGCGTGGGTGCTTCTCGGTGCCCTTCGACGCGGTGCCGGTGTGGATGCAATCGCCCGGCTCCATCGTGAACCATTTCGACGCGGTCGAGATGACCTGTTCGACCGGGAAGAAGTAGTTGGCGGTCGAATCGTCGGTGAAGCACTCGCCGTCGATATAGCCGCGCACCAGCAGCTTGTTGGGGTCCGGCACCTCGTCCTTGGTCGTCAGCCACGGGCCCATCGCCGCGAACGTATCCGCCGCCTTGGACTTGGAGTGATAGATGAACAGCAGCCAGTTATTGTCATCCTCGAACTGCGGGCGCCACGCGGTGTGGTGGGGCTTGACGATGTCGGCGGTCTGCTTGAGCGCGATCGAATCCTCGCCGAACTTGACGCCGCTCGCGGTGACGTCGTTGGTCAGAGTGTAGCCGAACACATAGTCGAGCGCCTTTTCGGGCGGCACGTTCTTGGCGGTCTTGCCGAACACCACGACAGGCTCCGGCTCGGGGATCGACGGGCCGTGATCCTTCAGGATGTCGATCGTCTTGTTGTGGCCGGTAAGCGCCGAACGCCCCTTGATGAAGAACATCGGCGCCGTCATCGGCTTCATCGCCTTGCTGTTCAGGTTGTTGTTGTTGACCGCACAGCCCAGGATCTTCGATGGGCGCGGGTTCGGCGCCATCCAGTCGGTGCTCGCCGACAGGTCGATCACCGGCAGCTTGCCGGCAAGCGCAGCCTGGATCGCCTCGTTCGCGGTGTCGAGTCCGGCATTGCCCGCCTCGATCAGGTCTTCCATCCAGCGATAGGCGTCCAGCGCCACCGCCTTGTCGTCGGCGACGCGGGCAATCACCGTCGGCTTGCCATCAATTCGGATCGTACCCAGTTTCATGCCGTCGACTCCCTAGATCTTATCGATTGTTCAGATGGTTTCGGTCGCGTCCTCGGGGATCATCCCCATCGCGATCTGATATTCGCGCTTCACCGCTTCGGGTTGGCCGACCTGGTGCTGATAGTCGGGCCGGTTGATCCGGTATTGCAGCGTGTCGCCCAGCCTCCGGCTCTCCTCGAGCGTCATCGACGCGGTGAAGAGCTCCTTGTGCTTGATCGGCAGCTCGACGCACTTGTTGAACTCGGCGTCGCGGATCACCGCCTTGGGATCACCCTCGCCCGCCTCGACGCGCTTCATGTCGGCTTCGAACGCGCGGCGCATCATCACGATGCCCCAGTCGCTCTTGCCCAGATGCTCCTTGGTGCGGTCGGCGATCGTGCCCTGGCCGACCCAGGCAACGATGTCCTGGTTCATCACATGGCTGGTGATCCACTCACCATTGGCGTCCTTCACCGGGCCGGTCCAATAGGGGATGCGCTTCTGGACGAACGGCTCGCGGTCGGCCGGCACGCGATGGAACATCCAGGTCACCGACAGCGTGTTCTCGTCGTCGATCGGCACGCGCCATTCGATATGGTCGCCCAGGAAGAAGGCGTTGGGCCACAATGCGGTCGCGCCGACCGTCCAGTGCGGATTGTCCTTGTCGGTATCCTCGCGCACGCGCTTGTAGATATGGCCGAACTCGAACTCCTCGAACGCCAGCTCCAGGTGCGTCGGGCCATAGCTGCCGTCGCCCTTGAGCACCGAGGTCCAGTTGCGATGCATCCATTCGAAATGGACCGGATCGCAGCTATTCTCCTGGCACTGGAACCAGTTGCAGGGAACGTCGGCGAACACGATCTGCTGGAACCCGTTAGCCCAGGTGAACGGCTCCCAATTCGGCACCAGCGGCGCCGGCTGCGGCCCCATATAGGCCCACAGCATCCCCGCCTTCGCCTCGACCGGATAGGCCTTGGTGCGGATCTTGTCCTTGAAGCGCGCCTTGGGGTTGGCGATGTCCTCGAACGGCTGTTCCAGGCACTGACCCGAGCTTGCGAAGCACCAGCCATGATAGCTGCAGCGCAGGCCGTCGTCCTCGACGATGCCGTTGAGCATGTCGGCGCGGCGGTGCGGACACTGCCGGTCGATCAGGCCATAGCTGCCGTTCTTGGACTTGAACGCGACCAGATTCTCGCCGAGCAGCCGCACCGGCTTGACCCCCAGCTCATCGACCTCGGCGACCGCGGCAAAGGGGTGCCAATAGCGGCGTAGCAGCTCGCCCATCGGCGTGCCCGGCCCAACCTGCGTGAAACGTTGATTCTGTTCGGCCCTCACCGCGTCAACTCCATCCTCTCATGAGACAAGTTATGGAACTTGGAACGCTATGCGCAACATATACCCTCAGGAGTTGCGTATAGTGAAACAAATGCTAGGATCGCTGCATGACAGACCGCGACTTGCGACGCCGCGCCCCGGATACGCCCGCCTCGATCGCCACGGTGGCGACCGCCGCCTGGATTCTCGACTTCCTGGCAGAGAGCGAACGCCCGATCGGCGTGCAGGAAATGGCGGAGACGCTGGGCATGACCAAGTCGCGCGTGTCTCGGCATTTGAGCAATCTCGAGATGCTCGGACTGGTCTCGCGCGGCAGCGCCGGGCGCGGCTTCCAGCTCGGCTGGCGGATCGGCCGCTGGGGCCAGATCGCCGCCGGCCGGATGCAGCTCCCCCAGCTGCTTCGCGCGCCGCTCGAGGAACTCAACGCGTCGAGCGGCTGCACCGTGCTGCTGTGCACCGTCGCCGGCGGGGATGCGGTGGTGATGAGCTGCCTGCCCGCGCGCGCGGCGATGCGGATCGACGTCCAGCCGGGGCTGATGCTCAGCCTGCCCGAATCGCCGACGGCGCGCGTCTGCTTCGCCTTCCAGCCGCGCGAGCGGCGGCACGAGATTCTCGATCATGCGGAATCGCGCGGCGACAATTTCCGCATCGACGATCGCGAAACCTTCGAACGCGAAATCGCAGGCGTGCAGGCGCGCCATTACAGCTGGGGCGTCAACAAGTTCGGCATCGGTCACAGCGCACTCGCCGCGCCGATCTTCGATCGCGACACGATCGTCGCCGCCGTGACGGTGATGCTGGCGAGTGACGCGATGGCGCCGGGTCCGCCCGAGCCGTGGCTGGTCGAATCCCTACTCGCCTGTGCCCAGCGCTGCTCACACGCGCTGGGCTCGCGCCACATCTATCCGCGCGGCTGACCCGTAGCCAGCGCCAGCGCGTCCGCGATCACCGCGCGGTCACCGACATGGTTCATCAGGATCAGGTTGAGCCGCATCGCGACCTTCAGGCTGTTCTCGACCGACTCCCCGTCGAGAATGCCGATCAGCCGCTCATAGACATCATCGACGCCATTGATGTTGGGATCGGTAATCAGACCGCTCATCTCAATTCCCCTTCGCGCGTTCGATCGCGGCCTGGATCGCTGCCACGTCGGGCTGGCGCCAGCGGGCGCAGACATGGTGGTCGGGCCGGATCAGGCAGGCCGACCCCGGCGCCATCGCATAGCGCTCGCGCAACACATCATCGCCCTCGCCCACCGCGATCGCGACGAGCCCTTCAACCTCCGGCACATCGCCATCGACCAGCAGCGTGAACCCGGCAGCCAACCTCTCCAGCAGCCAGCCGTCACCGGCCGGGGCGTCGAGCGCGGGATAGCCCGGCGCGACGCCCAGCCCCTGCCAATCATCGCCATCGGGCGTATTCAGCGCGCTGCCAGGCAGTGCGACCGCGGTCGACAGCCGTCCGGAATTCACGAACGGGCGGGCGAACGGCACTTCGCTCGCCAGCTCGAGCACGGCATCGCGCAGGATGCGGCTCGCCGCCGATTTAGGCGTCATGAAATCGGTCGAACGGCTCGAGTTCAGGATATTTTCGTCGGCGATCGTGATCGCCTCGTCATTATAGCTTTCGAGCAGCCCCGCCCCGGCCTCGCCGCGCAGGATCAGGTCGAGCTTCCAGCCGAGATTGTCGACATCGGCCAGCCCGCCATTGCAGCCGCGCGCGCCGAACGGCGAGACGAGGTGCGCGCTATCGCCCGCGAAGATCACCTTGCCATGGACAAAGCGCGCCATGCGGCGGCACTGGAAGGTATAGACGCTGTACCACTCCTCCTCGAACGCGACGTCGTCGCCCAGCATTGCGCGGACCAACGGCTCGACATTCTCGGGCCGCATCGCCGCCGCGCGATCGATGTTCCAGCCGAGCTGGAAATCGAGCCGCCAGACATCGTCGGGCTGCTTGTGCATCAGCGCCGACTGGCCGGGGTTGAACGGCGGATCGAACCAGAACCAGCGCTCCGACGGCCGCTCGCCCTTCATCTTGACGTCGGCGATCAGGAAATTGTCCTCGAACACCCGCCCGTCGAAATCGAGCCCCAGCTGCGTGCGCACCGCCGAGCGGCTGCCGTCGCACGCGATCACCCAGCCGGCGTCGATCGTGTAGTTGCCGCCCGCGGTCTCCACCGCGATCAGCGCGCCGTCGGCATTGGGCGCGATCGCCGACAGCCTGTGCCCCCAGCGCAGCTCGACATTGGGCAGCGCGGCGAGCGCGTCGATCAGCCGCTCCTCGACATGATATTGCTGGATGTTGATGAAGCCGGGACGCTTCT
Source organism: Sphingomonas sp. GW821-FHT10C01 (assembly GCF_059415525.1). NCBI lineage: Bacteria > Pseudomonadati > Pseudomonadota > Alphaproteobacteria > Sphingomonadales > Sphingomonadaceae > Sphingomonas > Sphingomonas sp. GW821-FHT10C01. The sequence continues at coordinate 296,199 of NZ_JBWKNK010000002.1, read as the reverse complement.
GGTTCTTCACCGGCAGCATGTCGAACTGGAATACCGGATCGGCGCGATCCCCCCAGAACACCTTGCCCACATTCCAGATCACGCCCTTGTCGACGATCGCATCGCCGACGCCGAGCCGATCGAAGATGTCGAGCGAGCGCTTGGCGAAGCAGATCGCCTTCGATCCCGCCGCAACGAAATCGAGCTGCGAGAGCACGACGACGCGATGTCCCCGGCGCCCGAGATCGAGCGCCATCGCCAGGCCGATCGGCCCCGCGCCGACCACGATCACGGGAGCCGACTCATGCGCACTCGCCGGGGCGGGTGTGGCACCCATTTCGCGCCACACCGGAATGTTGGGCAAATTGGCCATCGGATCAGCCCTGCAGCTGCGCCCAGACCTCGCGGTCGCGCTCCATCGTCCAGATGCGCGGCCGCTCGATCCCGTCGAACTCGTCCCACAAGCGCTGGACGTTGAACGGCAGGCAATGCTCGAAGATCGGCCAATGCCCGAATTTGGGGCCGAGCGCGGTGTGCGTCGCCTCGAACGCGTCCTTGAGCGTGCCGCCATTCTTGTGCGCCGCGCCGACATGCTCGATCATGCCGTTCAGGAACTCGCGCGTCTGCTCGACCGCTGCGTCCACCGCCGCGCGGCCATGTGCAACCGCGCCGCGCCCGCCGATCAGATGCTCGGCCTGATACGCCTTCACCTTGTCGAGCGTTCCGGTCGCCCAGTCGAAATGGAAGGCGTCACCGGTGTAGAGCGCGGCCTGCGCTTCCACCAGATCGCCCGCGAACAGCGTGCCGGTCCTCTCGTGCCACACGACGATGTCGCCCTCGGTGTGCCCGCGCCCGCAGAATTGCAGATCAATCCGTCCGCGATCCCCGCCCAGGTCGATGGCGTAGCTGTTCGAGAAGGTGATCGACGGACGCGTCAGCCCAGGGATCTCCTCATGCTGCTTGAACAGGCGCGGCATGCGGCCGAACTCGCTTGCCCAATCCTGCTCGCCGCGCTCCTCGACCAGCGCCGCGGTTGCGTTGCTCATGATGATGTCCTGCGCGTCGAATGCGCTCGCACCCAACACGCGTACGGCATGATAGTGGGTCAGGATCAGATAGCGGACCGGCTTGTCGGTATGCTCGCGCAGCTTCACCAGCCAGTCGCGCGCGGCAGCGGGTGTCGCACGCGCTTCGATCGCGACGATGAAATCCTCGCCCTCGATCACGCCGACATTGGGGTCGCCCTCGGCGGTCAGCGCGTAGACGCCGTCCGCAACGATTTCGAGGGTCTCGGTCTTTTCCGTCAGGTCTGTCGACGATGCAAACGGCTTGGCCATTCTAGTTTACTCCGCTCAATTCTGGCTGACGGCGGCGATCGCGTCCGCGACCCGCTCGACATTGTTGCTGTTGAGGCCCGCGACATTGACGCGGCCCGAGCTGGTGAGATGGACGTGATGGTCACGGCGCAGCGTCTCGACGCCCTCGGGCGAGATGCCGAGCATCGTGAACATGCCGCGCTGGTTCGCGATGAAGCCATAGTCGCGCCCGCCATGCTCGGCGAGCCGCGCCGCCAGCCGCGCGCGCATCCCGTTGATCCGCTCGCGCATCGTGGTCAGCTCGCCGGTCCAGCCTTGCCGCAATTCGGCATCGCTCAGGATGCGCGCGACGATCGCCGCACCATGATCCGGCGGCATCGACCAGAGCGTGCGCGCCACCGGCAGCGAATGCGCGTGCGCAAGGACCGCCGCCTGCTCATTCCCGCCGACCAGAGTCAGCGCGCCGACACGCTCGCGATAAAGCGCGAAATTCTTGGAATAGGAGCTGGCGACCAGGAATTCGGGGATCCGCGTCGCCAGCAGGCGCAGGCCCGCCGCGTCCTGATCGACGCCGTCGCCAAGGCCCAGATAGGCCAGGTCGACCAGCACCGCCGCGCCCACCTTCGCCACCAGATCGGCGACCGCGCTCCACTGGTCGAGGTCAAGGTCGGCGCCGGTCGGGTTGTGGCAGCAGCCATGCAGCAACAACGTGTCGTTCGCGCCGAGATCGGCGAGCGTCGCCATCATCTCGTCGAAGCGCAGCGCGCCCGTCGCCATGTCGTAATAGGGATAGACGACGACCTCATGCCCGCTGGCCTTGAGGATGCCGGGATGGTTGGGCCAGGTCGGGCCGGGGATGAATACGCGCCCGCCGGGACGCAGCTTGTAGAGAAGGTCCGACGCCAGCCGCAGCGCGCCGGTGCCGCCTGGTGCCTGAATCGTGCGGCTGCGCGCGAACCCGTCGCTGCCTTCGCCGAACAACAGTCCGCGCGTCTGCGTATTATAGTCGGCATTGCCCGCTGAAGAGAGATAGCGCTTGCTCGGCTGGGTCTCGACCAGCCAGCGCTCGGCGGCCTTCACACAATCCAGAACCGGGACCTGCCCCTGCTCATCCTGATAGATGCCGATGCCCAGATCGACCTTGTCGGGGCTGGTATCGCGCGCGAGCAATTGGGCCAGCCCGAGGATCGGATCGAGCGGCGGCTCGGCGAGTTCTGCGAACATTGTGATCTCCAGTTGTTTCGTTATACGATACGCTGTGACGTTATACGTTACAATAGCCAGTCGAAGGGCCGCAATGCGAAACGCCGAAAAATGCCGGTGATGGCAGGGATTGATCGCCGATGTGCGTGATCTGCGCCATGCCCCCTGCCGGTGCGGCGATACCCTCCCCGCACTCGCCCTCGGTTGATGCCGAACGCCGCGCAGCGGGCGTCGCCTTTCTCGCACGTCATCCAACCTTCGATCTGCACGCCCATCCCGGCCGCTTCTTCATGGCCGGCGCGCAGCGTAGCGCCTTTGTCGATTCCTATCCCGCGCCCGATCCGGAACAGGCGGTCGCCGATATGCGTCATGGCGGGCTTGCCGGTGCAATGTTCGCGACCGTTGCCGACCTCGCCGTCCTCGGAAAGACCGAGCGCGGCCTCGGCGCGACCCGTGCCTTCACCCCAGGCGAGGCCCATGAAGATCATCTGCGTCAGATCGACGCGGCGCGGTTGCTGTTCGACACGACCGATATCGCCCTCGCCCGCAGCTGCGCCGACATCCGCGCCGCACACGCCTCGGGCGGTCTCGCCGGGTTCATCTCGATCGAAGGCGGCGACTTCATCGAGGACCAGCTCGAACGGATCGCGCAGGCCGCGGCATTGGGCGTCCGCTCGATCACGATCATACACTATAGGGTCAACCAGATCGGCGACACCCAGACCGAAGCGCCGGTGCATCACGGCCTCACCCCGCTCGGTCGCGCGACGATCAAGGCTATGGAGGATGCCGGGGTGCTGGTCGATCTGTCGCATGCCAGCTTCGATACGGTGAAGCAGGCCACCGCCATCGCGACGCGGCCGATGCTGCTGTCGCATTCCAACATCGCACCGATCGCCGGTCCGCATCCGCGGCTGATCTCGCCCGAGCATGCACGCCTCGTCACCGCGACCGGCGGCGTGGTCGGTTGCGTGCCGGCGGGCTTCGCCCAGGCGAGCTTCGAGGATTTCGTCGAGACGATCCTGCGCATGATCGACCAGCTTGGCGTCGATCATGTCGCGATCGGGACCGACATGGATTTCACCTACCGCAGCGTGCTGCCCAGCTACCGCGACTGGCCCGCCCTCGCCGGAACCCTGCTCGCGCGCGGACTGACCGAAGACGAAGCCGCAAAAGTGATGGGCGGCAATGCGATGAGGATCTTGGCATGAACGACACGACACGGCCCGGCATCGAATATTTCCCCGGCGGTCGCCCCGGCTCACCCTTCTCCCGCGCCGTCCGCGTCGGCGACGTGCTCTATCTGTCGGGCAAAATCGGCAATCTGCCCGACGGCAGCAAACCCACCGGCCTCGCCGCGCAGACCCGCCAGACGATGGAGAACATCAAGGACGAGCTCGCGACCTTTGGCCTCGGCATGGATGCGATCTTCAAGTGCACCGTGATGCTCGCCGACATGGACCAGTGGCCCGAGTTCAATGCGGTCTATCTGGAGTATTTCCCGGCGGACCGCCTGCCAGCACGCAGCGCGTTCGGCGCGGCCAAGCTCGTCGGCGGCGCGCTGACCGAAGTGGAATGCCTCGCCTATATGCCGTGCTGACGCCCGGTCAGGGCGCGATGGAGATCACCCCGATCCCGTCGCTCTCGGCAATCGCGGTGCCATAGGGCGCGGACAATTCGGCGATGCGCCGGATGATCACGCTCGCCTTGGCCCGCGACGCCCGGCGCGGCACCCCGCGCCGGCTCGAGGGCAAATCGGCGCCCAGATCGATCGGGTGTAGTTCGATCCTGCGCACCGCCCCTCCGGAAAAGCGGTTGACCGCGACGACGCTTTCCCAGGTCGCGGTGTCGCCGAAGCCCTTGGCCAGCAGCGCCGCGACCTGCTCATGCTCGGACAGATAGGCCGGGTTCAGGATGTCGCGCGGCAGCCCTTCGAGCAGGTCGAGCTGGAAGAAGTAGTTGCCGAGACCGTAGAAGACCGGCTTGCCCTTGTAGATCTCGATCCCGCGCAGCACGTGCGGCCCATGGCCGAGGACGATGTCGGCGCCGGCATCGATAGCGGCATGCGCCAGCACGGGCATGAAGTCGGCCTGTTCCTGATCGTTGAACCGCCCGGTCGCGCTCTCGTGCGCGTGGACGCTGAAGGCGACGAAGTCGGACGCCGCCCGCGCCTGCCGGATCGACGCCATCGTCTCCGCCAGGTCGACCGGGTTCATCTCGTAGCTGACGCCGGGCGTCTCGCTCGCCCTGAAGTTGACGCCGAAGATGTTGAGCTGGTCCGGTCGCCCACTCGGCGCGCTGGCGCGATCGGTGGTCCAGGTCACCACCGCGGGCGTGGCCTGCTCGCCATAGTCCGTGCGCAGCGCGTCGATCACGCCCTGCCCGACATGCACCGACGGCTTGACCCGCAGCGCCGCCACCCCCGGTCGCGCCCGTGCCTGCCCCAGCGGCGCACCCGCTTCGGACTGAATCGTGAAGGTCGTGGTCGTGGCGACCAGCGCGACCCGGCCCTTGCGCGACTGATGATAGCGGGGCGCACGCGCCTGAGCGCGGCTCTCCCCCGTCCCCGCGATCACCAGCCCCTGCCGCGCGAACAACCGGTCGGTCTCGCGCATCCCCTCAATGCCCCAGTCCACCGCATGGTTGTTGGCGCGCGCGATCAAGGAGAAGCCCTGTGCCTTGAGGTCGGCCGGGACATCGGGACTGCCCAGCGTGAACCCGCCTCCGGTCTGCGCGGCAGGATGGCCGTCGAAGGTGGTGAGATCGAAACAGGTCATCTCGCCATTGGCGAAGGCCACATCGGCCGCCTGCACCACTTCGGTGACCGCCAGAAAACCCTTGTCGTCGGTCGGCAATTGCGCGCGAACCTGCAACGTGTCGCCGACCGCGGCGAACGTGAAATCGTCATCGATGGTGGAACGCACGCTAAGCTCCCAGGCAGTGCGGGATGGACGCAAACGCGGGGCTATGCCGCCGGGGCGATACCCAGTTTCGCCGCGGCGCGCTTCGATGCCTCCAGCCGGGCGTTGGTCATGCCCTTGGTCAGCTCCCGATAGCGCGTGGCGACTTCGCGCGCGCGCTTCGGGTGCCCCGCATCGAACGGCGGCTGGGGATTATATTCATTGCCCAGCTGGATCAGCTTCGCCTGATCCTCGCCCCAGATATGCGCGATCAGCGTCAACGCGAAGTCGATCCCCGCCGTCACCCCGCCGCCGGTGACGCGATTGCGGTCCATCACCACCCGCTCGTCGACCGGCGTCGCGCCCAGCACCGGCAGGATGTGCATCGCGCTCCAGTGCGTCGCCGCCCTATATCCCTCCAGCAACCCCGCCGCGCCGAGCACCAACGCGCCGGTGCAGACCGATGTGATCCACTTCGCGCGCGGTGCCCGCTCGCGCAGGAAGGCCAGCATCTCAGCGTCCTCGATCATGCCGGTCGTCCCTGGCCCGCCGGGCAGGAAGATCATGTCGAGCTCGGGCGCATCCGCCAGCCGCATCTCGGGCAGCAGGCGATATTTGGAATCGGTCGTGATCGGGTCCAGCGACTTGCCCAGCACGATGGTTCGTGCGCCGCGCACGCGCGATAGGATGTCGAACGGCCCGACGAAATCGAGGTTCGTCATCATGTCGAACGCGATCATCCCGATGGTGAACGGCTTCTGCTCCACGGCCTTCTCCCCTTCCTTCGCGCTCAGCGGTGCGCCCATTGCAAGTGTCGCGGCAAGGCCGCTTGCGCCTGCGATCAGTGTCCGGCGATCCATTGCCAGCCTCCATGTCTCGATTTACGATACGTCGTCACGATATGCGACTCTATCGTGCATCAATCCAAGACCGCAGGAGCGTCAATGACCGCCATCAACCGCATTTCCGACGCCGTCATTCGCGCTGGCCACCGCCTGCCGCGCGTGGTGCAGAAGGACACGCCGTTCCTGCTCTATCGCCATGTCGGCAATGTCGTGCACGTCTCCGGGATGATCGCGCAGTTCGAGGGCGACAAGCCCTATCTCGGCCAGCTCGGCGCCCAGCTTGCGACCGAGCAGGGTGCGAAGGCGGCGGAACTCAGCGCGCTCAACATCCTCGCCTGGCTGGCGGAGGCGACCGGCGACGATGCGGACCGCGTCGATTGCTGCCTCGAGCTCAATGGCTTCGTCGCCTGCACGCCCGGCTTCACCGAGCAGAGCCAGGTCATCAGCGGCGCGTCAAACCTGATCGTCGCGGTGCTGGGTGAGCGCGGCCGCCACACCCGCACCTCGATCGGCGTCGCCGCCCTGCCCTTTGGCGTGGCGGTCGAGGCCAATGCAAAGTTCGTGCTGCGCGACTAACGCTCGGCGATCACCGCCCCGGCGTTCATGATGTTCCCCGGGTCGATCGTCCGCTTGACCGCGCGGAACAGGTCGAGCTCGGTCTCGCTCAGCGCCGCGGCGACGGCGGAGCGCATCCGCCGGCCCACGCCATGCTCCGCGCAGATCGATCCGCCATGCGCGAGTGCCACCGCCTCGATCACCGCTGACAATTCTTCGGCCGCTTCCGCGAACCGCTCGGGGTGATTCTTGCCGCGATGCACGGACAGGTGGATATTGCCGTCACCGACATGTCCGAAGGCGAGCGTCTCGCACCCCGGCAACACCTGCACCGCAAGGTTCGCGGCCTCGAGAAAGGCCGGAACTTGCCCCAGCGGCACCGCGACATCCACGCTGACCGACGGCTTTGCGCCGCGCTTGCCTTCGACCAGCGCCTCGCGGATGCGCCATAGCTGCTGGCGCTGCGCCTCGCTCTCGGCCAGCAGCCCGCCGACCGCCAGCCCCTGCTCCATGGCATGGCCAAGCGCATCCTCGACCGCATCGCGGATCGGAAGCCTGGCGGCGGCGGAAGCGAACTCGACCAGCACGAACCACGGATGATCGCCGGTATCGGGCACGCGAAGCGTCGGAACCGCTCGCGTCGCCCATTCGACACCGCGCCGCTGGATCAGCTCGAACGCGACCACCAGATCGCCGAGCGATGCACGCAGATCCTGGAGCAGCGCCAACGCCGATGCCGGGCTTTCGACTGCCAGCCAGGCGGTCTCGATCTGCCGCCAAGCCGGAGTCAGCCGCAACGCCGCGGCGGTAACGACACCCAACGACCCCTCGGCGCCGATGAACAGCTGCTTGAGGTCATAGCCCATATTGTTCTTGGCGACCGTGCGCAGCCCGTCCCAGATGCGCCCGTCGGGCAGCACGACCTCAAGGCCGAGGACGAGGTTGCGCATCACGCCGTAGCGCAGTGCGCGGACGCCGCCGGCATTGGTCGAGATCAGTCCGCCGATCGTTGCGCTTCCCTCCGAGCCGAGGCCGAGCGGGATCGAGAACCCCTGTTCGGCTACCGCCGCCTGGACATCGGCCAGGATGCACCCCGCCTCGGCGATCACCGCGGGAACATGCGGATCGATCCCCCGCACCGCATTGAGCCGCCGGGAAGATAGCAGCACCGCGCGCGCTTCCGGCCCAACGGCACATCCACCGACCAGCCCGGTGTTCCCCCCTTGCGGCACGATCGACATGTTGTTGGTGGTGGCATGCCGCACCAGCGCCGCCACTTCCTGTGGCGACGAAGGCCGAGCAACGGCAATCGCGTCACTCGGCCAATTGCCGGTCATGTCCTGAAGATGGGCGTCGCACGCGACGCGGTCATCGACGAACATGGCCGCACCCAGGATTTCCCTGAGCGCGGCCACGCTATCGTCAGTAGGTGAAGCGCAGGCCGGCACGATAATAGCGCCCCATACGATCATACATGCCCGCGATCGCGGTCACCGGGAACGGCGGTGCCTTGTCGGTCAGGTTGTTGACGTTGAAGTAGAACTGCAGCTTGCGGTTGCCGTCCTTGATCACGTCCACCTGTGCCGCGAGATCAAGGTAGAAGCGGCTGTCGACCCGGTTGTTGCCGATCGAGATCGGCGAGGCGGCATCGTAATATTGATCGCCCGGCCCGACCAGCGTCGCGTCGAACTTGCCGCCGCCGATATAGCGGCCCTGCAGGCTCACGTTCACCGGCTTGAGCGCCCAGGCGATCGACCCCGTCGCGGTCCAGCTCGGCGTGTTGGTCGCGCTGGTCTGCTGCCCGGCGGTAAATGCCGTGCCGCCGACAGATCCGGCGCGGTCGATCCGGCCGCCCAGCGACTGGATCACACCCGCCGCGTTGAAGCGCGGCGCAGCGCCGGTGCCGTCGTCAAAGATCAGATCCTTGACGTAGGTCGCCATGCCGCGAAGCGTCAGTTCGCTCTCACCGATCCGCGTACGGTAGGTGGCCGAGAAGTCGAACCCGCGTGTCCGAACTCCGGCGATGTTGAGCAGCTGCACCGACACCAGGTCGACCACGGTGGCGGAGCCCGTCCCGGTCCGGGTGACGAAGTTGCAGAAGAACGGCGTACCCGTCTCCGCGAAGCAATTGTCGAGGATCGACTGCGACGAGAAGCTCGAAATCGCGCCCTTGATATTGATGTCATAGTAATCGGCGGAGAAGGTGAAGCCCGGAATGAAGCGGGGCGTGAACACGCCGCCCACGGTCCAGGTATCCGCCCTTTCCGGCTTCAGCGTCGGACTCGGCTGGTTGAGCGTCGTGATCTGGGTCGTCACGCCGCTCCACGGGTTGCGCAACTGCGCGAGACCCGCAGTCGTCGCATAGAGTTCCGCATTGTTGGGCGCACGAATGTCACGCGACCGGGTGGCGCGAAGGCGCAGATCAGCGAAGGGCGCATAGATGCCGCCCAGCTTCCAGGTCGTGACGCCGCCCGAGGTCGAATAGTCGGTGTAGCGGATCGCGCCGTTCAGCTCGACATGATGGGCGAAGGGCATGTCACGCAGCAGCGGCGCAACCGCTTCCGCATAGACTTCCTTCACATCATAGCCACCCGAATAGGGCTTGGGGTTGCTGTAGTTGAAGCCGTTCGCCTGCGACAGCGCGTCGGAGATGGCCGCGGCCTCTTCCTTGCGCCACTCGCCGCCGAACGCCACCGCGAAAGCACCGCCGGGCAGCTTGAACAGCTCGCCCTGCATATTCAGCGCGGCGACCTGCTGCTTGGTCGTCACCTGGTAGAAGACGTCGCCGGTGACATAGTCGATCGCCGCCTTGCTCGGCGAACCCTGGCCGAACAGGTTGATCGGCACGCAGCCCGAAGCCGCCGAATTGAAGCGGTTAAGCACCTGCCCGGTCGAGGTCACCGTGCCGTTCGCCTGCGTCGCCGCGCAAACGATCTGACCACCGACATTCACCGCGTCGGTCGCGAAGCGGAAGTTGTTCTCGATCCGCAGGTTGGCGACATTCGCATTCAGGACGTTGCGGCCATATTGATAATAGCCGTCGATCTTCCAGCTGCCGCCCAGATCATAGTCGAAGCCCGCGACGAACCGCTCGGTCGTGTTCTCATTGGCGCGCGTGATCGGACCGAAGTCATTATACGGACGGCCCAGCGTGAACGACGAGATGTTGTTCGCGACCATGATGTCGCGGATCGACGAATGGAGGAAGGCGTTGTCGCGCAGGATCGTCGCGGCGGAACCCTGATCGCGAACCGGCGGTGAGTTGCCGTAACCGCCGCTGCGGCCGTAGCTCGCCTCGACGAACAGGTTCAGCTTGTCGGTCGCTTCATAGTCGATATGGCCGAAGGCGACCCGGCGCGTGGTCGGCACGATCAGCGTCCAGCCGTCCTGCGGATAAAGACCCTTGTTGCCGCCCGTGAAGTTGCTCGCGAGCGTGCTGCCGGTGCCATAGTCGGCGAAATTGCCGTAGTTGAACGCCGTCGGCGCGCCGTTCGGTCCGAACTGGATGCCGCGCAGCACGTCCGCGCCATTGCCGGCGTTGAGATCGGCGTTCACGCCGGTGATCAGGCCGCCATAGGCCATGTTGATGAACGAAACGCCCCGCTCATAGACGCGCGACGGCTTGCCCGCCGGGCGGGCACCGACATAGGAAACCAGTCCTGGCTGTTCAGCGAAGGCTTCGCGCGCGAACGGGTCGTTGACGCCCTTGGACTTCACATATTCGCCGCCGATCACGATGTGGCCACGGCCATCGGCGAACGGGGCGCCGAACGCCAGCGCGGCACGGGTCTCGCGCGCGTCTCCGCGATCGCTGATCCCCATCGAGAAGTCGCCCTTGATGCCTTCAAGCCGCTTGTTGAGCACGACGTTGACCACGCCCGAGACCGCGTCCGAACCATAGGTGGCCGACGCGCCGGCGGTGACGACATCGACGCGGTCGACCAGGATCTGCGGGATCAGGTTGAGGTCGACCTGGCCGGTCGCGGCCGACGGCACGAAGCGGCGGCCATCGACCAGCGTCAGGGTGCGGATGACGCCCAGTGCGCGAAGATCGGCCGAGAACTGGCCAGTGCCCAGCGTACCGGCGGTGTTGGTCTGCGGACCCTGCGTGTTGCGGAACGACGGCACTTCCACCAGGAACTCGCCAATGCTGGCCGCGCCGCGCGCTTCGATCGCCTCGGCGCCCAGCACCTTCATCGGCGTCGGCGCTTCGACGTCGCGCCGCGAGATGCGGCTGCCGGTCAGAACGATTTCCTGCTCCTGCGCCTCTTCAGCGACCGCCGGCTCGCTTGCCGGCGCGGTCTGGGCGCTGGCCGCAACCGGCACGCCGCAAATCGCTGTCGCGAGCAGCAGCGCCCGCACCTTCAGCTTCTTCTCCACTCCCTGTCCGTCCCTGAACCGCATCGGGCCACCCCTTTATTATGTGTGTTTGAACGTGTTCGAGGAAATTACTCCGAACTGAAACAGTGTCAATATACGCAACACCGTTACGCTATACGTGACAGAAAAAGTTGCGCAGAGAGCAACTGGCCGCCCGGCGAGGGATCGCCGGACGGCCAGTTCCAAGCCAGAAATGAAGCTTCAGCCCCGCCGATAAGGATCTGTGTACGCAGCAAGAATCCGGCCGCTGCAATCGCCGAAACCGATCCGGTATCCGTTGCCCTCGCACCAGCCGCGCAGATCGACCGTATCGCCATCCTCAAGAAATCTGCGTTCAGCCCCATCGCCCAGACGAATCGGCTGCTTCCCGCCCCAGCTGAGCTCGAGCAAGCTGCCGTAAGTGCCCGCATCCGGGCCGGAAATCGTCCCGGTGCCGAGCAGATCGCCCACATCCATGCGGCATCCCGCCGTCGTATGATGCGCCAGCTGCTGTGCGGCGGAATAGTACATTTCGCGGTAGCCCGTCCGGCTGATCACCGTTTCCGTGCCGCCTTCCGCGGTCAGCCCGACCTCCAGCTTGATGTCGAAGAGCATCGGCCCCGGCTCATCGAGATAAGGCAGCAGCGTCTTCTCGCGCGCCGGCCCTTCGACGCGGAACGGCTCGAGCGCTGCGCTGGTGACGATCCACGCCCCGATCGTGGTCGCCGTCGCCTTGCCCTGGAAGGGCCCCAGCGGCTGATACTCCCACGCCTGGATGTCGCGTGCCGACCAATCGTTGAGCAGCACATAGCCAAAGATCATCGCATCGGCTTCGGAAACAGTCACCGGATCCACCGATCCGGCCCCGACCACCGCGCCCAACTCCAGCTCGATGTCGAACCGAGCCGAGGGCGCGAAGCGTGGCGCCGCGTCGTCCGGCGCCTTCACCTGCCCCCAGGGCCGGCGCACCTCGGTGCCCGAAACGACGACCGACGAGGCGCGGCCGTTATAGCCGATCGGGATATGCAGCCAGTTGGGCGGCAGCGCATTCTCCGGCCCGCGGAACATGGTCCCGACATTGAACGCATGCTGCCGGCTCGCGTAGAAATCGGTATAGCCCGCGACGCGGAACGGCAGGTGCATCCGTGCGTCCGCCAGCGATACCAGGTGCGGCTCCACCGCCTCGCGCTGCGCCGATCCTTCCGCGAGCAGGCCGGTCAATGCCTCGCGCAGCGCCCGCCACACCGCCGGCCCCGCCGCCATCACCGCATTCCACACCGGTTCGGCGAATAGAGGCTCATCGGCCAGCCTGAGCACACCCGCGGCTTCCAGCGCAGCCATATCGACGATGCGGTCTCCGATCGCGACGCCACAGCGTCGCGAGGTCTCCACTGTGCTGAACACGCCGCACGGCAGATTGTTGAGGGGAAACGGGCAAGCGGGTGCATTCGCGCTATCCACCCAGGATCGCAACAGGGGCATATCGGCCTTTCAGCAGGAAGATTAGGGGAGTGGCGTCACGCCGGATCGATCGTGCCGTCGAACTTCTTGTCCAGCCCGTCCCAGCAATCGGCATAATCGTCCTGCATCGGCGCCACGTCGGCCGCCCAGCGGGTCAGATGCTGCGGGAAGCGCGTCTCGAACATGAAGCTCATCGTGCGGTCGAGCTTCTCGGGCCTGAGCTCGGCGGCGCTCGCCTTCTCGAACGCGTTGCGGTCCGGTCCGTGCGGCAGCATGCAATTGTGCAGGCTCATCGCGCCGGGCGCGAAGCCGTCAGGCTTGGCGTCATAGGCGCCATAGATATTGCCCATCAGCTCGCTCATCACATTCTTGTGATACCAAGGCGGGCGGAAGCTGTGCTCGGCGACCAGCCAGCGCTCGCGGAACAGCACGAAGTCGATATTCGCGGTCCCCGGCATCTCCGACCGCGCGGTCAACACCGTGAAGATCGACGGATCGGGATGGTCGAACAGGATCGCCCCGATCGGGCTGTAGGTCGACAGGTCGTATTTGTACGGCGCGTAATTGCCGTGCCACGCAACCACATCGAGCGGGCTGTGACCGATCGTGCTGCGGTGGAACTGCCCGCACCATTTGAGGGTGATGGTCGAGAGCGCCTCGCGATCCTCGAACGCCGCCACCGGGGTCTTGAAGTCGCGCGGATTGGCCATGCAGTTCGCACCGATCGGGCCGCGCTCGGGCAGGTCGAACGGTTGGCCGTAATTCTCGCAGACGAAGCCGCGGCAGGGCCCCTCGATCACCTCGACGCGATAGAGTAGGCCACGGGGTAGCACGGCGATCTCGCCGGGGGCGATGTCGATCACGCCGAGTTCTGTGCAGAAACGCAGCTTCCCTTCCTGCGGCACGACCAGCAGTTCGCCGTCGGCCGAGTAGAAATAGGAATCCACCATCGATTCGGTGACGAGATAGACATGGCTCGCCATGCCGGTCTGGGTGTTGACGTCGCCCGCCGTGGTCACGGTGCGCATGCCCGTGATCCAGGTCAGCGCCTCCTGCGCATGCGGCACCGGATCCCAGCGATACTGGCCGAGGCTCGTCACATCGGGAAGCACGTTCGGCGCCGACTTCCAATGCGGCACGTCGATCGCCTGGAACCGGCCGACATGGCGGACGCTGGGACGGATGCGATAGCACCAGCTGCGCTCATTCTGACCGCGCGGCGCGGTGAACGCCGTTCCCGACAATTGCTCGGCATAGAGGCCATAGGGGCAACGCTGCGGCGAATTCTGCCCCTGCGGCAGCGCGCCGGGCAGCGCCTCGGTCTCGAAGTCGTTGCCGAAGCCGGGCATATAGCCCACCGCCCGCATGTTGTGCGACGCCATGCCACTCTCCATGATTAGTTGCATATGCAACAATTAGTTCTTGCAATAGATGCGAATGCAACGATAAGCAAGCACCCATGAGCGCCAGACCGCCTTCCGGGAAGCCCTTCGATCTCGACCGGTTCCTCCCCTATCTGCTCAACCAGGCGGGGGAACGGACGGGCAAGAAGTTCGAGCCGGCCTATCGCGAGGCACATGGTTTCAGCCGCACGCAATGGCGCATCCTCGCGCATCTCGGCAGCTACGGCGAACTGACCGCCGCGACCGTTTCTCGCCGCTCGAATACCGAAAAGTCCAAGGTCAGCCGCGCCGTGGCGGCGCTCGAGGACGGCGGATGGCTCGAACGCGTCGCCGCCGACGATCGCCGCGCGGAATTGCTGCGCCTGACCGAAGCCGGCCGCGCCCTGTTCGACGGGCTTGCCGAACAGGCCGTTGCGTTCGATCGCGCACTGCGCAAGAGCCTCGGCGCCGAACAGGCGCAGGCGCTGGAAACAATGCTCAGGCAATTGGCGGCTGAGGAATAAGCGGCATCAGTCCGCGACGGGAGGAAGAGACGCATGCGCTATGACGTGGTGATCGTGGGGGCCGGACATGGCGGCGCGCAGGCGGCGATCGCGCTGCGCCAGGCCAAGTTCGAAGGGAGCATCGCGGTCATCGGCGACGAGCCGGAACTGCCCTATGAGCGCCCGCCGCTGTCGAAGGACTATTTCTCGGGCGAGAAGGCGTTCGAACGCATCCTGATCCGCCCCGCCGCCTTCTGGGAAGAGCGCAAGGTCGACATGCTGCTGGGTCGCCGCGTCGCCAGCGTCGATCCCGAGGGGCATAGCGTCACCACTGAAGACGGCGCGACGATCGGCTATGGCCATCTGATCTGGGCGGCGGGCGGATCGCCCCGACGGCTCGGCTGTGGTGGCGGCGATGCCACGGGCGTCCACACCGTCCGCACCCGCGCCGACGCCGACCGCATGGTCGCCGAACTGCCCGACGTGACCCAGGCGGTCGTGATCGGCGGCGGCTATATCGGGCTGGAGGCGGCGGCGGTGCTCGCCAAGGCGGGCAAGAAGGTCGTGCTGCTCGAAGCGCTCGACCGGGTGCTGGCGCGCGTCGCGGGCGAGCCGCTGTCGCGCTTCTTCGAGGGCGAGCATCGCGCGCATGGCGTCGATGTCCGGCTGGGGGTCGCGGTCGATTGCATCGAGACCATGGACGGCAAGGCCAACGGCGTGCGCCTGAAGGACGGCAGCGTCATCCCGGCGGAAATGGTGATCGTCGGCATCGGCATCATCCCAGCCGTCCAGCCGCTGATCGATGCGGGGGCCGAGGGCGGCAACGGCGTCGCGGTGGACGGGCATTGCCGCACCTCGCTGCCCGATGTCTTCGCGATCGGCGACTGCGCGCTCCACGCCAATCACTATGCCGACGACATGCCGGTGCGGCTGGAATCGGTCCAGAACGCCAACGATCAGGCGACCGTCGCGGCCAAGACCATCGCGGGCGTCGAAGCGCATTACGACGCGGTGCCATGGTTCTGGTCGAACCAGTATGACTTGAAGCTCCAGACCGTCGGCCTTTCGACCGGCCACGATACCAGCGTGGTGCGCGGCGATCCGGCGACGCGCAGCTTTTCGGTCATCTACCTCAAGGACGGCCACGTCATCGCGCTCGACTGCGTCAACGCGACCAAGGACTATGTCCAGGGCCGCAAGCTGGTGGTCGAGCGGCTGGCGATCGATCCGGCGAAACTCGCCGACGCCGCGACCCCGCTCAAGGAACTGGCGGCGTAGGGCCGATAGACATCCGGGTTTCCGGCCTGGGCGCCCTTCCTTCCGCCGTCACCCCGGCCCTGTACCGGGGTCCACCGGGAGGCAGGCGCTGGAAATGAGGCGCTGGTTCAGTCCGCGAGGCTGAGTGGACCCCGGCACAAGGCCGGGGTGACGAAGGCCCTAACCGACCCCGCTGCCGTAGCGCTCGCGGTAGGCCCCCGGCGTCACGCCATGACGCTGCAGAAAGGCGCGGCGCAGATTCTGGCTTGATCCAAAGCCGGTAATCCGAGCCACGTCCTTGATCGATCGGTCGCTGTTCGCGAGCGCCTCGGCCGCGGCGCGCAGCCGCATCGCCTCGACCGTGCGCACGGGCGTGTCCCCCACCGCCTGCCGGAACAATCGGCCGAAGGTGCGCACGCTCATCCCCACCTGATCGGCCAGTCGCGCGACCGACAGGTCACGGGAAAGATTGTCGGCGATCCAGGCGAGCAAATTGGAAAAGGCCGGGTCCGACGCGGACTGCGCGGCCAGCACATGGCTGAGCTGATCCTGCGCGCCGGGCCGCCGCATGAACACCACCAACGTCCGCGCCACCGCCATCGCGATGCGGTGGCCGAGATCACGCTCGATCAGCGCCAGAGCCAGGTCGATCCCCGCCGTCACCCCTGCCGAGGTCCAGACGCCGCGATCCTCGACGAACACCGGCCCGCGTTCGACCGTCACGCCGGGATGTTCACGCTGGAGCGTGTCGAGCGCCGCCCAATGGGTCGTCGCGCGCCGCCCGTCGAGCAACCCCGCGCGCGCCAGGATCACCGCGCCGGTGCACACGGAGCAGATACGCTGATAGGCCGGCCCGTGCGCGCGCAGCCAGGGCACGAGCGTCGCTAGCTCGCCTTCGGGCAGCACCGCGCCGCTGCCCGCCACGATCAACGTATCGGTATCCGCCGCGAACGCATCGTCGAGCAGGATCGTCTCGACCCGCACCCCGCCCACCGCCGTGATCGTTCCGCCGCGAAGCGATGCCAGCTCGATCCGGTAGCGCCCGCCCCCGGCCATCGCGTTGGCGATCACCAGCGCCTCCATCGGCGCGAACAGGTCGATCAGCGCGACATCGTCGAACGCGACGAAGGTAATCGCCCGCGCCGCCCCGCAGATACCGTCCTGTTCCATCGCGTCCTCGCTCGATCCGTCCCCATCATCATCCCCGATTCCCCGTCGGGAAAGTCCCTGGCGCTCCGATGGCGCGGCCTGACCGCCAATTGGCGCGAATCCATCCCTGATGGCGATGGCGGACGCGGCGCCCGCCCCGGATAATCGCGGCCAGGGACGGAGATGACGGCGAGGCCCGGGATGGAGACCCGCCGCACGTCCCGGATCGGGGAGGAAGAATGAACAGGATCAACGCACGCCGGCTGCTCATTGCCGGACTCGGCATGGCCGGAACCTATGCGCTGGCGGCCGGAATCGGCACGGCGCGAGCTCAGACCGTGTCCGCGCCAGCAGCCGAGGATAGCGACGAGATCATCGTCACCGCCAACCGCCGTGCCGAGCGGCTGAGCGACGTTCCGGCCAGCGTCGCCGGCTATGACAGCGAGAAGCTGGACGAACAGGGCATTCGCGATGTCGGCGACATCATCGCCCAGACGCCGGGCCTGTCGCTGATCCCGCAGAGCAGTTTCCAGCCGCCCAACATCGCGGTGCGCGGTATCCAGTCGGTGGTCGGCGCCGCCACCACCGGCATCTATATCGACGACACGCCGGTTCAGACGCGCAACACCAACGCCAGCGAGGCGGGGGCGCCGCTCCCCGCCATCTTCGACCTCGAACGCGTCGAGGTGCTGCGCGGACCGCAGGGCACGCTGTTCGGCGCCGGATCCATGGGCGGCACGATCCGCTTCATCACCCCGGTTCCGGACGTGTCGAAGACCAGCATCTATGCCCGTGGCGAGCTGGCGGCGACCGAGCATGGCGGCATGTCGTACGAGGCCGGGGCCGCGGTCGGCTTTCCGCTGATCGAGGGGGTCGCGGGCCTCCGGCTCAGCGGTTCCTGGCGCCGCGACGGCGGCTATGTCGATCGGGTCGACGACGCGAGCGGCGCGGTGGTCGAGGCGGATTCCAATCGCACGACGTCAAAGACCTTCAAGGCGATCCTGAACCTCGACCTGAACGGCGTGCGCATCGTCCCGTCGTTGAACTTCCAGGACACGCATCTGCACGACCGCGAGCAATATTATCCGCGCCTGTCGCGGCCCGACGACGGCGTGTTGCGCAGCGGTCGCCGCCTCGCCCAGCCGATGCGCGACCGCTTCTACCTGCCCGCGCTGAAGGTCGAGGCGGAGATCGGGTCGCTCACCGCCACCTCGGTCACCTCCTACCTCGTGCGCCGCGCGCGCAGCGACATCGATTTCAGCACGCTGGACTTCGGTCTCTACCGCCTGTTCAGCGGGCAGCTGCCGATCCCGCAGCAGCTCCCCGCCGCCTTCACCGGCGCGGTCAGCCGCACGCGCAGCCGCCAGGACAATTTCACGCAGGAGATCCGCCTGCAATCCGATAGCGGCGGCACGATCAGCTGGCTGATCGGCGGCTTTTACCAGCGCAACAAACAAGGGTTCGCCGCGCGGATCGAGGATCCCTACTACGCCAGTTTCTTCGCCGGCTTCTTCGGTTCGCCCGCGATCGACGGAAATGTGCGTTACACCACCGACGGCGTTTATCGCGAGGAGCAGCTGGCCGGCTTTGCCAATGTCGACCTGCGCCTGGGCGCCTTCACCCTGACGACAGGCGGCCGCATCGCCGACACGCGCTTCTCGTTCCGCGAGGATCTCGACGGGCCGTTCAACCGTGGGCCGAAGACCTCATCGGGATCGCAGCAGGACACGCCGATCACCCCGCGCGTCAGCCTGTCGTGGAAACCGGAGGGCGGGCCGTTGCTCTATCTCAGCGCGGCCAAGGGCTTCCGCATCGGCGGCGCCAATCAGGGGACTCAATCGACGCCGCTGTGCAACGCCGGGCTGGCGCAGCTCGGCCTGTCGAGCGCACCGACCCAGTATAATTCGGACTCGCTATGGAGCTATGAAGCGGGGGCGAAAGCGCGGCTCGGCAAGCTGCGCTTCGAGGTCAGCGCCTATCATGTCGATTGGACCGACATCCAAAGCTATATCCAGCTTACCGGATGCGCGTCGGGCTTCATCGCCAATCTCGGCGCGGCGAAGAGCGACGGGTTCGACCTCAACGTCTCGGCCGCCCCCCTGCCCGGCCTCTCGCTCAACGCCGCGGTCGGCTATAACCGCACGCGCTACAAGCAATCGATCGTCACCAACGGTATCTATCTCGCCGAAAAGGGCGCGGTGGTCAGCGACGTGCCGCCGTGGAAGGTGACGCTGACCGGTGAATATGCCGCGTCGATCGGGTCCAACGAGGGCTATGTCCGCCTGATCCACGAATATCGCAGCCGCAACAACGGCCGTTTCGCGCGCTTCGACAACCCCCAGGCGTCGGGCTACGATCCGACGCTGCGCGAGAATGACGGGTTCGGGGAGACGAGCGTCCGGCTCGGCTATCGCGGCAAGGCGGTCGACGCGTCGCTGTTCGTCAACAATCTGTTCGACACGCGGCCCCAGCTCAACCTGGTCCGCAACTCGCTGCCGACCGACACCAATTACTATGCGCAGACGATCCGCCCGCGCACCTTCGGACTGACGCTCACCTATCGCCAATAAGCTTATGGTCGCTCGTGCGCCGATGGGAGCCACCCCGGCGCGCGAGCGGCCACCCAGCCCCTAGCCAGAGAGTATCGATGCACGCCCCATTTCGCCTCGCGCTTGCGCTCGCCCTGATGGCAACGACCGGCGCACAGGCCGCTTCGCCGCCGCACGAGCGGGCGGCCGTCGATCCCTCGCGGTTGCGGGCCGAGGTCGTCGAACGCTCGCTGTCGGAGCTGGCCGCCGACCTTCAGAGCGGAAAGCTGAGCTCGGCGGCGATCGTCGACGCCTATCTCGCGCGGATCGCGGCGATCGACCGCAACGGGCCGCGACTGCAGAGTATCCTCGCGCTCAACCCGAACGCGAAGGCGGAGGCTCGGCGCGCGGATGCCGAGCGCCGGCAGGGCAAGCTGCGCGGCCCCCTCCATGGCGTGCCGATCGTCATCAAGGACAATATCGAGACGATCGAGCTGCCGACCACCGCCGGGTCGCTCGCGCTCAAGGACAACCGGACGGGGCGCGATTCCCCCTCGGTCGCGCGGCTGCGCGCGGCGGGCGCGATCATCCTGGGCAAGGCCAACCTGTCCGAATGGGCGCAGTTCCGCGGCTTTCGCAGCCTGGCCGGGTGGAGCGCGGTCGGCGGGCTGACGCGCAACCCCCATGCGCTCGACCGCAACCCCGGCGGATCCAGCTCGGGCAGCGCGGTGGCGGTGGCGGCGAGCCTTGCGCCCGCCGCGCTCGGGACCGAGACCAATTCCTCGATCATCGGCCCGGCCGCGTTCAACGGCGTGGTCGGGTACAAGCCGACGCTCGGCCTGGTGCCGCGCACGCACGTCGTTCCGCTGTCGCCGGTACAGGATAGTGTCGGCACGCTCACGCGATCGGTGGCCGACGCCGCGTTGCTGCTGTCGATCATGGCCGGGTCCGATGCCGGTGATTCCGCCACGGCGGAAGCATCGGCCCGGCGCGAGGACTATCCCGCCCGCGTGCGCGCCGCCGATCTCAAGGGCGTGCGGCTGGGGGTGATCCGGCCCGACGGTGCCGGCACGCCGGGTGACCCCCGCCAGGCGCTGCTCACGCAGACGCTTGACCGGCTGCGCGCGGCGGGGGCCGAGATCGTCGAGGTGCCCGGCTATGACGAGGCACCGCTGCGGGCGATGCAGCTCGACATCTTCGTCCCCGACTTCAAGGCAAGTATCGACGCGTATCTGGCGAGCGCGGCGCCCCAGGTCCGTGTACGCTCGCTCGAACAGCTGGTCGCGTTCAACAACGCCACGCCGCGCGAGACTGTCCTGTTCGGGCAGGAATTGTTCGTACGCGCACTGACCGCGCCATCCGCGAATGACCCCGCCTGGCAAGCGCTGGTCGCCAAGGCGCGGCGGATGGCCGGTCCCGAGGGTATCGCCCGCCTCTGTGCCGAGTATAGGGTCAGCGCGCTGATCGGCATCACCACCGATGTCGCGCCTATGGTCGATATGGTCGGCGGCGGGCCGCGCATGACGTCGATCACCACCATGGCCGCGATCGCCGGCTACCCGCACCTCACGCTGCCGATGGGCCAGGTCGAGGGCCTGCCGCTCGGCATCTCGCTGATCGGTCCGGCGTGGAGCGATGGGCAATTGCTGGCGACGGGCGCCGCGCTGGAGAAGCTGCTGCCCCGCCGCAGCCCGCCGACCTATGTGCGATCGGTCAACGACATGCCGCGCTTCGCCACCGCCTTCCAGCGCCAGGATTGACCCATCGCCGGTTGACGGACCTTCCCCCGCCCCGCCAGACTGGCGCGGTGGAAAGAGCGGCAAATCCGAAACGGCGGACGCAGGCGGAGCGCACCGCGAGCACGCGCGAGGCGCTGATCGACGCGGCGATCCGGCTGCTCCATCGCAACGGCTATAGCGGCGCCCCGACCGAGCTGATCGCCGAGGAGGCGGGGCTGACGCGCGGCGCGCTGCACCACCATTTCAAGACCCGCGCGCACCTGATGGCGGAGGTGATCCGCACCGTCTACGAACGCGAGCAGCACGCCTATCAGGAGATGGCGGCGGCAACCGGTCGCGGCTCGCGCCTGTCCGACTGGCCCGACATGCTGTGGGAAGTTCTCAGCAAACCCTCCGGCCTCGCCGTACTCGAGATCCTTCAAGCCTCGCGCAGCGATCCCGAACTCGCCGCGCTGGTCGCGCCGATGCAGGCGGCGGTCGAGCGCATGTCGCTCGCGGCAATCGATGCGCAGTTCGGCGGCGCGGATGCGGCGGAGATGCTGCCGGGCATCCGCCTGCTCGTCTGGGCGGTGCGCGGCCTCTCGATCGCCCAGATGCTCGCGCCCGACCCCGCCGAACTCAAGCGCTCGATCGATTACCTCCGGTTGCTGATCGACGGAGCGGTCCGCGCGGGCGCGATCGACCCGCGCGGCCGCCCGCTTCACGGCACCGGCTGACCCTCGCGGCAGACCCCGGCCACCGCGTCGAAGGAGCCCGACCCGTCATCGGTCGCCAGCATCTTCAAATGCCCCAGCCACACGAAACGCCGGAATCCGCGATCCTTCGACGTGCGCTTCTCGCCACAGGCGATGTGCGGTGCATCGCGACGGACGACGACCCCCTTCAGCTCAGCGCCCGGATCGCCGATCGACGCCAGGATCGCGGTTTCGATCGCCGGTCGTGCCGGGCTCGAGCTTGGTACCGGCTCGGGCGGTGCCGGGGACGGCTGAACCGCCCCCGGACGCGGCGTCACCGCCACCACTCCGACATCCGGATCGCCCTGCGACGGCCGCCACCACAGAAGGGCGGCGGCCACCGCAACCACGGCAATCGCCGCGAAGACGATCAGCTTCCTCACGGAATGTTGCTGACCCGGCCGGTCCAGGCGGTGGCGGTGAAGAATTCGCCGGTGCCGGTCTTGAACGCCGCGCCCGCCGCCGTGTCACCCTTCAGACGCCATGCGAACCACGCCGTCGGGAAACCCATATAGCCGTACACGCCGTTCGAGCAGGCACGCAGGAAACCCAGCACGCCGCATCCGGGCGTCCCGCTGATGTCGTTGTGGTTCGCGCCCCGCAGCAACCCCTTGGCCTTGAGCATCGTGGTGGGCGTGGCGTTGTAATAAGCGGTCTGCGAGTTGAGCTGGGTGCCGCCATTCTGCGTGTCGGGCGCGATCATGCTGTCGGCGGTACCGCTGACATAGAAGATCGATCCCGATCCGCCGGTCAGTTTCGGGGTCAGCAGGCAATTGTCCGCCGGGTTGCACCACATCTGAGCGGGCAGTTCGAACGTCACCGTGGTGGTGATGACGCCGTTCGAATTGAACATGGCGTTCGCCGCGCCCGACGCGCCCTGCGAATGCCCCGCCGCACCGACCTTGGTGAAATCGATCCGGTGATAGAAGGGGCTGGCCGGATTGGCCTCCTCGGCCCGCATATAGGCGAGCGAGTCGAGCGCGGTGTTGCCATAGCCGGTCTGCTGGTCGCGCGTCGCCACCACGACAAAGCCCCAGCTGGCGAGATGCTTCAGCCACAACGTGTAATTGTCCGGCGTCGATCCGGTGCCATTGGCCCATACCACCAGCGGCAGTCGCTCCTGCGAATTCGTCATGGTGCTCGGGTAGAAGACGTCGCACTGATTGCCCTTGGAATCGCATGCCGCCGCCGATCGCGTCTGCGTCGTCGCGAGCGGGCCGTTGGCGTAATATTTGGTCTCGATGGGTCCGGTGGGTGCGTTCGGCACCGACTGAGCGGCGGCCGGCACGGCCAGTGCGGTGGCGGAAATGAGCGTGATCGCCCGAGATAATCCCTTCATCTGCCTCTCCTTGCGCTTGTCGTTTTCGTTCCCGAACCAGAGCGCGACGATGGACGGCGCGCCGGATGGTCCGGCCGCGCGAAGGCAGACGAGCGGAAGTTTTGCGCATGTGTGCAGACCCGCATCCGCCATCGCGAATGCGTGAAAAATCCTCTCCCGTTCGCCGATCTTCGCCGGCCTCGCGAGCCTATGCCTCAACTTACATACAATCAAGAATGTATGTATATAATATGCTTTTTAGCATTCCGAACGGCGCTGCCGGAAATGGAGGTCGATCGCGGGAACGAAGGCGGCGCCTACGCGGCGCCGCGCTTCAGCCACACCCCGGCGCGCCAATAGTGGAACAGCGCCCAGGGGGTCGCGGCGGCGAAGGTCAGCATCGCCCAGCGTAGCGCTTCCGCCTGCCCCAGCGACGGCCGCAGCGCGTCGGAGATCACCCCGATCAACGTCGGCCCCAGTCCCAACCCGATCAGGTTGATCACCAGCAAGGTCACCGCCGCCCACAAAGCGCGCATGCGCAGCGGCGCCAGCCCCTGGATCAGTGCGAAGGTCGGGCCGAGATAGGAGTTCACCAGGATCAGCGACGCCCAGTAGATCGGGATCGCGATCCACGGGTCGGACGAAGCGAAGAACAGGAAGGAAAGCGGCAACCCAACTCCCTTCATCACCAGCACCAGCCATGCCTGGCTGTGCAGGCCCCAGCGCTCCGCCGCCTTGTTGGCGAGCCAGCCGCCGAGCACCGCCGACAGGGTTCCGCAGACCGCCCCGACCGGCGCGACGATCGACGCGATCTGGAGTTTGTCGAGACCGATGGTGCGGATCAGGAAGCTGGGTCCGAAGGCGGTCTGGCCATAGCCGATCAGCGAGGTCAGCGTGACGCCCATCACCAGATGCACCGCCGCGCGGTTGGCGAAGAGCGAGCGAAATCCTTCGCTGAAGCTGGGCATCGCTGCGTGCGCCGCCGGCACATGACTGGGGTCCGAAAGGCCGCGACGCGGCTCGACGACGAACAGCTTGATGACCACCGCCAGGACGATGCCGGGAACGCCGACCGCGAACATCGCCACGCGCCAGCCGAAGAAATGCGCCAGCGTGCCGCCGATCATCGTCCCGCCCGCGGCCCCCAGCACCACGCCAAGCGAGTAGATACCCATCGCCCCCGCGCGCTTCTCGGGCGGATAGAGGTCGGCGATAATCGAGTGGCTGGGCGGGCTCGACCCCGCCTCGCCGATCCCGACGCCAATGCGGGCGAGCAGCAATTGCACGAAATTCTGGGCGAGGCCGCACACCGCGGTCATCGCGCTCCACAATGCCAGCGCGATGCCGATGATGTTGACGCGGTTGCCCTTGTCGGCCCAACGCGCCACCGGCAGTCCCAGCGTGGCGTAGAAGATCGCGAAGGCGAAGCCGGCGAGCAGCCCGAGCTGCGTATCCGACAGCAGCAGCTCGGCCTTGATGTCTTCCTGCAGGATCGCGAGGATCTGCCGGTCCATATAGCTGAAGAAATAGGCGGCGGTGAGCAGCGCCAGCGTGGCGCTACGTTGCCGAATGGCGCGTTCGTCCGTCGAAAGTTCAGCCATCATCACCCTTCACGAAGAAGGGCGAGCCCTGAAACCCGGACTCGCCCTGATGATTCACACCCGTTTCAATTCACCTCATCCGTCACCCCGGCCCTGTGCCGGGGTCCACCGGGCGGCTGGCGTTGGACAAGAAGTTCGAGGGCCGCCAACGCGGCACCGTGGACCCCGGCACAAGGCCGGGGTGACGGCTCTGTAATCGAAATGTTCCCGACCCTCTCGAACCTGCACCTCTCAGAACTTGATCCGCCCGGTGATGCCATAGGTCCGCGGCTCGGCCAGGAACTGCGAGAACATCTGGCGCCCGCCCGGGAATTGCGGATCGGCGAACGGCATCGCGGTGAACCCGGCCGCATAGGGCGGCGTGGTCGACCCACCCTGCTGGAAGGGCGAGTTGAACGCGACCTGGGCGTATTTCTCGTTGAACAGATTCTGTGCCCAGAATTCCAGCGCCCAGCGCTCGTCCTTGCCGCGGATACCGACGCGCCCGTTGACCACGACATAGCTGGTCTGCTCCTTCTGCGGGAACAGGTCCGAACCGGTGTTGAAGTCATCGGTCAGGCGGCTGTCGATGTAGAACAGCCCCGACAGGCCGCTCGACCCGATATCGGGCGTCCAGGCGAACGATCCGGTGGCGACGATCTCCGGTGCGTTGGAGAGGTTGTCGCCGGGCAGCATGCGCAGCGCCGGGTTGAGCGGAGCACCGCTTGAGTTGCCGACCAGATTGTCGCGATACTTGGTATTCGCGTAGGTCAGTCCCAGGCCCACGCGGATGTCGCGGTGCGGCACCAACGTCGCCTCCAGCTCGACACCGGTCGAGCTGACACCATAGCCGACATCGTTCTTGGGACATGCCCCGGTGCCCAGCGCCGGGTTGAGGTTGAACGCGGTGCCCGCCGCGATCACCGGCGCGATATAGTTGGCCGATCCGGGGTTGGCGCTCTGGTCCCGATCGGCGCCGCCCAGGCTGCTCTTACAGCCATTGACGTTCTGGACGATGAACACCGTGCCGTCGAACGTGTTGAGCTGGAAGTTCTTGAACTGCTGGCGGAACACCGAAACGTTCAGGCTGAATGGCCCGGTCGCGTATTTCGCGCCGATCTCGACCGCGTCGACGATCTCGGGGTCGAACTGCAGGTTCTTGACCAGCGCCTGCGCACCGCCAAGGCTGGCGAAGGAGGACACCGGCGCCTTGAGCGCCGACCGGTCGAGGTTGAAGCCGCCCGCCTTGTAGCCGCGCGAATAGCTCGCATAGAGCAGCAGGTCCTGCATCGGCTTCCACGACAGGATCGCGGTGCCGGTGAACTGGTCCTCCTTGCGCTCGTCGCTGATCGAGACGCCGTTGAGCTCGGCGGTCGAATTGCCTTGGCACGACAGGTTGATCAGCGACTGCGACACGGCGAACAGCGCGGTGTTGAACCCGGGGCTGTTCGGGTTGACGAACGCCCCGAGCAACGCCTGATTGGCGACGCAGGCGGTGTTGTCGTTGCCGAAGCTCGCCGCGAATTTCTTGCGCTCATTGGTGTAGCGCAGGCCCAGGGTCAGATCGAGCGTGTCGGTGAGGTGGACGATATTGTGCGTGAACAGCGCCCAGTTGCGGCTGTCCTGGCGATAGGTGTCGCGCGTGGTGCCGCGGTCGTTAATCGAATCGAGATTGTCGAACGCCGCATAGATCAGCGGCGACGCCGCGCCGAACAGCGCCGGACGCGCGGCAAGGCATGCGGGCGAAGTCGGCGAGTAGAGTGCCGAAAGCCCGCCGGGAGAAACGATGCGGCAGCTCGCGAACCGGCCATATTGGTTGCCGAAGCGCAGATTGTCGGTCGCGGTCAGCTTCTCGTTCGCGAAATAGCCGCCGACCAGCCAGTCGAGCTTGTCGCCGAATGCCGTGCCCTGCAGCCGCAGTTCCTGGCTGAACGTCTCGAACCGGCGCGACGAGCCGTCATTGTCGGCGCGGTAGAGGATGTCGACCGCGCTATAGTCGGTATCCGAAGCCTGGCTGCTGAAATAATTGCGATAGCCGGTGATCGAGGTCAGCGTCGTGTTGCCGAAGCTCCAATCGGCCTGGAGCGAGACGCCATAATCCTCGGTCCGCCCGCCATAGGTCCGGCCCGGCGACACCGACAGCTCGCGTGACCAGCCGGCGTGGAGCGCCGCCGGGTTCTGGCCCAGCGCCGTCAGCACGTTGACGATATTGTTGCCGCTGTCATTCGTACGCCCCGGCACCGCTCCCGGCTGTTGCAGCGGGATCGCCGGATTGTTGAGGTTGCCGATATACGGATTGACGCTGTTGCTGACATAGGTCGCGCCGCAGCATTTCTCGTCGCGCTTGGTATAGTCGCCGATCAGGCGGATGCGCAGGTCGCTCGACGGTTCGAACAGCAACTGCCCGCGCAGGAAATAGCGGTCGCGATCGTTGACGTCGGTCTTGTTGGTCGCGTCGTTATAGAAGCCGTCGCGCTTCACATAGACGCCGTCAACCCGCGCCGCGAGCGTTTCGCCCAGCGGCACGTTGAGGTTGCCGCTGAAGCGCATCAGATCGTAATTGCCGTAGCTCGCCTCGGCGCCGCCCGAAAAACCGCTGAACGACGGCGCCTTCGACACGATGCTGATGATGCCCGCCGAGGCGTTGCGGCCGAACAACGTGCCCTGCGGCCCGCGCAGCACCTCGACGCGCTCGATCTCACCCAGTTCGTTGAGGCCGATGCCCGAACGCGAGCGATAGACGCCGTCGATGAACACCGCGACCGAGCTTTCGAGGCCGGGATTGTCGCCGACCGTACCGATGCCACGGATGCGCGCCGAACCGTTCGCCTCGCTGCCCGTCGAGGACACCAGCAGCGACGGCGCGACCTGATTGAGCTGGCGGATGTCGTTCGCGCCCGAATTCTGCATCTGCTCCGAATTCACCGCGGACACGGCCAACGGTACGTCTGCAAGCTGCTGTGCACGGCCTTGCGCGGTAATGACGATTTCACCGGCCGCCGCCTCGGGCTCCGCCGGCTTTTGCGTGTCCTGCGCGAAGGCGGGCGACGCCGTGGCGATGGCGAGCGCCGGAATGGCCGCAGCCGAGAAAAGGCTAATCCGTTTCATAGATCCCACTCCCGTTCGGGTTGGAGCGCCTCCCGGCTCCATACCGCAAACTCGAATAGATCGTTTATCCGGCTTGCGGTCAAGACCACAAAACCGTTGCAAATTGCCACTTACACTAGCGTAGATCGGGCACGCCACGCGGCAGTGCAGCATAAAGGGTATGCTGAACGCTTGTTCGAAATGACTCCATTTCCCATTCCGCCATCCCGGCCTTGTGCCGGGATCCGCCACGCCGCGCGCGTGGAATTCCCGGCTCCGTCGTATCGCACCCGGCACCGTGGATCCCGGCACAAGGCCGGGATGGCGGAGAACAGGAGCCAAGCCCCGCTTGAAGCACATTGCCGTCCGCACACCGCTGCTCCTATGTCCCGCGCCATGAGCTACGAATCCGTCCGCAACGACCTCGCCCAACGCGCGCCCGACCTGTCGATCATCGAGGCCGAGCAAAGCACCGCTACCGTCATCGAGGCCGCGGCAGCGCTGGGCGTGACGCCGGGACAGATCGCCAAGACGCTGGCGTTGCGCGTCAACGAGCGTGTCGTGCTGGTGGTGGCGCGCGGCGACGCCCGATTGGACAATCAGAAGACCAAGGCCGCGCTCGGCGGAAAGCCGCGAATGCTCGACGCGGACCAGACGCTCGCCGCCACCAGCCATCCCGTGGGCGGCGTCTCCCCCTTCGGACTCCCCGCCCCGCTACCGATCTATTGCGACGTCAGCCTGCGCGCCTTTGCCACCGTCTTCCCGGCCGCCGGCTCGCGCAACAGCTCGGTCGAGGTCGCGACGGATCGCCTCGCGACGCTGCTTGGCGCCGAGTGGGTCGATATCTGCGGCCCGCCTGCCGATGGGTGAGATCGGCGGTGTATTCACGGGCAAAGTGTATCGCTGTATTGTCATAGTGCATCACTATTGGTAGCCCGATGCCTCCATGCCTTCCCTCGCGCCTTCTCCTGCCACCTTGCCCGCCACCGCCATCGGATCGATGTCGGCCATCATGAGACGAACTGGACCGTCCCCTTATGCGTTGGAATGCCTCTAGAAAGACCAATCGGCTGCGCGGGCCGGCTGCCACGTCGCCGCTCGATCGCATCCGCTTCTTTACGGCCTGGCTGGGCAATCCACGCAGCGTCGCGGCGATCGCCCCGTCGGGCAAGGCGCTGGCTCAACTGATCACGCGTGACTTCGATGCGCGAACCGGACCGGTGCTGGAATTGGGTCCTGGGACGGGGGTGTTCACGCAGGCATTGCTGGATCGGGGTGTCGCGGAACATGACCTGACCCTCGTCGAATATGACGATGGCTTCGCGCGACTGCTCAAGCGACGCTTTCCGCGGGCGAACATCCTCAGCATCGATGCCGCCGACCTGGCCGAAGCTCACCGATCGCCATCGGATCTGTTCGGCGCGGCGATATGCGGACTCGGCCTGCTGAACATGAAGCCGGCGAAGGTCGAGGCGATCCTGCGGGCCGCCTTCATGCGGATGCGCAGCGGCGCGCCGCTCTACCTGTTCACCTATGGCCGCAATTGCCCGGTGCCGGATGCGGTGCTTCAGCGCCTCGACCTGAATGCAGTTCGCATCGCGACGATCCGGCGGAATATCCCCCCGGCTTCGGTTTACCGGATCGCCGCCCGCCAGGCACAGGCGGACTGACGCATGCCTGGCCCCGACCTGGTTACCGACCTGCTGTCCCTTGGATTGATGGGCGTTTTCCTCGTCGCGACGCTGGAGAAGTTCATCCCGGTCGTTCCGTCCTACGTCATGCTGCTGGCGCTGGGGATGAACGCGCCCGATCTGCCACGATTGACGTTGATGCTGGGAATCACGGTGATCGGCTCGCTATGCGGCTCGGCCGGCTGGTTCGCGATCGGCCGTATCTTGGGCGAACAACGAATAGAGCGGCTTGTCGCGCGCTTCGGCAAATATGTCTTTTTCCCGCTGTCGACCTACCAGCGGCTGGCGGCCTCCTATCGGCGCAATCGCTTTCGGGTAACGGCATTCGGCCAGACCATTCCGGTGGCGCGGGTCTATCTCGGGCTGCCCGCCGGCGTGCTGAAGCTACCGACCATCTCATTCCTCACCGCCGCTACGCTCGGCATTCTGGTCTGGAACCTGCCCTTCCTGTTGCTCGGCTTCCTGCTGAAGGGCACCTCGCATTCCCTGTTCTATGTCGGCTTGCGAGCGTCGATCGCGCTCGTCGCCGCCGAGTTTCTGATTGTCGCACTGGTCCGCGTCATCCGGCGCTCGCACGAGAGCGGTCAAGCATGAGCCGGCACTTCATCCGGCCGGACCTTCTGCTGCCCTTCGCCGTCAACTTCGCCATCATGGTCATTCTGCCGGCAAGACTTGGGTTCTCGGGCGTGCCGGTCGCGACGTTTCTCGCCTACGCCGCCCTCAGCGGAGCGCTGCTGACCCTCGCCGGGGATTTGCGCTATCTGCGCACCATTTTCTCCCGCCGCGATGTCCGCGGCTATCTGCTCGTCCGCATCGCCATCGTCGCGATCGTGGGCGCGGTCCCCTTCGTCCTGGCCAGAAACCTGGCGGCATGAGGCTGAGGCAGCTGGACCCTGATCGGCATTATATGGAAGATCAAGGCCTAAAGCCCCAGTTACGGACACAGGCCTCTGTCGGGCACGATGAGCAGACAGACGCGGCCGCAATTCCCTCGCTCACCGAGCTGCCGAACGACATCGAACGGCGATGTTACTTTGCCCGTCCATACAAAACGCCGACCATCACGAAGCCATCCGAACGAATCACTCTGCAGACGACCCCGAACTGCTGAGCCTGAGGCCCAAAGAACAGGCCCGTAAACGTGCCCGAGTACGAGCGCCCGGAGGGCTGGTACGACTGGCCGGTGATGGTACCTTCCAGCTTGTTGCCCTGGCGGTCGATCCGTCCCGCGAAGTAGAGCCTGCCAGAGTCAGCGGTTCCAATCCCGCCATCGCTACCACCACCGCCGGTTATTAAAATGTCGATTCCGGCACTCATGATGCCTTCGCCGAAATTGAACTCGCCGACCCCGCCACCGCCGTAGAAGCTGTTGGACCGCGAATAGCCGCGCGAAGCCGAAAATACCAAGCGGTCGCGAGAGCTCCCGCCGGTTCTAGGCATGTCCGTCACAACGGTCGGAGAGCCGCCGATGAAAAAACGGGTCAGGTCCCTGGCACCGGCAGGCGATAATACGGTGTCCTTCACCGCCTGCCTCACCTGGACGAAGTAATTGTCGCTCGGTTGAGATAAGGCAATAAGGAGGGTGTCCTCGCCGCCAGCGGTCGCCAAGCGGTAGTCCTTCACCCAATCGCTCCGATACATGATGTTGGCAGCGGTGAAGGACGACGTTTCCTGTGCGAAGGCAACTGCGGCAGCTTCGTTGTTTGCGGTATAAGTCAGGCGCCCGCTCTCCGGATTCTCATCTATTCCAGAGGTGCGAACCACCGGACTCCCATCCGATGGAGTGATCACGGAAAGAGAGACGCTGAGCCCCGTAAACGAGAGGTTCTGGCCAAAAACTGCCTGGTTATAGATCGGTGCCGGTGTGGGTGTAGGCGTCGGAGTGGGCGCGGGCGTTGGCGTTGGCGTTGGCGTAACAATCACGCCGCCCGACGATCCACCGTTGCCACAACCACTGATCAGGGCGCAAAACAGGGCCGAAGCCAACGCTCTCTTCAACAACAACACTTCCTCCGCCTGGCAGTTTTGGCGACCTGCAGTAGCGATCGGCTTCCGGAAGCAGCAGCCCTACGTCATCGGCGTCGCATTGTGAACTCTGATCAACGGGCTCTGCGAATCCCTCTTCGGCATCGATAACAAGGGGTTGTCGACCGCGCCTGCTGGCCAAGGGCAGGCGTCGCCCGTCCCACCGGGTTCAACCTCCCGGGGGTTCGCGCCCACGACCAGCGTTCGCCTCAGAACCCGCTCAACCGCGCGAAGCGATCCCGATGATACGCCGCATTGCCCCACATCTGCTCGAGCACGCGCATCCGCTTGAGCGTGAAGCCCGCGTCATACTCGTCGGTCATGCCGATGCCGCCGTGCAGCTGGATCAGCTCGCGGCTCATCAAATGGCCGACCTCATTGGCCTTGCCCTTTGCCAGCGACGCCGCCTGACGCGTGTCGCCACCGCGATCGATCGCCGCCAGCCCGGCTTCGACCGCCGATCGCATCAGCTCGATCTCGCTGAACAGATTCGCCATGCGGTGCTGCAGCGCCTGGAAGGTCGCCAACACCTGTCCGAACTGCACGCGCTGCTTGAGGTACGCCAGCGTCGTGTCGAACGCCGCGCCGGCCATGCCGAGCATCTCGGCGCTCGCCAGCACCGCCGCGCGATCGATCACCGCGTCGAGCAACCCGTCGCCGCCCTCAGCCAGCTTCTCGGCTGCCGCGCCGTCGAACGTGACCTGCGCATGGCTGCGGACGTCGGCGAGATGCCGGCGCGAAACAGTCACGCCCGCACCCGCCTCCACCAGGTACAGGCCATCGGTCGCCGCGACCACGAACAGTCCGGCGCTATCGCCCTCGGCGACGAACGCCTTGGTGCCGGATAGCTTACCGCCCCCCACCTTCGCGGCGATGGTCGCCGGATCGAAGCGCGGCCCCTCATCCACCGCCAGTGTCGCGACCAGCTCGCCGCTCGCGATCTTCGGCAGCCACTTGGCCTTCTGCGCCTCGCTCCCGCCGAGCAGGATCGCCGATGCCGCGGCCGCCGACGACGCCAGCGGACTGGCCGTCAGAGTCTTGCCCAGCTCCTCGATCACCAGCCCCAGGCTCAGCCAGCCAAAGTCACTGCCGCCCTGCGCCTCGGGAATGATGATCCCGGTCCAACCCATCTCGGCCATCGTCGCAAAGGCGCCGGCGTCATAGCCCGCCGCATCGCCGCCATCGCGCACCTTGCGCCACGCCGAAACCGGGCTCTCATTCCCGGCCCAATCGCGCGCCATGTCGCGCAGCATCGTCTGTTCTTCGGTCAGAACGGCCATTCTTCTTCTCCAAACCTCTCGATCGTCATCCCGGCCTTGTGCCGGGATCCACTCCGCCTCACGCGATGCGATCGAGCCTCTTGTGCATCGCCCGCGGCACGGTGGGCCCCGGCACAAGGCCGGGGTGACGAACACTCACTGGTGGTCCAGCATCCCCAAAATCCGCTTGGCGATGATGTTGTTCTGGATCTCGGTCGATCCGCCATAGATCGTCGTCGCCTTGCCAAAGAGCCAGGCACGCGTGCCCTTGAGTTGCGCCTCGCTGAAGCCCTCGCCTTCCCAGCCCAGCCCCTCGATCCCCTGGATCTCGATCAGCAGTTCGGCGCGCTCCTGGCCCAGCTTGGTGCCGACGGTCTTGAGGATCGACGAGACCTCCGATACCCCGCCCGCAGCCTTGCTCTCCGCCTGCACCCGCATCGCGGTCAGCAGGAAGGCGCGCCAGTCCATCTCCCATTTGGCGATCCGTGCGCGCAGGTCCGGATCGGCGACGCGGCCTTCGGCATCGGCACCGACATATTTCTTGGCGATATCGGCCAATGACGGCCCGCTCGGCATCAGACGCGATCCGCCGCCCGACAGGTTCGTCCGCTCGTGCTGGAGCAGGCGCTTGCCGATCGTCCAACCCTGCCCCTCCTCGCCGACGCGGTTCGCCTTGGGCACCTTCACATCGGTGAAGAAGGTCTCGCAGAAGGGCGACATGCCGCTGATCATCTGGATCGGCTTCACCTCGACGCCCGGCGTATCCATGTCGATCAGGACAAAGGTGATCCCGCCCTGTTTCTGGGTCTTGTCGGTGCGGACGATGCAAAAGCACTTGTCCGCCCACTGCCCGCCGCTGGTCCAGGTCTTCTGGCCGTTGACCAGATAATGGTCGCCCTTGTCCTCGGCGAAGCATTGCAAATTGGCCAGGTCCGACCCGGCATTGGGTTCCGAATAGCCCTGGCACCAGCGCACCTCGCCCTTGGCGATCGCCGGGATATGCTCGCGCTTCTGCGCCTCGTTGCCATATTCCAGCAGCGTCGGGCCGAACATCATCACGCCCATCCCGCCGATCGGGTTCCACGCGCCGACCTTCGCCATCTCGTCCGCCAGCACCTTGGCCTGCGCACGGGAAAGCCCACCACCACCATATTCGGCGGGCCAGGTCGGCACGCCCCAGCCCTTCTCGCCCATCGCCTTGCGCCAGGCGGCCTGATCGGGGGTTTCCTCGGTCGGGCCTTCGACGGCGGACATGGTGTTGTCCTTGCCCTTGAGCGACGCGGGGAAGTTCGCCGCCAGCCATTCGCGCACCTCGGTACGGAAAGAGTCGAGCTCGTTCGCCGTCGCCGGTTCTGCCAGGGTTGCCACCTTATTCTCCTTTTCCCCTCCGCGCCGGAGACACGCTCACTTGCGCGAGTCCAAACATCGGCACCGACATGTTCTACTTCGTCTCCGGACCCGTCCCAGCCAGAGTCGGTCTCGAAGCCATTTTTCGAGTTTGCGGTATGGCCCTAGGCAGGTCAAGCACCGTTTTGGCAGCAGCCTCGCGATCCGTTGAGATATCCCCCGAGACACACCGCCGCGCTCCGGCTAAAAGCCGCGTCCAAAGGGGACCTCATGCGCTTCCATCATCGTGCCGTGCCGATCGTGCTGACCGCGGTCATGATCGACTCGATCGGCTTCGGCATCATCATGCCGGTGCTTCCGCGACTGATCGTCGAGCTCGCTCATGTCGGACTCGAGGATGCGGCGCGGATTGGCGGCTACATGCTCGTCGCCTTCGCGATCGCCCAGTTCTTCGCGGGTCCGATCCTCGGTACGCTGGGCGACGCGATCGGACGGCGGCCGGTGCTGCTCTTCTCGATGATCGCCTTCTCGATCGACTATGCCCTGATGGCCGCCGCCCCCACCATCGGCTGGCTGTTCCTGGGCCGCGTCATCGCCGGCATCGCGGGCGCCTCGTACGGCCCCGCCAATGCGGTGCTCGCCGACGTCACCCCACCCGAAAAACGTGGTGCCACCTTCGGCTTGATGGGCGCGGCATTCGGCATCGGCTTCATCCTCGGTCCGGCGCTCGGCGGCCTGCTTGCCGGGTTCGGTCCGCGAACCCCGTTCATCGCCGCGGCGGTACTGGCGGGGCTCAACGCGATCTGGATCCTCACCATGCTGCCCGAGACGATCAAGCCGGAGGGGCGCCGCCCCTTCCGCTGGGGCAATGCGCACATCTTTGCCGCGTTCAAGCCGTTGTTCCATTCGGGCAATGCCGGCTGGCTGCTCGCCGCCATGTTCCTGTGGCAGTTCGCGCACATGGTCTATCCCGCGACCTGGGCGTTCTTCGGCGAAATCACGCTCGGCTGGAACGAGAAGATGATCGGCCTGTCGCTCGCCGCCGCCGGCCTGTGCATGGCCGCGGTCCAGATGCTGGTCACCGGCCGCGCGATCAAGGCATGGGGCGAGGAACGCACCGTCGTGCTCGGCATGGCGGCGGGCGGACTCGCCTTTACCGCCTATATCTTCGCGCGCGAGACGTGGATGATCTACGTCATCCTCGCGGTCAGCGCGTTCCAGGCGCTCGCCTTCCCGTCGATGAACGCGCTGCTCTCCCGCATGACAGATGCAAGCCGCCAGGGCGCACTGCAGGGCGGCATCGCCAGCCTGAACAGCGTCGCGCTGATCTTCGCGCCGCTGGCGCTCACTCAGGCGCTGGCCTTCGGGGCGGAGCACGGCTTCAACGCGGGGAATTTCGTCCTCGCCGCCGCGCTCGCCTTCGGGGCGCTGATCATCATCGTGCTGCGCGTGGTGCCCAAGGTTCACAAGCGCGACGCGGCGGAATCCGAACCGGCAGCGTAACGGCGGTTGTACACGGCGAGCCGCTTCCTATCTCGCGGCTCCAACCCAAGCCGGAGGCTTCCCCGACATGATCGACCTCTATTACTGGCCGACCCCGAACGGCCACAAGATCACCCTGTTCCTTGAGGA
Source organism: Sphingomonas sp. GW821-FHT10C01 (assembly GCF_059415525.1). Lineage (NCBI taxonomy): Bacteria > Pseudomonadati > Pseudomonadota > Alphaproteobacteria > Sphingomonadales > Sphingomonadaceae > Sphingomonas > Sphingomonas sp. GW821-FHT10C01. The sequence goes on along the minus strand of NZ_JBWKNK010000002.1, from coordinate 260,350 downwards.
AGCCGGCCTCCCCTACACCATCCATCCGGTCAACATCGGCCAGGGCGACCAGTTCAAGCCCGACTTCCTCAAGATCGCCCCCAACAACCGCATGCCCGCGATCATCGACACCGATCCGGCCGATGGCGGCGAGCCGATCAGTGTGTTCGAGAGCGGTGCGATCCTGACCTATCTTGCCAACAAGACCGGCAAGTTCTTTGGCCCGGCCCAGCGCGACAAGGTCGTGCAGATGCAGTGGCTGATGTGGCAGATGGGCGGCCTTGGCCCGATGGCCGGGCAGAACCACCATTTCAACCGCTACGCGCCCGAGCAGATCCCCTACGCCCAGAAGCGCTATATCGACGAGACCAACCGCCTCTACGGCGTGCTCGATCGCCAGCTCGCGGGCAAGCCGTTCGTGACAGGCGAGGACTATTCGATCGCCGACATGGCGATCTATCCCTGGATCGTCCCGCACGAAGCGCAGGGCCAGAATCTCGACGATTTCCCGAATTTGAAGCGCTGGTTCGAAGCCGTGAAGGCCCGCCCCGCGACGATCCGCGCCTATGAAAAGGGCGAGGAAGTCCGTCCCGGCAACCCGACGATGAGCGAAGAGGACAAGAAGATCCTGTTCGGTCAGACCGCAGCGAACACGGCAACGACATAAAATGGTATGATATGGCGGGTTCGAAAATCACGCCGAACCCGCCATTTTTCGCAACGCTCGCACGCCAGAACCCGGGAGAGCCCAAATGACACGGCCCTGCCCAACAACATTTCTGGATTAACTCGCCTTCATATTAGAAGATACGTTGCGAAACGTCTTTGATACCTGATTTCCAAGACCCTGCATCGCAGCTATCGCCGCAACAGCAATCAATGCCGCGATCAATCCGTATTCAATTGCCGTTGCACCGCGCTTGTTACGACAAATTACTGGAATAATATTACGCACAGATCTTCCTCCACACTGGAAGAGCTATCACTACACGGTCGCGGTTAATGTCATTGTGACCGAATTCCCCATTCTGACGAATCGTTATTACCCATTCTGGCGATTCACCGAATCAGATACCGTCGGTAAGGCCCGCCACGCCTTCTTGGCCCGCCCTTGCCGCCGCTCGGAACAACGACGCCGATACCAGCCACAGCAGCGTGAAGAAGCCGCCGAACAGCCAGGTCTTGAACACGCCGTCCGGCACCTGCGCGGTCACCGGCGCGGTTGCGACGGCAAGGGTCCAGACAAGCTGCATCACCGCCACGCCCAGCATCGTCCGCGCCATCCCCGCCGCCCGGAACCGCGCGGCGTATCCGCCCACGACCGGCGCCATGACCAACAGGAAGAAGCCGGCACTGTCGACGCTGTCGCGGACGATCGTGGTCCACACAATCAGGAACGATGTCAGCGCCGCCACGCCCACGCCCGCGCGATAGGCGGCGCTACCGCCCGCCGCCATCCCGGCCGCCTTGCTCGATCCGTTCATGCCTCTGCCTCCTTTGAAAATACCGCCCCCTCCTTGCACGGGCCGAGGTGAGCGGCATGAGCGGGACATGAGCAATGGCTGAAAAGCGCTTCCGGATGACCGACAGCCGGTAAAGTCACACTTGCGGCAACCCTAGCAGCGCTGCCCTTCCCCGCGCCCCATAGCCCGCCTAACCTTCCCTCACCGCCGCGTGACTGACGCTGCAAGATGGGACACCATCGGGAAGCGCGAGCGGGTTGCGCCGCGCGTCTGGGCATCGCTCTCGACCTGGAGGATGACATGCCCGGACCCGACACATTGCTTGCCTTCGCTGCCATCGCGCTCGGCATGGTCCTGACACCCGGACCGAACATGATTTACCTGATCTCGCGCTCGATCTCTCAGGGGCGCACGGCAGGGCTGATCTCGCTTTGCGGGATCGCGCTGGGCTTCGTCGTCTACATGCTCTGCGCCGCTTATGGTCTCACCGCGCTGCTGATGGCGGTACCCTTCGCCTATGATGCGATCCGCATCGCCGGCGCAGCCTATCTCCTGTGGCTCGCCTGGCAGGCGGTGCGCCCCGGCGGCCGCTCCAGCTTCGAGGTGCGCGATCTGCCGCAGGACGGGCCGGGGCGGCTGTTCTCGATGGGGCTGGTGACCGTGTTGCTCAATCCCAAGGTCGCGGTTCTCTACCTTTCATTGCTCCCCCAGTTCATCGATCCGACGAAGGGCAGCGTGCTGGGTCAGGCGGTGGTGCTGGGTTCGATCCAGATCGCCACCAGCGTCACGGTCAACGCCGCGATCATCGTCTGCGCCGCCTTCATTCCGCGCTTCTTCCAGCGCCGCCCCGGCTTCGCGCTGGTCCAGCGCTGGCTGATGGGCACGGTGCTCGCCGGCCTCGCGGTGCGGATGGCGACCGAGGCACGGCGCTAACCTTTGCCCGGTCGTCGGGAGAGGCCGACGTCGAGATGCGCCCCCGCGTCGAGCAGCATTGTCTCCCCGGTGATCACGCGGCTGGCAGGATCGAGCAGGTTCACCACCGGCCCGGCGATATCCTCGGCGTGCGCGGCCATCTGCATCGGCGTCTGGCCGGCGATGAATTTCTCGAACGCCTCGAACGCCTCTTGCGTCATCCGCTCGCTGAACCAGCCGGTGCCGACATAGCCCGGCGCGACCGCGTTGACCCGGATTGCGGGGGCCAGAACGCGGGCGAGGCTCTTGGTCATTGTCACCAGCGCGCCTTTGGACGCGGCATAGGCCACCGACGATCCGTTCCCGAACACGCCCGCGACCGATGCGATGTTGACCACCGCGCTCGCCGGCCCCTCGCGCATCGCCGGGGCGCAGGCGCGGATCATCTGGAACGGCGCGACGGTATTGAGGCGATAGATGTCGAGGAAATCATCGGCGTTCAGGCCATCCAGATCCTCGTGATTGGCGAACTTGGTCTTGCCCGAATTGTTGACCAGCAGGTCGATCCGCCCGAATGCATCGGTCGCGGCCTGGGCCAGCGCACGGCATTGCGCGTCGTCGGCGATATCGGCCTGCACCGCGATCGATCCGTTACCGATTTCCGCCGCCAGCGCATCGGCGGCACCCTTGCTCGACGCATAATTGATCACGCAGCGCACCCCGCGCGCCGCCAGCCTGCGCACCACCGCCGCGCCGATCCCGGTGCCGCCGCCTGTGACGATCGCGACCATGCCGTCCATCGAACCGCTCATCTCCGCTCGCTCCCTGACACATTTTCGAAGATCGCGTATGGCAGCCAATGGCGGTTTCGCCTAGCACTCCATCCGAATCGAGGAGAGAGCATGCAAACCGCCGCCGAAATCCTGACCCAGCCCTTCGGCACCCTGTCCGATCTGATCGCCGCCCATGCACGCGAGCGCGGAGACAAGCCCGCGATCATCCAGGGCGACGCCACCCTCACCTACACCGAGCTCGACGCTCGCATGGATGCGGTCGCCGCGGCGCTCCAACGCGACGGCCTCGGCCACGGACAGGCAGTAGCGATCGTCGGTGCGATGGGGCTCGACTATGCCGCACTCTTCCTCGGCGCGATCCGCGCAGGGGGCGCTCCGGCCCCGGTAGCCCCCTCTTCCACCGGCGACCAGATGGCGGCGATGATCGACGACAGCGGCACCGGAATCGTGTTCCTCGATGCCGATGCCGCCGCGACGCTCGGCGAGCGCGCGATTTCGGCAAAGCGGGTGGCGCTCGACGGCAGTGACGCAGGCATCGCGTTCGACGCGTGGCTCGACGACGCGGGCACCCCGGCCCCGGCCTTGATGGCTCCCGAAGACCCGTTCAACATCATCTATTCCTCGGGCACCACCGGCATGCCGAAGGGAATCGTTCAGCCGCACGCGATGCGCTGGGCGCATATCGTGCACAATGCCGCCGCCGGGTTCGGCGATGCGGTGACGATGATCGCCACCCCGCTCTATTCGAACACTACTTTGGTCAGCTTCATCCCGACGCTCGGCTGGGGCGGCACCGCCGTACTGCTGGGCAAGTTCGACGCGCGCGGTTTCCTCGAAGCGGCGGCAAAGCATCGCGGCACCCATGCCATGCTGGTTCCGGTCCAGTATCAGCGGATCATGGCGATCGAGGATTTCGACAGCTTCGATCTCTCCGCTTTCCGCATCAAGACCTGCACTAGCGCGCCCTTCTCCCCCGCGCTCAAGGCCGATGTACTGGCACGCTGGCCGGGCATGCTGATCGAATATTACGGTATGACGGAGGGCGGCGGCACCTGCGTGCTGATGTGCAACATGTTCCCCAACAAGCTGCACACCGTCGGCATGCCCGTGCCCGGACACGATATCCGCCTGATCGACGATGACGGGCACGAAGTGCCGCAGGGTGAGATGGGCGAAGTGGTCGGCCGCAGCCCGGCGATGATGAGCGGCTATCACGGCCGCAAACAGGCCAGCGCCGATGCGGAGTGGTTCGATGCCGACGGTAACCGCTATATCCGCCACGGCGATGTCGGGCGGTTCGACGCGGAGGGCTTCCTGACCCTGTTGGACCGCAAGAAGGACCTGATCATCTCGGGCGGGTTCAACATCTACCCGAGCGACATCGAGGCGGAATTGGCCAAGCATTCCGGCGTCCGCGATTGCGCCGTGGTGGGCGTGCCGTCGGAACAATGGGGCGAGACGCCGGTCGGCTTCTATGTCCCCACCGACGAAACGCCGGCCACCGAACTGCTGACCTCGATCAATGCGACGCTCGGCAAGACCCAGCGGCTCGCCGCGCTACTTCCCGTCGACGAACTGCCGCGTAGTGCGATCGGCAAGGTGCTCAAGCGCGAGCTGCGCGACCGCTATGTCGAGGCGCTTCCGGCATGACCTCGCTCCCCGCTCTTCTGGCGCAGGCACAGCGCAGTGAGACTGGTTTCGTCACAGAAATCCCGTCCAACTGGCTGCAGGGAAGAACCGCCTATGGCGGGCTATCGACCGCATTGGCGCTGGCGGCGGCGAAGCAGATCGAACCGGATCTGCCCCCACTCCGCTCGGCGCAGGTGGCGTTTATCGGCCCGCTCTCCGGCCCGGTCACCGTCACCGCGACCAAGCTGCGCCGCGGGCGCAACGCCGCGTTCATTCAGGCGGATATGGTGTCCGAAGCCGGCCTCGGCCTGCGCACGACCTTCGTCTTCATGGCGCAACTCCAGTCGGCGATCGACCATGACGTGACAGCCCTCTCGGACCACCGCCCTCCGCCCGCCGACGCCTCGCTCTACACCGGCCCAGCGGAGTTCTTCACCGGCAACTTCAACTTCTTCGATCTCAAGGCGCCCGGCGCCACCGAATGGCTGCGCTGGGGCCGGCTGATCGACCGCGAAGGGCTTGACCCGGAAGTCGAGCTGATGGCGATGGGCGATGCGCTGCCTCCGGCGGCGTTCAAGCTGTTCCAGAAGATGACTCCGCTCTCCTCGCTCACCTGGATCGTCAACATCCTCCAGCCCCGTCCCGAAACCCACGACGGCTGGTGGCTGCTCGAAGCCGAGACCGACCGGGCGCGGGACGGCTATTCCAGCCAGTCGATGCGGATGTCGAACGCTGATGGTGTGCGGGTGGCGGAGGGGATGCAAGGGGTGGCTATTTTCGGGTAAGCCACAGCAAGACTAGGCGGTCGGTTAGAGTCGCGTTACGTGCGTTGGGTCCCACGCCATTAGGATCGTAGTCCCAGCATTACATTCTCGGAGGAAGGGATGCCGAGTGGGTTGCTACGGACGGGATCCAGTCGCCACGCGGCGGAACTCACGCGGTTAGGCTGGACAGTCGAGTATCAGTTTTTCTCGGGTGAAGACGAGGAACCCTATGAGATTGGGCAGATGGACCACCGCCGGTGAGCCTCTCTATCCAAGCGATGACGTGAGCCACTGGGCTACGCCCGAAGGGCCCCGCCGCCTCAAGATGAGGCACTAGCACGTCTTGCGCCAGCGACCGCTGGCCACCCAATAGCCACCCCACTTGCGATGTTGGAATTGATTTGCTTGCGTCATTTGGTGCTCGGCGCCGCTCTTTGATTCAGTCGATCCCCACGGCAAAACGGCCGAACCGCCTCCGACACAGGCGACGAAGTTGACAGAATGAACCGCGTTCCGCGTAATTTCGTCAACTTGTCGACGGTCTTCCGCTGGCCGACGATCTCCGGAATCCACCCGATCGCGCAAGGTCCAAGCCCCGGGGCGACGGAGGCTGCACGGGTCGAGCCCCGATACAAATTGCGACACTTTCCCGTCGCGCTGACACAGGGTTGCGACAGCGGAGGTTCAGAAGGGCACCACAGCGGCGCCCCCTGCCGCCCTCGACAGGAGCCCTGTGATGAAGACTCTTCTGACCGCCGGCGCGCTCGGCGCGATGCTGGTCGCGGGCGTCGCGATCGCGATGCAGAGCGAAACCCCCGACGCCGCCCCGAAAAAACCGATCACCAAAGCCGAGATGCTCGCCCGCGCCGATGCGCGCTTCGACCGGATGGACACCAACAAGGACGGCCAGCTCGACGCCAATGAACGCAAGGCCGGTGCAGAGGCAGCGCGCGCGGCGATGGCGGAACGCAAGGGCGGCGAGATGGCTGACTTCATGCCCGGTGCCGGACGTCGCGGCGGCATGGTCGGCGAAGGCATGCTCCAGCGCGTCGATACCAATGGCGACGGCCTGATCAGCAAGGCCGAGAACCGCGCCGCCGCCGAAGCGCGCTTTGCCCGCATGGACACCAACGGCGACGGCACGATCGGTGCCGATGAGCGTGGCAAGGGCCGCTGGAAGCGTGGCGAGGGACGCCGCGGCCGCGACGCGACCGAAGGCGGCCCAGGCCCGATGCAGGGCGGCAAGCGCCATGGCATGAAGGCCGACGCCAATGGCGACGGCGTCATCACCCGCGCCGAGTTCGACGCGAGCAACGCCGCGCGCTTCGCCGCAATGGACACCAACAAGGACGGCAAGATCGACGCGTCCGAACTGCCGCAGCGCGGTCGCCGCGGAATGACGCCGCCCCCTGCCCCCCAGGGCGAGTGACGTCGGTGTCGGGCGGGCTTTACGACCTCCTCCGTGCCGCCCGCCCGGCACTTCCCGTACTCGATGAATCTGCTACCCCGGTCGGGATGACCGCAGAGACCCCGCATTTGCTGCTCGTCGACGACGAGCGATCGATCCGCGAGCCGCTGGCCCAGTATCTCACCAAACAGCATTTCCGCGTGACCCAGGTCGCCGATGCGGAAGCGGCCCGCGCGCGGCTGTCGGCCTATTCGATCGATCTGGTGGTGCTCGACATCATGATGCCGGGCGAGGATGGCCTGAGCCTGTGCCGCCATATCCGCGCGACGAGCGAGACGCCGGTGATCCTGTTGACCGCGAAGAGCGAGGAGACCGACCGGATCGTCGGGCTTGAGATGGGCGCCGACGACTATGTCGTGAAGCCGTTCAGCCCGCGCGAGCTGGCGGCACGGATCAAGGTGGTGCTGCGCCGGATGCAGGCAGGCGGGACCCGCCAGCACGCGCCCGAAAGCGGCAGCTTCGCCTTTTCCGGCTGGGTGCTCAAAACCGGCGAACGCGCGCTGGTCGACCGCGAAGGCGTGTCCGTGCCGCTGTCGACCGGCGAGTATAACCTCCTCCTCGCGCTGGTGATGCGCCCGCGCGCGGTGCTGACGCGCGACCAGCTGCTTGACCTGACCCAGGGGCGCGAAGCGGCGGCGTTCGACCGCGCGGTCGACAATCAGGTCAGCCGGCTGCGCAAGAAGATAGAGCCGGATGCGAAGAACCCGACTTTGATCAAAACCGTGTGGGGCGGCGGCTACACGCTCGCGAGCGACGTCACCCGGCTATGAAGCGCATCCCTCTTTGGCCCCGCAGCATGATGGGCCAGATGGCGCTGGTTGTGGCGCTGGCATTGTTCGTGGCGCAGGCGATCAACTTCGGCCTCGCGCTGCGCGACCGCACCAGTTTCCGGCTGTCGCAGGCCACCCGCCCGGTCGCGACCCGTGTCGCCGACGCACTCGAGCGCGAAGCGCAGACCGGTCGCCCAATCCCGCAAGACCGTGGACGCGTCCGCCGAGCTTCCGGCAACCCCATCCCCCCTTATCTGACACGCCGGCCCGAGGTGCAGGACGAGCTGCGCCGCCAGCTAGCGGAGCAGGGTGTGACAGCCGGCCGGATCGACACCGGCGTGCATCCCGTATCCGACGAGCCCTTGCCGATCGAACAGCGCCGCCGAATGCGCGACAAGCCGCCGGGGCCAACGCTGCTGATCGCGATCGAACTTCCGGGCAAGGGTTGGGTGACGACCATCGCGCCGTGGCAGGGCAATCCGCGTCGGCTGTTCTGGCTGCTCGCGGGCCAGACGCTGATCCTCTACGTCATCATGCTGCTGCCGGTGTTGTGGGCGACCCGCCGGATTTCGCGTCCGTTGCACGGCCTTGCCGCGGCCGCACGCCGGTTCCAGCCAGGGGTGGAGGCTGAGCCGGTGGAAGAAGCCGGACCCAGCGACGTGCGCGCGGTGATCGGCGCTTATAACGCCCTCGGCCAGCGCGTGACCGCCATGCTGGACGAGAAGGACCAGATGCTCGGTGCGATCGGCCATGATCTGCGTACCCCTCTCGCCGCGCTGCGGGTTCGCATCGAATCGGTGGAGGATGAGGAAGACCGCGCCCGGATGGCTGACACGATCGACGAGATGAACCGCACGCTCGACGACATTCTCAGCCTTGCCCGCCTGGGTCGCCCGAGCGAACCGCCGACCGAGACCGACCTATCGGCGCTGATCGACGCGGTGGTCGACGACTTCCGCGACCTCGGCCACGCGGTCGACTATCAGGACGGCCAGCGCCTCATCGTCCGCCTGCGCCCGGCATTGATGCGACGTGCGGTGCGCAACCTTATCGAGAACGCGGTCAAATATGGCGGCGGCAGCGAAGTACTGCTGACATCCGATGTGGACGCGATCAGAATCGAGGTCGCCGATCGCGGACCCGGTATTCCCCCCGACCAGATCGCGGCGGTGTTCGATCCCTTCACCCGGCTCGATCCCTCGCGCAACCGTACCACGGGCGGGGTCGGCCTCGGCCTTACCCTCGCTCGCGCGATCGTGCGCGAGGCGGGCGGCGACATCGCGCTCGCCAACCGTGAGGGCGGCGGACTTTCCGCCATCATTTCGCTGCCGCGACGGTGACTCCGCCCGCCCCCGGCGATATGCAGCGGGACATGAACGAGACTCCTGCGGAAAAGGCCGAGGCCCGCGCGATCCGCCGTCGTTGGCTCACCATCGGCGAGCTGGTAGCGGTCGCGGGCGTGATCATCGCCGGCGTGTCGCTTTGGGTGAGCTGGGCCGACAAGCGCGACGAGGCGGATCAGAAGGCGAGTGCGGCGAGCAAGGCCGCAGCTGCCGAAACGCGACTAGACCTGCGCGCTACTGTAAACGAGGGCGGTAAGCAGATCATGCTGAGCGATCCCGCCCACGAAATTCTCGACACCACGGTCGCCTTCCCCAAGACATTGGATGTCGGCACGCAGGCGCCAGTCCTGCCCCGTATCGAATCGAGCTGGTTCAGCGGCGCGGTACTCGCAGCGACCGACAAGGGCGCGGACGAGCGCGAAGGGCGACTGCCGGTGCTGGTGACGGTCAGCTATCGCGCGGGCGACGCGACCAAGCGCGACCACGCGATCGTCGAACTGGTATGGCGCACAAACGGCCGGATGCTCGCGGGCCGCGAACTGCGCATCGAGGCGGCTCGAATCCGCGAGCGCGGCGGCGATCAGGCGCGCATCGACGCGCTGTGGGCGCAGGAGCTGGCTCGCCTTCAGCCGCCTGCCTGAGGCAAAAAGAAAGGCCCCTCCCGCAAGGGGAGAGGCCTGTCCTTGTCCTTCAGGCCGAAGCCCGAAATCAGCCGACGATTTCTTCCGGCTTGAAGAAGAACGCGATTTCGATCGCCGCATTCTCGTCCGAGTCCGAACCATGGACCGAGTTCGCCTCGATCGATTCGGCCAGCTCCTTGCGGATCGTACCTGCATCGGCATTGGCCGGGTTGGTCGCGCCCATGATGTCGCGGTTGCGCTGCACGGCGTTCTCGCCTTCCAGCACCTGCACGACCACCGGGCCCGAGATCATGAACTCGACCAGGTCGTTGAAGAAGGGACGCTCGCGGTGAACGCCGTAGAAACCCTCGGCCTGCTCGCGGCTCATCTGGATGCGCTTGGAAGCGACGACGCGCAGGCCAGCTTCCTCCAGCATCTTGGTGACCGCGCCGGTCAGGTTGCGGCGGGTGGCATCGGGCTTGATGATCGAAAAGGTCCGGTTCGCGGCCATGGCCGTGCGGCTCCTGTCATTAGGGGTGGGGATTGCGCGGCGCTCTAGTCGGGCAAGACGGTGGTGGCAAGGGGGAGTGAAATTCGGAATGCCCCATCGCGCGACGCCCCTGACACATCGCGAATGTCTCGATATTGCTGCCCTGATATGAACTCGACTTGGTTTCTGGTTGCGTTTGGCGTTGTCGTGTTCTTGCTCAACCTGTTCGGCAGGCGCGCCGATGGCGTCGATCGGGACGAGAATCCGCCACTCTACTGGCTGATCACGATATTCAGCGGCGGTCTTGTCGCGATGCTGATAGCGATAGCACTGGCCGGCTATTGAAGCGAAGCTAGCGAGTATAGCCCTGCTTAGGCCGCCTGCCCCCAGCGCCCATTCTCGTCCTGCTTCCAGTAGCGCCGCTCCACGCCTTCGCGGTCCGCAAGCCCCTTCCACGCCGCGCGCGCCTCGACGATCTTGTCACCGTCAAAGAAGTGGAACGCCCGGTCGAACTCCAGCGCAGCGTCACGCCATTCGCCGTCGATCAGCGCGACGAAGCGCGCGCCGTTGGCCGGCGCCACCTCGCCCGTGATCAGCACCGGCTGGACGCTATCGTCACCCGCCCCGGCCTGGGCATGGGGCAGGAAGCTTTCGACCTGCCAGGTCCACAGCGATCCGTCGATCCGCTGGCGTTGATGTTCGTCGGCGGAGACGATCAGCAGCCGCTGGCCGCTCTCCACCACCTTCACCGCGATGCCGGGGAGCGCCCGCTCCAGCGGCGTCACGGTGAGATGGTAGAAATCGACCTGCAACCTTACCTCCAGCGCCGGCGGGCGGCGGGTATCATCTGCACAGCATATCCTGCCAGAATTCGCACAGCGAGTTCCCGGCGCAATTGGTCTGGCACAGGCTCTGATCGGGCCCGGCCCGACCAGTGGGCATCGCTGCGGGCGTGAGTGCAATCAACAACACGGCGGCACTGATCTGCAAAACCGTCATCTGACTTCCCCTCTAGCAAATGCCGGCAAAGGCCAGCCTCCGGAGAGTATCGATGCGGTCGCGTCCGTCAACGTCCGGCCCACCGTTCCGTGCAATCACGGGACGGCGGACCGAAGCGCGTCTCAGCCCTCGAAATTGTCGCGAACGAAGCGGTCGAGCAGGCGCACGCCGTAGCCGGTCGCGCCCTTGTCATAGGTGCTGCCGGGCTTGTCCGCCCAGACCATTCCCGCGATGTCGAGATGCGCCCAGCGCACGCCCTCATCAACGAAGCGCTGGATGAACTGCGCCGCGGTGATCGATCCGGCGCCGCGCGGACCGACATTCTTCATGTCGGCGATCGGGCTGTCGATCAGCTTGTTGTACGCATCGCCCAACGGGAAACGCCACAGCAGATCACCCGTCGCGCGGCCTGCGGCGAGCAACTCGTCGGCTAGGCCATCATCATTGGCGAACAGGCCGCCATGCTCGCTGCCCAGGCTGATGATCATCGCGCCGGTCAGCGTCGCCAGGTCGACGATGGTCTTGGGTTTGTGGACCTGCTGGACCCAGGTGATCGCGTCGCAGAGCACCAGACGGCCTTCGGCGTCGGTGTTGATGACCTCGATCGTCTGGCCCGACATCGATGTGACGACGTCGCCGGGGCGCTGAGCATTGCCGTCGGGCATATTCTCGGCCAGCGCGCACACGCCGATGACGTTCGCCTTGGCCTTGCGGGTGGCGAGCGCCTTCATCGCACCCACGACGGCTCCGGCGCCGCCCATATCCCACTTCATGTCCTCCATGCCCGCGGCGGGCTTGATCGAGATGCCGCCGGTATCGAAGGTCACACCCTTGCCGACCAGCGCGAGGTCGATGTCGCCCGAACCCTTGCCGTTCCAGCGCATCGCCAGCAGCCGGCCTTCGCGGACCGAACCCTGCGCGACGCCCAGCAGCGCACCCATGCCCAGCTTCGCCATTGCGTCGGTGTCGAGCACCTCGATCTCGATGCCCAGATCGGCCAGATGGCGGCAGCGTTCCACGAAGCTTGCCGGATAGACGATGTTGGGCGGATCGGAGACGAGGCCGCGGGTCAGGTTGAGCCCGTCGATGATGGCCGCCTGATCCTTCCACGCGCCTTCGATGCCCTCCGCCGCGCCGACCAGCACGATGGCTTCGAGCGTCGGCTTCTGCTTCTCGGTCAGGCGCGTGCGATACACGTCGTGGCGCCAGGCGCGCTGCACCGCAGCCGACGCGAGACGCGCTGCCGCGCGTGCGGACGGCGCACCGCCCAGGCTGGCGAAGTCGACGGTGATCGTCGTGACGCCAGAAGTAAGGAAACGCGCGGTGAGGGCGCCGCCCGCGCGCTCGTAATCCGCCTCATTCCCCGCGCCGACGCCAAGCAGCAGGATTCGGTTCGCGCCATCGGTCGCGGATACGAAGATCTCGACGATCGAACCCGCCTCGCCCTCGAACCGGCCCGCCTTGGCCGCACCGCGCGCGAGCGCCAGCGTCGCGTCGTCCAGAACCCCGGCCGGAACGCGGTCGAGTCCGTCCTTCTCGACAGGCAGGACGATCACGCCCGCATCGGCTGGACGGGCGGCGGAAAATGTTACGCGCATGAAGCTTCCTGTTCCTGTGGATCGTGTTGTTGTCATTTTGAGGCCTCTCTAGGCCAGTGCGCGGCGAACGGCAAAGCCCGGCGATTGCGAAGCGATGCTCAGGGTGCGATAGGGCCGAAGGTGGTAACGAGAAGCACCGGGTTGAAGGGGTTGGTTCAAAGGTGACGCGCAAGGCTCTGCTTCTCGCTGGGATTCTGCCGTTCGCGCTCTGCCTCGTGCCCGCTACGGCCACGGCGCAGAATCTGCAGGACCGGCCGGTGGACCCGCCGCCGCCGTCCAGCACGCCGCTGCCTGACGATCCCGATCAGATGCAATTCTCCGCCGACCTCGCCGAATATGATTCGGAGGGCGACGTCGTTAGCGTCAGCGGCGATGTGCGATTGTTCCGCGACGGCAACCGCCTGCGCGCCGACAAGGTGGTCTGGAATCGCAAGACCGGTCAGGTGGTCGCGACCGGCAGCATCGCCGTCACCAATCCCGAAGGCGACACCGCCTATGGCGACAAGATCGAGCTGACCGATTCGCTCAAGGACGGCGCGATCGACAATATGCTTGTCGTGCTCGAACAGGGCGGGCGACTGGCGGCGGAACGCGGAACACGCGATGCCAATGGCGTTATCAACGTCGAGCACGCGGCTTACACCCCATGTGCGGTGGTCGATACGGGTAATTGCCCCAAGGAGCCGTCGTGGAAGATCACCGCGGTGCGCGTGGTCTATGACCCGGCCAAGAAGCGGATGCGCTACAAGGACGCTCGCGTATCGCTCTTCGGGTTCGCATCGCTGCCATTGCCGGCCTTTTCGCATTCGATCGGTGCCGGCAATGCCAGCGGCCTATTGGCTCCCGCCATCCGCCTTGACGCGGTGAACGGGTTCGAAGTCGCCCTGCCCTATTATTTTACCCTCGCTCCCAACCGTGACGTCACCGTCACGCCGCATATCTTCACCCGCGCGCTGCCGATGCTGCAGGCCGAATATCGCCAGCTCACCGGCAACGGAGCGTTCCGTGTCACCGGCTACGGCACCTACAGCCGGCGCAGTGACGACGGCGTCTCGCCGACACCCTCGACTTCAAGCGAGCGTGCGTTTCGCGGCTATCTCGATGCGGCGGGCCGGTTCCAGCTCGACCCCAATTGGAGCGTAAGCGGTACGGTTCGTGTGGCGAGCGACCGCACCTTCCTGCGGCGTTACGACATCTCGAGCGACGACCGGCTGCGCAACAGCCTGCGGATCGAGCGGATCGACCGGAACTCGCTGCTGACCATCAACGGCTGGGCCGTCCAGACGCTGCGGCCCAGCGAAAGTCAGGGCCTGCAGCCGATCGCGTTACCCGAGATCGACTATCGCCTGCGCTTTGGCCAGTCGCTGGTCGAAGGCGGGCGGTTCGAGCTTCAGCTCAACAGCCTCGCGATCAGCCGGACAAGCGGGCAGGATACGCAGCGCGCCTTCGCTTCGCTGCGCTACGATCTGCGCAAACTAACCGCCTGGGGGCAGGAGGTGACCCTAACCGCCTATGGCCGCGGTGACCTGTACAATACCACGGACGTCGCCTCGACCAGCCAGATCAGCTATCGCGGGCTGGAAGGGTTTCGCGGTCGGGCGATCGGCGCGCTCGCCCTCGACATGAAATGGCCGTTGATCGGTGAGGCTTTCGGTGGCGTTCAGCGGATCACCCCGCGCTTTCAAGTCGTTGCGGCACCCAGAATCCAGAATTTCGATATCCCGAACGAGGATGCACGCTCGGTCGATCTCGAGGATTCGAACCTGTTCGCGCTCAATCGCTTCCCCGGCTACGACCGGTTCGAGGATTCGACGCGTTTCACGTTCGGCCTCGACTACGCGCTGTACCTGCCAGGCATCTCGATCGAAGCCAATATCGGCCAGAGCTACCGGCTCGATTCCCGCCCGACGATCTTGCCTGACGGCACCGGGTTGAACGATCGACTGTCCGACATCGTCGGGCGAACGGTGGTCCGCTACAAGGATTTCCTGACCTTCACGCACCGCTACCGGCTCGACAAGGACAATATCGCTATCCGCCGTAACGAGATCGACGCCACGATCGGCTCACGGGAAACCTTCGCGACGATCGGCTATCTGCGACTCAACCGAAATGTCGATTTCGCGCTTGAGGATCTGCAGGATCGCGAGGAAGCGCGGGTTGGCGCGCGTGTGAAGGTCTCGCGCTTCTGGTCGGTGTTCGGATCGGCGGTGATCGATCTAACCAACGCCGAAGAGGATTCCTCCTCGCTCTCCGACGGGTTCGAACCAGTTCGCCATCGCCTCGGGGTCGAATATGAGGATGACTGTCTGCGCATCGGTGTCACCTGGAAGCGCGATTACCAGACCACCGGCGATGCGCGTCGCGGCAACAGCTATCTGTTCACGCTGGCGCTCAAGAATTTGGGGCGCTAGGTTCCGGCTCGGCACCAGCCCGCTCCCCTACTCGGCCCCCAAAATGATGCACCCGCTGGGTGACCGGGTGTGGGAGCGGGCTGGTGCCGCCAACAAAAACATGTAAGCCCCAGTTCAGGCACAATTGGCGATTAAACGCCGCATTCCCTCGAATGGGAACGGGTTTCAGGTACAGGTGAAGATGACTTCCAAGGTCGTACATTTCTGTCGTTCGGCAGCTCTGATCATTGGCGTTGCCGGTAGCGCCGCGATCGCCGCGCAGACCGCGCCGACGGCTCCGCCGCCTCCGGCCGCGGACGAAGCCCCGTCCAGCGCCGCCAATCTGGACCTACCCAAGGAAGTCCAGCTTCTGGGCAAGGTCGATCCCAATGTCCGCAAACCGACGGCGTTGGTGAACGGCTATGTCATCACCCGCACCGATATCGATCAGCGTTTCGCGCTGTTCGTCGCGCTCAATCAGCTCAATCTGTCACCCGAGGAACAGGATCGGCTCCGTCTTCAGGTGCTTCGCCTGCTGACGGATGAGACGATCCAGATTCAGGAAGCGAAGGCGAACGACATCACGATCGGAGCGGATCAGATCGACCGCAGCTTCGCGTCGATCTCGAGCCGCTACCAACGCACACCTGACCAGATGCGCGCATGGCTGCGCCAAATCGGATCGTCGGAGCGCTCCTTCAAGCGTCAGATCGAGGGTGAAATCGCCTGGCAGCGCGTCATCGCGCGCAAAATCGGCGCCTTCATCAACGTCGGCGACGAAGAAGTGAAGAACATCATCGTCCGCCTTGAGGAATCAAAGGGGACCGACGAGTTCCAGCTTCGCGAAATATACATCTCCGCCACGCCCGAGCGGCAGGGCGAAGTGTTCCAGGCGATGCAGCAGATGATCCAGCAGATGCAGCAGGGTCGCCCGTTTGAGTATTTCGCACGCTTTTCCGAAGCGACGACGCGTGCGCAGGGCGGCGATCTTGGCTGGGTACGCGCTGCGATGCTTCCACCCCAGCTCGCACAGGCAGCGCAGCAGATGCAGGTCGGCCAAGTCGCCGGCCCGATCGAAGTGCCGGGCGGTTTTTCGGTCCTCTATCTGGTCGACAAGCGCCAGGTGCTAATGGCCGATCCGCGTGACGCGAAGCTGAGCCTGCGTCAGCTGACCGTCAAATTCCCGGCGGGTACAACTCAGGCACAGGCACAGGGCAAGGCTGCCGAGTTCGCCACGGTGCTGAAATCGACCGCAGGCTGCGGCGCGGTCGGCAAGGCCGCTGAAACGCTGGGTGCCGAGGTCGTCGACAATGACGCAGTTCGCGCGCGCGATCTACCGCCGCAGTTGCAGGACATCGTTCTCAAGCTTCAGGTTGGAGAGGCGACCCCACCTTTCGGCTCGCCCGAGGAAGGCGTACGTGCGTTGGTGCTGTGCGGCCGCGACGACCCCAAGACTGCTGCCCTACCCAGCCCCGAGCAGATCCGTGAAGGGATCGAGGAACAGCGTACCAACCTTCGCGCCCAGCGCTATCTTCGCGATCTGCGCCGCGACGCCATTATCGATTATCGCTGAGTTGTGAGCGCTCCGGTCCGCCCCCTTGCAGTTGCCTTGGGCGACCCTGCCGGGATCGGACCGGAGATCGTCGCCAAGACCTGGCGGGACCGCGAGTTGCAGGCGCTTCCGGTGTTCTTCGCGGTCGGTGACCCTCGTGCGATCGCAGCGGTGTGGGACGGCCCGGTCGCGACAATTGCTTATCCCGACGAAGCGCGCGGCGTATTCGCAGATGCCTTGCCGGTACTTGCCGTCACGAGCTCAGGCGAGATCACCCCGGGCCTGCCCGACGATGCCGGCGCCCGTTGCGCGCTCGACAGCCTTGAGCTGGCGACCGGCCTCACACGATCGGGTGCAGCCGGGGCGCTGGTGACCGGTCCGGTTTCCAAGGCGCAGCTCTATCGCATCGGTTTCACCCATCCGGGTCAGACCGAGTTTGTCAGTGAACGCTGCGGAATCGCGCCGCAGAATACAGTGATGATGCTCGCCGGGCCGACGCTGCGCGTGGTGCCCGTAACGACGCATATCCCGCTTGCCGCCGTACCGCAGGCGATTTCGATCGAGTTGATCGTCGCCAAGGCGCGAGCCACGGCGCGCGGACTGACCCGCAATTTCGGGATCGAGGCACCGCGGCTGGCCTTTGCCGGCCTCAACCCCCATGCTGGAGAGGGCGGTGCGATCGGACGCGAGGAGATCGATATCATCGAACCCGCGATCCGCCTGCTGCAGGCCGAGGGGATCGACGCGGTTGGACCACTGGCCGCCGACACGATGTTCCATGCCCGCGCCCGAGCGACCTACGATGCCGCGATCTGCGCCTATCACGACCAGGCGCTGGTCGCGCTCAAGACGCTGCATTTCGACGAGGGAGTGAACATGACGCTGGGACTGCCGATTGTGCGCACCTCCCCCGATCATGGAACCGCGTTCGGCATCGCCGGGCGGGATCAAGCTGAACCGGGTGCGATGATCGCCGCGATCCGCATGGCGGGCCAGGCCGCCGAGAAACGCGCATTGATCACCCTGACAGAAGTGACCGCGTGACCCCACTTCCCCCGCTTCGTGAAGTCATCCGCAACCATGGGCTGAGCGCTAGCAAGGCGCTGGGGCAGAATTTCCTGTTCGATTCCCAGCTGCTCGACCGGATCGCACGAGTGCCGGGCGACCTGAATGGGCAGGAAGTGTTCGAAGTCGGCCCCGGCCCGGGCGGCCTCACGCGCGCGCTGCTGCAAGCCGGCGCGAAGGTGACGGCGGTTGAGCGCGATCGGCGCTGTATCCCGGCACTGGCTGAACTGGGCGACGCGTTTCCGGGCAAGCTTTGCGTGATCGAGGGGGACGCGCTGGAGGTGGATGCCCCGGCGCTGTTCGCGGGGAAGCCGCATATCGCATCGAACCTGCCCTATAATGTCGGAACCGCGCTAACCGTCGGCTGGCTGTCGGCACGCTGGAAGCCGTGGTGGGCGAGCCTGACGCTGATGTTCCAGAAGGAGGTCGCAGAGCGGATCGTCGCTGCGCCCGGCACCGGCGCCTATGGGCGACTGGCGGTGCTTGCACAGTGGCGAAGCAGCGCAAGGATCGCGATGCCGGTCCATCGCTCCGCCTTCACCCCGCCGCCCAAGGTGATGTCGGCGGTCGTACATATCGTACCAGGCGACGAGCCACCGGGCGTCAAGCTCGCGGTGCTCGAGAAGCTGACCGCGGCAGCGTTCGGGCAGCGGCGCAAGATGCTGCGGCAGAGCCTGAAAGCGGTCCCAGGTTCGGTTGAGGCTGCCGAAGCCCTGGGGATCGATCCCACGCGTCGTGCGGAAACGGTCAGCGTCGACGAGTTCGTCGCACTGGCGCGGGCGCTTTCGGCCTAATTCTTCTTTGCTTCAGCCGCGGGCGGAACCGCCTGTGCGGTGACCGTCGCGGGCGGCCCCTTGGCGATCGCGGCAGCAAGCTGGTTCGCATCGGCGCAGCTGTTGCCGCACAGCGTCTTCACGCGCGCCAGATTCTCCTTGGCCCGCTCCATGGCGCCCTTCTGCACCATCGCCTCGCCCTGCCCGCGCAGCGCGACGACGTCGTTCGGCTCCAGCGTCAACGCCTCGCGATAGAAGCGGATTGCCTTGCCCGGCAGGCCTTGTGTCCGTGCGATTTCCGCCAGCACGATAAAGGCCTGGCGATTGCGCGGATCGACCGCGAGCGCGCTTTCGATGAGGTCGTTGGCGCCCTCGAAGTTTCCGGCCGCCTTCGCTACCTTGCCACGCTCAAGGAGCGCCACCGAGCGCGCGTCGATCTGGTCGTCGGCGCGCTGGCCGTAGAGCGAGGTCGAGACGCTCAGCAGCGCGAGTGCGGCGGCGGCGGACACCAAGGTGATACGCATCAGGGACTCCGGACGTGGAAACCGCAGGGCTATCATGCGCGCAGCAGCTTCGCGACAAAAAAGCCGTCGGTCGAATGGGACAGCGGGGTCAGGCGCATTCCGGACCCATGCGGGGTCCCGAGCGGAAGCGCAAGCGGCGCGGCGGTCCAGTCGGGATTGCGCTCAAGAAAGGCTTTAACCTGACCAGCCCCTTCGGCATCGAGCAGCGAGCACACGATGTGGATCAGCACACCGCCCGGCTTGACCAGCGCGGCGCCGACATCGAGCAGGCGGGCCTGCGTCTCGACCAGTTTGGCGAGCCGTGCAGGAGTCAGCCGCCAGCGCGCCTCCGGGTTGCGCCGCCAAGTGCCAGTGCCCGAGCAGGGGGCGTCGATCAGCACCGTGTCTGCCGTACCCGCCCAGTCGGCGAGGGGTTCAGCCTCATGACCGGGATTGAGTAATCGCGTCTCGACGATCGATACACCCGCCCGCTCTGCCCGTGGCATCAGCCGGGACAGGCGGGGCCGATCGGTGTCGCTGGCGAGAAGCTCACCGCGGTTCTCCATCGCGGCGGCGAGTGCCAGCGTCTTGCCGCCACCGCCCGCGCATAGGTCGACCACCCGCATTCCGGACTGAACGCCCGCAGCGAGAGTTACGATCTGACTGCCCGCGTCCTGCACTTCGATCCAGCCATCGATATAGGGCCCAGTCTTCTCGACCGGGGTATCGGGCGGAAGGCGAAGGGCGGCATCCACGCCATCCACCGGTACCGCCTCTGGTAACGTCGCACGGACCTGGGCCACGCTGGCCTTGAGCGTGTTGACGCGCAGGTCGAGCGAGGCGCGGTCGAGCAGCGCCGTGGCTTGATCCGCACCAATGCCCGAGGCGGCAAGCGCATCCATGAGCCATGCCGGCGCGACGCCGGCGCGTGCCGCGGCCTCATTCGCACCAATCGGCGCCGGACCGTAGGAGGAGCCGTCGAACGTTGCAGCCAGTTCGGCGTCACGCGCCGCGAGTGCCAGCAGCGCCGCGCGCCCGCTCTCGGGTCGCTCGCCGCAGAGGCGGATCGCGTCGTAGATCAGCCCACGGATCGCGCGGCGGTCCTTCGACCCGGCATAGCGCCGTGCCGCAAACCCGCGCTGGATCAGCACATCCGCCGATGCGCCGCCGTCGCGCGCTGCGACGATCACCTGGTCGAGCAGCTCGATCGCCGCCTGAGTCCGCGCGGCGGGCGTCATGCCCGCCGATCCGGGTGACGGGTCGGTTGACAAAGTTGACACAACACGCGTGTTTTTACGGCAGCGATGATGCTCGGGGTCTGAGGCATCGGCAGGGGGAATCCGGAAGGCATTGCCGGAACGGCAAAGCAGATGGGTTCCAACATTGGAAGGGGGAAGCATGAAACACAAAGCGATCCGGCCGATGGCGCCGCGCGATCCGCACGAACCGCACCGCGCGGCGACCCCGCTGGAACTGCTGTTCGATCTGGTCACGGTGATCGCCATCGCCGCCGCCGCTGCGTCGCTGCACCATGGCATCGCCGCGGACCACGCGCCCGAAGGCGTCGTCCGCTACCTGTTCACCTTCTTTGCGATCTGGTGGGCGTGGATGAACTTCACGTGGTTCGCCTCCGCCTATGACAATGACGATGCGCCGACCCGGCTGCTGACGATGGTGATCATGGGCGGCGCGCTGCTGATCGCAGCAGGCATCGAACGCTTCTCCGCCCATCTCGACATCAGTCTGGTCGTGGCGGGCTATGCGATTATGCGGGTGGCGATGATCGCGCTGTGGCTGCGCGCGGCGCGGCACGATCCCGAGCGGCGCGTCTGCGCGTTGCGCTATGCCGGGGGAATCGCGATCGCCCAGGCCTATTGGATCGCGCTCTATTTCCTGGGCGATCCGCATTCACCGACCTTCGTTGCGTTGATCCTGCTCGGCTGGGTCATCGAGCTGGCCGTCCCCGCCTTTGCCGAGCGCGCGAATATGACGCCGTGGCACCGGCATCATATCGTCGAGCGCTATGGCCTGCTGACGATCATCGTGTTGGGCGAGGTGCTGCTGGCGGCGACGCTGGCGCTCGAAAAGGCCTGGGATGGCAGCTTCGACGTGCGACTGGTGCACACCGCCATGTCCGCACTCGTCATCACCTTTGCGATGTGGTGGCTCTATTTCTCTCGTGAGGAGCAGCTGTCGAGCACCAAGCTCAGCCGCGCGCTGCAATGGGGCTATGGCCATATGCTTGTCTTCGCATCGGGCGCGGCGGTAGGAGCGGGCTTCGCCGTGCTGGTCGAGATCCTGACCGGCCATTCGAAGATCGGGATTCGTGCCGGCGATCTGGCGGTGGCGATCCCGCTGGGTATCTATTTCCTGGCGCTATGGCTGGTGCGCGACCGGTTCGAGCTGCACGGGGCCGCGCGATGGGTGTTGCCGGTGTTCGCCGTGGCGGTGATCGCCCTGCCCTTCGCCTTCCCGGCGCTGGAAGCAATCGCGGCGCTGGCCGTGGCGGCGGTGGCGGTCCGGGCAACGCTCTCCGCGCGCGCCGTCAGGGCGGAGTCTGCCGCTTGATCCCATAGTCGATCCGGATCCGAACCCACTCGCCGACCTTGGACTGGCCGCCAAGGCGCGGGGGGCGCACACGAAACTGCCAGGCGGCAGCCAGCACCGCGCGGGCGATATTCGACCCTTCCGGATATTCGTCGAGCTTGATGCAATCCTCGACGCGGAAATCGGGCACGGTACGGCAGGCGATCAATCCCCAGCCCGGCCCGGTCGCGGTGGAGAGATAGCCGCTAAGCTCGCTGTCATAGGGTTCGCGATACCAGGCGGCGGCATAGAGTGGCTCGCCGCGCGGCCCTCTCCCCTCCACCCGAGGTGTATCGCCGGGCAGGCTGGCAAGGTTGGGCGGCCCCGCCGCCCGACGCGCCGGCGCCGGCGCAGCGGGCTGCCGGGGAAGCGTCGCGATATCCGGCATCCGGCCCAGCGGAATGTTGAGCAGAACCGGCGGCGAAGGCTGGGGCTGGGGTTGTGGGACGGGCGGCTCCGGCGACGGATCGGGCTGGGTTTCCGCAGGATGAACCCGCGCGGGGTTCGGGGCTGCACTGGGCGCGGGCTTTTCCTCGGCTTCGGCTTCCGGCTCGGGTTCGGGCGTCACGCCGAACACCGTCATGCCCGCATCGCCGTCCTCACGGCCGACAATGTCCGGTGCCAATGTGAAGATCATCAGCACGACCAGAAGCTCGACCAGCAATGCGAGCACAAAGCCACGCGTGCGCGTGCCGAACCGGCCGCGCAAACGATCAAGGCTTGAGGGTGCGGGAGAATCCGGCTGGGACAATGAACCTCGGGAGACAGAAACGGCGCGGACGGAGCGTGGCTAGGATGGCAATACGACTAAAACATGTCGGACTCAGCGCAACCGTTCCGCAAGAAAATCGACAAAGACGCGTACCCGAGCCGGCGTGTTGGCGCCGCCGACGAAGACGGCATGGATCACCTCGATATCGCCAGGATTATATTCCTCAAGGATCGGGACGAGGCGACCGTCGGCCAGTTCATCCGCGACGCTGAACGCGCCGACACGGGTGATACCAACCCCGGCGGCGGCAAGCTGCCCCAGCGTCTCGCCATTATTCGCTTCGATACTACCGCTCACGGTGAGTGCGTCGTCGCGGCCCTCGCACCGGAAGGGCCAGACTGGCTCAGCACGACGGAAGTTGAAGTTGAGGCAATTGTGATCGTGCAGGTCGGTGGGCACGCGCGGAGTGCCGTGACGCGCCAGATAGCCGGGTGACGCCACGATCACCCGGCCATTCTCGCCGAGCTTGCGTGCGGTAAGGCCGCTGTCGGCGAGCGGGCCGAAGCGGATCGCGACATCCGCCTGGCCCGCCGCGACATCGACGATCGAATCGCTCAGGCTGATATCGACAAGGATGTGCGGGTAGAGGCAGCCGAACTCGCCGAGCAGCGGGACGATGCACAACCGTCCGTGCGACAGCGCAGCGCTGACTCGCAGGCGCCCGCGCGGGGCACCCTGATCGGCGATCGCCTGCTCGGCATCGTCGAGATCGGTGAGGATGCGGCGTGCCGCGCCGAGATAGGCCTGCCCCTCAGCCGTCAGGGTCAGGGCACGGGTGGTGCGCAGTAGCAGGCGTACGCCGAGCCGCGCCTCGATCCGATCCACGGTGCGGCTGACCGCCGACGGCGTGAGGCCGAGCAGGCGCCCGGCGGCCGAGAAGCTGCCTTGCGCGGCAACGGCGGCGAACACCTCCAATGATCGGGCGCGGTCGGCGCCACTCTCCATCTTTGCATCCAATGCAAAAATCCTTCGCTTTCCCTTGCCCTACAAGCTCGAGCCCCTGCCGTCCATCTGTGCGTCGAACACGTATCAGGGAGTGCATGATGGAATATCGGCAATTGGGAGCTTCGGGCCTGCGCGTACCGGTACTGAGCTTCGGCACCGGCACCTTCGGCGGCACCGGCCCCTTGTTCAGCGCCTGGGGAACCAGCGACGCGGCCGAGGCCCGACGGCTGATCGACGTCTGCCTCGAAGCCGGGGTCAATCTGTTCGACACCGCCGATGTCTATTCGAACGGCGCTTCCGAGGAGGTGCTGGCGGAAGCAATCAAGGGGCGGCGGGATCAGGTGCTGATCTCGACCAAGACCGGCCTGCCGATGGGCGACGGCCCCGCCGACTGGGGCGCGTCGCGGTCGCGGCTAATCGCAGCCGTCGATGCGTCGCTCAAACGGCTGGGCACCGACTACATCGACATCCTCCAGCTCCACGCCCTCGACGCGCACACGCCGGTCGAAGAACTGCTGGCAACGCTCGACACGCTGGTCGCGCAGGGTAAGCTCCGCCACACCGGCGTCTCCAACTATCCCGGCTGGCAGCTGATGAAGGCGCTGGCCGCATCGGACCGACACGGCTGGCCGCGCTTCGTGGCGCATCAGGTCTATTATTCGCTGATCGGCCGCGCCTATGAGGCGGATCTGATGCCGCTCGCCGCCGATCAGGGCGTGGGCGCGCTGGTGTGGAGTCCGCTCGGCTGGGGCCGCCTGACCGGCAAGATCGGCCGCGATCGCCCGGCGCCCGAAGGTAGCCGCCTGCATGATACGGAGCAGTTCGCACCGCCGGTGACCGAGGACCATCTCTATAAGGTGATCGACGCACTGGAAGCCGCGGCGCAGGAAACAGGCAAGACCGTGCCGCAGGTCGCGATCAACTGGCTGCTTCAGCGCCCGACCGTCTCGTCGGTCATCATCGGCGCGCGCAACGAGGAACAGTTGCGGCAGAATCTCGGCGCGGTCGGCTGGTCGCTGACCGCAGAGCAGGTCGCCGCACTCGATGCTGCGAGCGACGTACTGCCGCCCTATCCCCACACCCCCTATCGGCAGCAGGAGGGCTTCGCCCGCCTCAATCCGCCGCTGGTCTGACCCGGAGCAATTCCAATGAAGATCAACCCTCCCTTACTCGCGCTTGCCACGGGCGCCTTCGGCATCGGCGTGACCGAGTTCGCGCCGATGGGCCTGCTGCCCGTGATCGCCAATGATCTGGGCGCTTCGATCCCCGCCGCGGGGCTGCTGGTCAGCGCCTATGCGCTGGGCGTGCTGATCGGCGCGCCGCTGATGACGCTGACCACCGGGCGCGTGCCGCGGCGGACCCTGCTGATCGGGCTCGCCGCGATCTTCACGCTCGGCAACCTGCTGTCCGCCATTGCCGACGGATATTGGACGCTCCTCGCCGCCCGCGTGCTCACCTCGCTCAACCATGGCGCGTTCTTCGGGGTCGGATCGATCGTCGCGGCAAGCGTGGTCGCGCCCGACCGCAAGGCCGGCGCGGTCGCGGCGATGTTCATGGGGCTGACGGTGGCGATCATCGTTGGCGTACCACTCTCGACCTGGGCGGGCGAGCATCTCGGCTGGCGCGCGTCCTTCTGGGCGATCGCCGGGCTGGGCGTGGTGACGATGACGGCACTGCGCTTCACCCTGCCTGCCATGCCAGCACCCGAAGGCGGCAATGTCGCCGACGAACTGCGCGTGCTGGCGCGCAAGCCGGTGCTCGCGGCGCTCGGCCTCACCGTGATCGGGTCGAGCGCGATGTTTACGGTGTTCACCTACATCACGCCGATCCTGCAGACCCAGACCCACGCCTCGCTGGGGTTCGTGACGGCGATGCTGGTGGTCTATGGCGTCGGGCTGACCGTCGGCAACTGGCTGGGCGGCAAGTTCGCCGACAAATCGGTTGACCGCACGCTGATCATCACCCTTGCCTCACTCTCGGCGGTGCTGGTCGCGTTCGCCGCGCTGATGCCGTTCCATGCGCCGGTTGCGGTCCTCGTACTCCTGTGGGGCGTGGCGAGCTTCGCGCTGGTGCCGCCGCTGCAGGTGCGGGTGATGACCGCAGCCGCGGACGCGCCCAACCTCGCCTCTTCGGTCAATATCGGCGCGTTCAACCTGGGCAACGCGATCGGCGCGGCACTGGGCGGCGCGGTGATCGCGGGAGGCCTTGGCTATCCTGCGGTATCGCTGGCAGGCGCCGCGACCTCCGCGATCGGCCTGGTCATGGTGCTGTGGGCGCGGCGCAGCAGCGTTCCGGCGGAAGGAGAAAGGCTGGCGGCCGGCACCTGCTAAAGTCGAAGATTGCAAACTCGGATTGGGCTGAGATGACGCCACTTCGCCTCATCGCCAGAAACAATTTCAGCCTGATGCGATCGAACTCGAACGAAACGCGAGTGTTTTCATTTTTGATACTTCAGGAAATGTCCGCCGAATTCTCAAATATAATTCCGTCGCTCAATCCGATTTCTATTTAACACGACTACGTGCTATACAACTCTCGCTGACGTCGCCTGCGACGGATATTGGGCCGACCTGGCTCCTCCCTTTGTCCCTTTCTAGCCTCGCCGTAGCCGGGATGCGCCGCTGTTGGAGCATGCCCGCCCCATGGGACAAGGAACCCCAATCATGATCACCGGAACCGTAAAATTCTTCAATCCTGACAAGGGCTTCGGCTTCATCGCACCGGAAGGTGGCGGTGGCGACGCATTCGTCCATATCTCGGCAGTGGAACGTGCCGGGATGCGCACGCTCGATAAAGATCAGCGCGTCACCTACGAACTCGAGACCGACAACCGCGGCAAGACGTCCGCGGTCAATCTCCAGTCCGCTTAAACCGACCGAGGGGCGCCCCGAAAGGGCGCCCCTAATTTCTTGCGAACGGAGACACCATGTCCAGAGCACTCAACATCAACGCGTCAAAGGACGATGTCGTCGCGACCTGCGCGAAGCACAACATACCGATCAGCGCGATCGAGATCCTGCAATCGGGCGGCACGCGTGTCGTGATGAACAATGCGGAAGATACCGCGCGTGTCGCCAAGGCCTATGGGGCAAAGGTGATCACAGGCACCGTGATCCGCCTCCCCACCCGAATGAGCAGGCGGTAGAACCGCATGGCAGCGTATCGGGAACCCGGATTCCAGGAGCGCGCGGCCCTTGCCGCGCGTGCGAAAAACGCGGCGCTGGAAAAATTCCGGACAAAGCCACCCGTGAACGCCGCCGAACAGGCGGCGCGCGTTGCTCGGGCGACCGCACGCGAAACGGCGGCGGCTGAGAAGCGAGAGACCAGACGCCTCGCCAGCGAGGAAGCGGCCGCCGCGAAACGCGCTGACGCCGCCGTGGCTTCCGCCCCCGCGCAAACACCGGCCGCGCCTAGCGACGCGGACCGCAAGGCCGCTCGCGACGCGCGCTATGCGGCACGCAAGGACAGGAAACCGAAATAGGCCGGACACGATCAGACAGACAAGCATCATCGCCGTGAGGAACTGAACAATGGCCAAAAGCCAGAAGAAATCGAACCGTGAGATTCGCAAGCCCAAGGCAACGAAGGACCCGAAGCCCAACGCATCGAACCCGTCGCTCAAGGGCAAGCCGGTCGAGATGACGACGCTGAAAACCTAATTTCCAGGCGGCCCCGCCCGGTTTACGCCGGGCGGCAGCCCCTCCTCTGGACCCGTTGAAAGCGGCTCCGATCCAACACTTAAGTTTTCACTTGACTATCGTCCACCCGAGTCGTTAGTTAAGTCCATGCTTAAGTATCAAGACGTCGATACCCTGCTTCGCGCTTTGGCCGAACCGACCCGCCGGTCGATCATCGAGCGATTGAGCAACGCCCCGGCTGCGGTCGGGGAACTAGCCAAGCCCTATGACATGTCGCTCGCGGCGGTCATGCAGCATCTGCAGGTGCTGGAGGCGGCAGGGATCATCGCAAGCGAAAAGGTCGGGCGTTCCCGTATCTGCCGGCTGGAGCCGGAAGGGATGGACGCGCTCGCCCTGTGGATCGAAGCCCGGCGCCTTCCGTCCGAGCGCAAGCTCGACCGGCTGGCCGCCTTTCTCAACGAAGAAGGAAACAAGTCGTGACCGATGTTGCAACCAAGCCCGCCGTACACAGTACTTTCCGCATCGAGCGGTTCTACAATGCGACTCCCAATCGCGTGTTCGACGCCTTTGCCGATCCCGATTCCAAGCGCCGCTGGCTGATCGAGGGCGAGGGATGGGAAATCTTCGAATACACCCCCGCCTTCGAGATCGGCGGCCATGAGCGCTCGCGCTTCGCCTATCAGGGCGGGCCGGAGATCCTGAACGAGACCATCTACCAGGACATCCTGCCCGGCGAGCGGCTGGTCTATTGCTACCGCATGGCGATGGCAGGCGCGCCGATGTCCGCATCGCTCACCACGATCGAGCTGGTCGAGAAGGACGGCGGCACGCTGCTCGTCCAGACCGAACAGGGCACCTATCTCGACGGCCATGACGACGGCACGATGCGCGAACAGGGTTGCCGCGAACTGCTCGAGGCGCTGGCCAGGGAAGTCGGGGGCTGAGGCGCGAACACCTCACCCCTTCCGACCCTGCATCGAGGGGCGCGGCAAATAGCCGCGCCCCTTCTGCGTTCCGCACGATCATAACAGCCGCACAAGCCGCATATGCTTGCGCTAGGTCCGCATAGCTGTATTATTTTACTAATACAGCTATGCGCCCGGAGGCTGATCATGTTCCGACCAACCGCGATCCTTCTTGCGGCGATCGCCCAATCGGCAAGCGCTTCTCCTACCCAGACAGCCCCGCCGGCGGATATCGCCGGCACCTATATCGACGATATCGGCGGACGGATCGTCGTCGTGCAAACGGACGGCAAGCTCACCCTCCAGTCAGGTCCCTCCACCTTCACGCTCAAGCCGGCGGGAGACGGACGCTATGCCGCTGTCGAGCGCGATCTGGTCATCACCATTTCCGACACTGGCCTGACGGTGGCGGAAGCCGGCAACGTGGTCGCCCGCGCGAAGCGCGGTGAAGCGACGCCCCCGCCCCCGGCCGCTCAGGGCGAGCGACTGCCAACCTGGCTCGACGCGAACATCCCACAGCTGCTCAAGCGCTATCGCGTCCCGGGTGCAGCAATAGGATATGTCTCGAACGGCCGTGTCGCGTGGACGCGGGTCTATGGCGAGCAGCGGCGTGGCGTTCCCGCCGATACGCGGACCTTGTTCAACATCGCGTCGCTCACCAAGCCGATCGCCGCGGAAACGCTGTTGCGGCTGGCATCGGCGAAGCGGCTGGACCTCGATGCACCGATGGCCTCCGCCTATACCGATCCCGACATCGCCGGAGACTCGCGTGCGGGAAGACTGACAGTGCGGATGGCGCTGCTTCACCGAACCGGCCTGCCCAACTGGCGTTCGCAAACCGGCAATATGCTGCAATTCGGCGCGGAGCCCGGCGCGCGCTTTCGCTATGCCGGTGAGGGCTACACCTACGCCGCCCGCTATGCCGAGCGGGCGACCGGTACCGGATTCGAGGAATTGACCCGGCAGCTGGTGCTGGCGCCGATGGGCATGCGCGACACCTATTTCACCGTCGCGCCCGCGTACAAGGCGCGCGCGGCCTATCCGCATGACGGGCAGGGTCGCGAACTATGGCCAGTGCTGCGGCTCGACTTCTCGGCGGCATGCTGCGTCCACACCACCATCGGCGACTATGCGCGGTTCGTGGCGGGGGTGATGGAGGACAGGAGGCTTTCACCCGAGATCGCCGCGCAGCGTTTCGCCACCGCCCCGGACCGCCGACCCGAGTTCTGCGGCGGCGAAGGCGGTCTTCCAATGGCAATCTGCCCACCCCGCATCGCCATGGGACTGGGATGGTTCGTCGAGGATTTCCCGGGCGGCACGGTGATTACCCATACCGGGATCAATGACGGCGAACGCAGCGCGGCCTTCTTCGTGCCCGACAAGAAGTTCGGGGTCGTCATCCTGACCAACGGCGCGAACGGCACGAAGCTGATTCGCGACATCACCTATGCCGCTTATGACGACCCAGACTATCGCAAGCTTGTCGACTATCTGGCCCGTTAGCCACCCAGCAGCGCGATCAGCACCGGATCGCGCGTCGCGCGCGGGTTGCGGCGGATTTCCGCCTCCTCGCGCCCGATCGTGAAGAAGATCGCCCGCCCCGCCTGACGCGAGACGTCGCGGGCGAGTGCCGCAAGGTCGAAGCCCGACGCGGCGGCAAGCGCAGCGGTCAGGATCTCGAATGCGTCGCCGCGCAGCCCGTCGGAGAATTCGGGGAACATCGCCTCGATCACCGCGCCCTCGGTCTCACGCGCCAGCAGGTCGGTCGCCGCAGTCGGCCCGCCGCGCAGCACCGCCAGCGCATCGGCGAAGGTCATGCGATGGATCGCGTCGAGCACCACCGGCGTCGCGCGATCGGCGGCATCTACGGCGAGATCGTTGAGCGCGATCGCGATGCGGGTGCGCACCGCATTGGTGCGCAGGATCGCACCCAGCACCGCGCCGGACCGGTCGCCCGGCCGATCGGGCATGGTCAGCCGGGTCAGCTGATCATCGTAGAAGCCGCCGGGACGGATCAGCCGATCGAACGCGCGCTGGCTCGACAAGGTGAGCAGGCGGCGCACGCCCTCCTCGACCCCGTAGCTGCCCGGGCCGCTCATGCAGCCCGCCAGCGCGGCGACCGGCAGCAGCGCGGCTCCCGCGATCAACCGTCGGCGGTTGGTAACCTCGAACATCGCGCATCTCCCTCTACTCGCGCCAACGCGCGGGGCGAGATGCGGTGCCGCGACTGACCCTGCGCTGAACCGCCCAGAGTAAGGCAGCGTTCAGCGCGTCGGGTAGTTGGGCGCCTCTCGCGTGATCGTCACGTCGTGGACATGGCTTTCGCGCAGGCCCGCGCCGGTGATGCGGACGAAGCGGCCCTTCTTCTGCAGGTCCGGGATCGTCGCCGCGCCGGTATAGCCCATCGCCGCCTTGATACCGCCGACGAGCTGGTGGATCACGTCCTTGGCCGGCCCCTTGAACGCCACCTGCCCCTCAATCCCCTCAGGGACGAGCTTGAGCTGATCCTTGATGTCGCCCTGGAAATAGCGGTCGGCCGAGCCGCGGCCCATTGCGCCGACGCTGCCCATGCCGCGGTACGATTTATAGGCGCGGCCCTGATACAGGAACGTCTCGCCCGGAGCTTCCTCGGTACCCGCGAGCAGCGAGCCGACCATGCAGGTGGAAGCACCCGCAGCCAGCGCCTTGGCGAGATCGCCCGAGGTGCGCAGACCGCCATCGGCGATCACCGGCACACCCGACTTGGCGGCTTCGTTGGCGCTGTCCATCACGGCGGTGAGCTGCGGCACGCCCACGCCCGCGACGACGCGGGTGGTGCAGATCGACCCCGGGCCGATCCCGACCTTCACGCCATCCGCTCCCGCGCCGATCAGCGCCTTGGTCGCTTCGCCCGTCGCGACGTTGCCGGCGATGACTTGGACGCGGTTCGACAGCTTCTTCACCCGCTCGACCGCGCGCGCGACGTCCTTGTTGTGGCCGTGCGCGGTGTCGATCACGATCAGATCGACCTCGGCATCGACCAGCGCCTCGGTCCGCTCGAACCCCTTGTCGCCCACGGTGGTCGCGGCGGCGACGCACAAGCGACCCGCGCCGTCCTTGGTCGCGTCGGGATAGGTGACGGCCTTCTCGATATCCTTGACCGTGATCAGGCCGACACAGCGATAGGCGTCGTCCACCACCAGCAGCTTCTCGATCCGGCGGGAATGGAGCAAGCGGCGCGCCTCTTCCTGCCCAACCCCGGTCGATACCGTGGCGAGATTCTCATGCGTCATCAGCTCGCTGACCGGCTGCTTCGGATTCTCGGCGAAGCGCACGTCGCGGTTGGTGAGGATGCCGACCAGCTTGCCATCCGCCTCGGTCACCGGGATGCCGCTGATCTTGTGCCGCGCCATCAGCGCCTGAGCTTCGGCCAGCGTGCCAGTGGCGCGGATCGTGATCGGGTTGACGACCATGCCGCTCTCGAACCGCTTGACGATCCGCACCGCCTCGACCTGCTCCTCGATCGTGAGGTTGCGGTGAAGCACGCCCATACCGCCCAGCTGCGCCATCACGATCGCCATGTCGGCTTCCGTGACGGTATCCATCGCGGAGGAGAGGATCGGGATATTGAGCGCGATGTTACGCGTCACATGCGTGCGGGTGTCCGCCATGCTCGGCAACACTTCGGATTCGCCCGGATAGAGAAGGACGTCGTCGAAGGTGAGGCCGAGAGGGATATCCATGTGTGCGCCAATGTCCTGAGTCGGAAGTTGGCGGCCCATGTAACCGTGGTTACCGCTATGCGCTAGGGGGGTGTCTGCCGGGAATCGAGGGCCGCCGGCATGTAGCGCGCCAGCCGCGCTTCGAGCAGCCTGACGAGATCAGGATCCATGAACTCATAATCGTCCGGAATATCCAGACAGACGATGCGCTTATCCTTGAGATAACGCTGAAAATGCTTCTGGAGCTTGTTGCGATGCGCACGCTCCATCACGAAGATCGTATGGGCCCATTCAACCAGTTCGGGCGTGAGCGGATTCTCGGCATCATGATTTGTGCCGGCCGAACTGACCTCGATTCCGGCACGGTTCGCGAAGATCTGCTCGGCAGTCGGGCTTCGCAGCCGGTTCTGACTGCAGACGAACAGATAGTGCTTCACGCGCCCCGTGCCAGCAGCAGCTTTGCCTGCTCGACATGCATGTCCTCGATCATCCGGTCCTTGTAGCGTTCCGCGCCGCCGCCCGCCGCCGCGATCAGCGCGCGCGCGTCGTCCAGCTCGGCCGGGGTCGGATCGAACGCAGCGCGGGCGATGTCGATCTGGTTCGGGTGGATCAGGCTCTTGCCGTCGAAGCCCAGCAGCCGGCCTTCCGCAGCCTCGGCGGCAAGGCCATCCGATTCGTCGAGCTTGTTGAACACGCCGTCGAGCGCCCAGATATCGCGCGCGCGCGCCGCCAGCACGATCAACTGCAACGCGGCCTGCATTTGCGCGCGGCCCGCCGCGGGCGGTAGCCTCAGCGATGCGGCGAGATCGTTGGTGCCCGCGATCAGTCCAGCCAATCCCTGCCCGCTTGTGCCGGCGATAGCGCCGACATTCATCACCCCCGCCGCGGTCTCGATCATCGCCAGGACCGGCCGACCCGAATGGAGCGCGGCATGGGCGACCGTCTCGGGCTTCTCGACCTTGGGCACGATCACATGCGTCGCGGCCGATTCCTTGACCGCCGCCAGATCCCTTGCCCAATGCGCGCTGTCCTCGGCATTCACCCGGATGCCGAACAGACGATCCCCGAAACGCTCCACCGTTCTCGCGGCCTCACGTGCCGTGTCCTTGTCCGCGGCCTTCACCGCGTCCTCCAGATCGAGAATGATCATGTCGGCGGGCAGCCCCCGCGCCTTCTCGATCGCGCGCGGGTTCGATGCGGGCAGGAACAGCGCAGTGCGCGGGGCGATGTAATGGACTGTGCTCATGACCGCTCTATGCTAGCATCACGCTGGCTTTGCGAGGCCCGGCAAGATTTCTTGGGGAGTCACGATGGAACTGACCGTAGGCGCCTTCTTCATCGGCATGCTGCTGGTGCTGCTCTACCTCTTCTCGAGCATCAAGATCGTTCGACAAGGCTATGAATATACGATCGAACATTTCGGCCGCTTCACCGCGGTCGCGAAGCCGGGGTTCAACCTCTACCCGGCCTTTTTCTATCGGGTCGGCCGCCGCGTGAACATGATGGAGCAGGTGATCGATATTCCGGGACAGGAGATCATCACCAAGGACAACGCCATGATCTCGACAGACGGCGTCGTGTTCTTCCAGGTACTCGACGCGGCCAAGGCAGCCTATGAGGTGTCGGACCTGTATGTCGCGCTCCTCCAGCTAACCACCACCAATCTGCGCACCGTGATGGGATCGATGGACCTCGACGAGACGCTGTCGAAGCGCGACGAGATCAACGCGCGGCTGCTGTCAGTGGTCGACCATGCGACCACGCCGTGGGGCGTCAAGATCACCCGCGTCGAGATCAAGGACATCCGCCCGCCCGCCGACATCGTCAACGCGATGGGCCGCCAGATGAAGGCCGAGCGTGAGAAGCGCGCCAACATCCTCGAGGCCGAAGGCTCGCGCGCGTCGGAGATCCTGCGCGCCGAGGGCCAGAAGCAGGCGCGTATCCTCGAGGCGGAGGGCCGCAAGGAATCGGCATTCCGCGACTCCGAAGCGCGCGAACGCGCTGCCGAAGCGGAAGCCAAGGCGACGGAGCTGGTCAGCCAGGCGGTCGAGGCCGGGTCGGGCCAGGCGCTCAACTACTTCATCGCACAGAAGTACGTCGAAGCGGTCGGCAAGTTCGCGACCTCGCCCAATGCCAAGACGATCCTGTTCCCGGTCGAGGCGACCCAGCTGATCGGTACGCTGGGCGGCATCGGCGAACTGGCCAAGGAAGCGCTGGGCAATCAGGCTTCGCCGCCCGCCCCTACCCCCCCGCCGGCGCGCGTCCGCCAGTCGCCGTTCGTTCAGAAGGACGGCGAATGAACTGGAGCGAACAGGGCGGCTTCATCTGGCTGATCCTCGCCGCGGTGCTGGCGATCGCGGAACTGATGCTGCCCGGCGTCTATCTGACCTTCGTCGCGATGGGCGCCGGGATCACCGGCATTCTCGCCCTGTTGTTCCCCGAGCTGGGACCGGTGGGTCAGCTGGTCAGCTTCGCTGCCTGGTCGACCGTCTTCGTGCTGGTGGGTAAGCGCTGGTACGGCGCCAACCCGGTGCCGAGCAGCGACCCCGACCTCAACAACCGCGCGGCGCGGATGATCGGCCAGACGGTGACGGTGGTCGAGGCGATCGATGGCGGCACCGGCCGTGTTCGCGTGGGTGACGGGGAATGGCCCGCCGAGGGTCCGGACCTTGCGGCTGGCGCCAAGGCGCGGATCGCGGGTGTGCGTGGTGGCGTGGTGGTGGTCGAGGCGGTGAAGGCGATCGAGCCGCCCGCCGCCTGACCAATGGCCGTCGTCGTGACGCACAAGACATGCTATGATCAGCGACAGGTGAAGAGTCGCGTCCTCATTTGATGGAGGCACAGCATGTCACCGATCGACGAAACGAAACTCCACGCGTTCATTGGCAAGATGCTGGGCGATCTGGGCGGGGCGATGTCCGTGCCGACGGTACGCATCGGCCTGCGGCTGGGGTTATTCGAGGCGCTGACGCAGGGCCCTGCCACCGCTGCCGAACTCGCCGGGCGCACGGGCGGACTACACGAACGCTATGTCCGTGAATGGGCGCTGGCACAGGCGGCGAACGGCTATATCGGTTTCGATCCGGCAACCGATCGCTTCGACATCTCACCCGAGCAGGCGATGATCTTTGTGAACCCGGACAGCCCGGTCTATCTTGCCGGCGCATTCGAGCTGATCGCCGCAATGATCGAGGCCGAGCCCAAGGTCGAGGCATGTTTCCGCCACGGCACCGGCGTGCGCTGGGGCGATCATGCCGGCTGCCTGTTCTGTGCCACCGGCGCCTTCTTCCGGCCCGGCTATGTCAACAACATCGTCCAGGCGTGGATTCCTGCGTTGCGCGGCGTCGAGGCCAAATTGCGCAGCGGCGCGAAAGTCGCGGACGTAGGATGCGGCGTGGGCTTCTCCACCCTGCTGATGGCGGAGGCCTATCCGGAAAGCGCGTTCACCGGCTACGACTTCCACGCACCGTCGATCGAGGAAGCGCGCCGCCATGCGCAGGCGCACGGTCTGAGCGACCGGGTGCGTTTCGAGGTCGCCACCGCGAAGGAAGTGCCGGGCGGCGACTTCGATCTCGTCACCATGTATGATTGCCTGCACGACATGGGTGACCCGCGCGGGTGCGCCGCGCATATGCGCAGCATCCTGACGCCGGGCGGCACCTGGATGATCGTCGAGCCGATCGCCGGGGACAGCCCGGAACAGAACTTCAACCCGGTCGGGCGTCTCTACTACAATGCGTCGACGATGATCTGCGTCCCGACCTCGCTCGATCAGGAGGTCGGCGAAGGACTGGGCGCGCAGGCGGGAGAAGCCAGGCTCGCACAGATCGTTCGCGAAGCCGGGTTCGATCAGGTCCGGCGCGCCACCGAAGGGCCGTTCAACATGGTGCTCGAAGCCGTCTGAGCGATCGGCGTGACCGACGCGCTTGCCGGCTTCTGCCAGCCACGGCATAGCATGCATCAAGATGAAGCTCGCTGACCGAACCATCTGAAGCGTTCCCGCGCTGACGCGTGCGGAACTCTGAAGCCGGACGCCCCGCGCCCGGCTCGCATTCTCATATCTCTTCGGCGCCCTGCGCACGACGCGCGCCGATTTCAGCGAGTCTCCTATGACCAATTATTTCGAAAACCCGTTCAAGGGCATTCCCCTCGACCGTCAGGTCACGCACCCCAATATCCTGGTCGGGCGCTACAGCTATTATTCGGGCTATTATCACGGCCACGGCTTCGACGATTGCGCCCGTTTCCTGCTGCCCGATCCCGATGCCGACAAGCTGATCGTCGGCAGCTTTTGCTCGATCGGCTCCGGCGCCGCCTTCATCATGGCAGGCAATCAGGGGCATCGACACGAATGGGTCAGCACCTTTCCGTTCCATTTCTATCCCGATGCGCCCGACTTCGCGGAGGCGGCCAACGGCTATCTGCCCGCGGGCGACACGGTCATCGGGCACGATGTGTGGATCGGGTCCGAAGCGATCGTCATGTCCGGCGTCCGCATCGGCCACGGCGCGGTGATCGGCACGCGCGCCCTGGTGACACGCGATGTCGAACCCTATGCGATCGTCGGCGGCAATCCCGCGCGGGTGCTGCGCAAGCGGTTCGATGAGCGGCGGATCGCCCTGCTGCTCGACATGGCGTGGTGGGACTGGCCCGACGACAGGCTGCGCGAGGCCATCCCGCTGCTGACCAGCGGAGACATCGAAGCGTTGCACAAGTTCTGGCTGAGCTATCGCCAAGGTTGACGTTGATCGAAGGGGACCTTTCGCGGCCAACGAGAGGTCCCTAAGGTAACCGCCGAAACTTCCTCCCGTTTCCCGGAGATCCCATGCGCACCACCCGTCGCCAGTTCCTCGCCACGACCGCCACCCTCGCAACGATGCCCGCCCTTCCTGCCTTCGCGCGCGGTCAGACGGCAGCACCGGGCGATGCGGCGGCTGAAGGCCTGCTGTCCGCCGCGGCCGAGCAGTTACTGGAGAACGGGCCGGAGGGCGCGACATCGCTCGGCATCGACAAGGGCGAGCGCGCGCATCTCCGCTCGAAGCTTGAGGATCGCAGCCTCGCGGGCAAGGCGCGGGTGGCCGAGGGGCTGCGCAAGCGTGTCGCGGAATTGAAGGCGCTCGACCCCAAGTCGCTCAGCCCGGTGATGCGCACCAATGTCGATTCCGTCCGCACTTCGTTCGAGATCGGGCTGGACGGGATGGCCTTCCCCTATGGCGACGTCGCGGTCGGCGGCTGGCGCAATTCGCCCTATGTCGTGGTGCAGAATGTCGGCGGCTATCTCGACATTCCGCGTTTCCTCGACACCGAGCACAAGGTGGAGAATGCGGCGGACGCGGCGAGCTGGCTGGCGCGCTTCGATCAATATGCCGGGCTGCTCGATGGCGAGACCGAGCGGCTCAAGGTCGCCTATGACAAGGGCGTCGTCGCGCCCGACTTCCTGCTCGACAAATGCCTCCGCCAGATCGCGCTGACCCGTGGAACCGATGCCGGAAAATGGGAGCTGGTGACGAGCTTTGCCACCAAGCGCGCCGTCACCGGCGATCAGGCCGCGGCTGCGGCGAAAATCGCGGCGGGCAAAATCGCCCCGGCTCTCGACCGTCAAATCGAGGAACTGAAGCGCCATCGCGCCAAGGCGACGTCGGACGCGGGCGTGTGGAAGTTCCCCGACGGCGAGGCCTATTACGCCTGGGCGCTGCGCGCCGGCACCACCACGACGATGACGCCCGACGAAGTCCATCGGACCGGTCAGGAGGAGCTCAAGATGCTCCAGGCCGAGATGGACGTAATCCTGAAGAAGCAGGGCTATTCCAAGGGCACGGTCGGCGCGCGGATGACCGCACTCGGCAAGGACCCGCGCTTCCTTTTCCCCGACAATGATGCAGGGCGCGCGGAAATCCTCAAGTTCATGACCGACCGGATCATGGACATGCGCAGCCGCATGCCGCGCGCCTTCCACACGCTCGTCCCGGGCAATGTCGAGGTGAAGCGCCTGCCGCTCGCCGAAGAGCCGGGCGCGCCCGGCGCCTATGGCGGCGCCGGGTCGATCGACGGCACGGTGCCGGGCAAAGTGTGGCTGAACCTGCGTACCACAGCGCTGCACTCACGCTTCAGCCTGCCAACCCTCGCCTATCACGAAGGCATTCCCGGCCATGTCTGGCAGGGTGAGTACACCTTCAAGCTGCCGCTGGTCCGCTCGCTGCTGTCGTTCAACGCCTATACCGAGGGCTGGGCGCTGTATGCGGAACAGCTCGGCGCCGAGCTGGGCGCCTATGACGCGGACCCGATCGGCCGGCTCGGCTATCTCCAGAGCCTCGCCTTCCGCGCCTGCCGCCTGGTGGTCGACACCGGCCTTCACGCCAAGCGCTGGACTCGGAGCCAGGCGATCGAGTGGTTCGCCACCGCCAACGGATCGTCGGTCGAGGAAGTCTCAGGCGAGGTCGATCGTTATTGCTCATGGCCCGGCCAGGCGTGCGGCTACAAGCTCGGCCATACCGAGATCAACACGCTGCGCACCAAGGCGAAAACGGCGCTCGGCCCGCGCTACGACTTCAAGGCGTTCAACGACGCAGTCGTGCTGGGTGGCAGCGTGCCGTTGACGGTGCTGGAAAGCGTCATCGACCGGCATATCGCGAGCCGACGGGCATGATCCTGCGGCGCTGGCGTGGTGTGATCCGCACCGCCGAGCGCGAAGCCTATCGCGCCTATATCGCGGGAACCGGGGGGAGCGACTATACCTCCACACCGGGCAATCTCGGCTGGCAGATGCTGTTCCGCGATCTGGGCGATGGCACCAGCGAAGTCGTGACAATGAGCTGGTGGCGGTCGCTGGACGATATCCGCGCCTTTGCTGGCGCGGATATCGCGGTGGCGCGCTACTATCCCGAGGACGACCGCTTCCTGCTCGAACGTCCGTACGGGGTCGAACATAGCGACGTGGCCGACGGGAGCCTGTTCGGCGGCTAGGCCGCCTTGGCGAGGTGCAGCGCGGTGGCGCCAAGCCACAGCCAGCCGAGCATCCCGCCCCAGTAGAAGGCGATCCCCGGCGGGACCAGATTTGCCATGCCGATCGCGATTATCGCGGGAAGCGCCAACCCGACGATGAGCGACCCGACGCCGGGCACCAGCTGCTCCGTCAGCAGGAAATGCGTGCCGAGCGCAAAGCAGGCGAGCATCAATCCAACATAAGCCACCATGAACGCGACGCTGTGCAGGATCGCGGCGCGGCTGGTCATGTCCGGCTGATGATCCAGCGGCGTGCCGGCCGGAAAACCGATCCCCGCCGGCGCGTCATAGATGCCTGCCAGCACCAGCCCCACGCCATAGGCCCCGATCAGCAGCAGCGTGGCGTACCCCGCCCAGCCGCGTCCCAGCGCCATGAACATCCCCGCCGCGCAGGCGAAGGTGAGAAGGCCGGAGACGACGAACACCGTCTTCATCTTCCAGCCGCCCTCGCCCAGGCTCAGCATGCTGATCGCGTGCCGCCCGATGTCGAAGGCCGGTCGGCGAAAGATCTCGATCGTCGGAACGATGAAAAACAACAGCCCCGCTGCCACGCCCGCGAACAGGAGCCACCGCCCCAGATCGGTATCCGCCATGTCTTGCCTCCCCTTCCCGCGCCTTAGTTGAGCGATGCCTTGATGTGCGCGACCATCTGGTCGACCACGGTGCCCCAGCCGTCATGGAAGCCCATCTGCTCATGCGTCTGGCGCGCCTCCTCATTGCCGTGGATCGCCATCGCCGTGTAGCGCGTGCCGCCGGTACCGTTCGGCTCGAGATAGAGACCGGCGGTGAAGAAGGGCTTGGGCGACGGGCGGAAGCCCGGCAGCAACGTGTCGGTAAAGATCAGCCGCTGCAGCGGGACGATGTCGAGATAGCAGCCGATATTAGGGAATTCCTGTCCATCGGGGGAACGCATCAGCGAACGGAACACGCCGCCCGGACGCAGATCGACCTCACATTCGGTGATGACCCAAGGCTTGGGCACGAACCACTGCTTGATGCTCTCCGGGTCGGTCCAGGCTTCCCAGACGAGTTCGACGGGCACGTCGATATCGCGTTCCAGCACCAGGTCGAGTTTGGGATCGGGCTTCACGAGCGGGGAAGTCATTCGGGTCTCTCCTTCTTCTTTGCGAGCAGATAGGCGTCGAGCCGGTCGAGCCGGCCCTCCCACATGGTGCGCTGGCGGCGCAGCCAGTCGTCAACGACCAGCAATTGTTCGGGCACCAGTTCATAGGTTCGCACCCGCCCGGCCTTCCGCGAGCGCACCAGCCCCGCCCCCTCGAGCATCTTCAGATGCTCGACGAACGAGGGGAGCGCCATGCGATAGGGCGCGGCGAGATCGCTGACCGATGCCGGCCCGGCATTGAGCCGTTCAAGGACATCCCGCCGCTTGGGATCGGCGAGCGCGCGAAACACGCCGTCGATCATCGCCGGTGGCGGTGCGCCTGCATTAGCCTGCCCCATTGCCGGGAACATCAACCTACTCCGTCAACCATGTGAGGCGAGGCAGATAGCGCGGGACAATAGTTAGGGCAACACCTTAGTATCTGAACCAGAAAAAAGGGGCGTGCCGTCACCGGCACACCCCTTCAATCGCTTTTCAGACCAGCCCGGCGAAGCGCAGCGCAACCCCGATCGCCGCCGCCGCAGCCAGCACCGTGAAGGTGCCGATGCGGAACCGGAATACCGCCACGATGGAAGCCAGCGTCAACGCTGCCGTCCACGGATCGATACTCGTCAGTACCGGCATGTCGAACTGGATCGGCCCAGCCCCCACCGGCGTGACCTGACGAAACACCGCATGGATCGCGAACCACAGCGCCAGATTGAGCACCACCCCCACCACCGCTGCGGTGATCGCCGACAGTGCTCCTGCCAGCGCCGCATTGCCACGCATCCGCTCGATGAACGGTGCGCCGAGGAAGATCCACAGGAAGCATGGAGCAAAGGTCACCCAGGTCGCGAGCAGCCCGCCTAGCGTCCCCGCCCAGAGCGGCGCGAGCATACCCGGATCACGATAGGCACCGAGGAAGCCGACGAACTGAAGCACCATGATCAGCGGCCCGGGTGTCGTCTCGGCCATGCCCAGTCCGTCGAGCATCTCCTCGGGACGCAGCCAGCCGTAGTGCTCGACCGCCTGCTGCGCGACATAGGCGAGCACCGCATAAGCGCCGCCAAAGGTCACCATCGCCATCTTGGCGAAGAAGACCGCGATCTGGCTGAACACATGGTCGGGACCCAGTACCGCCAGCAGCGCGACGATGGGCACCAGCCACAAGGCGAGCCACAGGACGATATCGAACAACACGCCCTGCCAGCGCGGTCGGGCATGACTGGGCAGATCCTCGCCCAGCAAAGTATCGGCATCCGCGACGCCGCCGCTTCCACCGCCATGTCCGCCCCCCTTGAAAGCGGCACTTCCCGCACGTCCCGCAAGGAACCCGATCAACCCGGCGCCGAGCACGATCAGCGGGAACGGCACGCCCAGGAAGAAGATCAGCACGAAGGCCGCACCCGCGAGCAGCTTCGCCTCGACCGTGCGCAGTGCCCGCCCTCCGATCCGGATCACTGCCTGCAACACGATCGCGAGTACCGCCGCCTTCAGGCCAAGGAACAGGCCAGCGATCAATCCCGTGTTGCCGTAAAGGACGTAGATCCAGCTCAGCGCCATGATCGCCAGCGCGCCGGGAAGGATGAACAGCACGCCTGCGATCAGCCCGCCCAGCCTTTTGTGGAGCAGCCAGCCGATATAGGTGGCGAGCTGCTGCGCCTCGGGTCCGGGCAGCAGCATGCAGAAGTTGAGCGCGTGGAGAAATCGCTGCTCGCCGATCCATCGCTTCTCATCGACCAGGATGCGGTGCATCACCGCGATCTGCCCCGCCGGGCCACCAAAGGAGAGCGCGGCGATCCGCGCCCACACTTTCGCCGCTTCGCCGAGCGACACCGGTGCGGGCCTCACGCTTTCACCCCGCGCGGCTGGTGCGAGGTCCAGTCGTGCTTCTCCTCCCGCGCATCGCGCGCCCAGCGATAGAGCGCGTCATACACGGCCAACCCGGCTTCGAGCTGGCGATGATCGTCGGCATGGAGCCGTGACAGTCCGAGCGAGAGCGCAAGCAGCCCCGCCGCCTCGGGCGCAAGCTCCGACCGCGCGGTATCGGCCCCGCGCACAATCGGAGCAAGCAGCGCGAGCGGTGCGATACCTGCAAGGCCCAGACCGTCCAGCAGCGCGTCGAAGGTGCAGAGATCGTCCCGATGCGTCCAGCGCACGCCATCGCCCGCAATGTCGAACGGCGCGGCGCCCGTGCTCGCCGCGACCCCGGCGACCTCGGCCGGGGGCACGAACAGAATCACCGCGCGCGGATCGACGAAGCGGCGGATCAGCCAGGGACAGGCGATGCGATCGACCTTGGGTCGGTTGCGCGTGACCCAGAGCGTGCGATCGTCCTCATCGCGGACCAGCGCGGCCTCCGGCACCAGCGGCAACCCCGCCGCTGCCCAGGCTGCCTGCCCGCCTTCGAGCACCTCGGCGGCGAATCCGTCGTATCGCAAGCGCGCCGCGGCGGCATGGGCGAGCGCACCGCCCGCCTCGTCCACGATGACGGTGCGCTGGTCCTTGTCCGTCGGCAGTCTTCGTATGGCGGCGGGAATCCGGTGCGTGCCGGGCGGCTCGCGGACATCGATGACAAGCGGCGAGTCCGGCCCGCCGAGGAGTCGGGCAAGCGTCGTAACGGGGATCAGATCGGGTGCAGGCATGGTGCGTCCTTCGAATGTTGCGGACGCGACACTTCGGCTGACGCCTCATGGGGGGATCGCCGCCCCCATTGCCATACAAGAGACCGCGCCGTCCGCCCGCTGTCAAGCGGACGGCGCGATAGCCTTACTTCTTGCCGAAAAAGCCCGAGGCGATACCGGTCAGGTCGTTGAGCGGGTTGCCGTCGCCGTCCTTGTCGAGCGCGCCGAGGATGCCACCCACGCCGCCGTCCTGCTGGAGCAGATTGGCGAACTGGCCCAGCGAACCTTCGCCGCCGATCTGGCCGATGATTTCCTGCAGCTTGGCCACCGGCAGGCCGGTCGCGGCAGCCGCGCCCTCGGCGGTGTCCCCTTCCATCGGGTGATATTTGGCGAGCGCCTGGATCGCCGATTCGGCATGTTCGGGCGACAGCCCAACCTTGGCCGCCAGGTTGGTCACGGTGGCGTCTCCGCCGATCTGGCCCAGAATCCCGTCGAGAATGCTCATTTTGCCGATCCTCATTGCTACGCTTGGGGAGCCAAGAACGTAGCACGGGCCGCAAGACGGTGCGAGCGGCAGACGGGCAACCAATGCGCCCAAGGCACTTTTTCGCAGGTCGTGCGTCATTGCCTTGTCTCGGAAAATCGCCAGCATGGCGACGGGGCGATCCGCCGCACGACTCCCCGCGGCCACTGCAGGAGGTACCCATGGGCATTTTCTCATCGATCAAGGACGCAATCTTCGGCAAGGCGAAGGCAGCACCCGCACCCGAAGCCGCGCCGCAGCCCGAACTCGCCGCTGCACAGCCGACGCCTCAGC
This sequence comes from Sphingomonas sp. GW821-FHT10C01, assembly GCF_059415525.1. NCBI lineage: Bacteria > Pseudomonadati > Pseudomonadota > Alphaproteobacteria > Sphingomonadales > Sphingomonadaceae > Sphingomonas > Sphingomonas sp. GW821-FHT10C01. The sequence goes on along the minus strand of NZ_JBWKNK010000002.1, from coordinate 217,080 downwards.
CGGTGCCGGAACAGCCGCAGGAAGTGGATATCGAAGCGGTGTTGGTCGAGCTGGACGGCAGCGACGGCCGCGGCCTCAACTGGCGCACCTCGATCGTCGACCTGATGAAGCTGGTCGGCCTCGAGTCGAGTCTCGCCGAGCGCAAGGAACTGGCGCAGGAGCTGGGCTATACCGGCGCGCTCGACGGCAGCGCGGAGATGAACATCTGGCTGCACAAGCGCGTGATGCAGGAACTCGCCGCGAATGGCGGCAAGGTCCCGGCATCGATGCTCGACTGATCCTCAGGGGAGCGGCGCGCGGTCCGGCTGAACGAACCCGCGCCGCGCCTCTACCGAGAACAGCAGTTCACGGCTGTAGAAGCGCAGCGGCCAGTCGCGGCTGCCTGCTTCGCTCGCCAGCAGCGCGTTGACGTCCGCCGTCAGATCTCCTGACGCACCATCGCGCAAGAACTGCCGCACCCCCGCGACATAGGCGCGGGTGATCGTGTCATGATAGCCGTTGTGGTCGTCATTCACTCCGCCAACGCTCTCGTTGAAGCGGGAGATAAGACCGGCGATCGACGCATCCACATCGATATCGGGCCGCCTGGCGAGCAAATAGAGGCACGCGGCGAGATGCGCCTCATGCGTCCATTCCTCCCGCTCCAACGTGCACGCGACCAGCCCCTCGCCCAGATGGGCGATGGCGGCGTCATTGGTGAAGAAACGGATTGGGTGGTCGGTCATCGATCGGGTCTCTCTTGGCGTACCCGATCGATGACCGGGCAATTCAGGCGGTTTCGGTGGCTCGGCTTTGGGGTGCCGCTTGCCGCACTCCCTCGTCCACATGGTCCGCGAACTGGGCGAAATTCGCCACGAACTCGTCGACCAGCTTGCCTGCGGTCGCGTCATAGTCGACCTTGTTCTCCCAGGCCGCGCGCGGATCGAGCATGTTGGGGTCGACATCCCCTGCCGCGACCGGAACCATGAAGCCGAAATTGGGATCCTGGCGGAATTCGGCGTCTTTGAGGCTACCGTCGAGCGCAGCGTTGAGCAGCGCGCGCGTCACCTTGATCGGCATCCGCTTGATCCCCGGCATCGTCGCCTTGCCGCCGCTCCAGCCAGTGTTGACCAGCCAGCAATCGACCCCGCCCTTGGCGATCCGCTCCTTGAGCAGATTGCCGTAGACCGACGGATGGCGCGGCATGAACGGCGCACCGAAACAGGTCGAGAAGGTCGCGGTCGGCTCCGTCACGCCGATCTCGGTCCCAGCGACGCGCGCGGTATAGCCCGAGAGGAAGTGGAACATCGCCTGATCGGGCGTCAGCTTCGCGATCGGCGGCAGCACGCCATAGGCGTCCGCGGTCAGGAAGATGATGTTCTTGGGCACCGGGCCCAGATTCTTCTCGCTCGTGTTCGGGATGAACTCGAGCGGGTAGGAACCACGGCTGTTCTCGGCCAGGCTGTTGTCGTTGAAGTCGAGCTCGCGCGACTCGACGTCCATCACGACATTCTCGAGCACCGTGCCGAAACGCTTGGTCGTCGCGAAGATCTCCGGTTCCGCCTCGGGCGAGAGGTTGATCATCTTGGCGTAGCAACCGCCTTCGAAGTTGAAGACGGCGGTATCCGACCAGCCATGCTCGTCGTCGCCGATCAGCGTACGGCTGGCGTCAGCCGACAGCGTGGTCTTGCCGGTACCCGATAGGCCGAAGAACACCGCAGTGTCGCCGTTCGGGCCGATATTCGCCGAACAATGCATCGGCATGATGCCGTCGACCGGCAGCAGATAGTTGAGCAGGCCGAACACGCTCTTCTTCATCTCGCCGGCATAGGCGGTGCCGCCGATCAGGATCAGCTTCTCGGTCAGATTGACCGCGATCACCGTCTCGCTGCGCGTGCCATGCTTGGCCGGATCAGCACGGAAGCTCGGCAGGTCGATGATCGTGTATTCGGCCTCGAAGCCGGGCAGCGCATCCGCCTCCGGCCGCACCAGCAGCGTGCGGATGAACAGGCTGTGCCAGGCGAATTCGTTGACGACGCGGACGTTGACGCGATGCTCGGGCTGCGAACCACCATACAGGTCCTGCGCGAACAGCGTGTCCTTGGTACCGAGATGCGCGAGGAAATCGGCCTTCAACGCCGCGAAATGCTCGGGCGTCATGCCGCGGTTGGTGTCGCCCCACCAGACATTGCTCTCGGTCTCGGCATCGCGGACAATGAACTTGTCCTTGGCGCTACGCCCGGTGTGCTTGCCGGTGGCGACGACCAGCGGGCCGTCCTTGGCCAATCGGCCCTCGCCACGACGTACGGCATGCTCGACCAGCGGTGCGGTCAGCAGGTTCCAGTGGACGGTAGCGCCCGCCCCGACGCCCAGTGCGTCGAGGCCGATTGCCGGCGTGCGGTCAGTCACGATGGTTCTCCTCATCGTCTCCGGGCCTGCATGGGGTCCAGAGATCGTGTCATCTGAAATCAGAGTCGCGCATAGGCAGCAGCCAAAAGGGGGGTCAATGCCAGTAACCGGTGTCATCGCCTGCGCTAACCATCCCAAATCACCCGACAACGTTGACCAGGAGCACATTGAGCGCCGACAACGTTGGCAAGCGCCGTGACCGTTTCGGCCCCGTCATTACAATCCCGCGATTGAGTGGCGGCAAGCGTTGGGCTACGCCACCCGCCATGACCGCAACGATCGCACTGGTTGACGACGACCGGAACATCCTGACCTCGGTCTCGATCGCGCTGCAAGCCGAAGGCTTCGTGACGCGCGTCTATTCGGACGGCGAGACCGCGCTGAAGGCGCTGCTTGAGAACCCGCCCGACCTCGCGGTGCTCGACATCAAGATGCCGCGCCTCGACGGGCTGGAGCTGCTCCGCCGCCTGCGCGAGAAGCTGACCACCCCGGTGATCTTCCTGACCAGCAAGGATGACGAACTGGACGAGGCGCTGGGTCTCGCGATGGGCGCGGACGATTACATCGCCAAGCCGTTCAGCCAGCGACTGCTGATCGCCCGCATCCGCGCGATCCTGCGCCGGACCGAGGCGCTGGCAGCGCCGGCCGACGCCGATGCGACTGAGCAACCGCAGCCCGTGATCGAGCGTGGTCGGCTGGCCATGGACCCGGCGCGGCACAAGGTGACGTGGGGCGGTGGCAATGTGACGCTTACCGTCACCGAATTTCTGATCCTTGAAACGCTCGCCCAGCGCCCGGGCATCGTCAAGACGCGCAACCAGCTGATGGACGCGGCGTATCAGGACGACATCTATGTCGATGACCGCACCATCGACAGCCACATCAAGCGCGTCCGTCGCAAGTTCCGCCAGGTCGATCCCGAGTTCGACGCCATCGAGACGCTCTATGGCGCCGGCTACCGATTCTCCGACGAATAGGCGAGAGGATCGGGAGGACCGCGATCTCTCGCTGCGCTGGTCGGCCCGGCTCAGCCTCACGCCGCGCATTCTTGCGGTCAACATTTTCGCGCTGGCGATGCTGGCGGGCGGCTTCTTCTACCTCGACAGCTTCCGCGCGAGGATCATCGACGATGAGGTCGAGCAGGCCGGGCGCGAGGCACGGCTGATCGCACAGGCGGTGGCAATGACCCCGCCCAAGGACCGCAGCGCGCTGATCCTCCGTGTCGCGACCGAGGCGGGACTGCGCATCCGCCTCTACGATCCCAAAGGCAATGTGACGCTCGATACACGCGCCATGGGCCTCCACAATGTGGTGCTTCGCGATCCGGACAAGGATCCCTGGGGCCAGAGCGCAGCGCGCTTCCTCGATGCCGCGATCGACACCGTCGCCGGCGCTGACCGCGCGCCACAATTCCGTGAGCGAGCGCCGGATAAGGGCATGGACTGGCCCGATCTGGCAACCGCGCTGCGCACGGGCGAGGCGAGCGCCACCGTGTGGCGTGCGCCAGACCGCACCCCGGTACTCACCGCCGCTGCCCCTTACGGCCCCGAGGGCGCGGTCTTCACCACCGACAACGCACGCGAGATCACCCAGCGGGTCCGCATCGAGCGCTTCCGGCTGGCCGTCGTGCTGGCGGTGGCGATCGGCCTTTCCGTGTTCCTCTCGCTGTTCCTTGCACGCACGATCGTCCGTCCGCTGCGCCGGCTTGCCCGCGCGGCCGTGCGGGTGCGTCTGGGCCGCGCCCGCGAAGTGATCGTGCCGCGCCTGCCGGAACGGCGCGACGAGATCGGCCATCTCGCACGTTCGCTGTCGGACATGAGCCTGGCATTGCGCGCCCGGATTGACGCCACTGAGGCGTTCGCGGCGGATCTGGCGCATGAACTCAAGAACCCGCTCGCCTCGCTGCGATCAGCGGTCGACGGCCTTGCCAATGTCCGTGATCCCGAGCTGCAAGAGCGCCTGCTCGCCATCGTCCGCGACGACGTCCACCGGCTCGACCGGCTCATCAGCGACATCTCCGAAGCCTCACGGCTCGACGCACAGCTCAGTCGCGCCAAGTTCGAGCCGATCGATATTGCCGCGATGCTCCGAGGGCTGATCGACCAGCGCGCCGACCGTGGCGTGGCGCGCGGCGTACGCCTGCAGCTCGACCATCCGTTGACATCCGTGCCGAAGGTAATGGGTGAAGGCGCGCGGTTGGAGCGGGTGTTCGAGAATCTCATCGACAATGCGATCTCCTTCTCCCCCGAACAGGGCCTCGTCAGCCTTTCCGTGACCTTGCTCGGCGACATGCTCGAGGTGCGCGTAGAGGACGAAGGTCCGGGCGTCCCCGAAGAGGCGCGCGAGGCCGTGTTCCGCCGCTTCCATTCGGTGCGCCCGGACGGCGAGGCATTCGGCCAGCATTCGGGGCTGGGGCTTGCCATCGCACGCACCATCGTTGAAGGCCATGACGGTATGATCGGGGTCGAATCGCGGGAGGACCGGGTGCGCGGCGCGCGCTTCGTCGTTCGCCTGCCGCTGGTACAGCCAAACTAACCGGAAAGAAGCGCATGGCCGTCATCTCCTCCGAAACCCTCCATGCATCCTGCGTCGCGATCAACGGGCGCGCGGTGCTGATCGAAGGGCGTTCGGGCGAGGGCAAGTCGGACTTGGCCCTGCGGCTGATCGATCGCGGCGCGATGCTGATATCGGACGACTATACGATCTGCACGCGCGCGAACGGCACGTTGCACGGCACCGCCCCGGCCAACATCGTCGGCAAGATCGAGGTACGCGGAATCGGCGTGATCGATATCCCGCATCAGGACCGGGCACCGATCGCATTGCTGGTGACGATTCTGGACGCTCCGCCGCGGATGCCGGAGGAACCGAAGAAGCGGCGAATCGCCGGCATCGACATTCCCGAGGTCGCGCTCGCCGCGCTTGAGCCATCGGCGCCGATCAAGGTCGAACTGGCACTCAAGCACATCGGCTGGACACTCGCGCAATGAGCAAGCGCAAGGCCAAGCAGATCCTGCTCGTCACCGGCATGTCCGGCGCTGGCAAGTCGACCGTGCTCCGCACGCTTGAGGATTTGGGCTGGGAGGTCGTCGACAACCTTCCTCTCCTCCTGCTCAACCGCCTGCTCGACACCGAACCGGCTGAGGGCACCGATGGTGACGATCGCCCGCTCGCGCTTGGCATCGGGACGCGCACCCGCGGCTTCGACGCCGACAGCGTGGTCCGCCGGATCAAGAAGCTGCGTGACGAACGTGACTATGACGTCGGTACGTTGTTCCTCGACTGCGCCGGGGCGGAGCTTGAACGCCGCTACAACGAAACGCGCCGGCGTCATCCGCTCGCACAGGACCGCCCCGCCGGCCAAGGAATCGCGCGTGAGCGCGAACTGCTCGAACCGCTGCGCCGCTGGGCCAACCGGCTGATCGACACCAGCAACATGTCGGGCAATGAACTGGCGCAGAAGATCCGTGCCACCTTTTCGGGCGAGGGTCAGGGCAAGCCGACCCTGTCGGTGATGTCGTTCGGCTTCGCACGCGGCATTCCCGGCAATGCCGATCTGGTTTTCGACATGCGCTTCCTGCGTAACCCTCACTGGGTCGATTCGCTGCGTCCGGGCACCGGCAAGGATCGCAACGTCGCGGATTATGTTGCGGGCGACCCCGCCTATGATGAAGCATTGGAGCGAATCGAAGGGCTGATCGAACAGCTGCTTCCGCGCTATCGCGCCGAGGGAAAATCCTATGTTACCATCGCATTTGGCTGCACCGGCGGACGGCACCGGTCGGTTCATGTCGCGGAACGGGTCTCTGCCCGGTTGCACGAAGCGGGATTTTCGCCCACGGTGACGCATCGTGACTTGCAGACCGCGCCGCAGGACTCGTTAGAAGGCCCGCCGGTGGCAAGATGAACCGCATGGGACAAGCATAGAAATGATCGGTCTGGTACTCGTGACGCATGGGCGGCTCGCGGAGGAGTTCGTCGTCGCGATGGAGCATGTGGTGGGGAAGCAGGAGCGAATCGCCACCATTTCGATCGGCCCCGAGGACGATATGGAGGGCCGCCGGTCCGACATCGCCACGGCCATCGCCGAAGTCGATGGGGGCCGTGGGGTCATCGTGCTGACCGATCTGTTCGGCGGCACGCCGTCCAACCTCGCCATCTCGCTGATGGAAGCGGGCCGGGTCGAGGTGATCGCCGGGATCAACCTGCCGATGCTGATTCGCCTTGGCGGCGCGCGCAAGACCATGAAGGTCACCGAAGCCGTCGCCGCCGCGCGCGAGGCGGGGCGCAAATACATCACCGTCGCATCCGAAGTGCTCGGGGAGGCTGCCGCTTGAGCCGCGTCAGCCGGACCGTCCTGATCGGCAATCGCCGCGGGTTGCATGCCCGTGCCAGCGCCAAGTTCGTCACCCTCGCCTCTTCGCAGGTGGTCGAACTGACGGTGGAGAAGGACGGCAATTCGGTCACCGGCACCTCGATCATGGGGCTGATGATGCTCGGCGCCGCGATGGGCGACACGATCACGATCAGCGCCGCCGGCGACGGCGCCGAGGATGCGGTGCTCAAGCTGGTCGGACTGGTCGAGGACCGCTTCGGCGAGGATTGATGCGCGAGATTACCGCCTTCTCCAACTCGCTGGTCAAGCGGGTCCGCTCGCTGCGCGACAAGAAGCACCGCCGCGACGAGGGCCTGTTCCTGGCCGAAGGACTGCGCATCCTGACCGAAGCGCGCGAGGCGGGACACCTTCCCGACTATCTCTTCTTCGCCAAGGGGCATGATACCCACAAGCTCGCCGCCGAGCTGATTAGCGCGACCGAGGCCGCCGGCGGTGAGGTGATCGCCACCGACAGCGACATCCTCTCCAAGCTTTCGGGCAAGGACAATCCAGGCGCTGTCGTCGGCGTCTACCGCGAACTTCCCACCGATCTCACCCGGCTCGACCGCAACAGCGCGCCGATCTGGCTGGTCGCCGAGCGGCTGCGCGATCCCGGCAATCTCGGCACGATCTTGCGCACGGCTGACGCGGTCGGCGCGGGCGGGCTGATCCTCGTCGATGACTGCGTCGATCCATTCAGCGTCGAGGCGGTTCGCGCAAGCATGGGCGCGCTGTTCACGATTCCCATCGCGCGCGCGCCATGGGACGAATTCCACGCCTGGCTGCGTGCCGGACCGGGACAATTGGTCGGCCTCGCGCTCGAAGGCGCGGTCGATTACCGCGCGCCCGATTTCGCTGCGCCGGTATTCTTGCTCACCGGGAACGAGGCTCAGGGGCTGCCCACCGCCTATGCGGAGGCCTGCGACATTCGGGTCAAGATTCCGATGCTGGGCAAAGCCGACAGCCTCAACGCGGCGGTCGCGACCGCGGTGATGGCCTACACCGTTCTCGACCGGATTCGGCCGCTCGCCTGACTTCTCGATTGTTGCAGTTTTGCAACAGGCGCGGTCCCAATTCGGAACGCGCTTGGAACAAATCCCGATTCTGCGCGTCCAACCGTACGAATCTGGAGACGAACCGATGTACTACGACACCGACGCCTTCACCACCGCCCAGAGCGGGTACCGGATCGCCTTCCATCCGGGTGAACGCAACCACTGCCCAGGCTGCGGCCAGTCACACTGGACCGTCGGGCGCATGACCGCCGAATGCGCCTTTTGCGCCACCGCGCTGCCGATCAACAATGGCGGCACATTCGGTGCGGGCGTGTTCCACACCAGCTCCAAGCCCGACTCGCTCGCCGCCTGAACGCGCGGCGATCGGGCGCGCGAGTTTGACCGCCGCCGCCACCGCGCTATGGCGCCCCTATGACTGGCGCCACCCTCACCCTTTACAATTCGCTGACCCGTTCGATCGAGCCGTTCGCGCCGATCGATACCGCCAAGGGCGCGCGCGTCTATTCGTGCGGACCGACGGTCTATAGCGATCCTCATCTCGGCAATCTGCGCGCCTATGTCTTCACCGATACCCTCTCCCGCGTGCTGCGCTGGAAGGGCTATCCACTCACGCACGTCCTCAACATCACCGATGTGGGCCATCTGACCTCCGACGCCGATGAGGGCGAGGACAAGATGGAAGCGGCTGCGAAGAAGCGCGGCATGAGCGCGTGGGACATTTCGCGCCATTATGCCGATGTGTTCCGCCGCAACCTGCGCGATCTCAACATCCGCACCCCCGATCACATGCCGCTGGCCACGGACTATGTGGAGAAGATGATCGAGTTCGCGAAGGGCTTCGCCGACGCGAATTGCTACCAGCTCGATAGCGGCCTCTATTTCGACAGCAGCACCGTGCCCGACTACGGCAAGCTCTCCGGCGGGCAGGACGATGCCGGCGAGGGCCGGATCGAGAGCGTCGAGGGCAAACGCCACCCACAGGACTTCGCGATCTGGCGCACCACCCCGCCGGGCGAGACGCGCCAGATGGAGTGGGATTCACCCTGGGGCCGTGGCGCGCCGGGCTGGCATCTCGAATGCTCGGTGATGAGCGCCGAGCTGCTCGGACTGCCGTTCGACATCCACACCGGCGGCATCGACCATCGCGAGATCCACCACGTCAACGAAATCGCGCAGAACCAGGCGCATTGCCGCTGCGGCGACAGCGGTGCGCGCGTGTGGATGCATAACAACTTCCTCGTCGACCGCGGTGGGAAGATGTCGAAGTCGAAGGGCGGCATCGCCACGCTCGACGCGCTGGTGGCGAAGGGCGTGCACCCCCTCGCCTATCGCCTGATGTGCCTGTCGGCGCACTACCGCAGCGAGCTCGAGTTCAGCGGCGAGAATCTGATGGCTGCGCTCGTCCGTCTGCGCCGCCTTGTCCTTGCCGCCGAGAAATTCCGCGCGACCGAGGGCAACGGCGGCGGCAATGCCGCTAGCTATCTCGAGCGGCTCGACGCGGCGATGTCGGACGACCTCAACACGCCCAAGGCGCTACCGGTGCTGGAGGAACTGCTCGCCGACAAGCAACTCGGCCAGGAAGCACGGCTGATGACGCTCACTCAGTTCGACACCGCGCTCGGCCTCAACTTGCTCGATCTCAGCCGCGCCGACCTGCGCGTTCGCCCCGCCGATGCACTCGTGACCGAGGCCGAGATCGAAGCCCGCCTCGCCCAGCGGAAGGAAGCCCGCGCGGCGAAGGATTTCGCCCGTTCCGACGCGATCCGCGACGAATTGCTGGGCGCAGGAGTCGAAGTGATGGACGGCGATCCGATCGGCTGGGACTGGAAGGTCGAACTCTAGACAATTCGTCATCCCCTCCCTGCAAGGGAGGGGTTAGGGGTGGGTGGGAGAAACTCAAACGAACCCCAGATTCCGCGTCGTATAGTTGCCGATATTAGGCAGCACCGTCGACAGGCTGCCCGCCGACACCCCGAACCAGCTCGCCAGCGTCGCGGCGTACTGATCGACCGAGATTGTCGGCAGCAACCGGCCCTGCCCGACATCGTCCGGGGTGTTGTGCCCGATCGCGGATGGGGTGCCATAGATGCGCTGGCCGTTCACCGCCCCACCGACGACGAAGTGCATCGCCCCCCAGCCATGGTCGGACCCGTCGTCATTCTGGGTCAGCGTGCGCCCGAAGTCCGATGCGGTGAACGCCGTGACCTTGTCCGCCACGCCGAGCGCGGCGGTGGTGTCGTAGAAGGCGCGCATCGCCGCCGCCACGCGACCGATCTGGGTCGGGTGATCCCGCACCAGGAAGTCGTGCATGTCGAACCCGCCGATCGACACGAAGAACACCTGCCGCTTCGCTCCCAATTCCTGCGAGACAGAGATCATCCGCGCGACGATCTTGAGCTGATCGGCGAGGCTGTTGCCGGTCGGAAACAGCGGGAAGCTCGATGCCGGTGCGCTGCCCAGCGCGCTGTTGACCTGCGCGTAGAGGTCGAGCGCGCGCTTCGAGATCGTCGCATGCTCGTTCTCGATCAGGTGCGTCCGTGCCCCGCCCATCAGCGAACGCAACGCGGTCGCCGCGGCAGACGAGCCGTACAGCGTCGAGGCATTGTTGATCAGCGATGTCGGGCCATTGGTACCCGTCACATACTGGATCGAGCTGCGGCCCGAGAGATAGACGGCATTGCCCGACGCACTGATGCAGGTCAGCGCCGCGCTGCCATTGCCGCTCTGCAACAGGTCCCCGATCCGCCCGCCCCAGCCCGACGTCGCGCCTTCCGCACTCGATGCCTGCCAATAGCTTTGCTGGTCGTTGTGGCTGAACAATTTGGGAGGCAGCGCGACCGAATTCGCCTGATACTGCGCCTTGGTCGCTGGCCGCACCAGCGTGCCGACATTGAGCACCACCGCCATCTTGCCCACGTCGAACAAGGGCAATAGCGGCGCCATCGTCGGCGCCAACGCATATTGCCGACCACCCAGCGAATTCAGCGGGTTGAGTGCGGTTGCTGTCAGCGTGTCGCGAAGGTGAGCAAGTCCGGGCCGGGCCGCTTCATACTGCGCATGGCTCGCCGCGTCATAGGGCGGGAGCGTATTGGCATAGTCGTTGCCACCATAGAGGAACACGCAGACCAAGGCCTTATAGTCGCTGGCGACCGCGGCGGATGCTTCGCCGATCGCCGCGAGCTGGGTGACGAACGGCGCCGCGCCGCCCGCGATGCCAAGGGTCGCTGAGCGGCGAAGAAAAGCGCGGCGGGATTGATTGCTGTCCATGTCCCCGCCCCTCACTTCTGCGCCAGATAGTCGGGCGCGGCCATCGTCAACAGCAGCGCGATCGCGATCCGGTTGTTGGTGTTGCTCGAACTATCGACCGCAGTCTTGATCTGCGTGACCGTCGCCGTGCTCAGCTGCCCGGCGGCGAGCACCAGATTGACCCGGTCGATCAGCGCCTGACTGTCCGCGGCGATCGCCGTCAGCTCGGCATAATCGGTCTTGAGATCGGTGAGCCCGTTGTTCACCACCGACTGCATGTAGTTCACATAGCCAATAGTGCTGATTTCGTTGGTGATCTGGAACTCGGGCGCGACCAGGTCCCCGCTTGCGAAACCGCTGTTGGGAGGGGTGTAGCCGGGCCGAAAGAAGTTGAAGACCGATGCGCTGCGCCCCATTGTCTGCGCCAGCCGGTTGATCTGGCTGCTGGTGTCGCCGATCGAAAAGCTTCCACCCACCGAATTGGCGCCAAATCCCCGCGCCCAGCCGGTGAAGCGCATCACCGGTTCACGAAGCTTGCCCGCAGTCGTGCCCGACGGGTCAACGCGCGCCTCATCGTCGAGCAGGATCGCACGGATCACAGCCTGCATGTCACCGCGCACGCCCGATCCATTGTCGGCGAACTTTGCCGAAACCCGGCCGACATAGGCGGGCGACGGGTTGCTGGTGACAAGCCGCTGGATCAGCTGCTTCGAAACGAAGGGTGGGATGTTAGGGTGCGCGAAGATCGTATCGAGCGCGATCTTCACCGCATCCATTCCCGCCGCTCCCGCCGGCACGCTCGCGCCCAGAAACGCCGAAGCGCCGGTCTCATGCGTGCCCGCATTGACGATCAGCGGGCGGCGATACCGGTCCGGCGTGTTGCCGTCGGTCGAATCGAGCGTCAGCCCCGTGAACACCCGTGCCAGGCCGGAGACATCGGCGGGGGTATAGGTTTCGACCGGAACACCCCCCGACATCACCACCGTGCCGTCCATATTGAGCCGGTGCAGACCGATGGTGAAGAGCTGCATCAGTTCGCGCGCGTAATTCTCGTCCGGGACCGATCCGGTCGCCGTGTTCGCCTTGCGGTTGCCCAGGAAGGTCAGGAACGACGCCATCGCCGCATTGGTCGTGACCTTGTCCAGGATCGTGCGGAAATTGCCGAAGGCGTTGTCGAGCAGCACATCGACATAGGCGGCCATCGCGAATTGCCGCCAGTTGAGGTTCACCCCGCCGATGCCGACCACCAGCATCTCCAACAATGCCATGCCGACGCGCTGGCGCAGCTGATCGCCCGCGCCGATCAGCTGGCTCCACATCACATTGTCGAAGCCGGCCTCGCCGTCCCGGTTGGCGATCACATTATAGCCCTTGGCCACCAGCCAGTCCCAATGGGTGGTGGCTCGCGGCTTGGCGAATTCGGCGGTGATCCAGGCCGCATAGCCCCGCGCCCGGACATCGGCGATGTCGGCGCTGGTCGCCCCCATCGTCGCCTGGCCCAGAAAGCGGCTGGCCTGCGCGGCGCTGACCGGCGCGGGTGTCGGCGTCGGGGTGGGTGCCGGCGGCACGGTCACCACGCCGCCACCGCCACCCCCGCCCGAGTCGCACGCCGCCAAGGCGAAACCGAGCGCAAGCGCGCTCGCCCCGCTCAGCGCCGCGCCCGGTACGGCCGCTTCGACTTCGTCATTCCCCGCCTCGACCAGAGGCGTGTCCGGATTGTCCATATGCCCCCTGCGCGCGAACTCTGCCGGTCGCGCTGTCTGTACGATCTCCTCCACTCTGTAGCGCTTCACCAGCACAAAACCGTATCAATTCATCGCAAACCCTTCATTTACCGTCCGTTTGCGTGAGACAGCCGATCGGCCTAACCTGTTGAGATGAAAGCTGTCCTGCCAGCCCTCGCCCGTCCGCTGATCGAAACCGGGTTGCCGCCCGAGATCGCGCCGCACTGGTTCGCCAGTCAGGCGGAGGCCACAGCGATGGTCGCGGACGCCGACATCGCCTGGGTCGATATGATGCGCCCCGAATGGACCGGCGAGGCGGCGGCGGCCGGCGCGCGGCTCAAATGGCTCTCGACCATCTATGCCGGGATCGACGCGTTCGATGTCGATCTGCTCAAGCAACGCGGCACGGTGCTGACCAACGGCGTTGGGATCAACGCCATCGCGGTCGCCGAATATGCGGTGATGGGCATGCTCGCCGCCGCCAAGCGCTTCGATCAGGTCGTGCGCATGGCCGACCGCCGCGAATGGCCCGCCGACGCGCCGGGCAAGATCGAGCTGTTCGAGAGCCGCGCGCTGATCGTCGGCTATGGCACGATCGGCCGAATGATCGGCAATCGGCTCGCGGCATTCGGCGTGGATATAACCGGCGTCACTCGCTCGGGCCGCGACGGCACGCTGACCCCGGATCATTGGCGCGAGCGCATCGGGGACCATGACTGGATCATCCTCGCCGCGCCCTCGACCGGCGATACCCATACCCTGATCGGCGCAGCCGAGCTGGCAGCAATGAAGCCCGGCGCCTGGCTGGTGAACGTCGCGCGCGGCGACATGGTCGACCAGCCCGCGTTGATCGAGGCGCTCGAGAAACGTCGCATCGCCGGCGCCTTTCTCGACGTCGTCGACCCCGAGCCGCTACCCGCCGACCATCCGTTGTGGACCGCGCCCAACGTCATCCATTCGATGCATCTGTCGGGCCGTTCGCAGACGAAGATGTTCATGCGCGCCGCCACGCTGTTCCTCGAAAACGCCCGCGCCTTTGTCGAGGGGCGGCCAATGAAGAACGTCGTCGATCTCGACGCGGGCTATTAGCGTCGCTAAGTCCGCCCCATCATGATCCTCGTCATCGACAATTACGACAGCTTCACCTGGAACCTGGTCCATTATCTGATGGAGCTGGGCGCCGAGGTGAAGGTGGTGCGCAACGACGCGCTGACCGCCAATGAGGCGATCGCGAGCAACGCGCAGGCCTTTCTGCTCTCGCCCGGCCCGTGCACCCCGAACGAGGCCGGGATCAGCCTCGACCTCGTCGCCGCCTGTGCCGATCAGGGGAAGCCGCTGCTCGGCGTGTGCCTTGGCCATCAGTCGATCGGCCAGCATTTCGGCGGACAGGTCGTGCGCGGCGGGCTGATGCACGGCAAGACCAGCCCGGTGCGCCATGACGGCACCGGCCTGTTCGAGGGGCTTCCCTCGCCCTTCACCGCGACGCGCTATCACTCGCTGATCGTCACCGACATTCCCGAGGAGCTGGTAATCAACGCCACCGCCGATGACGGCAGCGTCATGGCGTTCCGCCACCGTGAGTTACCGATCCACTCGGTCCAGTTCCACCCCGAGAGCATCGCCACCGAACATGGCCATGCGATGCTGGCAAACTTCATGAAGATCGCCGGGATCGAGGCGAAGGCACTGGCCTGATCCGTCGCGGCGGTCGCGATATTGCAAGCCACGGCTGCCGAGCATAGCCTCTGCGGCGGGCGATCCCGCGTCGCTCGTCACCGCTGGAGGCCGGCTTGAAACCCGTAATGCTCTTGCTCCCGCTTGCTATCATGGCCTGCGCACCGAAACCCGCGAACGAAGCGACTGTCGGGATGGCGAATCCCGCGTCGGTTCATTGCGTGAAGGCCGGCGGCCGCGTCGAAATCCGCAAGGAAACCGCTGGCGAGATCGGATACTGCCACCTGACGGATGGCCGGGTGATTGAGGAATGGCAGTTCTTCCGTTCCTCTCAGGGCAAGAACAACTAGAGCCAGACCCTATGCCTGGGACAGGCTCAGCACGTTACCGTCGGGATCGTTGAACCAGGCGACCTTCGCCATGCCGCCCGGCGCGGTCCAGATGCCATCTTCGTCCTGCCCCATGCCGTCATAGATGGTGAAGGCGACGCCCTTGTCGCGCAGAACATGGACGGCCGCGCGGATATCGCCGACATTCCATCCGAACACCGGATGCTGCCCGGCCTTGAACTCCGGCATCACAGTCAGGCGGATCACCGCATGGTCCATGCCGATAAAGTCACCAAACGGGTCCGAGTGGCGCAGCGTCAGCCCCAGTTGATCGCAATAGAAACCCAATGCGCGGTCACGGTCGGCGGCATAGAGGAAGCTCACCGGTTCGGTCGATCGAAGGTCCATTGAAGGTCTCCCCGTTCTGATACCAACCGGATAATCGTTTTGCAGGCGGAATGCACGGTCCCCAGCTCTGCTTGTCCGCTGCGCAACAGGATTTGCTCGACTTGGCCCTTACCTGCCCCAATAGAGGCCCCGTGACCAGCTTCAGCCTCCTTCCGGACCCCGCCAGCCCGCTCGCGCGCGAGGCTGCCGCTCAGGCGTTCGCCGATATCCTCGACGGCATCGCGCCCGAGCCCGAGATCGAAGCCTTCCTCATCGCGCTCAGCGAGCGTGGCGAGACCAGCATCGAAATCGCCGAAGCGGCGCGCGCGATGCGCCAACGGGTGATCCCGGTCAGCGCCCCCGCCAACGCGATCGACGTCTGTGGCACTGGTGGCGACGGACACCATACGCTCAACGTCTCCACTGCCGTAGCCATTGTGGTCGCCGCAGCGGGTGTGCCGGTCGCCAAGCACGGCAATCGCGCAGCTTCGTCCAAGTCGGGCGCGGCGGATACGCTGGAAGCGCTCGGCCTCGACCTCGATCGCGCCGCGGAAAATGCCGAAGCGCATCTGAACGATCTCGGCATCGCCTTCCTCTTCGCGGCCAAGCATCATCCGGCGATGGGCCGGATCGCCCCGCTCCGCCGCCGGATCGCACGACGGACGATCTTCAACCTGATGGGCCCGCTCGCCAATCCAGCGGGGGTGCAACGCCAGCTGATCGGCATCGCCCGCCCCGACTACGCGCCGATCTATGCCGAGGCGTTGGAGCAGCTGGGCGTCACGGGCGCGGCGATCGTCGCCGGCGAAGAGGGGCTCGACGAGCTCTCTCCCGAAGGCGGCAGTCTTGTCGTCAGCATCGGTGACGTCCACCTGCCTGCCCGGATCACCCCAGCCGATGCCGGACTGCCGTCCCACCCGCTCATCAGCCTGCGCGGTGGCGACGCGCGCGAGAATGCCGCCGCGTTGCGCAAGCTGCTTCAGGGGGAGCCCGGCCCGTATCGCGACGCGGTGCTGCTCAATGCAGCAGCTGCGCTGGTGGTCGCGGGCGAAGCCGCCGATCTGCGCGAAGGCGTGGAGGAAGCCGCCGAAACGATCGACAAGGGGCTTGCCAACGCGCTGCTCGACTGCTGGATCGCGGCGGCATGAACACCCTCGACAAGATTCTCGAAGTGAAGCGCCGCGAAATTGCTGAGCGCAAGGCCGCGACCTCGCTCGCCAACCTGCAGGGCCGCCTGCTCGCCCAGACCCCACCGCGCGGTTTCCGCGCCGCGCTCGATGCCAAAGCGGCAAGCGGCTACGGCCTGATCGCGGAAATCAAGAAAGCTTCTCCGTCCAAGGGATTGATCCGCGCCGATTTCGATCCCCCGGCCCATGCCCGCGCCTATGAAGCCGGCGGCGCGGCGTGCCTGTCGGTGCTGACCGACTCCGAATTCTTCCAGGGGCATGAGGATTATCTCATAGCCGCCCGTGCCGCCTGCGGCCTGCCGGTGATCCGCAAGGATTTCATGATCGACCCCTGGCAGGTCATCGAAGCCCGCAGCATCGGCGCCGACGCGATCCTGATCATCGTCGCCGCGCTCGAGGACGCACAGATGGCGGAGATCGAGGATGCCGCCATCGGCCTGGGCATGGACGTGCTGGTCGAGGTCCACGACGAGGCCGAGCTTGACCGCGCGCTCGCGCTTCGCTCACGGCTGATCGGGGTCAACAACCGAAATCTCAAGGACTTCTCGGTCTCCTTTGACCGTACCTATGAACTTGTCGGCCGCGCACCCGAAGGCTGCACCTTCGTCGCGGAGAGCGGCCTCACCTCGCGCGCCGACCTCGACGCCATGGCGGAGCATGGCGTGCGTTGCTTCCTCATCGGCGAATCGCTGATGCGGCAGGACGATGTCGAGGCGGCGACGCGGGCGCTGGTGGGATGAACGACCTCACCCACCTCGACGAGAGCGGCGCCGCGCGCATGGTCGATGTGGGCACCAAGGCTGAAACGCAGCGCGAGGCGGTCGCCACCGGTCGCATAGCAATGTCGCCGGAGGCCGCCACCGCGATCCGCGACGGTCTGGTCAAGAAGGGCGACGTGCTCTCGGTCGCTCGCGTCGCCGGGATCATGGCGGCAAAGAAGACCAGCGACCTGATCCCGCTCTGCCATCCGCTGGCGTTGACGAAGATCACGCTCGACCTCGTCCCGGACGAGGCCGGCGTCACCGCCACCGCCACCGTCGCGCTCACCGGCCGCACCGGGGTGGAGATGGAAGCCCTGACCGCAGTCTCGGTCGCGCTGCTCACCGTCTACGATATGGCCAAGGCCCTCGATAAGGGAATGGAAATCGGCGGCATCCGCCTCCTTTCCAAGACCGGCGGAAAATCCGGCGACTGGGTAAATCCGGAAGGTTAACCCGTCCTCCACCCTGCTCGCTCAGACATTCTTGAGGCGCGCCTGCGCATCGTCCCCACCTGCAATAGGGTGGGGATCCAATGACACTTCCGGCACGATCGGCGATCTTCTCGCTGTCTGGCGAGCTCGATGCGCCGCCTGGCGCCGTTGAGGACGCGTCGCCCGCCCGCCTGTTGCTGGGCAGCGCGGGCGAGCGGAGCTGCTTCGTCCACCGCCTGACTTCCGCCGGAGCGACACTCACCGTTACGGGTCCCGTAACCAATGGCGACCGCGCGACGATTGAGCTCCCCTTTGGTCTGGTCGCCGACGGCGCGATCGTCGGCCATGACCCCGCCGCCCTCGCCTTCCGTTTCGACGAGCCGCTCGACGTGGTCGGTGCCCTCGCCCGCTGCCTTGCCGCCCTGCCCGCCGAACGCCGCGAGATGCCACGTATCGAGCTGCGCCAGCGGCTGTGTGTCCGGCACGGCGATCAGGTCGACTTCGCCTGGACCCGCAACCTGTCCAACACAGGCGTCGGCGTCGAGACGCGTGCCCTGCTGACGGCGGGCGCCCAGGTCGAACTGACGCTAGACGGGCTGCGCCCCATTCAGGGCGAAGTCCGCTGGGCAGAGCGCGGCCAGGCCGGCATCGCCTTTGCCGAAGAACTGGGCTGGCAGCTGCTGATGCCCTGGTTGCGCAAGGTCGCGAGCCAGCGGCGCGGACCGGTGCCCGTGACGATCCACGATCAGACGCCTTCGGCGCTGGGCGCGGTCAAGGACGCGCTGCGGCTCGACATCGCCACCCATGTCCGCTCTGGCGTCAATTGGTGGAACGCACGGCTCAACAGCCTGAGCAGCACCCTGGCCGAATTCGAGAGCGATACCGAATTTACGCCGCTGTCCTCGCTCTGGCTGTCTCTGCCCGGGATCGGCGGCTGGCCGATCCGGGTGATCGAGTGCCACGGCGCGCGCCACGTCGCCGAGTTCCGTATCGCGCTGCGCCCGCACGAAATGGCACGGCTGACCGAGGCCGCACGCCCAGGACGCTGACCTCTCGACCCCGTCGCGACAGCGCGGTAACCCGCAGAGATGGCCGATCTGCTTCCTGTCGCCGACGCCCAGCAGCGCTTGCTCGCCCTCGCCGTACCGCTGGCCGTGGAAACACTGCCGCTGAGTGAGGTTGCCGGGCGATGGGCCGCGGAGTCGATCATCGCCACCCGCACTCAGCCCGAACAGCCGCTGTCAGCGATGGACGGCTATGCGATCCGCTTCGTCGATTTACCCGGCCCGTGGGATGTAATCGGGGAAAGCGCCGCCGGCCGGCCGTTCGCTGGCACCGTCGCCACGCGACAGGCGGTGCGGATCTTCACGGGCGCCGCATTGCCCGACGGCACCGATACCGTGCTGGTGCAGGAGGAGGCCCGCCGCGAAGCCAGCCGCCTCCATCTCGACGGTGAGGGACCGCGGGTCAGGGGCGGCAACGTGCGCGCAGCCGGACTGGATTTCCAAGCTGGTGACTTGCTGATCGCACCTGGCGAGCGCCTGACCCCCGCCGGCATCGCGCTCGCCGCAATCGCGGGCCATGCCGCACTACTCGTCCGCCGCCGCGTCCGGATCGCCATCGCCGCGACCGGCGACGAGTTGCGCCCGCCAGGCACCCCGCTCACCCCCGGCCAGCTGCCCGAGAGCAACGGAACCATGCTCATCGCGATGCTGGCCGGGCTTCCGGTCGAGATCACCGACCTAGGCATCCTGCCCGATAAGCTCGACGTGCTGACCGCCGCCTTTGCTGGAATCGACGCCGATATCCTTATCACCACTGGCGGCGCATCCGTGGGCGACCATGACCTTGTCCGCCCCGCGCTTCTGGCGGCGGGCGCGGTGCTCGATTTCTGGAAAGTCGCGGTCCGCCCCGGCAAACCGATGATCGCGGGCAGGCTCGGCGACACGGTGGTGCTCGGCCT
Source organism: Sphingomonas sp. GW821-FHT10C01 (assembly GCF_059415525.1). Taxonomy (NCBI): domain Bacteria; kingdom Pseudomonadati; phylum Pseudomonadota; class Alphaproteobacteria; order Sphingomonadales; family Sphingomonadaceae; genus Sphingomonas; species Sphingomonas sp. GW821-FHT10C01. The sequence continues at coordinate 197,599 of NZ_JBWKNK010000002.1, read as the reverse complement.
TCCCGGCAACCCGGTCTCTGCCTTCGTCACAGCGCGGCTCTTTCTCTTCCCGCTGGTCGCGCACCTGTCGGGTGCCGCCGATCCCTCGCCGCCGCTGCGTACCGCCACGCTTGGCGAGCCGCTGCCCGCCAACGGCCCGCGCGCCGATTATCTGCGCGCCGCGCATCGCGGCGGACAGGTGGTGGCCGCCGCGATCCAGGACAGCTCGATGCTCCGCACCTTGGCCCGCGCGGACTGCCTGATCGTCCGCCCGCCGCATGCGCCACCCGCACAATCGGGCGACTCGGTGGAAATCCTGCCTTTCGGCTAACCGGCCGCCTTGACATCATACAAGAACAAGGCGTAAACGTTCCATGTCTGTTCCAGATGGAGAACGTCCGATGCTTACGAAGAAGCAGCATGAGCTGATCTGCTTCATCGCCGACCGCTTGAACGATACCGGCGTCTCGCCTTCGTTCGAGGAGATGAAGGACGCACTCGATCTCAAGTCGAAGTCCGGCGTCCACCGGTTGATCTCGGCGCTCGAGGAACGCGGCTTCCTGCGCCGCCTGCCCAACCGGGCGCGCGCGCTGGAAGTGCTCAAGATGCCCGAACGTGCCGAGGCGAAGAAGGCAACGTCCGCCCCCGCCAAGGACAATGTCGTCACGCTCGCCCGCCCGGCGCCGCAGCCTGCGAACGACGTGATCGAAATCCCGCTCCACGGGCGTATCGCGGCCGGCGTTCCGATCGAAGCGCTCGAAGGCTCGACCATGCTCCCGGTCCCCGCCGCCCTGCTCGGTTCGGGCGAACATTATGCGCTCGAAGTCGCCGGTGACTCGATGGTCGAGGCCGGCATTTTCGACGGCGACTATGCGCTGATCCGCCGCCAGGAAACCGCACGCGACGGCGAGATCGTCGTGGCGCTGATCGAGGACAGCGAGGCGACACTCAAATATTTCCGCAACGAAGGCAGCATGGTCCGGCTCGATCCGGCCAACCGCGCCTATGATGCGCAGCGCTACCGCCCCGATCAGGTGCGGGTGCAGGGCCGGCTCGCCGGGCTGCTGCGGCGCTACTGAACCCAAGGGCGGCTGCGGTCGCCCTTTTCATTGATGGCTGGCCCCGGCGTGCCGGATGTCGTGGCTGTGCGTCATTACCGCAGCGGTAATTGAGCATGCGCTTGCCGCGCCTATCCTGCATAGGCCCACCCAACGACAGGAGAGAATGATGACCACCCTGGAAGGCGGCTGCCATTGCGGCGCGATCCGCTACACCCTCACCGGCGAACCGATGCACCATGCCCTGTGCCACTGCACCGATTGCCGCCGCGCATCGGGCGCGCCGATGGTCGGCTGGGCGATGTTCCAGGAGGATGCGCTGAGCGTGGTCCAGGGTGAGCCACAGGAATATGCCTCGTCCGAACATGGCCGCCGCTATTTCTGCGGCACATGCGGCACCGGCCTGTTCTACCGCAATGCGGAGAACCTCCCCGGCATCGTCGACACCCAGGTCGCGACGCTCGACGATCCCGATGCAATCCCCGCCGGCGTCCATGTCCAGGTCGCCGACCGCATCGGCTGGATGAAGGATGCGCATAATCTGCCGGAATTCCCGCGCTATCCGGGGATGGATTAGCGGAGCGGCAATGCATGTTGCTGGCAAACCTGCGGCCGTTGTGCGCCGGAACTCGGTTCACTAACAATCGGCCATGATCTTTCTTGCCCTGGCCTTGATACAGACCGCCGCCTCGACGCCGCTCCAGAGCGGTCAGGCGGCGGCAACGGCCGGGCAGTCCGCGGTCTCGGATCAGGCGCTCGAAGATCTCGCCATCAAGGAGAATAGACTGTCGCGCAGGCTATATCCCCTGATTTACGATGATCCGTCCATGCGGGCCGAGATCAAGCGTGTCGGCTTTGAGAAGGGGTGTCGCGCCATTGCGGACAGCAATCGGGAGGTCAGCCTCCGATTTGCCCCTATGCTTGTGCCAGCAACAGTCACCGCGATCCGGAAGATCGTGCCCGAGCCTCAGCTGAGCGAAATGCGGTTTCGATCCTTTTTTACCGGACCGATGCATGTCTACACAAGACGCATCGACAACGAGCTTGATCGCACGGCATCTGCGTCCCTGAACACCGCCTACGGCGCCATGCGCGCGGCCTTCCTCAAACGGACGCGTGAGCTTCCCGCAACCGGAAATCCGGCCGAAAACATCGTGATGCCGAAAGCCGATATCGCCGCAGCCGTTTCCCTCAAGGGGGCCTACAACCTCGACAATCCAGCACATCTGGGCATGGCTTGTGCCGAACTCCTGATCCCGGCCCCTTTGCGGCCCACGATCAAAGCTTCGCCTGCTCCCAGCCCGCTTATTGTCCCTCCCCCGCAGCCATAGCGGCAACGGGAGCCGTTATCCCGATTGCGCGCTCAGCGACCGCAGCTTCGCCTTTCAACGCCGCGCCATCACCCGCTCCGCCTCGATCCATGGATGCCGCGCGCCCGCCTTGCGCACCGTCCGCACCTGCGGCCGTTCACCCAGCGTGATCGCCACCCCACCGGTCTTTGCCAGCATCGCCCGATCGAGCTTCAGCCATTTGGGCTCACACCCCGGCGGCAGCCGTCGATCCGAAACCACGATGTCCACCGACCGGCACACCACGATCATCTCGCGCCACGGCACCAGATAGCCGCTCCGCGTCGCCGCGATCCGCCAGCGCCTGCCGCCGCGCTCGACATCGATCAGGCACAGATCCGGACTGCAGCGCGCGTCCCGCTGCTCCGCCAGCGCGGGCAGTTCGGCGTCCACCCCGCCATTCTCCGCCATCATGTCACGCACATAGTCGCCCGCCCGGTCGCGCAGGATCGCGATCTCCCCGCCCGGCATGCGCAGCGCCAGATGCCGCCCGTCGCCCGTCACAAGCAGGTCGGGCATCGGCGTCGCCAGCGCCCACACCGCCCCGGCCACCGCCGGCAACGCCCCGGCCAGCCGCACCCGCGTCTTCCACAGCGCGAACCACAGGCCGCCCGCCACCATCAGCGCATAGGCGCCACCCGGCATCCCGGGCAGCATCGCCAGTGCTCCCGGCGCGCCCGCTGCGGCATGTGCGATCCATAGCAGCAGCGCCAGCGCCTTGCCCGCCAGCCACCAAAACGGCGCTCCCAACCCCGCCACGTCGAAGAACAGAGCCGCCGCCTCCAACGGCATGATGACGAAGGTGGTGAGCGGGATCGCGACAATGTTTGCCAGCGCGCCATAGACGCCCGATTTGTGGAAATGGAACAGCGCGATCGGCGTCAACGCGATCTCGACCACCAAGCCAGTCAGCAGCAGCGACCCCACACTGCGCGCCAGCCGCCACCCCCAGCCCTCCTCACGCCGCTCGAACCAGCCGCGCACACGCTTGCTCTCGTGCAGTGCGACGATCGCGGTGACCGCGGCAAAGCTCATCTGGAAGCTCGGCCCGATCAGCGCCTCGGGCCACAGCAGCAGCACGACCAGCGCCCCGAACGCCACCAGCCGCAGCGTGATCGCCTCGCGCCCCAGCATCATCGCCGCCAGCACCATCAGCGCCGCGATGCACGATCGCACCGTCGGCACTTCAGCCCCGGTCAGCAGTGTATAGCCCACCGCCGCGACACCCGCCGCGCCCGCCGCGATCACCGGCAGCGGCCAACGCAGCGCCAGCGCCGGGCTCAGCGCGAGCAGCCGCAGCACCAGCAGCATCGTCGCACCGACTACCGCCGTGACGTGCAGCCCGCTCACCGACAGCAGATGCGCCAGGCCTGACCGCCGCAACGCCTCGCCATCCTCCTCCGAAATCGCCCCGCGATCGCCCGTCACCAGCGACGCCGCGATCCCGCCCGCGCTGCCCTCGATCTGCGACTGGACATGTGCCGTCAGCCGCGCGCGCAACCCGCTCTTCGCCTCACCCGGCGTCACGATCTCGACCGGCGCAAAGCCTCGCCCGCTCGCCCCCAGCTGGTCGAACCACGCCACCCGCTCGAAATCATAGGCGCCGGGCACGGCGGGCGGCGCCGGCGGCATCAGTCGCGCGCGCAGCTTCACCACCGCGCCGCGCGTCAGCCCGGCGGGCACGTCCTTGCTCTCCAGATTGACGCGCACCATCGGCGGCAACCCCGCCCCCGCATCCGGCGCGATTCGCAGCCGCACCATTGCCCGCGCCGGCAACGGCTCCACCCGTTCCACCTTGCCCTGGAACGCTACGATCGCGGGCCGCGCCAGCACCGGCGCCGTCACGCGCTCAGCCCGCCACCACACCAGCGCACAGCCGATCGCCACCAGCAGCCCGGCCACCGTCACGCATCGCGCGGCGCGTCCGCCACCAGCCAGCGCCAGTCCCGCAGCCGCCACCGCCAGTCCGCCCAGCACCACCGCGCCCCACCGGCTCGCATCGGGCAGCACGAACCATGCGACGATGCCCACGCCCAGCATCACCGGAATCCACAGCACGATCTGTCCGCGCTCGGCCTCCAGCCATCGCTCGATTCGCTCAGCGAAACGCAAGCCGCCCGCTATTTGAAGCAGGCGAAACCCCGTGCTAGGGGCGCTCGCGGCTGAACTGGCCATCGATCACAGTTTCTGGGAGCAAGCGCGCTTGGGCGCAACATCTGAACCCGCCACGGGTACGCAAATCGTCACGCGCTTCGCTCCGTCGCCGACGGGGTTTCTGCACATTGGCGGCGCGCGCACCGCGCTGTTCAACTGGCTGTTCGCGCGCCATCACGGCGGCAAGTTCCTGCTGCGCATCGAGGATACCGACCGCGCCCGCTCCACCGACGCGGCGATCGAGGCGATCCTTGATGGCATGCGCTGGCTCGGCCTCGATTGGGACGGTGACGAGGTCTATCAGTTTGCCCGCGCCGAACGGCACGCCGAAGTCGCGCATGCGATGCTCGAGTCGGGCCATGCTTATCGTTGCTGGATGAGCCAGGAAGAAATCGCGGCCCAGCGCGAGGAAGCCCAGGCGGCGAAGAAGCCCTATCGCATCCGCAGCCCGTGGCGCGACCGCACCGACGGACCGCTCGACCAGCCGCACGTCGTTCGCATCCGCGCCCCGCGTGAGGGCGCGGCGACGATCCGCGACGCGGTTCAGGGCGAAGTGACCGTCCAGAATGCCGAGCTGGACGACATGATCCTGCTGCGCTCGGACGGCACGCCGACCTATATGCTCGCGGTGGTGGTCGACGATCACGACATGGGCGTGACCCATGTCATCCGCGGCGACGATCACCTCAACAACGCCTTCCGCCAGCTGCTCATCATCCACGCGATGAACTGGGCCGAGCCGGTCTATGCGCATATCCCGCTGATCCACGGCGCGGACGGGGCGAAACTGTCCAAGCGCCATGGCGCGCTCGGCGTCGATGCCTATCGCGACGAATTGGGCGTGCTGCCGGAGGCGCTGTTCAACCATCTCCTCCGCCTCGGCTGGGGCCATGGCGATGACGAGATCATCAATCGCGAGCAGGCGATCGACTGGTTTGACCTCTCGGGCGTCGGCAAGTCGGCCTCGCGCTTCGATTTGAAGAAGCTGGATAGTCTCAACGGCCATTACATCCGCGCCGCCGACGACGCGCGACTCGCGGCGCTGGCGGCACCGTTTTTGCCCTTCGAAGCGTCACCGCAGCAGATCGAGCTTCTGCAACGCAGCATGCATGCATTGAAGCCGCGCGCCGCGAATCTCCTTGAAATCGCTGACGGTTCGGCCTTCCTGTTTCGCACTCGCCCCCTGGAAATGGACGCAGATGCACAAGCTCTGCTAGGGGACGACGCGAAAGCGATCCTCCATTCCCTTCACACGGCGCTTGACGCGGTCGCGGACTGGAATACGGAAGCGCTCGAAACGGCGGTACGCCAGGTGGCGGAGTCGGGGGGAGTGAAATTGGGTGCGGCCGCACAGCCGCTCCGCGCCGCGCTGACAGGCCGGCGGACTTCGCCCGGAATCTTCGACGTCCTCGTCCTTCTGGGGCGCGAGGAAAGCCTGGGCCGGATTGCCGATCAAATGACGGCTCCTTCGGGAAGCTGATGCGAAAGGACGAGATTATGACCGACTCCACCCTCAATATCGCCGGGAAAGACTATCCGGTTCGACAGGGCAGCGTCGGTCCTGAAGTCGTCGATATCCGCAAATTCTACGCCCAGACCGGCCAATTCACCTACGATCCAGGCTTCACCTCGACCGCCTCGTGCGAGTCGGGTCTGACCTATATCGATGGCGACGAAGGTACGCTGCTGCACCGCGGCTATCCGATCGGCCAGCTCGCCGAGCATTCGAGCTTCATGGAGGTCGCCTACCTCCTGCTGAACGGCGAGCTGCCCAGCCAGGACGAGCTCGGCCAGTTCACCCACACGATCAGCCGCCACACCATGGTGCATGAGCAGCTGGCGACCTTCTACCGCGGCTTCCGCCGCGACGCGCACCCGATGGCGGTGATGTGCGGCGTGGTCGGCGCGCTCTCGGCCTTTTACCACGACTCGACCGATATCTCGGATCCGTATCAGCGCATGGTGGCGAGCCACCGCCTGATCGCGAAGATGCCGACGATCGCGGCGATGGCGTACAAGTACACCGTCGGCCAGCCGTTCCTGTACCCGGACAATAACCTGTCCTACACCGGCAACTTCCTGCGCATGACCTTCGGCGTCCCGGCCGAGGAATATGTGGTGAACCCGGTGGTCGAGCGTGCGCTCGACCGCATCTTCATCCTCCACGCCGATCACGAACAGAACGCCTCGACCTCGACCGTGCGTCTCGCCGGCTCGTCGGGCGCGAACCCATTCGCGTGCATCGCCGCGGGCATCGCCTGCCTGTGGGGTCCGGCGCATGGCGGCGCCAACGAAGCCGCGCTCAACATGCTGCGTGAGATCGGCCGTCCGGAACGCATCCCCGAGTATATCGCGCGCGCCAAGGACAAGAACGACCCGTTCCGCCTGATGGGCTTCGGCCACCGCGTCTACAAGAATTACGATCCGCGCGCGACCGTGATGCAGAAGACGGTGCGCGAGGTGCTCAGCGAACTCAACGTCAGCGATCCGCTGTTCGACGTCGCTTTGCAGCTCGAGGAAATGGCGCTCAAGGACGAGTATTTCGTCGAGAAGAAGCTGTTCCCGAACGTCGATTTCTACTCGGGCGTGATCCTCTCCGCGATCGGCTTCCCCACCACGATGTTCACTGTCCTCTTCGCCCTCGCCCGCACCGTCGGCTGGGTCGCCCAGTGGAACGAAATGATCAGCGATCCCGACCAGAAGATCGGCCGTCCGCGCCAGCTCTACACTGGCCCGACCGAGCGCGACTACGTCCCGGTCGGCAAGCGCTGATCCGGACATCGGACAAGAAAAGGCCCGCCGGAGCGATCCGGCGGGCCTTTTCGTTGGGTTCGCCAGCCAAGAGCCGGCAAAAACCGTCATCCCGGCCTCGTGCCGGGATCCACGGAGCCGCATGCGATGCAATGGAGCCGATTGCCCATGTCCCGCCTTCCGGTGGATCCCGGCACGAGGCCGGGATGACGAAAACTGCGGCGACCGCTTACGACCAATTGCGGGTGTTCACCGGGCCGCCTAGAATGTGCCTATGGGACAATCCGAAGGCGTTACGCCCTTTCAGGTTCCGGTCGCGTTTCAAGCGGCCCGATCCTCGCTTCCTAAAGAAGTGATCGTCATCGCGTCTTGGCACGATGAACAGTCTCACAGCATCACAATCCAAGATTTTATCCGCGACAATGAGTCGTTCATCCCCGTATTTACCAGTGAAGAAAGATTCAAAAGTCAGATCAAGGGTAGCACTTTCGAAGGCAACGGAGTGTTCATGAATTCCGACCTGCTTCTTTCCATGATGCGTGGCGGAGAGCATCTGATTGTTGACCCGGGCGACGATGCTCCTCAATCGATCTTCTTGCCGGCGCTATAGTCACACCTACCCCCGCAGGATCTTCGTCATTGGCCGCCCCTTGGCCAGCTCGTCGATCAGCTTGTCGAGATAGCGTATCTCGCGCATCAGCGGGTCCTCGATCTCCTCGATCCGCACGCCACAGATCACGCCGGTAACCAGCAACCGCGCCGGGTTCAGCGTCGGCGCCTGCGCGAAGAAATCCTCGAAACTGGTCTTCTGCTCCAGATGCGCGCCGAGCTGCTCGGCGCTGTAGCCGGTCAGCCAGCGGATGATCTCGTCGACCTCGGCGCGGGTTCGTCCCTTCTTATCGGCCTTCGCGACATAGTGGGGATACACGCTCGCGACGCTCATCGAATATATGCGGTGCTGGGTCATAGCTCCTCCTGCGCGGCGCTAGGATAGCCCGTAACGCGCGGATCGGAAGGCGGCGCTATTGCGTAAGGCCCGATGCCGCGTTATGTATGGATACAATATCCAATATTGAGGCCATACATAATGGACCGCCCCGAAGAAAAGGACAAGCTGCGCTGGATCATCGACACCGGCTGGAAGGGCCTGTGCGTCCGCTGCGGCAAGAAGACGATGTTCTCGGGCTGGCTCAAGATCACCAGCAAATGCCCGTCCTGCGGCCTCGACTATCGTTTCGCCTCGCCCGACGATGGTCCCGCCTTCTTCTCACTCTGCTTCGTTGCCTTTCCGCTGACCTTCTTCGGCGTGTGGTTCCAGGTGGCGTTCGATCCGCCTTTCTGGGTTCATTTCCTCACCACGATCCCCATCATGGTGGGCGGCTGCGTGCTGGCGTTACGCCCGATCAAGGGCTGGCTGGTCGCCTCGCAATATCTGAACAACGCCCAGGAAGCGGGCACCGCCAAGCTCTGGGCGAAGCTACATGCCGAAGCGGATGCCCGCGATACGCCGCCCAATGACTGACGGCTGGCTTCCCGTCCTCGACCGGACCGCGGGCGCCAAATACACGCTTATTGCCGATGCGCTTGCCAATGCGATCGATCGCGGCGAGTTGTCCGCCGGCACCCGCCTACCACCGCAACGCGATCTTGCCGCGCGGCTCGGGGTCGATCTCACCACCGTCACCCGAGCCTATGAAGTCGCCCGGCGCCGTGGTCTGATCGATCCCCGTGGCCGCGCTGGCAGCTTCGTCCGCGCGCCGCAACGCGTCGAGATCGCTGACCTTGCGCGCATCGATACCGGCATGAATCTGCCGCCGGAGCTTCCCGGCGGGCTGCTGGCGCGGACGATCACCGATACGGTGGGGGCGCTGCTGCTCGATGCCTCCCCCTTGCGGCTGCAATATCAGGCGCTGGGCGGCAATAGCGAGGACCGCGCCGCCGGCGTCGACTTCCTGGGCGCGATCGGGCTGCCCGCCGAGCCGGACCAGCTCATCCTAGCGGCGGGCGGGCAGAACGCGCTGCACGCGATCCTGAGCACCATCTTGCTTCCCGGCGAAGCCATCCTCTGCCGCCCCTTCGTCTATTCGGGCTTTCGCGCGCTGGCGCAGCGGATCGGCATCCGGCTGGTCGCGCTCGACACGCTGGATGCGGCAGCGATCGCCGCGGCCTGCACCGCCGACCCGCGCATCCGCGCCATCTACCTCGTCCCCACCAACGACAATCCGACGGCCAAGACGCTCGACGAAAGCGCCCGGCACGAGATCGCGGCGGCGGCAATTCGCCACGACCTTCAGGTGATCGAGGATGACGCCTATGGCCCCCTCGCCCCCGCCCCGCTCGCTCCCGTCGCGGCCCACGCTCCGGGGCATAGCTGGTACATCGCCAGTGCGTCGAAGATCATCTCGCCCGCATTGCGCGTCGCGTTCGTGCGCGCGCCGCATGTCGCCGCAGCACTCCAGCTCGCGACGCTTATCTACCAGACCGCCGTGATGCCCCCACCGCTCAACGCCGCGATGCTCACCCGCTGGATCGGTGACGGCACCGCCACCCGCCTGATCGGCGCGATGCGGGCCGAGGCGTCCCGGCGCCAGGCGCTCGCGTCACGGCTGCTGGAGGGGCTGGACTTCACCGCGCACCCCCAGGGCTATCACCTCTGGCTGCGCCTGGCTGACGCGATCGAGCCCAACGACCTGGCCGATGCCATGCGCCCGACCGGCCTGTCGGTGATGCCGGCGGACCGCTTCGCGGCGGGCGACGCCCGTGCCAATGCCGTGCGCGTGTCGCTCGGCGGACTCGCCGACGACGATCAGCTGACCCGCGCGCTGCGTATCCTGCATGGCTACGCCTCAATCTAGCGCGTTTCGAACGCCCCCAGGATCGGGCAGCCCTTCCCCTCGCCCGCAGCACAGCGTTCGGCCAGCCCCTCCAGCGCCACGCGCGCGGCGGTCAGCTTGGCCACCTGCGCATCGATCGCCGTAATCCGCGCCCTTGCCAACTCGCGCGCCCGTGCCCGGTCCTCGCCGGCATCGAGCGCCAGCAGCTCGCCGATCTCGTTCAACGTGAAGCCTGCCTCCTGCGCCGACCGGATGAAGCGCAGCCGCCGCGCGTCCTGCCCGTCATAGCGGCGCACGCTCCCTGCGCCTTGACCGACCCGAGCCGGCTCCGCCAGCAGCCCGCGACGCTGGTAATAGCGGATCGTTTCCACTCCCACGCCACCCGCCTTCGCGAGCGCGCCGATCGTCATGTCAGACACCGCTTGACTCCGTACTATGGTACAGAGCCTATCTAGGGCGGGTTCTCAGAGTCGCAAGGAGCCCAGAATGTCGTCTCGTCCCGTCGCAAACCTCTATCGCATGATGATGCCCGGTCACAGCTGCCCCTATGGTATCAAGGCAAAGTCGCTGCTCGAACGGCGCGGCTATGGCGTCAACGATCATTGGCTGCGCACGCGCGAGGAAATTGACGCGTTCAAGGCCGAGCATGGCGTCCAGACCACGCCCCAGACCTTTATCGGCGGTCGTCGGGTCGGCGGCTATGACGATCTGCGCCGCTTCTTCGGCCTGAAGGTGCCGGTGAAGGGCGCGACCAGCTATACCCCCGTGATCGCCCTGTTCGCGATGACCGCATTGATGGCGCTCGCCGCCAGCAACGCCGCGTTCGGATCGCCGTTCACCATCCAGGCGGGCGAATGGTTCATCGGCTTCAGCATGATCGTGCTCGCGCTGCTCAAGCTGCGCGATATCGAGAATTTCTCGACCATGTTCCTCAACTACGACCTGCTCGCCAAACGCTGGGTGCCCTATGGCTATATCTACCCCTTCGCCGAGAGTGCGGCGGGCGTGCTGATGGTCGCCAACGCGTTCCACTGGCTCTCCATCCCGATCGCGCTGTTCATCGGCGGCATCGGCGCGGCATCGGTGTTCAAGGCAGTCTATATCGAGAAGCGCGAACTGAAATGCGCGTGCATGGGCGGCGACAGCAACGTGCCGCTGGGCTTCATCTCACTGACCGAGAATCTGATGATGATCGCAATGGCGGTGTGGATGCTGAGCGCCGCGCTCAATCCCGGGCATCCAGTTCACTGACCCGCTTCTTCGGCGCCTGAGCGCGATAGCTTTCCTCGACCCAGTCCTTGAGTTGGGCGAGATCGGGGATGGCATCGTCGCCGGGCGTGAAGGTCACCCAGCCGCTCTTGCCCAGCCCATAGGCGGTCGGAGCGGCAAAGGGCAGCGCCAGCGCAACCTCGCTGGTGTAGCGCAGCTTCGCCGACATCTGGAAGGCGTCGTCGGTCGACAGATAGGCAAAGGTCTTGTCGTTGACCGCCAGGTCCGCATGGCCCGGCCATGGTGATTTGAGATGCGCGCCGGGCAAGGTCAGCCCCCATTCGCGCAGTGCCTCGATCGTCTCGCGTCCCTTGCTCATGCGGTGCAGGATAACGGCAGCGTCAGCCGAGCGCCATCCGCCGCTTCGCCTCGGCGATGCCCGCCGCCAGGATATCGGCGCCGTCGGGCACCAGCACATCGGGCCGCATCGTCCAGCGCGGCCGATCCTGCACGTCATAGACCGGCTCGGCCGAATATTGCAGCTCGATCCCGCTGCGGTCGAGCCGCAGCTGAAACACCGCCGCGCCCAGCCCCATCATCGGCGTGCCGACGATCGTCGCCCGGCCCAGCCCCCGCATGCCCATCGGGAAGCCCTCGGCCATGCTGGCGCTCCAGTGATCGCACAGCACGATCACCGGCTTGGTCCAGGTGAATGGTCCGCGCGGCTCGACGGTTTCGGTCCAGCGCGGGCTCAGACCAGCACCTGCCCTGCGTCGCATATAGGCATAGGGCATGCGTTCGGTGATGAAGCGGCCCATGATCGGCCGCGCCACCGCGGTGTCGCCGCCGCCATTGCCGCGCACGTCGATCAGCAGCGCCGGGGCGTCGCGAAACTCCGTCAGCGCCGCGTCGAGTCCCGCGACCACCGCGTCGTCGGCAAAGCTGCGGATCGCGATCAGCCCGATCCCGTCCTCCAGCCGCCGATGCGCGACATTGGGCAGATCAGCCCGCTGCTTGAGCGGCAGCACGACGTCCCGCACGGGCGCATCGCCGGACCGGACGGCAAAGCGGCGCGGTATCCCCCGCCGCCCCGCCGCGACGGTGCCGATGACGAAGGCGTCGGCCGCAGGGTCGGGCCGCTTGAGGCAGCGCAACGCGGCAGCCTGGATCGCGGTCTCGATCGGCACGCCGTCGATCGCGGTCAACACGTCGCCGATCGCGATCCCCGCATCCGCCGCCGCCGAATCCGCCTGTACGGCGGTGACGCCGATCCCGCCCGGCGCCCGCGCGACCATCAGGTCGAACGGCGGCGTCCGCGCGATCCCGTCGGGGCCGTTGCGCACCGAGGTATGCGGGTCATAGAGTTCCGCCAGCGCGCGCTTCAGCACCATCGCGAGCGCGTCCCGCGACGGCGCGGCGATCGCCTGCGGGCGATAGACGCTGCGCACCTTCGCCCAATCGGTCGCCTTCTCGCCGAAGAAGCAATAGCGCTCGGCCAGCGTGCGCCACATCTCGTCGAAATCCTGCGCGTAGCTGATGTCGCGCTCCGGCTCGCGCGCCCATAGCGGGGCCGTGACGCCGGCGAGCGCGCCGCCCAATACCCCTCGGCGCGCGATCACGCGTCGCGGCTCGGCAGCGTCAATACAAAGCGCGCGCCCTCATTGGGAGCACTGTCGACCAGGATATCCCCGCCCATCGCCCGCGCCAGCCGGCGCGCGATATAGAGCCCAAGCCCGCTGCCGCCCGGCTCGCCGGGATCGACGCGGCCGAACTTCTCGAAAATCTTGGCCTGATCTTCGGCCGCGATGCCCTTGCCCTGATCGGCGACGATCACGCAGCCAAGGGCGCCTTCGCGCTCGATCTGGACCCACACCGATCCGCCCGGAGGCGAGTAGCGCACCGCATTGCCGATCAGATTGACCATGATCTGCAGCACGCGGCGGAATTCGCCGGTCACCGGCATTTCGGCGTCGGCACGCGGCTTTTCGATCCGCACATCGGCCTCGCTCGCGCGCACCGCCAGTAGTCCGGCGGCGCGGCGGGCGATATCGGCAAGGTCGATCGGCTCGATCTCTACGGTGAAGTCATCGCGCTCGATCGCGCTCAGATCGGCCAGATCCTCGACCAGCGACAGCAAATGTCGCCCGGCATTGGAGATATCGGTGGCATATTCGGCATAATCGTCGCGCAGCGGCCCATCGACCCGTGCGCTGATGCTGTCGGCATTGGCAATGATCCGCGACAGCGGCGCCCGCAGCGCCTTTTCCAGCCGCTGGCCGAACTCGGCGGTGAACTCCGGGTCGGCCACCGCCTGCGAAGGCGCGGCAGCCTCTTCAGCGGGATCGACCAGCACCGCCGAACCGCTGAAACCGGCAAACCGGCCGACCGCATCGACCCGTGGGCTGGCGGAAATCCGCACCCGCTGTCCGGTCCCGCGCAGCTCGGCGACCTGTCCGTCGAAGCGGGTCTGCTCCGCGGCGGCGGTCAGGATCGGCAGCGCGCCTTCGTCATCGGCTTCAAGCGCGAACAGCAACGTCAGCGGCTGTCCCAACATCGCCACGGCGTCGAAGCCATGTTCGCTCCCGGCCTCGGCAGCCAGATGGGTAATCCGCATCGCCGCGTCGGTCTCCCACACCCAGTCGGCTTCGGCGTGAAGGAAATCATTCTCACGCAGCATATCGCCGTCGGGCGCCTGCCAGGCCGCACGTGGGCGCCAGCCACTCACCTCCAGCCGCACGCCCTCCCGGTCGGGATCGGCACGAACCCACAGGTCCAGATCATCCTCGCCATCGGCGGCAACCACCCCACGCGACACCGCGATGCCCAGCCGCTGCGCCAGCCGGACGATCGACGCGATCGGCGGCACCGCCAGCGGCGCGCCTACCTTGCCCCCGGCGCGCGAATTGAGGTCGGCCAGGCGCGCTTCGGCATGGACCAGCCGCCCGTCGGGACCGATCCGCCCCATCGAAACGGGCAAATTGGGCTCCATCGCGTTCATCGCCCGGCCCGATTCAATGCCAGCAGCGCCGCGCGATAGTCGGCTGGAAGGGTCAGCGATGCGATAGCCTCCCGTGCGTCCTCAACACTAATCTCCATGATCGAATCGAGCTGGTCGGCAAACGCCTCGACATTACGGCGTGGATCGGCCTCGCTCAGCGCCACGCCCAGCCGCGCGACGGCGGCCCGGTCGAAATCAAGCGCGCGCAACGCGACCCACAGCCGCCCGCTCGTCGCGTCGAAGGTCATCGCCCGCGCGCCGTCGAAATCGATTCGCAGCGCATGCGCCAACAGTGCCGCGAACAGCGCGACGCGCCGGTCGCCCAGCGCCTCGGCCAACAGATCGGGAAGCTCGCCGGGCCGGGCATCGATCGCCGCCGCCAGCAGCATCGCCGCCGCCTCCAGCCGGTCACCCTCGTCATGCGCGGCCAGACTGCGCTGCGCCGCCTCCGCCAATGCACGGTCGAGCGCGGGCGCCGGCCCCGCGACGCCGGCCCTGAGCGCCGCCGCGACCTGCCAAACCAGTTTATGGTGGAGCTCCGACGGCAGATCGGTCTGCGCCAGCGGGCCGTTGTCCGGCAGGCTGCGCCGGCGGCTCTCGCTCACCAGCACCGCCGCCGCGCCCTGGGCCAGCAGCCGGTCGGGATGCTGCGCCAGCCGGTTGAGCAGACTTGCCCTGTCAGGTTCGTCCTGCGCCTGTACCGCCATTCCGCCCGCCAGCAGGTCCTGGCGCACGCGCGCAATCAATTCGCCCATCAGTGCCGGATCGCGGAGCAGTCCCGATGCCTGCAGCGTATCGGCAACGCCATCCTGCGCCGCCAGCATATCCGCCAGTGCCGTCTCGCCCTGAGCGCGCAACTGTCGTTCGGCATGGCCGCCCACCTCGCCCTCCACGGTCGCGACCAGCGCGCGCAACAGCCGCGCCAACGCGGCACGCGAGCGCTCGTCGAGCCGGTGGTCATCGGAAAGCGCGAAGTCCGCGATCGATGCGTTCAGCGCACGATGCGCGACAGCGTCCGCCGCCGCGCTTCGCGCGAGCAACGCCTGTGCCCCGTCGCGGGCACCTTTACGCATGTCGCCAATCGGCCTGGACATGGTTCCGAACTTAAAGGAACTGCGGTTAAGACAGAGCTAAGGCTTTTCTCGCCGACTCTCAACCGCCAGCGCGAGCGTGACGAAGGCATAAATCGTCACCAGCGCGAGCCCCCAGCTCACCCGGTCCACGATCGCAAAGGGGGTGACGAGCAGCAGATACCCCGCCGGACTGCCCCACCAGCGCCGGATCCGGGCCTGGGTCCGCTCGCCGATCAGCGCCGCGGCGATGCCGGTCAGCGCCAGGATCAACCCGTCGAGCGTGCCGTCGACCCGCGTCTCGGTGATGCCCAGCGCCAGCACCACCATCGCGGCGATCGCGCCGATCAGATGCTCTTGAGTCGCTGCGCTCTTCTCCTCGCCACGCAGTGCTGACAGCGCCGCGCCGGTCGCCAGCGCGGCGACTCCGGGCAGCGCCACCCCTGCGCCCCAGGGCCAGCCGAACCCGATCAGCGCCGCCGCGCCCGCGCCCAGCGCCAGGCCGCCCGCCGTCAGCACCCAGCCGGGCACCGCCTTCTCGACCACCTTGGGCAGCACCAGCCGCGCGACGCGGGTGAAGACGTGGCGGTCTGCCCAGCTCGTCCGCCGCTCGGTCAGCGCCGCGAGAACGGCGTTGCTGCGCGAGGCGAGCGCCCCGCCGTCGCGCTCGACCCCATGGCCGGACCGCACCGCGCTCGACGGCAGCGGCACCTGTTCGGCGCCCGCTTGCACGATCGCGCGCAGCAGGGTCGACTGGAAATCATAGTCGGCGGGAAAGGCGGCGATGTCGGCGATGCGCTGTGCCGGGATGCGTGCCACGCCGGCCCAGCAATTCTGCGCATCGACCCGTTCGAGCGAGGCCGCCGGCTCCTGAGTGACGAGGATCGCGTCCTTGCCCTCGTTCGCCATTCTCTCGACGACATCGTCGGTGGTGACCAGGCCGTCGGCGAGCACCACCACGCTCGCCAGCGGGTGCGCCTTGGTCGATGCCTCGGCGGCGGAGCGCACGATATCGACCGGAACGCCGCGTTTCGCCGCGCGGCTGACGGCGCCCAGCAGCGCGGGTGTCACGCGCGTCACCGCGACCAGGATCTGCCCCGCCCCGGCCCCGACCAGCAGCCGTGCTTGGTACTCAAGCAGGGTCATGCCCCCGAACGGCAGCGTCGCCGCCAGCGTTCCGGGCTTGTCGCCTGCGTCCTCGGTCGCGAAAATGAGCCCCGCCAACATCATGCAGCGGTTAGGGCAAAGTCAGTAGCGAAGGAACCCCCGCCGCACCGCTTCCCACGCCGATTCGTCCGCTCGAGTCGCCGAGTCGAGATCGCCGGGTACAGCGCCCGCGTCGTCGACCCATTCGCGCAGCCCGGGGCCGCCGTTGATCACATCGATGGCGAGCTTGTCGAATTCATATTCGTACGGGAAGTCGCGCCACAGGTCATAGTCCGGGTAGAGCGACCGCATCGCCTTGAACCCCAGCGCCTGCAACCGCCACGGACGGAACGCCGCATGGTCGTACCCCGCTCCCTCGGCATGGATGAACACGCCGCTGCACAGCTGCCCGACATGCTTGTGGAAGGTCGGCTGGAACCAGACATCGCGCAATGTGCAGCCCGCGAGCCACTCGGGCGCGATCCGCCGCATCTCCGCGATCACCGCCTTGGCATCGATATCGGGCGCGCCGAACAACTCCAGCGCGCGCGTCGTCCCGCGCCCTTCGGACAGGGTCGTCCCCTCCAGCATCACCGTGCCGGCATAGGCGCGCGCCATGTTGACGTTGGCGGCATTGGGGCTGGGGTTGATCCACACTCGCTCGGGCGGCCAGCCGAAACCGGGCGCTTCCTCGGGCGCCCAGCCCTGCATCTCGATCACGCGATAGGACAAGTCGAGCTTGAACTGGTCGATGAACCACGCACCCATCTCGCCCAAGGTCATGCCGTGCCGCATCGGCATCGGCCCGGCGCCGACAAAGCTCTCCCAGCCGGGCAGCAAGGTTAGCCCCTCGACCGGACGCCCCGCCGGATTGGGCCGGTCGAGTACCCACACTTCCTTGCCATGCGCCGCAGCAGCCTCGAGCATGTAGAGCAAAGTCGTCACATAGGTGTAGATGCGGCAACCCAGGTCCTGCAGGTCGATCAGGACGATGTCGAACGTGTGCATCGACTGGCCGGTCGGCCGCCGCACTTCGCCATAGAGGCTGAACACCGGCATCCCGTAGGTGGGATCGGTATAGTCCGGCGACTCCATCATATTGTCCTGCAGGTCGCCGCGCACGCCATGCTGTGGTCCGAACACCGCCGAGACATTCACCCCGGCCGCAACCAGCGCGTCGAGCGAGTGGGTCAGGTCCGCCGTCACCGATGCGGGATGCGCGAGCAGCGCGACGCGGCGGCCCTTGAGTTGGTCGAGGAGCGCGGGGTCGGCGAGCAGCCGGTCGATACCGAAGTTCATGAGGCGTCAGGTGCCGGGAGTTCGAGCGCAAAGCAATCGGGATGATGGAAATCAGGCTTTCCCGGCGGGTGGCGTAGCGCCCAATAGGATTTGGTGCCGTCGACCTCCTCGATCACGGCGGAGAGGCTGATTGCCACCGGCCCTGCCGGAATCGCCGCGAGATCGATCTCCGCCTCCAGAACGAAGCTCTCGCCCTGACGCTCCAGTTCGATGCGCGGTTCAATCAGCAGCTCGAGGTCGCGCATCCCGGCACGGTACCCGTCGAATGCATAGGCCGCCCATTGCCCCGAGGGCGACAGATTGAACTCGACATAGCCATCACCGCCGCCGGGTTTGAGGAACAGCTCACAACAGGTTCGCTGCCACAAGCCGTCCATGCGGCCGGGCGATACGGGATCGGGCACCGCCAACCCGCCACCCGGCGTGACGTAAAAGGTCAGCGACACCTTCTCACCGTCGGCCATGGACATTTCGACGTCGACGGACCTCACGGTTCCGGGTGGGGTGTCCGGATGCGGAGCGAGCGAAAGCGCATGGGCGAGGGGAAACATGATGCAGGCGTAGCATCGCCCGTCCCCGCCTTGAAATCGCTTTCCCGCATCCCCGGATTCAGCCTGGCCCGGTGACGATGCCATTCACCGTTTTGTCCTGCTTTCGATTACCTGCCACACCACCCCATGGCGCGCCGCTTCCAACCCTGCTAACCGCGCCGCGCTATGACCGAATACACGTCCGATCTGCTTCGCCTGCTCGACCAGCGTGGATATATCCACCAGGTCACCGACGCCGCCGCGCTCGACGCGCTGGCCAGCAAGGAGATCGTGCCCGGCTATATCGGCTTCGATCCGACCGCGCCCTCGCTGCACGTCGGCAGCCTCGTTCAGATCATGCTGCTGCGCCGCATGCAGCAGGCCGGTCACAAGCCGATCGTCCTGATGGGCGGCGGCACCGGCAAGATCGGCGATCCGAGCTTCAAGGACGAAGCCCGCAAGCTGATGACCGACGAGATCATCCAGGCCAACGTCGCCTCGATCAAGACGGTGTTCGAGAAGTTCCTGACCTTCGGCGACGGCCCGACCGACGCGGTGATGGTCGACAATGCCGACTGGCTCGACAAGCTCGAGTACATCCCGTTCCTGCGCGACATCGGCCGGCATTTCTCGGTCAACCGCATGCTGAGCTTCGATAGCGTCAAGCTGCGGCTCGACCGCGAGCAGTCGCTGTCGTTCCTCGAGTTCAACTACATGATCCTCCAGGGATATGATTTCCTGGAGCTGTCGCGCCGCGCCGCGTGCCGCCTGCAGATGGGCGGATCGGACCAGTGGGGCAACATCGTCAACGGGATCGAACTGGCGCGCCGCGTCGACGGGACCGAGGTCTATGGCGTTACCACGCCGCTGATCACCACCGCCGACGGCGGCAAGATGGGCAAGACCATGTCGGGCGCGGTGTGGCTGAACGAGGATCAGCTCCCCGCGTTCGATTACTGGCAGTTCTGGCGCAACACCGACGACCGCGATGTCGGCCGCTTCCTGCGCCTGTTCACCGATCTGCCGCTCGACGAGATCGCTCGGCTCGAAGCGCTGGAAGGCGCCGAGATCAACGAGGCGAAGAAGATCCTCGCCACCGAAGCCACCGCCATGTGCCGTGGCCGCGAGGCCGCCGAAGCCGCCGCCGAGACCGCGCGGAAAACCTTCGAGGAAGGTACGTCGGGCGACGACCTCCCGACGCTGGCGGTGCCGGCGGAAGGCATGGGCATCGTTCAGGCCAATACCGCCATCGGCTTCGCAGCCTCCAACAAGGAGGTGAAGCGCAAGATCGAGGAAGGCGCGATCCGCGTGAATGGCGAGAAGGTCTCCAGCCTGGATGTGATCGTCAAGCCGGGCGACAAGATCAGCTACGGCCAGAAGAAGCACGGCCTGATCGTTCAGGCCTGATAGGGTTTCGCTAACCACGAGAGTTGCCGGGACGTTTACACCCGCCGCCTAGCCTTTGATTCCAGGGCATTGGGGGAACTCGCGGGCATGGACGCGTGACGTATCAATTCTCATCCCGCGCGGCAGCCGCGGCCGCCGATGATCGTCGCCTGGTCGAGCGCGACGAGGTCCATTACCGAGCCCGCGCCTTCGGTCCCGACGCCCAGCCGGTGACCCTGCTGATCGTCAATATCTCGCCCCACGGCCTGATGGCCCGCTGCGAAAAACCCTTCGCCGAGGGCGACCGGATGCGGGTGACGCTTCCCGCGGTCGGGGTGGTCGCGGCGGAGGTGCGCTGGTCGCTCGGCGGCCGCCTGGGCGCCAGCTTCGACACCGCGATCGATCTCGCCGGTTACTATGAGCTGATCGCCCAGCTGATGAAGAAGTGATCTAACCCTTTCGGACCAGCACGACTCCGGCGAGCACCAGCAGCACGCCAAAGGCCTTCATCGGCGTCACCGGGTTCTGCGCGAGGCGGATCAGCCCGAAATGGTCGATCACCAGCGCCGCCGCCAGCTGCGCGGCAATGGCGATGGTCAGCATCGACGCGAGGCCCAATCGCGGCGCGGCATAGGCCGAGGTCGAGACGAAGATCACGCCATAGATTCCGCCGGTCCAGGCCCACCACGGCACGTCCTTGAGGGTGGCGGGTGAGGTACGATCCAGCGTCGCCCAGATGCCAAGCAGGATCACGGTCCCGACCCCGAACGAGATCAATGACGCCAGGATCACCGATCCACTGCGCGCCAGCGTGCCGTTGACCGGCGGCTGCATCGCTACGCCGATGCCCGCGAGAATCGTCATCAAGATGGGGAAGATCGCGGACATCTGCGCAGCAGATAGGTCGTGACGCAGCCGGTTCAACCCGTGCTACGCCCTTTCCCCGATCAGGCCGACGGCCGCTCGACGATCGCACCGACAATTCGTCGGACCACCGGCAGCAGCATCAGGAGGACCGGAAAGGCGATCACCCAGGACAGGGCCCAGGCCCCCATCCAGGCGCGCGGAAAGGCTTCGGAGAAACCCAGGCTCCGCGCGGTGGCGATCGCCGAGACGACAAAGGTCATCATGATCGAAAGGATCAGCGCCGAGATAAAGCCCGCATGACGGGCGGGCAGGCGGCGAGGACGAAAATTGCTTGGCATGTGTTTCTCATAGTCAGGGCATCGGCCAGCATCCCGGGAAGATCCCCGTTTCCCGGCCGATCACCGGGTTGGATGCGTTGCCTGACGTGAGACGCTTACGGCCTTCGCGTGAAGGCAGCTCGCCCCTGTCACAGATGCGATCGATTCGCAACAGACTTCAACCCGCGCGCAGCAATCCCACCGCCGCATCGCGCTCGAACAAATACAGCGCGACCCGGGCTGCCTGCCCGCGCTCGCCGTCCAGCCCGCCATCGCGATCGACCAGCAGCCGCGCATCGGCATTGGCCGCGCCGATCAGCTCGGCGAACTTCTCGGGCGGCGCGAGCCTGAAGGTCTGCTCGCCCGACTGGCGCGTGCCCAGCATCTCGCCCGCCCCGCGCAGCCGCAGATCCTCCTCGGCGATACGGAACCCGTCATTGGTCTCGCGCATCAGCGCCAGCCGCGCGCGCGCCGTCTCGCTCAGCGTCCCGCCGCGCAGCAGCACGCACACCGACCGACCACCACCGCGCCCGACGCGTCCACGCAACTGGTGGAGCTGGGCGAGGCCGAAGCGGTCGGCATGCTCGATCACGATCAGGGTGGCGTTGGGCACGTCGACGCCGACCTCGATCACTGTCGTCGCGACCAGCACGCCCAACTCGCCTGCTGCGAAGCGCGCCATCACCGCGTCCTTCTCCGGCCCCTTCATCCGGCCGTGGACCAGTCCGATGCGATCCCCAAACCGCCCGCGTAGCGCTTCTGCGCGCTCCTCGGCGGCGGCAAGGTCGATCTTCTCGCTCTCCTCGACCAGCGGGCACACCCAATAGGCCTGCCCCCCGCCCGACAGATGCCGGGCGAGACCATTGACGATCTCCTCCAGCCGTTCCTCGCTGATCACGCTCGTCTCGATCGGCTGGCGGCCCGGCGGCATCTCGTCGAGCTTGCTCACGTCCATCTCGCCATGCGTCGCGAGCTGAAGCGTGCGCGGGATCGGCGTCGCGGTCATCACCAGCAGATGCGGCGCGGTCTTCGCCTTGGCCTGGAGCATCATCCGCTCGGCCACGCCGAAACGATGCTGCTCGTCCACGACGACCAGCCCGAGGTCGCGATACTCGACCCCCTGCTGGAAGATCGCATGCGTGCCGATCAGGATATCGATCGAGCCGTCGTGCAGCCCCATCAGCGTCGCTTCCCGCGCCCGCCCCTTGTCGCGCCCGGTGAGGATGGCGATGCGGACATCGAGGCCGGAGAACAGCCGTTGCAGCGTTTCGAAATGCTGTCGCGCGAGGATCTCGGTCGGCGCCAGCATTGCCCCTTGCGCGCCCGCCTCGACCGCGATCAGCAGCGCCATGGCCGCGACCAAGGTCTTGCCCGCGCCGACATCGCCCTGCAGCAGCCGCAGCATCGGGCGGTTCTGCGCCATGTCGCCCTCGATCTCACGGATCGTCCGCGACTGCGCACCGGTCGGCGTATAGGGCAGCCGCAGCGCATCACGCAGCCGCCCGTCGCCCGCGAGCGGCCTTCCCTTCTTCGCCCGCGCCGCGCCGCGCACCAGCATCAGGGCCAGCTGGTTGGCGAATACCTCGTCATAGGCCAGCCGGTCGCGCGCCTTCGCGTCCGCGGGATCGGCATGGATCCGCGCCAGCGCCTCGCGCCACGCCGGCCAGCCGTTCCGTTCCTTCAGGCTCGGCTCGATCCATTCGGGCAGTTCGGGTGCGCGCTCGACCGCCTGCGCCGCCAGTGCCGCCAGCCGTTTCGAGGTCATTCCCTCGGACAACGGATAGATCGCTTCTCGCCCGGCGGGTTCGGCGGCTTCGGGTGCGACCACCTCGGGGTGCACGATCTGCAGTTCCTGGCCGTATTGGTCGAGCTTGCCCGACACCCAGCGCGGCTCGTTCAGTGGCAGCTGCTTCTTCGCCCAGCCCGAATTGCCGCCGAAGAACACCAAGGTGACATAATTGCCCTTGGCATCGACCGCTTCCACCCGCGACGGCGCCCGCGCGCTACCGCCCATCCGGTAGTTTACCGGGGTCAGCGTGATCGCGATGATCTTCCCGACATCCGCCGCATCGAGCTCCTCGCGCGGCAGCCGGTCGATCCAGCCGCTCGGCAGGTGGAAGGCCACGTCCACCGCGCGCGCCAGCCCCAGCCGCTCCAGCGGCTTGGCGAGTTGCGGCCCCACGCCCTTGAGCGCGGTGACTTCGGCGAACAGCGGGTTGAGGATATCGGGGCGCATGTCTATCTGCGTGTGCCTACACCCAGCCGGCAGCGCAACAAAGCGCCGTCGGCCAATTTGCGTTGAGAAAATGGACCGCGAAACCCGCCTGAAACGTCTCCGCTTCCGCGCCTGGCACCGCGGCGTCAAGGAAGCCGATTTGATGATCGGCGGATTCTTCGACGCGCACCACGCCAGCTGGAGCGACGCCGAGATCGAATTGTTCGAAGCGCTGCTGGAAGAGCAGGACGTCGACATCATGGCCTGGGCGATGGGCACGCAACCCGTCCCGCCCGAATATCATGGCGCGATCATGGCCGCGCTCAAGGCGCTGAACTACGTGCCGGTCGCCGAGTAATTCCAAAGCCGTCACCCCGGCCTCGTGCCGGGGTCCACCGGGCGGCGCATGAATCCAGAGAGCCTCTTGCGCATCGCGGGCGGCAAAGTGGACCCCGGCACGAGGCCGGGGTGACGAAGAGAGCAGAATGCCCGACCTGAACCAGATCCTCTCGGCCAAGGCGCCGCTCACCCTCTCCGGCGCGCCCTCGGGTTTCCTCCCCTGGCTGCTTGCCGATCTCGCGCGCGCGTCCACCACCGGCGCCGTCTATATCGCGCCCGACGAGGCCGCGATGCGCGCGGTCGCCTCCACCGCGGCCTTCTTCGCGCCCGAGCTTGAGATCATCCAGTTCCCCGCCTGGGACTGCCTGCCCTATGACCGCGCCAGCCCCACGCTGCGCGTCATGGCCGAGCGCATGGCCGCCCTCGCCGCGTTGCAGGGCAAGTCCGCCAAGCCGCGGCTGATCCTCACCACCGTCAACGCCGCGACCCAGCGCACCCTTACCCCGTTCCGCATCCGTCAGATGACCGCGCGCCTCGCTCCCGGCGAGCGCATCTCGCTCGACAAGCTCGCCGCATTGCTCTCGGCCAATGGCTATGTCCGCACCGACACCGTCCACGACTCCGGCGAGTTCGCCGTTCGCGGCGGCCTGGTCGACCTGTTCCCCTCGGGCTCCGAGCAAGGCCTGCGCCTCGACTTTTTCGGCGACGAGATCGAGAGCGTCCGCACCTTCGATCCCTCCGACCAGCGCACCACCGGTCGCGTCGACGGCTTCACCCTGCTCCCTGCCTCCGAAGCCCTGCTCGACGAGGACACGATCAAGCGCTTCCGCACGCGCTATCGCGAGAAGTTCGGTGCCACCGCCACCGGCGATCCGCTCTACCAGGCGATCAGCGACGGCCGCCGCCTCGCCGGGATGGAGCATTGGCTACCGCTGTTCGAGGAACGGCTCGAAACCCTGTTCGAGCATCTCCCCGCAGACGCCGTGATCGTCCGCGACGCCGGGGACGCCGGTGCGGCGGAAGGCCGGTTCGAGGCGATCGCCGACTATCAGGCCAATCGCGTCCGCGCCCAGTCGACCGACGCCGGCAGCTACCGCCCGCTCGGCACCGACCAGCTCTACCTTCTCCCCGCCGAGTGGGAGAAGCGCATCAAGGAAGCCAGGGCCCATCTCGCCACGCCCTTCCACGAGCCCGAGAGCGCGACCGTCCTCGACTTCGCCGTCGATGGCCCGCGCGACTTCGCGCCCGAGCGCGCCGCCGGCACCAACATCTACGAAGCCGTCACCGATCACCTCGCCAAGCTGCGCAAGAGCGGCAAGAAGCCCGTCCTCGCCAGCTATTCGATCGGCTCGCGCGAGCGCCTCAAGGGCCTGCTCGCCGACCATGGCCTGCCCAATGCCGTGTTCGCGGAGAGCTGGCAGGAGGCGCTCGGCGTCGCCGCGGGTGGACGCGATTCGGGCAATGTCGCCCTCATCGTCCTGCCGCTCGACCACGGCTTCACCTCGCCCGAGGTCGCGCTGCTCACCGAGCAGGACATGCTCGGCGACCGCCTTGTCCGTCGCAACAAGCGCAAGAAGTCGACCGACGCCTTCCTCGCCGAACTCGCCACCCTCTCCCCCGGCGACCTCGTCGTCCATCTCGAGCATGGCATCGGGCGCTATGAGGGCCTGACCCAAATTCCGGTGCAGAAGGCGCCGCACGATTGCGTCGCGCTCACCTATGCCGGCGGCGACAAGCTCTACGTCCCCGTCGAAAATCTCGAGGTCCTCTCACGCTACGGCTCGTCCGACGAGATGGCATCGCTCGACCGCCTCGGCGGCGAGGCGTGGCAGCGCCGCAAGTCGAAGATGAAGGAGCGCATCCGCGAGATCGCGGGTGAACTCATCGCCACCGCCGCCGCGCGCGCCGTCCGCCCGGGCGAGGTGCTCGAACCCGATCCCGGCGGGTATCCCGCCTTCGTCGACCGCTTCCCCTTCACCGAGACCGACGACCAGGATCGCGCCATCGGCGACGTGCTCGAGGATCTGTCCGCCGGCCGCCCGATGGACCGGCTCGTCGTCGGCGACGTCGGCTTCGGCAAGACCGAGGTCGCGCTGCGCGCCGCCTTCGTCGCGGCGATGGCGGGGCAGCAGGTCGCGGTGGTCTGCCCCACGACGCTCCTTGCCCGCCAGCATTTCACCAATTTCGTCCAGCGCTTCGAAGGCTTCCCGATCCGGATCGGCCGCCTCTCCCGCCTCGTCCCCGCGGCCGAGGCCAAGGCGACCAGGGAAGGCCTCGAATCCGGCCAGATCGACATCGTCATCGGCACCCATGCCGTGCTCGCCAAGGGCATCGAGTTCAAGCGCCTCGGCCTCGTCATCGTCGACGAGGAACAGCGCTTCGGCGTCACCCACAAGGAACGGCTGAAGGGCCTCAAGGCCGACGTCCACGTCCTCACCCTCACCGCCACTCCGATCCCGCGTACCTTGCAGATGGCGATGTCGGGCCTGCGCGAGCTGTCGGTGATCCAGACCCCGCCGGTCGATCGCCTCGCGGTGCGCACCTATGTCATGCCGTGGGACCCGGTCGTGCTGCGCGAGGCGCTACTGCGCGAACATTATCGCGGCGGTCAGAGCTTCCTCGTCACCCCGCGCATCGCCGATCTGCCCGATATCGAGAAGTTCCTGCGCGAGGAGGTGCCGGAGGTGCGCTACGTCGTCGCCCACGGCCAGATGGCGGCGGGCGAGGTCGAGGAGCGCATGTCCGCCTTCTACGACAAGAAATATGAGGTGCTGGTCTCCACCACCATCATCGAGTCCGGCCTCGACATCCCCAGCGCCAACACGATGATCATCAACCGCGCCGACCGCTTCGGCCTCGCCCAGCTCTACCAGCTGCGCGGCCGCGTCGGCCGGGCCAAGACCCGCGCCTATGCCTACATGACCACCGCGCCCCAGCGGCTGATGACCGAAGCGGCGGAAAAGCGCCTCAAGGTCCTGTCCGACCTCGAAAGCCTCGGCGCCGGGTTCCAGCTCGCCAGCCACGATCTCGACCATCGCGGCGCGGGCAATCTGCTCGGCGACGAGCAGTCGGGGCATATCAAGGAGGTCGGCTACGAACTCTACCAGTCGATGCTGGAGGAGGCGATCATGGACGCCAAGGCCGGCGGCCTCGCCGATGCGCGCCCGCGCGACCTGTCGCCCCAGATCACCGTCGACGCCCCGATCCTGATCCCGGAGAGCTTCGTTCCCGATCTCGACCTGCGCATGGGCCTCTACCGTCGCCTGAACGAGGTCGAGGACAAGACCGGGATCGAGGAATTCGCCGCCGAGATGATCGACCGCTTCGGCAAGCTGCCCGAGGAGACCGAGAACCTCCTCCTCCTGATCGAGGCCAAGCTCAACGCCAAGCGCGCCTGCATCGCCAAGATCGATGTGGGGCCCAAGGGCGCGCTGGTCAGCTTCCACGAAGACAGCTTCCCCAGCGTCGAGGGCCTGATGGCCTATGTCGCCAAGCTGGAGGGCACCGCCAAGCTGCGCCCCGACATGAAGCTGGTCATCAGCCGGGCGTGGGCGACGCCGCGCGCGCGGTTGAATGCTGCGGTACAATTGTCGCGGGGGCTGGCGAAGGCGGCGGGGTGAGAGGGAGGCATTGGCGGCCTCACCACCTTAACTTTTCATTTTCCTACACAGAACAAATCATGAACATCAATGCCGAGGCGATTCGTCACGGCAGCCGTTGTCGCGTCGCCTTCTCAAAGGAGGTCTTGAATGTCAGAACTTAATCTCTTGGACTTTGGCACCGGCGTCGGCACCGGATCTGCCAGCGTCGATACGGCGGCTTGGCAGGCAGCGCTGAATGCCCTCGATGCCGACACGAAGAAGCTCGTGGTGCCTCCGGCCGAATATCTCATCGATCAGGAGCTTCATGCCCCGATTGCGCTCAACTGCGCCGAGATCGTCAGCCAGGGGGGCTATGATGGCGTTAGGGGTCCAGTCAACAGCGGGCTCTTTACTTCGCTGAAGTGGGTAGGACCGGAGGATACTGAAAAGGCCGTGGTGAAGTTCGACCAAGCCTCCGGCGTGGTTTGGAGCGGTATCAGCATCAACTGTAATCACAAGGCCCGCTACGGCCTGCAGTTCATGTCCTCATCACCCAACTCGGGGTCGGTAAAGAACATCGTCGAACGGTGCAGTTTTCACTACGCACTGCGCGATGGTATCATCGTTGGGCGATGGGGAGAGCCCGATGCGAATCCCGGCGACCGCCAGTTCTTCGCAAATCGCTTTACCGATCTCACTTTCTATGGCTGCGCCTACTCGGCAATCCACATCAACGAGTGGAACGCCGACCAGCAGATTTTCGACAGCATCAGCCTTTACTATGATGACTCGCCGATCGCGCAGCCGATCCGGTATGGTATTTGGTTCGACAGCGGCGGTCAGGCCTCGGTGCTCGATACCTGCCAAGGGGGATTCGGCGCCCTGCCTCCGGTGCTCGAAAGCGAGGACGGCGCAGGCTATCTGATCTTCAACAAGAAGATGGGCAGTACGATCGGAGGCGCATTCGGCCTTGATGTCCGCAACTCCTGGATGGAAGGATCATGCGGCCTCTATTGGGGGGTCACGAGCACAAATGACCACAAGGCAAACAAGTTCAGCCGCTGCGCAGCATTCACCAGCGATCCTGAAAAGCACCCATCCGTCTTTATCGACAAGGGCACCTCGGCACAGATTCCGCACACGTTCGATACCTGTACATTCCTGTCCGATATCAAGATCGAAAGCGCGACGTTCCTAAAACAGTCATTGCACGTCGAAAATTGCGCATTCGCTTCGGGTAGGGGTGTGATTGACAGCGATAACATTCGGACCGACCGGGGGTTCGCGACTGCCAGCATCGCCAGCGGTGCGCTGGTTCTGCCCAGATACGCGGACGTGGTGCAGGTCCTCCTGAATCAGAACGTTTCCGTGGCTTACGGCCTCGGCATGAGCAAGAAGGGGGACAGGCTCACGATCATCACCACGCAAGACGGCACGGGTGGGCGGACGATCAACTTTGCCGCCAGCGGCAATTTCGCGTCGAATCCGCCGATTCCCGATCCCAGCTCGAGCGTGAATTCGGTGACCGCCTATTCTTTCATCAGCGATGGCACAAAATACTACCTGGTCGGCGTCGCGCCGTGATTTCCGACATGTGATCAAGGAGGAGGCGAGGCCGACCAAGAGGCCCGCCTCCTCTTCATCAAGCCGTGGACTGTCCGCTTTCGCCGAGTCCTTAGCCGACGACCTCCCCTTGCAATGTTGGATTTCGTCTGCTCGCCTCACCCCGTCGTACGACGACCGCTCTTTGACCCCGTCGATCCGCACGAGCCAGGCTGCAACCTGACGCTCCAACCCCACCATCGCGGCCAAGTTGACAAAAAAACCGCGTTTCGAGTCAACTTTGTCAACTTCGACAACCACCCTCGCGACACTGACAACCGCCAGCCCACCCCACTCTTTTCCTCGCCCTCTCCGCGTGTTAACCATCTTTCCCCAGAGGGGGAGCGGATGGCGCAGTACGACATCCAGGGCCGTCACGCGCGGCTGGCGCAGGCGATCGGCCTGCTCGATTCAGCGTCCGGCTGGGACGATGCCAGCAAGATCCTGCGCGACCATGCCCGCGCCATCGCCGATGCCGACGGCATCACCGTGGTGCGGCGCGAGGGCGACGAGGTGTTCTACGCGGCCGAGGATGCGATCAGCCCGCTCTGGACCGGCCAGCGCTTTCCGGTCGAACGCTGCATCTCCGGCCTCGCGATCATGGCGGGCGAGCCGATCCTGATCCCCGATATCCGCAACGATCCGCGCGTCCCGCTCAACGCCTATCTCGCGACCTTCGTCGCCAGCATGGCGGCGTTCCCGATCGGGCGCACCGCCGCGCTCGGCGCCTATTGGCGCCACCCCGGCGCGGTCGACCTCGAAGCGGTCGGGCTGATGACCCGCCTCGCCGCCGCCGCGGCGCTGATCCTCGACCCCAATGCACCGCCCGCGCGCAAGGCCGGCTGACCTCACATTGACTTTTGGCAGCATCACTGCCATATCCCCGCCCAGCGAGGCGTTATGCAGCGTGATCGGACGTGCCGGAAACCCGGCCGCCCCGGCTCCGCCTCGGTTGATTTACAGGCTCCCCTGTCACGCGGGTTGTCATTTTTGACCCCGCCTCCGTGCGCGCTTTCGGCGTGCGCGTCGGCCGTTATTACGAAGAGATTCCCTTGACCGAATTCAATACCCTCGGCCTGTCCGAGACCACCCTCGCCGCGCTTGCCGCGAAAGGCTACACCACCGCGACCCCGATCCAGGCGCAGTCGATCCCGGCATTGCTCGAGGGCCGCGACCTGCTCGGCATCGCCCAGACCGGTACCGGCAAGACCGCGGCGTTCATGCTGCCCTCGATCGATCGCCTGATCGCATCGGGCAAGCGCGCCCAGCCGCGCGGCTGCCGCATGCTCGTCCTCGCCCCGACCCGCGAACTGGCCAGCCAGATCGCGCAGAGCGCCCGCGACTATAGCAAGGGCTCGCGCCTCAGCGTCGCCACCGTGTTCGGCGGCACCTCGATCCACAAGAACAAGACCGACCTCGCGCGCGGCGTCGACATCATCGTCGCCACCCCGGGCCGCCTCGTCGACCTGATCGACCAGTGCTACGCGATCCTGCTCGGCATCGAGATCCTCGTGCTCGACGAAGCCGACCAGATGATGGACCTCGGCTTCATCCATGCGCTCAAGCGCATCGTCCGCGAACTGCCGAGCAAGCGTCAGACCCTGTTCTTCTCGGCAACCATGCCCAAGTCGATCCGCGACCTCGCCGGCCAGTTCATCAGCAACCCGGTCGAGGTGAAGGTGACTCCGGTCGCCACCACCGCCGAGCGCGTCGAGCAGTTCGTGACGAACGTCAACCAGGCCGAGAAGCAGTCGCTGCTGACGATCAAGCTGCGCGACGAGAGCATCGATCGCGCATTGATCTTCACCCGCACCAAGCATGGCGCCGACCGCGTCGTGAAGCTGCTCGCCGCCAGCGGCATCGCCGCCAACGCGATCCACGGCAACAAGAGCCAGCCGCAGCGCGAGCGCGCGCTGGG
Organism: Sphingomonas sp. GW821-FHT10C01; assembly: GCF_059415525.1. Classification (NCBI taxonomy): domain Bacteria; kingdom Pseudomonadati; phylum Pseudomonadota; class Alphaproteobacteria; order Sphingomonadales; family Sphingomonadaceae; genus Sphingomonas; species Sphingomonas sp. GW821-FHT10C01. The sequence continues at coordinate 166,997 of NZ_JBWKNK010000002.1, read as the reverse complement.
CGAGTTCCGCTCGGGTAAGGTCAAGCTGCTCGTCGCCACCGACATCGCCGCGCGCGGCATCGACGTGTCGGGCGTCAGCCACGTGTTCAACTTCGAGCTGCCCAACGTGCCGGAACAGTATGTCCACCGCATCGGCCGCACCGCGCGTGCCGGCGCGACCGGCATCGCGATCAGCTTCTGTGCCGATGACGAGCGGACGTACCTGCGCGACATCGAGCGGCTGACGCGTCAGAAGCTCACCGTCGTTCCGCTGCCCGAGGACTTCATGGCCGAATCCGCGCGGATCAAGTCCGCGCGCGGCCCGATCCCGATCAGCCGTGACGAGATGAACGGCCGCAACGGCCGCACCATGGCGGATCGCAACGCACATCATCGCCACAACTCGCAGAGCCAGCGCGGCCCGCGCGGCAACCCCGCCGGTGACCGTCGCCAGGGTGAGCAGCGCAGCGATCGCCCGCAGGGCGAGCGTCAGGCCCGGCCGGAAGGCCAGCGCCAGGCTCGTCCCGAAGGCCAGCGCCAGACGCTTGGCGCCAGCTTCGGCGGGCGTGAGGGCGGCCAGAACGGCAACGGCCAGCGTCCGCAGGGCGATCAGCCGCGCTTCTACGGCCCCAAGAAGAAGAAGTGGGCACCCCGCCCCGCCGGCGGCCAGCGCAGCGGCGGCGGACGCTAAGTAGAACGACAACGGGCGGCCCCAGGGCCGCCCGTTTGCTATCGGGCCAAGGCCGGCCCGCCTCCCTTCAGACTCACCGGCGCCGGCGCGCTGCGTCGTCCGCCTGTGCGGCGATCAGGCGATCGATCCGCTCATAGCCGGTGACCGCCTCGTTGCCGCGGCCACCGATCAACGGCGCAGCGCGGCGGTACAGGTTCTGCGCACGACGATAGTCCCCCTCCGCCTCGGCACACAGGCCCAGGTCGAACGTGATCGAGGGGTGATTGGGCGCCTGCGCATCCATCGCCCCCCATGCGGCACAGGCGGCGCGCAGGTCGCGCTGCGTCTGCCTGACGACATCCTTGAACGGGCGGTTGAGTTCCTTGGGCAGCCCCTTGGTGCTTTCGCGGAAGCGGATGCTGTAGGTTTCCACCACCGGCGCGATATCGCGACGCACCGCTTTCGCGATCTCAAGAACCAGCTCGCGCACCGCTTCTTCCTCGGTGCGCGACGGGCTATCGCCGCGGCACCAGCTCGTCTCGTCACGCAGCGGCTTGGCGGCCGAATAGACGATGCGCCCGTCGCTGACGCGGGTCAGCCGAAGGTCGGCGGTGACGTTCACCACCCGGCGCCAGCAATCCACCTCGACGTCGGCCTTGCGCAGGCACTTGCCGCTGTCCTTGCCGCCCTCACGCTCGACACAGCGCTCGCGCTTGTCCTTGTAGCGAGTCTCATCGACACCGCTCGTCACCGCGCCGCCCAGCACCCCCTCGGGCCCGCGCCCCCCGCCGAACGCGGAGATCAGGTCGAAATGCGGACGTCCTTCGACATCGGGCTGCGAGAGCGCGCGCTCGATCGCCAGTTCCACCTGCCGCCCGTCGCGTCCGCTGAAGCGGTCGATCCCCAGCGAATCGAGCATCGCCGCCTCGCGATGGGGCGGCGCGAACTTGCCCGTCATCTGCACGGATTCGCCATAAGCGGGTCCGGCGGCGATTCCCGTCGCCGCAACGCAATATAATGCAACGCGTCGGCCGCACCGCTTCGTCCGCATGATTCCCTCACCCCAAAAATGCTCAATGGAGCAAATAGCTGTTACGGTTTCGCATCGAAGCCGGGCGCTCGCAAGGCCATGATCCTCCCGCAATGCGTCACGCGGGTTGAAACCGCCGCCCCCCTTTGCTACGCGCCCGCCAACCCAAGCAGGGGCTGCCGATCATTCGGCGCGCCCCTTTTTCGCATGGGGCCATTTTCGAGATTCCAAGAGGAAGCACGCGTCCGTGGAGAATTCCGGCGGTATTCAAGCAAGTTTAAGCGGTCGCTATGCCACCGCATTGTTCGAACTGGCGCGTGAGAAAGGCGCGATCGACAAGGTCGAATCGAGCCTTGGCGCGGTGAAGCAGGCGCTTGCCGATTCGCCGGCCTTCGCAGCGCTCGCGAGCAGCCCGCTGGTCGGCCGCACCGAAGCGACCAATGCGGTCGCCGCGGCGGCAAAGGTGATGAAGCTCGATTCGCTCACCGCGAACTTCCTCGGTGTGCTGGCGCAGAACCGCCGCCTCGCCGCTCTGGTCGGCATCGTCCGCGATTTCCGCACGCTCGCCGCGCGTCATCGTGGCGAGACCAGCGCCGAAGTCGTGTCGGCGCATCCCCTTTCCCCCGCGCAGGTCACCGCGCTCAAGGCGCAGCTGCGCGAGCGCGTCGGCCGCGACGTCAATGTCGACCTGTCGGTCGACCCCTCGCTGCTGGGCGGCCTGGTCGTGAAGATCGGCTCCCAGATGATCGACAGCTCGATCAAGACCCGTCTCAATTCCCTCGCGCACGCGATGAAAGGCTGAAGGCTAAGACAATGGATATCCGCGCCGCAGAAATCTCGAAGGTCATCAAGGACCAGATCGCCAATTTCGGTACCGAGGCAGAGGTCAGCGAGACCGGCCAGGTGCTGAGCGTCGGTGACGGCATCGCGCGCGTCCACGGCCTCGACAACGTCCAGGCGGGCGAAATGGTCGAGTTCGCCAACGGCGTTCAGGGCATGGCGCTCAACCTCGAAGCCGATAATGTCGGTATCGTGATCTTCGGCTCGGACGCCGAGATCAAGGAAGGCGACGTCGTCAAGCGGACCGGCACCATCGTGGACGTTCCGGTCGGCAAGGGCCTGCTCGGCCGCGTCGTGGACGGCCTTGGCAACCCGATCGACGGCAAGGGCCCGATCGTTTCCGACCAGCGCTCGCGCGTCGAGGTGAAGGCCCCGGGCATCATCCCGCGCAAGTCGGTGCATGAACCTGTTCAAACGGGTCTTAAGGCGATCGACGCGCTCGTCCCCGTCGGCCGTGGCCAGCGCGAGCTGATCATCGGTGACCGCCAGACCGGCAAGTCGGCCGTCGCGATCGACACCTTCATCAACCAGAAGACCGTCAACGCGGGCACCGACGAGGGCAAGAAGCTCTATTGCGTCTATGTCGCCGTGGGCCAGAAGCGCTCGACTGTCGCCCAGCTCGTGCGCACGCTCGAAGAGAATGGCGCGATGGAATATTCGATCGTGGTCGCCGCGACCGCGTCGGACCCCGCTCCGCTCCAGTTCCTCGCGCCCTATACGGGCTGCGCGATGGGCGAGTATTTCCGCGACAACGGCATGCACGCCGTGATCGTCTATGACGACCTGTCGAAGCAGGCCGTCGCCTATCGTCAGATGTCGCTGCTGCTGCGCCGCCCGCCGGGCCGCGAAGCATATCCGGGCGACGTCTTCTATCTTCACAGTCGCCTTCTCGAACGCGCCGCGAAGCTCAACGACGCCAACGGCAATGGTTCGCTGACGGCACTGCCGATCATCGAGACCCAGGCGGGCGACGTGTCGGCCTACATCCCGACCAACGTGATCTCGATCACCGACGGCCAGATCTTCCTCGAGACCGACCTGTTCTTCGCGGGCATCCGCCCGGCGATCAACGTGGGTCTGTCGGTGTCGCGCGTCGGCTCGTCGGCGCAGACCAAGGCAATGAAGAAGGTGTCGGGCTCGATCAAGCTCGAGCTCGCCCAGTATCGCGAAATGGCCGCGTTCGCTCAGTTCGGCTCGGACCTCGACGCCTCGACCCAGAAGCTGCTCAACCGCGGCGCGCGCCTGACCGAGCTGCTCAAGCAGCCGCAGTTCTCGCCGCTGCCGTTCGAGGAGCAGACCGTGTCGATCTTCGCCGGCACCAACGGCTATATCGACAGCGTACCGGTGCAGGACGTCGTCCGCTACGAAGCGGCGATGCTGGCCGAGATGCGTTCGAAGCATGCCGACATCCTCAAGGATATCCGCGACAGCAAGGACCTGAGCGACGCCACCAAGGGCAAGCTCAAGGACGCGCTGGCAGCGTTCGGCACGACGTTCGCCTGATCGCACGCCGGTGGCCGACCACTCCCTCCTTGCGTGGACGCTCCTCAGCATCGGCCTCGTGCTGACGCCGGGGCCGGACACGATGCTCGTCGCGGGTCACGCGGCGCGTGGAGGGATTCGGGCCGGTCTGGCGGCGGTCGCGGGCGTTGGCCTGGGCGGATTGTGGTACATGGCGCTGTGCGGCTTCGGCTTCCTCAGCATCCTCACCGCCTTCCCGACCCTGTTCATCGTCGTGAAGACCGCCGGTGCGATCTACCTCGCCTGGCTCGGCTTCAAGCTGCTGCACGGTGCGGTGCGTCCGGCGCCGGTCTCGGCTGAGGCGCCTGCGCTGGGCAAGCCCTTCTGGCAGGGCCTGCTCTCCACGGCGCTCAATCCCAAGGTCGCGCTGTTCTTCCTGGCGATCCTGCCGCAGTTCGTGGGCGAAGGCCCCGGTGCCCCGCTCAAGGGCGCGCTGCTGATCGCCGTGCCTTATGTGCTGGGCAGCTTCTGGCTTTCGGGCCTTGCTTTCGTCGCTGCCCGTGCGGGCCGCGCGGCGAAGCAGAGCAACGCGATGCGTTGGGTCGAAGGTCTGCTCGGTACGGCATTCATTGGTCTCGCGGGCCGTCTGGCCCTTGCTCGGAATTCGTAAATGGCAAGTTTGAAGGCCCTCAAGGTCCGCATCGGCTCGGTGAAGTCGACGCAGAAGATCACCAAGGCGATGAAGATGGTCGCCGCCGCCAAGCTGCGCCGCGCGCAGGAAGCGGCCGAGGCCGGGCGTCCCTACGCCCAGCGTCTCGAAGCCGTCGTCGCCTCGCTCGCCAGCAAGGTGAGCATCAGCGAAGCTTCGCCCAAGCTGCTCGCGGGCACCGGCAAGGATCAGGTCCACCTGTTCGTCGTCGCGACGTCGGACAAGGGCCTGGCCGGCGCGTTCAACACCAATATCGCCCGCCTGGCGCGCCGTCGCGCGCAGGAGCTGATCGCCGAGGGTAAGACGGTCAAGTTCTACACCATCGGCAAGAAGGGCCGTGCGGTGCTGAACCGGCTGTTCCCCAAGGACATGCACCATGCGATCGAGCCGGGTGATCTCGGCAAGCTCGGCTTCGCCGATGCGCGTGGCTATGCCGACGACCTGATCGCCCGCTTCGAAGCCGGCGAGTTCGACGTCGCACACCTGTTCTACTCGAACTTCAAGTCGGTCCTGACCCAGGAGCCGACCGAGCAGCAGATCATCCCGGTCGCGATCCCCGCGGCGCCTGAAGGTGATGCCGCTGCCTCGGCCGTCACCGAGTATGAGCCAGGCGAAGAGGAAATCCTTGCCGACCTGCTCGGCCGCAACGTCGCGATCCAGCTCTACCGCGCGATGCGTGAAAACGCTGCGTCGGAGCAGGGCTCGAAGATGACCGCGATGGACAACGCCACGCGCAACGCGGGCGACCTCATCAAGCGTCTGTCGATCCAATATAACCGCGCCCGTCAGGCCGCGATCACGACCGAGCTGGTCGAGATCATCTCGGGCGCAGAGGCGCTCTAAGCCCGATGCGTACTGCCGCCCTTCTCTTCATCGCCGCGACGGCACTCGCGGGCTGCAATGCGCAGCCCGGCGGGGCGAACGTCGCTGCGCCGGAGAATGCGGCGGTGGAGAATCCGGGTTCGCTGGCGGACGCCTTCACCGATCCGGCAACGACCGTCGCGAAACTCAACCAGTTCGGCTACCGCCTCGGTGCGTACGAGAACGGCCCCAACGGCTTCACCGCCGCTGGTGAGCCGGTCTTCCTGTCGCAGTCGGATGCCAAGAACCCCAATCGCGGCACCGTCGAGCTTTCGGGCAAGGACGGCGCGGCGATCGACACCATCGTCTTCGCGCTCACCGTGACCGACGATGTCAACGCCGATACGGCCAAGAAGCGCCTGACCGACAACGTCCGCGCCTTCCTGTTCCAGTATGGCGTCAAGGACGGCGGCGCACTCGACGCCATCGCCAAGGAGCAGGACGCCAACGGCCAGATCGGGAACGCCCCGACGGCCATCGCGGTGGAGAAGGCTGAAGGCCGCCGCCGCATCACCGTGACTTTCAATCGCCCGACCGCTACGGCCCCGGCCGAAGCGGCGGAGCGGCCCAAGCAACCCTGATCGAAGCATTCGCCAAGCAAGGACAATAGACATGGCAACCGCAGCCCCCGCAGAAAAGCCCGCCCGGAAGCCCCGCGCGGCCAAGCCCAAGGCAGACGCACCCGCGTCGGCAATCGTCGCCGCCGCCGGCAAGGGCCGTATCGCGCAGGTGATCGGCGCGGTCGTCGACGTCGCCTTCGAAGGCGAACTCCCGGCGATCCTCTCGGCGCTCGAGACCGACAATAACGGCAACCGCCTCGTGCTCGAGGTCGCTCAGCACCTCGGCGAAAACACCGTCCGCACGATCGCGATGGACTCGACCGAGGGTCTGACCCGCGGCCAGCCCGTCACCGCCACCGGCTCGCAGATCCGCGTCCCCGTCGGCCCGAAGACGCTCGGCCGCATCCTCAACGTCATCGGCGAGCCGATCGACGAACGCGGCCCGGTGAACGCCGAGCAGACCGCTCCGATCCACGCCGAGGCTCCGCTGTTCGTCGACCAGTCGACCGAGAGCGCGATCCTCGTCACCGGCATCAAGGTCATCGACCTGCTCGCGCCCTACGCGAAGGGCGGCAAGATCGGCCTGTTCGGCGGCGCCGGCGTGGGCAAGACCGTGCTCATCCAGGAACTGATCAACAACATCGCCAAGGGCCATGGCGGCACCTCGGTGTTCGCGGGCGTGGGCGAGCGTACCCGTGAGGGCAACGATCTCTATCACGAGTTCCTCGACGCCGGCGTTATCGCCAAGGACGCCGACGGCAACGCGATCAGCGAAGGTTCGAAGGTGGCGCTGGTCTATGGCCAGATGAACGAACCGCCGGGCGCACGCGCACGCGTCGCGCTGTCGGGCCTGACGATCGCCGAATATTTCCGCGACGTCGAAGGCCAGGACGTGCTGTTCTTCGTCGACAACATCTTCCGCTTCACCCAGGCGGGCGCCGAAGTGTCGGCGCTGCTCGGCCGTATTCCTTCGGCCGTGGGCTATCAGCCGACCCTGTCGACCGACATGGGGGCGCTGCAGGAGCGCATCACCTCGACCAACAAGGGTTCGATCACCTCGGTGCAGGCCGTGTACGTCCCCGCGGACGATTTGACCGATCCGGCGCCGGCGACCTCGTTCGCCCACTTGGACGCGACCACGGTTCTCAACCGCGCGATCTCGGAGCTGGGCATCTACCCGGCGGTGGATCCGCTCGACTCGACCAGCCGCGTGCTCGAGCCGCGCGTCGTCGGCCAGGATCATTACGACACGGCGCGCGCCGTCCAGTCGATCCTGCAGAAGTACAAGTCGCTTCAGGACATCATCGCCATTCTCGGCATGGACGAGCTGTCGGAAGAGGATAAGCTGACCGTCTCGCGCGCGCGCAAGATCCAGCGCTTCCTCAGCCAGCCGTTCCACGTCGCCGAAGTCTTCACCGGCATCTCGGGCGAGTTCGTGCAGATCGAGGACACCATCAAGTCGTTCAAGGCGGTGGTCAACGGTGAGTATGACCACCTGCCCGAAGCCGCCTTCTACATGGTCGGTGGCATCGACGGCGTGATCGCCAAGGCCAAGAAGCTGGCCGCCGAAGCCTGATCCTCTACTGGCCCTTCTCCTTCGGGAGAGGGGCTAAGGGAAACAAGAAATGCCGCTGCACTTTGAACTCGTCACCCCGGAACGCCTCGTCCGCTCTGAGGAAGTCCATATGGTCGTCGTTCCCGGCACCGAGGGCGACTTCGGCGTGCTGGAGAGCCATTCGCCCTTCATGTCCACGATCCGCGACGGCAATCTGGAAATCTACAAGTCCGCAGGCAACCAGAGCCCAGAAATCGTTCGTATCGAAGGCGGGTTCGCCGAAGTGAACGAGAAGGGCCTGACGGTTCTCGCCGAAAAGGCCGAGTAACCGCTCAACGCACGGACGAAACAACAAAGGCCGCGGGGCAACCCGCGGCCTTTTGTTTTGCGCCCCCTCTAGGGTGTCCGGCGATAGCTCCACCGCATCGCCTTGCTCCCGTCGGCAAGCGAGATTTCGGCGGTCAGCTCATTGCCCTTCAACCGATAATGGATGCGCTGCGGATAGTCGTGCATGGCATTGACGAAGGTGATCCCTTCCCCGCCCGCAACCGCGCGAAACGCCGTGGGCGGCTTGCCGCTGGGCTGCGCGAGATAGACCGCTGTATCGCCGTCCATCGTGATCCGCAGGAATTCGAACGCGAGCGTCCTGTCGCCCTTCACCATCTGCGAAGCGCCCAGCATCATTCCGCCCGCAACCGGCTGCCATTGCTCGCAGGTTCGAGTGGATCCGCCCTCCGCCGTGCACCAACGCCCCGCCAGCCATTCTGGCAATCCGCTCGCTGCGGGCGCCATACCCGGCAGCATCAGCATCAATCCCAGCGCCTTCCACATCATCGGCCCTCTCCTTCCCTGTTCACCCCTCGCATAGCGCATCCACACCCCCGCTGGCTTGAACCGATGCGACATGGCAAGTTCGCGGCGTGCGCTACGCCGAAACACCTCCGCCACCCGAACTCTACGGCTTGGTCGAGGCTGTATGGACGCTCGACGTCGGTGCAGACGGCTGGGTCGATCACCAAGCGATACCCGATGGCTGTATCGAGCTGATCCGTCGCCATTCGGGCCATTCGATCTGGCGCACCGACCAACCGTCGTTGTTCGTGACCGGCCTGGCACTTCGGCCCGCAATGCTGCGCTTCAGCGGCGATGCGCGCTTCACCGGCATCCGGTTGTGGCCCTGGGCATGGCATATGCTGGGCGGCGCGCCCTGTAGCGGCTTTGCCGATGGCTGGCGGGAGATTTCGGAAAGCGATCCGCTCGCGGCACTGCTTTCCGGCGATACCGATCCGATGCCGCGCCTTGCCGCCGCTCTTTACGAACAGGGTCCGCCATCCATCGCCGCCATTCGCAACGCGACGAGCGTCGACGATCTCGCCCGGGTCGCCCGGCTTTCCACTCGTCAGCTTGAGCGCATCTGCGCGCGAGAGACCGGCATGGCTCCGCGCAGCTACCTGCGCCTGCTCCGCTTCCGTACCGCGGTCAGCGGCATCCAGACCCCCGAAGCGGCGCTGGCCGATACCGCGGCCGCATCCGGCTATGCCGATCAGGCGCACATGACCCGCGAGTTCCAGTCGCTCAGCGGATTACCCCCCGGACGGGCCCGAAAGCGCGCCAACGGCCCCTTCATTCGCAGCCCCGGCTCAACCGATGGTTAGGAACTTGTAAAAGCTTGCCCGCTATCCCCTCTGTGTTGAGCTAGTGGGGATTTGAGCGTGAGCGCATTCGGACGTCGCAGCGGACCAGGGGCAACGCCTGCCCGGCCGGCCTTCGGCGTTGCCCGCCCGATGCAGGGCGGCGGCCCCGCGCCGCGTCCCCAGGAACCGCTAGGAGGCGACCAGTTCCCCGCGCTCCAGGATGTTCCACTCCCCGGCGCGAACCAGCGCGACTCGGACGTTTCGGACACCACGCCCCAAACCACCACCGACGCGATGCAGCGTCTCGCCGATCGCCAGGCGGCCTCAGGCGAAGCCGGCAGCTCGCGCGTCGAAGGCTTCGAGGCCTCGATCCACCGTATCAAGGAACAGGTGCTCCCGCGCCTGCTCGAACGTGTCGACCCCGAGGCGGCCGCAACGCTCAACAAGGACGAGCTGGCCGAGGAATTCCGCCCGATCATCGGCGAGGTGCTGGCCGAACTCAAGCTGACGCTGAACCGCCGCGAGCAGTTCGCACTTGAGAAGGTGCTGGTCGACGAGTTGCTCGGCCTTGGCCCGCTCGAGGAACTGCTGGCCGACAGCGCAATCAGCGACATCATGGTCAACGGTCCCGAGCAGACCTTTGTCGAGCGCAAGGGCAAGCTCGAGCTCGCCAACATCCAGTTCCGCGACGAGGAACACCTGTTCCAGATCGCGCAGCGCATCTGCAACTCGGTCGGCCGCCGCGTCGACCAGACCACCCCGCTCGCGGACGCCCGCCTCAAGGACGGCTCCCGCGTCAACGTGATCGTGCCGCCGCTGAGCCTGAAGGGCACCGCGATCTCGATCCGTAAGTTCTCGGACAAGCCGATCACGCTGGACATGATGGCCGGCTTCGGCTCGATGTCGACCAAGATGGCGACCGCGCTCAAGATCGCGGGCGCCTGCCGGTTCAACATCGTCATCTCGGGCGGTACGGGTTCGGGTAAAACCACGATGCTCAACGCCTTGTCGAAAATGATCGACCCGGGCGAACGCGTGCTCACGATCGAGGACGCGGCAGAACTCCGTCTGCAGCAGCCGCACTGGCTCCCGCTCGAAACTCGCCCGCCGAACCTTGAGGGCCAGGGCGAGATTACCATTCGCGACCTCGTCAAGAACGCTCTGCGTATGCGCCCGGATCGTATCATCCTCGGCGAAATTCGCGGAAGCGAGTGCTTCGATCTCCTGTCTGCGATGAACACCGGTCACGATGGCTCGATGTGTACGCTCCACTCCAACAGCCCGCGCGAATGCCTCGGCCGTATGGAGAACATGGTGATGATGGGCGACATCAAGATCCCGAAGGAAGCGATCAGCCGCCAGATCGCCGACTCGGTCGACCTGATCGTCCAGGTGAAGCGTCTGCGCGACGGTTCGCGCCGCGTGACCAACATCACCGAGGTGATCGGGATGGAAGGCCCGGTGATCGTGACGCAGGAGTTGTTCAAGTTCGAATATCTGGACGAGAGCGCCGACGGCAAGATCATCGGCGAGTATCGCTCGATGGGCCTGCGTCCCTACACGCTCGAAAAGGCGCGCTCGTTCGGCTTCGACCATGCCCTGCTCGAGGCGTGTCTCTGATACGTGTCGCCGCGCGTTTGCAATCGGGACATTAACCACGCCTGCAACCGCTGGCGTTCGATTCCTCGCGGAATATCCTTCCATGGATGGATGTTCGCGCGGCCATGACCTTCACGCTCGCCCTGCTCGCGTTGCTTGCGCCCGCATCGGACGTGCGGGCTAGCCCGCCGGTGTCGAATCTCGCCGCTGATACCGAAGCGCGCTGGGTCCCGTTCGAACTGACGGCGGGGAACCAGATCCGGTTCCGCACCCTGCTCAACGGCCGCTGGGTCGACGCGATCCTCGATACCGGGGTCAGCGATACGGCGGTCTCCGCGCGCTTCGCCCGTTTGGTTGGCATGAAGCCGCTGGTCGCCGGGCAGGCAGACGCGATCGGGGGCAATGTCGCGCTCAGCTGGGGCGCGATCGATCGCGTCGAGGTCGGTGGACTCGTCCGCACCGGCGGCCGCATTGCGATCATCGATGCCGATCCGCGCGTCACCGGCCCTGCGCCGGTCGACCTGTTCGTCGGCGCCGACCTGCTCGCCGCGCATGCGCTCGAAATCGACTATGACGCGCAGCGCTTCCGCCTGCTCCCATCTGGGCGGATGCCGTTCAAGGGCGTTACTGCACCACTGCGGCTCGCAAGCCCCGCTGGTCTCTATCTCAGCGAGCTCGATCTGGGCGGACGGCGCCACCGTCCGATGATCGTCGACACCGGCGACGGCGCCATGGTGACCCTCACACGCACCGCTTGGCGCGGGATCGAGCGAGCCGGCGGCAACGTCACTACTGCAATCGCCTGGGGCCTGGGCGGCCAGGTCGAGAGCGAAGTCACGATCGTCCCCGCGCTACGGATTGCCTCGTTGCCCGCCAACGAAGTCGAGTTGCGGATCGAACCCGACACCGGCTTTTCCGGCCGCAAGGGCGTGGCCGGGCGCCTTGGCGGCGGATTGCTGCGGCGGCACCGAGTCCTGCTCGATCCCGGCGCGGGTCGCATGGTCCTTGCTCCCGCCACGCGCAGCGACTGGCCGGTGACGCGGTCGACGAGCGGGCTGATGATCGGTCAGCGCGGAGATCGCCTCCGCGTCCTGTATGTGATGCGCGGCAGCCCCGCCGCGACCGACTGGCAGGCGGGGATGGAGATCTGTGCGGTTGACGGCGCGCCGATCCCGGCGGCCTACGCCGCGAGCCCGCTTGCAAGCTGGCCCACCGGCGTACCGGGGCGTACCGTTCGCCTGCAGCTATGCGACGGAACCGAACGCAGCCTGACTTTGGCCCGTTTCTACTAGCCCTTGATCGCCAGGGCCGCGGTGACCACGGCACCCAACACCGCCATGATCTGGATCAGCGTCCACGGCATCCAGCCGACGCGATCAAGATCGCGCCGCTTCGTCCGCCACCAATCCGCGAATCCGCTACCCGCCGCGACCGCGACGAAAGCGCCTACACCAATCCACAACGGCCCTTGCATCGGCGCACGCTCCGCTCCACCAATCCACGCCATATCGGAGAGGAGCCCACAATGCGCAACACCCTGACCCTTGCTGCCATAGCCGCCACCGCGGTCTTCAGCGCCGCCGCGATCGGCGCACCCCAGATGGCGAGTGCCAGCAAGGAACTGAAGAGCGCGGTCGCCGCGCCTACCCGGACTGCGGCGAACACCGTCCGCGACAAATATCGCCACCCGGCCGAAACGCTGGCCTATTTCGGTGTGAAACCCAACCACACGGTGGTCGAGCTGTGGCCAGGCGGCGGCTGGTACACTGAAATTCTGGCACCCTATGTCCTCAACGGCGGGGGCACCTACTATGCCGCCTCGCTCGAAAAGCTGTCGGGCGGCACCAAGCGGATGATGGCCGCGAAGCCCGAGCTCTATGGCAAGATCAGGACGGCGCATTTCCCGATCTTCGACCCCGCCGACATCAAGGTGCCCGACAACAGCGTCGATGTCGTGCTCACCTTCCGCAACGTCCATAACTGGCGCATGGGCTATCAGCGCGACGACAAGCAGGACTATTCGGCGGCCGCGTTCAAGCAGATCTTCGCGATGCTCAAGCCCGGCGGCACGCTCGGCATCGTCGACCATCGCCTGCCCGAGAGCGCCGATGCGGAGCGCGAGCGGACCAGCGGCTATATCAAGACCTCAACGATCAAGAAGCTCGCCGCCGACGCCGGCTTCCGCCTCGCCGGAGAATCCCAGATCAACGCCAATCCCAAGGATAGCGCCGACTGGGAAAAGGGCGTCTGGACCCTCCCGCCCAGCTATGCGCTCAAGGATGTCGACCGAGCCAAATACGAAGCGATCGGCGAGAGCGACCGCATGACGCTGAAGTTCGTCAAGCCCGGCAAGTAACCGGCCCGGCGGGCCGGTTACTTGCCGGCCCGCCTCACGGCCCCTTGTGGACCGTCCCGGCGCGCATCACGAAGCCGACCGATTTCAGTAGCTTCACGTCGCTCAGCGGATCGCCGCTCACCGCGATGATATCGGCGCTCTTGCCTGGCTCGATGCTGCCGACCTCCTTGGCGAGGCCCAGCAGATCGGCGGCGTTGACCGTCGCTGCCGCAATCGCCTGCATCGGCGTCATGCCGTGCTTGACCAGCAGTTCGAACTCATCGGCGTTACGGCCATGCTTCGACACGCCGGCATCGGTGCCGAACGCGACCTTGACCCCCGCCGGCACTGCCCTTTCCAGCGCCTTGCCGGTGATGCCGATGCGCCAATCGATCTTCGCCCGAACCTCCGGCGGATAGGCGTTCGGATCCTTCGCGATCCGCTCGAGATAGCCGTTCACGGTTGAGAGCGTGGGCACGTAATAGGCGCCCGTCTTCTTGAAGAGCGCAATGCTCTCATCGTCCATCAGCGTGCCGTGCTCGATCGAATCGGCGCCCGCGCGCAGCGCCACCGCGATGCCGTCCGCCCCATGCGCATGGACCGCGACCTTCTTGCCATAGAGGTGCGCGGTCTCGACGATCGCCCTCGCCTCGTCGTCGAACATCTGCTTGCCGAGACCCGCACCGATCCGGCTATTCACCCCGCCCGTGGTTGCGATCTTGATGACGTCGGCGCCACGCCCGATCTGGGTGCGCACCGCCTTGCGGCATTCCTCGACGCCGTCGCAAAGGTTCTCGATGCCGATGACAGGATGCAGATCCTCCGACAGCCCCAACCGATTGTCCATATGCCCGGAGGTGGTGGAGATCGACCGCCCCGCATCCACGATCCGCGGCCCACTCGCCCATCCGCGCGCGATCGCCTCGCGCAGCGCCAACGTGCCACCTTCATCGCCCAGGTTGCGCACGGTGGTGAAGCCGGCCTGCAACGTCTTCCGCGCGTTCCACAACGTCTCATAGGCGCTGAGCTGCTTACTCTCGGTCAGCCCCGCGAGCAGCCCTTCCTGCCCGGCGCGATCGGAGCTCAGATGGACATGGCTGTCGATCAGGCCGGGCAGCACGGTCCGGTTCTTGAGATCAATGACCGGCGCCTCGCCCAGAGGGGTGACGTATCCGTCATAGACGCCGACGATCCTGTCGCCCTTCACCGCGATCGTGCTCGCGCCGCGCGGCGCTTGCCCCGGTCGGTCGAGCAGCTTCCCGGCATGGATATAGCGATCCACAGCAGGCGCTTGGGCAAACGCGGCACCCGCCGCAAACATCGCGACGGTAAATGCAACGAAGGTCTTCATGTAGCTCCCCTGATCTTTCGGGGAGCCTATGGCCCTCAGCCCAGCTTGTCGATCTTGTCCTGAAGCGATGCGAGTTGCGCCTTCAATGCGGCGATCTCATCGTCCTTGCTCTTCTCCGGTGCTTCCGCAGCGGCGGCCGCGCCCGGGGTCCCCGGCTTGAACGCATCGGCAGCGGCCTCGAACATCGCCATGTTGCGCTTGGCGATCTCGGCGAAGGGCGAGTTGGCGAACGCCCCCTCGACCGCCGACTTGAACTGCGCCTGATTGCGGCGGAAGCTATCCATCGACGCTTCGAGATAGCCGGGCACCACCGCCTGCATCGAATCGCCATAGAGCGCGATCAGCTGGCGCAGGAAGTTCACCGGCAGCAACGTCTGCCCCCGCGCTTCCTCCTCCATGATGATCTGGGTGAGGACGTTATGGGTAATATCTTCTTCGGTCTTGGCGTCGATGACCTTGAAGTCGCGCCCCTCGCGCGTCATCGCGGCGAGATGGTCGAGCGTGATGTAGGACGAGGTTTCGGTGTTGTAGAGACGCCGGTTCGCATACTTCTTGATGATGACCGGGCCATCGGTATTCGCCGTTTTCTTCATCTTGACCCCCACGGGTGTTTGATATGGTCCTAACACCCTTTGATACTGCACCGCAACACGGGCCACGCCCCCTCCCTCTCTTTCTGGGACTGCTACGCAGCGAAACCGCAGCATCGCCCGAACGGCGCGCCGCCGCGCTGGCGGGACTCTCCGCCTATCAGGCAGCTCCACGCCCAGGCCCGCGTCGCCCGATGCCCATCGTCGCGCACGCCGGTCGGGTCGTGCTGCGCGACTATGGCGGGAGCGGTTCGCCGGTGGTGTTCGTCCCCTCGCTGATCAATCCGCCGCTGATCCTCGACATGCCCTATCGCCGCTCGCTGCTGCGCTGGCTGTCGCGGCAGGGCATGCGTCCGCTGCTGGTCGATTGGGGCACGCCATCACCGCAGCATCGCGATCAGGATGTGGTGCAGCATATTGAGGAAATGCTGATCCCGCTGCTCCGCAGCATCGGCGAGCCGACAGCGCTCGTCGGCTATTGCCTCGGCGGTACGATGGCGATGGCCGCCGCCGCCGCGGTTTCCGCGCGCGGTCTGGCACTGATCGCCGCCCCCTGGCGCTTCTCCGGCTTCGGCGCCGAGGCAATCGCGCGGATCGAATCGCTGTGGGATGGCGCACGCGAAACCTGCGACCGGCTCGGCCTCGTCCCGATGGAAGTGCTGCAGTCCGGCTTCTGGCAGCTCGACCCCGCCCGCACGATCGCCAAGTATGAGCGGTTCGGTCGCCTCGATCCCGCGAGCGCCGCGGCGAAGTCCTTTGTCGCGATGGAGGATTGGGCGAATGCCGGCGCACCGCTCACCTATGCCGCGGGACGACAGGTCTTCGACGATCTGTTCACCGCCGACCTGCCGGGCAGCAAACGCTGGCGGGTGGCGGACACCATCGCCGATCCCGCCACCCTGCCCTGCCGCGCGGTCGAGTTCGTGTCGCTCACCGACCGCATCGTCCCCCACACCAGCGCCGCGGGCTTCGCCGACCGGCGGGAGCTGCGGCTGGGGCATGTCGGGATGATGGTCGGCTCGTCGGCGAAGGATGCACTATGGCGCCCATTGGCGGACTGGCTCGCCGGCCTTAGATAGCGCCCAAACCCATCATGGAGTCGCATCCCTATGACCGAAGTCGTGATCACCGCCGCCAAGCGCACCCCCGTCGGCAGTTTCCTCGGCGCCTTCGCCGCGACCCCTGCGCATGAACTGGGCCGCATCGCGATCGAGGCGGCTCTCGAACAGGCCGGCGTCAAGGGCGAGGACGTGTCCGAGGTGATCCTGGGCCAGGTCCTAACCGCCGCGCAGGGCCAGAACCCGGCGCGACAGGCGTCAATGGCTGCTGGCGTGCCCAAGGAAGTTCCGGCCTGGGGTCTCAACCAGGTCTGCGGCTCGGGCCTGCGCGCGGTCGCGCTCGCGGCACAGGCGGTGCAGACCGGCGACGCGACGATCGTCGTCGCGGGCGGGCAGGAGTCGATGTCGCTTTCCGCCCATGCGCAATCGCTGCGCGCTGGTGCCAAGATGGGCGATGTCGGATTGGTCGACACGATGATCAAGGACGGCCTGACCGACGTGTTCAACGGCTATCACATGGGTATCACCGCCGAGAATCTCGCTGAGCAGTACCAAGTAACCCGCGGCGAGCAGGACGAGTTCGCCGTCCGCTCACAAAATCTGGCTGAAGCCGCCCGCTCGGAGGGCCGTTTCAAGGATGAGATCGCCCCGGTTACGATCAAGGGCCGCAAGGGCGACACCATCGTCGATCAGGACGAGTATATCCGCGCCGGCGCGACGATCGACGGCATTGCGGGCCTGCGCCCGGCGTTCAAGAAGGACGGCACGGTCACCGCCGGCAACGCCTCGGGCCTCAACGATGGCGCCGCAGCGCTGGTGGTGATGAGCCGCGAGGAGGCCGAGAAGCGCGGCACCCCGATCCTCGCCACGATCAAGAGCTGGGCGACCGCAGGCGTCGATCCGTCGATCATGGGTATCGGCCCGGTCCCCGCGTCGAAGAAGGCGCTGGAAAAGGCCGGCTGGACCGTCGCCGACCTCGACCTGATCGAGGCGAACGAAGCCTTTGCCGCACAGGCGCTGTCGGTGGGCAAGGAGCTGGGCTTCGACCCCGACAAGGTCAACGTCAATGGCGGTGCGATCGCGATCGGCCACCCGATCGGCGCGAGCGGTGCGCGTGTGCTGACGACCTTGCTCTACGAGATGCAGCGCCGCGGCGCGAAAAAGGGACTCGCGACTCTGTGCATCGGCGGCGGCATGGGAATCGCGATGTGCGTGGAGCGATGACGCCCCTTTACGCTGCGTAGCAAACACATAGCTCCGCACCCCTAAAATGGTCAAAAATGTCTCAATCGCTCGCGTCATGTGACTTTGTTGCAACAGCGAGACAGTGAAGTTGCCCGCCAATGACTGTTTGGCTTGCCACAGCATGAACGGGAGGTTTCAATAGTGACATTCCGGTAAGGGCCGGAACCATTTTAGGGGCAGCACATGAAACTCAGCCGCTTTCTGACGGCGACGGCGCTCGCGAGCGCCGCGTTCGCATTTCCGCACGTTGCGAGTGCGCAGGACACCCAGACCGATACCGGCGCGGCTTCGGCCAGCGAGGAAGAGGTCCTTGTCACCGGCTCGCGCATCCGTCGCCCGAACGACGTGGCGCCGACCCCGGTCACGACCGTCAGCAGCGAAGAGATCTTCCAGTCGGGCCGTATCTCTGTCGGCGACGTGCTGAACGACCTGCCGCAGCTTCGCACCTCGATGGGTTCGCAGAACTCGACTTCGGGTCTCGGTACGCGCGGCGTCAACTTCCTCGATCTGCGTGGCCTCGGCCGTGCACGCACGCTGGTGCTGGTCAACGGCCGCCGCCAGGTGTCGGCTGACATCATCAACAACGGCAGCGCCGTCGACATCAACACGATGCCGACCGACCTGATCGAGCGTATCGACATCGTGACCGGCGGTAACTCGTCGATCTACGGTTCGGACGCGATCGCCGGTGTTGTGAACTTCATCCTGAAGGACAATTTCGACGGCCTCGAGCTGCACGCCCAGACCGGCGTCAGCGACTATGGCGATGCCGGCAACCAGTATGTCTCGCTCGTCGCGGGCAAGAACTTCGCCGACGGCCGTGGCAACATCTCGATCAACGCCGAGTTTGCGCATCAGAGCGATTATTACGCTTCGGGCCGCCCGAACCTGCGCCAGAACGATGCGTTCGTCATCGTCGACACCGACACGGGCGCCAGCTTCGACGACGTCAAGGATCGCGTTTTCTATCGCGACCTGCGCAGCACGACCATCTCGCTCGGCGGCCAGCTCGGCTTCCGCTACAACAACACTTCGTCGGCACCGTGCGGTGTTGACGCGGTCGGCTCCGCCTTCACCTGTGCGTTCCTGTTCCAGCCCAACGGCAGCCTGGTCAACCAGACCGGCCTTCGCGTCGGCCTGGGCCCCAACGGCAACTTCGTCGGCGGCAACGGCACCACCAGCCGCGAAGGCCAGCTGGTCGCACTTTCGCCGGACGTGACGCGCTATGTCGTCAACGTGCTTGGCCACTTCGAGGTCAGCCCGGCGTTCGTGCCGTTCATCGAAGCCAAGTATATCCGCACCCGGGCATTCGGTTCGCAGAGCGGCCCGTTCTTCTCGCAGGGCCAGACGCTCTCGGACGGCATCGGCATCGCGGGCTTCAACGATCGCTCCTATGGTTCGGCCACCGGCACGACCAACGGCTCGGTCAACCGCGAAGCCATCCGCCTCGACAACCCTTATCTGTCGGCCGCGGCGCGCTCCACCATCGCCGCTCAGCTGACCGCTGCGATCAATTCGGGCGTCAACCCGAATACCGGCACCGCCTATGGCACCACGGCGGCGGGTCTCGCCAACCAGGCGACCTCGCTCGCGCAGGTGGCAGCTGGAACGTACCGCTTCTCGCTGCGTCGCAACTATCTCGACCTCAGCGCTCGCGACGAGCGTATCACGCGTGAAACCTATCGCGCCGTGCTGGGTGTTCGCGGCGATCTCGGCAGCGACTTCAACTATGAAGTCTCGGCCAACTATGGCGAGCACAAAGAAAACAACGTCATCAGCGGCAACATCAATCGTCAGCGCTTCCTGCTGGCGATGGACACCACCACCAACGGCGCAGGGCAGATTGTCTGCCGTTCGCAGGTGGACGCCCGCTATGCCGGCTCCGATCGCGCCGGCAATCCGGCACAGCTGGCCGCCGATATCGCGGCCTGCGTTCCGCTCAACCCGTTCGGCGAAGGCAACATCAGCCAGGCAGCCAAGTCCTATCTGACGATGCCGACCACCGCCACCGGCAAGGCGACCCAGTTCGTCGCCAGCGGCTTCGTGTCGGGCAACCTCGGCTCGCTGTTCACGCTGCCGGGCGGTCCGGTTGGCTTCTCGGTCGGTGCCGAGTATCGCCGCGAAACGCTTGACTATGACCTCGATGATCTGACGCAGGCGGGTTACGCGTTCTACAACGCCATTCCGTCGTTCACCGCGCCGGCCTTCGAAGTGAAGGAAGCGTTCGCGGAAATCTCGATCCCGCTGGTCAAGGACGTGTTCCTGCTGAAGGAACTGACCCTCAACGCATCGGGTCGTGTCGCCGACTATAAGGGCGGGGCAGGCACGGTCTACGCGTACAGCGGTTCGGCTACTTGGCGTCCGGTCAACGACCTGCTGCTGCGTGGTTCGTATTCGCGGTCGGTTCGCGCGCCGTATCTGGGTGACGTCTACTCGCTGCCCGGCCAGAACTTCACGCCGGCTCCGGCCGATCCGTGTTCGGCTCGCAACATCAACACCGGCTCCTCGACCCGCGTGGCGAACTGCACCGCCGCCGGTCGTCCGGCTGGCTACGACTTCGTCTACACCTCGTCGCTGGAAATCGTCAGCGGCGGCAACCTCAACCTGAAGGCGGAAAAGTCGAAGTCGCTGACGCTGGGTGGCGTGTTCACGCCGTCGTTCCTGCCGGGCTTCTCGGCATCGGTGGACTATTACAGCATCACCGTTGACGACGTGATCACCTCGCCGCCTATCCAGGCAGCACTCAACGCCTGCTACGATGCGCCGGATCTGAACAACCAGTTCTGCGCACTGTTCCAGCGCGCCGGTGCTGGTGGTGGTCCGCGTGGCGAACAGCAGTTCCGCATTCTGGAAGGCAGCTACCAGGACGCGCCGCGTAACTACGCCCAGTTCAAGGCGCGCGGCATCGACACGCAGATTGCCTACAACAAGCGGTTCGACTGGGGTCAGATCAACATGAAGGGCGTGTGGACCCACGTCATTCAGCGCGACAACTTCACCGATCCGTCGCGTCCGACCTACAAGAACGTCCTGACGGGCGAGCTTGGCGATCCTTCGGATCAGTTCAACATCTCGACCGACATCAAGATCGGCAAGGTCACCATCGGTCATACGATGCGCTGGATCGACAAGATGTACCTGAACACGTTCGAAGACTATAACAGTGTCAACGGCGAGCCGCCGCAGAACCCGGACTATGCGACGCTCGAAATGTACCCTGTCGTCGCCTATCACGACCTGCGCCTCGGCGTCGAAGTCAACGACAAGTTCGACATGAACTTCGGCGTTAACAACGTCACCGACAAGAACCCGCCGTACGGCCTGACCGGCGTCGGTGCCGGCTCGGGTATCTACGACAACCGTGGTCGCTTCTTCTACGTGGGCGCCACCGCCAAGTTCTGATCGCCCTGCGATCGAACGATCTGGGGCCGGAGAGCAATCTCCGGCCCCTTTTTCTTGCCTGCCGTTCAAGCTATCCCGTTCGCATGACGTTCAACATCGCCGACGCACTCACGCACGCCGAAGCAGGCCGAACCGATCAGGCATTGGAAATGCTGAACGCGGCAGCGGACCGCGACAATGTCGACGCGCTTATGCAGTTGGCCGTCTGGTCGCTGACCGGTCGCTTCGTGCCGGAGGATCATGGGCAAGCGCGGAAGCAGCTCCGCCGGGCGGTCTCGATCGGCCACGTCGATGGCGCGCTGATGGAGGTCGCCCTTACCGCAAACGGCACCGGAGGCCCCGCCGACTGGTCGGAAGCGCGCCGCCTGCTCGCCGAAGCGGCCGCCGGCGATTATATCGCGGCCGGACAAAAGGCCCTGCTCGATCAAATGGCGCTGGCCCCCGACGGGAGCCCCTTGGCGGCCGCGGAATCCCGCCTGCTATGCGATGATCCGCGCGTGGTGCACCTGCCCGGCTTCCTGACCGCCGACGAATGCGCGCACATCGCCACGGTGGGCGGCGAACTGCTCGAGCCGGCGCGCGTCATCGACCCGGCGACCGGCCGCTGGGTGCCTCACCCGATCCGCACGTCCGACAATGCCGCGATCGGCCCCGCGCGGGAGGATCTGGTGACCCGGGCGATCAACCTGCGGATCGCTGCCGCAAGCGAAACCGACGTCGCCCAGGGCGAGCCCTTGACGCTCCTGCGCTATCGGCCGGGTCAGGAATATCGCCCGCATCTCGATACGATCGCAGGCGCGGAGAACCAGCGTATCCGTACCGTCCTCATCTATCTCAATGGCGGGTTCCGGGGCGGCGAGACCAGCTTTCCCCTGCTGGGCGTCAATGTGACCCCACGCGGCGGCGATGCATTGATGTTCGATACGCTGCGGCCCGACGGGACGCCGGACACCCGGACACAACATGCCGGGATGCCGGTGGTCGAGGGCGTCAAATGGCTGGCAACGCGTTGGATCCGGACCGCGCCGGTCGACCCCTGGACACTGTCCTAGGGTTCACGGCCGGGCACCCGCAGGGCGACCCGGCCGCATGATTATTTCGAGCCGGTCTTCACCCGCTCATAGGGCACGAAATCACCCAGCAGGACGAAGCCGCTCCACATCTTGGAACTGCGGTCGATCAGATCGACCTTGTCGACATTGCAGAGCTGAGCGCCATAGAGCTTGGTCAGCAGAATATCGTCATCGTCGAGGTTGTCGGCGCCCGAACGCGGACGGTTGACATACAGCTTCGATCCGCTGCGATAGACGATCGCGGTCTTGTCGATGATGGTGCTGTTGTCCATCGCATGCGTGGGCAGGCACTTGACCGCCTTTCCGGCCACCCGGCCTTCAAGCATCTTGGCCAGCTCCGCCTCGCCCTTAGCGTTGACCTGCTCGTCCGCGATTGCGGCACCGGGCAACGCGACCAGCGCGAGCGCAGCGGCTGCAAACAACTTACGCATCGGTATTCTCCGTTCGATATCAGTAACAGGTTACTTGCTAGCGCTAACTTTCTACCCGTTTTGAGCTTTCGCTACCCTGAACCAATTGGATCAATACCACATCCGATCGTACCGTGCACCAAGACCCGTCAACAGCTCATATTGCGACATACCTGATAGCGCCGCGGTGGCGGGTAGCGCATAATCGATCGCGACCCAGTCCCCTTCAGCAAGCTCCGGTGCGCTGCTGACGTCGATCGCGGTCAGATCCATGGACACCCGCCCGATCACCGGGACCTCTTGCCCCCCGACCCACGCGCGCCCTTTGCCCGAGAAGCAGCGCAGATAGCCGTCGGCATAGCCCAGGTTGACGATCGCCACCTCGGTTTCGGTCCCCGCGGTCCAGGTCATGTTGTAACCTACGCCCTGCCCCACCGGCACCCGTCTCCGCTGAAGCACCTGCACTTCCGGAGTTACCACTTGGCGGATCAGCCCTTCGAACGCCGGGACCGGCACGGCGCCATATAGCGCTACTCCGGGACGGGTCAGATCGAAGGCATAATCCTGACCTAGCGCAATCCCCGCCGAGTTCGCGAGACTCATCCGCCGCGCCTTCGACTTACCCTCGAGAGCGACGAACCTGTCACGCTGAATCCGGTTGAGCGGCACATCCTCATCCGCGCTGGCAAGGTGACTCATCAACGTTTCGACCTCAAGCTCGTCAAGGAGCCCCGCCGCCACATCCTCGGGCTGGATGCCCAGACGATTCATGCCGGTATCCACCATGACGTCGCACACCCCGCCCCCCGCTTCGCGCCAGCGCCGTACTTGCTGTACGGTATTGAGGACCGGACGCACGGTTGCAGCGGTCAAGGCGGCGGCAACGTCTTCTTCACGCAAGCCATGGAGAACAGCGACGGGCACGCCAAGATCCGCTAGGACGGCTGCCTCGCTCCAGGTTGCGACGAAGAAATCGCGGCACCCCGCTTCTGCCAGCCGCCGCACGACCTCACGCGAACCAAGGCCATAGCCATTGGCCTTCACCGCGGCTCCGCACGCCGCGGCCCCGCTCATCTCGGCAAGGGTCCGCCAGTTGGAAACCAGGGCGTCGCCATCAAGGCGCAGGCGCAGGGGTGCGGTGATCATGCCGCCCGGTTAGGCTCCCGCGCCGGCCGCCGCAACGGCCCAGACTTCCCGATCACACGTTCTTCTGCAGATCGCTTTCCTTGAGGAAGAACAACGTGACGAGCAGCGCCATCGCCACCACTGCCCAAGTGTACCACAGCCCAGAATAGGGGTTGCCGCTCTTGGCCACCATATACTGGCTGATCAACGGCAGGAATCCGCCGAAATAGCCGGTGCCGATATGATATGGGATCGACATCGAACTGTAGCGGATCCGCGGCGGGAACAGCTCCGTCAACAACGCCGCGACCGGGCCATAGGTCGCGCCCGAGAGCGCCGCCAGAGCGACGATCGCGATCAGGATCAGCACGATATTGCCGGGCGTCGGGATCACCCGGTCGAAACTATAGCCGGCGTCCGACAGTGCCTTGTCGATATCGGCGGTATCGGTTGAGATCACCGGCACGCCATTCACCGACACCGACGCCGAGGGTGTGATCTCCTTGGTATAGGGAACGCCCTTCTTCGAGAGATAGTCGAGCAGTTGGCCGCACGTATCCGCTTGTTTGGCCGCAAAGGGGTCGTAGGCGCAGGTAGGACCCGAGACGATCACGGGTGCGTTGCGCTCTGCCTCCGACAGGGCCGGATTGGCGGCATGGCCCATCACCCAGAAGATCGGAAAGAGCAGCAGCAGCGTGAAGCCATAGCCGATCACGATCGGCTTCTTGCGCCCGATCCGGTCGGACAGCTTGCCGAACAGGATGAACCAGAACAGTCCCGCTGCCGCGCCTCCGGCGGCCAGCAGCTGCGCCGTCACCGTATCGACCCGCATCGTCCCCTGCAGGAACGAGAGGACCGAAAAGGTCGCGGTGTACCAGATCACCGTAAGCCCCGCCGCGATCCCGAACAGCGCGACGAACAGCCGCTTCCAGTTGCCGGGGTAGGTGAAACTCTCCTTGAGCGGGTTGCGCGCGATCTCGCCCGCATCCTTCATCGCCTTGAACACCGGGCTTTCGCTCAGCTTCACCCGCATCCAGAGGGAGATGGCGAGCAGGGCGATCGAGAAGAGGAAGGGCAAGCGCCAGCCCCAGTCGTTCCATACATTCTCGGTCATGGTGAAGCGCGTGATCAGCACCACGGCGAGGCTGAGGATGAAGCCCGCCGACACGCTCGCCTGGATGAAGCTGGTGTGATAGCCGGCCCGCCCCTTGGGCGAATGCTCGGAAACATAGATCGCCGCGCCGCCATATTCGCCGCCGAGCGCCAGTCCCTGAAGGATGCGCAGCCCGATCACGATCGCCGGCGCCGCCGCGCCGATCGAGGCATAGGACGGGACGAAGCCCACCCCAGCCGTCGCGACGCCCATCAGCGTGATCGTGACGAGAAACGTGTATTTACGCCCGAGCTTGTCGCCCAGATAACCGAACAGCACCGCGCCGAGCGGGCGGAAACCGAAGCCGACCGCGAACCCGGCCCAGGCATAGAGCGTCTCAAGCACCGGATTGCCGGTGGCGAAGAAGGTGCGGCCGATGATCCCCGAGGCGGCGAGCGTGCCGTAGATGAAGAAATCATACCATTCGAACACCGTGCCGAGCGACGATGCGGTCACGACCTGCCGCATCTCGCTCTTGCTCGGCTCATGCTCCGGCCGGATGTCGTCCGCCACAGTCGCCATTCAGAATCCCCCAACCCCGTTCTGGGGAAGGGTTTAACGGGTTGAAGCGGTCCGGCAAGTGCAGCGCCGTCATGGGCTTGCTGCGTTCGCCGGGTGGCGTTTGCGCAACGTGCTTCCAATGTTGGATTTCGTCTGATCTACCCTGGGCGGTGGAGCGCTGGCCGACATTTCCGAATTCAAACGCGCGCGGCGCTTCGCCGGCGCCCAAGTGGCGCGCAAGTGGCGCGTTGCCGTCGCCAACCCGTCGCGTTTCCGTTCGAAACCGTCGCTTCAGCGTCGCGTCGCTGGCGCGCCACAGTCGCTCGAGTGTCGCCCGGGTGTCGCGTCGCAGGCGCGAACCCGTCGCATTCCAGTCGCGTCGCCCGAAAAACCGGCCTTTTCCGTCAGGTTTGTCATGTGGCCCCCCGCTCGCGGCTTACTGGAAACCGGCGCGCATCCGGCCTAATGCCCTCCACATGCTTCGTCTCTCCGGCCTCTCCCTTCCCCTCGATCACGCACCCGAAGCGATCGCGCCCGCGATCTGTCAGCGACTGGGCATCGAACCCGGCGACCTGACTTCGTGGACGCTGTTCAAGCGCGGCAACGACGCGCGCCGGCGCAGTGCGATCCTGCTGGTCTACACGCTCGACATCGACCTGAAGAACGAAGCGGAGGTGCTGGAGCGGCTGGCCGGGGACAAGGACGTCCGCCCCACCCCCGACATGGCCTATCGCCCGCCCGTGACCGCGCCCCAAGGCTGGTCGGGCAAGCGGCCCGTGGTGATCGGCGCGGGGCCGTGCGGCCTGTTCGCGGGCCTGATCCTTGCCCAGATGGGGTTCAAGCCGATCATCCTCGACCGCGGCAAGGTCGTCCGCCAACGCACCAAGGACACCTGGGGCCTGTGGCGCCAGGCCAAGCTCAACCCCGACAGCAATGTCCAGTTCGGCGAGGGCGGCGCGGGCACCTTTTCCGACGGCAAGCTCTATTGCCGGGTCAAGGACCCGCGCTTCCTGGGCCGCAAGGTGCTGGAGGAGTTCGTCAAGGCGGGCGCGCCCGACGACATATTGTGGGAAGCACACCCGCATATCGGCACCTTCCGCCTCGTCACCATGGTCGAGAGCATGCGCCGGACGATCGAGGAACTGGGCGGCGAATATCGCTGGGAAACCCGCGTCGACGATCTTGAGCTGGAACGCCTGACCGACGGCAATCAGCGCGTGCGCGGGCTGCATCTGCATGACGGCGGCTTCCTGGAAGCCGATCAGGTGGTGATGGCGGTCGGCCACAGCGCCCGCCCGACCTTCGAGATGCTCCATCGTCGTGGCGTGTTCCTCGAAGCCAAGCCCTTTTCGATCGGCGTGCGGATCGAGCACCCGCAAAGCTGGGTCGATCAGGCGCGCTACGGCAAGTGCGCGGGCCATCCCGACCTTGGCGCCGCCGCCTATAGCCTGGCCCACCACGCATCGAACGGGCGCACCGTCTACAGCTTCTGCATGTGCCCAGGCGGGCGCGTCGTCGCCGCGACCAGTGAGGAAGGCCGCGTCGTCACCAACGGCATGAGCCAATATTCGCGCGCCGAGTTCAACGCGAACTCCGGCCTGGTCGTCGGCATCGATCCGGCACGCGACTATCCCGGCGGCCCGCTCGCCGGGATCGAGCTGCAGCGGCATTGGGAGAGTCTGGCGTTCGAGGTCGGCGGCGGCAATTACCACGCCCCCGGCCAACGCGTCGGCGACTTTCTCGCCGCCCGACCCTCGACCGCGCTTGGCG
Source organism: Sphingomonas sp. GW821-FHT10C01 (assembly GCF_059415525.1). NCBI lineage: Bacteria > Pseudomonadati > Pseudomonadota > Alphaproteobacteria > Sphingomonadales > Sphingomonadaceae > Sphingomonas > Sphingomonas sp. GW821-FHT10C01. The sequence goes on along the minus strand of NZ_JBWKNK010000002.1, from coordinate 140,086 downwards.
AAGTCACGCCGAGCTACAAGCCGGGCGTGACGATGACCGATCTGTCGCGCTGCCTGCCCGATTTCGCGGTCGAGGCGATCCGCGAGGCGCTGCCCGTGTTCGGCCGTCAGATCGCGCGTTACGACCATCCCGACGCGGTGATGACCGGGGTGGAGACGCGCACCTCTTCCCCCGTGCGCATCACGCGCGGCAAGGATTTCCAGAGCCTCAATGTCGAGCGGCTGTTCCCCGCCGGCGAAGGCGCGGGTTATGCCGGCGGTATCCTCTCCGCCGCGATCGACGGGATCAAGGTCGCCGAAGCCGTGGCGGCAAGCATCGTCGCGGAACGCTAGCCAGCCGAAAGACCCCCGGCTAGGCTGAGCGCGATGCCCCGCGCGCGCCTCCTCGCCCTCACCGTCCCCTTGATCGTGAGCGCGGCGCAGCCCGCGGAGTCGATCAGCTGGTATCTGATCACGGACGACGCCGGCGCGGTGCTGGGCCATGCCACCCGCGAAAGCCTGGCCCGGACCGATGGTCGCGAGGTCATCGACACCCGCACACTCTTCCTGACCGAAGCGGGTCAGCGGGCATCCCGGATCACCGAACGCACGGTGACGCGGTTAGACGCGGCCGGACGCCCGGTTACGATCACCAGCATCGCCCAGCATGGCCGCAACACCACGCGAACCGAAACGCGTATCACCGCCCAGGCTGCCACCGTTACCCGCCAGACCGCGCGCGACCGTCATGTCCAGCATGTCCCGCTTCCGCCCGGCACGCGGCTCGACAATGGCGAAGGATTGCTCGCGGGGTGGGATCGCAAGGCGCCGCTCGACTTCGCCAACTTCAATCCCGCGACGATGACGGTCGAGCGGACCACGATCGAACCGGCCCCGATCCAGCGCCCCGGCGGGATCACGATCCTGCGCAAACGCCATGAGGACGGGCAGTTGCGGGGCATTGTCCGCCTCGATCTCGACGCGCGCGGGCAGGTCATGGCGGTCATCCAGCCGATGTTCGGCACTGCTGTGGTGACTCGGCCCACCGATCGCGAGACCGCGTTGCGCGATCATCCACCCTATCGCGTGCTGCGCAGCGTGATGCGCAAATCCCCGGTCCGCATTCCACCGGGCGCGGTCAACGGCCAGATTCGCTACCGCTTCGGCTTTCGCGACGGCATCGCCTTCGTCCCGCCCGCCACGCCCGAACAGCGCGTTCGGGTGGAGGATGAGAGCGTGACGTTCGATGTCTGCGCGGCGTGCGGCCCGGGCCTGCCCGTCGATCCAGCCTCTCTCGCCGCCGCGCGCCGCGCCACCGCCTGGCTCCAGCGCGATCATCCGCGCATCCAGGCCATCGCCGCGCCGGTCGCGAAGCTCGATGTCAGCGACACGCGGAAAATGATGCTGCTTGCGGAGCGGGCGAAGAAGGTGATGACCCGTGTCGACTTTATCGGCCACTTCACCGCCGTCGATGCGCTCGCACGCGGCGCGGGCGATTGTACCGAGGATGCCGTGATCCTCGCCGCGCTGGGCCGGGCAGCGGGGATCCCGACCAAGGTGGCCAGCGGCCTGGTCTTTTCACGCGAACGCTATCACGGGGTCAGCAATGTGTTCATGCCGCATAGCTGGACACTCGCCTATGTCGATGGCGCGTGGCGCAGCTTCGACATGTCGCTAGACGGCTTTGACGCGACCCATATCGCGCTGACCATCGGCGACGGCGATGCGCGATCGATCGGTGCGGCGGGCCAGCTTGCCGGTCTGCTCGACTGGCAATCGCTGGCGGAAGTCAGGAAGCGGGCGTCGCCTTGACCGGAGCCGGTTCCGCCGGATCGTCATAGACGACGGGCAGCTCGGGCAGCGCCGCATCGGCCGCATCCTCGACCTGAACCAGCCGGGCGTTCTTCGGATCCTTGATCCCGCCGACGATGACCTCATCCAGTGCTTCGGCGGGTATCGTCGCCTCGATCGCCGCCGATACGGCATCCTGCGCATGGGCCGGTGCGGCCATCGCCGCCACCGCCAGCGCGGCCGCCGCGATCGCGGGCCGCACCGGCAGCGTATAACGCACGCAGACCTCGGTCTCGCATCCGCTCAGAAACGCTGCCCGCTCCCCGTCCGACCAGCCGGATAGGTCGAATACGTCGCGCTTGCACATGCGGCAGAAATCGCCGTCGAGCACCGTCGCCAGCTGGCTCTTGTACGGGCACGGGCTATCGATCTTCGGAAACCGGGCCATTCCCCTCTCCTTCGATATCTGCACGCATGATAGCGCAGTGACAGCCCGGAGTCAGTCCCCGGACCGCCCTGTCGCGCGGATCACGCCGAGGCCGGCTTCGCCTCCACCGCCGGCGCCTCGTCCTGCACCTCGCCCAGCTCGCCCAGCGCGCCTTCCGCACGTGCCTTGCGGCCATAGACCAGCTCGAACAGCGGCGACGCCATCAGCGTCGTCACGATCGCCATCACCACCAGGATCGAGAACAGCGCCGGGGTGATGATCCCGCGCTGAAGCCCGATGTTGATGATGATCAGTTCCATCAGGCCGCGCGCGTTCATCAGCGCGCCGATCGCCATCGCGGTCGGATTGTCCTGCCCGGTCAGCCGCGCCGCGCCCCAGCAGGCGACGCCCTTGGCGGCGATCGACGCGACCAGGATACCACCCGCGATGAGGAACATCGACGGATCGGCGAGCAGCGACAATTGCGTATTGAGGCCCGAGAAGGTGAAGAAGATCGGCAGCAGCAGCACCACCGTTACCGGCTCCAGCGTGCGGCGAAGCTCCGTCGCGAACACGCCACGCGGCATCACCGTGCCGAGAAGGAAGCCGCCGAACACCGCGTGCAGCCCCGCCCAGTCCATGCCCAGTGCCGCCGTCGCGAACAGGATGAGCGTGACGCCCAGCAGCGACTGTGAAACCTTGCCCTCACGCTCCGCGATCCGGCCCAGCGGCGCGAGCAGCTTCGGCCCGGCAAAGAGGATAAACAGAGCGAGCAGACCACCGCCGACAATCGCCTTGACCGCTACCATGGGTCCGGCGCCAAAACTGGCGAGAACGATCGCGAGCACGGTCCATGCCGCCGCATCGTCGATCGCGCCGGCCGACAGCGACAGCGTGCCCAGACGCGTTTCGCTGAGGCCGCGCTCATGAATGATCCGCGCCAGCATCGGGAAGGCGGTGATCGCGATCGCCGCGCCCATGAACAGGGTCGCCTGGAACTGCGAGACCCCGGCGGTGAACAGGCCGCCATTTGCCAGCAACAACGGGGTGATCAGCACCGCGATGCCGAACGGCGCCGCCATGCCCGCGATCGAGACCGACGCCGCGCTCTTCACATTGGCGCGGAACTCGTCGCCGCGGAACTGGAGACCGACGAGGAACATGTAGAGTCCGACACCCAATTGGGCGAGGACGAAGAGCAGCGTGCGGCTGTCCTTGGGGAACAGTGCCTGCTGGATTTCGGGGAAGAACAGACCGAACAATGATGGGCCGAGAATGACGCCCGCAATCATTTCTCCGACAACTTGCGGCTGCCCCAGCCATTTTCGCGCCGCCCAGCCGACGACTCGGGCCGCGGCGATGATGAGCGCAAGTTGCGCGAAGAAATAGATACTTAGCTCGGCTGGTGCCATGGTTTCGCTCCCCCAATTGGGCTAAATTGGACTTAATTGGTCCTGCCCAATGGCAACGCTATCACCGGACCCGGCGGGCACGCAATATCGCGAGCGCCCTGCCGGCGCCTTTCACGGCTCGACGGTTTGCACCTCGCTCTGCTCGGACGGATTGAGCAACTGGTCCAGTTCCGCTTCGGCCTTCAGCCGGTCGATACGGCGCTGGACTGACTTGGTCTCGCCGTCCCGCATCGTCTCCGCGGCGGCAAGTCCACCCGCCAGCGCATCGGCAAGGCCCTGTCCGGCGCCGCCCGACTTGTGCGAGATGCTGACGATCCGCCCGTCGGCGGCGAATTCCGCCGCGCTTGCCTTGCTTTCGAACGCACCTGCGCCCAGCGGAAGGATGAAATAACCGGACAGCTGCGGTACCGTCACCGACTTGCTGTCGATCTTCTTGAGTGTCGCGAACGCGGACCCACACGCATCGTTCGGTTTCGGATCGGCTTTGATCGTCGCAGTCGCCTCGCGCAAGCTTGCCTCGACCAAGACGGGGCGCAGATAAACGAACCGGTCTTGCATATGACGTGCAAGCCGCTTGTCGCCGCCGACCCCGCGATCGCGCCAGGTTCGCCACGCGAAATGCTCGGTCGGTTGCGAGGCGATGAGCGCGTCGCGGTCGATCGCAAACCGCACGCAGAAGCCATCCCTCCCGGTCTCCTGCTCCGGCACGCTCGAATCGAACCATTTCGACATATCCAGGGGCTTCGCCCAGCCATGGATGAAATAGCGCAACTTCTTTGTGTCCGGATCGATCACCGGCTGCTTCGCGAGCAGCTCCGCCGGTGACTCCACCTCGAGCTTCACGCTGGTCGACAGGGTGAGCTGCTTCTCAAGCTCGACCATCCGCGCGCGGCTTCGCTCGTACACCGCCTGATCCAGCGCGGGAAGCGCGGGTCCCGCCGCGATCCGGGTTTCGAATTTCCCGACATCGTCCTTGTGCCGCGTCCATTCCCTGACCGCTTCGCGCATGACCTTCGCACATTGCGGCGGTTTCGGCGGCAACACGCCGTCGTTCCAGGACTTGAGCTCCATGACGCCTGCCGCGGCACCGACAGGCCCGAGCGAGATGAACCCCGCGGCGGATTTGAGCAGCGAAGCGACGACCGCCCCACCCTTGCCTTCGCCCTCGGCATTGATCGTCTTGAGCGTGCCGTTCTCGTGAAAGGTCAGCGCTACGCTACGGCTGGCGAGAAACGGGCTGGTCGAGTTGATACGGACCAGTTCGCCGGCCGCATAGGCGCCGGTGATCGATACCTGGGTCGCGATCTCCGCGTCTCCTGCCGTCGGACAGCTCAGCAACCGCGCCTGCCATCCGGCCGCGGCCGTTCCCTTGGGCAGGTGATAGAGCAGCTCCTGCGCAGCTGCTGGAAACGGCAGAGCAGCGAATACCGTGCCCACGAACAGGACGAGTCGTTTTTCCATGATGCCCCCCGGCTTCCATGTGGAGCCGGGATCATGCCACGGACGAGGCAGAGCGCCGAGTCTTCAAATCCGAAACGGTTGAGTCGGCCGCCGGTCTCAGTCGAGATTGGGCCGCAGCCAGCGCTCCGCCTGCTCGATGCCGACGCCGCGCCGCGTGGCATATTCCTCCAGCTGATCGCGGCCGACGCGTGCCACGCCGAAATATTCGGCCTGGGGGTGACCGAAATAGAAGCCACTCACCGCGGCGGTCGGCAGCATCGCGAAGCTTTCGGTCAGGCTGATGCCGGTGCGCTTGTGCGCATCGAGCATGTCGAACAGGATCGGCTTCAGGCTATGCTCGGGGCAGGCCGGATAGCCGGGCGCCGGACGGATGCCGCGATACTCTTCCTTGATCAGCGCATCATTGGTCAGCTGCTCGCCCTCGGCATAGCCCCACAAGGCGGTGCGGACATAATGGTGCAGCCGCTCGGCGAACGCTTCAGCCAAGCGGTCCGCCAGCGCCTTCAAAAGGATGTCGGAATAGTCGTCGATCGCGTTCTTGAAGCGCGCCAGATGCGGCTCGATCCCGTGGATACCGACCGCGAAGCCGCCGATCCAGTCGCCCTGCCGGTCGATGAAGTCTGCGAGGCACATATTCGCCCGGCCCTCACGCTTCTGGATCTGCTGGCGCAGCATCGGCAGCGTGACGTGCTTCTCATCCTCGACATGAACGATGATGTCGTCGCCGTCGCGGCGGCACGGCCAGAGCCCCGCGACACCGCGCGCGGTGAGCCACTTCTCGTCGACGATCTTGTCGAGCATCTTCTGCGCGTCCGCGAACAGGCTGGTCGCGCTTTCGCCCACCACCTTGTCGGTCAGGATCGCGGGGTAATTGCCCGCCAGTTCCCACGCGCGGAAAAACGGCGTCCAGTCGATATACTGGCGCAGATCCTTGAGATCCCAATCGGGGAAGCTGTGCACGCCGGGCATGCGCGGCTTGCCGGGCTTGAGGCTCATGTCCGCGTCGAACGCATTGTCCCGCGCGACCGCGATCGGCACCAGTTCGCTCTGCCCCTTGTTGGCCCGGGCGATGCGAACCGCCTCGTACTCCCCGGCAACCTTGGCGACATATTCGTCGCGGATCGTATCGGAGACGAGCGTGGTTGCGACGCCGACCGCGCGGCTGGCGTCGAGGACATGGACGACCGGACCGTCATAGGCCGGCGCGATCTTGAGCGCGGTATGCACCTTCGACGTGGTTGCGCCGCCAATCAGCAGCGGCATCGTCATCTGCGCGCGCTTCATCTCTTCGGCGACGGTCACCATCTCGTCGAGCGAAGGCGTGATCAGGCCGGAGAGACCGATCATGTCGGCGTCATTCTCGTTCGCCGACTCGAGGATCTTCGTCCAAGGCACCATCACGCCCAAGTCGACGACCTCGAAGCCGTTGCACTGCAGGACCACGCCGACGATGTTCTTGCCGATATCGTGGACGTCGCCCTTGACGGTCGCCATCACGACCTTGCCCTTGCCCTTGGAACCCGGCTCCTTCGACGCCTCGATGAAGGGCAGCAGGTGCGCGACCGCCTTCTTCATGACGCGCGCGGACTTCACCACCTGGGGCAGGAACATCTTGCCCGAACCGAACAGGTCGCCGACGACGTTCATGCCGTCCATCAACGGCCCTTCGATCACCTCGATCGGGCGCGCGGCCTTCTGGCGGCATTCCTCGGTATCCTCGACCACATATTGGTCGATGCCCTTGACCAGCGCGTGTTCGAGCCGTTTCTCAACCGCCCAGCCGCGCCATTCGGCGGCCTGCTTCTCGGCCACGGCGTCCGTGCCGCGAAACTTCTCGGCCAGCGCCACGAGCCGTTCTCCGGCATCGGGATCGCGGTTGAGGATGACGTCCTCGCACGCGGTGCGCAGTTCCGGCTCGATCTGGTCATAGACGTCGAGCTGGCCGGCATTGACGATCGCCATGTCCATGCCGGCGGGGATCGCGTGGTAGAGGAACACCGAGTGCATCGCCTTGCGCACCGGCTCGTTGCCGCGGAACGAGAAGGACAGGTTCGACAGGCCGCCCGAGATATGCACGTGCGGGCAGCGCGCCTTGATCTCGCGACACGCCTCGATGAAGTCGACGCCGTAGTTGTTGTGCTCCTCGATCCCGGTCGCCACCGCGAAGACGTTGGGGTCGAAGATGATGTCCTCGGGCGGGAAGCCGATCCCGACGAGAAGGTTATAGGCGCGCTCGCAGATCTCGACCTTGCGATCTCTGGTGTCCGCCTGCCCGACCTCGTCGAACGCCATCACCACCACGGCGGCACCATAGGCCATGCACTTGCGGGCGTGCTCGAGGAACTGGTCGACGCCTTCCTTCATGCTGATCGAATTGACGATCGGCTTGCCCGAAACGCACTTCAGCCCCGCCTCGATCACGTCCCATTTCGAGCTGTCGACCATCACCGGGATGCGCGCGATGTCCGGCTCGGCCTGAATGAGCTTCAGGAAGGTCGTCATCGCCTCGTGCGCGTCGAGCAGGCCCTCGTCCATGTTGACGTCGAGCACCTGCGCGCCGCTCTCCACCTGCTGCAGCGCGACCTCGATCGCGGCGGTGTAATCGCCCGCCATGATCAGCTTCTTGAAGCGCGCCGATCCGGTGACGTTGGTCCGTTCGCCGATGTTGACGAAGGCGGTGGAGGAGCTGGTGGTCATTTGTCTTTTCTGTTCAAGGGTTCATGCAGCGAGGGGCCGGGCAAGCACGACGTCGTCGAACAGCTGCCCGCCGACGTCGAACTGGCGCTCGCCGATGAGCTCAAAGCCCTGCTTGCGATAGAAGGCGATCGCGCGGGCATTGCGGGCATAAACGCCGAGAAGCAACCTTTTGTGTCCCGTCGCACCCGTAACCGCCGCCGCCATCAGCGCCGCGCCCACGCCCGTGCCGTGAAAGCGCGAGAGCAGGTAGATGCGCTTGAGTTCAATATCGCCGTCCTGCGCGCCCGGAAGATCGGGCGCGGCCAGCTGCGCGAAGCCGACCGGGGCACTGCCCGGCGCGGTCTCGGCAATCCAGGCGCGACTGCCGTTGGCCAGATAGGCCGCAAAGGCTTCCGGCACATAGGATCGTGCGCAATGCGCGACGATCGCGGCACCGGGCAGAACACCCGCAAAGGTTTCGAGGAAGGTCGCGGCCCCGATCAGCGACAGCGCGGCGACGTCGCCCGCCCCCGCCTGGCGGACCTGCCAGCTCTGCCCATCGGCCATGGTCAGGCCGCCATCGTGAAGGGCTCGAGACCCGCGAGCCGCGTCCGCACTTCCGGCACGGGAATCGCGCGCGGCGGCAACCCGGCCACCGCGTCGGCGATCGCCTTGATATGCGCAGGCGTCGACCCGCAGCAGCCGCCCAATACATTGACCTGTGCCTGCTCGGCCCATTCGCCGACCAGCCCGGCGGTCGTCGCCGGCGCCTCGTCATAGGCGCCCAGTTCGTTGGGCAGGCCCGCGTTCGGATAGACCATGATCAGCGTGTCGCAAAGGTTGCTCAGCGTCTTCACATGGGGGCGCAACTGCTCGGCGCCGAACGAGCAGTTCAGCCCGATCGTCACCGGCTTGGCATGACGCACCGCGTGCCAGAACGCCTCGACCGTATGGCCGGAGAGGTTGCGGCCCGACAGATCGGTCAGCGTCATCGACAGCATGATCGGCAGGTCGCGGCCCAGCGCCTCGCCCGCCTCGATCGCGGCCATGATCCCGGCCTTGGCGTTGAGCGTATCGAACACCGTCTCGATCAGGACGAAGTCTATGCCGCCCTCGACCAGCGCGTCGATCTGCTCGCGATACACATCCTTCAGGTGATCGAAGTCGATCTCGCGATAGCCGGGATCGTTGACGTCGGGCGACAGCGACAGCGTCTTGTTCGTCGGCCCGAGCGCGCCAGCGACGAAGCGTGGACGGCCATCCTTCGCCTCGAACTCGTCGGCGATGGTGCGCGCCATCTTCGCGCTCTCGTAATTGATCGCATGAACCAGATGCTCGGCACCGTAATCGGCCTGGCTGATCCGGTTGGCCGAGAAGGTGTTGGTCTCGGCGATGTCCGCTCCCGCCTCGAAATAGGCGCGGTGGATCGACGCCGGCACCTCGGGCTTGGTCAGCGCGAGGATGTCGTTATTGCCCTTCTGGTCATGGGTCAGGCCCAGGTCGCCGGCATAGGCGGCCTCGTCGAGCTTCCAGTTCTGGATCTCGGTGCCGAACGCGCCGTCCGTGATCAGGATGCGCTTGGCGGCTTCCGCCATCAGCTTCTCGCGCGCGGTCATGCCGCCTTCTCCCCGCTCAGATCCTGTGGCCGAACGCCCAGCAGATGACAGATCGCGTACGACAGCTCCGCGCGGTTGAGCGTGTAGAAATGGAACTGGCGCACGCCGCCAGCATAGAGCTTGCGGCACAGTTCCGCCGCCAGCGTCGCAGAGACGAGCTGCCGCGCGGCCGGATGATCATCCAACCCGTCGAACAGGCGTGCCATCCAGCCGGGCACCGCAGTGCCGCACATCGCCGACATCTTCTGCACGGCGGCGAAGCTCATCACCGGCATGATGCCCGGGACGATTTCAGCGTTGATTCCCGCAGCCGCGACCTGATCGCGGAAGCGCAGGAAGGTTTCCGGCTCGAAGAAGAACTGCGTGATCGCGCGGTTGGCGCCGGCATCGATCTTGCGCTTGAGGTTATCGAGATCGTGCGCCGCGTCGGGGGAGTCCGGGTGGCACTCGGGATAGGCCGCGACGGAGATTTCGAACGGGTGCAGCTTGCGCAGGCCCGCGACCAGCGCGGCTGCGTTCTCATAGCCGCCGACCGGCGAAACGAACTTCGCGCCCGCCGTGGGCGGATCGCCGCGCAGCGCGACGATGTGGCGGACGCCCGCTGCCCAATATTCCTCGGCGACCGCGTCGATCTCCTCACGCGTCGCCTCGACGCAGGTGAGGTGCGCGGCGGCGGCGATCGGCGTTTCGCGCGCGATGCGGGCGACGGTGTTGTGAGTGCGTTCGCGCGTCGATCCGCCTGCGCCATAGGTGACGGACACGAAGCGCGGCCCCAGCGGCGACAGGGTCTGGATCGACTCCCACAACGTCTCTTCCATCTTCTCCGTCTTGGGCGGGAAGAATTCGAAACTGACGTCGATATCGCCGGCCACGTCCGCGAACAGCGGCGCACCCGGATCCAGAACCACACTCATGCTGCCATCACTTTCCCAAAAGGCTGACCCGATTTTCGCGCCAGCCACAATTTCACCGTCAATTCGCCGCCCTCGAGCGTCTCGGTCTTGACCGGCGCGAGACCGGCGGCCTCGAACCAGCCGAGCATCTGCTCATCCGAGAAGCCGAGCCGCACATGCCCTTCGCGCTGGCGCAGCTCCTCGCGATCATGCGGCGCGAAGTCCGCGATCAGCAGCCGTCCGCCGTCGCCCAGCACCCGCGCCGCCTCACGGATCGCGGCACCCGGCTGCTGCGCAAAGTGGAGGACATGATGCAAGATCGCCGCGTCTGCTTCGTCATCCGCCATCGGCAGCGCGTAGAGATCCGCCTGGCGCAGCTCGGCATTGGCCAGCCCCTGCCCCGACAGCTTGGCGCGCGCGAGCCGAAGCATTTCCGAGCTGCGATCGATGCCGAGCGCGCTCTTCGCCTTGGGCGCGAACAGTTCGAGCATGCGGCCGGTGCCGGTACCGATGTCGATCAGCCGTTCGATCGCCGTATCGCCAAGCGCTGCGGCCATCGCCGCTTCGACCTCGCTTTCGGCGACGTGGAGCGAGCGGATCGCATCCCAATCGCCGGCGTGGGTTTCGAACCACTCTTCAGCCGCCGCCGCGCGATCGGCGCGAACCGCCGCCAACCGCGCGCTGTCCGCCACCGCCCAGTGATCGGCATCGTCCGCCGACCAGGCATCCAGCGCGGCCAGCACGGGCCGAACATGGCGATCATCGCCCAAAGCGACGAACACCCAGCTGCCTTCCTTGCGCCGCTCGGCCAGTCCGGCGTCGCAGAGGATCTTCACATGCCGCGACACGCGCGGCTGGCTCTGCCCCAGCACCTGAGCCAGCTCGCCCACGCTCAGCTCCATCGAGCGGAGCAGCGCAAGAATGCGCAGCCGCGTCGAGTCCGCGAGCGCGCGGAAGATTTCGAGAGCGATCTTCATGGGGTTATAGATATAAAGATATCTTTATATCAGGTCAACGGCGCGCATGACTTCCGATAGGCGCACAGAAGGACGCGGCGTAATAACCGATCCCTTTTCCCGGCGATACCGTAACTTGATAACCGGACGTCAGGCCGCGCGCGCTTCCTCGACGATCGGGACCAGCGCCATCAGGAACTGATGGGCGCTCGCTTCCCAGGTGAAGCCGCGGCCATAATCGGCACAGGCCCCGCGATCCCTGGTCAGCGCCGTGGCGATCGCGACATCGAGATCGTCGTTCATCGCCCCGGTTTCAGGCGTCAGGATATCGACCGGCCCGGTCACCGAATAGGCAGCGACTGGCGTGCCGCACGCCAGCGCTTCGATCATCACCAGCCCGAATGTATCGGTCTTGCTCGGGAAGACGAAGACGTCGGCGGCGGCATAGGCGCTCGCCAGCTCAGCCCCGAACATCGACCCCAGGAAGCGTGCCTGCGGATATTTGGCCGCCAGCGCCGCCCGTGCCGGACCATCGCCGACGACGACCTTGGTGCCCGGATGCTTCGAGGCGAGGAACGCCTCGAGATTCTTCTCGACCGCAACACGGCCGACATAGAGCTGAATCGGGCCTTCCAGTTCAGCCATCGCCGGGTGCGGATCGAGACCTGGGCGGAAATTGGCAAGATCGACCCCCCGCCCCCAATGCCGTACCTGCGTCAGGCCGTGATCGACCAGCGCCTGCCGGATCGAGGGAGTGGAGGCGAGGATCGACTGGGCGGGCGCATGAAACCAGCGAATATAGCGCCACACCCACTCCGCAGGTACGCCCGAACGCGCCTCGACATAGTCGGGGAACTGGGTGTGATAGGCGGTGGTGAAGGGAAAATCATGGCGCAGGCACCAGCGCCGCGCCGCCACGCACACCGGCCCCTCGGTCGCCAGATGTACCGCATGCGGCGAAAACTCGTCGAGCAGATCGCCGATCGTCCGGCTCCGCACCATAGCCAGCCGGATCTCGGGATAGGTGGGGCACGGCACCGAGTAGAACAGGTCGGGCGAGATCACGAGCACCTTATGCCCCTGCGCCTCAAGCACCTTGCGCACCGCCTGGAGCGTACGGACGACACCGTTCACCTGGGGTTCCCAGGCGTCGGTCACGATCGCGATCCGCATCTCTTGCTCGATCAAGCTGCCGCCAGCGCCTCGACCCGTTGCGGGTCGAGAGGCTCGCGTGCTGCGATCTCGTCGGCCCAATGGAGAATTTCCATCCGGCCATCGTAATGCTCGACCAGCGCGGTGCAACCCTCCACCCAATCGCCGTCGTTATAATAGTCGATCCCGTCGATGTTGCGCATCTCGGCGGTGTGGATGTGGCCCGCGATGACGCCGTCCACGCCTCGCGCGCCGGCTTCCTTCGCGACAATCTCTTCAAAGCCGCAGATGAACTCGACCGCGTTCTTGACCTTCTGTTTTGCGTGCTTGCTCAGCGACCAATAGGGCAGTCCGCGCCAGCGCCGGTATTTGTTGCACCAGCGGTTGAGCGCCATCACCGCCGTGTAGGCGGCGTCGCCAAGATGCGCGAGCCAGCGGTGGGACATGGTGATCGCGTCGAACTCATCGCCATGCAGCACCAGCAGGCGCCGTCCGTCAGCGGTCTGGTGGATCGCCTGGCGCTTGATCTCGACCCCGCCGAAATTGAGGCCGGTGAACTGGCGGAAAATCTCGTCATGGTTACCGGGGACATAGATCACGCGCGCGCCGCGCTTGGCCCGCTTGAGCACGCGCCACACGATGTCGTTGTGCGCGGCCGGCCAGTAGAACTTCTTCTTGAGCTGCCAGACATCGATGATGTCGCCGACCAGGTAGATGGTATCGCTGTCGACATGGTCGAGGAAGTCGATCAGCATCTCCGCATTGCAGCCGCGCGTGCCGAGATGAATGTCGGAAATCCAGATGGTGCGATACTGCTTGCGCCCGCCGATCAGCCGTTCGGGGATCGCCGGGTTGGAAGCGGCGAAATCCGCGAGATCGGTGACATGTCCGTCGAACGGAAGCCGAGTGATCGTGGCCATATGCGCCCCGCAACAAGTCCTTGCCCGGGGCGCTAATGGCTTTCGAATGTTACAGTCGCGTGCGTTCCGGCGTCATCGCGCTGTCACGCGGTAATGGGAATATAGCCCTTCAGCTGCTCGACACGCGCGATCCACGCCCGCACCGCCGGCCAGGGCGACAGCTCGAACCCACCCTGCTCGGCAACATGCGTGTACGCATAGAGGCAGATGTCGGCGACGCTCGGCCCATCGCCCACCAGCCAGTCGCGGTTCGCCAGATGCTCATCCATCAGCTTGAGCGCGGCCACGCCACCGTCGCGCTTGCCGGGCAGCATCGCGCGCTGAAGGTCGGAGAGATTCTCCTCCCCCACCCAGCCCAGCCAGAAGCGCACCGTCGCGATATTGGGTTCGTGGTTATATTGCTCCCAGAACATCCAGCGCAGCATGTCCGCGCGGTCGAACGGATCGGCCGGGATCAGTCCCGACCCCTCCGCGACGTAGAAGGCCGCGGCGTTGCTTTCGGGCAGGAAGCGAGCGCCATCCTGCAGCACCGGGATGCGGCCATTGGCGTTGACGTTCGCCAGAAAAGCCTCGGTCCGCGTCTCGCCCTTCAGGATATCATACTCACGCCGCTCGATCGGCTTGCCCGCCAGCGCGGCGGCAAGGCGGATCTTGTAGCAATTTCCCGACGCGGAATATTCGTGCAGGATCAATGTCGATCTCCCCCTGTTGAACGCGCAACCGCGCTGCCGGTGCCGCTAGGATCGCCCATCCCGCGAGCAAGGCGTCATCGACGCACCGCCATGCGGCATCGACATACGACATCCGGCCTCAGATCAGGCCGAGTTCCTCGCGACGCTTCAACACGCTGCGGTGATACAGCCAGCCCCACAGCGCGATACCGGCGACGAATAGCCAGCCCCACAAATGCCGCCAGAACGGATAGACGAACCCCTCGGTCAAATCGCGCCCGAGCTCCTTGCGCAGCAGCGCCAGCCCCTCCTCGCCCAGCGGCACCATCACCGTCTCACGCGGGGATTCCGTATAGAGGACGTGGTTCATCTCACTGAAATAGCCAAACGGCATGCCGAACAGCGTCCATTCGCGCACCGCAAACCCGAGCGACGGCCATTTCTCGCGATCCTGAAGGGTCGGCTCGAAACGCGCCTGCCCGGTCGTCACCCTCAGCATCAGCGATTCGAACTTGCTGTGGTCCACCGGCACATGCACCCCGCCTCGGAAGACGAAATAGGGCAGCTCGGCCAGCCCCGGCCCGCCGTCCGTGGGGATATCGGCCACATGGGAAACCACGCGCCGCTGATCGCTCAGCACCCACCCCCGCTCAGAGAATAACAGGATCGCCCCGAAGGCAATCACCAGCACCGCCAGTACGAAATCCCGCATTGCATCCACCCCCCGATGGCCGGACAATTCGCGTCCGCGCATTCACGCGACATACGTATTCACCCGCGCGTTCGCTTTACGCAAGGGTGCCCCCTTCCTATCGCCCGGCGATCCGTTGGCGAGGCGACCGGGCGGAGATGGGGAGGAAGCGGATGACGGGGATTGGCGGCAGGTGGCTGCGGGGTGCGATCTTCCTGATGCTTGCCTGCCTGGGTGCGGTCCATGCCGCAACCGCCGATGCCGCGCCGCGGCTGATCCGCCACGACGCCTTTCCGTCGAGCCATGTGGACGCCCGCGACGTCACCGTCTGGCTGCCCGACGGCTATGGCGAGGGCGGCCCACCGCTCCCGGTAATCTACATGCAGGATGGGCAGAATCTCCACGAGGGCGCGCGCGCGTTCGGCGGGCAGAGCTGGGGCGTCGGCGAGACCGCCGCCCGCCTGATCCGCGAGGGCAAGATCCCGCCCGTCATCATCGTCGGCATCGACAATTCGGCCGCACGGGGCCGCGAATATCTGCCCCAGCGCATCTTCGACCTGCTGCCCGAGACCAGCCGGACGATGATCCGCGATGGATGGGGCGGCAGCCCGCGGTCGGATGCTTACCTCAAGTTCCTCGTCCGCGAGCTCAAGCCGTTCATCGACCAGCATTACCGCACCCGGGCGGACCGGTCAGGGACCTTCGTCATGGGATCGTCGATGGGCGGGCTGATCTCGCTTTATGCGCAGATCCAATATCCAGAGGTATTCGGCGGCAGTGCGTCGCTGTCGATGCACTGGCTGCTGGGCAATTCAGGCAAGCCGCTGCCCGAGGCGCCGCTCTATACCGGTCAGGTGCTGCGCGCGTTCGAGACGCAGATCGCGCTCGCGCACCTCTCGCCCGAGCGGCACCGTATCTATGTCGACCGGGGCACCGAGACGCTGGACGCGCGCTACACGCCCTATACCGCGCCGTTCGAGGCGTTCATGCGCCGCGCCGGCTGGACCGCTACGTTCCGAAGCCGCGTCTATCCTGGGACCGATCACAGCGAGAAGGCGTGGGCCGCACGGCTGGCCGATCCGCTGACCTTCCTGCTCGCGCCGGACGACACTTCCGAAACCAGGGTCGAAGCCGACCGGCTAGCGCAGATGCGCGCGGCACGGACGCCCGACGATTATCTGCTCGGGAAGTTTCGCAGCGCCGACGTCGTCCTGCTCGGCGAGGATCATGCGGTCCGGCAGAGCGTGGCCTTCGTCGCCAACGCGATTCCGAAGCTCTACGCCGCCGGGATCACCAACCTGGTCATGGAGTTCGGCGCGGAGGAGGATCAGGCCCGGCTCGACCGGCTGGTGACGGCACCCGCCTATGACGCAGCAGCCGCCCGCGCGCTGATGTTCAACTATAACGTCATGTGGAGCTGGCAGGACTATCGCGACCTCTATCGCGCGGTGTGGGCGTTCAACCGCAGCCTGCCCAAGGGCAAGCCGCCGTTCCGCATCGTCAATATGAGCTATATCTTCGATTGGAGCGGCTTCACGGGCACCCGTACGCCCGAGACGCTGCGACAGGTCTTCCCGCGCGGGATGGTCGACCAGTTCCGCGCCGAACGGATAGCCCGCGAGGTGCTGGATAAGGGACAGAAGGCGCTGGTGCTGACCGGCACGCTCCACGCCTTCACCCGCTTTGCCGCCGGGCAGACACAAAGCGACGGCGAGGGATTTTGCCAGCGATCCGCCAACGCGCTCGGCAACCGGCTGCATGCGGCCTATGGCAGCCGGATTACCAACGTGATGCTGCACCAGTCATTGCCCGCGCTTCCAGGCCGCCGCGATTTCTTCGAGCAGCCGGGCGACGGCGCGGTCGAACGGATCATGCGGCTGAACGGCAATCGTCCGGCGGGGTTCGACCTGCGCGGCGCCCCGATGGGGTCGATCCGCGACTATAGCCATTACAGCATGTGCGACCGCGACTTCACCCTGGCGGACCTGTTCGACGGCTATATCTTCCTGGCGCCGTTCAAGGATCTGCGTGCCGCGACGCCGGACGCCGGGTTCGTCGATGAGGCGAACCTCGAACGCGCGATCGAGCAGTTTCCCGACCCGGACTGGTCGCCACGTCCGGCGAACCTGGGCCAAGTCCGCACCCACCTGCTCGACATGGCGAAGCAGATCGACGCGCGCTACGCGGCGCTCGCCGACTAGGCGCCGGTCACCAGCACGATCTTGCCCATATGCGCGCCGCTTTCCATGTGGCGGTGCGCCTCGGCCGCCTCGGCCAGCGGGAAGGTACGGTCGATCACCGGCTTCAGCTTCCCCGCCTCGACATGTGGCCACACGTTGCGCGACAGTTCGTCCGCGACCAGCCCCTTGAACGCCGTGTCGCGGGCGCGCAGCGTCGATCCCGTCAATGTCAGGCGGCGGCGCATGATCTCGAATATCGGAACGGTCGCCTGCATCCCGCCCTGTGCCGCGATCGAGACGTGGCGACCGTCATCGGCCATGCAGCGGATGTTGCGCGCGACATAGTCGCCCCCGACCATGTCGAGAACGACATCGGCGCCGCGCCCGTCGGTGATTTCCTTCACCCGCGCGACGAAATCCTCAGTCTTGTAATTGATCACGTGATCGGCGCCGTGCGCCAGGCACGCCGCGACCTTGTCGTCACTGCCCGCGGTCACGATCACCTTCACCCCGAACAGGTTGCAGAGCGAGATCGCCATCGTCCCGATCCCGCTGGTGCCGCCATGGATCAGCGCGGTCTCACCCTCGGTCGCATAACCGCGCTCGAACAAATTGGTCCAGACGGTGAACAGCGTCTCAGGCATTGCCGCCGCCTCGACCAGCGTCAGCTCATCCGGCACCGTCAGGCACTGGACGGCCGGCGCGACGGCATATTCAGCGTAACCGCCGCCCGCGATCAGCGCGCAGATGCGCTGGTGCATCATCTCTGCCGGGACACCCTCACCCATCGCCACCACTTCGCCCGCGACCTCAAGGCCCGGAATCGACGTCACGCCCGGCGGCGGCGGATAGGCGCCGAGCCGCTGGACGACGTCGGGCCGGTTCACGCCTGCCGCGGCGACACGGATCAGCACCTCTCCCGCGCCCGGCTGGGGCACCGGACGCTGCACGGGGGTCAGCACCTCGGGACCGCCCGGTACCTCCGGATCAATGGCCGTCATCTGCTGTGGCACGCTCGTCATGCTGTTCCCCCTTGGTCCATGAATCGGGTGCTGAAGCCACGACGTCAAGGCTTCAACCACCTTATCTATCACCAGTTTATGCTGCCCGGCCCGCTTGACTTTACCCAAATGGCATCCGACGCTGCAGTGCAATGGACGAGGCCGATCTTCCCCGTCGCAAGGACGACCCCGCCGCGCAGCTCGCCCGGCAAGACCTTGACCCCTTTTCGGTCGAGGAACTGGCGGAGCGCATCCAGCTGCTTGAAGCCGAAATCGTTCGCAGCCGACAAAAGATGGAACGCGCCGTTAACCATCGCGCAAGCGCTGACGCTCTATTCAAGCGATGAGCGTAGGACCGGGGATCGGGCGGAACGCCATGAACTCCGACACGAGGCTCACAGCGCTTGATGCGCCAGTGGTTGATGCTGAGGCCCGCACTTCCAACATTGGAAAAGACGGGCCGCATATCCTGATGGCCCGACTGGAGTTGTATCCGAATGCCTAGTTTCGCCTCCGCCCTGGAATCGACCCTCCACCGCGCTTTGGAAGCAGCAAGCTCGCGCCGCCACGAATATGCGACGCTCGAGCATCTGCTGCTGGCGCTGGTCGACGATGAGCACGCCTCGAAGGTGATGAGCGCGTGCGGCGTGGACCTGGACGAGCTCAAGACCACCGTCGCGCACTACCTCGATACCGAGCTTCAGGCGCTGCGCGTCGATCAAGCGACCGACCCCTCGCCCACCAGCGGGTTCCAGCGCGTCGTCCAGCGCGCGATCCTGCACGTCCAGTCCTCGGGCCGCGACGAGGTGACCGGTGCCAATGTGCTGGTCGCGCTGTTCAGCGAGCGGGAGAGCTATGCCGTCTATTTCCTGCAGCAGCAGGATATGAGCCGCCTCGATGCCGTGAGCTTCATCAGCCATGGCGTCGGCAAGGGCGCGACCCCGGCCGACACCTCGCCGCCCAAGGGCGCGATGGAGGAAGAGAAACCGGCGAAGAACGAGGGCGGGAAGAAGAGCGAGAGCGCGCTCAAGCAATTCACCGTCGACCTCAACGAGAAGGCCAAGGCCGGCAAGGTCGATCCGCTGATCGGCCGCGGGCCGGAAGTCGACCGCACCGTCCAGATCCTATGCCGCCGCTCCAAGAACAACCCGCTCTATGTCGGCGATCCCGGCGTCGGCAAGACCGCGATTGCGGAAGGCCTCGCGCGGAAAATCGTCGAGGGCGACGTGCCCGAGGTGCTCAAGGAAGCCGTGATCTACTCGCTCGACATGGGCGCGCTGCTTGCTGGCACCCGCTATCGCGGCGATTTCGAGGAGCGGCTGAAACAGGTCGTGTCGGAGCTTGAGAAGCTACCGCACGCGGTGCTGTTCATCGACGAGATCCACACGGTGATCGGCGCGGGCGCGACCAGCGGCGGCGCGATGGACGCGTCGAACCTGCTTAAGCCGGCGCTGTCGGGCGGATCGATCCGCTGCATCGGTTCGACCACCTACAAGGAATTCCGCAATCACTTTGAGAAGGACCGCGCGCTGCTGCGCCGGTTCCAGAAGATCGACGTCAACGAGCCGACGATTGAGGATACGATCAAGATCCTCGCCGGTCTGCGCACCGCGTTCGAGGATCATCACAAGGTCAAATACACCCCCGACGCGATCAAGTCGGCGGTGGAGCTGAGCTCGCGCTACATCAACGACCGCAAGCTGCCCGACAAGGCCATCGACGTGATCGACGAGGTCGGCGCGATGCAGATGCTGGTGCCGCCGTCCAAGCGCAAGAAGACGATCACCCCCAAGGAGATCGAGGCGGTGATCGCGACGATGGCGCGCATTCCGCCGAAATCGGTCTCGACCGACGATACCAAGACGCTCGCCAATCTCGAGACCGACCTCAAGCGTGTCGTGTTCGGGCAGGACAAGGCGATCGAAGTGCTCGCTTCGGCGATCAAGCTCAGCCGGGCCGGCCTGCGTGATCCCGAAAAGCCGATCGGCAACTATCTGTTCACCGGCCCGACCGGTGTCGGCAAGACCGAGGTGACCAAGCAGCTCGCCGAGCTGCTGGGCATCCCGCTCCAGCGCTTCGACATGTCCGAATATATGGAGCGCCATTCGGTGAGCCGCCTGATCGGCGCGCCTCCGGGCTATGTCGGCTATGATCAGGGCGGCCTGCTCACCGATGCGATCGACCAACAGCCGCATTGCGTCCTGCTGCTCGACGAGGTCGAGAAGGCGCATCCGGACCTGTTCAATATCCTGTTGCAGGTGATGGACAACGGCAAGCTGACCGATCACCACGGCAAGACCGTCGATTTCCGCAACGTCATCCTGGTGATGACGACCAATGCCGGCGCGTCCGACATGGCGCGCGAGAGCATCGGTTTCGGCGAGATGAGCCGCGAGGACGTTCAGGAAGACGCGGTGAAGAAGCTCTTCACCCCCGAATTCCGCAACCGCCTCGATGCGATCGTGCCGTTCGACTATCTGCCGCCCAAGGTGGTCGAGCGGGTGGTGGAGAAGTTCATCCTCCAGCTCGAGCTCCAGCTGGCCGATCGTAGCGTGCATATCAGCCTCGACGATGCGGCCAAGGCGTGGCTCACCGAGCGCGGCTATGACAAGCTCTATGGCGCGCGTCCGATGGGCCGCCTGATCCAGGAGAAGATCAAGCAGCCGCTGGCCGAGGAGCTGCTGTTCGGCAAGCTCGTCCATGGCGGCGAGGTCGAGGTGAAGCTGAAGGACGGCGCGCTGACCTTCGCGATCACCCCCGCGGCGCCCAAACCGCCGAAGAAGGGCGGCGGCAAGAAGACCGTCGCGGCCAAGGCCAAGTAACGAAATGGGGCGGGAGTGATCCCGCCCCATTCTTCATCCAGCCCTGCTCAGGCCGCCAGCGCAACAGCGGAAAGGTTGCGGGCTGCCTCAAGCGCCGCCGCCATGCCCGTCACGCGGGCTTCGTCCCCCATCGCCAGTCCCTCGGCCACGATGAATTCGGGCGTGATCCCGATGAAGCCGAACACCGCCTTGAGATAAGTCTCGGCATGTTCGAACGCCGCTGCGGGCGAGCCTTCGCCGTAGACGCCACCACGCGTCAGCGCGACGATCACGCGCTTGTCCCCGGCAAGCCCCTCCGGTCCCTCGGTGCCATAGCGAAAGGTCTGGCCGCTGATCAGGATGCGGTCCAGCCATGCCTTGAGCTGGCTGGGGATGCCGAAATTGTAGAAGCCCGCGCCGATCACGACGACATCCGCCGCCAGAAAGGCCTGGAGTTCAGCATTGGCCGCCGGATCACCGAGGATATCGAGCGTCAGATGTGACAAGGGCCGCGCGGCCAGATCGTGATAAATGGTTTCGATCGCCGGGTTTTCGGTACCCAACCGCTCGACGACGGCGGCGCTGATCGCGCGGCTTGCCGAAACCTGGCCAGTGATGCTTGAATCGATGTGAAGCAGTTTCATGGGTCAATTTTCCTGGTCTGGATTTGTGACCAGGGCTAGCTATGTAACCACCCCAAGCGCGCCAAGAACGCATATTTTTGAGGCTAGGTCACATGCCTATGACTCCCAACTCCCCCTCTCATTCCTTGGGACGCCGTGAATGCCAGACGATCACCGGCATCCTCGCGCGCATCGGCGACAAATGGACAGTCCTGGTGGTGATGACGCTGTATCAGCGGCCGCATCGCTTCAACGAACTCAAGCGTGCGGTCGAGGGGATCTCGCAGCAGATGCTGACCCGTACCGTAAAGGCGCTTGAGCGCGACGGTCTAGTCGCGCGGACCGTTCACCCCACCGTGCCGCCACAGGTGGAGTACCGGCTCACCGATCTTGGCCATTCGCTGTCCGAGCCGATCCTGCAGCTCGGCGGCTGGGCATCGGGTAACCTTACCGCCATCTACGCCAATCGTGACCGCTACGACCGCGCCAACCCCGGATGAGGGCTGATCCCCACCCGAAGAAACCTTTCCGACACAAGATTCCATTTACCAGTTGTTCGGGTCCTGTGCGTAGACCTCCGTCATGGTTCGTGGCTTTGCCGCCCTCCTCGGAACGCTGCTCGCGGCGCTGATGCTGCTCGCGGCCCCGGCGCGCGCCCAATTCGCGAATCTCGGTGCCGGCCAGGTGGGTCAGCCACTCAGCGTTTGCGTGCTGCGCGCGCAACCAGGCGACGATCCGGCGAGACTGATCCGCGAACCGCAACGCTTCGATTGCACGACCAAACAGACCGCCTTTGGACCGGGCGACTATTGGGTGATCTCCAACCCGATCGGAAAGCTCTCCACGTTTGACGACCCGCTCGTCGCCCGGCTCGGCAGCGTCTGGCAACAGCGGCTGAGCCTGCACATCCTCTTTGCCGATGGCCGATTGGCGACGATGGCCGACGACAATCGCGGCATCACCAAGCGCATCCAGTTGGGCGCAATCGTCCAATACCCGATCCCCCACACCCATGCCCCCGTCCAACGGCTGATGTGGCATGTCGAGGGCGCGGGGAACCTGCGCGGGATCGTGATCGGCGCGCGTATCGCGACCAAGGCGGGCAGCGATCGCGCCAACCTGGTCATGGCGGCGATCTACAGCGGCTTCGGCGGCCTCGCGCTCGCGCTGCTGATCTACAATCTCGCGCTCTGGGCCTCGCTCCGGTACCGATTTCAGCTCGCCTATTGCGTCATGGTTGCCGCGCTGCTGGCCTATGCTTACACATCATCGGGCGCGATGGCGTGGATGGTGCCGGACATCGCCAACAACGATCGACTCCGCCTCAACTATCTGTTGCTCACCCTTGCCAGCGCCTCGGCGCTGCTGTTCGCCCGCGCCTTTTTCGAAGAGCATGTCTTCGGTCCGCGGTTGCGGCTGCTGATCCGTGCGACCGTGGCGGTGCTGATCGGCACCGGGGTCTTCTTCGTCACCTTCGCCCCCCTGGGCGTCCAGATCGTCGACCGCGTCTATTCCTGGGTGTTCTTCGGCGTCTTGATCTGCGTCGCGGCGACATTGTGGAGTGCCTGGCGCGGGCGATCCAATTTCCTGTGGGTGTTCGCGCTGGCCTGGGCGTTGCCGATCTTCGCCGCCAGCCTTCGCACCTTCGCCAATCTGGGGCTGATCCGCTGGAACTTCTGGCTCGACAATTCGACGATCCTGTCGATGGCGGCGGAGGCGCTGATCTCCTCGGTCGCGATCGCCTATCGTATTCGCCTGCTCAGCCATGAGCGCGACGCCGCGGTCGCGGCCGAAACCGTCGCCCGCCGCCTTGCCGATACCGATCCGCTCACCGGCCTGCTCAACCGCCGGTCTTTCCTGGCCCAGGCGATCGGTCGGCCGGGCGCGCAGACGTTGCTGATCCTCGACCTCGACCATTTCAAGCAGGTCAACGACACGCTCGGCCATGACGGCGGGGACGAAGTGCTGCGTGTCGTCGCCCGCACCCTGCGCACGATCGCGCCCACCGGCGCACTGATCGCTCGCTTCGGCGGAGAGGAATTCGCGATCGTCACCGCGATGGCCGAGCCCGTCGATCCCGACACGATCCTGGCCCGCCTGCGCGCGACGCGGATGCCGTTCGACCTGCGCGTTACCGCGAGCATCGGGACCGCCACCGGATCGCTTGCCGCCGAAGCAGACTGGAAGACCCTCTATCGCGCCGCCGACACGGCATTGTTCGCGGCCAAATCGGCGGGGCGCGACCGCGTCCGCGCCGCGTCGAAAGCCGCCTGATCCGCGCCCAATTCAGTTGCCGTTCAGCCGGCGGCTGCGTAATGGCCCGCGGCGCAGGGAGGCCGCTTAGGATGGACAGTTTCAGCAAGCGCAGGATCGCTCTCGCCGGTGGCGGCGCCGCGTTGCTGGCGCTCTCCGCGATGCACCACCCCTCCGCGAACATTCACATCGTCACGCATGACGTGACCGACGTCGCGCCCCACAAATTCCAGGCGGCGCTCGACTTCGGCGTCATGGCCGTCTCGGTACTCTATACCTGGACGGCGAAGGGTTCGCGCCGCTGATTTTCGCCGCGTTGACACGCCGGACGAGTTGCTTACACCTGTGTCAATGAGCGATCCCGAGCAGGTCTGGCGTACCGCCTATCGTCATCCCGGTCCCTGGGATCAGGTCTTGCCCCCGCTGTCGATGGCGACCGCTTTCGATGACTCGGCCCGTCGGATGGGCAATGCGCCTTTGCTCGACTTCATGGGCCGGCATTACAGCTATGCCGAGACGCTCGACGGCGCCAACCGCGTCGCCTGCGGCCTCAAGGCGCTGGGCTATGGTCCGGGCGACCGCATCGGCCTGTTCCTGCCCAACGTCCCCCACTATGTCGCCGCCTATTACGGCATCCTCAAGCTCGGCGCGACGGTCGTAAACTTCTCACCGCTCTACTCGGTCGAGGAACTCGAAGCCCAGGTCGAGGATTCGGGCACCCGCCTGCTCTTTACGATCAGCGCCACCGCGCTTCTCCCGACCGCGCTCAAGGTGCTGGAGGCGAGCAGTCTCGAGCGGCTCGTCGTCGGTTCGGTCGCGGGTGCGCTGCCCCCCGCCAAGTCGCTGCTCTACCGCTGGTTCAAGGCCAAGGAAGTCGCGGAGAAGCCCGACGATCCGCGCATCATCGCCTTCTCCAAGCTCATCGCGAACGACGGCGCGTGCGAAACCGCGACGATCGATCCCGAGACGCACCTCGCGCTGATCCAATATACCGGCGGCACGACCGGCGTGCCCAAGGGCGCGATGCTCACGCATCAGAACCTGACCGCCAATGCGCGGCAGGTGGCGAAGCTCGACCCGGAACTGGGCACGACCAAGGACAAGGTGCTGGGCGTGCTGCCATTCTTCCATGTCTTCGCCAACACCTGCGTGCTCAACCGCACCGTCATCACCGGCGGCGAGATCGTGATGCTCCCGCGCTTCGATGCGGCGCAGGCGCTCGCCGCGATCACGCGCACCCGCCCGCTGGCGTTGCCCGGCGTGCCGACCATGTTCCAGGCGCTGCTCGACCACCCCAACTCGACATCGACCGACTGGTCGAGCCTCAAATACTGCATCTCGGGCGGCGCGCCGCTTCCGGCCGAGCTCAAGACCCGCTTCGAGGCCGCAACCGGCGCCAAGCTGATCGAGGGCTATGGCCTGTCCGAAAGCTCGGGCGTGGTCTCCGCCAACCCCTATGTCGCCGAGGGCAAGTCGGGCACGATCGGCCAGCCGATCATCGCCACCCATGTGCGGCTGGTCGACAAGGAGGATCCATCCAAGCCCGCCCCCGAAGGCGAACCGGGCGAGATCGTCCTGGCCGGGCCACAGATGATGCAGGGCTATTGGGACCGGCCCGAAACCGACGACAGCACCTTCACCGTCGATGCCAGCGGCCAGCGCTGGCTGCGCACCGGCGATGTCGGCCAGATCGACGAAGACGGCTTCATCAAGATCGTCGATCGCCTCAAGGACATGATCGCCGTCGGCGGCTTCAAGGTCTTCCCCAAACATATCGAGGAAGTGCTCTACCGCCATCCCGCGGTGAAGGAGGCGCTGGTGGTCGGGATGCCCGATGCCTATCGCGGCGAGACCCCGCGCGCCTATGTCGCGCTCAACGACGATGCCGAAGCGGTGACAGGCAATACGCTGCGCGACTGGCTCAATCCGCAGCTCGGCAAGCACGAGCGCGTCGACGCCGTGGTGATCCGCGAGAAGCTGCCCAAGACGATGATCGGCAAGCTCAGCCGCAAGGACCTGCTGATCGAGATCGCGACAGAGGCCAGCGTCTAGGCCACGCAGCGAATTACGCTCCCGATATTTGCCAGCTTTCGGGCACCACTAACGGAGTACTGAATGACCGAATCTGGGTAGGAAGCAGCCGCCAGAATCCTCAACCCGGCTCGGGCAAGGGCATCACGGTAACTTGCGAAATGCAATCGACCGTAGCGTTGTATTGGAAGTGGACCTTTCGACCTTCGTGAATGAACCAATCCCAGGGATAAACAATGAGCGGATGGTCCATGAATGTACGATCGTTGCTAGCGACAGGCGGCCCCATCACTTCGCGAACTGCGCATCTTGAGCTTTCGAATGTGAGGCCAGCAGGCAACTCCCCTGCATACTCCTCATAAGACATCTCGTTCTTCGCGCCGAAGAACTGAACACTATTGCACGTATCGTTCCAATCTATCAGCACGCAAACACCGCGGCTGGGTAGCTCTATGTACCGGTCTAGTCCGAACTCAAGGTCGTCCGGCGCCGGTCGGGGCGGCACAACAACCGGATAGCCAAGCACCGAAACAAACTGTGAAAGGTGTTTGCCGAGAAGTCGTGATTCAATCATTCCCATCTAATATCGCGAAGTCAGCCGATATCCGCAACGGATCGTATCCGGAATGTCGGCTTCCAGGCGAAGACGCCGAAAAATGTCGAAGGCCCGCTGACCGGCCCCCTCTACCTACTCCGCCAGCATCACCGCCTTCAGGTTCATGAACTCATGGAGTCCCCATGGCCCAAGCTCGCGGCCATGGCCCGACAGCTTGACGCCGCCGAACGGCGCCTCGGGAGTCGAGGCGAGCAGCTGGTTCACCGCGGTCATCCCGCTTTCGATATCGCGTACGAAGCGGTCGATTTCCGCCTGATCGCGGGTCCACACACTCGATCCGAGGCCGAACGGCACGTCATTGGCCAGCGCGATCGCCGCGTCGATATCGTCCGCGCGGAACACCATCGCGACCGGACCGAAAATCTCCTCCTGCGCGAAATCGGCATCGGGATCGACATGGGTGAGCACGCCCGCACCCATCCATGCGCCGTCGCGGTCGATCTTCGCGCCGCCCACTAGTATCGCGCCGTCCGCAACGGCTCGCGCGATCTGCTCCAGCACCGTATCGCGCTGCTCGATGCTCGATAGCGGGCCCATCTCCACCCCGTCCGCCATCGGGTCGCCGATCTTCACCGCCAGCATCGCCGCAGTGAACTTCTCCAGGAACGCGTCATGGATATCGGCGTGGACGATCATCCGCTTGGCGCAGATGCAGCTCTGCCCGGCATTCTGGACGCGTGCCTTGACCGCGGTCTTCACGGCCAGATCGAGATCGGCCGAGGGCATGACGATGAACGGGTCAGACCCACCCAGTTCCAGTACCACCTTCTTGAGTGCCCGGCCCGCCGCCTCCGCGACCTTGGCGCCCGCGCCCTCGCTCCCGGTCAGTGTAACCGCGGCGACGCGCCTGTCGGCGATGATCCGCGACACCTTATCCGACTTGATCGGCAGATTCTGGAACACGCCGTCAGGTGCGCCTGCGGCGCCCACCATCTGCTGGATCAGCGCGGCGCAGCCCTGGGTCAGCGACGCGTGCTTGAGCAGCCCGACATTGCCCGCCAGGATCGTCGGCGCCAGCCAGCGTACCACCTGCCAATAAGGAAAATTCCACGGCATCACCGCCAGGATCGGCCCCAGCGGCAGCCAATGTCCCACTGCACGTCCCGTGGCGGTCTTCGTCTCGACCGGCGCGAGATAGTCCGGCCCCTTGGCGACATAATGGCGGAACCCCGCGATGCATTTCTCCACCTCGGCAATCGCGGAGGCCAGCGTCTTGCCCATCTCCAGCGTCGCGATCTCGGCGAGATGGTGTTTGTTCGCCTCGAACTGGTCCGCGATGGCCGTCAGCAGCGCGGTGCGCTGAACGATATCGCTCACGCGCCAGGAGCGGTACGCGGCGTGCGCCCGCACGAGTGCCGCCTCGATCCCCTCATCGTCCAGCGCCTCGAACCGCGCGCCCTCCTTGCCGGTCGCCGGGTTGATGCTGATGAACATGGCAGGTCTCCTTCACGGCCAATGTAGGGGCGCCGAGGCGATAGCGGGAGGTTGAATTGGTTCGGCCCACAGCGCATAGCGGCGCCATGACCGAGGGGACCGACATCGCCGCGCTTTCGTTCGAGGATGCGCTGAAAGAACTCGAACGCATCGTCTCCCGCCTCGAGAGCGGCGACGCCCTGCTGGACGAGGCGATCGCGCTCTACGAACGCGGCGACGCGCTGCGCAAGCAATGCGCAGCCCGGCTCGACGCGGCGCAGGCCCGGATCGAGGCGATCCGCGCCGATGCAGACGGCAACGTCGCCGGCACCACGCCCTTCGCGGCAGGATGAACTCGACGGTGGCCAGCGCGAGCATCGCACTCGAATCGGCGATGCGCGACGTTGCGGACGAGATCGACCGCCAGTTCGACCTGCTGCTCGCCATCCCGACCGATTCGCGCGCGCGCCTCTACGCCGCGATGCGTCACGCCGCGATCGGCGGCGGCAAGCGGTTGCGTCCGTTGCTGACCTTCGCCACCGCGCGTCTGTTCGCCGTCGACCCGGTCTGCGCGGCGCGCGCCGCCACCGCGGTCGAGTGTATCCATGTCTATTCGCTGATCCATGACGACCTGCCGGCGATGGACAATGACGATCTGCGCCGAGGCAAGCCGACCGTCCATCGCGCCTTTGACGAGGCGACCGCGATCCTCGCCGGCGACTGCCTCCATGCGCTCGCGTTCGAGGTGCTGGCCGATCCCGCCACCCATGCCGATCCCTTCGTCCGTGCCGAGCTGATCGCCGAACTGGCGCGCGCGGCCGGCCCGGCTGGCATGGCGGGTGGGCAGATGATGGATCTGGTGGCGGAGCAGTCGAACTTCGATCTCGCCACGGTCACGCGCTGCCAGGCACTCAAGACCGGCGCGCTCATCGCCTGGTCGGTGGAAGCCGGCGCGATCCTGGGCCGCGTCCCGCCCGAGGGGCGCACCGGCCTTCGCGGCTATGCGCGCGACATCGGTCTCGCCTTCCAGATCGCCGACGACCTGCTCGACGTCGAGGGCGATGAGGAAGCCGCAGGCAAGAAGCTGCGCAAGGACGCCGACGCGGGCAAGGAAACCTTCCTCTCGCTGCTCGGCCCCGACCGCGCGCGCGAACAGGCGCGTCTGCTTGTCGATCAGGCGATCGAGCATCTCCACGCCTATGGCGAGGAAGCCGACCTACTTCGCGACATCGCCCGCTACGTGCTCGAACGCGACCGCTAAGGGAGCCCATCCATGACCATCCGCACCGGCGTATATCCCGGCACCTTCGATCCGATCACGCTTGGCCATATGGATATCATCCGGCGCGGCGCGAAGCTGGTCGATCGACTCGTGATCGGCGTCACCACCAACCCGTCCAAGAATCCGATGTTCACCGTCGAGGAACGGATGGCGATGGTGAAGCGCGAGGTTTCGGGCATCGCGGGTGAGATCCATGTCGTCAGCTTCGATTCGCTGCTGATGGACTTCGCCGAACGCGAAGGGGCGAGCATGATCGTCCGCGGCCTGCGCGCGGTCGCCGACTTCGAGTACGAATATCAGATGGCCGGCATGAACCAACAGCTGAACAGCCGGATCGAGACCGTCTTCCTGATGGCCGATGTCTCGCTCCAGCCGATCGCCAGCCGGCTGGTCAAGGAAATCGCGATGTTCGGCGGCGAGATCGCCAAGTTCGTGCCACCCATAGTGCGCGATGAGGTCTCGGCACGGGTGGAAGTGATCGGGCGCAAGGGTTCCTAGGCCTCGCCGGCCCTATTTCCGCCACCCGGCGCAATCATTTTGCCGCCGCGCGCGAATTGCTCTAAGCCGCTGCAACTTCCTGTCCCGTGAGGATATCGATGCGTTTTGTTGCCCTGATGCTTGCCTTTGTGGCGTCGCTCTTCGCCTTGCCGGCAAGCGCGCAATATGTGCCCGGCCCCGAGGGGCGCGCGACGCCGCCCGCGACGACCGACAAGGAGAATCTGTGGATTCTCGACCTGTCGACCGGTGGCCGCGTCACCATCTGGTTGCGCCCCGACGTCGCACCCAAGATGGTCGAGCGGGTCAAGGAACTGACCCGCAAGAAATTCTATGACGGGCTCCCCTTCCACCGCGTGATCGAAGGCTTCATGGCGCAAGGTGGCGACCCCAAGGGCGACGGCACCGGCGGCTCCGAGCAGCCCGACCTCACCAAGGAATTCAACTACCTCCCCCATGTTCGCGGTGCGGTGTCGGCCGCGCGCGCGGAGAGCGAGGACAGCGCCAACAGCCAGTTCTTCATCATGTTCGTGCCCCGGCTCGCGCTCGACCAGAAGTACACGGTGTTCGGCCGCGTGCTCGACGGGATGCAATATGTCGACGCGATCCCGCGCGGCGAGCCGCCTGCGGACCCCGCCAAGATCGTCCATGCCTATATCGCCGCGGACAACCCCCCGGCCTATGCCCCGCCACCGCCGCCCGCGCCGGTGCAGGAACCCGCCGCGCTTCCGCCCGGCCCCGGCAAGAAGTGATCGATCGCCCGGCACCGCCGGGCGTTGAGGCCCAATGAACGTCGACCTGTTCGATTTCGAGCTGCCGCCGGAGCGGATCGCGCTCCGTCCGGCCTTGCCGCGCGATTCGGCGCGATTGCTGTTGCTCGACGGTGCCGGCGATTCAGGGCATACCGAAGACCGCACCGTCGGCGATCTCCCCGCGCTGCTCGCACCCGGCGATCTGCTCGTCTTCAACGATACGCGCGTCATCCCCGCCCAGCTCGAGGGAACCCGCGGCGAAGCGAAGATCGGCGCCACACTCCATAAGCGCGAAGGGCCGCGCCACTGGATCGCCTTCATCCGCAACGCCAAGCGGCTGCGCGTCGGCGAGACCATCGACTTCGGTAACGGCGTCACCGCGACCGCCGAAGCGCGCCACGAGGATGGAAGTTTTACCCTGCTCTTTCCCGGCGATGAGCCGGTCGAGCTGCTGCTCCAGCGTGCCGGGCGGATGCCGCTCCCACCTTATATCGCCGCCAAGCGGCCGACCGACGCGCGCGACGCCGACGATTACCAGACCATGTTCGCGAACGAACCGGGCGCCGTCGCGGCACCCACTGCCGCGCTGCACTTCACGCCCGGCCTCATGGCCGCGCTCGAAACCGCTGGAATCGGGCACACCACCCTCACCCTTCATGTCGGCGCGGGCACCTTCCTGCCGGTCAAGGCGGACGATACCGACGACCACCGGATGCACGCCGAATGGGGCCGCATCGACGCCGCGACCGCGGACCGGCTCAACGCCGTCCGCGCCAAGGGTGGCCGGGTGATCGCGGTCGGCACCACCAGCTTGCGCCTGATCGAGAGCGCCACCGGCGAGGACGGTGTGATCCGCCCGTTCGAAGGCGACACCGCGATCTTCATCACGCCGGGCTACCGCTTCCGTGGCATTGACGGCCTCGTCACCAACTTCCATTTGCCGCGCTCGACCCTGTTCATGCTGGTCTCCGCGCTGATGGGGCTGGACCGGATGCAGGCCGCCTATGCCCACGCTATTGCGGAGGGCTACCGCTTCTATAGCTATGGCGATGCCAGCCTGCTCGTGCCCGGAAAGACCGCATGATCCTCTTCACCCTCGCCATAGCCCTTGCCGCGCAGCAGCAGCCCCCCGCACCGGGCGTGCCGCTTCAGGCCCCGCAGCCCGGCTCCGAGCCGATCCCGCTGATGATCGCCGAACCGGTCGCGATGGCGATCGCCGCGTTCGATACGGACGGCGACGGCATCGTCACCCGCACCGAATATGACGCGGGCGTGGGCAAGAGCTTCGACGCCATAGCGAAGGGGCAGGCTTCGATCGGCTATATCCAGTTCGGCGACTGGTCGGAGCGCTGGCTGGGCAACCGCAACGCGCTGCCCAGCCCGTTCGAGGTTGACCAGGACGGCGACAACCGCATCAGCCTGGGTGAACTGCGGGCTCGCTTCGCCCTGTTCTTCACGCGGTTCGACCGCGACAAGAACGGCGCGATCACGCGCGCCGAGCTGCTCACCACCCGCCCGGTGCCGCAACCCGGCGGACGTCCAGGCGACGAGGATCGCCGCCCGAAACGCCGTTAGGATCTAAAGCGATCGATCAGCGTAGATCGCCATCGCCTCGGCGATGAACGCCGCCGTTCCGGGCAGCGCGCCATCGTCATAGGTCCCCCGGAACTCCGGGTTCTCGACATAGAAGCGACCCAGCCCCGCGAACGCCTTCGCGTCGGGGGTCCAACTGTGACAGACCCAGGTATAGTGCCGGGCCGTCACCGCCTGCGCTTCGTCCGATCCCGGCTCGACGCGTTCGGCGAACAGCCGCCGGAAGTCGCTCTTGATCGCCTCCATCTCGGCCCGGATCGCCGCGACCTCCTCCTTCGAGAAGTTTCGCGCCTTGGCCTGCGCCGCCTTCACCGCGTCCTCGCCCCAGAAGCTCTTGGCCTCGTTTTCCCAGCGTTCGCGGGTCTCGGGCGCGATGCCGGCATAATAGTCGCTGTCTTCCATCGTCTCATCCTTTTCGAGCGACGCGATCGTGCGGTCGATCGTGCGGATGAGGTCGCGATACTGGTCGATCCGCGCCGCCAGCGCGGTGCGGTGGCCCTTCAACGCCACCAGCGGATCGAAGCCGGGATCGTCGAGGATCGAACCGATCTCGCCGAGCGCCAGCCCCAGTTCGCGATAGAACAGGATCTGCTGCAGCCGCAGCAATTCCGTCCGGCCATAATAGCGATAGCCATTGGCCCCGACATGCGCCGGCTTGAGCAGGCCGATCGCATCATAATGGTGGAGCGTGCGCACACTGATTCGCGCCGCCTTCGCCACTTGCCGTACCGTTCGCATGTCGTTCCTCATCTTCACGCGAATCGTCCTATCGGGGATGACGCAGCGTCAGGGTCAAGCACCCGGCGCAATTCCTTGCTCAGTGTCCTAGCATCACATGGCACCAAGCGGTTAAAAGCGGCGCCATGCACGGATCGCACAGTCATTCCGGCCATTCGCACGCCGGTCACAGCCACGCCCCCGCCGATTTCGGCCGCGCTTTCGCGATCGGAACCGCGCTCAACCTCGCCTTCGTGCTCGTTGAGGGCGCCGCCGGCATCATCACCGGGTCTATGGCGCTGCTAGCGGACGCCGGGCACAACCTGTCCGACGTTCTCGGGCTGCTGATCGCCTGGGGCGGCGCCTCGCTCGCCAAGCGTCCGGCATCGCGCCGCTTCACCTATGGCCTGTCGAGCTCGACCATCCTCGCCGCGCTTGCCAATGCCGTGCTGTTGCTGGTGGCGGTCGGCGCGATCGCGCTCGAGGCGGTGCAGCGCTTCCAGGATCCCCCGCCGGTCGCCGGGTTGACGGTGATGATCGTCGCGGGGGTCGGCATCCTCATCAACGGTGCGACGGCCTTCATGTTCATGCGCGGCCGCGCCGGCGACATCAACATCCGCGGCGCCTATCTCCACATGGTTGCCGACGCGGTGGTTTCGGCGGGTGTGGTGGTCGGCGGTGGATTGATCCTGCTCACCAATGCATCGTGGATCGATCCGGCGATCAGCCTGGTGATCGTCGCAGTGATCCTGTGGAGCACCTGGGGACTGCTGCGCGATTCGGTGACGATGGCGCTTCACGCCGTCCCCGACGGAATCGATCCCGAAAAGGTCGAGGAAGCGCTCGCGGCCCTGCCCGGCGTCACCCGCGTCCACGATCTTCATATCTGGCCGATGAGCACAACCGAATCGGCACTCACCGCGCATCTGATCATCCCGGGCGGCCATCCGGGTGACGCCTTCCTCGACGATGCCCAGCATAAGCTCGAACATGATTTCGGCATCGGTCACGCGACGCTCCAGATCGAGGTCGGCGACGGCGATCCCTGTCGCATGCACAACGGGCATAGTCGCGGGCACGATACCCACCGGCACGATGATCAC
Source organism: Sphingomonas sp. GW821-FHT10C01 (assembly GCF_059415525.1). NCBI lineage: Bacteria > Pseudomonadati > Pseudomonadota > Alphaproteobacteria > Sphingomonadales > Sphingomonadaceae > Sphingomonas > Sphingomonas sp. GW821-FHT10C01. The sequence goes on along the minus strand of NZ_JBWKNK010000002.1, from coordinate 106,582 downwards.
GACCATGACGGCCACAGCCATGGCTGAGCCGGGCCCCAGGCTCGTGATCTTCGACTTCGACGGGACACTTTCGGATAGCGGCGGGTGGTTCCTGTCGATCATGGATCATCTGTCGGACCGTTACGGATTCCGTCGGGTCGGCAAGCACGAGGTCGAACCATTGCGCCGGATGCCGACGCGCGACGTAATCCGCCACCTGCGGGTTCCGCGCTGGCGGCTGCCTTTCATCGCCCGCTATGTCCGCCGCCTGTTCGGCCGCCATACGCATCAGGTCCATCTGTTCGACGGCGTGCCCGAAATGCTCGCCGCGATCGAGGCCGCCGGTATCCGCATCGCCGTCGTCAGCTCGAACAGCGAGGCCAATGCCCGCGCCGTGCTCGGCCCGGAGAATGCCGCCCGCGTCAGCTGGTGGGCATGCGGCGCGTCGCTGTTCGGCAAGGCGCCCAAATTCCGCAAGGTGTTGAAGGCCAGCGGTGTCCCACCACATCGGGTGCTGTCGATCGGCGACGAAACCCGTGACATCGACACCGCGCGCGAGACCGGCGTTCGCGCGGGCGCGGCGCTGTGGGGCTATGCCAATCCCGACGCGCTGGCGCACCTCAACCCCGACTTCGCCTTCGCCAGCCCGCAGGAAGTAACCGCCTATCTCATCTCAGCCGAGGTGGATCGCTAGCCAAACCGTCGGCACCTCGGGGTCGGTGCGCGTCACCCAATGCCGCGTCCCGCCCGGAATCAGCAGGTGATCGCCCGGTCCCAGCATGGCTTCGTCATGCGCCTCCAGCCGGATCGCCGCGCTTCCGGCGAGCAACAGCACCCATTCGTCGGCATCCTGCACGAACGGCGAGTCCTCGGGCGTCACCTGCCCTTCCGACACGATCCGCTCGATCCGAACGCCCGGCCGCGCGAGCAATTCGGTGAATATTTCGCCCGCCGCCGCTAATGGCAGTGGAGCGAACAGATTGGCGATCGCGGGCAGGCTCATCCGATTCCCCTTAACCCCTTCCCGGTCGTGCGGGACGATAGACTTGCACCGCGCAGCCGAAAGGGCAAAGGCACCCGCATGTCCACGCCCCGTTTCGACTTCACCATCCACGCCACCGACGGTAAGGCGCGCACCGGCACGATCGCGATGCAGCGCGGCGATATCCGCACGCCCGCCTTCATGCCCGTCGGTACCGCCGCCACGGTCAAGGCGATGAAGCCGCAGGACGTGCGCGCATCGGGCGCCGACATTCTGCTCGGCAACACCTACCACCTCATGCTCCGCCCCTCGGCCGAGCGGGTCGACCGCCTCGGCGGGCTGCACGGCTTCATGGGCTGGGACCGCCCGATCCTCACCGACAGCGGCGGCTATCAGGTGATGAGCCTGTCCGAACTGACCAAGCGCAGCGAGGAAGGCATCGTCTTCAAGTCGCACCTCGACGGCTCGCGCCATATGCTCAGCCCCGAGCGATCGATGGAGATCCAGCGGCTGCTCGGCTCCAACATCGTCATGGCGTTCGACGAACTCGTGCCCACCACCTCGACCCGCGAAGTGCAGGCCGCGGCGATGGAGCGCTCGATGCGCTGGGCGAAGCGCTCGCGCGAGGGCTTCGATGCCGGCGGCGCGCATGCCGAGAACAACGCGCTGTTCGGTATCCAGCAGGGCGCGCTCGATCAGGAGTTGCGCAAGCGATCCGCCGACGCGCTGCTCGACATCGGGTTTGACGGCTATGCGGTCGGCGGCCTTGCGGTCGGCGAGGGGCAGGAGGCGATGTTCGCCTGCCTCGACTACGCTCCCGGGCAGCTCGATCCTGCAAAGCCTCGCTACCTGATGGGCGTCGGCAAGCCCGACGATATCGTGGGGGCCGTGGAGCGTGGGATCGACATGTTCGACTGCGTCCTGCCCACCCGGTCGGGCCGCACCGGTCAGGCATTCACGCGCCAGGGCCCGATCAACATCCGCAACGCGAAGTTCGCCGAGGATCAGGGGCCGCTCGACCCCGCCTGCGCTTGCCCGACCTGTGGCACCTTCACCCGCGCCTATGTCCATCACCTCGTCCGCGCGGGCGAGATCCTCGGCGCAATGCTGATGACCGAGCATAATCTGTGGTTCTATCAGGCACTGATGGCCGATCTGCGCGCCGCGATCGCGGAGGGCCGCCTCACCGCCTTCGCCAATGATTTCCGCGCTACCTATTATGGCAAAGCCTGATTGCGCCGCTGGCTTCGGAGTCTTACTCCTGTGAAACAGAGGAGTATCCAGTGACCGACAAGACCGACGAACAAGACGAAATCGCCAACGAGATCACCGCCGCCGCCCGCGCCACGCGCGAAACCGCCGAGCGCGCCAAAGGCACGCGCAAGCCCGGCGAGGACAAGAAGTGGCCGCTCGGCAAGATCGGCATCGGCATCGGTTCCGCCGCCCTCGCCGCCGCGGTGATCTACGCCGCGCGCAACCGCAAGAAAGACTGACCCCTCTTCCTCCAGACCGGAGACCCAGATGCGCCTGACCCGCACCGCGCTCTACCTGAGCGCCGCCTTGCTCCCCTTCGCCGCCCATGCGCAGACCGCCACCCCGGCGCCCGCGAAGGAAATCAAGGTCGCACCGCTCGCCTATACCGAGCGCACCTTGCCCAACGGGCTCAAGGTCTACGCGATCCGCGACACCTCGACCGCCAATGTCTCGGTCCAGGTCTGGTACGATGTCGGCAGCAAGGACGACCCCGCGGGCAAGTCGGGCTTCGCGCACATGTTCGAGCACCTGATGTTCAAGGGCACGAAGAACCTGGTCGACGAGCAGATGGACCGGCTGACCGAGGATGTCGGCGGCTACAACAACGCCTCGACCAATTCGGACTACACCAATTATTTCGAGGTGGTTCCCGCCAACCATCTCGAACGCCTGCTGTTCGCCGAGGGTGACCGCATGGCCAGCCTGGTGGTCAGCGAAAAGGTGTTCGCGTCCGAGCGCGACGTGGTGAAGGAGGAATTGCGCAACCGCGTCCTCGCCTCGCCCTATGGCAAGCTCTTCTACATCTACTTCCCCAACATCTCCTATTCGACGCATCCCTATGCCCGTCCCGGCATCGGCAGCATCGAGGATCTCGACGCCGCGACGATCGGCGACATCCGCGCCTTCCATGCGACCTATTACCGGCCGGACAATGCCGTGCTGGTCGTCGCGGGCAATTTCGATCCGGCCCAGCTGGACAAATGGGTAGACAAATACTTCGCCGGAATCGCGAAGCCGAACCGGCCGATCCCGCGCGTCACCGTCGCCGAGCCGCCGCGCACCACCGCGACGCGCCAGACGGTCTATGAGGCGAATACGCCGCTGCCCGCGGTGCTGCTGAGCTATCAACTTCCGGCCGACAATGATCCCGACACGCCCGCGCTCGCGGTGCTCGACGGGATCCTTTCGGGCGGCGAGAATTCGCGGCTCTACCGTAACCTCGTCTATCGCGATCAGTTGGCGGCGCAGGCCGACACCTTCCTCGACACGCGCCAGTCGACCGGCTCCTATGCGATGTACGCGATCCTCGCCGGCGGCAAGTCGGCCGAGGATGGCGAGAAGGCGATGCGCCGCGAGATCGCCGATCTGCGCGACAAGCCGGTCAGCGACGCCGAGCTGGCCGAGGCGAAGAACGAGATCCTGACCGCCTCGCTCAAGAGCCGCGAGACCGCGGAGGGCAAGGCCACGACGCTCGCCAATGCGATCATCGTCAGCCGCGATCCCAAGGCCGCCGACCAGCAGCTCGCCGCCGTCGCCCGGGTCACCGCCGCCGACGTCCAGCGCGTCGCCCGCAAATATCTGGGCGACAATCAGTCGGCCGCGCTGATCTATTTGCCCGACAGCATGGCCAAGGGTGCGAAGGGCGACAGCATTACCGTCGCCTCGACGGTCAAGGTCGCCCCGCTCGTCGTGCCAAGCGATGTGGTGATCCACACCCAGGCGCCCGAAGGTCAGCGCGTCGCCGTTCCCGCGCCCGGCACCCCGATCTCGCCGGTCATCCCCAAGGCGACCGAGACCAGGCTCGCCAACGGCCTGCGCGTGATCGTGGTCGAGAAGCGCGACCTGCCGATCGTCACCGCCACCGTCGTTGCGCCTGCGGGCGGCGGAAGCGATCTCAACGGCAAGGCCGGCACCGCCGCGCTCGCCGCCGACCTGCTGACCAAGGGCACCACAACCCGCTCGGCCGAACAGATCGCGCAGCAGGTGGAATCACTCGGCGGCTCGATCGGTGCGGGCGCAGATTGGGACGCTGCCTTCGCCACCGTCACGGTCAAGGCCGACCAGGCCGATCCAGCACTCGCCATCCTCGCCGACGTCGCGCGCAACCCCGCCTTCGCGCAGGAGGAGATCGACCGCGCACGCAAACAGTCGATCGACGGCGTCGCGGTTCAGCTCAAGGATCCGGGCGCGCTGTCTGGCATCGTCGCCAGCCGCGCCGTGTTCGGAGAGCAGGCCTATGGCAATCTGCTCTCGGGCACAGTGACCTCGCTGCCGAAGATCACGCGCGCCGATATCGCCAGCGCCTATCGCAACGCCTGGATTCCATCCCAGGCGGCGCTGGTGGTGGTCGGCGACATCGCTCAGAAGGACGCAACCGCCCTCGCACAGAAACTGTTCGGCGACTGGAAGACCGGTGTTCACGACGGCGTTCCAGACGGGGATAGCGCACGCGCTGGCCCGCGCGTGATCGTCGTCGACATGCCCGGCGCGGGTCAGGCCGGCGTCGTCATCGCGCGCTCTGGAATCGCGCGCGCCGACAAGGATTTCTATGCGGCGCAGGTCGCCAACGCCACGCTCGGCGTCGGCTTCACCTCACGCCTCAACCGCGAAATCCGCATCAAGCGCGGCCTCGCCTATGGCGCGGGCAGCAGCGTCGATGCGCGCCGCGCGCCCGGCATCGTCACCGCCTCCACCCAGACCAAGAACCCCTCGGCGCCCGAGGTGGTCTCGCTGATCGCAGCGGAGATGAAGAAGCTCGGCGAGGCCCCCGTCCCCGCCGCCGAACTCGATTCGCGCAAGGCGGTGCTGGTCGGCGGTTTCGGCCGCCGGATCGAGCGGACCGACGGCATCGCCGGCGCGCTCGCCGACTATGTCGCCGAGGGCGTGCCGCTCGACACGCTGTCGACCTACATCCCCTCGATCCAGGGCGTCGACCCAGCCAAGGTGCAGGCGGCGGCGAAGAAGATACTCGACCCGACCGGCGCCAGCATCGTCGTCGTCGGCGACGCCAAGCTGTTCGTGGACGAGCTGCGCAAGGCCCACCCGAATCTCGAGGTGATCCCGGCGGCATCGCTCAACCTCGACAGCGCGACGCTGAAATAAGCGCGCGTCAGCTGGACACCTGATCCAGCAGGATCAGCCGCAGCGGCTCGGCGAGCAATTCGTCGAGCCGCGCGGCAAAGGCCTGAAAATGGGGTAGCGCCTTGTGTTGCTCCAGCGCCGCCGCATCGGTGAAGGCCTCGCGCATATAGAAGGTGCCGGGCGCGTCCTGCCGCTCGAACAGCACATAGTCCAGATTCCCGGGCTCGGCGCGCGTCGGCTCGATCAGCGCGAGCAATGCCTCGAGCAAAGCCTCACGCTTGCCCGGGCGCGCCTTCAACACCGCAAGCGCGGTCAGTTTTTCATTCGGCATTTCATGGTCCTCCGGGAAGCGTCAGAAACTCTCGAGCACGATCTTGCCCTTGGCCTTGCCGGACTCGATCAGCGCATGCGCACGCTTGAGGTTCGCGGCGTTGATCGCGCCATAATTCTCGCTGATCGTCGAAGTGATCTCACCTGCATCGACCATCTCGCTCACCCGGTTGAGCAGTATGTGCTGCTGTTCGATATCGGGCGTTCCGAACAATGATCGGGTGAACATCAGCTCCCAGTGCAGCGAGAGCGACTTGCGCTTGAGCGGCATCACGTCGAGCAGCTTGGGATCATCGATCAGTCCGAACCGCCCCTGTGGCGCGATCAACTCGACGATCTCGGCGAGGTGATCGTCACTGTTGGTGGTCGAGAAGACGAACCCCGGCGCGCCGGCCCCCAGCGCCGCGACCTGCGCGGCAAGCGGCGCTCGGTGGTCGACGACGTGATGCGCGCCGAGCGACTCGACCCACGCCCGTGTCTCGGGCCGCGACGCGCTCGCGATTACGGTGAGGTCCGTCAGTCTGCGCGCCAGCTGGATCGCGATCGATCCGACCCCGCCCGCGCCGCCGATCACCAGCAACGCGTTCGCCCCGGTCGCAACTGGCCGGCTCACGTCGAGCCGATCGAACAGCATCTCCCATGCCGTGATCGCGGTCAGCGGCAGCGCCGCGGCCTCGGCGAAACCGATCGACCGGGGCTTGCGACCGACGATCCGCTCATCGACCAGATGATATTCGGCATTGGTCCCCGGGCGGTGGATGGCTCCGGCATAGAAGACTTCGTCGCCCGGCCTGAACAGCGTCGCATCGGCTCCGACCGCGACAACGACGCCCGCCGCGTCCCAGCCCAGCACCTTCCACTGCCCCTCCTCGGGCGTCACCGAACGACGGATCTTGGTGTCCACCGGATTGACCGAAACCGCCTTCACCTCGACCAGTACGTCCCGGCCGGTCGGCTCGGGACGAGGCAATTCGATATCAACCAGCGCCGTCTCCGCCGTGATCGCCTGTGCTTGCCGGTATCCGATTGCGCGCATCATCTTGCTCCATTGACTGTTCAGGAGCGATTTGCGCACAATTACCATCATCAACAAGAATGCACATTTTCAGCACATAGTGTCGAAAAAGGAACTATTGGAATGCCCCGCCCTCGCCATTCAAGCTATGCATGCAGTCCGGGTTGCGCGGTCGAGGCCACGCTCAGCCTGATCGACGGCAAGTGGAAGGGCGTGATTCTCTATCACCTGTTGTCGGGTACGATGCGGTTCAACGAAATCCGGCGGAAGCTCCCCAGCGTCACCCAACGGATGCTGACCAATCAGCTGCGCGAGCTGGAAGCGGATGGGCTGCTCGTCCGGACGGTGTTCGCCCAGGTGCCGCCGCGCGTGGACTATTGCCTGTCGGAACGTGGCCGAACACTCGAGCCGATCCTGCGTGCGCTCCAGGCCTGGGGCGACGCCAATATGGCCCTGTTCAATCAGGCGAAGGCCGAAGCCGCCTGAGGGCAGGCGCGACGCTCGCCAAAGCTTACCTTAACCACCAACCGTCTCGCCCCGGGACGGCCGGAAATGCGGGGCAGAAAATTCACCCGTTCTGCGCTATGGGAGCCGCCTGACGAGGCCATTGCCTCGCATGGGAACCCATCGTGCTGCGGCAATTCACGCGACTACAGCTTCGGGGAATCGTGGCGGCATTGCTGGTGTCGCTGGTCGGCGCGGGCTTTTCGGCCCATGCCGGTTTCTCGGCGCTGAGCGCAGGCGACGAGCGCGTCACCCTCCCCGGCCCAGCCCCCACCGGCTATGAGGCCGACGATCATTTCCCGGGTTCCGCTTATTATCAGCTCGCCAGCGACGAGACCGCAGCCCCCGCCGCGGGCGTGACCGGCACCGTCGCACTCCCCACCGGCCCGGAGCCGGCCAATTATGTGCCCGATCCGACGCTGCGCCCCGCCGCGCCCTTCGTGATGCGCGGCACGCCGCAGGACAAGGCGCGCGCGCTCGAATGCCTCACCACCGCCATCTATTACGAGGCGGCAAATGAGCCGGATGACGGCCAGCGCGCGGTGGCGCAGGTGATCCTGAACCGCGTCCGCCATCCCACCTTCCCCGCCACCGTGTGTGGTGTGATCTATCAGGGGTCGGAAAAGGCCGGCTGCCAGTTCAGCTATGCCTGCGACGGCGCGATGGCCCGCCGCCCGTCGCGGGCCGCCTGGCTGCGCGCCTCGCGCGTCGCCGCCTCCGCGCTGGCGGGCGAGGTGTTCGCGCCGGTCGGCATGGCGACCCATTATCACACCTATGCCGTCACCCCGTCCTGGAACCGCAGTCTGGTGATGACCGGCGTGTTCGGCGCCCACTTCTTCCACCGGTGGAAGGGCTATTGGGGCACCGGTGCCGCGTTCAAACAGGCGTATCTCGGCGGCGAACCCTATCCTGGCCCGCATCCCCGCGCCGTCACCGCGGCCGAGATCGCGGCTGCGGCCGCCGCCGCGACCGTCCCGATGCCGGCGATGCCCGCCCCTTCTGCTGCCCAACCCCGTCCGGCACCCGCACCGGTGCAGCAGGAATATGCCCGCAGCGGCGACGTTCGCCCCGAATATACCGCAGCGCCCGAATCGCAGATCCTCGACAAGTGGAAGGACAGCGGCCAGCCGCTGCGCTGAGCAGCGCCAGCCATCCTCCGTCCGTGCCGAGCTTGTCGAAGCACTGCCCTTCTCCCAAGCCGGACAACCGCAGCGCTTCGACAAGCTCAGGGCGAACGGAGGATAACGAAACGGCCTCCGCCCGTCAGGGCGAAGGCCGCTATTCATCTCAACCGGTGGGCGCCTTAGCGGCGATGGTTCCGGTCATTGCGCTCCCAGCGGATCTTGCGCGACAGCGCGTCGAACCGGCGGTCAAGATCGCGGCGCTCCGCCATCGTCAGGCCCGGGGCCGAACGGCGATAGCGGTACTCAAGGTTCGCGATCCCACGGAACTCGCTCCGCAGCCGCTCGGCTTCGCGCCGGTTGAGCTGACCCGAGCGCACGCCCTGGTCGATGCGCCGGTCGAGCTGTGCCTGGCGCTGGTTTATTCCCTGCCAGCCGCCCTGCTGGGCCGAAACGGCGGGGATAGTGGCGGCGGCGATGCCAAGGCCGGCGATCAGCATTGCGATCTTCTTCATCTCTGTTCTCCTCACTCAAACCGGACCGTCTTGCGGTCGAATGCTGTTATCGGGAGGGGCTGTCGCAGCAGTTTCACCAAAGCCGTGCTTTTGTGTCGCCGATTGTCGCAGCCGGATGAGGTTCGTTCATCTTCGCCCAGCAGCTTCCGCGTTGCGAGTTCGTGTGTTATTTAGGCAAGACACCTTGTCAGATCGTCAGGAAGGAGCCATCTTCAAGCTATGCTGAACCTGGTCTCTATCGTCGTTGGTGTCGTCGCCCTTCCGGTGATGCTGCTTGGCCTCATCCCGCTGCTCGGCTGGCTCAACTATCTGGTGATCCCGCTCACGGTGCTTGGTGCGGCACTGGGTGCGCTGTCGGATTCGAACACGGGCCGGAATCTCAACCTGGTCGTGCTGGTGGTTGGTTTCGTCCGGCTCTGGCTGGGCGGCTTCTTCTTCTGACCCCGGCGGGCGACCCGCCAACAATTGCAGTCGCGCGGTGCCCAGATCGACGAACAGCAGCTCGCTGGCGTCCGATACGGGCGCGCGTCGCGATCTAGTCAGGCACCCAGCCTCGCCCTCGCGGCGGGCCGAGACACACCTTGTTGGACCTGCGATCAACCTTGCGGCGAGGACCACCAAAAAAGTGTGTGCGTCGTGCAAGGGCTCCGCTAAGAACCTCGCCATGCGTATGCTTTCGATCCGTCCGCTCGCCCTTACTCTTGTCGCAGCGCTCGCGCTGACCGGCTGCAACCGCGGCGGCGGCACCCGCGCCGATCTGCCCTATGTCGCGCGCGACGTCGGCACGCTCTACACTGCGGCGAAGGATCGGCTCGACAGCGGCCAGTACAAGCTCGCCGCCGCGCTGTTCGATGAGGTCGAGCGCCAGCATCCCTATTCGATCTGGGCGCGCCGCGCGCAGCTGATGGGCGCCTTCGCCTATTATCTCGACCGCAACTACACTCAGGCGATCCAGTCGTCGCAGCGCTTTCTTGCCGTCCATCCCGGCAACCGCGACGCACCCTATGCCTATTATCTGATCGCGCTCAGCTATTATGAGCAGATCAGCGACGTCACCCGCGACCAGAAGATCACCCAGCAGGCGCTCGACGCGCTGGGCGAGCTCAACCGCCGCTATCCCAACACCCGCTACGCCGCCGATGCGCGGCTCAAGGTCGATCTCGTCCGCGATCACCTCGCGGGCAAGGAGATGGAGGTCGGTCGCTACTATCAGGTGCGCGGCCAGTGGCTCGCCTCGATCATCCGCTTCCGTACCGTGGTCGACAACTACCAGACCACCACCCACACGCCGGAGGCGCTGATGCGCCTGACCGAATCCTACCTCGCGCTCGGCGTGAAGGAGGAGGCCAAGAAGGCCGCCGCGGTGCTCGGTGCCAACTATCCCGGCACCCAATGGTACCAACGCGCCTATGAGCTGATCGGCAAGCATGGCGAGGCTGTGCCCGTCCCCGCCGCGGCGGCCGCGACCGCACCGAAGCTCGACGAAGTGCCAAAGCCCAAGCCCGTCGACGACGAAACCAAGTAAGGCATACCGCCCCGATGAATCGCCTCTCCCAAGGCGGAACAAAAAGGGGTAACAGCGGCCGATGCTGACCGGCCTCAATATCCGCGACGTGGTGCTGATCGAGGCGCTCGACCTCGATTTCCGCGCCGGCCTTGGCGTGCTGACCGGGGAGACGGGCGCCGGCAAGTCGATCCTGCTCGATTCGCTTGGTCTTGCCCTCGGCATGCGCGCCGACAGCGGCCTCGTCCGTCAGGGCGCGGCGCAGGCCGTGGTTACCGCCAGCTTCGAACTGGCCGACCCCGCCCCGGTCGCCGCGCTGCTCGCCGAGAACGGCCTCGACTTCGACCCCAGCGAACCGCTGCTGATCCGCCGCATCGTCAAGGCCGATGGCGGCAGCCGCGCCTTCGTCAACGATTCGCCCGCCTCCGCCGCGCTGCTGCGCGAACTCGGCGCCTTCCTGGTCGAGATCCATGGCCAGCATGACGACCGCGGCCTGCTCAACCCACGCGGCCACCGCGCCCTGCTCGACACCTTCGGGCGGCTCGACACCGATGCGGTCGCCGACGCGCACCGCGCCTTCCGCGCCGCCGAGGAAGAACTGGCCGCCGCGCGCGAGGAGCAGGAGAATGCCGCGCGCGACCGCGAATGGCTCGAACATGCCGTCGCCGAACTCACGGCATTCGCCCCCGAACCGGGCGAGGAGGAGCAACTCGCCGACCGCCGCGCATCGATGCAGCGGGGCGAGAAGATCGCGGGCGAGCTTCAGGCGATCGCCGACCTGCTCGACGGCAACGACGGCGCCCTCACCCGGCTGCGTCAGGCCGCACGGATCCTCGAACGCATTGCCGACGACCACCCGGCCCTCACCGAATCGCTCGCCGCGCTCGACCGTGCACTGATCGAAGGCGGCACCACGCAGGAGAAGGTCGACGAGGCCGCCGAGGCGCTCGCCTTCGACCCGCGCGCGCTCGAATCCGACGAAGCCCGCCTGTTCGAGCTGCGTGGCCTCGCCCGCAAGCATCGTATCCAGCCGGATGATCTTGCCGAGCTGGCCGAAACCCTCGCCGCGCGCCTGTCGCGAATCGAGGGAGGCGAGGACACCATCCACCGCCTCGAAGCCGCGCTCGCGGAAACCGAAACAGCTTATACCCGGGCCGCCGAAGCCCTCTCCACCGCTCGCGCGTCCGCCGCCGCGCGTCTCGACGCCGCCGTCGCGACCGAACTCGCCCCGCTCAAGCTCGATGCGGCGCGCTTCCGCACCGTCGTCGATCCGCTCCCGCGCGACCAATGGGCCGCTTCGGGCCGCGACCGGGTGGAGTTCGAGGTGTCGACCAATCCCGGCGCGCCCTTCGCCCCACTGATCAAGATCGCCTCGGGCGGCGAGCTTTCCCGCTTTATCCTCGCCTTGAAGGTGGCGCTCGCCGAAGAGGGAGGCGCCCGCACATTGATCTTCGACGAGATCGACCGCGGCGTCGGCGGCGCGGTCGCCAGCGCGATCGGCGAGCGCCTCGCGCGTCTTGCCACGGATGCGCAATTGCTCGTCGTCACTCATAGCCCGCAGGTCGCGGCACGCGGCGGGCATCACCTGCTCATCGCCAAAAGTCATGACGGGCTGGTCACCCGCACCGGCGTTCGTGGGCTGGATGACGACGCTCGTCGAGAAGAAATTGCCCGTATGCTCTCCGGCGCCCAGATCACCGACGAGGCCCGCGCTCAGGCCGATCGTCTGCTGGAGACCGCATGATCCGTACGCTCCCCGTCATCGCCGCACTCGCGATCACCGTCCCGGCCAGCGCACAGAAAATCCCGCCCATCTCGCTCGAGCTCACCGTCCCCGCTCAGCCCGCGCACCTTGTGCGCACGGACGGCACGCAAATCGCCTATGAACTTCGCATCTCAAGCTTCCACCGCTCGCCGCTCCGCCTGAACGCGCTCGAGATCCTCGACGATACGGGTCGCACGCTCGGCCGCTATGAAGGCGACACGCTCGCCGCGCTGATCGGCGGCCAATGGGTCGCGAAGGACGCCGACCGTACCCTGGTCGCGCCCGGCGCGCACGCGACGATCTTCGTCAACCAGCCGGTCGCGGCGCCGGTCGCCGCGGTCCGCCACCGCATCACCTACACGATTACCGATCGCCCACCGGTCACGATCGAAAGCACCGCGCGCGCCGTCACTGCAGCGCCCCGCCCCTTCGGCCCGCCGCTGCGTGGTGGCACCTGGTCGGCGGTCTACAAGCCTGAGATGGAATTCGGCCACCGCCGCTACGTCTATGCCCTCAACGGCACCCCCCGCGTCCCCGGCCGCTTCGCGATCGACTTCTTCCACGCCGATCGCAACCCCAAGGAACCACGCTACGCCGCCGATCCCGGCTTTGGCGCCGAAGTGATCGCGGTCGCTGATGGCCGCGTCATCGCCGCGCGCGACGATTTCGTCGATCCGGTCCAGCGCAACCCCGACGAGGCGAGCGATCCGGAAAACGCCACCGGCAACTATGTCGCGATCGATATCGGAAACGGCCGCATCGTCTTCTACGAGCATCTGAAACAGGGCCTGGCGGTCAGGAAGGGCGATCGCGTGCGTCGCGGCCAACTGCTCGGTCGGGTCGGCGCGACCGGCCAGGTCGGCGGCACCCATCTCCATTTCCATGTCGCCGACACCAACTCCCCGCTCGGCGCCGAAGGTCTGCCCTTCGCGCTCGACGCGTTCGATCAGGTCGGCAGTTGGGCAACGATCGATCAGGCCTTTTCGGGCGAACGCTGGCAGCCTGCCGCCGCGCGCCGTTTCACCGCCGCGATGCCCTTGCCGAACGTGGTGATCCGCTTTCCATAGGATTTGGCTTTCCCCGTCACCCCGGCCTTGTGCCGGGGTCCACCGGGCAGCAGGCATCGGACAAGAAGAGAAGGTGGGCTGACGACGCAGCGCAGGAGGCGACGTCGCTGCAGCCAGGTGGAATCAGCCCCCCGCCTTCCCCGCTTCCTCGGGCTTGAGGAACAACAGCAGGACGGCGCCCACCCCCAGCACGGCAACCCCGGCCAGCGCGCCCCAGCCGGTATAGGCCAGGCTCGACCACAGCAGATACGCCGTCGTCGCGCAGAAGATCGCGGGAAGGACTGGATAGAGCGGCACGCGGAACGGCCGCTCGACCTCGGGAAACCGGCGGCGCAGCACGAACAGCGCCACACCGACCAACAACAGGAACAACCAGAAGACCGGCGCGGTATATTCCACCGCCAGCTGGAACCCGTCGCGCGCGAACCCGCCCGCGATCACCAGCGCCAGTGCCACCGCCCCCTGTGCGATCAACGCGTTGCCCGGCGTGTCGCGCACCAGATCCCAACGGCCCAGCCAGCGCAGCGCGGCAAAGCGCTGACCCAGCGCGCACGCGGTCCGCCCCCCGGTGATCGCGGTGGCGTTGGCGCTGGTCAGCGCCGCCACCGCCACCGCCGCGCTGATCGCCGCCGCGCCGCCATCGCCCAGCGCCCGGCGCATCACCTCCGCCGCCATCGCATCGGACGCGGCCAGCCCGGCAAAGCCCAGCGAATGCAGCGCCGCGAGGTTCACCAGCACATAGAGCGCGGTCACCAGCGCGAGTGCCGCCGCCATGATCGGCGCGATCCGCCGCGGCGGCGCCTTCATCTCGGCGGAGACGTACACCGCCTCGCTCCACCCGCCATAGGCGAGCAGGACGAACACCATCATCAGCCCGATCGCGCCGCCTTCGCTCACCGGTGCGGGTGCGCTCCCGGCTGGCGCGACCATGAAGCCCGCCACGATCACCGCGACCAGCCCCGCGACTTCCACTGTGGTCAGCCAGCGTTGCGCGGTGGCGCCCCAGCGGATGCCCAGCCAGTTGAGCCCGCTCACCGCGACAACGGCGATGCCCGCCCAGATCGCCGGCCCCACCGGTCCCAGCGGCGCGATCACTTGCAGATAGTCGCCGACGATGAAGGCGAGCAGCGCCAGCGACCCGGTCTGGATCACCGCCAGCCGCGCCCAGGCGTAAAGGAACGCCAGCCGCTCGCCATAGGCCCGCCCTAGGAAATGGTAATCGCCGCCCATATGCGGCCAGGTCGCCGCCATCTCGGCATAGCAGAGCGCCCCGACGATCGAGAGCAGGCCGCCCGCGATCCAGGCCGCGATCATTGTCGCCGCGTCCGGTGCGAATCCCGCGACCATCGCCGGGGTGCGGAAGATGCCCGCCCCCACCACGATGCCGACGGTCAGCGCGAACACGTCCAGATCGCCAAGCGTCCGGCGCGGAACGGCAGCCTCTGTCATCGAACCTCGATCACCGCACCAACTCCCCATCCTGCGGCCACCGGTCAATCGCCTCCGCCCTTTCCTGTCTGGTAACCCTTCCCCGCCCGCACCGAAAGGTGCCGCGCAACGGTTGCAATATCGCGGGCGGTCTGCTTGCCTCGCGCCATGCAGAACCTATCGCTTTCCCGTGCCGCCGCCCGACTCGCGCTGGGCGCCGCGTTCCTGGCCATTGCGGCCCCCGCCGCCGCGACGCCGTCGGACGATCTCCGTACGCTCCTCGGCGAGCATTTCGCCTGGGTGGAGAAGGAAAATCCCGGTTTCGCCCTGTCGATCGGCAATGCACAGTACGCCACCGAAGTCGGCGACGTCAGCCTCGCCGCCGAGGATCGCCGCGCCGCCGCCGAGGGTGTGTTCCTGAAGCGCCTCGACGCCATTCCCGATTCGGGCCTCTCGCCCGCCGAGCGGACCGACAAGGCGATCCTGCGCCGCCTGCTCGCCGAGAGCGTCGAGGCGAATGGCTATGGCCAGCGCACGATGCTGTTCACCAGCTATTCGAACCCGTGGCAGGGCGCCGCCGGCCAGGCCGATCGCACCGCGTTCCGCCGCAAGGCCGATTATGCCAATTATCTCGCGCGTCTCGAGAAATTCCCCAAGACCAACGACACGCTGATCGACATCACCGCACAGGCGGTGAAGGGCGGCTATGTCCAGCCTTGCGTCAGCCTCGCCGGCTTCGAGAAGACGATCACCGGCGTGATCCAGGAGGACGCGACCAAATCGCGCTTCTACGCGCCCTTCGCCCGCCCCAAGCCCGCCGACGCCAGCGACGCCGAATGGGCGGCACTCCAGGCCCGCGCGAAATCGGTGATCACCACCGCGATCAACCCGTCCTATGCCAAGGCGGCGCAATTCTACCGCACCACCTATGAACCGAAATGCGCCAAGGCGGTCGGCGTCTCGGCCCAGCCTGGCGGCGCCAAATATTACGCCTTCCGCATCCGCCAGCTCACCACCACCGATTATAGCGCCGAGCAGATCCACAAGATCGGTCTCGACGAGGTCGCCCGCATCCGCGCCGAGATGGCCGAGGTCGCCAAGAAAGCCGGCTATCCCAGCCGCGAGGCGTTCGTTCAGGAGCTGCGCACCAATCCCAAATACTATGCCAAGACCGCCGATGAGCTGATGGAAGCGGCGGCCTTCCAGGCCAAGCTGATCGACGGCAAGATGCCGGGCTTCTTCTACAAGATGGCCCGCCTTCCCTATGGCCTGAAGCAGATTCCGGCGGAAACGGCGGAGGGCACCACCACCGCCTATTACGGCCCGGGCAACCCACAGCTCGGCATGGCCGGCAATTATTTCGTCAATACCTCAAAGCTCGACCAGCGCCCGCTCTACGAGCTGCCCGCGCTGACCGCGCATGAGGCGGTGCCCGGCCACCACCACCAGATCGCACTCCAGCAGGAGATGGAAACGAGCAAGTTCCGCCGCCATCTCGCCAGCTTCACCGCCTTCACCGAGGGCTGGGGCCTCTATTCCGAGCGGATCGGGATCGAGATGGGCCTGTACGATACGCCCGAAAAGCAGATGGGCCGCCTCTCGTACGAGATGTGGCGCGCCTGCCGCCTGGTCGTCGATACCGGCATCCATTCCAAGGGTTGGACCAAGGAGCAGGCCGTCCAGTTCATGCTCGACAATACCGCGCTGTCGGCGGCGAACATCGATGCCGAGGTCAACCGTTATATCAGCTGGCCCGCCCAGGCGCTCGGCTACAAGCTCGGTGAGATCAAGATCCGCGAATTGCGCGCACGCGCGGAGAAGGCGCTGGGGGCCAGGTTCGATTTGAAGGGCTTCCACGACGCCGTACTCGCCCAGGGCGCCGTCCCGCTCGACGTACTCGACGCGCAGATCGAAACCTGGATCGCGGCGGAGAAGACGAAGGGGTGAGTGTGAGCGGCCCCTTCCTTCATTCGTCATCCCGGCCTTGTGCCGGGATCCACGGTGCCGCACGGGCAAAGCCAGAGCCTCTTTTCCTTCGCTCGCCTCGCGGTGGACCCCGGCACAAGGCCGGGGTGACGAGACCTTTGTCGAACCACTATCCCCAACGCTTCCTTAACCCTGTCCTGTCATCACGCTCTTTGAAATGGGAAGCGCGAACATGATCCACCGGGCCACTGCCATCGCCATCCTGCCGCTCGTGCTCGCCGCGTGCGGCGGTGGCGCGGGCAACCAGAATGTCGACGCGCTCGATAACGAGATTACCGGCAACACCGCCGATCCCGCGCTGATGGGTGCGCTGCAGGACCAGATCATGGTCGATCCCCAGCTCGCCGGTCAGTCGAACAAGGACGCGATCCGCCCGCCCAGCCAGCCCTATTCGGCGCCGCTCCCATCCGAGACGGTCGCCGCCGGCAAGGCCGCGATGCCCAAGGACGGCGAACTGCTCAAGGCGCCTGCCCCCAGCGGCACGTGCGAAACATGCGATACCCAGAAAGCCGCGATCACGCTTGGCAGTCTCGCCGCCAAGCAGAAGGATAAGCGCACCGCCGGATGCGCGGCGAAACTCAACTATTCGGCGCAATGGGCGGCCCGCCTCCCCGCCGGCATGCCGCTCCATCCGCAGGCCCGCGTCAGCGAGGCGGCGGGCGCGCAGGACGGACAATGCTCGCTTCGGGTGGTAAGCTTCTCGACTCCGCAGCCATTACAGACCATGGTCGATTGGTACTACACCCGCGCGGTGAAGGGCGGTTTCACCGCCGAACATCAGGCAAAGGATGGTCAGCACGTTCTCGGCGGCACGCGCGCTCGAGACGGCTCCGCTTATGTCGTGATGCTCTCCGCGCGCAGCGGCGGCGGCACGGATCTCGATCTGATCGCCAACGGCGGTAACTAGTTTCTCCCGGGGGACGGGGCTTCGGCACCGTCCCCCACCCGACGGGGGCGGTGGTCCAGGGTGCAGGCCCTAGTCCCCGCCCCCGTTTCCCGCTAGTGGCACGGGATGAACCACCTCTTCCTCGTCATGCTCGGCGGCGCGATCGGCGCCGGGGCGCGACATCTCACCGGCCGCGCCGCGCTCGCATTGTGGGGGCCGGGCTTTCCCTGGGGCACGCTGATCGTGAACCTCGCCGGCGGCCTCGCCATGGGCCTGCTCGCGGGTTGGCTCGCTGCCCGCGCCAGCGGGGATGACGCGCTGCGCTACCTGCTCGGCGTCGGCGTGCTCGGCGGCTTCACCACCTTCTCGGCCTTCTCGCTTGAGACCGCGACCATGCTCCAGCGCGGCGACCATGGCTTCGCACTCCTCTACATCATCGCCTCGGTAGCCGGCTCCCTCCTCGCCCTCTTCGCCGGGCTCCAGATCGCGCGGGTGGCCGCATGAGCGACGCTTCGCAGAACGTCCGCCAGTTCACCGTTGGCCTCGACGATGACGGCATCCGACTGGATCGCTGGTTCAAGCGGCATCTGCCTGATGCGAGCTTCAACATCGTCTCGCGCTGGGCGCGCACCGGCCAGCTCCGCGTCGATGGCGCGCGCGCCACGCCGGGCGACCGCATCCAGGCAGGCCAGGTGATCCGCGTCCCGCCGGCCGAACCGGTTCAGGCGGCGACGGCAAAGCCGAAAAAGGCCCGTCCCCAGCTCACGCCGGAACAGATGGAATTCGCCGAATCGATGGTCATCCATCGCGACGCGCAGGCGATGGTGATCAACAAGCCCCCTGGCCTTGCGACGCAGGGCGGCACCAAGACGCACGACCATGTCGATCAGCTGCTCGACGGCCTCTATTACGAGCTCGATACGCGACCCAAGCTGGTCCACCGGCTCGACAAGGATACGTCGGGCGCGCTCGTCCTCGCCCGAACCGCCCGTGCCGCCGCCTATTTCTCCAAGAGCTTTTCCGGCCGCACCGCGCGGAAAACCTATTGGGCGATCATCATGGGCGTACCCAGCATCGAGGACGGTTTCATAGACCTGCCGCTGGGCAAGCAGCCAGGCACCGGCGGCGAGAAGATGCAGGTGGACGAGGAGGAGGGCCAGCCCGCCCGCACCCGCTATCGCGTGATCGATCGAGCAGGGAACCGTGCAGCTTGGGTCGAGCTGCAGCCGCATACCGGACGCACCCACCAGCTGCGCGTCCACATGGCGGCGATCGGCCATCCGATCGTCGGCGACGGGAAATACGGCCTCGCCGAGGCGTTCCTGTCGGGCAGCATCTCACGCAAGATGCACCTCCATTCGCGCCGCATTCGCATCGATCACCCCGATGGCGGCAAGCTCGACGTGACCGCCGATCTGCCCACGCATTTCGCCGAAACGCTTACCCAATTGGGTTTCGACATCGAGCGCGGCGACAATCTGCCGCCCGACGAAAAGACGCCGATGACGCGCGAACAGGAAAAGGCGAAGGCCAAGGCCCACGCCAAAACCTATCGCAAGGAACGGCGCGGCGAACGGCGCGGCCGCGGTGACAAGGCCGAGAAGATCGGGAAACCGACCAAGCCCGGGAAGCCGAAGAAGAAATGAACCGTCTCGCCGTGTTCGACTGCGACGGCACGCTCGTCGATTCGCAGGCCAATATCTGCCGCGCGATGGAGGCATGCTTTACCCAGCACCGGCTCGATCCGCCCAGCCGCGAGTCGATCCGCCGTATCGTCGGCCTCAGCCTGGTTCCCGCCATCGCCGCGCTGCTGCCCGATGCCGAAACACGCCAGCACGAAGCCATGGCGGAGGATTACAAGCGCGCCTTCCATGCGATGCGCACCGACCGCGCGCTTGATCCCGAGCCGCTGTTCGACGGCGTCGCCGAGACGATCGAGGCGCTCGACCAGGCCGGCTGGCTGCTCGGCGTCGCCACCGGCAAGTCCGACCGCGGCCTTGCGCTGATCCTCGAGCATCATGGCCTCACCAAGCGCTTCGTCACGCTCCAGACCGCCGACCGCCATCCCTCCAAGCCGCACCCGTCGATGCTGGAGCTGGCGATCGCCGAAGCCGGCGCCGCGCCGCACACCACCGCGATGATCGGCGACACCAGCTTCGACATCGTCATGGCGCTCAACGCGGGCACGCATGCGGTAGGGGTTGCGTGGGGCTATCACGAGTCCCATGAATTGACGGCAGCCGGCGCACACCGCGTTACCTCTGACGCGCGCGAACTTCCGGCGATGCTGGAGGCCCTGCTGGAGATGGTGCCGCGATGACCGAGGATCCCGCCCGCAACCGTTATTTCCTGATGGTGATGTCGCAGATCGTGGCGGTCGCCGGCGCGGTGTTCGGCCTCGTCATCCTGGGCAAGGCCGATACGATGTGGATGCGGTTGCTCGGCGGCGCGATCCTGCTCGCCGGCCTCTACTGCCTTGCCGTCGTTCCCCGCTTCTTGGCGCGCCGCTGGCGCACGCCGCCGACACCGGATCAGTAATTCATGAAGCGTTTCTGGAAGGACGCCGCCGCCATCGCGGTGTCGGGTGGCCATGACATCCATCTCGACGGCAAGCCCGTCCGCACGCCCAGCCGTGTGCCGTTGACGCTGCCCTCTCCCGCCTTGGCCGAAGCGGTCGCCGACGAATGGCGCAATGTCGGCGAGACGATCGATCCGCGCGCAATGCCGCTTACCGGTCTCAGCAATGCCGCGATCGACCGGATCGCCCCAGATCCCGCCGCCTTCGCCGCCGGCCTCGCCAAATATGGCGAGAGCGACCTGCTCTGCTATCGCGCCGATCACCCGCTCGAGCTTCAATTGCGCCAGCAGGCTGCATGGGATCCACTGCTCGACTGGGCGCGCGACCGCTACGGCATCGATCCGGTCACCACCACCGGCGTGATGCATCGCCCGCAATCGTCCGAGACGGTCGAAAGGCTCGCGGACGCCGTCGCCGCGCTCTCCCCGTTCCAGCTCGCCGCGCTCTCGCCTTTGGTCACCGTCACCGGATCGCTCATCGCCGCGCTGGCGCTGCTCGAAGGCGCGGCGACGCCTGAAGATATCTGGTCCGCCGCCAATCTCGACGAGGATTGGCAAGCCGAACACTGGGGCGAGGATGACCTCGCCCGCAAAACCCGCGCCGCGCACCGCGCCGATTTCGACGCCGGCGCGCGGCTCCTGTCGCTGCTCTAGCAAGCCATCGCCCCAGCCCCTGCTCGTCATCCCGGCCTTGTGCCGGGCTCCACCGTGAGGCGGGCATTGGGCAAGAGGTCCAAGGATCACCGGTGCGGCGGCGTGGACACCGGCATAGGGCCGGGGTGACGGCCGGGAGGTTCAGACGCTCGGAGGCTCCGCCGGTTCCACCACCACCGCCGCAACGACTGGCTTGGGCAGCAGCCACGCGATCGCCGCGCCCGCCGCGATCCACCCGACGATCTCGCTGATCCACAGATAGATGAAATAGCCCCAGGGCGCGTGGTTGAACACCGGCTGACCGAGCTGGGCATAGGTGGTGATCGCCAGCGCGAAGAGGCCGACGATCGTCAGCCGCCCGCCGAAGCTCCATCCTGTCGTTACCCGGGCCAACGCGAACGCCAGCAGGACCGAACAGACGATGCCCAGGATCAGCCCGCTGATCAGCGCGCTCGTATCCAGCGCCGCGAAGCCGCTATTGTTGAACAACACCATCGCCACCGGACCCTGCCCGTAGAGCTGAGTGCCCGTCGGGGTATCGGGCCAGGGGATCGGATAGGCGCCGGTCCCGGTCGCCGCGAGCTGCTGCGCCAGCGTCGCCTGGATCGTGGCGCTTGCCGCGTCGCTGGTCTGAGTCAGCGCGAGGTATTTGAGCGGCGTGCCCCAGAAGATGAAGCCCACGATCCACATGGCGATCCCGCCCAGCAGGCCGCCCAGTACAGCTCTCGGCATCATGCGTCTCCCCTTGTTCAGGGGAATGAGCCTAACGCGTCGTTAGGCCCATGGCGACCGCTTCTTCCTGTCGCTCGCGGATGAAACCGATCAGCCCCGGCTTGCGCGAGCGCTTCTCGCGCTCGGCCTGCAGGATCGTGTGGACCTTCTCGAAACAGGCATCGAGGTCGTCATTGACCACGACATAGTCGTAGCCGTCCCAATGGGAGAGCTCGCGCTCGGCGCGCTTCATCCGATACTGGATCACTTCTTCACTGTCGGTATTGCGGTCGCGCAGGCGCCGTTCCAGCTCGGTGAGCGAGGGCGGCACGATGAATACGCGCACCACGTCGCCGCCTTCGAGCTGGAAGAGCTGTTGCGCGCCCTGCCAGTCGACGTCGAACAGCACGTCCTGGCCCTCGGCCAGCATCTTCTTCACCGGCGCGCGCGGTGTACCATAGCGATAGTTGAAGACGTGCGCCCATTCGAGGAACTCGTGGTTCGCGGCCCGCGCCTTGAATTCCTCGGTGCTCACGAAATGATATTCGCGCCCGTCCTGCTCGCCGTCACGGATCGGACGCGTGGTCGCGGAGACGGAAATGCCCATGCCGGGCTCCACCTCGAGCAGCTTGCGCGCAATGGTCGATTTCCCCGCGCCGGAGGGTGAGGAGAGGACGAACAGAACGCCCCTGCGGTCGAATTGGAATTTGGAATCGCGATGCGCCATGTGCGCCTTTGGCGCGGGCATGGCGCATGCGTCAAGCCGGGGCGTTACTTCCCACGCGTCGCCTTGTGCCGGTCATACGCCTTCTTGGCGACGTAAGCACCGCCCAGCGCAAGACCGATCGGACCCAGCCGCTTCAGCGCGCCCGCCGCGATGAAGCCGATCGCGGCACCCTTCGCGCCGCCGCTGCCGTCGCGCCGATCGATTTCCCGCCCAACCAGCGCGCCGATAACCCGTCCGATCATAGTGGCTCCTCTTGCCTAGGTCCTGTCCTTCAACTGCGGGTTGTCGCGTCGGTTCCCTGAACAGCGGGTGACTCCTAGCGACCCACCATCGTCTCGGGTCGAACCAGCCGGTCAAAGGTGGCTTCGTCCACCAGCCCGAGCTTGAGGCCCGCCTCGCGCAGAGTCAGGTCCTCGGCATGCGCGACCTTGGCGATCTTGGCGGCATTGTCATAGCCAATCTCGGGCGCCAGCGCGGTGACCAACATCAGCGACCGCCCGACCAGATCGGCGATCTGTCGCTCGTTCGCCTCGATCCCGTCGACGCAGCGCTCAGCAAAGCTCGTCATCCCGACGGAAAGCAGATGGATCGAGCGCAGCACGTTCGCCCCGATCAGCGGCATGAACACGTTCAGCTCGAAATGCCCCTGCATGCCGCCGACGGTCACCGCCTGATTGTTCCCGATCACCTGTGCGGCGACCATCGTCAGCGATTCGCATTGGGTCGGGTTGACCTTGCCCGGCATGATCGAGCTGCCCGGCTCGTTGGCGGGCAGCGACAGCTCGCCAAGACCCGAACGCGGACCCGATCCCAGGAAACGGATGTCGTTGGCGATCTTGTTGAGCGCCACCGCCAGCGTGTTGAGCGCGCCCGAGAAGAAGACCAGCCCGTCCTTCGCTGCCAGCTGCTCGAACTTGTTGGGCGCACTCTCGAATTCCGTACCGGTGATGTCGCCGATCGCCGCCGTCATGTCCTCGGCCCAGCCCTCCGGCGCATTAAGCCCGGTGCCGACTGCGGTGCCGCCGATCGCAAGCTTGCGGATATTGCCGTTCAACGCCCCCTCGATCCGCGCGCGGCAGCTCACCAGCTGCGCTGCGTAGCCCGAAAACTCCTGCCCCAAGGTCAGCGGCGTCGCGTCCTGCGTGTGGGTACGGCCGATCTTGACGATATGATCCCACGCCTTCGCCTTGGCGACGAGCGAAGCGGTCAGCACCTCCAGCGCCGGCAACAGCGCATCGCGCGTCGCCAGCACCGTCGCGACGTGCAGCGCGGTGGGGAAGCTGTCGTTGGACGACTGGCTCATATTGACGTGATCGTTGGGATGGACCGGCGCCTTGCCGCCACGCGCGCCCGCCAGCTTTTCGTTGGCGTAGCCCGCGATTACCTCGTTGACGTTCATATTGGTCTGGGTGCCGGACCCGGTCTGCCAGATGACGAGCGGGAACTGCTCGTCGAGCTTACTGGCGACGATCGCTTGCGCCGCATCCTCGATTGCCGCAACGATCTCGGGCTTCAGGCCATGCTTCGCGTTTACCCGCGCCGCCGCCTGTTTCACGATCGCCTGCGCATGGACGATGCCGATCGGCATCCGTTCGGTCAGACCGAACGGGAAATTCTCGATGCTGCGCTGGGTCTGCGCGCCCCAATAGGCGTCCGCGGGAACCTCGATCGCGCCAATCGAGTCGGTTTCGGTGCGGGTCTGCGTCACATCGCCTCCATCTTTTCGCCGCCGATCTAGGGAGGATCGGCGCATCGGCAAGCACTCAATCAAGCACCTCGGCGCGCAGCAGCGTCGTCACCCAGTCCATGAACACGCGCAGCCGAGCAGGCACATGGTGCCGGTCGGGATGAAGCAGCGTCACCGGCAACGGCGCAACGACATGGTCCGGCATCACTTCGACCAACTCCCCCGCGGCAAGATGCGCACGGACGTCATAGGCCGGGATCTGGATCAGCCCGAGGCCCGCAAGGCAGCAGGCGATCTGCGCCTCCGCGCTGTTCACCGTCACCCGGCCGGGAATCGCCAGCCGCCGCAACACCCCCGCCTCCTCCCACTCCCAATCCTCGACCCGCCCCGTCGTCGGCGACGCGAACAGCACGCCCTGGTGCCCCGCAAGATCGGCGGGCGATTTCGGCGTTCCGAAGCGGGTCAGATAGGCGGGGCTGGCGACATTGATAAAGCGAAGCTCGCCGATCCGGCGCGCCACCATCGCCGAATCCGCCAATGGCCCTACCCGCAGCGCGCAATCGACATTGTCCTCGACCAGATTGACCGCGCGATCGGTCACCCCCAACACCACGTCGATTCCCGGGTGACGGTCGAGGAAGTGCGGCAACGCCGGCGCGATGACCAGCCGCCCCAGTCGGCCCGGTACATCGATCGTCAGCCGGCCACTCGGGCTGTCCTGCGGACGGAACAGCCCTTCCACCGCCTCCATCTCGGCGACCAGTCGCGTGCAATGCGCATGGAAGGTACGCCCCTCCTGCGTCATCCGGACATTGCGCGTCGTGCGGTGGAGCAGCCGGGCGCCCACCCGCCCCTCCAGCTCACGCACCGCCGCCGAAACCGACGAGCGTGGCATACCGAGCATGTCGGCCGCGCGCGTGAAGCTCGCGCTTTCGGCCACGCGCAGAAACACGCGGAAGAGCGTTACCTGATCCATGGCCGTAGATTATCCAGAAATCACGACATGTCATTCCAGAATGATCGTCTTTTTACGAACAGTGGCATGCGCGAGGTTGAGCGCCCACGCCGCTCCGGTGTGGCGGAAGTATCTGGAGACGAACGCATGGCCGATCATGGCATCAGCGGAAAAACGGTCCTTATCGCGGGCGGCGCGAAGAATCTGGGTGGACTGATCGCGCGCGATCTTGCCGAGCATGGCGCAAAGGCGGTGGCGATCCACTATAACAGCGTCGCGACGGCGGACGCGGCGGCCGATACCGTCGATGCGATTCGCGCCGCAGGAGCGGAAGCGGTCGCCATCCAGGCCGATCTCACCAGAGCGGGCGCAATGGAGAAGCTTTTCGCTCACACGGTCAACGCGATCGGCCGGCCCGACATCGCGATCAACACCGTCGGCAAGGTGCTCAAGAAGCCGATCGTCGAAATCAGCGAGGCCGAATATGACGCAATGAGCGCGATCAACGCCAAGGCAGCCTTCTTCTTCCTCAAGGAAGCAGGCCGGCATGTCGCCGACAATGGCAAGGTGTGCACGTTGGTGACCTCGCTATTGGGCGCCTACACGCCCTTCTACGCCAGCTATGCGGGGACCAAGGCGCCGGTCGAGCATTTCACGCGCGCGGCATCGAAGGAGTTTGGCGAGCGCGGTATTTCGGTGACGGCGATCGGGCCGGGGCCGATGGACACGCCCTTCTTCTATCCCGCCGAGGGGCCTGAGGCGGTGGCCTATCACAAGACGGCGGCGGCGCTGTCGCCCTTCACGCCCACGGGGCTCACGCATATCGAGGATATCGTGCCGTGGATCCGCTTTCTGGTCAGCGACGGCTGGTGGATGACCGGGCAGACCATCCTGGTCAATGGCGGCTACACCACCAAGTGACGCGTCAGGGCTGGCGCCGCGCGCGCCAGCCTATTTCTTGCGCTTGAAGTCCACCGCGACGACGTTCGACCCGTCCTCGACCGGCGTTGCCACCGGCGGGCCATCATTCTCGGCCTCGTCATGCGGCTCGGGGCCATCGGGATCTTCGGCGGCCTGGAAGCGAAGCTCGAAATTGACCGCCGGATCGTGGAACCCGGTGATCGCTGCGAACGGAATCACAAGCATCGACGGGATCTGGTTGAAGCTGAGACCAACCGAGAATCGCTCGTCATCGACCTTCAGATCCCAGAAGCGATGCTGCAGGACGATCGTCATCTCGTCCGGGAATCGCTCGATCAGCCGGTCGGGGATATCCACGCCCGGTGCACGGGTCTTGAAGGTGATGTAGAAATGATGCGTCCCGGGCAGCGCGCCGGTCGCAGCAACCTGGTCCAGCACACGGCCGACCACCGCACGCAGGGCCTCCTGCACGATCTCGTCATAGGGAATCAGGCTATCGGGCACGCTACCAGTCATGTGCCCTGACCTAACGGACCGGCGGCCCGGGTCAAGATGGACTGCGGACGAAGATCATCCGGGCCAAGCTCAACTGGGGTCTTGCATAGCTTCGCCATCATTGCATGGCCCCGCGACGGCGCTATGGAGCGGCCATGCGCACCGCGACGATCAGCCGCAAGACCAGCGAGACTTCGGTCGACGTGACGGTCAACCTTGACGGCACCGGCGCCTATGCCATCTCCACGGGCATCGGCTTCTTCGATCACATGCTCGAGCAGCTTTCGCGCCATTCGCTGATCGATCTCGACGTGAAGACGGTCGGCGACCTGCATATCGACCAGCACCACACGGTCGAGGATACCGGGCTCGCGATCGGCGAAGCGGTGGCCAAGGCGCTGGGCGACAAGCGCGGCATCCGCCGCTACGCCGACGCGCTCTCGCCCATGGACGAAACGCTGACCCGCGTCGCGATCGACATTTCCGGCCGCCCCTATCTCGTGTGGAAAACCGAGTTCAGCCAGAAACGGCTCGGCGAGATGGATACCGAGATGTTCGAGCATTGGTTCCACAGCTTCGCCCAGACCGCGGGCGTGACGCTGCACATCGAGACGCTCTACGGCCAGAACAACCACCATATCGCAGAAGCCGCGTTCAAGGG
Organism: Sphingomonas sp. GW821-FHT10C01; assembly: GCF_059415525.1. Lineage (NCBI taxonomy): Bacteria > Pseudomonadati > Pseudomonadota > Alphaproteobacteria > Sphingomonadales > Sphingomonadaceae > Sphingomonas > Sphingomonas sp. GW821-FHT10C01. The sequence goes on along the minus strand of NZ_JBWKNK010000002.1, from coordinate 79,777 downwards.
CCTTGCCCGCGCGCTGCGCCAGGCGGTCGAGATCGACCCGCGCAAGGCCGACGCGATCCCCTCGACCAAGGGCACGCTCTGATGATCGCGGTACTGCTGAGCTACAAGGTGCCGATCGAGACGATCGACGCGCTCCGCCCCGCCCATGTCGAATGGCTCAGGCAGGGGCTTGCCGATGGCCGGCTCCTGCTCGCCGGGCGCAAGGTCCCGGTGACCGGCGGCATGCTGCTGGTGCGCGGCACGCTGGATGAGGCGAAGGCCTGGGCCGCAACCGATCCGTTCGCGACCGAGGGCGCGGCCGACTATGACTTCATCGAGGTCGCCCCCTCGATCCTCGCGCCGGGGCTCGAGGCGCTCAGCCAGTGACGATCGCGCTGATCGATTATGGTGCGGGCAATCTTCACTCGGTCCACAATGCGCTGAAGGCGGCGGGTGCTACGGACGTCGCGGTCACCGCCGATCCGGACATCGTCGCGAAGGCTGATCGGATCGTGCTCCCCGGCGTCGGCGCTTTCGGTGCCTGTGCCTCCGGGCTGCGCTCAATTTCGGGGATGGTCGAGGCGCTCGACCAGCGCGTACTCAAGGGTGCCGCGCCCTTCCTCGGTGTGTGCGTAGGCATGCAATTGCTGGCCAAGACCGGCGAAGAGCTGGGCACGCATCAAGGGTTGGGCTGGCTCGACGGCACCGTGCGCGAACTGCCCGCCAACAATGTCCGCATTCCCCATATGGGCTGGAACGATGTCGTTCCGGTCGCGCCCCACCCGCTGATCGAGCCGGGTGAAGCCTATTTCCTTCACAGCTTCGCCTATGACGGTGAAACCGTGCTCGCCACGACCGAACATGGCGGCCCGGTCACCGCTGCGATCGGCCGCGACAATTTCGCCGGGGTGCAATTCCACCCCGAAAAGAGCCAGCGCTACGGACTGGCATTGCTCGAACGCTTTCTGAGGTGGAACCCGTGATCGTTTTCCCCGCCATCGACCTCAAGGCCGGTCAGGTCGTCCGTCTGGCCGAAGGGGATATGACCCGCGCCACCGTCTATGGCGAAAATCCCGCCGCGCAGGCCGATGCCTTTGCCAAGGCCGGGGCGACGCACCTCCATGTCGTCGACCTCGACGGCGCATTCGCGGGCGAATCGATCAATGGCGGCGCGGTCGCCGCGATCCTCGCGCGCTTTCCAGGCAAGGTTCAGCTCGGTGGCGGCATCCGCAACCGCGCGTCGGTCGAGCGCTGGATCGACATGGGCGTCAGCCGGGTCGTCATCGGAACCGCCGCACTTGAAGACCCCGGCTTCGTGCGTGAGGCCGCAGCCGCCCACCCGGGCCAGATCGTCGTCGCCGTGGATGCGCGCGACGGCTTCGTCGCGACCAAGGGCTGGGCCGAAGTCTCGACCGTTTCGATCGCAGAACTCGGCCACCGGTTCGAGGATGCCGGCGTCGCCGCTTTGCTGTTCACCGATGTCGGCCGCGACGGCCTGCTCAAGGGCTGCAATGTCGAGGCAACGGTTGCGCTCGCCGCCGAGGTCTCGATCCCGGTCATCGCCAGCGGCGGGGTCGCCGATATCGCGGACATCCACGCGCTGGTCGGCCAGACCGGCATCGAGGGCGTCATTACCGGTCGCGCGCTCTATGACGGCCGTCTCGACCTCGCCGAGGCGCTCAAGGTCGCCGCATGACCGTCCGCGCGCGCGTCATCCCCTGTCTCGATGTCGCCAATGGCCGCGTCGTCAAGGGCGTGAACTTCGTCAATCTGCGTGATGCGGGCGATCCCGTCGAGCAGGCGCGCGCCTATGACGCCGCGGGCGCCGATGAGCTTTGCTTCCTCGACATCACCGCCAGCCATGAGGCGCGCGGCACGATCATCGACGTGGTGCGCCGTACCGCCGAAGTCTGCTTCATGCCCGTCACCGTCGGCGGCGGCGTGCGCGGTGCCGAGGACGCCCGCGCGCTCCTCCTTGCCGGGGCGGACAAGGTCGCGGTCAATTCCGCCGCTGTGACGCGGCCCGAAGCGGTGAGCGAGATCGCCGAGCGATTCGGCAGCCAGTGCGTCGTCGCCTCGGTCGATGCGCGCCGCGTCGCGCCGGGCCGATGGGAGGTGTTCACCCATGGCGGCCGCAAGCCCACCGGAATCGACGCGGTCGAGCACGCGCTCAACCTCGCGCGGCTGGGTGCAGGCGAACTGCTGCTCACCTCGATGGACCGCGACGGTACGCGCGACGGCTATGACCTCGACCTCATCCGCACCGTCGCCGATCAGGTGACCGTGCCCGTGGTCGCGTCAGGCGGGGTCGGCAGTCTCGATCACCTCGTTGCCGGGATCCGCGACGGCCATGCCAGCGCCGTCCTCGCCGCCTCGATCTTCCATTTCGGCGAAGCGAGCATCGCCGATGCCCATGCGGCGCTCGCAGCGGCGGGCATTCCGGTGCGTAATCACGATTAATGCTTTCGCAGCCGGATCGGGCTAGACGCTGATCCGATGCTTCGCCTTCTCCTCCCGCTACTCGCCGCCGCACCCGCGCTCGCCGCGCATAGCGGGGAAGTGACACGGCGAACGATGCCCGAATTGTCGGACCTCGCACTTGCCGCCATGGCCGCGTTCGGCATCTGGTTCGCCCAGCGCGCGATGCGTCGCCGCAAGCGCAAGCCCAAGGATTGACACCGACGCGCCGCTAGGGAACTGCCCTCCGTATGGCCGCCGATATCCTCGACACGCTTGAAGCCGTGATCCGCGAGCGCCGCACCGGCGATCCCGCAACTTCCTATGTCGCCAAGCTGACGGGGAAGGGCCGCGCGAAGATCGCGCAGAAGCTGGGCGAGGAAGCGGTCGAGGCAGCGATCGCCGCCGTGCAGGACGACCGCCAGGGCCTGACCGGCGAGGCGGCCGACCTGATCTTCCACCTCCTCGTCCTGCTCGCGGATTCGGGGCTGTCGCTCGACGATGTGCGCGCCGAACTCGATCGCCGCGAGGGGCTCTCCGGAATCGACGAAAAGGCCAGCCGACATGCCGATTGACGCAACCAAGCCCTATGACGATCAGAATATCTTCGCGAAGATCCTGCGCGGCGAAATCCCTTCGCGACGCGTCTATGAGGACGCGTTCGCCATCGCGTTCCACGACATCAACCCTTTGGCGCCAACGCATCTGCTGGTGATTCCAACGGGCGCCTATGTGTCGTGGGACGACTTTTCTGCCCGCGCGTCAGACGCTGAAATCGCAGGATTTGTCCGCGCCGTCGGTATCGTCGCGCGCGAAGCCGGGGCCGTCGAACCGGGTTATCGCCTGCTCGCCAATGTTGGCCTCAATGGCGGACAGGAAGTACCCCACCTCCATGTCCATGTTTTCGCGGGCAAGCCGCTGGGGCCGATGCTGGCGCGATAAGCTGAGCTTTTGGGGGATTGCGCCATCCCATTTTGCGGCTAGGGTCGCCGCTTTCGTATCAGCGGCGACAAGGCAAGAACCAAGCCGCATTGGGGGAAGTTGCATGATATTCGGGCGAGTAAAACCACTCGACGCCATCCTAGCCACCGCCGAAAAGAAATCGCTCCACCGTTCGTTGGGAGCGTTCCAGCTCACCATGCTCGGTATCGGCGCGGTCATCGGCACCGGCATTTTCGTTCTCACCGCCGAAGCGGCGCAGAAAGCCGGTCCCGGCATGATGCTGTCGTTCGTGATCGCCGGCGTCGTCTGCGCGGTCGCGGCACTCTGCTACGCCGAAATGGCGGCAATGGTCCCCGTTTCGGGTTCGGCCTACACCTATAGCTATGCCGTGATGGGCGAGCTTATCGCGTGGATGGTCGGCTGGGCTCTGATCCTCGAATATGCCGTCGCCGCGGGCGCGGTTTCGGTCGGCTGGTCCGGCTATGTCGTGGGATTGATAGAGAACGCCTTCGCGGTCGACATTCCGGATGCACTGGTTCGCGGCCCCTATGACGGCGGCATCGTCAATCTGCCCGCAATGGCGATCGCTGGTCTTGTCACCTGGCTGCTGGTGATCGGCACCAAGGAGAGCGCGCTCGTCAACTCGATCCTGGTTCTGGTCAAGGTCGCAGCACTGTCGCTGTTCATCGTCCTGGCTGTGCCTGTGATGAACATGCAGAATTTCGAGCCCTTCTCGCCGCTCGGCTTCGCCGGTGTGTCGGCAGCGGCGGCATCGATCTTCTTCGCCTATGTCGGCTTCGACGCGGTCTCGACCGCGGCCGAAGAAACCAAGAACCCTCAGCGCAACATGCCGATCGGCCTGATCGGCTCGCTCGCCATCTGCACCATCTTCTATCTGCTCGTCGCCGCCGGTGTGATCGGCAGTGTCGGCGCCCAGCCGATTCTCGGCGCCGACGGCGCGGCACTGGCACCGGGCAGCACCGAGCTGGCCAAGGCATGCGTCGAGACCGCGGCAGCGACCGGCAAGGAAGCCGTGGTCTGCTCGAAGGAGGCCCTCGCCTGGACGCTGCGTGAAATCGGCTGGCCCCAGATCGGCAATCTGATCGGCCTCGCGGCCGGCCTGGCGCTGCCTTCGGTCATCCTGATGATGATGTTCGGCCAGACCCGCATCTTCTTCGTGATGAGCCGCGACGGTCTGCTCCCCGCCGTGTTCTCGAAGGTTCACCCGAAGTTCCACACCCCGCACGTCATCACCATCCTGACGGGCGTGTTCGTGGCGCTGTTCGCGGCCTTCTTCCCGGTCGGCAAGCTCGCCGACATCTCTAACTCGGGCACGCTGTTCGCCTTTGCCGCGGTGTCGATCGCGGTGCTGGTGCTTCGCCGCACCGACCCGGACCGCAAGCGGCCGTTCCGCACGCCGCTCATCATCATCACGGCGCCGATCGCGATCCTGGGCTGCGCCTATCTGTTCTACAGCCTGGGCCACGACACCAAGATGATGTTCGTGGGCTGGGCGGCGCTCGGGCTGCTCGTCTATTTCGGCTATAGCCGCCGGAAGAGCCATGTCGGTCGTGGCATCATCGAGACGCCTGAGCATGAGGCGTATCAGGAGCTCGATCCGCCGGTTCCGGGCACGCACTGATCCGGATAGGGCACAAGAAAAGGGGCCGGGAGAGCGATCTCCCGGCCCCTTCTTCATTCCTGTGCCATGTCGTTTCGGCGCGCCTATTCCGCGAAGGTCAATGCCGCCGCCGCTAGCGCGCCAAGCGCCAGCAGCGCTTCGATCCGCCCGCGATCGCTGCGATCCCGCCCGGCGTCACGCAGCTTTGACGCCGCCAGATAGGCTTCTCGCGCGATCTCTGACTCCGCGCCCCAGCGCAGTCCCAGCAGCGAAGCCGCCGTGCGGTGGCGCACGATCAGCAGATCCAGGATCTCCGACCCCACCACAGCGCCCATCTCGCGCTTATAGCCCGAATCGCCCGCCCCCAGATCGATCGTCTCGACCCCGTCCTTGCGCGCCTGTTCCAACTGATATGCCGTAACGATCTTGCCGGGCCGGAACGCGGCGAACCGCTGGTCGTAGCTACTTGCGATGCCGTACTGCATCGCCCCGGACTTGAGATCGAACGAGAAAGCCGCGGGCTTGCCGCCGACCGACAGGATCGTCGCGGACAGCGCCCGCGCCAGAATCGGATCGGCCACCGCTTCGAGCCAGCCCGCGCGCTTCTCGTCGGTCAGGAACTTGGCGCCGGTTCCGTCGGTTCCGGTCCCCACCCAGCTCGCCGCCTCGATCGCCGCGAGATCGTCCAGCACGGCGGCGCTCCAGGCGTCCCCGCTCACATGGCGGATCGCGACGGCGCCCAGCTGCTCCAGCTGGCGCTCGTAATTGGCCAGCCGCCGTCGGGTCGAGCGCCGCGGCCAGGCCTCATCACGCGCGTCGAACAGAAAGGTGCGCCCAAGCTTGCGCGTCAGCACCGTCCACCCCGCCACCGCAGCGGCACGCTTGATCCGTGCTGTCGCCGGGTCATCGGCATAGATCGGCCCGATCCGCCATGCCGGCCCCAGCGCCGATATGCTGACCGCATGGGCAAAGAACGCCGTCAGTTCGGCGTCCGTCACATCGGGATTGAGCGGGATCGAGCGGAAGGGCCAATAGCTTCCCGGAACGCTGCGCGCGCCGATCAGCGTAGGACCCAGCGGTGCGGTGGGCAGCGCTACGATCGGCGCGCCGTCCTCGCGGGTAGCGGCGACCGTGACAACAGCATCGCCCGCCGCCATCGCGTACCAGGCGGCCCGCAGAAACCGATGCGACGTGTCGGCGTTCTCTGCCAGATCATCCAGCAGCGCGGGCACGCCATTGTGCAGCCCGACGACGACCGCTGGCTCACAATCTGGTTCGGATGTCCGCGCCCGCTGCATTCATTCTCCCACGCTCGCGCACGGGATAGGGGCAAATCGCTGACATAAGGTAAGCGGCGGCCCGGAATTTCGCCGGGCTCGCCGCGAACCGTCAGCCGAGTTTGGCGGCAGCCAGCGCCTTGAGGTTCACCTCAGGCCGAGCGCCATAGTGGCTGATGATCTCAGCCGCGCAGACCGCACCGAGCTTGAGCGATTTTTCGAGGGTCCAGCCCTGCGCCTGCCCGTGCAGGAAGCCCGCAGCGAACAGATCGCCCGCGCCGGTCGTGTCGACCACCTTGTCGATCGGCTCCGCAGGCACCTCGGCACGCGTGCCGTTGGACACCGCGATCGCGCCCTTTTCGCTGCGCGTCACGACCAGCACCGGAACCTGCGCGGAAACCTTGGCGACGGCCGCTTCGAAGTCCTCGACCTCGGCCAGCGCGAGCAGCTCGTTCTCGTTAGCGAACAGGATGTCGATCAGCCCTTCGGCGATCAGCTTGCGGAAATCGCCGCCATGACGGCTGATGCAGAACACGTCGGAAAGGGTAAAGGCGACCTTGCGGCCGGCATTACGCGCAATCTCGATCCCCGCACGCATCGCCTGGCGGGGTTCTTCGGGATCCCACAGATAGCCCTCGAGATACAGGATCGCGCCACCCGCGATCAGATCGCGGTCCAGCGCCTTTTCGGGCAGGAACTGCGACGCGCCCAGGAAGGTGTTCATCGTGCGCTGCCCGTCGGGCGTCACGAAGATCAGGCAGCGCGCGGTGGACGGCGCGCCCGGGCGCACCTCGGTATCGAAATCGACACCGGTGGCGCGCAGATCATGCGCGAAAACCGCACCGAGCTGATCGTCGGCGACCTGGCCGATGAAGGCGCAGCGGCTGCCGAGCGCGGCCATGCCCGCGACAGTATTGCCTGCCGAACCGCCCGAAATCTCACGGCCCGGCCCCATCCGATCATAGAGCGCGTCGGCGTCTTCGGGCGAGAAGATCAGCTGCATCGAGCCCTTGGCGACACCAATCTCCTCGATGAAGCTGTCCTCGGCCGAAGCGAGGACGTCGACGATGGCGTTGCCGATGGCGACGACGTCATGCACGGGTGCGGTCACATTGGTCTCCGGTGAAAGTTTTTGCGCGCCTAGTGGACGCGGCGCATTCACGCAACCGCGTTGACTTATCCCTCTCCGTCAGCCCATCCATGGCCGTAATGCTCGATGCCTTTCTTCTGTCGGTCCGCCAACTCGGCGACAAGCGAATCCTCAGCGTATTCCTGAAGTCGATCCTGCTGACACTGGCGATCTTCGTCGCGTTCGGCACCGGATTATGGTTCGGGGTCGATGCATTGGTCCGGCATTATTTCGAGGGCAGCGAGGCCGCCGCTTCAGCCGCTTCCGCGGTGGCACTGCTGATCGGCCTGTTCGGCGGCTGGCTGCTGTTCCGCGTGATCGCGGTCGCGGTGATCGGCGTGTTCGCGGACGAGGTCGTCCATGCGGTCGAGGCGAAACACTATCCCGACCGCTTCGCCGCAGCCCGCGACCTTTCCTTCGTCCGCTCGCTCCAGATGGGCCTCAAGTCCGCAGCGCGCGCGCTGCTCGTCAACCTGATCCTCTCGCCACTCTACATCATCCTGCTCGTCACCGGCATCGGCACCGCGCTCGCCTTTTTCGTCGTCAACAGCTGGCTGCTCGGGCGCGACCTGGGAGACATGGTCGCCGTGCGGCATCTGCCGGCTGCGGACCTGGCCCAGTGGCGGTCCGCCACCCGTCTCTCGCGCTTCTCGCTGGGCGCGGCTGGCACCGCATTGTTTTTCGTGCCGTTCGTCAATTTCGTCGCGCCCGTCCTCGGCGCGGCGATGGCGACGCACCTGTTCCACCGGAGGACCGTTCAGTGAAGATTATCGCCCCGGCCGCTTTGCTTGTCCTGCTCGCGGGCTGCGGCGGCACCACCGCCCCCCCGCCGGTGGTCCGCGCCGCGCCGATCCCCGTGCCGCAGCCGGGCATGGCGGCACTCACCACCGTCATGGGTGCCAGTGCCAACGCGCTGATCGGACAGTTCGGCCGCCCCCAGCTCGACATCAGCGAAGGCAGCGCACGCAAGCTCCAGTTCGCGGGGCCGATCTGCGTGCTCGACGCCTATCTCTACCCGCCCAAGTCGGGCCGCGGCGACGCCACCGTCACCTTCGCCGAGACGCGCCAACGCGACGGCAAGCCGATCGATCAGTCAAGCTGCGCGGCCGCGCTCAGGGCTAGTCGCGGGAAGTAAGACGCGCGCGCGCCCATTCGGCGGCGTCGACAATCACCGGATCGGGATCATCCCGCAACGCCTCCACCGCGGGCAACAGCGCGACGTCCCCGCTGTTCCCCGCCGCGATCAGGCAGTTGCGCATCATCCGGTCGCGCCCGATCCGCTTGATCGGCGATCCGGAAAAGACCTGACGGAACCCGGCATCATCAAGCGCGAGCAGGTCGCGCAGCTCGGGCGCGGTCAGTTCCGCGCGCGGCGCGAACGACAGGTTCGCCGCCGCGGCCGCCGCGAACTTGTTCCACGGGCACACCACCAGGCAATCGTCGCAACCATAGATGCGATTGCCGATCCCTTCGCGAAACTCTTGCGGGATCGGCCCCTTCAACTCGATCGTCAAATAGGAAATGCAACGTCGCGCATCGAGCTGATAGGGCGCGGGAAAGGCATCGGTCGGGCACGCGGTCTGGCATGCATCGCATGATCCGCATCCACCCCGTTCGCGCTCACTCGGCGCCAGTTCGAGCGTTGTGTAGATCGCGCCGAGGAACAGCCAGCTGCCATGGTCGCGGCTGACGAGGTTGGTGTGCTTGCCCTGCCAACCCAGCCCGGCGGCCTCGGCCAATGGCTTTTCCATCACCGGCGCGGTGTCGACGAACACCTTGAGATCGCATCCGGCCTCCTGCGCCAGCCAACGGCCCAGCGCCTTGAGCGCCTTCTTCATCACATCGTGATAGTCCGCGCCCTGCGCATACATCGAGATGCGCGCCCGATCCGCCACCTTAGCGAGCGCGAGCGGATCGCTCACGGGTGCATAGCTCATCCCGAGCGAGATCACGCTCCTGACCTCTGGCCACAACCCTTCAGGGCTCTCGCGGTGATGCGCGCGCTCGGCCATCCAGATCATGTCACCGTGACGCCCGTCAGCCAGCCATTCGTGCAGCCGCTTGCCCGCGAGCGGCGCCGCGTCGGCGCGCGCAAAGCCACAAGCGGCGAAGCCCAGCTCCGCCGCCTTGTCGCGGATTCGCGCTTCCAGTGACTTGCCTACGTGCATCACCCCCCGCTACCACGGCTCCCGCTAGTGAGGGGAATTTTGTTGAGTAGCGATCTGGCGGTCAGCGCCACCGGGCTGGTGAAGCGTTTCGGCAACCGCCGCGTGGTGGATGGCGTCGATATCGCGGTGCCCAAGGGCATGATCTATGGCGTACTCGGCCCCAATGGCGCAGGCAAGACGACCACGCTGCGCATGCTGCTCGGCATCATTGAACCCGATGACGGCGAACGCACATTGCTCGGCAATGATCGCCCGCGCGAGGTAAGCGACCATGTCGGCTACCTCCCCGAGGAACGCGGCCTCTATCCCTCGATGAAGACGACTCAGGCGATCGCCTTCATGGGCGCGCTGCGTGGGCTCGACTGGCGCACCGGCCGCACCCGCGCGGTGCAGCTGATGGAAGCCGCCGGACTTGGCCACGCCACCGACCAGAAGATTCGCAAGCTGTCCAAGGGCATGGCCCAGCTTGTCCAGTTGCTCGGTTCGGTCGTCCATCAGCCAGACCTGCTCGTGCTCGACGAGCCCTTTTCGGGCCTCGATCCGGTCAATCAGGAGCGGCTCGAGAAATTGATCCTGGCCGAGCGCGATCGCGGCGCCACCGTGCTCTTCTCCACCCATGTCATGGCGCATGCCGAGCGGCTGTGCGACCGGCTGGCGATCATCGCGGGCGGCAAGGTGCGCTTCGAAGGCACGGTTGCCGATGCGCGCGCCACCCTGCCCTTCAAGGCGCATTATGTCCCGCATCATCCCGATAACGGCATCCGCGCGCTGCTCCCTGCCGACGCGGCGCCCGATGGCGACGGCTGGCGCTTCACACTGCCGGACGAAGGCATCGAGGGGACCTTGGTGAAGCTGATCGACGCCGGCTACGGTATTTCGGGCCTGTCGATCGAACGGCCGAGCCTCCACGACGTGTTCGTCCGCATCGTCGGGGCCAAGGCGCTCGCCGAAGCCGAAGCGGCACAGGCGGAGGCGCAGCCATGAGCAGCCTCGCCCGCCTGGTCCGCCAGACGCTGACCATCGCTCGCCGCGATTTCGTTGCGACCGTGTTCACGCCCACCTTCCTGCTCTTTCTGTTCGCACCACTAATGATGGTCGGATTTGGTGCCATCGGCGGCGTCGGCGCGGCGTCGATCAGCAAGAGCGGCGACGACAAGGCACGGATCGTGCTGCTCGCCAGTGGCGATCAGGCACGCATGGCGGTCGCGGCCGATCGCCAGCTGCGCACCATGTTCCGCACTGTCGAGCAACCGCCTCGGCTGCTGATCGAAGTACCGGGCGCGAATCCCGAGGCGCAAGGCCGCGCGATGTTCGAGCGCAAGGAAAGCGATACCTATGCGGTGATGTACGGGCCGCTCGACAGGCCGCAGATCCTGCACAGCATCAACGGTACCCGGTCCGCCACCTATCTCGCCGCGCTCGCCGATCAGGTGCTGCGCGCCCAGCGTGCCGGCACCGCCGCTCCGCTCAGCGAGGCCACCAAGATTGTCATCGCGCGCGCCGGCACCTCCGCTGGCGGTCAAGGTCAAGCGGCCTTCTTCGCGACCACCGCCCTGTTCATGATCAGCCTGCTGCTCGCGGGCCAGGTTGTCGGCACCATGGCCGAGGAACGGTCGAACAAGGTGATCGAAATCCTCGCCGCGGCCGTGCCGCTCGAAAGCGTATTCTTCGGCAAGTTGGTCGGCATGTTCGGCGTGGCGCTGCTGTTCCTCGGCTTCTGGGGAACGATTGTCGTCAATGTCGGCACCCTGTTGCCGTCCGGGCTCGCTACCGCGTTCATCGATGTCGGGCCGGCGGTCGGGTTGCCGATGTTCGGTCTGCTGTTCTTCGCCTATTTCGTGACCTCGTACATGCTGCTCGGCGCGGTATTCCTGGGGCTGGGCGCACAGGCATCCACCCAGCGCGAACTGCAGATGATGTCGTTGCCGATCACCATCTTCCAGGTCGCGATGTGGGGCCTCGCCTCGGCGACCGCGCTCAGCCCAGACAGCGGACTTGCCATGGCGGCGGCCGCCTTCCCGTTCAGCTCGCCTTTCGCGATGGTCGCCCGTGCCGCCAATTCGCCGGAGATCTGGCCGCATATCCTCGCGCTGGGTTGGCAGGCATTGTGGGTCGCGATCACCGTCACCGTTGCCGCCCGGCTGTTCCGCCGTGGCGTGCTTCAGTCGGGCAGTCCGGGGCTGCGTTTGCGGAAGAGAACGGTTGGCTGACGACCCATCGCAGCACTATTGACAAAGCTGTAAGTTGAGCCACTCTCCCGGAAAACAATGTCCGGGAGAGTAAAGCCATGGCCACCCTAGCCGCCGAGCCCGCAGTCGATCCGCTCGACGTCACCCGGCCGGAACTCTATCGCGACGATCTGTGGCACGAGCCCTTTCGGCGGCTGCGTGCGGACGCGCCGGTCTATCGGTGCCATGACAGCGCGTTCGGCCCCTATTGGTCAATCTCGTCCTACAAGCCGATCGTCGAGGTGGAGTCGCTCCCCGATCTCTATTCGTCGCAGGCCGGTGGGATCACCGTCGCCGACCTGATGCCCGAAGACATCAAGATGCCGATGTTCATCGCGATGGACCGGCCCAAACATACCGGCCAGCGCCGTACCGTCGCGCCCGCCTTCACGCCGAGCGAGATGGTGCGGATGAGCGGCGACATCCGTGCACGTACCGGAGAGCTTCTCGACTCGCTTCCCGTCGGCGAGACGTTCGACTGGGTCGATCGCGTCTCGATCGAACTGACGACCCAAATGCTGGCGTTGTTGTTCGATTTCCCGTGGGAAGAGCGCCGCAAGCTCACCTACTGGTCCGACTGGGCCGGCGATATCGAGATCGCCAAGGATCCCGTCCGCAAGGAGGAGCGCCGCAACATCCTGTTCCAATGCGCCGCCGAATTCGGCGCGCTGTGGAATAGCAAGGTCGGCAAGGAGCCGACGCCCGACCTGATCTCGATGATGATCCATTCGGACGCGATGGCCGAGATGGACCAGATGGAATTCCTGGGGAATCTCATCCTGCTGATCGTCGGCGGCAATGATACCACGCGCAATTCGATGAGCGCCTATGCCTGGGCGCTCGAGCAGTTTCCGGAGGAACGCGCCAAGCTGGAAGCGAACCCGGAACTGATCCCTAACGCCACGCAGGAGATCATCCGCTGGCAGACCCCGCTCGCGCATATGCGCCGCACCGCGACGCAGGATACCGAGCTGATGGGACAGAAGATCGCTGAGGGCGACAAGCTCGTCCTCTGGTACCTGTCGGCCAACCGCGACGAGAGCGTGTTCGAACGGCCCGACGACATCATCGTCGATCGCGCCAATGCCCGGCGCCATCTCGCCTTCGGGCACGGCATCCATCGCTGTGTCGGCGCGCGGTTGGCGGAGCTGCAGATCGGCGTGTTGATGGAGGAGATGGCGAAGCGCCGGCTGCGGCCCAATGTCCTGGGCGAGCCCAAGCGGGTCTCCGCGTGCTTCGTCCATGGCTACAAGGCGATGCCGGTGGAACTCAGCCGCTACTGAGGGGAGCCTCAGGCTTCGAGCATATGGTCGGCCACGCTATAGCTGTGGCTCGCCTGATAGGCGTTCCGGCCGCGGTTCATATGCGTGAGGTTGAATCTGCGGATCGCACGCAACGCGCGAGGCGAAGCCATGAATTCGCGGACCGACGCGGCGCCACGGACCTTGATCCCGAACATGTCGGCGCCGCGCGGGAAGAACCAGCCGATATCGCCCGGCGTCGCGACGCAGCTGTCGAGAAAGTCGGTGTCCAACTGGTGCTGCAGCGCTGAGCCGTCCATCGTGAAATCCGATAGGTGCAGGATGAAACGGGATCGTATGCCGTCCCCGTCCGCATAGAGGGTGAACAGTTCCATCCAGCTTGCGTTGACTCGCACCAACGGCTTGTCCGAGGTCGAGGGCAGGCACGAGACCGACCAGTAATCGCGTTCGGTTTGGCGCGGCACCGGGATGCACGTCCGGCCATAGCGGCCGAGGATTTCCAGCACGTCCTCGGCTTGCGGCCTGCGTGACAATTTGTCGAAGCGCGCGGCGTATTTGAAGCGGTGCTCCAGATTCTCCGAACGCTCGCCAAAGTCGTACAGATCGATCTCGCCATCCAGCCAGGCGCGCTGTCGCTCAAGGTCCACAAATTGGCGAAGGCCGCTGGGCTTCCCGTCAGCCGCACGCGCCCTGCGTGACTCTCCATCCATCGATTCACCCTTCCAGACCCAGCGTTGATCTACCGAATCCGGCGAGCGGGCAATGCCGCGATCCGACTACCTCAACTGCGCCCTCAGCTTCGCGGCGCGCTTGCCATGAGACGCCGAACCCGGTTCCAGTTTCGCGGCTGATTGCACGCTTTCATAAGCACCACGGATATCGCCGGCGGCTTCCTGAGCATCCGCGAGACTGTCGAACGCGTTCGCCGATCGGGGGAAGGCCTCCGTGGCGAGTGCGAACACGTTGACGGCGTGGATGGGTTCCTTCCGCTGCAAATATGCATAACCCAGCGCATTGAGTGCGCTTTCCTGGATGTCGTAACGCCGCGGTTCGCGCGCCCGTTCTTCCGTGAACCAGCTGTGGAGCGCGGTCGCATCCGCCACTCGTCTGGCCAGCTCCCACACGATCGGCTCTCGCAAGGGCGGCGGCTTGCGGCCAACCGCGATCATTGCCAGCGCGGCGGCATTGGCGTCGACACTGTCGTCCTCGCCGTTGTTGGTGAGCTGAATGACGGTCACGTCCCCGCCGGGATACCATGAGAGGTCCGATTTGAAGGCGCGCCAATGGCCCGCGTGCGATATCCGTGCGGCCCCTGCAACATCGGGCTTGAGACCCAGCCCCAAGCCATAGGGGATCGTGCTGTTATCCGACAGCCGCGTGGGCGCCCGCGCAAGCGCCACCCAGCGGCGCGGCACCACGCGGCCGGCGGTAACGGCGTTCTGCCAGCGCAGCAGATCAGGCACCGTCGAGTAAATCCCCCCAGCGCCGCGCATGAAGAGACCTGGAATCTGGTCCAAAGCGCGACGACCGCCAACGGCGGCCGGCACGAAGCCGAAGGCGCGACCGCGAATCTCGCGCTTCCCACCCGGAATGGGCAACAGGGTGCTCTTCATCCCGAGCGGTTTGAAGAAACGACGCTCCAGATACACCGCGAAGGGCATACCCGACACACGCTCCACCAGCACCGCGAGCACCATATAGCCCGTATTGCTGTACTTGAACTGAGCGCCCGGAGCCGCGATGACGGGCATGCGGGTCTCAGCCAACACTGAAACGATATCGGCACCCGTGACGGGTGGCTTGCCGCCGCCCTCCCGCAGGAGCTTCGTATAATAGGGCATCGCATCGGGCAGGCCGGAGCTATGCGACATAAGCTGCGCGACGGTCACATCGGGATAAGGAAAATCAGAGAGGTAGCTGACGACCCTCGTGTCGAGCGCAAGCCTCCCTTCCGCCGCAAGGCGAAGCACGGCGAAGGCCGTGAACTGCTTGGAAATCGACCCGATGTCGAAAGCGCTATCGACCGTCAGCGGCGTGCGTGCCTGATCCCCCGCATCACCAAAGGCACCCGCGAAAACTGTCTTGCCCTTCCGGGCCACCAGATAGGTGCCATTGCAAACATGCTTGGTGTGACACTCCGCCAGATAGGCGCGATAGGGGTCCCCCTTCGACGACATCGCGTGGGCCGGAAACGTCATCGGCAATCCGGTCACAGCGAGAAGGCCGGTCAAGTGGAACCCATTTAGCAGCTTCATGAATCCCCCGATTGACAGTGGCGTGTACTACATAAGCAATACACGTGACTGTCAACCGCAGAGAATTTGTTCGCGGGCCAGCCACGCCCCCTCGACCAACCAGGCATTCAGGGCGGTGAACCGCGCCCGCCATTTGCGCCAAGCGTAACCTTTTCCCATCTTCCTGCGTAGCTCTTCTGAAGCCGTGAAAAGGACGCTGCCATGCCCGTCAGTCGCCGTCTCTTCCTTGCCCTCACCGGCGCCGGCGGAATCGCCGTTGTCATCGGCTGCTCCTCACCTGAGTCACAGGCGGCGCAGCGGTTCGAATTCACCCTGACCGATGCGGAATGGCGCAAGCGCTTGAGTCCCGCGCAATACCGGGTGCTGCGGCAGGCAGCGACCGAGCGGCCCTATTCCAGCCCGCTCGACAAGGAAAAGCGCGAGGGCGTGTTCGCCTGCGCCGGTTGCGCGCTCCCGCTCTTCAGCTCGCGGACCAAGTATAATAGCGGCACCGGCTGGCCGAGCTTCTACGCACCGCTCAAGGACGCGATCCGTACCCGCACCGACTATGCGATCGGCATACCGCGCACCGAAGTGATCTGCCGCCGCTGCGGCGGACATCTTGGCCATGTGTTCGACGACGGCCCGCGTCCGACCGGCAAGCGCTATTGCATGAACGGACTGGCGATGACCTTCACCCCGGCCTGATGCCGGCGGGCGCCGCTAGCGGACCACGAACGTCACCGCCAGGATCACGCGCCATTCGACGACCTTGTTGTCGCGAACGACGCCCTTGGTGTCCTTGACCCAGACGCTTTCGATATTGTCCACGGTCTCGCCGCACTTCGCGACACCGTCGCGGATCGCGTGCTCGATGCTCTCGGTCGAGCTCGAAATGACTTCGATGACTTTTGCAACCGCCATGGTCCGCTCCCGTCTCTGATCGCCTTCCCGCCTGATCAGAATAGCTCAGGGCCGGGACGATGACAAAGTCCGGAAGCTGGCGCCGCCTTACTTCTGGAGCGAGGTGGTGATCCCGAACTTCTCGAGATCGACCGACGCGATCGTCACGCCGCCGAACACATCCTCGTCGCGCTCCAGCTTCGGCGTCTTGCCGGTGTAGATGAAGCCGTTGACCGGGTAGGTCGAGGTGCCAAGGCCGCCGTTCGATGCGAACCAGACCTTGACGCGGCTCCAGTCGCCCTTCTCGGACACGTCGATCGCGACCACATTCTTCTCGATCCCGCCGCGGCGCGACCAGTTGGCGTGGGTCAGCAGCACTTCGCGGTCGCTGATCACCTTCGACACCATCGCGACATGGCCAAGGCGCATGCGCTGGGTCGACGCGAAGGACATGACCGAGCCGACCACCGGCTCGTCGCCGCGCGCATAGCGGCCCTCGGCCTGGCTCCACCAGGTGTGTGCGTTACCAAAGATCTGAACGCCGGAAATCATGCGGGCATAGGGGGCGCACTGCCAGAACTGCGCGTTCGCGGGAGCGATCGTCGCCAGGCAAAGCGCTGCCATCAGCGCGAATCGCGCTGCGATAACCTTGGCTGTCATGATGGCCCCCTTCGACCCCGAATCTCGTTGAAGGGTTGGTGGCAGATCGGTTCCGGCCAGCCTAGCCCGTCGCGCCGCTTATCCGATGAATCGTGTCGTCGCGGCGATGACTGACATTTTGTTCAGCTTCGGAGAGCGAAATCCGACCAAATCCCGTGCTGTCGAGCCGATCGTTACGCCACTCACCGCAATTTGTTGCTCGAATGTCGCGCCCCGAATCCGTTTCCGCCGCCCGCCTTCCGTTCGTCGCAAGCCTTGTTGCAACGCAAAACCTTCTGTGATTCCTTGTCTGAACGACGGACGACGCGGGGTTAAGCTTGGTGTTAACCATCTTAGGGCATCATCCGTCGCAAGGAGTAAAGTGGGTGGGAGTGAAGGAGAATGAGCGCACGTAGCAAACCGGCCGAAGGCGCGATGACGCTGGCCGAGATGAAGGAGTTCGCGGGCTTTGCCGCAGCGACGCAGCGTTACATCCGCCGCGCGCTCGACATCGGCCTCGATCGCACCGATGCGATGGAGCGCTGGTCCCGTGACGTGGTCGAAGCCGCCAGCATCCGTGCCCAGGCGCATATGTACGACCGCCTCCCTGAAATCCGTGCGCTGATCCCCGACGACAGCGGACTCGATGCGATGGAGCCGTTCATGGCCCCGCTCATCACCGTTTCCGCCTTCGATTTGAGCCAGAGCCGGCTCACCAGCTTCTCGTCCTATCGCTTCCTCTATGAGCGACTGGTCGGCGCGGAAGTGCGGCCGTGGCTACCCGCCGCCTTCTGCGCGGCTGCAGCGCTTCCGCATCTCCATCCGGATCTCCGGCGCAAGCTGCTCCAGTCGATCAGCGAAGCGGCGGCGACCGCGTCGGGCTGGTCGAACCGTCAGCCCGCCTTCTTCCCGCAATGGGTGGAGAAGGTCGGCACGGAGCCGATGCCGGGTTGAACTGGTTCCCGCTTGCGCGGGACACGGCATCAGCCCGCTCCCCTCTAACGGCACACCCTCCACATCCGTTTCGCCTGATCCAGGTGGAAATGGTCGCGGTGCGCGGCATTGTAATCGGGCGACAACACGGTCGAGAATGTCCCGCACGCCCCGTCGCGAACATCCTTCAGGAACCGCGCCTTCGACCCCTTGCCCTCCCAATCGCCCACTAGGGTGATGCGCGTCCCGTCGGCCAGGCGGAATGCCGCGATGTCCACCGCATCGGCGGTCGCGTGCTCGCTCCAGCTGGCACCTTCGCGATTGTACATCCGGCGGCAATTATAGCTGCCGAAATGCTCGATCTCGGCGACCTTCTGTCCGAAGTGACGTTGCGCGGCCGGCTGAACCACTTCCCATTCCCAAACCGTCAGCGCCGCGGCGACGGGGCAGGACATGCCAAGGTCCGAGGGTGCAAGGCCGATCCGTCGCGCGCCGCCCGACCGGAACCGCACCGCATCCTCATAGCCGCACTTGCCATTCTCCTCGCTCAGCGGCGCCAACGCGGTGTAGCGCACCCCCGCCTTGTCCAACGCCTTGCGGCACGCGGGAAAATCATCGGTCAGCGCCGCCAGCTTGCGCCCGGTGAACAGTCCGATCGGCTGGCGCAGATCGAGATCGGTCCAGGGCAGATCCTCCGGCCGATCCCTCACAGCCGCATAGAGCAGCAGCAGCAGGGCCAACGCCAATGCCGCCAGCACGATCGCCACGGTGGTGCTACGCAGCGACTTCACGCGCGGGATGCCATCTTCGCGGGCTGCGAGGTCACGGGATAGCCCAGCCCCTCCGGAATGCAGAGCCGCTCTTCACCGGCGCGTACCTCGATCCAGGGCGTGATCGGCTCGACCCGATGCGCGCGTGCGTTGGCCGCCGCCTCGGCAAAGCTTCCGAACTGCGCCAGCCGCTCCAGATTGCGCCGCGTCGGATAGATGATCCGGGCCTCGCCCCTGTCGGCCATGTCGAGAACATCCTGTGCGCTGGCCCAGAACAGCCGCACATTCTCATTCCCGTCGACAGCGGCGGCGCTCTCCGCTCCCCTTGGCAGTTTCGCCAAATAGAAGCGCGTATCGAACACCTTGTGCGCGACATCTTCCGGTGGCAGCCAGCGCGCAAAGGGTACCAGCGCATCGAGGTCCAGCGCCTGCCCGGCCAGCACCTCACCAACCGGTGACCCCGCATAGAGAGCCGCCCGCGCAGCTTCGCTGTCGGACAACCCCGACACCCCGATCGCCAGCCCCGCCTCCTCGATCGTTTCGCGGATTGCCGCGATCCGGGCCGCGAGGTCATCAGCGTCGCCATCATGCAACGCCGCCAGCGCGACATCCCCCGGATCGACGCGACCGCCCGGGAACACCAGCGCCCCGCCCGCGAAACGCATCGCCGCGGATCGCTCGACGATCAGCAGTTCGGGTGCGCCGGACTCGCGCTCACGCATCACGATCAGCGTCGCGGCCGGGATCGGCTGGGGAGGAGAACCCGTCATCGCCGGCGGGTTTACGGACCCCCGCAGCGAATGGGAAGCGGGCTAGAGCAGTTGCGCCTGCGCCGCTCCCGCCTCCCGCGGCGCGCTGCGGAATGCCGCGGTGGGATCGACCAACGGAATATCGGGACGGCGCCCGTGGAACAACTCATCCACGGTCAGGATCTGCATCCGCGCATAGCTTCGCCCGGTGGCTTCGGAGTGAAACCGTCCCACCGCCGCAGCCTCGCGCAGCATCGGCGCGGAGGGCGGCGCACGACTGACGATCACGCCGATCGGCGCCTTCTCGCGCTCCATCACCGAATGAAGATCGCGCACCACCTTCACCCCGACATGCTCGCCACCCTTGACCGATACCAGCGCCTTGGCCGTCCGTTGCCGTTCGGGCTTGAAGTAGATGATCCCGTCGATGCCCCCGTCCGGTCCCTTCTTGCGCCCCGCAAAGGGCACAGCATCGATCATCGACACCGCCCACCATTGGAACTGATACGGATCGCGCCGCGCCAGATCCTCTGCCGAGGCTCGGTCGCGCGGCGTGCCCTCCACATTCAGCGCAACCCCCGGAAACGCGGCCTTCATCCGCCGCTCGATCAGGCTGATCGCCAGATGCGTCACGTCGATTCCCGCCCAGCGCCGCCCCATCTTCTGCGCGGCATGAACCGCCGTCCCGCAGCCGCAAAAGGGATCGAGCACCAGATCGCCTTCATTCGATGAGGCGGCGATGATCCGCTCGAGCAACGCGATCGGTTTCTGCGTCGGATAGCCCAGCCGCTCCTGCGCCTGTGAGTTGATGGCCGGAATGTCGGTCCATAATGCCTGCACCGGCAGCCCGCGTGCCTCGTCCAGATAGCGCTTCAGCCGGATGCCGCCACCATTGCGCGTGAAATGCAGACGCCCCTCCGCGTCCAGCCGCTCCATCGTCTCGAGCGGCATCCGCCAATAGGAATGCACCCCCTTATACTCATAATGATAACCGCCGCCCGACAACCCCTTGGCGGTCAGATTATCGTCCATCCACAGCCGCCCATCGGTGTCGCTGTGGCGAAAGCGCGCTTCATACTCACGATCATAGGGTGTGAATTGCGGGTTCCACATCGGCTTCGCCCCCTTGGAATAGAAGAGGATGGTGTCGGTGTTGCGCCCATAACGCCCGCCATCGCTGTGCGCCGAAGTACGCTTCCACGTGATCTCGTTCCGGAACCGGTCGGCGCCGAACACGCCGTCCGCCAGCAGCTTGAGATAATGGCTCGCGGTCGGGTCGCAGTGGAGATAGAGGCTGCCCGTCGGTTTGAGCACGCGGTGCAGCTCGATCAGCCGGATCGCCATCATCGCGAGATACGCCATCATGTCGTTCTCGCCCAGAAAGCCGCGCATCGCGTTGAGCAGGTCGAAGGCACGCGTGCAGCCACTCTGCATTGCCTGATCGAATGCATGCTCGGCGCTGTCGTTCCAGTGCCAGCTATCCTCGAACGCCTCGACCTGCGCGTCCGCCTCCGCCCCCGTGGGCGATCGGAACAGGATATTGTAGTTGGCGTTCGAATTGAACGGCGGGTCGAGATAGATGAGGTCAACGCTCTCGTCCGGGAAATGCGCGCTCAGCACATCCAGATTGTCGCCATAGAAGAGATGATTCGCGAGCCGCATCTTACGTTCCCACCGCTTTGCGCTGCGGGGGAACACTAGACGATCATTTCGGGAACGTCGGTGGATGTGCATCCGTTCCGGAGCCATTGGCGAAGATCATGGCTCTATCGCGCGGCCGCGGGGGTCAGCAGGCACCGTTGCATCGACTTTGGTATCCACCGTGGAGCCCACATGCGCCGGATGCAAAGAAATCCAAATCATATGAAGCTGTTATCGGAAACCACACTCGACCCGTTCCGGACCGGTCTTATGTGAAACGGCGGGAACCGCTCCCCGCCGGCGCATGGAAGGGAGGACGAACCCCGACATTGCCGCTAAGGCCTCGGCATGGCGCGGCTGATCCAGTTCAACAAACCCTATGGCGTGCTCTGCCAGTTCACCGATGCGCGCAACCCCACGCCGCGACCGACCCTCTCGGCGTTTATCGACCTCCCCGGCGTCTACCCGGCCGGACGGCTCGACCTCGACAGCGAGGGGTTGTTGCTGCTCACCGACGACGGACGGCTGCAGGCGCGGATCGCCGACCCGCGGTTCAAGACCCCCAAGACCTATCTGGTTCAGGTCGAGGGCGAGCCGGACGATGCCGCATTGGGCCAGCTGCGCCGTGGCGTGCGGCTCAAGGACGGCATGACGCTGCCTGCCGAGGTCGAGCGGATCGATCCGCCGCAGCTCTGGCCACGTGACCCGCCGGTGCGCTTCCGCAAGACAGTGCCCGACTGCTGGCTGCGCCTGACGATCCGTGAGGGCCGCAACCGCCAGGTGCGTCGGATGACCGCTACGATCGACCACCCGACGCTACGCCTGGTACGCTGGCGCATAGGGGATTGGACCCTCGACGATCTGGCGCCCGGCAGCTGGCGGGAAACCGCCGGCTAGACGCGCGCCAGGTCGCGGATCAGAACCAGGCGCGCACCCCGATGACGACGTTGGTCGACGACGCGTCGCCTCCGCCGGTGCGAGCATAGTCCGCAGTGCGACCGAACTTGGTTTCGTGGACGACGCCGACATAGGGCGCGAACTCGCGCGCGAATTCATAGCGCAGGCGCAGGCCGAATTCGGCGCCGGTCAGCCCCGATCCGATACCAAGCTCCGGCATATCCTGCGCGGACAGATCGAACTCCACCTTGGGCTGAAGGATCAGCCGCTGCGTCAACCGCTGGTCATACTCGCCCGCGAAGCTCGCCGTCACTTCACCCTTGTTTGACAGATAGAGATAGCCGCTCACCTCGAACCAATATGGCGCAAGACCTTCAACTCCGATCACCGCATGGGTTCGTTCCGGACCAGCGCCGACGTCCTGGCGGATACCGGCCTGGAGGTTGAAATAGGGGTCGATCGCGCGGCTGTAGAGCGCGGTCAGTTCGGCGCCCTCCATCGCCTCGCCGAACTCGCCCTCGCCTTCAGCCTTGAAGACGAAGCGATTGATATCGCCGCCATACCAGATGCTGCCCTCGAACTTGTAGCCTTCATGGCCCTCGGCGATCTTCACCTCGGCCAGATCGAGCATGATCTGACTGAAATTGCCCCCGCCATGCTCGCGGCGGAGTGCGTCGCGCGACCGTTGCATGTCGCCCTTGTCCCACACCCGATCGGCATAGTTGGCGGCGACGGGGCGCGGTGCGGGGGCGTCGCCTGCTGGCAGGGCTGTCCCGACAGCCGAGTCGTCGGCCGCACTGGTCTTGGGCGTGCAATGCCCCATTTTCGCATGCTCGGGGGAGCAGTCGGGATCGGCCGCAGCGGGCGGCGTCTCCGGCTTCGTCTCGGGCATCGTACAATGCCCCATCTTGGCGTGCTCGGGAGTACAGCCGCTCGAAGCCGGCGCCGCAGGGGCCGGTTCCGGCATCTTGCAATGCCCCATCGCGGCATGTTCGGGCGTACAGCCCGGTGCTGCGGAAGCGGGCTTCGGCGCGGCAGTGGGCGCCGGCGAAGCGCCATGCTGGCCATGCCCGTCATGCGCCTGGGCCAGTGCCGGCACCGCCACGACAAGGGCGCCGAACGCCACGCCGATCGAAAGACCCCGGATCATGCCGCGTCCTCCCGCGGACGCACCGTCACGACCTGCATCATCCCGGCGTGCATGTGGTAGAGCATATGGCAATGGAAGGCCCAGTCGCCGACCGCGTCGGCGGTAAAGTCGAAGGTCGCGGTGCCGCCCGGCTGGACGTTCACCGTATGCTTGCGCGGCGCATAGTCGCCATGCCCCGTCACCAGCTCAAAGAAATGCCCGTGCAGGTGGATCGGGTGGCCCATCATCGTGTCGTTGACCAGGGTCACGCGCACGCGCTCCCCCTCCAGGAACGGGATCGGCGCCTTCACCTCCGACAGCTTCTCGCCGTCGAACGCCCACATATAGCGCTCCATGTTGCCGGTCAGGTGGATGCGCATCGCCCGCTCCGGCGCGCGAATGTCGGGGTTGCGCTCGACCGCTACCAGGTCGCGATAGGTCAGTACGCGATGACCGACATCGGCCAGCCCCTGCCCCGGATCGCCCATCCGGTCGACCGGCATCGGTGAGATCGACTGGACGGTCGGGGTTTTCTTCACCCCCGGCGCAACCGAAAAGTCGCGCATTCCGTGCTTCATCGGCGCAGCCGGTGCCGCCGCCGCATGATCGCCGGTTTCAGGCATCTTGCAATGGCCCATCGCGGCATGTTCGGGGGTACATCCACCCGCCGTCCCGCCGCCGCCATGGTCCATTCCGCCCATGCCCATGTCTGTCATGGTGGCGAGCGGGCGCTTGCGCAGCGGAGGCACCACCGCCGTCATGCCGGGCCGGGGCGCTAGCGTAGCCACCGCCATGCCTGACCGATCGACGCTTTCCGCGACCAGCGTGTAGGCACGATCATCGACCGGCTCGACGATCGCGTCATAGGTTTCGGCGACCGCGATCTGGAACTCGTCCACCGCGACCGGACGGACGGGCAGGCCGTCGGACTGGACGATGGTGATCTTCAGCCCCGGGATGCGGACGTTGAAGGTCGTCATCGCCGACGCGTTGACGAAGCGCAGACGCACCCGCTCGCCGGGCCGGAACAGCGCGGTCCAATTGTCGCGTGGCCCATGCCCGTTGATCAGGAAGCTGTAGGTCGATCCGGTCACGTCGCCGACATCGGTCGGGTCCATCCGCATCCGGCCCCATTCCATCCGGTCCTTGATCGACATCGGCTCGCCATCGGTCGCGGTCAGCTTCTGCTGGTTGAAGTAGCCGCCCATCTGCTTGAGCTTCTGGAAGATCTTGTGCGGGTGCATGAAGCTGTAGTCGGACAGCACGATCACATGCTCACGGTCCGAAACGATCGGATCGACGCCCTCGGGATCGATCACGATCGGGCCATAATGCCCCATCTGCTCCTGCAGCCCCGAATGGCTGTGGTACCAATAGGTGCCGGACTGAACGATCGGGAATTCATAGGTGAAGGTCGATCGCGGCTTGATGCCGGGGAAGCTGACGCCGGGGACGCCGTCCATGTGGAAGGGCAGGATCAGCCCGTGCCAGTGGATCGAGCTGTCCTCGTCCAGCGCATTCTCGACGTGCAGGCGGACCGTCTGCCCCTCGCGCAGGCGAACCAGCGGGCCGGGAACCGTGCCGTTGATGCCGATCGCATGCCCCTGCCTGCCGTCGATCGTCAGCATCTGGTGCGCGATCTTCAGCCGGATGTCCTCGCCCGACACAACGGGCAGATCACGGACAAGGCCCGGCGAATTGGTCTGGGCCCAGGCGGGCATCCAGGCGGAAAGCGCCAGCGCGCTGCCGCCGACCCCGGCGCCGCGCAGCAACTGCCGCCGGTCAATTGTCGAATTCATGAGGCTCTCGAAACTCCGTTGGTTACCCGGTTCTACGCCAGGGCAGCCCAAACCCCTCACATCGAAATGGCGGAATTTTCCCGATATCGCCGATAGTCCGGCCGGAAATCAGCGTTCGATAAGGTGCCGCCGCGCGCGATAAAGCCGGGTCTCGACCGACTTCTCGCTGATCCCCAGCATCTCGGCGACCTGCAGTTGCGGCAGGCCTTCGATCGTCCGCAGCACCAGAACTTCGCGCAGCTTCGCCGGCATCCGCGCGATCTGCCCGCGCACCTCGTCCAGTTCGGCGCGGTCGGCAACCTGCTGGTCCACCGGCACCTGATCGGCGGCGACATCCGGCGCGTCACCCAGCGGCAGGACGCTGCGCAGCACCGCGCGCACGCGCTCCTTGCGTCGCCAGTCGCGCGCCTTGTTGATCGCGATCCGCGCCAGCCAGGTCCGCATCGGACGATCGCGATCATAGCGTTTGAGCGCGGCATGCGCGGACACGAACGCCTCCTGCACCAAATCGAGCGCGTCGTCTGGGTTGCCGACCAGACGCGCGATCAAGCCATAAAGAAACTGCTTGTGACGGCCCACGATCAGGGCAAACGCGCGCTGATCGCCCGCGATGGATCGCGCCGCCAATTCGCCGTCGCTTTCCGCTTCCGGAGGGGTCACTGCTGTTCTTCGACCAGCGCCTTGGTCACAGCCTCATCGAAAATCCGTGCCTGATCCGGTCGAAGCAACCCGCGCATCGCAAAGACATGCGCGAGGGTTTCCTTCTGAAGCTGGCCCATCGTCACATGCGTCGCATCGATCGCGGCCTCGACCGCCGGGCCATTGCGATGTTCCGCCTGGATCGCCTCGGCCAGCCGCCGGTTGTGCGCGCGCATCGTCGCCTCCAGCGCGCGCCGGCGCACGGCGAACTCGCCCTCGAGCACATGCAGCTTGCGCTCCTGATCCGCGTCGAGATCCAGCCGATCATGCAGCACGGTATGGATATCGACGCGCCCTTCCGGCTTCGGCGCGAGCGCACGGCCCGCGAACACGCCGAGCAGCGCCGCCGCGAACGCGATCAGCGCGACGATCAGGTTGCGCTTCATCATCGCTCCGCGGAACCGAGCAGCAGCGACGAGGGCGCAAGCGGGCCCGGATCGGCAAAGGTCGCAGGGGTCGATGCCACCGCCGGCTTGTACGGCAGCGTGGCGCTCATGGCGCCGATCAGCATCGCGCCGGCGGCAAGGCCCATGGTCATGCGCGATCCGACCGCCTCCGCACGCCGCGCATCGATCGACGCCAGCACGCGATCCTCGATCCCGTCGAGGGCGGGATGACCGGGAATCTGACCCAGCGCCCGCAATTTGTCGTCGATATCGGCAACCATCTTATCGTCTCCGTCGGTCATCCTTACGCGACTGAATAACATTCCCCTTGAAATTTCGCGGGGTTGGCCGTTCGGCCGCGTATCCAGCATGTAAGCCCTAAGGAGTAATATATGCGCGTCTTCTCGAAAATCGCACTATCGCTTGCGGCCATCGTCACCCTCGCCTTCCCGACGATCGCCACCGCCCATCCCAAGCTGGTTTCGGCAAGCCCGGCCGCGAACGCGTCGGCCAAGGCCGTGTCGCGCATCGTGCTCAAGTTCAGCGAGCGACTGACTCCGCGGGTGTCCGGCGCGACGCTGACGATGACCGGAATGCCGGGCATGGCCAACCATCCCGACATGAAGATGACCGGCGTCAGCGCAGCGGTCGGCAGCGACGGCACCACGATCGTGCTGACCTCCGCCAAGCCGCTTCCGGCGGGCACCTATCGTGTCGACTGGCATGTCGTGGGCGCCGACACCCATCGGATTACCGGGACGCACAGCTTCAAAGTCAACTGACGTGATCGCGTGGGCGGCAGGTGAAGATGCGGCGGTGGCGCTGCGTTTTCTCGTCTATCTTGACCTGCTGCTCCTCGCGGGACTGCCACTCTGTGCACGACGGACCGTGCCGGGTGAGATATCCGCGCGGCTGATCGCGGGCCTCGCCATTGCCGGCGCGCTGCTCGCTATTGCGCAACTGCTCACCACCGCGCTCGCGATGACGGGCGGCGATGTCGCCATTCTCGATGCGGAAATGCTGCGCTTCATCGCGATCGAGACGCCGGCGGGTCTGTCGGGCGTCGTGCGTTTCGGCCTGCTCGTACTTCTGGCCGTCGCTGCGGCCCGCGCCCGGCGTGTAAGCGCGCTGCACACGCTGCTTGCACTCGCGGCATTGGCGGCATTGGCCTGGACCGGACATGCCGGTGCCAGCGAAGGCGGATTGGGCCTGCTTCATCGCGGCTTCGACATTCTCCACCTGATCGCCGCTTCGGCATGGCTGGGAACCCTGCTGCTCCTGCTGCGCGCGCTCATCCGCTCAGGCATCGGCACGGCCGACCTGATCGCCGCGCTGCATCGGTTCGCCTTCGCCGGAACGCTGATCGTCGGCGTCCTGATCGTCAGCGGCATCGTCAATCTCTGGGCGATCGCGGGATAGAGGCGCTGCCTGGCCTCGCGGCCACCGATTATGGCCGTACCCTCGGCCTCAAACTGGCGCTGTTCGCGGCGATGCTCGGCTTCGCGGCGCTCAATCGCTGGCGCCTGGTACCCCGTCTGGAAACCGCCTCACCATCCGCCATGGGACATCTGCGAGCCAGCATCGCGCTTGAAACGACCGTGGCCATCGGCGTCATTTTCGCGGTCGCCCTGCTGGGCACGCTTGCCCCCGCCAATTGACCGCCAGCGTACCCAAAAGAGGGGAGATGCTGTAGTCGACTTCCGCAAAGTCGACCGCCCGTTTCGACCAACGGCTCAAGATCACACCGTTTCGGTAGAACTTGCTATCGCCAAGGCGTCGAAAAACAGACTATGATCAATTTCATACACTAGAGCTTCGTCAAGAACGTCGCATATGGTGAATCATTCACAGCATGATAACAGATCATACAAGTCGAATTTCGGAAATTATATTTGTGAATTTACCAATATTGTAAATTCAATCAGATAAATTTAGAATACACTCGATAGAGTGTCGCGCACAGCGTAACTTTTACCAGCAGCGACGTGTCCAGACCCTGCTTTCCACGATCAGTTTTAGCGTACCATATCTCAACTCCTTCACCTGGAGACTGATAATGTCCGCATCTGCAGAAAAGATCGTACCTATCACTGACAATTGGGGCCGTTCGGTTCCGCCGCCGACCGCACAACAACTGGACGCGACGAAGTATGTCCTTGGCCTTCTCAAGGAAAGCGCGCTGATTCCGAACCAGAAATTCGCGTATCTCGACCTGTCCGATCCGCTGCAGCATCGGTTTTTCATGGATCGCTTCGGCCATCTCGCCGGCCATCCGCTCGGCTCCAACTTCCCAAGCCGTGCCCAACTGGTCGATCATATGGTCAGGCAGGCGCAGCAGGACGTCGAACATGCGCGGCCGATGCTGAACGCCCAGACCGAGGTTGCGGCGACCTACCAGCCCGTCGCACTGATCAGCACGTTCGACTATGACACGAACAATCCCGACGCGATCACCGCCGCGGGACTGATCTCCATCCCGAACGGCGCGACGCTGATCGATTCCATGATGGAAATCTATCAGGACGACCAGCGGATCGCGATCGGCACCGGCACCGGCTACGGGCAATATACGGTCGCCGCCAACGCGCTCGGCACGCAGGTGACGCCAGGCAATACGCTCACCGCGGTGCTCAGCGGTCACTATTCGGACAGCACGACCTCCTCGGCGGTACCGTTCGTGCTATCGGGGGACCTGGTACCGGTCCCGCCGCTCACGCTCACCGTCACCAATCCAGTCCATTCGGTAACGCCCCCCGGCAGCTCGATCACCGTCGCGCTCGGCCGCTACGCCAACCCTCCGGCGCCGCAGGACACCGATTACAGCTACAATATCGGGTCCAGCCCGCTGAACCTTGATCTTGAGCTGACCATTACAGGCACCGCCGTGCCGCAGAAGCCGACCGACCAGTTCAATCCGGCCGTGGCGGTCACCGGGTCGATCGTGCTGATCCGGCAAGGCGGATCCACGGCGGGCGGCGGCGTCGTCGTCACCTATCCCGGCAACATCGCGGCATCCTGCACGGTGGCCCCGTCGAGCCTCGCCTGGACCTTCAACCCCGCCGATTTCCAGCAGACGCCACCGCCCTGGACGTCGGGCGATACGGTGCTCCTCAACATGAGCCTGATCGCGCAGATGAACGGCTCCACACCGGTGACGATCACCGTGACCAGCGACCAGAGCGGCAACATCGTCGGCCAGCAGCCGATCAATACCGCCTTTATCGACTCGCTGATCTTCTACTGGGGCTGCCTTGCCGCAGAGACCCGGGTCACGATGGCCGACGGATCGCAACGGGCGGTTCGGGACGTGGTCCAGGGCGATCGTCTGCAGACCGCCGGCGGCGAGACGATGACCGTGTTCGC
Organism: Sphingomonas sp. GW821-FHT10C01; assembly: GCF_059415525.1. Taxonomy (NCBI): domain Bacteria; kingdom Pseudomonadati; phylum Pseudomonadota; class Alphaproteobacteria; order Sphingomonadales; family Sphingomonadaceae; genus Sphingomonas; species Sphingomonas sp. GW821-FHT10C01. The sequence goes on along the minus strand of NZ_JBWKNK010000002.1, from coordinate 50,572 downwards.
CACCAAGACCGGCCGCGAAGCCAAACCGATGATCCGGATCGTCAGCGACAGCGGCCGCGAACTGCTGGTCACCGACGGCCATCCCATCGCAACGTCCAAGGGGCTGGTGGCCGCATATGACCTGACCACAAGCGACCGGCTCCTCGAATGCGATGGCGATCATGCCGTGCGCTCGGTCGAGCAGCTTTCCTATGACGGCGCCATCTTCAACCTGACGCTGATCGATGACGCGGGTGCGTTCCCCGACCATGCCGCCTTCCTCGCCGAAGGCATCTTCGTCGGCGACGATCGGATGCAGACGCGGATCGAGAAAGCGGGCGTCACCCGGCTCGCGCATGAAGCGCAAGCCTCGCTGCGCGACGGGTTGCGCGGCTGGGAACTCGATATCGAGAACCACCGTCGGGCGCTCGCCGGAGAACCGCTGCTGGCGGCGCTGGAGCAGCATTAATCACAGGCTTGGGGGAGGCAGATCATGGCAACGCTGGTCCAGGTTAATGTCACCAATGTCACCTGCACGGTATCGGGACTGAAGCCGAGTTTCAGCCTGTCCTGGGTCTCCGACAGTTTGCAGGCCGGGGCGCTGTACCAGATACAGCTCTACACGGGGACGACGGCGTCGCCGATGCAGACCCCGGTCGGCACTCCCACCAAGGCAACCGCCAACCTGACGGGTAGCTGGGTCTATGCCACCCAGGTGCCCAGCGGGCAGGGGCTGACGCAATACGTACCCTATTGGCTGGCGGTGCAGGCCGTCGACAGCACCGGTGCGGTATTGGGCCCGCCCTCCGATCCGGTGCTCGCGGTGTTCGTCGCGGTTCCGCTGGTCGCGGTTGCGACCGATGACGAGCGCGTGACGCTGCAATGGTCGCGAACGGCCACGCAGGATTATCAGGTCGACGGGTTCATGGCCCAGATCAACGACGCGAATTCGGCGCTGTGGCAGACCGCCACCCTGCCCTATCCCGGCCTCTACACCACCGCCTCGGGCACCCCCGCGCAGACCGCGTCGTTCGATCTCGACTTCCCGCTCGGGCTCGCCGCCCTCCCCCTCACCTTGTCCTTCTTCCCCTATGCGCAGACCGAACAGGCGGGGCAGATTTCCGGCCAGGTCGCCTTCTCGCAGGGGCCGGTCACCAACCAGAATTTCTATGTCGTCCCGCCGCGTATCAGCTCGGCGGTGAACAGCCGAACCACGCCCACGCAATATGCGCTGACGCTTCCCAACAATTTCGGCGCGACGGCCGGCGCGCCGACCCTGCTCGTCACCGTGGCGGCGGGCGGCAATCCGGTGTCGGGAGCCACGCTGTCGACCCCGGCGATCTCCGGCCAGACCGTTACCGCCACCCTGACGTTGCCTCAGTCGCCCGAGCTGGTCGCGAATGGCGCGCCGCTGACCGTGATGCTGCGCCAGACCGACAGTGGCGCCACACCGATCGCGACCGGCCCGGTCGGCCCCGCCCATACATTGCTGTCCGCCGCGCCACAGGTCACTGGCGGAACCTTCACCGCGCCCGCCACTGCGGGCGGTGCCGGCGATCTCAGCCTCGCCATCGCCTATCCGTCCGGCCTCAGCGCGGCCAGCCTCTCGATCCTCGACAGCACGTCGACCGTCGTGTTCGGCCCAACGACCGTGTTCGGTACCTCGGTCGAGGTGCAGCCGACGCTCGCCGCCGGCGCGACCTTCAGCATCGTCCTGCAGGGTCTGTCGGGCACCGATACCGGCCCCGCGTCACCGGGCGCCAGCCTCCCCTCCTCCCCCGTGACCCTGGTCTCCGCCAGCTATGACGGCAGCGTCGCGCAGGCGACCTGGACCGCGCCCAGCGGCGCGACGCCCGCCGGCTATCGGATCAGCGCGTCGGGTGACGAAGCCGCGGCAAGCGCGGCGATCGTTACGGGCCTCGCCGCCGCGATCCCCGTCGCGGCCTCGGCCTCGGGGCTGTCGCTGACGGCCGCGCCGTTCACCGCGCCCGACCTCTTCGGGGCCAGCGCCACCGTGCCGCTCATCGCGCAGGCGCCGGTGGTCCAGAGCATCAGCGTCGACGCCGTGTCCGGGCTGGCCACGGTGAATTGGAGCGGTGTCGTCGGGTCGGACGGCTATCTGGTTCAGCTCTTCCTGAACGGCACCCCGTCTGGCGCGCCGATCGTCGCGCCGAGCGGCACCAGCTACAGCTTCACATCGGCCCTGTCCGCCGATGGCGACTATACGGTGTCGGTCGCCGCGACGGCCTCGACCACCATCGCCAGCCAGACCGCCAAGGTGGCGGTCACCGGCCCCTATGGGCCGTCGCACGCGGTGCCGATGACCATCCCTGTCATCACCGAATCGGACTTCGACGGTGTCGACGCCTCGGTCGCGTGGCAGGAAGTGAGTGGCGCGACGGGCTATATCGTCAGCCTGCGGATCGTGGGCAGCGTCGCCGCGCCGGTGACCCAGGCGCCGGCCCCGGCGGGCAGCTCAAGCCTGTCCTTCCCGATCACGATCAGCAACGCATCCGAAGCCTATGAACTGGTCGTCCAGGCGGTGTTCGGCGCGGATACGGGCGCCCCTTCTTTATCCGCTCCGCTATTCCATTCAGCCTATTACCTCGCCCCCAGCTCGACCAGCGTCGCGCCGGCGGTCTATCCCGCATCGCTCGTCGCGCTGCCGCTGCAAACGACGATGACCGCCGTCGCCGCGCAGTCCGCCGCGTTGACCTGCTACCTGCCCGCGCTCGCCGGCTCGAGCGTGACGATCGGCACCGTGACCAGCGTCGGGCCGTTCGCGTTGGCGCCCTATACCGGCACGGGCAGCGCGCAATATCCCTTCGCGCTCACGATCGCTGGAGGCGCCACATCGGAAGCCTGGACCTTCGACAGCTCCGAAATCCGGACCCAGCTCCAGACGGACTATGTCCAGTTCCTCAAGAACGCCGAATCCGCCGGGGTCTCGGCCTATGGCATCACCACGATCCAGCAGGCGATCGCGCGGATCATGCCCCAGACCTTCGCCGAAACCCTCTACTACGCTTATGGCTATAATACCGATCCGACCAGCGGCGGCAGCATCGATCTGCGTCCGGGGCTGGTCATTCGCGTCGCCGCCAATCCCTATCAATATATCAACGAAGCCGGATCGGGCGCGGCGGATAACGGCTTTACCGGCGGGCCGACCTTCGACCTCGATGTTTCCAGCTACCTCTCGTCGAGCGACTGGAAACTTGGCTTCGACGCGTTCTTCACCCAGCTCGTGGCCACACAGGCGCTGAAGGTGACGCAGCCGACATTCGACCCGCAATCCTTCGCCGAACAGCCGATCGCCGATGCGGCCGACCTGTTCTTCCCGCTCTTCAACCGGCCATTCTATCGCATCTTCGTGCCCGGAACGCTCGCCACGCCGTGGCAAGCCGGAAGCAATTTGCCGGGAGCCAATTTCGCGCTGGCGGCCGCGACCAGCTTCGCGAACCTCACCACCGCGAACAACCTGACCGGCAACACCGCGACCCTGGCCTATTTTGGCGGTCGATCGGTGATCCGGGTCTGCGTGCGCATCACCGTCGACGGCGCGGAACTGGTCGTGCCTGTGGGAACCACTGTCGGCAACATCCTGGATCGCGTGGGCAAGCGGCCCGCATCGGCCGGGGTACCCGTCCAGGGCATCCGCCTGGCGCGCTCACAAGCCCCCGTGGTGCTGGATCCAACCGCCGCCTGCAACATCGGCGAGACCTATCCGGTGCGGTTCGACTGGGATGCGCTGGCGCTCTACGGCTACGCCAATGACTCGCTGGACCTGCCGGTTCTGCATGGAGATAGCCTCACCACGATCGCCGGCTGACAGCGGTGAGCGCCGCGCCCCTCTATAGCCAGACCGCGGCCGAATCGGCGCTCTACGCGCTATCTCCGGCGGCGGCCCATGGCTGGGCGGGCTTCTGGTCCCCCGACACGCTGCCCCAGACCAGCCTCACCCTGGATCAGGCATGGAGCGCCACGGACGGCGTCTATCTGTTCTGCGCGGTCGCACCGACGGATATTGCGACGATGGCGGCGGGGCTGGCGCAGATCATCCCCGCACTGTCTCCCGCCGGGCTGCTGAGAATGGCGTGGATCGCCGACCCCAATCTGCCGGTCGATCATTGGCAGGTCGATGTGCTGCTGGCGCGCGCGAGCGGCACCAACTGGACCGTGGCGGGTGCCGTCACCTGGCTCAGCGGTGGCTATGGCCTGTATTTGCCCGCAGGCGCGGCTCTGAACCAGAGCAGCGCCGGCGACACCTATGGCCTCGCGATCGGTGGCACCGGCGGCTATTTCCTGGCTCCCCAGGGCGCCTTCCCGATCAGCACCGGCAGCGCGTTCATCCCGCTTTCGGGCAGCGGCATCGGCGCGGTCGGCGCAACACTCGCGATCAGCGGATCGGAGAGCGACGCGTTCCAGCGGCTGTCCGCCGGACTGCGCTACTGCTACCCGACACTGAGCAAGCGCACGGGCATCGTCGACCGGCTCGACATGCCGCTGGTCAGTCAGAACGGGCTGAGCTTCAACCTCTATCTCGCCTATTTTCCCGGCACGCTGCCCGACCCCAACCTCTCCTGGCTGTCCTTCTTCCCGCCGACGGGCACCGGCAGCGTTCCCACCCTGCCCTGCTATCTGCGCACCGTGCTGGGCTATGGGACGACGCTGACCCCGATGCCCGCCCAGAACGGGGTGACAGCAGCCCGCTTCGTCTTCGGCGTCACGCCGCGCTGGGTGCCGGATGACCGCCGCAACCTTGCCAGCATGGCCTATCACCTCTGCCCCGACGGCGCGTTCACGATCGGCACCGATACGTTGCCCGAGCATGAGTTTCACGATCCACACAATGTCGTGGACCGGGTCATGCTCGGCGCATCGGGCACCGAATATGCGGGGCTGACCTCGCTCACCCAATGCGTGGTGCTGTTCGCCGGTGGTGCGCCCGCTTATGCCCCCGCGCTGGTCAACGCGACCCAAACCGACACCGACCCAGTCCTGCTGACGTCCGACGCGACCACGTCGGCGGCGACATTCCTGCCGCCGGGATCGGACACCGGCAATCTCATCTACTTCGCGCAGCCGCGCCAATCGCCGCTCTACCAGGCGGGCGATACCGGCTTTCTCGATTTCATGAGCCTGCCCGCCGCGCTGTTCTCGACCAGCCAGGCGCAATTTCCGCTGGGCGTCTATGCCGGCGTCAGCGACGACAAGGCGCGCGAGGCACGACTGCTCGACCAGGCGGTGCTGGCCCCCGCGCGCAACCAGGCGGCGATGGCCGGCACGAGCGATGTCCGCACTCAGACCGGCGGCACCGCCGTCCAGGGCGTCACGCCGCCGGGTTTGAGCGTGACGGTCTCCCAGGACCTGAGCACTTGGCAGAGCCTGGTCATGGCTCAGATGAACGAGATGACGCCGCAGAGCCGCAGCTTCTCGTCAGTGAGCAAGGATCTACAGGCGGCGCTGCAATCCGACCAGCTTTTCTTCGTCGTGGCGACACCGTCGGTGCTGGCGCCGCCGGTCGATCAATGCCCGAACGGCGAATGCACCTCGGTCCAGTATCGGCTCGACGAGAAGACGCTGGATATCCTCGCCGAGCAGGGCGTCGATCCCACAACGATCGCCGCCCTGAAGACGGGGTTGTCGGCGCAGGGCTACCCCACCTTCACCACCAAGAATGAATTCGTCGCGGAGGTGAAGACCCTGGCCCCGAATGTGTCGGAGGAGGACGAGACCAAGATCCTGGCCATTGCCGGCCAGCTCAGCATCGAGATCGATCACTGGACCTTCCAGCTTTCGCCCGATTCATGGCGGCTGGATTCCGCCAACCCGACGATGATGCTGGTCAAATACGCCAACGCCACGCTCGAGGATCTGGTCAACGACACCAGCCGCTGGGGCTATGCCGACGCGGCCGGTGACAAGTCGGCGACCCAGAAGCTGATCCAGGACGTGTTCGACGCCGCGCGGGAGGCATGGCGCGAAGACCGGGCATCCCCCTATGCCGACTTCTATCAGGACGTCGTCAGCAACGCGGCGTGGAACGGCTTTCTGTTCCTCAATGCCCCGGTCAACATGGCCGAGCTGCCGACCGAATTGCTGTTCCTGACCGCCGGCATCGATGCCTCGCGCTTCTATGCCCATCACGTCGCGATCGGGGCCACACCGTACAAGTCGGAAAACAACACGCTGGTGCTGGGCCAGTCGAGCATCTCCGGGCTGATCGACTATACCGACGAAACCGATCTGGTGATGGAAGCCACCGTCCCCTACGCCTTCAAGACGCAGCAGTTGACGGCGGTGTTCAAGAACACCGCGCTGGTCGATTTCAAGGCGCGGTGCGAGCTGATGGTCAATCGGCTGTTCGATGCCGAGACGCTGAAGGTCGAAACCGTCCACGGCAACAATCTGGTGCTGAGCGGCGGCTATCAGCGGCAGAATGGCGAGCCGGTCTACTCCTTCGTGCTCACCGGCCTGAACGACTATAATCTGCTGCGCAGCGCGCTCGGCTCGGTGAGCATCGCGGCGGTGCAGATACAAACCGCTGCAACCGACTCCACCCATATTCAGGTCAGCTTCCTGCTGTCGGGCAAGATGCGCTTCGTCGAACAACCGGCGTTCGACCTCTTCTCCTATGGCGTCCCGGTAACCGTGGGCGACCAGACGCCATCGGACGCGGACAGCGCTCTCGCCTTTTCGAACCTCGCGGTGCTGATGGCGTTCGACCTGGGCAATCCGGCCGTGCAGACCTTCACCGCGATTCCGAACAATGTCGCGTTCGATCTGGTCAACAGCAAGCCGCGCACCGCCAGCCTCGCCAACCGCTTCCCGCTCAAGCTGACCGGGCTGGCGGTGGGGACCAAGATCGGCACAGGGACCGGCGTATCCGCGACCAGCCCGGCCGATCTGGGCTATTCCGGCGTCAACGCGCCGATCGATGCGTCGATCATGACGACGCCCTGGTACGGGCTGGTGTTCGACCTCGACATGGGCACGCTCGGCGCGTTGAGCGGAGGCAGGCCGCTGATCATGTCGGTGCTCACGGCATGGTGCGTCGGCGTCGCCGCCAACGATCAGCCGATCTATCTTGGCCTCAAGATGCCCGATGCGCGCCCGTTGGGGATCGACTGGCCGCTTCAGGGCGTGCTGCATGTCGGCTTCCGCAGCTTCGACTTCACCGCTTCGGGCACGGGTGAAACGCGCGCCTATATGCTGCGCATGCGCCGCTTCGGGCTGTCGGCGCTGGGCATCAGCTTCCCGCCCGGCAATCTCGACGTCTTCATGTTCGGCGATCCCGCCGGCGGCAATACCGGCAAGCTCGGCTGGTATGCCGCCTATGCGCCCGACTCCAAGTCCACCACCAAGTCCGTGCCGGCAGCGCGCGCCGCCAATGTGCGGCTGAGCGGCCCCGCGACCGAACGTCTGAGCCGAACCGAACGCGCGCGCCGCAACGGCCGCCGCCTCAAATCCCCCAACCCAGGTCTCTGAGGAGCGTCCCGACATGGCCGAAGTGCGCTTCCAGGTACTCGATGTCGGACAGGGGTCGGGCAACTTCGTTGAAATCTACACCGATTCAAATGACTCGGTGCTGGGCGGCACGGTCCTGATCGACCTGGGAACCGAGCGCGATCCCTTCGACCTCGCCCAGACCGCGACCATCGAATATGTCCGCGGAAAGCTGGCATCGATGGAGTCGCCAACCATCAACCTGCTGGTGCTGACCCATTCGGATACCGATCATATCAACCTGATCGCCGACCTGCTGAGCAAGTTTACGCCGCCCGGTCAGCCGCCGACTCCAAGCAAACCCAATCTTCTGGTCGGTGAATCCTATTACGCCGGCGAGTACGACAAATTCTCCAAATACACCCAGGCGAATGTTCTTGATGTGGTCGCACAATATATGCCGACCGGCAAAAGTCCTAGCCAGTATCCCAAGGGATATTCTTCGTTCAGACAGAACCCGATCAAGTATTTCGAGGTACTTGGCGTAAAGGTCTATACGCTGATCGCACAGGTGGTGAACGAGAAATCGCGGGCAGCCAAGGAATCGGCGCACTGGATCAACACACGATCGGCAGTACTGCTCGTCACCTATAACGATGTGATCCAATGGGTGGTCACCGGCGATGCCACAGGCAACACGCTGTATCAGCTCAACCAGCTTTTCTCGGAGATGAAGGACGACAATATTTTAGACGCCTATATGGGCAACGTCTTCATGCTGACGGCGCCCCATCATGGCAGCCTGGCGACGACCTTCGATATCAAGGGCGTACGGAAAGCGCTCCTGTCGCCCGAGCTCAACACGATGTATTTCGCGCGCTACCTGAAAGCGCAATGCCTGTCCGCGAGCGCAGAACGCGTCGATAGCTTCAAGCATCCGCACTGGCGGGTTCTGGCCGCGCTGTCGGGTCCGCTCGGCAAGGACAAATATTTCGACCCCAGCTATCCCATCGATCAGTACGGTGAACATGCGGTGACGGTCTTCATCCCGCCGAAGACCTTCCCCTTCTGTGCCTGGCCCGCGACCGACGAATTCTATTCGTACAACACCACGCTGAACCTGTTCACCAACCTCTATTGCGTCACGACCACTTATTACAACGTCACCATCCCCCCCAATCCCAACACCGCCTACAATCCGACCGCCATTTCCCCTCCGCCCTATGCCAAGGTTCCGTTGGGCGCGAGCTGGGAGTTTCGGGGCAGCCCCACCGGCTATGGCTTCGTGTCGAAGCGCGACAATCGCCGCGTTGCCGGCCCGCTGGCGCAGCATCCCAGCATCCGGGCCGCCGCCGCCGCGCAGGCACGCTATACCGAACCGATGTTCGACCTGGCGCTGGCACGCGCGCCCGTCGAACACGCGATGTCGCCCGCCGAGGCTTCAACCCCGTCCCGCCTCGCCCGACTGCGGGTGCTCGGCTGATGCGCCCGCCAAGCCGGCATGAACCGATGCGGAGCGGCCGATGACGCTCACCGACATCCTCAATGCACTGAACGCGGCATCGGCGGGCGGCACGTTCGACCTCTACGGAACGGATCCCGATCCCAACTGGCCGCTCAAGACGCTGATCGTCGCCGCCAACAAGTTCGGGCCAAGCCCCGCGGTGTCGCTCGTCAGCAACATCGAAACCCAGCAGACCGCGGCATCGGTGGTCTTGACCGGCCGCGCGACGCTGACCGTCCCCGGTGGTGCCGCCGCGAACACCATCCAGGTCGCCGTCACCCTGACCGCGACCCTGCCCACGCCCGAAACCCCGCTGTTCCAGCTCAAGCTCGCGCCGATCAACGCCGGCTGGACCTTCGGCACCCAATTCCCCAACCTTCCCCAGTCGCAGCAGAATTTGGATGGCGGGCTGACCTGGCTCACCTCCTATCTGGTGCCGATTCAGGTCCAGCGACCGGTACTCGCATCCGACAATGACGCGACCACCACCGCGATCGGACTGGCCGGCACGCTGCCGATCGTCGGCAATGGCGAGCTCGACACGCTGGTCGACTGGATCGGACCGGTGCCGCTCGCGATCGTCGGCACCATCGAAATGCCGCAGGCGTCCGGCGACAATCCGGCAATGGACCTCAAGGCGCGGATTTCCGGCGCCCAGCTCAAGGTCGGCCTGATGACCGTCCAGGATCTGAGCCTGTGGTTCCAGAGCCTGCTCGACCTCGACCAGCAAGTGTACGGGGTCACGGCGCTGACCCAGTTGTCGCTGTCCGCGACGCTGACGCTCGGCGGCGGTTCGACAGCCGTGGTGGCGACGCTGTCCAGCCCGCTGCTCCAGGGCGACGATGTCTGGCCGCTCTATCTGGGCTTCGATGCCAACAAGCCCACGCTGAGCGGCGGACTGCTGATGCTCACCGGGTTGTTCGACGGGCTGCTGCCCAGCGAGTTCCCGCTTCCTCCGACGCTGCCGGTGCTCGACGACTTCACGTTCGAGAATATCAGCGTCGGCCTGGTTCCGCCCACGCTCGCGCATCCGCTGGGCGGGGTCACCTATGTCGCGGTGACGCTGGGTTCGGACAAGAGCTGGGAGCCGCCCGTCCCCTTCGTCCGCATCGACAATGTCGGCACGCGCTGGGTCCTAACCTTCGGCGGCGATCCCTATAGCTATTCGCTCGACAATGCGGTGATCGCTGGAACCGTCTATGGCGACGTCGTCGTCGGCGGCGCGGCGTCGCGCCAGGTGCCGCGCTTCGCCGGGCTGCGCAAGCTTTCGGAACTGCCGACGCTGGCGGACGGCGGCGCCACCTTCACCATCTCCGTCAACGCGCTGATCCCAGCCTATGTCGTCCAGGGCCAGCTGGCCGACAACGACACCATCCCGCTCAACTCCGCGCTCCAGTTCTTCTTTGGCGGTACCGGCCCCGACGGACCGTTCAAGGACGTGGCGATCACCGCCTTCTCGTTCAACGCGGATCCGTTGTCGCACACCTATGACGCGCGCGCGATCATCACCACCAACGTCACCGTCCCGCTGGGCGAGGCCGCGATCACGCTCGAGAGCCTCGGCTTCTGGGTGCAGGTGACGCAGAGCGCGGTCGCGGGCGGCATTTCGGGGACGTTCATCCTGGTCGGCGGCGGCCCGACCGGAGAGGCCGATCCCACCTTCGTGCTGGCGGCCGAATATTCCAGCGCCACGGTCAATGGCGGCTGGACCTTCTCCGGCGCGCTCTATCCGGGCATGAGCGTGGACCTCACCGCGCTGGTCGCGAAATTCCTCAGCTTCGGCACGCCGCCCGCCTGGGTGCCGCACATCTACCTCGACCTGCTCTCGTTCCGCTTCAACACGACGTCGCAGGACTATCGGTTCACCGGCCGCGCGTCGGTGCAATGGCCGGCGCCGGTACTGGGCATCCCCGGCGGCATCGCGATCACCGCCTATGCCGATGTCGCAAGCGCCGGCGGCGGCGCGCTGACCGGAACGCTCGGCGGCGGTTTCCAGATCGGCAAGGTCTCGGTCGCGCTCGAAACCGACCTCAGCGCCGATGCGCAAATCTATCGGTTCATCGCCACGTTCGACAAGCTGATCCTGACCGTCACCACCGGACAGCGCACCAGCAAGGGCGCAACGACACCGCACCAGGTGCTCTACGCGCGCCTCGGCGGCGTCACGCTGGGCAGCATCCTCGAATATCTCGTCAATCTCGCCGCGCCGACCATCGGCTACACGCTCGATTCACCCTGGAATCTGCTCAACAAGATCGACCTCTCGCGCTTCCAGCTGATGTTCGATCCGACCGACAACATGATCGAGCTGACCTGCGACGTCGGCGCCGACATCGTCGTGATGCGCATCGACACGATCGGCGTGCGCTATTGGAAGCCCAACGGCAAATCGACGGTCGAGCTGATCCTCGAGGGTAATTTCCTGGGCAAATCCTATACCGGCGACGACGCGCTGGCCTGGGACGTGATCGACGATCCCCCGCCGGCGGTGCCCGGTGAAGGTCCCTCGCTGCTCGACATCCGCTACCTCGGTCTCGGCCAGCGCGTCAGCTTCGCCAACGACGTGTTCAACCAGATCGATACGGTGCGCGGCTTCCTCAACGAACTGACCCAGCAGATGGGGCCGGTCGAGGATCCCGACGTCAACCCGCTCACCCAGAATCCAGGCATGGTCTATGCCGCCGACAGCCAGTGGCTGATCGGTTTCGACATCACCCTGCTCGACACGGTCGACCTGGGCTTCCTGTTCAACGATCCCAAGCTCTACGGCCTGTCGATCTCGCTGCATGGCGAAAAGGCCAAGGCGTTCGCGGGACTGGATTTCGAGATACTCTACAAGAAGATCTCGAACGATGTCGGCATGTTCCGCATCGAGCTGCGGCTGCCCGACCAGTTCCGCCATTTCGAGATGGGTGAGGTATCGATCACGCTCGGCGTGGTGGTGATCGAAATCTACACCAACGGCAACTTCCTGATCGACATGGGCTTCCCCTACAATCGCGACTTCGACCGGTCGTTCGCGGTCGAGGTGTTCCCGTTCCTCGGGCGCGGCGGCTTCTATTTCGGCCTGCTTGACGGCACCACGTCGCGCCGCACGCCCAAGATCACCAACGGCACCTTCGCGCCGGTCATCGAGCTCGGGCTGGGCCTCGCGGTAGGCGTCGGCAAGGACATCAAGTTCGGTCCCTTGAGCGGCGGCGCCTATCTTCAGGTCGAAGCGACCTTCCAGGGCGTGCTCGGCTGGTTCAATCCGTCCAACTCGAATTCCTCGACCGACGAATATTACTGGATGCGGGCGATCGTCGCGATCCACGGCCGCGTCTATGGCGAGGTCGACTTCGTCATCGTCAAGGCCTCCGCCAATATCGAGGCCTATGCCGAGGTGTCGGTGACCCTCGAAGCCTATCGCAAGTCGATCTTCCGCCTGTCGGCGCGGGTCACGGTCAGCGCCAGCATCAAGATCCTGTTCGTCAGGATCCATTTCAGCTTCTCGGCCGAAATCGACGTATCGTTCACCGTCGGGTCCGACCGGCGCACGCCCTGGATCCTCGCGGCCGATCAAAGCGGCAACTCACTGCCCGGTACCCGGCGCGTCCCGGGCCTGCGCACCAGTGCTTTCTCGCGCCAGCATCTGCTCGCCACCGCCGCGCGCCACGCCACGCCCGAGGCGCGCCTGACCGCGACACACCGCGCGCTGACCGACGACCCTGCCTATGTCCTGACCTGGAACCCCAACACGGTCGTGTTCGACACACCGGCCAATGTGCCGATCTGTCTGGTGGTGTCGGGATCGGTCTGGCAACTGCCCGCGGCCTGGTCGGGCAGCACCGCGCCGCCGCTGCCCGCCACCCCGGACTATCGCCTCGCCGTCGTCGCCACCGCCGCCGATGGCCGCGACAGCGCATCGAACGCGCGCGAAGCGACCCGCAGCGTGAGCGCGAACGCACAGGCAGGCGTGGTGTCCGACCTGCCCCTCGACGTGATGATGGAGGCGCTGCTGCGCTGGTCGATCAGCGCGGTGATCGGCAGCGCCACGTCGATCACCTCGGGCCAGCTCGCGATCCTCAACGAACAGATGAGCTGGAGCGAGACCACCGACGCCTTCTCGCTCGACACGCTGTCGACCTTCTTCTCCAAGAACATCGTCATGCAGGTTTCCGGCCCGCCCGCCGACGGGAACTGGCCATCGTCGTACAGCGCCAGCGTGCTGCCGATGCCGCCCTTCCTCGCCTGGACATCGACCCAGCTCCCGGATCGCGACTTCAACGAATTCAACCCGGTCGGGCCGCTCTACGAATGGGGCGCCAACGCCTATTTCACGCAGTTCCAGACATCGAGCACCGCGAGCGACGCGGCGCCGGATGACGACGATCCCACCGACTATGAATCGATGGCGACCTTCGTCTTCCGCGACTGGTGCCTGATGCTCGCGCGGACCGCCGTCCAATCGGCGGAAGACCTGATGACGGCGACCACCTACAGCCTCACCTCACCCCAGTCGCTGAGCCAGATCGCCAAGAAACTCCCGTTCGCGCCCATCGTCTATCGCGTACGCGCGAACGATACGGTCGCGAGCGTCGCCGCGGCGCTGGGCGCGACCCAGGCCGAGCTGGAGTTCCAGAATCCCGATCTTGCCGCGACGCTGGCCGACGCCGCGCCCGGACAGATAATCGACGTCGTGATCGGCACCGCGCCGGGCGAGATCGCCGCCGACAATCCCGATCAGACCCTGGTTCCCGACGTGACCGTGGCGCTGGGCGATGTCGACTATCAGCTCCCCGCCGACGCGACCTTCGACGGCGTCGCCAGCCAGTTCGGTCTGGCCGATGCGCAGGCATTGTTCACCGGCACGACCCTTGCCGACAACCAGACGGTGCTGCGCGCGGGCGCGGTCTTCACCACCCTGGCGGCAAGCTATTCCAATCCGCAGAATTTCGTCGTCATCTTCGCCGCCGCGATCTTCTACACGCGCTTCGCGAACCGCACGAATGTGACGCAGGGCGACGTGATCGCAGAGACCGTGTTCCAGCTCAATTCCGGAACCGGTCAGCCGCTGGCGGGGTGGAGCCAGACGATGGACCTGCCCGTCGGCACAGTCCTGACCATGCCGCCCGAATATGCGGGTCTCGCCGGCGCCGCGACCTACACGACGCTGCCGGGAGACACGCTCGCGCGGATCGGCGCGGCGGTCGCGCTCGGATCGGGCCAGGACGCCGCCGATCCTGAATGGTCGAACTTCCTCGACGCGGTGCGGGCCGCCAATCCCGGCTGGACGTCGGGCGCCACCGCGATCCCGGCGCTGCCGATCACCGGCGGGCTTACGGGAGTCACCGTCGCGCTGGGCGAGAGCCTGACGATACTGGCGGACCGCACGATCCTGTTCGCGGCCGCGCCGACCGGGCTGCTCGCCTGGATCGGCGACCAGCCCGTGCTCGCGCCGCTGGCGGTGCTGACCGTTCCCTCGGTCCAGTTCACCACCGCGACCACGCCGCCCGATACGCTGATCGGCCTCGCTACCCGCTATGGCATGACGGTCGCCGATTTCGCGACGCGCACCCCGATCGCGACCAACGATGCGCTGCTCTACAAACAGGTCTCCCCGGACACCCCACCGGTGGTGCTCCATATCTACCACCTGCCCGCACAGGAGGTTGATACGCTGGTCCGCGACGTCATGGGCGGGACCGCGCCCGGCCAGGCGGCAGGGCTGACCGCGCGACAATTGCTGTCGGGGCAGTCGTTGCCCGCCCCGGTGACCAACGGGACCGGCCATGCCGAGGCGACCGGGCCGCTGTCGCCGCTCTACGACTTGACCGGACAGCAGGTGTCGGGACCGGCTGCCGACATGACCCAGCCCGATGCGGTGGCGGTGGCGCTCAGCGTCACGGTCGATCCGGCCTATCGGAGCTGGGTGATGCTAGTGGAAACGACCACCGTGCAGGAGAAGCAGACGCTGGCGCGGCTTCGCAAACAATATCCCAAGCTCGACCAGCTCAACCCCGGTCTCGCGGTGCGCGGGCGGTTCGGCGCGGGCCTGCTCGTCCAGACCAAGGACGTCACCGCGCTGCCGATCCAGCTCACCAACACGCAGCTTGATGGCGTGTATCCGCAGACCGGGCTGCTGCTCGCGCCGACGCGCGGGCCGGTCGCCATGCCGATGAGCGCGCTGTCGCCGCGACCCTATGGGCTCGATCATGAGATTCCGGTGCAATCGCCCGACGGGTTCGCCTTCACCCCGACAGGCGGCACGCCGCTGGTCGGCCAGTGGAGCCTGTGGCCCTTCCCCTCTTCGCTCGTCGCCCGGGCGCAAAGCGGGTCGGACACCCTGTACGAACTGGTGCAGCGCTATACCGACAGCTCGCGCCCGCAGACCAGCGACATCGTCGCCAATGCCACCTGGGCCACGATGGTCGAATTCCGCGTGCGGCGCGTCAGCGGATACCAGAGCGTCTTCGAGCTGCTCGGCGCCGACACCGCCGGCCGCCAGCTTCTGCTGGAGGCGTGGCAGCAATTGTCGGCCGGCAGCTACGGCTATCTGCTCTATGCCCCCGCGCCGTCGAACGACGACATTTCGGGGACGATGGCCGCCCAGCCCGACCCCGCCGCCACCTATATCGTCAAGAGTAACCTCAGCACCGAAACCAGCTCCGGCGTCCATTCCGAGCGGTTCGAAGAGGACGGCGCCCCCCAGACGGAGGATGGCAGCGAATATTATGCCAATTTCGGGGAGCTGACCTCGTTCATGACCTTGTTGTGGGAAGCCAGCGTGGTCGGCGGCTATGGCTACAGCTTCTCGTACAGCGACGTCCACGGCAACACCTTGCCCGAAAGCTGCTTCGATCAGTCCGGTGTCGCGACGATCAGCCTGATGCTGCTCGACGCAACCCAGCTCGAACCCGAGCCTGCGGGCCGCGCGCTGCGCACGACCAACAATTATGCGCTGGTCGCGCCGGGCCTCGATGCCTCGACCAACGCGCTCTATGTGCTCAGCGCCGACGACACCGACGATATCGACACCCCCGCCTTCCCGCCGGGCAATATCGGCTTCACCGTGACTCTGCCCCAGGCCGATCCGACCACGGACCCGCTGGGCGCGCAGTTCAGCCTCGTCAGCTACAACGTCGCCACCTGCACCGACACGCCATTCACCCCGACCGTCCCCGCCCCGCCGATGAGTCCGCAGGAAGAGGATGGCACGCACCAGAGCCTCGCGCGGCGGCAACGGCTGGAGCGCCGCATTCGCGCCGGGGTCGCCCAGGCGGCGATGAGCGACGGCACGACGTACTGGCGCTACGATCAGGTGCTGCCGCTCTATCGCTTCGGTCCGGTCTCGGTCGCGCCCGCGGTGGCGGGGCTTCCCGACCCGGCCAGCGATCCGTATCGTGGGCCGGGTGGAGCGGGCACGCTGGTGCCGGCGCGGATCCAGATGGATGCTCTCGATGTGTTCGCCAACGTGACCACGCCGCCGAGCGGCTCCACCGGCACGCCACCGGGCGCGATCGACTATTCGATCGGCTATACCGATCCGCTGATCGCCGTTTCGAGCTGGCCGGGCACCACCCTGGCCTATGCGCTGGGGCAGGCGGACGGCAAGGTGACGCTCGCGGTCACGCTCTCGTCGCAACCGGGCGCGCTGGCCCCCAACCCGCTTCAGCCCGCCGCCACGCTCGCGGCCAAGGCGCAGCTTCAGGCCGCGAAGTATCAGGACATCTATTTCCAGCTGGTCCAGACCGATGTCGTCCCCAAAATCCTGACCACCCTGCGAACCAGCAACAAGACCCCCCTCCCCCTAACCGTAGATCAGCCGCATCTCGCAGTGCGCTATGCCGCCGCCAACCACGCCTATGCCGCAGCGCTGTCCGTTGCCACGGCGGTTCCGGTCGACACCGCAGTGGCGGCGACGCTGTCCGCCGTCTGGACCCAATATGGCATGGGTCCCTATCTGGCTGCCGCCGCCAACAAGGACGTGCTCCTCTTCCAGATCTTCGGCGCGCAGAACCTCACCGTGCCGGTCGGTGGCCCGTTTGTGGAGGGGGATACGGCGCAATCGATCACCACCACGGCCCAGGCGCGTGGCGACGGCTGGCCTGCGCCAGCCAACGCGACCGCGCTGCTCCAGGACGCCGCCAATTCGACGATCCTGCTGCTGCGCCCGCAATGCGTGCTCATGCTGCCGCCCGGCTCGACCTTCGCGGTGCCCGAAGCCGCGCCATCGCTCGCCGATCTCGCCACGGACATGCACACCAGCGTCGCGCTATTGGCAGGCGATATCGCCGCCGTGACCGTTGATCCGCCCACTTTCGCGACCGGTTTCGTCTTTGACTATCAGGGCTATTCGATCACCACCGACGCGACACATACGACCTTTGCCGAGGTGATCGCGGCTTTTGCAGCGCTGGGCGTCATCTGCACCGCCGCCGATCTTGCGGTGGAGAATCAGGACAAGCCTGCCATCTATGTCGCCGCCACGGTCCTGCCGACCCTGCATCTGGTGGCGGGCCAAGACGAAACGCTCAGCCAAGCCGCGCAAACCATATTCGCGCAACCGCTGACGCCCGCGCTTACGCTGAACAGCCTCGCCGCGAGCAATGTCGCCACCGCCAACCTGTTCGACAGCGGCGCGCTGGTCCATCTCGGCGATATGAGCGTCGCGCTCGACACGAACGAGCTGCGCACGGTGGCCGAATTCGCCGCCGCCTATGGCAGCCCGCCGGGGCTGTTGCTCTCGGACAATCTCACGGTCCCGCTGCCCGCGACAACCGCGCTGTCGGTCCCCGGAGCGATCGCCGCCCCCGTCACCGCGCAGCGCGCGCCCTTCGCCATCGCGGCCGGCAACACGCTGGACGGCATCGCCGCGAACTTCGCCAGCAACGCCGAAACGATCGCCGAAGCCAATGCCGCGATGCCTGGCGCCCTTGCCGCGGACCAGCAAGTGGAGATCCAGTCGGTATCGGTGACGACCGGGACCGGCTGGTCGATTGATGATCTCTGGCAGGCGGCCCAGGCGCTCGACCCGGCGATCACCTTCGCGCAGACCGTGTCGGCGATCGAGGCAAGCACGACGATCCTTCTGGGCGGCGGGCTGTTCGTCTGTCCGCCCGCAGCGATCCCGGCGTCCGGCACCAATCTGACGACGAGCGCGGCGGCGGCGCTCTACAATCTCGACGGTGTCGCATTCGCGCAGGCCAATGCCGGTACGATGGGGTTGATCGCGAACGGCGTCTCGCTCTCCGCGCCCGGCCTGGAGACACCGATCACGACCACCAGCCACGACACGTTCAACAGCATCGGCGCGCGCTTCGCCGATGCCGGCATGCCGCTCTCGATCACCGACATCCTCGCCAACAACCCCGACGCCGCGCTGATCGCCAAAGGTGCGGCCGCCTTCCTACCCCCACCCACCAGCATCTTCACCGCCAAGATGCCCCTCGGCGCCGGGCCATTCCCCGCGCCCGTCTTCCCGCTCTATGTCTGGTTGCGGATTGAGCGGCCGAGTGCGGCCATTCCGCTCGACGTCGACCCCAACGGCCGCATCGCCCGCGCCGATTCACCCGTTCCCGCGCCGACCACAGCACAGGGAGCGGAAGGCGAGACATCGCAGACCTATACCGCCTTTGCCGAGGACTTCGTTGCGGCATTGCCACTGCTTCGTCTCGCCACCGGCCGGACGGAAGACGAGACCGCCGATCTGTGGGCAGTCGATTTCGGTGCCACCGGGATCACCAGCGTCACGGTCGCGCCGGCTATCACCGATGATGAGGGCAAATTGCCGCGCGTCTGGGCGCTGCGTCCGCTCTACAACAGCCTGCAAACACGCATGGACGTCGACGTCAGCACCGTACAGTCCGACGGCACCCTGTCCCCGGCGACCCCGTTCAACTTCCAGAATGTTGATCCAGAGAGCTGGGCGGCCCGAATGCTGGGCGACATCGACGTCTTCCTGTCCGGACCCTACGCCGCTGCACTCTATGCCGATCCCACCGGCCGAGCCCAGCTCAAGTCAGTGCTTGATGCCAAGCGCCTGCTGGCCCCCGCGATCGCACGCGGGCTCTATCCCGTGCTGGACCTCGGCATGCCAATGCCCAGTGCCGCCACCACGGAGGCCCGGACATTAGTCGCCGACAAATTGTCCGCCAACCTTGCCGGCACCTACGCCATGGCGGCGCTGCTGCAATATGATGCTACCGTAACGAGCGCCTGGACCAAGGACGAGACCGACGCGCCGCCAGCCCGGCTTTCCGGCGCCACCAAGCCGTTGACTCCAGCCCCGACCGATCCACGCCCGTTCACGCTGACCAGCGCCAAGACCGACGTCACCGTTCCGGCATCCTACGCCTCGTTCCTGATGACGGTGCCCGACGTGTCGGTATCGAGCCACGTCCCGATGAACCTCGGCTATGTCTATGACGAGGCGGAATTCGACATCGCCGCCGTGCCTAATGTCGAGGGCTATGTCGCCTCCAACTGGGTGAGCTTCGTCCCTCCGCTCGATCGGGACCCGCCCAGCGCGCTGTCCACCGATCTTGGCGAAAGCGACATTCCGGTGCCGTTGCGCGCCTATCCCCCCCCGCCGGCGCTGGTTGCGCAATCGGGGACGGCGAGCCACCCTATTCCCGACGGCCTCGACCAGACCGCGGACTGGACGTTCGGCGTCACCTATGCCCATCAGCACGCCGAGCAGGATGAGGTCATCATCGCGTTCGACGTCAATATCGGCCTGCCGCCGGAGATGCTGTCCACCCGGTTGACCGTCGAGAATATCGTCAACGCGCTGGCAGGCTATTCGACCGCTGCCGACGGGCTTTGGGCGCTGCTGCCTGGCTGGGTCGACAAGACGCGCGCGGCTCCGATCGCGACGTTACAGAATGCCGCAACCTCCTTCGCTTCGCTGGTCGGAACCATCGCCGCCGCTTGGGATGCGCATTGGCCTCTCACGAGCGAAGAACCAGGCCCGCAGAGCGGTCAGTCGGGCGACACGACGGTCTCGTCCTACGAATATTATGCCCAGGTCGGCTATGAGGGGATCGGTCTCAAGACCCTGACGCTCACCAGCATCGGTACCGCGGGCATCAGCCCATCGGGGGATTGGCCCGATATCTACTACACGCCGCCAGGCGGCGAACCGCTCCAGCTGACCTTCGACAGGCTGTTGACCCCGACCAGCGCGCTCTACGATTTCCCGGCCGGCACCGACGGTCTTTATCCGGCACAGACCGCGCAAACCATCGGGCTGGCCTGGAAAGACCTGAATCTGGCGCAGTTGCAGAATGCCAAGGCCAGCCTCGCCGTCCGCCGCAACGCCAAGCTGCTCGGCGAGACCGGTCCAGACACCAACGAGGACTTCGTCTATCACACGCCCGATATTACTGCGGAGAACAGCATCTGGCCGCTGCTCAACTGGCCGCAGCGGTTCGAGATCGGCAGCGGTGCCCAAGATGGGTTCGCCGCGGCGCTACAGACCTCGCTGACACAGATTCTGGGTACGCCAGACGGGCAGAACATCACACTGTCAGTGGCCTATGGCAACGAGCTGATCGCACCGACCCCAGAGGACCTCGACGGCGTGGTCACCTATTTACCGGTGACCCTCTATCCGCACGCCAGCTTCTCCGCGACGACCGCGGCGACGCTTGAAACCGAGCTCGAACAATGGCTCGACCTGCATCCGCCTGCATCCACTGGCGGCGAATGGGCAGTCTCGCTCATTCTCTATGCCGACCCGCCTGAGGAGGATGCCGACAATGAACCCGGACGATCGCTGCTGGTCATCGACAAGCTGATCTATCGACTTACTTGAACCGCCGGCCACTAGGGCCGGCGGTTCAAATGGCTCAAATCAATCGTTTGAGCTTATCCAGCGCGGTCTTCTGACTCTCCTTATGGTCGATGGTGGCAACGAATTTGCCCTCGCCGTCCATCAGGAACACCGACGCAGTATGGTCGATCGTATAGTCGCCACCCTCGATCGGAACCTTGGCGTAATAGACGTGGAATGCCTTGACGATGCGGGCGATCTGCGCGTCCGAGCCAGTCAGTCCAATGATCGGTGTATTGAACAGCGTCAAATAGCTGCCGATGTCCTTCGCCTTGTCGTGCCCGGGATCGACCGAAACGAAGACAATATTGAACTTGTCGCCGTCGGTCCCGAGTTGCTTGCGAAGGGCGGCCATCCGGCTCAGCGTGGTGGGACAGACATCCGGGCAGCGGGTGAAACCGAAGAAGATCGCATAGGGTTTTCCACGCAATGCCCGATCGGTGACCGCTTTCCCATTCTGGTCGATCATATCGAAGCTGCCACCAAAGGCGCTGGCATAGCTTTCCGCAGCATTGGGCGGCGGCGCGGGTTCGCGCAGCAGATACGCCGCGCCGGTGGCGATCGCGGCGATCGCCACCGCGACCCATAGCCAGATACGCACACGCGTGAGCTTTGTCGGGGTTGCGGTCATTTGCCGGCTCCCGTTCCATGGCTGATCGAATTGACCTGAAGCTGCACGGTCACGCTTCCCGCGCGCTGGAAGCGCAGGGTGACGGGCACGCGACTGCCCAGCGCCAATGGCTTTTTGAGGCCGATCAGCATGATGTGATAGCCGCCCGGCTTGAGTTCGACCTTGCCGCCCGCCGGCACCGCAAGCCCGTCGGATAGCGGGCGCATGCGCATCACGCCGCCCTCCATCGACATCGTATGGATCTCGACCTTGGCGGCTGCGGGCGAGGTTCCCGACAGCAATCGGTCGGCGGTCTTGCCGCGATTGGCAATGCGCATGAAGCCGCCGCCGACGCTCTGGCCGGGCGCGGTCTGACGGGTCCAGGCGCCGTCGATCGTCAGGCTTCCGTGGCGCACGGTTTGCGCCATGGCCGGTGCTGCTAGCCCCAAAAGGGCGATAGGCGCGAACAGATATCGATACATGGTCTATCTCCTTTGCGGGCGATCAGCGGCGGGTTGCGGTAGCGAACCGCTCGGATACGGTTTTCCAGTCCACAACCTGCCACCAGCCATCGAGATAGTCGGCACGGCGGTTCTGGTATTTGAGGTAGTAGGCGTGCTCCCATACGTCGTTGGCGAGGAT
Organism: Sphingomonas sp. GW821-FHT10C01; assembly: GCF_059415525.1. NCBI lineage: Bacteria > Pseudomonadati > Pseudomonadota > Alphaproteobacteria > Sphingomonadales > Sphingomonadaceae > Sphingomonas > Sphingomonas sp. GW821-FHT10C01. Next base: position 28,573 of record NZ_JBWKNK010000002.1, on the reverse strand, counting down.
CGGGGTGCCCTTGACCTCAGCCACGTCCATCAGCGGATTGTCCTGGTTGGGCGTCGAGGTGATCGCGAGCCGGCCATCCGCACCGACGATCAGCCACACCCATCCCGAACCGAACCGGCCGGTCCCCGCGGCCCTGAACGCGGCCTTGAACTTGTCGAACGACCCGAAGGTAACATCGAGCGCGCGGGCAAGCTCGGCCGAAGGCGCGCCGCTATGAACAGCCGGGGTCATCGATTTCCAGAAAAAGCCGTGGTTCCAGTGGCCTCCGGCATTGTTGCGCACCACCATCGGCAGCGTGCCCGCCGAGGCGACGAGTTGTTCCAGGCTTCGCCCCGTAAGCGCGGCATTCTCGTTCACCGCCTTGTTGAGCGCATCGACATAGGCTTGGTGGTGCTTGCCGTGATGGATCGTCATGGTCTGGGCATCGATCGCCGGGTCGAGCGCGTCAGGCGCATAGGGCAAGGTCGGTAAAGTGAAGGGTGCGGCATGCTGTGCGGTGGTTGGTGCTGCCTGCTGCGCAACGGCGGGCACAGCAAGCATCGTGGCAACCGTGAGAAAAGTGATTGCAATACGCATGTAGAGTTTCCTCTTTGGATCAGGTTGGAGGCGGTACCCCGCCAGCGCGCGGCGCGGCCAAGCGCCATGCGGCGGCCGCTGACGACAGGAGCGCACGGCAAGGCGGCCGCGCGACGAACACAAGCGAAAGGGTGTTCATCAAGAACGCCCCTAAGGTTCGTGGATGTGTGCCCTCGCAAAGCGCGATCAGGCCGCGAGCGATTTCGGATTGCTCGCCGTGCGGCCTTCAGGCCCGGCCAGGCGGCCCCAGAGCTGGTGGCGGAGGGGCGGCAAGCCGCCGCACAGAGGGAACCGCGATGACACGCGATCCCGGCAGGTCTCGGGCCAAGCCGAAGGCCGATCCCGTCCCGGTCAGGAGCGGGAGCGAAAGCGCCCCGCTCAAACCCGCGGCGTAGATGCAAGGCTGCTCAGCGGTACTATGGCGATCCTTGCCGTCGCCCTTCTCGATCGGAAGAAACGCCTTGGCCTGCCCCATCCCGGTGCAGACCGAAATGACGATGCCATTCGGCGCCTGCGTGGGCATGAAGCCAACCGGGATCGCAACGCGGATCGCAAGGACGAGCGCGAACAGCATCACGAGGATGGCGCGTGCGTTGCGCGAGTCCCGGATCCATGCCGTCATGCCCCGCCTCGTAACGGTGGCTCGGCGATTTGTCATGCGGTTCGGCATCGAGCGCCAAGGGCGCACGCGCCTACCCGACGTCAGTCGCCGGCAATCGTCGAATGCCGGCGCGCCTCCTCAACGATGCGAAGGATGTTGCCACCCCACATCTTGGCAAGGTCCGCGTCCGAATAGCCGGCCTGCTTCAACCGCGCGGTCACCTTGGGCAGCGCCGATATATCCTCGATCCCCGACAGACCGCCGCCGCCGTCCCAATCGCCGCTGAAGCAGACATGGTCCGGACCAGCGACCTTGATGACGTGCAGCACCATCCGCATGTAGCGCTCGAAATCGGCGTTCCATAGCGGCTGGGTTCGATCGAGCTCGCGCCAGCGCTTCGACAGCGCAACCTGCTCTGAAGGTGATAGGGTGGCAATCCGCTCATATTTCGCGAACAGTTCGCCACGCTCACCGGCAAGGTTGATCTCCGATAGGAAGATCGTGCTGATGCAGATCGCCCCGCCCTTGGCCGCGAGCTTGCGGATACGCGCATCGTCCAGGTTGCGGGGATGGTCATAGCCCCAGCGCCCGGTGCTGTGCGACAAGAGGATCGGCGCCTTGGAAGCCTCCACCATCTGATCGAACGCCGCGTCCGACGCGTGGCTGGCATCGATCACGATACCGAGCCGGTTCATCTCGGCCATCCACCGCTTACCGAGCGGACTCAGCCCATTCCATTTGGGCGTGTCGCCCGAACTGTCAGCGAACTGGTTATTTTTGGCGTGCACCGGTCCGATCAGCCGCACGCCGCGGCGGTGAAATTCGGCGAGCAGCGACAAGTCTTCCCCTACCGGATAGCTGTTCTCCATGCTTTTGAAGGCGATCAGCATGTTCGCGCGGTTCAGACGGCGGGCGTCGTCCGCCGTGCGTGCAGGGGCGATGCGCGTCGAAAAACCGGCCAGGGTGGTATCGATCAGGTCCGACCGCTTGCGCGCAAAGGCCAGCGCGGCGGCATAGCCTTCGGGCGTCAGCGGCCCCTGGTCGGTATAGATGGCAAAGAAGCCGCCATCGAGCGCGCCCGCCTCCATCCGCGCCAAATCGACCTGGACGATATCGTCAGCCGGGTCGTGCCTTGCGCCGAAATCCCAGCCTGGCCGTCCGAAATGCATCGGCGTGTCGAGATGCGTGTCGAGCACCAGCAGCCGCTTGTGGAGCTTTTCGGCATCCTCCGCAGGCTGCCGAGATGTCGCCTGTCCCGAAAAGGCTACGGCCAGCAGCAGCGCGGCGACGGCAACGCGCGTCACTTGCCCGCCTCCACCGGCCGCAGGTCCAGATCGTGATAATCGTAGCTGAAGTCGGCCACCGGACTCTCCGCCTTCATCGATACGCGCGCGACCTTGCCGTTCGCGTCGAGCGCGAAGGTTACGTAGGCTGGCTCGATCGTCTTGTCGTCGAATCGGGTGATGAAGGTGTCGTACTGATAGTGCGCCAGCTTTCCCGCCATGCGCGGGGTGGTCTTGAAGTCGATGCGCAACCCGTCCGTGCCGGCAGTGACGGCGACATCGCCATACCAGGCATCGCGATAGGTGCCGGCATAACGATCGAGCGACAGTGACGGGCCGACCTTGGCGGGCGTGGCCTTGGTCGTGGCGAGCGCGGCCTTGCCGCCCTCGATCCGCTGCGCATATTGCGCCGCGAACAGCGCCGGCCAGTCCTGTTGCGGCGCACCCAGATAATGGTCGACCAGCGTCTGCGAGATGCCGCGCAGAAACGCGCCCTCCTCCGCATTGACCACCAGCGCGATCCCCACATCCTGTTCGGGCAGCAGGATTACCTGAGCGATCGCCCCGAGCACGGCGCCGCCATGCGAGATGATCTTGGCGCCACGATAGTCCGCGACGTTCCAGCCGAGCGCATAGCTGCTGAACTTGGGCGCCAGCGCCGCCATCGGTCCCGGCGGGGCGTCACCGACCGGCAGCAGCGTCACGCCCTTCCACATCTCGTTCGCCTGCGCCTCGCTATAAAGCCGCCCGCCTGCGGGCAGCGCGCCGCGGCCAAGCTGAATCTTGAGCCATTGCGCCAGATCGTTGGCACTCAGCGCCAGCCCGCCGGCCGGCAGAGCGGCACGGCCCAGTTCGGCCTCCCGCTCGTCCAGCATCGACAGCGGCCCGTCGCCGCGCACCGCGCCCGCGATGCGGGCGTGCGGCATGGCGCGATTGGGTGTGGCCAGGCGCGCCTCATAATTGGCGGTGGCGGTGTTCATCCCGCCGCGCCTCAGCACGTCTCGGGCCATGAAGTCTTCCCAGCTCTTGCCGCTGACCTCTTCGATCAACTGCCCGGCGACAGCGTAGAGGACATTGTCATAGGCATAACCCGAGCGGAAACTGCGCGCCGGTTTGATGTGCGCCAGTCGCTTCACCATCTCCTTGCGCGACAGGCTGCCGCGCGGAACGAACAGCAAATCGCCCGCGCCAAGACCGAGCCCGCTATTATGGACGAGCAGGTCGCGCACGGTGATCTCGCGCGTCACCCAGGGATCGTGCAGGCGGAACCAGGGCATATGGTCGATCACCCGGTCGTCCCACTTGATCTTGCCCTGATCGACCAGCGTCGCCAGCGCCGCAGCGGTAAACGCCTTGCCGGTCGAGCCCGTCTGGAAGATCGTGTCGGCATCCACCCTGGCCGGATCGCCGAGCCCGCGCACGCCCCAGCCGCGCGCGAGTGTGGTCTTACCCTTCTCGACCACCGCGATGGCAATGCCGGGTGTGCCGGTCTTCCGACGCAGTTCCTCGACCCGCGCCTCGAACCCTTTGGGAAGCTCGGCCGCCGCGGGAATGGCGGCCAGCAACAGCAGCGCGGGCACCGCACAAAGGGAACGGATCATGGGGAAATATCTCCTTGTTGACCGGGCCTGCCGCGAACCATGCAGGCAAGCCCGGTCGTCATGAGCGAAAGCGCGAAGGCGGATTAGAAACCGGTGCCGAAGCTGATCAGCTTGAACACCAATGCCACCCACAGCAGAACGACAGCGCCCAGCACGAGCAGAACGGCCCACAGCTTCGAGAACCAGCCGCGCTTGCCCTTGACGGCAAGCCACAGGTTCCAGCCGGCAAGGCCGACCAGCCCGAAGAAGCCGATCGTTCCCGCCACCTGCAGCAGCAGCAGCAGCCAGTCGAACGTCCCGTGCGCGTCGAAATTCTCGACCATGGTGATCACCGTCAGCCAGCCGGCGACCACCAGCAGGACCAACCAGGCAAAACCACGAACCAGGCGATAGGCGCGGCGGGCATGGCCCTCCAGCTTCAGCGTGGCGCCATAGCGGCGGCGCGCAAACCAGCCGGTCGGCCAGGACAAGGCGGTAAGCAGGACGACACCCAGCGCAAACGCCAATGCCGGGATCAGCCACGCGCCGCTCGCGTACCCGGGGGTACGGTCGAACACCATGAAGGGCGAGATCGCGCTGAACGACCAGCGTACGACCTTGCCGTCCACCACCTGTGCCGCCAGCCGATCCTGCCCATAGGCATCCTGCCAGACGAACGGTGCCACCTCGATCCACTTGCGCGGCGCACCGCCAAGCGTCGGGATGCTGGTCACCAGCGGCCGGCCGTCGGCGTCGAGCCCGATCTTGGCCTCACCGAGCAGATAGACGATCGAGGCGAAGCTCGATTCCACACGGCGGCTGTTGCTCCAGTTTCCGACCAGCAGCTTGGCATGTTCCTTCGCCGTCGGCAGTTCGACCGGCGGCGCCTTGCTCGCCGGCGGCAGATAGCGATCGGCGAACCCGTTGAGCAGCGCGGTACGGACCGCGCCCGGGGCGCCCCCCGCGCCCTGGCTGTTGACGGAAATGAACACGCCGACCTTTTCGGCGGGGAATATCTTGAGGTCGGTGTGGAAATAGACGGTGTCGCCGCCATGTCCGAGCGCGCGGCGGCCGTTGATCCACTGCTCGTAGAAGCCGAGCGCCATCTGGTTCAGGCCCGGCACGCTCTTATTCTGCGCGGTTCGCATCAACTGCTCGGTCTCGGGCTTGAGCAGCGGGCCGCCGTCGTTGAGGTGCGCGATCATGAACTTCGCCATGTCCGCGCCGCTTGCCGCCGCAGCGCCCGCCGGGGCCATGCCGATCAGCTCGTAGCGCTGCGCCTTCCCCGACCCCACCTCATAGCCCTGAGACATCAGCGGCTTGAGCTTGGCGGGTAGCGGCTGGCGGAAGCTGGTATGTCCCATGCCCAACCGCTGGAAGATATTGCGTTCGACATAGTCGTCGAACGACAGGCCCGACACACGCTCGACGATGTAGCCGGCCAGCGCGGTCGCGTAGTTGGAATAGGCCGGCGTACTGCCCGGCGCATAGATCCGCGCGGGGATGCGTTCCTTGAGGATGTCGCCCAGCGGCGCCACCGGCTTGTCGAACACCATCAGACCCTTGATGATCTCCTCGAACCCGGCGGTGTGCGTCATGATCTGGCGCATCGTGATCGGCTTGCCCTGATAGGCCGGAATCTGGAAATCGAGATAGCGGTTCACATCCGCGTCGAGATCGATCTTGCCCGCCTCGACCTGCTGCATCACCGCGGTCCAGGTGAACAATTTGGAGGTCGAACCTGGACGGAACAGCGTGGTTTCCGGATCGACCGGCTTGCGCGCCGCGACATCGGAATAGCCAAACCCACGCTGGGTCAGCACCTGCCCATCCTTGACCACCACGACCACCGCGCCGGCGATGTCGCCGCGTGCGAGCGCATAGGGCATGTAGCCGTCGAGCCAGGTATCGACATCGGCCTTGGTCAGTACCGGCTCGCCAACCGGGGCGGCAGCCGTCGCGGAGGCGACCAGCGCCTTTGAGGGCACTTCCGGCATCGGCGATTGCCGGGTGAATGCGGGAACCGCGGCAGCAAGCGCGAGCAATCCCGCTAGGCCGAGCTTAAGCGAATGCTTCCACATGAATCGCAACCCCTCCGCTACGCCTCTTCGTCCAGTCGACCGCGTCGCCGGCGAATAAGGCTAGTCCATCACCTGAAATGAAAATACAAAGTCCTGATTAGGATATCATGATCTCATTTAGAGAATTGTCAATTCGAGGTGATCAGCAGATCGGGGCCGCAGCGGACCGGACGCGGAGGGCGCCGAAGCAATCGGGTCGGGTCAGCTGTTCCGCATAACGATCAAGCAAGTCGCAGCTTGACCGTGCGCACCCGGACCAAGCCGCGCATCTTCTCGGCCACGATCGCCGCGCGGTGCGGGTCGATCGCGCGGATCTCGAGCGAAATGCGACAGATCCGGGCCGAGGAGTCGACCCGCACCGCATCGACCAGCCGATCCTGCTGCGCGATGAGGCCGAGGAGGCGGCACAGCACCTGCGGGCAGCGTTCGGTGGTGATGGCGAACCGCGCCAAACGCGGCTGTGCGGCGTCGGTCATGCGGGGTCTCGCATCAGCAACAATGAACACACAACCACTCGACACCTCTCCCGAACGCTGGCGCGACACTATAGTCCGGAACGGGGAATTTCTGACCTGATTCGCCTATGGACGGAAGCAATCTGGAAAGTTTACCCTCCATTCGGCCGTACTGAGGATAAATCATGCCAGAGATCGATGCGTTCGACCGTAAGATTCTCCGCCTGCTGCAAGAAGATGCTTCACTGTCCACCGCCGCGATCGCAGAGGCTGTCGGCATCTCCGCCTCGCCATGCTGGCGCCGGATCGACCGGCTGGAACGCGAAGGCTTTATCAGACGCCGAGTGGCGCTGGTCGATCGCAAGAAGGCGGGCCTCAACGCGCACGTCTTCGCACTGGTCAAGCTCAACGCTCATGGTCGCGCGAACCTCGACGAATTCTCGGCATCGATCCATGACATGCCCGAAGTCCTTGAATGCTATGTGCTGATGGGGCCGGTCGATTTCATGCTGCGCATCGTCGCGGCCGATATCGAAGCCTATGAACGCTTCTTCTTCGAGAAGCTGTCACGTCTTCCCGGCGTGCAGGAGGTCAACTCCACCGTTGCCCTGTCGGAAATCAAATCGACCACGGCCCTGCCGGTTTGAGCCGCGCGCGGCGGCGCGGATCAAGGCACAGACGAAGGCGAAGCGCGAACGGCTCACCTATCCGGGGACGCCGCCCTAGGTACGGGTGCGTCAAGCCGGGCTTGATAAGGATATGATATACTGTTACCAAATATCGATATCGGCACATCTACTGGCGCGCAGGCGCCTTTCGCCCCGGGGGTTGATCGTTGAATCTGTACGTCACAACAGTCACGACGAGTGCCTGCGCGCTCGCTATCGCCAGTATCGCGCCTGCCAAGGCCAACGAAAACGAGTCAGCCGCTGCGGGCGCGCAGCGCAATGCTCAAGAGGTTGTGGTCACAGCCACTCGTAGCGAGCAGCCGATCGCCGACGCGCCCGCGTCGATGTCGGTCGTGACCGGCACGGAGCTGCGCCGCCGCCCCGTCCAGGATCTTGCGGAGGCGCTGGAGAATGAGCCCGGGGTGGCGATCAACGGCATCGGCATGACCCGGCGCGGCATCTCGATCCGCGGCATGTCGAACGAACATGTGCTGACCCTGGTCGACGGGCGCCGGATCAACGACGCCGCGGCCAATATGGCCCATGTCGACTTCGACCTCGGCTGGGTGCCGAGCATCGCGATCGACCGGATCGAAGTCGTGCGCGGGCCGCTGTCGGCACTCTACGGCTCGGAAGCACTGGCCGGCGTGATCAACGTCATCACCCGTCGCCCCATGGAGCGGTTCGAGCTCAGTGCGCTCGGCCTCGCCGGTTTTCGCGATGGTCGCGGAGGCGACAGCGCGCAGGTGGCGGCGCTGGCTGGCGGCCCGCTGACCGAGACGCTCGGCGTGGTTGCCTGGGGCGAGTATCGCTACCGCGACCGCACCCGGAGCCTGACGGATGTGCGGCAGAGCGAGCTTGAGGAACGCCGCGCGCTGAGCGGCAGCATCATCGCCTGGTGGGAGCCCGTCGCGGGGCACCGGTTCGAACTCGGGCAAGCGATGATCGACGACGATCGCGCGCGCGACACGGTGACCACGTCCGCGCCGGTCACCTATTACGAATATCAGGACCACGTCACCCGCGCGCAGACCTATGGCAGCTACACCGGCAAATGGGGTTGGGGCGAGGTGCGCGCCCGCGCCTATCGCTCGGTGCTCGAACGGATCAACGAACGCGACCGCAACCAGGTGCCGACTCAGCCGACCAAGGTCACCAACTCGGTTGCCGATGGCAGCGTGCTGATCGACCTCTTCGCCGGCAATCGCCTGACGCTGGGCGGCGAGCACCGGCATGAGACGCTGCGCGACGCCACCGTCAACACCGCTGGCTTCGAAAGCATCGATCACGACGCGCTCTTCATTCAGAATGAATGGGACATCACCGGCGGCGTGTCGCTCACCACGGGCGGCCGTTTCGATCATCACCCCGACTATGGTTGGCAGGTTTCGCCGCGCGCCTATCTGGTCGTTACGCCGGCCGAGGGCCTTCGCCTGCGCGGGGGCTTTGGCGAGGCGTTCAAGGCCCCGAGCCTCAAGCAATTGTCGCGCGGCTATATCACCGTAGCCGCCGGCGGACGCTTCATCATCACCGGCAATCCCGATCTCAAGCCGGAAACCAGCACCGCCTATGAGTTCGGCGCCAGCTATACCGGCCGCGGCTGGAGTGTCGGCGCGACGCTGTTCCGCAACGATCTGCGCGGGCTGGTACAGACGATCTGCGTGGAGTTCTGCGGCATTCGCGGGCGTGAGCGGCGTGCCTATGTCAATGTGAACCGGGCGCGCACCCAGGGCGTCGAACTGTCGGCCGAAGTCCAGCCGGTGCCCACGCTGACACTCGGTGCCAACTATACCCATGTCGACCCACGCGACATTTCCGCCAATCGCGAGCTCGCGGAGCGGCCGAACGACACGGTGAAAGTGCGTGTGGGCTGGGAACCCATGCCGGGGACCGAGCTAAATGTGCGCGGCCGCTATATCGGCAAGCAGACCATCTACCAGACCGCCGGTACCACGACCAAGGCGATCCGGCTCGACGCCTATGATCTCTGGTCGCTCGATGCGAGCCACGCGCTGAATGACAAGCTCACGCTCAAGGCCGGGATCGACAATCTCTTCAGGAAGCGGCTGGCGGAGACCTCCGCACTCTACAGTTTCGCCGAGCCGGGGCGTGTCTTCTTCGTCGGCCTGGGCGCCAATTTCTGAGAATGCGGTACGTTCTAGCCCTGGCCCTGATGTTCGTGGCCGCTGCCGCCTTCGCGCAGGAGGCGACCGCCCCGGTAAATCCGCCGGTCGTTCGGATTATCGCCACCCGCTTCACGCTACCGGCCAAGTTCGATCGGCTGGCGGGATGGGCGAAGGAGCAGGGGTACCGGCTCGAATGGCGCCAGGTCGAGGACGGCGGCACCCCGGGTGAACTGACCGGCGGCGCCAGCCTGCTGGTGTTCGACGGCCCCCGCCCCGGCGATATGGCCGCGTTGGACAAGGCGGTCGGCGGCCTCGGCGACCGATTGACCGTCCCCTGGATCGCGGTCGGCGGTGGTCCGCCGCGTTCGGGCGGACTGGCGCCCGGCGTGGCGCGCCAGCTCATCGGCTATTATGCGGGCGGCGGAGCGGCCAATCTGCGCGGTTTCGTCAAGGCCATTCCCCTTGCCCTTGCCGGGGAGGATCTCAGCGCCCTGCCCGCGCCGACGCAGCTTGCCGGAACCGGTTTCTATCATCCCGCCGCGCCGGCTCTTTTTGCGGCAGCAGCGCCCTTCCACGCATGGGCGCAGACGCGGGGCTGGGCCGATCGCCCGGTGGTCGCGATCGCGATCCCCGACGGCCTGATCCGCGATATGCAGACCGATATCATCGACGCGATCGTCGCCGCGCTGGACAAGCGCGGACTGCTGGCCGCGCCCTTCTGGTATGACGATACCGATCCGCGGGCGGTCGCCCGGACGGTCGGCGCTCTGCGCCCGATCGCTCTGGTCAACATGACCCATATGCAGAATGGCAGCGCGCGCGCCGCCGAGTTCGCGGCGCTCGATATCCCGGTGCTCCTCGCGCTCGCCGCGCGCTCGCAGACCGTCGCCGAATGGCGTGCGGGAACGAGCGGTATCCCGGCGTCGACCGCCGCCTCGCTGCTGACCGTTCCCGAGGGGTGGGGCGCCTCCGACCCGTTGGTCGTCAGCGCCGTCGAAAAGGGCACCGCCGTCCCGATCCTCGAACAGATCGGCCTGCTGGCCGCCAAGCTAGAACGGCTCGCCACGCTGCGCACGATCGCGCCTCGCGACAAGCGTGTAGCGCTATTCTTCTGGAACCATCCGGTGGGGGAGAAGAACCTCGCCGCCTCCAACCTCAACCTGCCGAAGAGCCTCGCCAATGTCAGCCGCGCGATGGCCGAGGCGGGGTATGACGTGACGCCCGCCGAGGAAGCGCGGCTGATCGCCGATGGGCAGGCGATGCTCGCCGGCTATTACCGCCCGGAGACGCTGGGCGAACTCCAGCAGCGCGGACTTGCGGCGGCGCTCCCGCTGGCGGCGTACAAGGCCTGGCTGAGCGCCTTGCCGCGCGAGCGGCGCGAGGAGATTGTCGCGCGCTGGGGTCTGCCCGAACAGAGCCGCTGGGTGCGCAACGGTGCCTTCCTCATTCCGCGGCTGATGCTGGGCAAGCTCGCGATCCTGCCCCAGCCGCCGCGTGGCGGTGATCCCGCGAAGAGCTATCACGACCAGAAGCTGCCGCCCGACCATGTCTATCTGGCCGCCTATCTCTGGGTACGCGGCCATGCCGATGCGATCGTCCATTTCGGCACCCACGGCACGCAGGAATGGACGCCGGGCAAGGATCGCGGACTGTGGGCGGGCGACTATCCCTTCATGCTCGTCGGCGACTTGCCGGTCTTCTATCCCTATATCCAGGACAATGTCGCCGAGGCGATCCAGGCGCGGCGTCGCGGCCGCGCGGTGACGATCAGCCACCAGACGCCCGCCTTCGGCCCCTCCGGCCTCTACGACGAACTGCGCGACATCCATGCGCTGATCCACCAATATGCCCAGCTCGATGACGGCGGGGTGCGCGATCGCGTCGCCGGCGAGATCCGAGCCAGGGCCAGCGCGGCGCATCTCGATCGCGACATGGGCTGGGACGCCGCCGCGATCGATCGGGATTTCCCCGGCTATTACGCCGCGCTGCACGACCATATGCATCAGGTCGCGCGCACAGCGATCCCGCTCGGCCTGCACAGCTTCGGCGAGCCCGCATCGGCCGAGCAACGCCTGTCGACCGTAATGCAGCAGCTTGGTCCCGATTATCTCAAGGCGCTCGGCCAGGATCCGGTAGAGGCCTTTGCCGAGGATTTCAGCGCAATCCGGCAAGGTCTGCCCTATCGTACGCTCACCCGCTATCTGCGCGACGGTGACAACCCAGCGATTATCGTCGATCCGAAGCTGCGCGCCCAGATCGAGCGCGCGGCGGTGCTCGACGCGCGACTGGCGAACACGGGCGAGATCGAGGCGCTGCTCGCGGGGCTTGCCGGCCGCTTCGTGCGGCCCGGCGCGGGCGGCGATCCGGTGCGCAACCCCGATATCGAAAGCGGCCGTAATCTCTATGCGTTCGAAGCCGACAAGGTTCCGACACGGGCCGCCTATGAACAGGGCGGCGCGACGCTCGACAAGCTCATCGCCGCCTATCGCGCCAAACACGCCGGAAAGCTGCCGGAGAAGCTCGCCTTTGTCATGTTCTCGGGCGAGACGATCCGCCAACAGGGCGTGGTCGAAGGGCAGATCCTCCACGCGCTCGGCCTGCGCCCGGTGTGGGGGCGCGGCGATCGGCTCGACCGGCTGGAGGTGGTGCCCGCGGCGGAACTCGGCCGACCGCGCATTGACGCCGTGGTCCAGGCCAGCAGCGTCTATCGCGACCAGTTCGACGGCTTCATGCGCCTGCTCGCTGCCGGGATCGATCGGGTCGCCGCGCTCGACGAGGCCAGCGGCCCCGCAGCCAACGCCCGGGCGTTGGCCGCGAAGCTGATCGCGCGGGGCGTCCCTGTCGAGCGCGCGCGGGCGCTGGCGCAGCTGCGGATCTTCAGCAACGCACCCGGGGACTATGGCACCGGCCTGCCCGGACAGATCGCCAAGGACAAGAACTGGAAAGGCGACACGGATCTCGCCGATCCGTTCCTGGAACGCCTGCAATATGCCTATGGCGCGAGCGAATGGGGCACAGCGGCCAAGGAGGCCAATCTGTTCGTCGAGCAGCTGCGCGGCGTCGATGCCGCCGTGATGTCGCGCTCGTCGAATGTGCACGGCCTGCTCTCGACCGATCATCCGTTCGAGCACCTCGGCGGACTGTCGCTCGCGATCCGCAGCCTGACCGGCAAGGCACCCGACCTCTATGTCACCGATCTGCGCGGGCCACAGGGGCAGGTGACGACCGCCGCCGCCTTCCTCTCGAACGAACTGCGCGCCCGCTACCTCAACCCGCAATGGATCGGTGCGATGCGGGCCGAGGGCTATTCCGGCGCGAACGAGATGCTCGATATCGTCAACAATCTCTGGGGCTGGCAGGTGACCGATCCCGCCAGCGTCCGCGCCGACCAGTGGCAAGCGATGCACGATACCTATGTGCGCGACACCCGCCAGCTGGGCCTCGACCGCTTCTTCGCGGCCGTCCACCCGTCCGCACAGCGCCAGATCGTCGAGCGCATGATCGAAGCCGTCTCACGCGGCTATTGGCAGCCCAACGCACAGACGCGGCGCTCGCTGGAGGAGAAGCTGGCCAGCCTCGCGGCGAAAGGCACTGCATCCACGGCGACGCAAGGCGGTTTCGGCGTTCACGGCGGAGCCAGGCCTCAAACCGCCGCGCCCGCCGCTTCGCAGGCTGCGCAGGCGCGCCCTCCATCTGCGACACGCCCATCCGCTCCGGCGGCTCCGCGCGGGATGGTTCTGGAACGCGTCCGGCCGAGCCAGCCGCAAGCCGTTCGTCCCGCCTACGTCGCGGGCCTGCTGCTGGTGCTCCTGCTGCTCTTCGTCACCGGTGCCCTGCGCGAGACGCGGACGCGCCGACATCTTGTTCCAGCCTGAAGGATCCATTGATGCCTGTGCTTGAAGCGACATTGTACGACCTGTCGCGTCTATTTCTCGTCCCGGTGATGATGCTGATCCTTGCGTCCCTCGCCTATGCGATCCTTGCCCTTGGCGGGTTCGCCGCGGAATGGGTGCAGCGGATGCGCGGACGACGTGGCGGACGGCTGACCGTCCATCGGCAGCGCACCGGTTGCGCCATCGACGACCTCGAGCTTGTCGTGCTGCGCCGGCTCGAATGGCTGCGGATCGTGTCGCGCGCGGCGCCGATGCTCGGGCTGGTCGCCACCATGATCCCAATGGGTCCGGCGCTGCTGGCGCTTGGCACCAACAACAGCCAGGCCGTCGGGGAGAATCTGGTGGTCGCCTTCTCCTCGGTGATCCTTGCCTTGCTCGCCGCGTCGATCACCTTTTTCGTCTACACGATCCGCCGCCGCTGGCTGCTCGAGGAGCTGCGCGCGATCGAAACGGGAGCGGCCTGATGCGCTTCATCGAAGACGATGAGAGCGACGATCCGATCCTTTCGGTCGTCAACCTGGTCGACCTGTTCCTGGTCATCACGGCAGTGCTGATGGTGCTGATCGCGCGCAACCCGCTCAATCCGTTCCAGTCCAGACAAGTGGTCGTGGTCGAGAATCCCGGCAAGAAGGACATGACGATCACGGTCAAGGACGGCGAAAAGCTTGAACGCTATACCGCGTCGGATCGCATGGGCGATGGCGGCGGCGTGAAAGCGGGCGTCACCTATCGCCTTCCCAGTGGTGACCTCGTCTATGTCCCGGAGTAAGCAAGGTCCGAAGGGAGCCCTCAAGATGAGTCTGAAGACAGCCCTCCTCGCTTCGCTGCTGCTGTTCGCGCCGCCCTCGGTGGCGCAGGATCGGGCCTGGCCGGCAAGCGACATCCCCGCCAAGTTCACCCCGCCGATCGATGCACGCGACTATGTGAAGCGCGAGGCCATGATTCCGATGCGCGACGGGACGAAGCTGTACACCGTCATCGTGATGCCCAAGGGCGCGAAGGATCTGCCGATCATCCTCACGCGCACCCCCTATAATGCGGCGGCGCGCGCCAATCGGATGAACAGCCCGCATCTGCTTTCGACGCTGCCGCTTGCCGACGAACCCTTCGTCAAGGCGGGCTATATCCGCGTCTATCAGGACATTCGCGGCAAATACGGCTCGGAGGGCGACTATGTCGTCACGCGCCCGGTGGTGGGGCCGCTCAACCCGACCGGCGTCGATCACATGACCGACGCCTGGGACACGATCGAATGGCTCACGAACAAGGCGAACCTGCCCGAGAACAACGGGCGAGTGGGCATGATCGGCTCGTCCTACGAAGGCTTCACGGTGGCGATGGCGCTGCTCAAGCCGCATCCCGCGCTCAAGGCGGCGGTGCCCGAGAGCCCGATGATCGACGGCTGGATGGGCGACGACTGGTTCCATCACGGCGCCTTCCGCCTCGCCAATATCGGCTGGATCGCCTCGCAGACCGGCTACAAGGGCAACGGCGACGACCCCGCCACCGGCATCTACGACAATTATGAGGAATTCCGCCGCATCGGCGGTGCCGCCGAATGGGCCAAGGCCTCGGGCTTCGATCAGCTTCCGGCCTGGCAGAAGCTGATCGCACATCCCGCGTACGACGCCTTCTGGCAGGGCCAGGCGCTCGACAAGCTGCTTGCCGCCAATCCCTCCAACGTCCCCACATTGTGGGAACAGGGTCTGTGGGACCAGGAGGACATGTACGGCGCGATCACCGCATGGGAAACGCTCAAGGCCAAGGGCAAGCTCGGCAACAACCATCTGGTGATGGGACCGTGGCGCCACAGCCAGATCAACCGTGAAGGTCGCTCGCTCGGGCCGCTGCAATGGGATGGCGATACCGCCGCCCAGTTCCGCGAGAAGATGGTGCTGCCGCTGTTCGAGCAATATCTGAAGGACGGGCCGCCGGCGAACCTGCCCGCCGCGACCATCTACAATACCGGCGAGAACCGCTGGGAACGCTTCGCCGACTGGCCGCTGGCGTGCGAGACGGGATGCAAGGCACCGCTGACCCCGATCTACCTTCAGGCCGACGGCGCGCTCGGCTTCGTCAAGGGCGCCGCCGGCGGCGACAGCTATGTCTCCGATCCGGCCAAGCCGGTGCCGCACCTACCGCGACCGGTCAATTTCGGCGACGGCCGCTGGCCCGACTGGCTGGTCAGCGACCAGCGCCACGCCGACGGGCGGACCGACGTGATGACCTATCAGACCGGGGTGCTGACCGAACCGGTCCGCCTGTCCGGCGCGCCGTTCGCCGAAATCTTCGCGAAGACCACGGGCACCGACGGCGATTACGTGGTCAAGCTGATCGACGTCTATCCCGACGAAGTCGCGTCGGATGCGAAGATGGGCGGCTATCAGCTCGCGATCAGCCTCGACATCTTCCGCGGCCGCTATCGCGACAGCTTCGAGAAGCCCTCGCCAATCCCGGCGGACAAGGTCCAGCGCTATCGCTTTCGCCTGCCGACGGTGAACCATGTCTTCCAGCCCGGCCACCGGATCATGGTGCAGGTGCAGTCGAGCCTGTTCCCGCTCTATGACCGCAATCCGCAAAAGTTTGTGCCCAACATCTTCCTCGCGAAGAAGAGCGACTATCAGAAGGCTACCATCACGATTGAGCGAGGTGGATCAACGGCAAGCGCGCTGTGGCTACCC
Organism: Sphingomonas sp. GW821-FHT10C01; assembly: GCF_059415525.1. Taxonomy (NCBI): domain Bacteria; kingdom Pseudomonadati; phylum Pseudomonadota; class Alphaproteobacteria; order Sphingomonadales; family Sphingomonadaceae; genus Sphingomonas; species Sphingomonas sp. GW821-FHT10C01. The sequence goes on along the minus strand of NZ_JBWKNK010000002.1, from coordinate 12,629 downwards.
CTAGTCCCGGCGACGCGCTAGCGAGCTTACAGGACTCACGCCCAGTCCCGTAACGCGTAGAAAAACTGGAATTCCTGGCTCTGTCAGCGGCCTATCGTGAGAAGATTCTCCTAAACTCCTTTGTCCGAATTCCTCCGACTAGCTTGTCACGGCCCCCATTTGTGGCCGGTGATGCGGGGGGATTTTCCGATGGTTGCCATTTTCACCGGGGCCGGGACCGGGTTCGAGCGTGGATCGGGGAACGTCATCGGCGGTGGCGGGCTGCTGGGCTCGGCGGCGCAGGGGCGCGGCGGCGACAAGATTCTTCTCAACGCGGCGAACCGCCGATCAACTTAAATGGCAGGCATCAGAGGCTAGCATATACAATAATAGTATGAGATTGATTTATACATTCATCGCCATACTATTGACAGGACGCAGTCTCGATGAAGGGCTTGTCGCGACGACTCGCTCCCCAGGCTCAATCGACATTTCTCGAAAACCGTCAGAAAATGCCAACACACCCTGCTTGAATGACGTTTGAATCTACCAATTCAACGATAAAATCATAACAAATCTGGCATGATATTATAAGATTGATCAAGATATTTACATTAAAACTGCAATTTATGCCTCACGTTACCAATATTAATGCAAAATCTCCTATAACACACGGAACATATTTAGCGAAATCAAGAACAAGTACCTACATCGTGAGCGTAATATTCTCAGTTGAATAGAATTATATTGAAGAACCGCGCGTGACTATGCAGTTGCGAGCATCGCGGTGACGATCACCAAACTCAAGGAACCCTACCCTTGTAATGTAGGATTTCGCCTGCTCCACTCGCACTGTCGGAGCATCGCCCGGCCGCTCTTTGATCCCGTCGATCCATGCCGCCTGACACCCGCGCGAAAAAACCGGCCAGACGTGTCAACTTCGTCAACCGCAGCTGGCGCCACCACCCGCGTCACGCCGCCAGCGTCGTCCGCCTCTCGCGCACGCGTAGGAGTGTGACTTTTAGGACCTTCCATCCACTCCCTGGAGGCCCTCGCCGAAACCTGGGCTGCCGATTTTAGGGTCAGGGGCTAAAGCTCACCCCATCCGATAACGGTCTCTCCACACCACTTGGCGAAAGGCGGCTTTCGCTCCTCGCAGACCGACCGAACGATCGCAATGAAGGTACATTACGATCACTCGCGCCGATCCTGCATCCACCGACCCGCCGACAGCTTCTTCGATTAACCCATGCAGGCCACGCGCCTCCTGGACGCAAACCGAAGCTACGCCACCCCGTAACAAATCTACTATATCATATCAATTAAGTGGGAATAAAGACCCCCTCACGCGGCGCGTTGGCGCCGGGTATCAAAGAGGGGTTATCGATGAAGAATCTTCTGCTGGCGGGCACCATCCTTGCCATCGCAGCACCGGCCTTTGCGCAAGATGCGGGCTCGGAAGCCGAGATCGAAAGCCGCGACATCGTCGTGACCGGCTCGCGCCTAGGAGAGCGTACCGTCACCACCTCTCCGGTGCCGATCGATTCACTGCGCGGCGAGGAACTGCGCGCTTCCGGCTATCAGGAAACCACCGAAATCCTGCGCCAGCTCACCCCCTCCTTCGCCTTCGCGACCCCGACCACGCCCGACGGCAACACCCATATCCATTCCGCATCGCTGCGCGGGCTGTCGCCGGACGAGACGCTGGTGCTGCTCAACGGCAAGCGCCTTCATACCGCCGCCTGGGTCAATACCGGCGGCACGATCGGCAAGGGTTCGACCCCGACCGATCTCAACCAGATCCCCGCGGCGGGCATCGGCCGCATCGAGATCCTGCGCGACGGCGCCTCCGCGCAATATGGTTCGGACGCGATCGCGGGCGTCATCAACATCCTGCTGCGCACCGATACCGAATTCCACGGCACCGCAAGCGCCGGCACGACCTATGATGGCGGCGGCGATACCTATGAGTTCTCACTGGGCGGCGGCGTCAAGCTCGGCGACGACGGCTTCGTCAACCTCACCGGCTATTACCGGGATCACAAGGCGGCCAACCGCGCTGAACCCGATACCCGTCAATTCTATCTCGGCATCGCGCCCAACGGTTCGCTCCAGCCGTTGTCCGCCCGTTACGGCGCCGGGATCGGCCTCAACCCGCCGGGCGGCGTCGCCGGCACCCGCCTCGATCCGCGCGAAGCCACCGTCGATCGCAACGTCTGGCGCTTCGCCGATCAGGGCGATGTCGAGGACTGGTCGCTTGTCGCCAACCTCGAAAAGCCGCTGGGTGAAGTGACGCTCTACAGCTTCGGCGGCTACCGCGTGAGCAAGGCGCACTCGAACGCGTCGTTCCGCCGCCCCGGCCAGGACGAGAATGTCCGCGCCATCTACCCCAACGGCTTCCTGCCTTTCATCAACACCGAAAGCACCGATTACAGCGCCGCGATCGGCCTGCGCGGCGAACTGGGCGGCTGGAAGTGGGACCTGTCCGGCATCTATGGCGGGAACAGCATCGAGTACCGGACCGAGAAGACAATCAACGCCACGCTGGGCGCGGCGAGCCCGACCGCCTTCTACAACGGCGAATATTCCAACTCGCAATGGACCGCGAACCTCACCATTTCGAACGCCTTCGACATCGGGTTCGCTCAGCCGGTCGAGATCGCCTTTGGCGCCGAATATCGGCGCGACGGCTACAAGATCGGCCGCGGCGAGCTCGCGAGCTACCAGTTCGGCCCCGCGCGAGTGCTGGACGGCCCCAATGCCGGCGCGATCCCGACGATCGGCAGCCAGGGCTTCGCCGGTATCCAGCCGGCGGACGAAGTCGATGTCAGCCGCCGCGCGATCGGCGCGTTCGTCGAGCTTTCGGCCGAGCCGGTGAAGGGCTGGCAGATCAACCTCGCCGGCCGCTTCGAGGACTATAGCGACTTCGGCGACACCTGGAACGGCCAGGCCTCGACCCGGATCGAGCTGCCCGCGGGCTTCGCGCTGCGCGCCTCGGTCGGCACCGGCTTCCACGCCCCCGCGCTCGCCCAGCAATATTTCAGCTCGACCAGCAGCCGCACCATCGTCAACAACACGACCGGCTTCCCCGAATTCGTGCTGGTGCGCACTGCCCCCGTTGGCTCGGCGCTGGCCCAGGCACTCGGCGCGCAGCCGCTCAAGCCCGAGAAATCGGTCAATTTCGGCGGCGGCCTGACCTTTGCCAGCGGCGGCTTCACCGCTTCGGCCGACTATTACCATATCGATATCGACGACCGCATCGTGCTGTCGTCCAACTATGTCGATGCCTCGGGCAGCCGCCGCCTGCGCGACTATCTCGCCGGTCTCGGCATCCCCGGCGTCACCAGTGTCCGCTACTTCACCAACGCGGTGGATTCGCGCACCCAGGGCTTCGACGTTACCGCCGCATACCGCGCCACGCTCGGCGGCTGGGGCACTCTCCGGCTCAGCGCCGCGTACAATTACAACGAGACCCGCCTGCGCCGCGTATCGGCGACGCCCTCGCAGATCACGGCGCTCGGGATCACCACGCCGCTGTTCGACGTCAACGAGCGCGTCCGCTTCGAATATGGTCAGCCCCGCGACAAGATCGCGCTTGGCGCCAACTGGAACATCGGCCCGGTGACGTTCGACGCCCGAACCACGCGCTACGGCAAGGTCGAACAGGTTGCGCTGACCAACCAGTCGGCCGCCAATGTCGCGCTGATCGCCAAGGGCTCCACCCCGTTCCACACCATTCCGACCGAGTCCGGCGCCGCCGGCAATGTCGATGTGATCCAGCAGCTGCGCCCGCAATGGGTGACCGACTTCAGCTTCACCGGCCACGTCAACAAGCATCTCGACCTGACGCTCGGCGCGAACAACATTTTCAACGTCTATCCGACGCAGAACATCCGTTCGACCGCCGCGCTGACCGGGGCCGACACGTTCGGCGCCTTCCCCTATAGCGAATTCTCGCCCGCCGGTTTCAGCGGCGCCTTCTACTATGTCCGTGCGGGAGTGCGCTTCTGATGGCCGAACCGATCCTGTCCCGCCGCGAGTGGCTTGCGCTGAGCGCGATGGTAGCGGCAGCCCCCGCGCTGGCCGCCACGGCGCCGGCGCCAAGGCTCCGGCTCTCGCTCAACGAGAATGCATGGGGTCCCTCTCCTCGTGTCGGACCGGCGATCACCCGGGCGGCGACCGGCATCGAACGCTATGTCGAGCGGGATGAGGTCGATGCCCTCACCCGCCAGATCGCCGCGCTCGAACGCGTCGATCCCGCGCAGGTGGTGATCGGCGATGTACTCGAGCCGCTCGGCCTCTATCTCGCCCGGCAGCGCCCGGGCGGCGGCGAGATTGTCTATTCCGCGCCGGGCTATACCGCGCTGATCGATTCCGCGGCGCCGCTCGGTGGACGCGGCGTTGCGGTTCCGCTCGACGCGCGGTTGGAGAACGACCTTCCCGCCCTTGCCCGGGCGATCACCGGCACGACCCTCGCCGTGTCGCTGGTCAACCCGCACAACCCGTCGGGTACCGCCAACGAGACAGAGGCGCTGCACCGTTTCATCGCGGAAAGCGCGCGGCAGACGCTCGTCGTCGTCGACGAAGCCTATCTCGAATATGACGCTTTCGATCAGAAGAGCGCGATCACTCATGTCCGCGCCGGCCGAAACGTACTGGTGTTCCGCACGCTCGCCAAGATCTACGGGCTTGCCGGCCTTGCGATCGGCTATGCGATCGCGCCTCTGGAACTCGCGAAGGGGCTAAGGGGTGCCGGTATCGGCGCGCCGCACAGCCTCACCCGCCCCGCGCTCGCCGCGGCGGCTGTCGCGCTGGCCGATCAGGCGCACGTCCAAGCCGTTCGCCGCGAGACGCTCGCCGAGCGCGAGAAGTTGAATGCGCTGATCGACCAGCGCGGCTGGCGACGCACCGACAGCCGGGCGAACTTCGTCTTCTTCCAGCCGCCCCGTCCCCAGGCGTTGCGCGACGCGCTGAAGCAGGCCGGGATCGACATCGCCCGCCCATTCCCGCCGCTCGACGACTGGCTGCGCATCACGATCGGGCGCCCCGCGGAGACCGCACGGGTGCTCGCAGTATTGCGCAGCTGGAGCTGAGCGCGCGCGAACGTCGTTCGCCCGTGCCTGGCAGGCTAGGGATGGAGCGTTCCCCGCAGCACCACGATGCCGGTCCCGGATATTTCGGGTTCCGGCGTCAGCCTGAGCCGAATGAAGCTGGGACGGCCCATTTTGGTGCCTTGCTCGATCACGATGCCCTCTTTGATCAGCCCCTCGGCTGCGAGATAGGCTGCGAGCGGGCCGGCCGCCGTCCCGGTCGCGGAATCTTCCCAGAGTCCGACCGTCGGGTTGAAGAAGCGAGCATAGGCGGTTTCGGGTGCCCCGGGATCGAAGGCGTAAATGTAGCAGCCTTCCGCCGGCGTCTGGTCCAGGACGGCGAGCAGCTTCCCGGCATCGGGCACCGCCTTGTCGACCAGACCGGTGTCGCGAACGCGCACGATGAGATGCGTGGCGCCGGTGTCGGCTGGGCGCGGCTTCGGCTCGACGAGAATATCGCCTTCATCCAGGCCGAGCGCGGCGGCAAGCGGTGCGACATCCTCCAGTGGCTCCGACAGACTCAGCGTCGCCTGACGCATCCGGCCATGAATACGGCCATCGATCGACACCAGCTCGATCGGCAGGATGTCCGGTCCGATTTCCTGTTGAAAGGTTCGCGTCGTCGTCAGCGGACCCAGAACGCCATGCTCGCCCAGCCATAGCCAGGCGCCAAGCGCATTGTGCCCCGCACCGAAGACTTCCGCCCCGCTCGCGGTGAATGACCGCAGTTTCCGATCGGCGCGCGTGCTGCGCATGATAAAGGTGGTTTCGGCCTGATTGAACTCGCCGGCGATCCGCCGCATCTGCTCGTCCGTCAGTTCGTCGGCATCTTGCACCACCGCGAGCGGATTGCCAGTCAGCGGCGAGTCCGCGAAAACATCGATGATACCTGCCACAAGTCCGCTCATCGCCAGGTTCCTTTCAACTGCTGATTGCACTGAGCGACATCAGCCATAGGCAGCTCGCACGAGCTGGGCATAAGGCCCCAGGCCGCAGAATGCGCGACATACTCGGCGAGCGACCTTTCATCGAGGCTGGGGTTGCGGCACTATGCGCAGATAAGCGGCCTGCTCCCGCCAGCCCACAGGGAACAGCGTTCTCGCCTCATCGCCATTTACCGACGGTCCCTATGTCAGTCCGAAGGTGCGAGCGGTAATCGACACGGTGAAGGAATGACGGCTTTCAGATGGCACCAACTGACAGGTTGAACGGCCGCTATTAAGGCACGTACCTGTCGTTCTAGCCTCTCCCACAATGATCCACTCACATGTGCAGCGTGCCGGCGACCTCGAGAAAGGCGGAGATCAGCCGAGACTGAAGCCGGTCTCGCCGGCACACGATATGGGCGTAGTTGAAGATCTCCGCGTCCACGACCGGTAACGCGCGGATGCGCTCGTCGCCGATATATTCGGCGCTCGAGACGAAGCCGAATCCGACCCCGCTCGCCACCGCTTCGCGCACCGCCTCGCGGCTGCCGATCTCCATCACGATCCTCGGCTGGACATGCGCCTTCGCCAGTGCCTCATCGCTAGCGCGGCGCGTGTTTGAGCCGTGTTCGCGCGCGACCATCGGCTGGCCGTGAAGCTCGGCGATACGCACCCCATCGCGATCGGGGGCGAACAGCGGATGATCGCGGCGCCCGAACACGACGATCGCGTCCTGACTATACTGCGATAGCCACAGCCGTTCGTCATTCTCGACATAAGCGAGCACCGCGACGTCGGCCTGGAAATCGAGCAAGTTGCGCAGCACCGCGTTCGAGTTGCCGATCGACACCGAGATGTCGATCTGCGGATAGCGCGCGTGGAAGGCGACGAGCATCTCGGTCGCATGGAACGGGCCGACCGCGCTGACGCGCAGGTGCCCAGTCCGCAGCTCGCGGCTCTCTGCCAGGAAATGACGGGCGTCGGCTTCGTCAGCCAGCATGCGCCGCGTGATCTGTTGCAACTGGCGCCCGGCATCGGTCAGCCGCACGCGCCGGCCGGTCCGCACGAACAGCTCCACCGAATACTCTTCCTCAAGCTGGCGGATCTGCGTGGTCAGCGTCGGCTGGCTGACGTTGAGCTGGTTCGCGGCGGCGGTGACGCTTTCGGCCTCGGCCACGGCATGAAAGGATCGGAGCTGAGTGTATCTCATAGGTTTTTTATATAGATGATCACCAAACTATCAATTTGATAATCGACCGCCCATCGTCTTCAAGCGTCGCACAACAGAATGCAGACGGAGGGGACCGAGCAGATGGCCGCAGCGTGGAAATACGCAAACCCGGTTGAAGTGACGCTTTGCGAGGACGCCGTGGCGGCGATCCGCGCGAAGGTCGCGGGCCGCAGCTATTGCCTCGTCACCTATAACGATCATCCCTATTTCGATGAGATGGCCGCGGCGATCACCGCCAAAGCCGGTGCGCCCGCGGTCGTGGTGCGCGACATCGAAGCCAATCCCAGTTTCAACGGCCTGCGCGTCGCCTGCCGCACCTTCGGCGCGGCGGTCACGCCACCCCAGGTGATCGTCGCGTTCGGCGGCGGATCGGTGATCGATTCGGCCAAGGCGCTCGCCGTCTCGAACGGCGATTTCGCCAATGTGCAGGAGTTTCTCGAAGGCCGCACCGGCGCCGATGCGGTGCAGGCGCTCCCGATCATCGCGGTGCCCACCACCTTCGGCACCGGCAGCGAAGTGACGAGCTGGGCGACGATCTGGGACACCGACGCGCGCAAGAAGTACTCGCTCAACCGCCCGGACCTCTATCCCGAGCATGCGATCCTCGATCCCACCACCTCGCTCGGCGTACCGCGCGGGCTGACACTGGCGACCGGCCTCGACGCGCTGTCGCATGCGCTTGAGAGCATCTGGAACGTCAACGCCAACCCGGTGTCGGCCAACCACGCCGTGTTCGCCGCGACCGAGCTGCTCGACGCGCTGCCAAGGCTGCTCGACGATCTCGGCAATCTCGATCTGCGCACCCGGGTGGCGCGCGCCAGCCTGTTCGCGGGCCTCGCTTTTTCGAACACAAAGACGGCGCTGGCGCACTCGCTCTCCTATTACCTCACGCTGCACCACGGCACCGTCCACGGCATCGCCTGCTCGTTCAGCCTGCCCGCGGTGATGCGCAGCGTGATCGGCCAGGATGCGGAGTGCGACCGCGCGCTCAAGCAGATCTTCGGCGCGGATCTCGCGGCGGGCGCCGATCGGCTCGAAACCCTGCTCAACCGCCTCGGCATTTCGACCGACGCAACCGACTATGGCGTGACCAAGGAGAATTGGCTCGCCGCCATCGACGACGCGCTCGCCGGAGAGCGCGGACGCAATTTCATCGGCACCCGCGAAGCCTTTCTGGCCAGCGCCGCCTGAGGAGAACCATAGTGAACATGTCCACCCCCATCGCCACCGATCTGGTCGTCAACGGCCGCACCTACCAGCGTCCGGATCGCCCGGTCGTCGTCGTCTGCCTCGATGGCTCCGAACCCGGCTATATCGAGCGCGCGATCGAGGCGGGTCTTGCCCCGAACCTCGAGCGCGTGCTGAAGACCGGGACCAACAAGACCGCGCTGTCGGTGGTCCCCACCTTCACCAACCCCAACAATCTGTCGATCGTCACCGGCCGCCCGCCGGCGGTCCACGGCATCTCGGGCAACTTCTTCTACGACCGCGAGGCGGGCGTCGAAGTGATGATGAACGACGCAAAGTTCCTGCGCGTCCCGACCATCTTCGCCACGGCACAACAGGCAGGCCTCAAGATCGCGGTGGTCACCGCCAAGGACAAATTGCGCACCCTGCTCGGCAAGGGTCTCGACTTCACCAGCGGCACCGCGATCGCCTTCTCTTCCGAAAAGGCGGACCAGGCGACCAAGACCGATAACGGGATCGAGGACGTGCTCGACTTTGTCGGCTTGCCCTTGCCCAGCGTCTATTCCGCCGATCTGTCGGAATTCATCTTCGCGGCTGGGGTGAAGTTGGTCGACACCTTCCGTCCCGACCTCATGTACCTCTCGACCACCGATTATGTGCAGCACAAGTCGGCGCCGGGCGCCTCGGCGGCCAACAGCTTCTACGCGATGTTCGACCGCTATATCGGTGAGCTCGACGCGCGCGGCTGCACCATCGTCATCACCGCCGATCACGGCATGAACGACAAGCACGACGCCAACCAGCAGCCCGACGTCATCTATCTCCAGGACGTGCTCGACGCGGCGCTTGGGGCCGGGGTCGCGCGCGTGATCCTGCCGATCACCGATCCCTATGTCGCGCATCACGGCGCACTCGGTTCGTTCGCCACCGTCTATGTCGATGCCGACAAGGTCCAGCCCGTGATCGATGCCGCGAACGCGGTCGAGGGCATCACCGTCGCGATCGACGCCGCGGAAGCGAGTGAACGCTTCGAGCTGCCGATCGACCGGATCGGCGACGTCGTCATCCTCTGCGGCAAGAACAAGGTGCTCGGTACTACCGCCGCGCGCCACGACTTTTCGGGCCTTACCGAACCGCTGCGCAGCCATGGCGGCCTCACCGAACAGACGGTGCCGCTGATCTCGAACCGCGTGACGCAGATCGAGCCCGGCCGTGTCCTTCGCAACTTCGACGCCTTCGACGTCGCCCTCAACCTGGTGCGCTGACCATGAACGCCAACGCGAATATCCAGCCGGTCCGCCTCGAATCGATGCGGATCGCCGGCAAGCTCGTCCAGACCGACGACGTGATCGAGGTCCGCAACCCCTATGACGGCGCGCTGGTCGGAACGGTCCCGATGGCCCGCCCCGAGCATGTCCGCGAGGCCTTCCAGGCCGCCAAGGCGTTCAAGCCCGCGCTCACCCGATATGAGCGCCAGCAGATTCTGCAGCGCACCGCCGAGCTGCTGCGCGAGCGGCGGGAGAAGTTCGCGCGGTTGATCGTCGCGGAAACCGGCCTGTGCTGGAAGGACGGCCTCTATGAAGCGAGCCGTGCCTATGACGTGTGGTCGTTCGCGGCCCAGCTGACGATCAAGGACGATGGCGAGATCTACGCCTGCGACATCTCGCCGATGGGGAAGGCGCGCAAGATCTTCACGACGCGCGTGCCGCTGCTTGGCGTGGTGTCGGCGATCACGCCGTTCAACCACCCGCTCAACATGGTCAGCCACAAGCTCGCCCCGGCGATCGCGACCAACAACCGCGTGGTGCTCAAGCCCACCGAGCTGACCCCGCTCACCGCGCTCGCGCTGGCCGATGTGCTGTACGAGGCGGGGCTTCCGCCTGAGATGCTGTCGGTGGTCACCGGCAACCCATCGACCATGGGCGACGCGATGATCACCGATCCCGATGCGGACCTGGTGACCTTCACCGGATCGGTCCGCGTCGGCAAGTACATCGCCCATACCGCGGGCTACAAGCGCAAGGTGCTTGAGCTGGGCGGCAACGATCCGCTGATCGTGATGGAGGATGCCGATCTCGATAAGGCCGCCGAGCTGGCGGTGGCCGGAGCCACCAAGAACTCCGGCCAACGCTGCACCGCGGTCAAGCGCATCCTCGCGGTCGAGGCGATCGCCGACGACTTCTCGAAGCTGGTCGTCGAAAAGGCGAAGAAGCTCCGGAGCGGCGACCCGATGGACCCGTCCACCGATGTCGGCACCGTCATCAACGAGCGCTCTGCAATCCTGTTCGAAAGCCGCGTCAACGATGCGGTCGCGCGCGGGGCGGATGTCCTGCACGGCGAAGCACGGAAGGGCGCGCTGTTCGCGCCCACCGTGGTCGATCATGTCCCGGCCGATTGCGAGCTGGTGTTCGAGGAGACATTCGGCCCGGTGATCCCGATCATCCGCTGCCCGAACGACATTTCCGACGTCATCCGCATCTCGAACTCGACCGCCTATGGTCTCTCGTCAGGCGTCTGCACCAACCGGCTCGACTATGTCGAACGCTTCGTCGCGGAGCTTGAGGTGGGCACGGTCAATATCTGGGAAGTCCCCGGCTACCGGATCGAGATGTCGCCGTTCGGCGGGATCAAGGACTCAGGCCTCGGCGACAAGGAAGGCGTGGTCGAGGCGATGAAGGGCTTCACCAACGTGCGCACCTGGTCAATGCCGTGGAGCGTCTAGAGTAATACTAAGATATTGTAATAAAAAGATAATAATAATGCGCTGTGGCGATGCCACCGGAGGGATGCGTATGAACTATGTTCAACAGGGCGGTATGACGGGCCAGGGTTCGTCCGGTGAGCAGCCGGGTTTCCGCAGCGCACAGCGACGGATGCTGCTCGCCGCGATGTTCTGCTACCTGTTCTTCTATACGGGGCGGCAGACCTTCGGTTTCGCCATCCCCGGCATCCAGGCCGAGTTCGGCGTGTCGAAGGAGACGCTGGGCTGGGTGAGCGCCGCGCTGCTGTGGTGCTATGCCATCGGACAAGCGATCAACGGCAATATCGGCGACAAGTTCGGCGGGCGCCGCGTGATGAGCGCCGGCGCGATCCTCTCGTGCATCGCCAACTGGGCGGCAAGCTTCGCCACCGGCGTCGTCAGCCTCGGCGCACTGTGGGGGCTCAACGGCTATTTCCAGGCCTTGGGCTGGGCGCCGGGCAGCCGGCTGCTGTCCAACTGGTTCGGCAAACACGAGCGCGGCAAGATTTTCGGCTTCTACGTCTTCGCGGCCGGCATGGCGTCGGTGCTGTCGTTCGTCACCTCGATCGTGGTCGTGCATACGCTCGCGCTCGACTGGCGCTGGATCTTCCGCCTGCCAGTATTACTGATGCTAGTCGGTGGCATCTCCTTCTACTTCATCGCGCGCGAACGACCCGAGGATCTCGGCTTCCGCTCACCGCATGACGATGGCGACGAGAGTGCGGCCGACGCCGCCGTCGCCGACGACGAAGGGTCGTGGCAACGCTACAAGGCGGTGCTCTCCAACTGGCGGCTGCTGCTTGGTGGCCTCGCCATCGGCTTCCAGAATGCCGCGCGCTACGGCCTGATCGTGTGGGTGCCGGTGCATTTCCTCGGCGGCAGCGGCGATGCAGCGCCCGCGAACAGCTTCATCGATCCGCAATGGATCGCGGTCGCGCTCCCCGTCGGCATGGCGATCGGCGCGGCGACCAATGGCTGGGTCTCGGACAATGTCTTCGGGTCGAAACGCTATCTCGCGATCGTCCTCTACATGGTGCTCGCCACCATCACCTCGCTGTTCATGTACACCATCCCGACCAGCCAGGTGTATCTCGGCCTTGCCACGCTATTCCTGTGCGGCTTCTTCGTCTACGGCCCGCAATCCTCCTTCTGGGCGCTCTGCCCCGATCTGGTCGGGAACAAGCGGTCGGGCACCGCCGTCGGCATCATGAACTTCTTCGCCTATCTGTTCGCGGGCTTGGGCGAGCCGCTGATCGGCGGGTTCATGGATACGCACCATGATACGTCACTGGTGTTCCTGATCGTCGCGGCGGCCAGCGCCGCCAGCGCGACGGTGGCGATGTTCATCCGCCGGTGAGGAGCGGAGAGATGAACGATATCTGCTTGGTGCCGGACGCGTGGGCGAAGGAGGCGCGTTACGACGCGTCGGGGTATGAGCGGCTCTATGGGCGCTCGATCGCCGATCCCGGGAGTTT
>NZ_JBWKNK010000001.1:1067180-2479040 GCF_059415525.1 Sphingomonas sp. GW821-FHT10C01 | reverse complement strand
CTGGGCATCGACCGGTTCATGTCCGAGTGCCGCAGCCTCACCAACTTCATCGGCAATGCCGTCGCCACCATCGTCGTCGCCCGCTGGGACAACGCCCTCGACCGCGACGCCCTCCACACCGCCCTCAATGCACCCACGGCTGAAGGACCCGCACGGCCCGCAACCGAAACCGACCCGGATTGAATCAACGAATGGAAGCCGGGCAAAGAACCCGACTTCCCGCGAATGGGAGAGAAGAGATGACTGATCGCACCAGGCTCCGCCTGCTTTGCAGCGGCACCGCGATGATCGCGCTTACGCTGGCGCTGCCAGTCCATGCGCAGGAAGCGCCTCCGGCCGATCCGGCCGCTGAAGAAGCACCGCCCGCCGAGGTCGTCGTCGTCGGCAGCCAGATCAAGGGCAAGGACATCACCACCGCGCTGCCGGTGTCGGTGGTCGACCGCAACCAGATCGACGCCACCGGCGCGCTGTCGGGCGACGATCTGATCCGGTCGATCCCGCAGGCGGGCGACGTCACCTTCAACGAGGCGAACAATCCGCAGACCAGCAATGCGGCGCGCGGCGACGTCAACTCGATCAACCTGCGCAATCTGGGCGTCGGCAACACGCTGACGCTGCTCAACGGCCGCCGCATGGTCAATCACCCGACCAGCCAGGCGGGCGACGGCAATGTGCCGGTGCTCGGCTACAACTCCAACGCGCTGCCCGTCGCCGGGATCGAGCGGCTCGAGATCCTGCGCGACGGCGCGTCGGCGATCTACGGATCGGACGCGGTCGCGGGCGTGGTCAACACCGTCACGCGCGGCGATTATGACGGCGCCGAGCTCAATCTGCGCTACGGCTTTGCGGGGGGGACGAACCGCAAGGAGTTCGAGGGCACCGCGCTGGTCGGTCACAATTTCGCCGAAGGGCGCGGCAATTTCTCGCTGTTCTTCAACTATGTCCGCCGCACCGCGCAGATGGCGGAGGACCAGCCCTATACCGCGACCGACAACCTCATGTCCTATTTCGCGGACGATCCCGCCTATGCCGGCAACCTCGCCGCGGATGGCCGCGCGACCCAGAGCCCCTGGGCGAATCTTGCCGTGGTCGGCGGCCCCGGCACGATCCGTCGTAGCCCGGGCAACCAGGCACTGACCTCCTCGGCCGGTGCCTTCCACACCCAGTCGTCGCTCAATCCCGGCTGCCTCGTCACGATCAACAGCGATGTCTGCTTCGGCTCCGGCACGCGCGCGACCGCGACCACCCTGCGCAACGAGCGGTTCGACACCCGGCCCGGCACAACCGTCACCCCGTCGTTCAACCGCTACAACGCCTTCTTCACCGGCCGCTATGAGCTGAGCGATGCGGTCGAGCTCTACACCGAACTTGGTTATTACCTCGCCGATACCCAGCGCATCCAGCCGCCGACGATCAACCTCAACGCGATCGTCATCCCCGCGAGCAACTATTGGAACCCGTTCGGCCCCACGACCTTCGCCAATGGACAGGCCAACCCCAACCGCATTCCCGGCCTCACCAACGTGCCCGCCGCGGGCCTGCCGGTGCGACTGTCCACCTATCGCTTCGTCGATGCCGGCAATCAGGTAGTGAATGTCGAAAATTGGCAGTCGCGCTTCCTGGTCGGCGCGCGCGGCAAGATCGGGACGTTCGATTACGACACCGCGATCCTCTATTCGGAGGCGCAGGCACGCGACAGCTCGAACGCGATCGACATGACCCGGCTCCAGCGCAACCTCGCACTGTCGACGCCCGACGCGTACAACCCGTTCAGCGGCGGTTGTTCGGCGGCGCCCTCGGTCGGCGACTGTTCGTCCGCGAGCCAGGCGACGATCGACTCGTTCAGCTTCAACCTCGTCCGCAAATCGAAGACCAGCCTGCTGCTCGGTGACTTCAAGCTCTCCAACGCCAATCTGTTCGATCTGCCCGCCGGCGGACTCGGTATCGCGTTCGGGGTCGAGGGGCGGCGCGAGACGCAGGAGGATATCCGCGATCCGCGCCTCAACGGCACGATCACCTTCACCGACATGGTGACCGGTGAGATCAACCTGTCCAACGTCGCCGCCGTCAGTCCGACCCCGTCGACGCGCGGCAGCCGCACCGTCTTCTCGGCCTTTGCCGAGCTGGCCGTGCCCGTGGTCTCGCCCGAGATGAACGTGCCGCTGATCCATCGGCTCGACCTTCAGCTGGCGGGGCGGTTCGAGAATTATTCGGACTTCGGATCGGTCGCGAAGCCCAAGATTGCCGCCGCCTGGGATATCGTCGACGGGCTGCGCCTGCGCGGTTCATGGTCGCAGGGTTTCCGCGCTCCGAACCTGGAGCAGACCAAGACCGTCGCCTATTCGCGTCTCAACTCGAACACCGACTATTACCGGTGCGAGGCCGATCTGCGCGCGGGCCGCATCGCCAACTATTCGGCGTGCAGCCGCGGGATCAGCTATTCGATCTTCATCAGCGGCAACCCGGACCTGAAGCCTGAGGAAAGCACCAACTGGACCGTCGGCACGGTGATCGAACCCAAGTTCATCCCTGCCGAATATGGCCGCCTGACGCTCACCGCCGATTTCTGGTCGATCCAGCAGACCGGCATCGTGGGCCAGTTCGGGGCGCAGAACGCGCTGGTGCTCGATTATCTCATGCGGCTTCAGGGATCGAGCAACCCCAACGTGATCCGCTCGGCGCCGACCGCCGACGACACGCCGGTGTTCGCGGGCACCAACCTGGCCGCGGCGGGCGCGGTGACGCGGATCAACGACCAGTTCGTCAATTTGCTACCCCAGACGGTGCAGGGGATCGACCTGGCGCTGCTCTACAATGTCCGCACCGACATCGGCCGGTTCGACGTCGCGATCAATGCCGCGCGGCTGACCAAATTCTCGCGCGATACCCCGCCGGCGGTGCAGGCGCTGTTCGACGCGCGCAACGCCGGACAGATCAACGCCGCAACCCCGCTGACCGACGCCACCGACCTGCTTGAGGAGCGCGGCAAACCCAAGTGGCGCATCACCGGATCGCTCACCTGGAGCCACCAGGGGTTCCAGATCGGTGCGTTCGGTAATTACATCGGCAAGGTCTACGACACCAACTTCCTCGACGCGCAGGGCAATCCCTATCCGCTTGAGGGCAAGGCGTTCTTCAACCTCTATGCCCAGTATCGCGTCCGCAAGGGGCCGCTTGAGGATACGCGTTTCCGCATCGGCGCGCGCAACATCTTCGATACTCAGCCGCCGATCACCGCCGATGGCTATCTGGGGTCGCTCTACGTGCCCTATGGCCGCTACATCTACGCCTCGATCGGCAAGAAGTTCTAAGGGGACATGATGCGTTGGCTCGCCGCTTTCGTCCTGCTCCTCGTCGCGGTTCCGGCCGCGGCGCAGGGCGGGGAGGTGATCAACCTCTGGTCCGGCGCGATGCCGGGCAGCGGCAAGCCCGCCGGACCGGAGAAGGTCGGGAATGAGGGGGCGGCGACCGGCTCGGTCTCCAACGTCACCGTGCCGCGCATGGTGGTCGTCCGCCCGAAGAAACCGAACGGCGCGGCAATGCTGGTGATCGGCGGGGGCGGCTATTTCCGCATCCAGATCGGCAGCGCGGCGATGCCGACCGCGCAATGGCTGGCGGGGCAGGGGATCACCGCCTTCGT
The DNA here is from genome assembly GCF_059415525.1 of Sphingomonas sp. GW821-FHT10C01. NCBI lineage: Bacteria > Pseudomonadati > Pseudomonadota > Alphaproteobacteria > Sphingomonadales > Sphingomonadaceae > Sphingomonas > Sphingomonas sp. GW821-FHT10C01. The sequence goes on along the minus strand of NZ_JBWKNK010000001.1, from coordinate 2,475,400 downwards.
CCTCTATTATCGCCTGCCGGGTGACGGTTGGAACGCCGATGCGCCCTTCCAGGATGGGCAACGCGCGATGCGGTTGCTGCGCGGCAACTGGAAGACTCTGGGTATCGATCCCAAGCGGATCGGCGTGCTCGGCTTTTCGGCGGGCGGGCATCTCGCCGGGACACTGGCGACGCGCGGCGACGACGCCTTCTACCCGGCGGTCGATGCCGTCGATCAGATGAGCGCGGTGCCGGACTTCGCCGCGCTGATCTATCCCGTGGTGTCGATGCGCGCGCCGATCGATACCACGCGCACCTTCCGCGAATTGAAGGGCCTACCGAACTTCCGAGACGTCTTCTCGGTCGAGGCGAATGTCACCGCCGCGACGCCGCCGATTTTCCTGGCGCACGCCGCCGACGATCCCATCGCCGCGCCCGAACACAGCCTTCGCCTTCATGCCGCGATGCTGGCGGCGAAGCGCCCGGTGGAACTGCATGTGTTCGAAACCGGCGGGCACAGCTTCGGCCTTGGGAAACCGGGCAGCGCGGTTGCCGCCTGGCCGGGTCTGTTCCGCAGCTGGGCAAGCCGCCACGGGTGGCTGAACCCGAACTAGAAGTTCCAGTCGAACCCGATGCGGATGCTGCGCGGGCGCAGCGGGGTGATCTGGTCGCGGTCGCGGATGAGGAACGGGGAACCCAGCGCGAAGCGGTTGCCGCGCGAGTCGAGAAGGTTGGTCAGCGTCAGGCTGATTCCGCGCCGTGAATTGCCGATCCGCGCCTCCAGCCCGGTATCGACATAGTCGCCCTGCAACCGCTCCAGGATCGGACCGACGCCAAGGATGGACTGGCCGACATAGCGGGCATGGCCGTCGAGCTTGAGCGTGTCGCCCGATCGAAGCTCGGTGGTGTAGGCAAAGCCGATCCGCCCGGTCGCGTCGGCAACGTTGGGGAGGCGGTCCGACGGAATCCCGGGCGCGTTGATCGGCAGCAGGATGACGTCGCGGCGCGTGACGCTGCTGTCGTTCAGATAGACGGACGCGTCGATCTCAAGTCCCGGGATCGGGCGCCAGCGGCCCGCGACGCCCAGCGAAAACACCTCGCCATCGCCGATGTTCGCGGTGGTCGGGAAACCGAAGCCATCGATCAGGTCGGCCTGGATATGCTTCCAGTTGGTCCACGATCCGCTCACCGCCAGGTCGAACCGGTCGCCGATATAGCGGCTTCCGGCCTCCAGCGTGGTCACGCGATCGCCCTCGAACCGCTGTACATAGTCCTGGCGCACCGCGATTCCGCCGGGGCGGAAGCCCTGCTGCATGCGCGCGAACAGGGTCAGCCGGTCGTTCGGCCGCCACGCCAGCGCGGCGGAGGGCAGGAAACGGGTTTCGCTCCGGCTGCCGCGCGCGCCGGGATCGTTGCGATAGGCCAGCGTTTCCAGCACATCCTCGGACTGGCCCGACAGGCTCGCATGGGTCAGGCGCGATCCCAGAGTGAGCGTGAGTCGAGGCATCGGTTCGATCGTCGCCTCGCCATAGAGCGTGGCTTCATCGACCTTGTTGGTGACGCCGGTCAGCGGCCGGAACACCGCCATGGACCACACATAGTCGCGGCTGATCGTCGTGGCGCCGTTTGCCGACTCGATCACGCCGCTAGCGACCAGCGATGGGGCGATGTCCATGCGGCGCTCGACGCGGGCATTGTTGCGCAGCAAACTTGCCGCGAGCAGCCAGCCGGTGCCGTCCGGCCCACGTCGCGCCAGCCGGGTCTCGAACGTCAGCATCGAGATGCGGTTGGCCTGCGAATAGCCGGTGCCGGGCGCGTCGTCTTTGGGCTGCACGTCCGGCATGGCCGGATCGGCCAGCGCCTGCCCCTCGAACAGCTCGAACACATATTGCCGGGCATAGCCGAGCGAGGAGGTCAGCTCGAGATCGTCCCAGCGCTTGCGGACGACGAAGTCGGCGAGCCAGTAATCGCTGCGGAAGGGCTGGGCGATGTTGCTCACACGGGCAAGGTCGCCCGCGCCGCGATCGGCATATTGGCTGTCGTCGCCGCGAATCTTCTGGCCGACCCCGGTCAGGTCGATCAGCCAGCCGTCGCCGGCGTCGAACCGCAGTGCGGCGCGGCCGCCGATCGTGTTGACGCGGTTGATGTCGCGCAGACCTCGGCCGAGATCATCGATATAGCCGCCTTCGACCGCGCCAAAGGCCAGGCCGCGAAAGGCGAGCTTGTCGTCGATCAGCGGCACGTTGACGATCGCGCCGCCATCGACTGTTGGCTGACCGTGCTGCACGCCGGTGATGCCACCCCAGGCGGCGCCCTCGCTGGAGCGCAGATTGGGCGCGCGCGGCACGATGCGCACCACCCCGCCGAGTGATCCGGCACCATAGAGCGTACCCTGTGGTCCCTCGAGCACCTCGATGCTCTGCACGTCATAGAGCCGCAGATTGGGGTCGGGTGCGCTGTAGGTGATGCGGCTATTGCCCCAATATTGGCCGACGGTGGCCTGGGTCGGGCCGACAAAGCTGGAATCCGCGATGCCGCGCACGAACAGCTTGTTGCGGCCGGGGCCAAGATGGGTGGAGACGACGCTGGCGATGCGGGTCTCGATCGCTGCGGTGCCCTGTGCCGCGTCCGCCGGAGACAGGCTGGCGCCATCGATGATCTGGACCCCGCCGGGATAGGCGCCCAGCGGAATGTCGCGCTTGGTTGCGGTGACGACCACCTCGACCGGCTCTTCGGGTTCGGTGAATGTGGGAGTGAGCGCGGGTCGCGGCGGGGCCGGGCGGGGCGGGGGCTTAGCCAGAATCGGCGCGCGCTCGATCAGATAAGTGGCCGACGCCACCTGGCGCGCGCGGGCGCCGGTGCCGCGTAGCGCGCGTTCCAGCGCGGCGCTCGCGGTCAGCTTGCCGCGAACCGCCTTGATGCGCACGCCAGCCAGCGACGGATCGCGAAAGCCGATGCTCGCACCGGACTGTTGGCTGAGCATGCGGACGGCGGCGTCGAGGCGCATCTCGGGCAGGCGAATATCGACCGTCCGCTCCTGCGCAAGCGCGGGAGACGCCACCAGAATTGGGATCAGGGCAAGGGGGCTAGGGCGGAGAACCATTGGCAGGTGACATTACCCATCCTTTTCCTTGCGCGGTGAACCGCACGCCCAGCAGCGGCGCTGCGCGTGCCAGCACGTCCTCCGCACTTCCGTTGAGCATCAGCGAGCCGGTATAGGGCGCGAACCCGCTGCCCTTGACCTCGACCGTCCGTCCCAGATTGCGCGTCAGATCCTGCGCCACCCGGTCGACCGGCGCCCGATCGTAATAGAGCGCGCCCGAACGCCAGCCGCCGACATTTTGCGGGTTGGCCTTGCGCAGCACCGGTAGCGCGCCGGTGCGGGCACGCGACAGGCCGTCGCCCGGATCGAGCCGCACCTGGTTGGCGCCCGGCTGATAGATCACCGCCCCCTCGGCCACCTCGACGTCCAGCGCGCCATTGCCCTCGGCGATGACGTTGAACACGGTGCCGGCGTCGAGCAGCTTGGTGTTGCCGGTGACGACCAGGAACGGGTTGGCCTCGTCATGCTTCACCTCGAACAGCGCTTCGCCCTGCGCCAGCTCGACGTGGCGCGGCGTGTCGCGGTCGATGGTGATGCGGGTGCCGCCATTCAGCATGATGCGCGATCCGTCGGCGAGCTCGATCGTGCGGTGCTCGCCCGGCGCGGTCGCGATCTGCTCGGGCGAATGGCCGCGATCGATCAGGCCCCAGCCCGTGACAGCGGCGACCGCGGCGGCGATGGCGGCCCCAGCGAACCAGCGGCGGCGGGGCGGTTGATAGCCGGTCTCCGCTTCGGGCTGCCAGGCGGGCTTCGGCGCGGCGGCGAGCAGCTCGGCCGCTTGGTCAGCCTGCGCCAGCGCGGTTTCATAGGCGGCCAGGTGCGCGGGCGATTCTTCCAGCCATTGCGTGAAGCCGTCCCAGTCGCAAAAGCCCGGGTCGCTCGCGCGGATCGCCCAAAGCTGGGCGGCTTCCACGATCTCCGGCGTCGGCAGGGCGTTCGATTCCATCGTCATATCGCCCTCATGACGGACTCGTGCCGCTCAGTCCGCATCGAACGTCGCCTTCAATTGCGCCAGCGCGCGATACGCCTTCTGCAGATCCTTCTCCACCGAACTCAGGCTGACCCCCAGTTCGCGCGCGATCACCGCCTGGCCGACCCCATCGAGCCGGTAGCGGCGAAACACCTGGTCGGCACGCGGACCCAGTTCGGCCAGCGCGGCTTCGACCCGGCGCAGCTGTTCGCGCGCGATCAGCGACCGCTCGCCCTTCGGCGCCTCGGTCTCGGGCACGCTCACCTCATGCCATTCCTGCTGGCGTCGCGCGCGGCTCACGCTTGATCGGCGGCGGTCGCGCATCAGATTTTCGGCGGCACGGAACAGATAGGACACCGAATCGGCGATCGGCTCGCTCGGCGCGGCGGCGACGCGCTGCCACAGGTCGTGCAGCACGTCCTCGGCCTCATCCCCAGCACCGCGCGCGGAAAGGAAGCGCAGCAGGCGACCGCGCTCGTTCAGGATCACCTGCTGGAGTCCGCTGACCGCTTCGTCCGGAATCATGGCCGTCCGGTAGCTCCGTTGCGCATGGAATGCGACCCCGTCCGCGCAGTCGCGGGCGGATTGTGGTTCGAGTAATGGGTCTTCGATGGACGCACGGGTGTCGTCAAGGCTCAGATCCGTGATCCTCTGGCTGGCGTGTCGCGCGGGCGAAGGCGGACCGGTGGGTCTGCTCCGGCGCGATGACGGGTGAAGGCGCGAATGCCACGGCCTCACCCAGATGCGGCAACGGATCGACCGCGCGGCCATCGGCGCGCAGCTCGAAATGAAGGTGGCTTCCCGTCGAGCGCCCGGTCGATCCCATCAGCGCGATCGTCTCGCCGCGCCCAACCGGCGTGCCCGCCGGGACCAGGATGCGTTCCAGATGGCCGTAGCGTGTGGTGAGGCCGTCGGCATGGACGATCTCGACCAGATTGCCATAACCGCCCGCGCGTCCGGCGAAGCGGACCACGCCCGTCTCCGCCGCCTGCACCGGGGTTCCCGCCCGGCCGGGAATATCGATGCCATAATGCATCCGCGCGGCGCGGTGGAACGGGTCGGCGCGGCGGCCGAACCGCGAGGAGATACGCGGCATCACCGCCGGCGCGCCTTTTTTGGGGGCCGACGCGCCGGCGGCTGGACCGGGGGCTAACCACGGCCGCGTTGCCACCCACGCGCGAAAGATTGGGCCGTTCGCGCGGGGCAGCTCAAGGATGTCCGGCCCGATGGCATCGGTGCTCGCTAGCAATGAGAGCGCCAAGGGCATCGCGGGGGTTAGAAAGCCGGGCATCGCCCGAAAGACGGAGCGGTTCGGCCAAACCCGCACGTCCTTTCGCGATCTTTTTTGTCCGCCGCGAAAATTGCGGAATGCGGACCCGCGTTCCGTCTCGGCAAGCATCAGTAATCGCTTCGCAGTTGAGGAGACTCGCCCATGAATTCCGCCGAACGCCGCATGCTCGACATGCTGAAAAAGGGCCGGGACGACTATGGCGTCGTCGCCGTCAAGGCCGAGTTCGAGGCCGAGGGTACGCGCCCCGACGAACTGCTTCGCCTGCTCGAACTCGCGCGCCGCGCCGACCTCAAGGTCGCGCTCAAGATCGGTGGGTGCGAGGCCGTGTCGGACCTGCTCGCCTCCAAACTCTATGGTGTCGATCACGTCATCGCCCCGATGATCGAGACCCGCTACGCGCTGTCCAAATATATCGACGCCAAGAGCAAGACCTATGGCGAGGACGCGGGCGGCACCCGCTTCCTGTTCAACCTCGAAACCGAAGCGACGCTCGGCAATCTCGAATTGATGCTCCCGCTTGCCGCGGACGGCGTCGACGGCATCGTCTTCGGCCGCGTCGACTTCACCCTCTCGCGCGGCCTTCCGCGCAAGGCGGTCAACACGCGTGAGATCACCGATGCCGTCCTGATCGTCGCCCAGGCGTGCGCCGACAATGATCTGGAGCTGGTCGTCGGCGGTTCGGTCTCGCCCGAGGCGGTTTCGGCGCTACGCGAGTTCCGTCGCATCCGTCTCGACCGGTTCGAAACGCGCAAGGTGGTGTTCGACGGCGCGGCTGCCGACGCCGCCGATATCGATGCCGGCATCGCCAATGCCGTCGCGTTCGAACTCGCCTGGCTTGAGAACAAGCGCGACTATTATCGCGCCGCCGCCGAGGAGGATTCGGCGCGCATCCGCATGATGCAGGAGCGGGCGGGCACCCCCGCCAAGCTGGCCAGCGTGGCGGCCTGAACCGATGCCGTTGAAGGACGAAGTCGCAACCCTGATGCGCCGCGTCGCCTCGATCGAGGTGATGCCGCGCTTCCGCGCGCTCGCGGCGGATGAGATTGTCGAGAAGAGCCCGGGCGAGGTGGTCACGACCGCGGACCGCGAATCCGAGCTGCGGTTGAGCGACGGCCTCGCCGCGCTCGGCCTCGGCGCACGCATCGTGGGGGAGGAGGCCGCGTCGCGCGACCCCTCGCTGCTCGACAAGGTTGGCGAGGGGCTGGTGTGGCTGGTCGACCCGCTCGACGGCACCGCCAATTTCGCCGCCGGGCACGGCCCGTTCGGGATGATGGTCGCGCTGGTTGAGGATGGCATTCCGGTCGCGGGCTGGATGCTCGATCCGCAGAGTGGGCGGCTATGCCATGCCGAACGCGGCAAGGGCGCGACCTGCGACGGCGTTCGCGTCCTTGCCCGCGCCAGCGGGAGCGGCCGCCCGGTCGCGGCGCTCGCGACCCAGTTCATGAGCGCTGCCCGCCGTGAGCGCGTCCACGCCTCCGCGCGTCGCCGCTTCGCGCAGGTGCCGATCCCGCGCTGTGCGGCTGAAAGCTATCCGCGCCTCGTTCTGGGCAGCAACGATGTGGCGCTGTTCCAGCGCATCCTGCCCTGGGATCACGCCGCGGGCGTGCTGTTCCTGACCGAGGCGGGCGGGCAGGCGACCCATTGGGATCGCGGCCCCTATCGCGTGGGCGGGCCGGGCACCGGCCTGCTCGCCGCCGCCGATGCATTTCACTGGCGGGCCGCGGCTGATCTGCTGCTCGTCCCGGGTGGCGCGCTCATCGACATGGAAACCCGTGCGGCATGAAGCTTCCCCCTAGATTGTTCGCCACGGCTTCGGTCGTGGGCCTGCTGCTGCCCGTGTCCGCGCTTGCCCAGCTTGCCTCACCGGTCGCCGGTGGCGGGCAGGGTGCGAGCTCCCAGTCCAGTGGGGTTCCGCAGATCGCGGTGCCTCCGGCGGAGATCGCGCCCTATCGCCCGCAGACGATCGACGCCGCACCGTCTGTCGACACCGCCGGTCCGTCCGAGCCGGACGCCAACTCACCGCGCCCCGCGCTGCGGCCGGCCAGCGAATATGAGCGCTTCGTTTCCGAGGTCGCGGGCAAGCCGCTGCGCCGCTTCGGCACCGAATTGCTGCTGCCCGAGGCAAAGGGCTTCGCGGTCCCGCCGGTCGCGGCGGTCCCGGCCGACTATCGCCTCAATCCCGGCGACGAGCTGCTGCTTGGCCTGACCGGTTCGGTTCAGGCTTCGGGCCTGCGCCTCACCATCGATCCCGAAGGCCGCATCTTCATCCCCCGCGTGGGCGCGATCCGCGTCGGCGGGGTGCGCTATGGCGACGTTCATGGCGTGATCGAGCGTCAGGTCGCGCGCCAGTATCGTGGCTTCACGCTCGAAATCGCGGTGGGCAAGCTGCGCGGCGTGACGGTCTATGTCACCGGCTTCGCGGCCAAGCCCGGCGCCTACAGCGTCGGCAGTCTCTCGACCCTGGTCAATGCAGTCCTCGCCGCGGGCGGTCCGTCGGAAGGCGGCAGCTTCCGCTCGGTCCAGCTGCGCCGCAACGGCAAGCTGGTCTCCGATTTCGACCTCTACGATCTGCTGCTGCGCGGCGACCGTACCGGCGACGCCGTGCTGCAGAATGGCGACGTCCTGTTCGTCGCGCCGGCGGGCGATCAGGTCGCGGTGATCGGCAGCGTCAATCGCGAGGCGATCTTCGAGATCGCACCCGGCGAAACCCTGTCGGACACGTTGCTCTATGCCGGCGGGATCAGCACGATCGCCGACGGCACGCGCCTGATGATGCTCGACTCGCTCGCCCGGTCGGCCACTGGCTGGACCGAGGTGAGCGCCGCCGACGCGCGGACCCGCAAGGCGCAGCGCGGCGACGTGCTGCGCGTCCTTTCCAACGTTGATCTCGCCCGCCCAATGGGACAGCAATCCGTGCTGGTGACGATCAGCGGCGAGGTCGGGAAGCCCGGCCGTTATTACTTCAAGCCGGGCACCAGCCTGAATGAAGTGGTCGCGGCGGCGGGTGGCCTGACTTCGCACGCCTTTCCCTATGCCAGCGTCATCACGCGGGAGAGCGTGAAGCAGCAGCAGCGCAAGAGCTTCGATCGCGCGATCGAGGATGTCGAACTGTTGCTCACCGCTCAACCGGTGACCTCGGTCAACCGTGCGGCGCTGGTTCAGCCGGCCAACCTCTCGCTGGTGAAGTCGGTGGTCGAACAGCTGCGCAAGCGCGAGCCGACCGGGCGGCTGGTGTTCAACCTGCCGGTCGATGCCCCGACATTGCCCGACGACCTGATCCTCGAGAACAACGATACGATCTTCGTGCCGCAACGGCCGGTGACGGTCGGCGTGTTCGGTGCGGTACCCAGCCCGGCGTCCTTCGCGTGGCGCTCCGGCGGGACGATCGGCGACTATGTGACCTCGGCGGGCGGCGTGCAGAAGCTCGGCGACAAGGGCGGCGTCTTCGTCGTCCGCGCCAACGGCACCGTGGTTGCCGACGGCAAGCGCGTGCTGCGTGCGCCGGCATTGCCCGGCGACCTGATCTACGTACCGATCGAGGCCAATCGCGGCGAGTTCTGGGCACGGCTGCGTGACATCACCGGCACGCTGTTCAGCGGGTTCGTCGGCGCCGCTTCGGCCAAGTCGATCTTCGACTGATGCGGATCCAGCAACTCTCGGCGTGGATCGGAAATCCACGCAATCGCCGCATCGCCTATGTCGTGCTCGCGCTCATCCTCGCCGTGCTGTGCGTCGTCCCGCGCCCTTATGTCGCGCGCGCGAAAGTCGTGCCGCAGGACAGCAGCACGATCGGTCTCGGCTCGATGACCAACGCCGTGGGCGGCCAGGCGCAGGGTTTCGCGGCCCTGCTCGGCGGGGCCAAGACGCCGGTCGATCTCTACCTCGCCATCGGGCGCGGCACCGAGGTGACCGACGGCGTGATCCAGCGCCTCGACCTCGTCGGGTCGGGCCAATACCCCTCGATCAAGAAGGCCCGGCTCGCGCTTGCCAAGCGGGTGGATATTCACTCGCTCACCGGCGGCATCGTCGAGGTCGAGGTACGCACCCACGACCCGGCCTTCGCCCAGCAGCTCACCCAGACCTATGTCCGCGCGATCAGCGACCGGCTGACCAGCCTCGGCGAGGATCGGGTGAAGCGCAAGCAGGCGGTGGTCCAGCGGCGCTTCAAGGAGGCGTCCGAGCGGGTCATCAAGGCGGAAGCCGCGCTCGGCGAGTTCCGCCGACGCAACAACCTCGCCGCGCCCGAAGCGCAGCTCGGCTCGGCATTGTCGTTGCGCGCGGGACTTGAGGCGCAGCTTCAGGCCAAGCTGGTCGAGCTCAGCACGCTCGAACAGTTCCAGGGACCCGAGAACCCACAGCTGATGGCGGTCCGTGCCGAGGTCGCGCAGCTGCGCACCCAGATCGCGCAGAGCGGTCGCCCCGGTACCGGCCCCGGCGGGCCGAATGTCGCGGGCCTCACCGAAGTCTCGGGCGAGTATCTCAACCTCTACCGCGACTATCGCTTCGCCCAGGCGCTGTACGAGGTCTACGCACGCTCGTCCGAAGAAGTGGCGGTGGAAACGCTTGCGGCTGAAACCGCGACCGACGTCCAGATCGTCGAAGCTCCGCGCCTGGACGACGACCGCAAGTTCAACGTCCCCGCCGTGGCGCTGCTCGTGCTGGTGATTGTGCTCGCGCTGTTCACCGAGGTCTATGCCCCCGCGACCGGCATTCGCCTGTGGTCGCGCCGGACGGCGCCGTGACCTCGCGGCTGCGCCTGCTCCCGGAAGTGCTGCTCGCGGCCGCGGTGGTGGCGAGCCTGCTGGCGACGGTGCTGTTCTTCCAGCGCACCGGATATCTACCCCAGCCCTTCGTGTTCGATACCAACGACACCTTCATGGATTGGTTCAACACCGCCTATTGGGCGAACAATCCCGGCGCGTACGACGTCTGGCGGTCGATCTATCCGCCCTTGTCCTTCGTCTTTCTCGACGCGTTCAGCCTGCCGGGCTGCTACCTTCAGTCGCCCTTCCATGCGCGCGACTGCGACTGGCTCGGCCGCACGACGATCTACGGCTTCTATTTCATCAACGTCGTGCTCGTCTGGCTCAGTTTGCGCAAAATCGACCGCGCCACCGCACCGATGCGCACCATCGCCCTCTCGCTTGGCTTACCCCTCCTCTTCACGATCGAACGCGGCAACCTCATCCTCCCGGGTTTTGCCTGCTTCGTCCTCGCATATGGCCCGCTGCTGAAGCAGGGGTGGGGCACGGCGCTGGCCGCTGCCGCGACGATCAACTTCAAGCCCTATCTCCTACTCCCTGTCCTCGCCCATGCAGTGAAGCGCGAATGGCGAATGCTGGAGATCGCGGGAATCGTCGCGGTCCTGCTCTACCTCGTCACCCTCGCGCTGGTCGGCAGCGGCACACCGGGCGAAATCGTCTCCAACACCGCTAATTGGGTCATTTTCCAGAGCGGGCAGGTGTGGAACGAGATCAACTATTCGACCAGCTACGCCCCGCTGATGCTGGTGCAGAAGGCGCCGATCCCGTTGCTACAGTTCGTCCCGTCCGACACCGTAGACACGATCATCCTCGTCGCCTCGACCGTGATCCGCTCCACCCAGGCCATCACGCTCGTTGCCCTGCTCGCTGCCTGGGTTCAGCCCGGCGTGGTCGTGCGTGAGCGGATCGCCGCGCTCCTCCTCGGCGCCTATCTCGTCACCCAGTCGCCCGGCGGGTACACTCAAGTGTTCCTGATCTTCCTCGTCTTCCTCGAGCCGTGGCACCGTCCGGGGCCGATTGTCGCGCTCGTCTGCGCCTATCTGCTCAGCCTTGTCGGCGACGTTCCGCTCTCGACCATCCTTGAGCTGTCGACGCCCAGCTGGCTCAGCGGCCGCCCGGTCGCACCGGAATTCGGCCTCACCATGGGTCATTTCGTCCGCCCCGGCGTGATCGCGCTGCTCGTCTGGGCGCTCGCGCTCGACACGATCGCGCAGAGCGTCCGTGCCCATCGCGTCCACCGCCCTGTTCTCGGACTCGCTCCCGCATGATCCTTGACCAAGACCTTGAAGCGGTAAACGCCGCGCTTGCCCCACTCTGGCCGCGCCTGTCGGGCGCGCGCATCTTCATGACCGGCGGGACCGGCTTCATCGGCCGTTGGATGCTCGAAGCGCTTGCCCGCGCGGATATCGATGCGGAGGTCGTGGTGCTGACCCGCGACCCCGCCACCTTTGCCGAGCGCGCGCCGCGCCTCGCCGCACGCCTCACCTTGCTGCCCGGCGACGTGATGAATTTCGAGCCGCCCAAGGGCGCGTTCACCCACATCATTCACGCCGCCACCGACGCTAGCGCCGCGCTCAACGCGCGCGATCCGCTGCGCATGTTCGACACCATCGTCACCGGCACGCGCCGTACACTCGACTTCGCGCGCACCAGCGGGGCGGGGCGGGTGCTCTATTTGAGTTCCGGCGCAGTCTATGGCGCCCAGCCGCCAGCGGTAACCCATGTCGCGGAGGACTGGCATGGCGGCCCCGATCCTAGCGATCCTCGCTCGGCCTATGGCGAGGGCAAGCGGGCCGCCGAAATGCTCTGCGCGATCTACGCCCGCCAGTTTGGGGTTCAGGTGGTGAACGCCCGCATCTTTGCGCTGCTCGGTCCCTTGCTCTCGCTAGACATCCATTTCGCCGCCGGCAATTTCATCCGCGATGCGATGGCCGGTGCGATGATCCGGGTCGAGGGATCGGGCCAGGCGGTGCGCTCCTACCTCTACACCACCGACCTAACCGCATGGCTCTGGACCCTGCTACTCAACGGCAAGTCGGGCGAAACCTATAATCTCGGTTCGGAAGAGGCCGTCTCGATCGCCGATCTCGCGCGCCGCACCGCCGCGATCCTGCGTGGTCCCGGTGTCGAGATCCTCGGTCGCCCCGATCCCGGCTGGAACCCGGGCCGCTACGTTCCCTCGACCGCAAAGGTCCGCCGCGACCTCGGCCTCGCCCCCACCGTCGATCTCGACGAAGCGATCCGCCGCACCGCGCTTCACAACGGATGGACTCCATGACTCTCGTAAAGCTTTCCGACTGGGTCGCCGCCACGCTCGTTCAGCACGGTATACGCGACGTCTTCATGCTGACCGGGGGCGGGGCGATGCACCTCAACCACTCGCTCGGCACGCATCCGTCATTGAAGACGACCTTCACCCATCACGAGCAGGCGCTGGCCATGGCGGCGGAAGCCTATTACCGCCTCACCAACCGGCTCGCGGTGGTCAACGTCACCTCCGGCCCCGGCGGCACCAATGCGATCACCGGCGTCTATGGCGCCTATGTCGACTCGATCGGCATGCTGGTCATCTCGGGCCAGGTGAAGACCGAGACCACCGTGCGCCACACCGGCCTGAAGCTGCGCCAGTTCGGTGACCAGGAGCTGGACATCGAGGAGCTGGTCCGCCCGGTCACCAAATACGCGGCGATGGTCACCGACCCGCGCTCGATCCGCTACCACCTGGAGAAGGCGATCCACCTCGCCACCACCGGCCGTCCCGGTCCGGTGTGGCTCGACATCCCGCTCGATGTTCAGGCGATGAAGATCGATCCCGACGACCTGCTTCCGGGCTTCGACCAGGCCGAGCTCGATCAACCTTGGCAGGCCGCCGATCTCGGCGCGACGGCGGACGCGATCCTGGCGAAGCTCGCCGCCGCGCAGCGCCCGGTGGTGTTCGCGGGCGGCGGTGTGCGGCTTTCAGGCGCCTATGCCGATTTCCTGAAGTTGATCGAAAAGCTCGGCATTCCTGTCGTCACTGGCTGGAACGCGCATGACGTGCTGTGGAATGATCACCCGCTCTATTGCGGACGCCCCGGTACCGTCGGCGATCGCGGCGGCAATATGGTGACGCAAAGCGCCGACATGCTGCTGATCCTCGGCAGCCGCCTCAACATCCGTCAGGTCAGCTACAACTGGAAGAGTTTCGCGCGCGAAGCGTACAAGATCTGGGTCGAGATCGATCCGGTCGAGCTGGCCAAGCCAACCGTCACGCCTGATATGCCGGTGGTTGCCGACCTCGGCGATCTCATTCCCGCGATGCTGACTCGTCCCTATGCCGGACCGACAGCGGCGCATGACGAATGGCTGGAATGGTCGCGGGAGCGCGTGTTCAACTTCCCGGCGGTGCTTCCCGAATATCGCCACCATGGCCCAAGCATCCATCCCTATGTCGCGATGGATGAGCTGTTCGCGCAGCTCAACGAAGAGGATGTGGTGGTCACCGGAAATGGCAGCGCCTGCGTCGTCAGTTTCCAGACAGCGAAGTTGAAGCAGGGCCAGCGGCTTTGGACCAATTCGGGCTGCGCGACGATGGGCTATGATCTTCCCGCCGCGATCGGCGTGTGGGCTGCGACCAATGGCGAAAAGCGCATCATCGCCGTTGCCGGCGACGGCAGCATCATGATGAACATCCAGGAGCTGCAGACCATCGCGGGCTACAACATGCCGGTGAAGGTCTTCCTGGTGAACAACAGCGGTTACGTCTCGATCTTCCAGACGCATCGCAACTTCTTCAACGGGGTCGAGGTCGGCGGCGGACCTAAGAGCAACGTCACCTTTCCCGACTTCGGAAAGGTCGCAACAGCGTTCGGCTTCCAATATTTCCGTGCTGAATCGCACAACGATCTGCCCGGCACGATCGCGGCGGCGCTCACCGCCGACGGCCCGGTGCTGTGCGAGCTGATCATCGACGAGCATGTCGGCTTCGCGCCCAAACTCGGCGCCAAGGCGCATCCGGATGGCCGGATCACCTCGCCCGCACTGGAAGACCTGTCGCCCTTCCTCCCGCGCGACGTGCTCGCGGCTAACATGCGGATTCCGCTGATGGAGGAGTCGTGATCGGGGCAAGGGCGGAACGCCCGTTGCGCTTCGCCGCGGCGGGGGCGGCGAACACCGTGTTCGGGCTCGGCATCTACCCGCTACTGCTGTGGGCGGTGCCGGTGTTCCAGACGCATTATCTGCTCGCGCTCGGCATGGCGCAGGCGGTCAGCCTGTGCTTCGCCTTCGCCACCTACAAGCTTGGCGTGTTCCGCACGCGCGGCAATCTTGCCCGCGAGTTCGGCGCTTTCGCCAGCTTCTACCTCGTCAACTATGCGGCCAACTGGATCATCCTGCCGATCCTGGTCGAGATTGGCGGTGTGCCGCCGGTGATCGCCCAGCTCGGTTTCGCGTTACTCATCATCGTGACGAGCTGGTTCTGGCACAGCCGCGTCACCTTCCGCACCGCGGAGAGACCCTGATGCCCCAATATCTGCACCGCGATTGCCCTGCCTGCGGTTCCTCCGACGCGCGCCGCGAGGTGCGCGCGGGCAAGGCGGCCGAAGCGATGACGCTCGACGCGCTGCGCCCGTTCTGGGCCGGGCTGTTCAAGGAGAAATGCTTCTTCTCCTATTACCGCTGCCGCGACTGCGGGCAGCTCTACAACCCGGTGTTCTTCACCGGCGAGCAGCTTGGCGAACTCTACGCCCGCATGGCGCCCAACATGGATGCTGTCGGCGACGCCGCGATCGTCGCGACGCAGCAGGGCTATTTCGCGCGCGCCGTCGAGCAGGGCGGAGTAGGCGGCGGTTATATCGAGATCGGTCCCGATGTCGGCCATATCGTCCGAGCTGCAGCGCTGCACGGCGGGTTCAACCGCTTCTGGTTATTCGAGCCCAA
Source organism: Sphingomonas sp. GW821-FHT10C01 (assembly GCF_059415525.1). Taxonomy (NCBI): domain Bacteria; kingdom Pseudomonadati; phylum Pseudomonadota; class Alphaproteobacteria; order Sphingomonadales; family Sphingomonadaceae; genus Sphingomonas; species Sphingomonas sp. GW821-FHT10C01. The sequence goes on along the minus strand of NZ_JBWKNK010000001.1, from coordinate 2,460,378 downwards.
TGAGGCGATCCACAGCACGCTGCGCGCCGCCGCCGGCGGTCTTCCCGCTACGCTCTCGACCGGGATGGAGGACCTCTCGCCCGTCCCCGACGGATCGATCGGCCTCGCGGTGATGGTGCATGTGCTCGACCATCTGCTCGATCCGCTGGCGATGCTGACCCAGATCCGCGCCAAGCTGCGCCCGGGCGGCACGTTGATGATCGTCACTCATGACGAAAGCTCGTTGCTGCGGCATGTCATGGGCAAGCGCTGGCCCCCCTTCTGCCTCCAGCACCCGGAGCTTTACCGCCCCGCGACGATGACGGCGCTGCTTGGCCGCGCCGGCTTCGACAATGTCGTGGTCGAGGGCAGCCGCAACGTCTTCCCGCTCGACTTTCTCGTGCGGCAGGCGGCATGGGCGGCCGGGATCCGGGTCAGGCGCGTGCCGCTGCCCCCGGTTCCGGTCGGATTGAAGCTCGGCAATATCTTGACGCTGGCGACCGCGCCTGCGCAGGCGGTACGCTCGCCGATGCTCGAAGCCGCGGAATAACCAGCGATCCGGGCCTGGATTACGGTTCGTACCGTCACTCCACGTCATTGCATTCGACACCATGACGGATACGAACCTCCCGCCTCATAATCGCGATCGCTGGACGGAACGCGCCGCGCTTCTGCTGATCCTCGTCGTTGCCGCCGCGATCCGCGTTCACGGCGTCGCGTTCGGGCTGCCCGCGCTTAATGATCCCGACGAGCCGCTGTTCATGATGACCGCGCTCGACATGCTGCGCAGCGGCAACCTAAATCCGGGCTGGTTCGGGCATCCGGCGACACTGACCTTCTATGCCATTGCGCTGGTGATGGTCGCTGTCTCGGGGATCGGCATCCTCACCGGCCGCTTTGCCGATGGCGACGCATTCGTCGCCGCGGCCTATGCCGATCCGTCGATTCTGTTCCTGCCCGCGCGGCTGTTCTTCGTGGCGTGCGGGGTGCTCTGCGTCTGGCTGACCTTCCGGCTGGGCAAGCGGCTGGGCGGAGCAGGACTGGGGCTGGTTGCGGCAGCTTTGCTTGCGGTCAATTCGGTGCACGTCGCCTATTCGCAGCTGATCCGCACCGATGTGCAGATGACTGTCCTTGTCCTGCTTGCGACACTGGCAGCGTTGAACATCCTCGAACGCGGGCGGTGGCGCGATCACGCCCTGGCGGGCCTTTTTCTAGGTCTTGGCGTGGCTACCAAATGGCCAGCGGCGCTGTTCGCGATGAGTCCGGTCGCTGCGGCTCTTGCTTGCGGAAAGGGCTGGGGCAGATGGCGGAATGTCGCGATCGTCGGCGCCATGGCTGCGGCAACACTGTTCGTCGCCTCGCCCTTTCTTCTGCTCGACTATGCGACGGTGGTGCAGAACCTCACCGGAGAGGCGCGACCGGCGCATCCCGGAGCGACGGGTGGCGGCCTTCTCGCCAATATCGGCTGGTATGTGCGCGGCCCGCTGCTCGGCGGGTTCGGGGCAGCAGGGCTCGCGGCGGTCGCGATCGGCAGCGTCCTGGCGTTGCGCGACCGGCGTGTCCGTATTGCGGTGTTGCCCGGCGTTGCGGCGCTCGCCCTCATCATCTGTGCGCAGGCGCTGGTCTGGGAGCGCTGGATGGTACCGCTGCTGCCCTTCCTTGCGCTCGCGGCTGCAGCTGCAGTCTGTTCGGTTGCACGCCTTCTGAGGGCAAGGCTCGAGCGTCGGCTGGTCGGGTTCGAGGTTGCCGCCACTGTGCTGCTGATCGCGCCGATGGTCGCGACGACCATCGCGGCACAGACCGAGCGCGCGAACGATACGCGCCAGGCTGCCACCGCCTGGATCATGGCCAACGCATCACCCGGGAGCACGATCCTGGTCGAGCACGCGGCGTTCGATCTGTTGCAGAAGGGATGGCCGATCCGCTTCCCGTTGGGGTCGGCTGGATGCGTCGATGCCGCCGCTCTGCTTGCCGGGCGCATCCCCTATTCCCGCGTCGAAACGCTGCGTGCAGGAAGCGCGGTGGTCGATATCGGGCACCTCGATCCCAGTCAGGTGGCCGGTTGTGTGGCAGGATTTGCGGTCTTCACCCACGACGAGGTCTATCGCGAAGACCCGGCGCGATATCGAGCTCAGCTGGACATGTATCGAGCGATTTCCGCGGGCGGTCGCCTGCGCGCAGTGATCAAGCCCGAGCGGGGCGTACGCGGTGGGCCGGTCGTTCATATCTTCGAGCTCGCCGCGAAACCCGAGATACAGCAACCCATGGGACGCGCGCTCAGGCCTTGAGCCAGAAGCGGATGATGAAGGCGACGGCGCCCAGCACCGCGAGGCTCATCGCCCAGATCGCCACCAGCCAGGCGATCCGTTTCCACCACGGCCCCGCATTCTCGCCGTCCATGGTCAATGATACCCCTCTGCGGTCACCTTCCCGCGGAACACCCAGTAGGAAAAGGCGGTGTAGCCCAGGATAATCGGGATCAGCACGACCGCACCGACGAGCATGAACCATTGGCTGGATGCCGGGGCTGCGGCCTCCCAGATCGTGAGGTGATCGGGCACGATATAGGGGTACATGCTGATGCCGAGGCCGATGAAGCTCATCAGGAACAGCGCCAGCGCGAGGAAGAAGGGGCGTGTCTCGCGTCGTTTGCGGATCGAGCGATAGAAGGCGAAGGCGATGATCGCGGTCAGCAGCGGGACCTGTGCGGTCAGCAGCACGGCCGGATAGCCGAGCCATTTTTCGCGATAGGCATAGTCGAGGTTGAGCGTCGCCAGGCTGACCAGGCCGATCACCAACAGCGTGGCGATGCCGGCGGGCTTGGCGAGCTGGAACGCGCGATCCTGGATGCTGCCTTCGGTCTTCCAGATCAACCAGGTCGCGCCGAGCAGCGCATAGCCGCACACCACGCCGACGCCGGTCAACAGGCTGAATGGGGTGAGCCAGTCTAGCCAGCCGCCCGCATAGATGCGGTTCTCGATCGCTATCCCCTGAAGCATCGCGCCGAGCGTGACGCCCTGACAGAAGGACGCGACGATCGAGCCGCCGGCAAAGGCGATATCCCACCAGCGCCGGTGATCGGGATCACGCCAGCGCGCCTCGAACGCGACGCCGCGGAACACCAGTCCCAGCACCATCGCGATAATCGGCGGGTAGAGCGCAGTCATCACTACGCCATAGGCCAGCGGGAACGCCGCCATCAGCCCGCCGCCGCCCAGCACCAGCCAGGTTTCGTTGCCGTCCCAGACCGGCGCGATCGAATTCATCGCGGTGTCGCGCTCCTCCCCGACCTTGAAGGTCGGGAAGAGGATGCCGATCCCGAGATCGAACCCGTCCATGACGATATAGGCGAAGACCGCAAAGGCGATGATGAAGGCCCACACCGTCGCGAGGTCGAAATCGACGGCGCTCATTTCTTGCCCTCCGGATGCTGTGCGGGTCCGGGCATGATGCCGGCGGTACGGATCGGCGCGTCGATATCGATATGGTCCTCGCCGCGATGCGCGCCCTTAGCCATCAGCTGCACTATGTACCAGGTGCCGAAGCCGAACACCGCGAAATAAACCACGACAAAGGCGATCAGCGATGCCCCGACTGCAGGCGCCTCCAATGGCGACGCGCTATGCGCGGTACGCAGGAAGCCGTAGACGGTGAAGGGCTGTCGTCCGACCTCGGTCGTCACCCATCCCGCCAGCACCGCGACGAAGCCCGACGGACCCATCACCAGCGCAGCCCTGTGCAACAACGGCCAGTCGTAGAGCCGCTTGCGGAAACGCGCGAACAGGCTCCACAGCCCGATGCCGAGCATTGCCATGCCCATGCCGACCATGATGCGGAACGACCAGAAGACGATGCCGACCGGCGGCTGATCCTTCGGGTCGATCGTGTCGAGTCCGGCGAGCGGGGCGTCCGTGTCATGCTTCAGGATCAGCGACGAAGCCTTGGGGATCTCGATCGCGTAGTCCACGCGCTTTTCGGCGGAGTTGGGGATACCGAACAGGATCAGCGGCGCACCGTCCGGGTGGCTCTGATAATGCCCCTCCATCGCCATCACCTTGGCTGGCTGATGCTCCAGCGTGTTGAGGCCGTGCATGTCACCCGCGACGATCTGAATCGGTGCGACGATCGCCGCCATCCACATCGCCATCGAGAACATCTTCCGCGCGTGCGGATCGGTGCGGTCCTTGAGCAGATGCCATGCGCCGACTGCACCCACCACGAACGCGGTGGTGAGATAGGCGGCGATCACCGTGTGGGTGAGGCGGTAAGGGAAGCTGGGGTTGAACACGATCGTCCACCAGCTACCCGACGGGACGAACTGGCCCGCAGCATTGATCTCAAACCCCACCGGCGTGTGCATCCAACTGTTCGCCGACAGGATCCAGGTGGCGGAGATCAGCGTGCCGACCGCGACCGCCAGGGTCGATGCGAAGTGCAGCCCCTTGCCGACCTTGTTCATCCCGAACAGCATCACGCCGAGGAAGCCCGCTTCGAGGAAGAAGGCGGTGAGCACTTCATAGGCCATCAGTGGCCCGATGATCGGTCCGGCCTTGTCGGAGAAGACCGCCCAGTTGGTCCCGAACTGGTAGGACATCACGATCCCGGAGACGACGCCCATCGCGAACGCCACCGCGAAGATCTTCACCCAGAACTTAAACAGGTCGAGATAGAGTTGCTTGCCGGTCTTGAGCCACAACCCCTCAAGCACGGCGAGATAGCTCGCCAGCCCGATCGAGAAGGCGGGAAAGACGAAATGGAAGCTGACGGTGAACGCAAACTGGATCCGCGCCAGCAGGATCGGGTCAAAGCCCTCGAACATGAAATCCAACCTCATGCCCTTGCTCGGCATAGAATGCGCCGAGCTTCGGGTGTCGGTCAATCACTGGCTCGAGTTGGGCCACGATCCCATTGGGCAAATTGTCTTGGACAAATTGTCCATGCCGGCGAGGTTCAGGCTGGATCGGGCAGCAGCGCCAACGTGACGCCGTTGGTCCAGCCAAAGCCGATCTCGGTGCCATATTCGCCGCCGCCGCCCGCGCTGCATTGCTCGACATCGTATTTTTCGAGCAGCTGGCCGGTGGTGGCATAATGACCCTCGACCATCGCCAGCCAGCGCTGGGCGATGGTTTTGGCGAGGTCGTCCTGGCCATGCGCACGCAGCCCCTCGATCGCAACCCAGTGCAGCGGCGCCCAGCCATTCGGTGAGTCCCATTGCTGATCGGTGCGATTGCCCGTGGTGAGCAGGCCGCCCGCACGCAGCAGGCCGCGAAGCGACTCCGCGACCAGCGGAGCGCGTTCGGCAAGGGCCGCGCCGGTGAACAATGCGAAGCCCTGTGCCGTCGTTGCCTGATCGCGCACGCCGCCAAGATCGAGATCATGGTCGGCGAAGCAACCGGCCCGTTCGTTCCACAGGTGCCGGTCGATCGCATCGCGTCGGGCGGTGGCGCGTCGGGCGAAGGCGGCGGCGGTCGCGGGATCGCCGAGCACGCCGGCTTCCCTCGATATGGTGATTTCAAGCCCGTAGAGCAGGGCGTTGAGATCGATCGGGAGCAGACGGGTCGTACGGATCGTCTCGAGAGACTTACCGTCGCCCAGCCAGCGCGAGCTGAAGTCCCAGCCGCTTTCGGCTGCGGCACGTATATCGCGCCATAATTCGCCCGCGTCCCGATCCGGCGCACGCTGCGCCAGCTCGACATCCTCGCGCCAGCTTTCGTCGCGCGGGGCTGCGCGGTCGTCCCAATAGCGGTTGAGCAATGCCCCGTCCGTGAGCCGCACGACACGGCGATGTTCTTGCCCCGGGTCGAGGCTTTCCTCTCCTGCCATCCAGAAGTCGTGCTCGGCACGCATCCAGCGCAGCCGCTGTTCACGCGCACCGGCAGACGCGTCCTGCGAAAGCGTGGCCATCAGGTAGAAGACCGGCGGATGCGAGCGGCTGAGATAATAGCTGCGCGTACCGTTGGGGATGTGGCCATAGCGGTCGATCAGGCTGCCGAAGACGGCGATCATGTCCTCGACCAGATCCTGCCGGTCCGAGCGGACCAGCCCCAGCATCGTGAAATAGCTGTCCCAATAATAGAGCTCGCGGAAGCGCCCGCCGGGCACGACATGGCGGCGCGGCAGCGCAAGGAGCGAGGAACCGGGGGGCGGGGTTTCAGGTTCGCGGGTCAAGACCGGCCACAGGCTCGTGATATGCTCGCGCAGGGGTCGCGCATCGGGGGCATCGCAATCCGCCTCCTGCGGGAGGATGAAGTTCGCCTCGACGAATGCCAGCAGCGCGGCGTCATCGGTTTGCGTCTGCGCGGACCAGTCGTGCAGGATCGCTGCGGGCGTACGGCGCGGGATCGCATCGGCGAAGGTCTTGGAATCGGCGAACAAGCCGCGTTCCTGTACCGCCACGAACAGATCGCCGAAAATGTCGGAGGGTTGGGGCATGTTCATGCCGAAGCCGCCTGGCGCTTTCGGATCACAGGCAGGGCGATGGCGATCAGCGCGATCGGCGCCAGCGTGAAGTAGAAGGCGAGCGCGCCGGGAAGACGCTGGAACAGCAAGCCGGTGATGAACGAACCCAAGGTACCTCCAAGTGCCGAGAAGATGACGATCAGCCCCATCATCGCCGCGTGGCGGTGGCGGGGGAGAGCGCTTAGGGCGACCGAGCAGAGCGTAGGGTAGATTGGCGCCAGGAAGACACCGAGCAGCGGGAATAGATAGGCGGCAATCGGCGCATCGAACCAGCCGGTGTCGGGTCGAGGAGTGATGCCGCTGGCCAGCGGGAGTGATACGACGATCAATACCGCGATACAGCCAAGGCAACCGAGCAAGGCGGGCAGCCACGCCACCCGGCGCAGCACCACGCCCGAGGCAAGGCGACCGACCGCGAGCGCGCCGACGAAGATGCTGGTCATCTGCACGCTCATCGCCGCGGGCAGATGCAGCACTTCATTGTTGAAGGTGGGCAGCCAGGTGCCGACGCTCTGCTCGACCAGCACATAGAGGAACAGCCCAGCAAGCACCGCGACACTGGCGGGCAATGCGGCGAGGCGGAGCATTTCGCCCCAATGCGCGGTCTTGGCTTCGTCGGGCGCGACCGCACCGCGCTCGTCGAGCGGCGTGGCGAACCACAGCAATGCCAAGGCGAGGCAGGCACCGCCGAGTACCCAATAGACATGGAGCCAGGCGCTGCCGGTGGTATCCGCGCCGACGAACCAGCCGAACAGCCAGACGCCGACCAGCAGCCCGACCATGAATACCCCCTCGACCAGACCCGTGATGCTGGCATGATCGGCAGGGTCGCGCGCGAGCAGGCCGATCGAGGAATAGGTCGCGACCTTGGCGATGCCGAAGCTGAGGCCCGTGGCCACGAACAGCGCCTGCATCGCGACAAAGCCGTTGGCCAAGGAGGCGAGCAGGCAGGCGATGCCGATCAGCGTCATTACCCCGATCAGCGCGCGACGATAGCCGAAGGCGGGGACGCGGGTCGCGAGCAGGAACGAGGCGGCGACCACCGAGAGATCCTTGCACGCCTCCAGCGTTGAACCCATCGGCTTGGTCGCGTCGAAATGGCGGATCGACTGAAGGATCACCACGCCGACACTGTTCATCAGAATGCCGAGCACGGCGTAGGTGAGCGCGAGCGCGATGATGACGCGGATGCGGTTCAGCGCGGCGTCCCTTGGAAGGTCGCTCCTCAAGCCTTCGGTCATCACGCACCTCCCCGTGGAGCAGGCCCGGCGGCCCGTCGTTTCGATGCACAGGCCTATAAAGTTATGAAATGCATTTCAAGGGTGTTGCTGAGCGTTGGCTGTGTTTGTCTTCAGTCGCGGTTGTGAAAGTTCGCCGTCACCCGGCCCCGTGCCGGGATCCACGGTGCCGCGCGCGGTGGGCTGGAGCGGGCAGGGGATTGTTCGCCGCCCGGTGGACCCCGGCAGAAGGCCGGGGTGACGGCGAGGGTGTGGTTACGGTGAAGGTTAGGGTGCGGCCACGATGACGGTTTGGGGTATGGCGGCCAACTTAATGGGATCGATCGCCGGTGTGGCCGGCAGGCGCGCGCTTATGCCGCACGGGCGGCGCAATCGCGCTCAGGTTTCGCGGATCACCATCTGGGTCGGCAGCAGGGTCGATCGGGCGCGCGCGCCGTCGATCTGCTGCATCAGCTTCTCCACCAGCAGCGCACCCGCGACATCGGTCTTCTGATCGATCGTGGTGATGCTGGGGTTGAAATGCCCGGCGGGCGGGATGTTGTTGTAGCCGACCAGCGAATAATCCTGTGGCGCGGTCAGGCCGCGATCGCGGAAGGCGCCGATCGCCGCCATCGCCGCGGTGTCGGAAAAGGCGAAGACCGCATCGGGGCGCGCGCCGCCGGCAAGATAGGAGGCGACCGTTTCCGCCGTGGTGGTGAAGGCCATCGAGACGATGGGGAGATAGTCGACCGTCACCTCGGGGTGGCGCGCCGCTTCCTGGCACAGCCCCTCATAGCGCAGCCGCAATTCCTCATGCCGGATATCGCCGACAAACAGCCATTTGGTGCGTCCGCGAGCATGGAAATACTCGCCCGCCAGTCGCCCGCCGAGCAGATTGTCGCTGCCCACCGCGCAATAGCCCGCGTCCTTGGATACCGCGCCCCACACCGCCATCGGCACGCCCCGTCTGGCAAGACCGCGCAGCATCGCGTCGCGCGTGCCCTGGCCCAGGATGATGAAGCCGTCGGCGGCGCGGGCGCGGTGGAAATCCTCGAACGCGCGTGCGTCGTCGAGGCCTGGTGGGGAGAGCAGCAGCTCCTGGTTGCGGATCGACAATGCCTCCGAGACGCCGGCGAGCAGTTCGAAGATGAAGGGGTCGCCGATCGCGCCATGACGGTGTGACGCGAAATCGAGCATCACCGCGATCGTTCCGGTGCGTGCCTGGCGCAACTTCTTGGCGTTGCGGTTGACGGCATAGCCGTTCGCTTGCGCCACTTCGAGCACGCGGGCCCGCGTCTCGCCGGTCACCAAGGGACTGTCGTTGAGCACGCGCGATACGGTGGGCATCGACACGTTCGCGAGCCGCGCAATGTCTCGCATCGTCGGGCGGCCGCCGCGCGGCTTCTCTGATTCTGGTGGCTTCTCGCTCATCGACACAAACCGTAGGCGGGCAAAGGGTGTGCATCAAGCGTTGCGCAGCCGCTTTGCAAACTATCTTGAAAAGCATTTCATAATTGCATAGCATCCCTTCCCGAAGGGCAAATGTGCCCGGTCATATTCGAAGGGGAGGAAACATGCTTCGAAGTGCAATTCTTTTGCTGGGCACCGCGCCGCTGGCGCTGATCGCCAGCACCGCGCATGCGCAGACCACCGATTCGCAGGCCGCGCCTGAGCCCGCCGCCGAGGAAGAGATTGTCGTCGTCGGCACCGCAGGCGGCGGTACGCGCCGCCAGGATGCGGCCTTCGCCGTAACCACGTTGAGCGAGGACGCGATCGACCGCGCCGCTCCCACCAGCACCGCCGACATCCTGCGCACCGTGCCGGGCGTGATGGCCGAAAGCTCGGGCGGCCAGAATGGCGCCAACATTTTCGTGCGCGGCTATCCTTCGGGTGGCGACGCGCAGTTTGTGACCTTCCAGATGGGCGGCGTGCCGATCTATCCGCCCGCGACGCTGTCCTTCCTCGAAAACTCGCAGCTCATCCGCCTCGACGAGACGGTGAAGCGCATCGAGGCGGTTCGCGGCGGCACCGGTTCGCTCTTTTCGAGCGGCCAGCCGGGCCTGACCGTCAACGTCGTGCCGCGCACCGGCGGGAGCCGGTTCGAGGCGTTCGGCAAGGTTAGCTACACGGACTATGGTGAGGTTCGCGGCGACGCCTGGGTTTCCGGCCCGCTCGGCGAGAATACCGGCTTTATGATCGGCGGCTATTATGCCCAGGGCAATGGCGTTCGCGATCCGCAATTCCGTGCCGAGAAGGGCGGCCAGATCACAGCCAACATTCGCCACGAGTTCGACAATCGCGGCTCGGTCGAGATCTATGCCCGCTATCTGAATGACCGGGGCCAGTGGTTGCTGCCGATCCCGATCGTTTCGAACAATGGCGAGATCAGCGCCTATCCCGGCTTCGATGCGGGCACCGGCACGTTGCCCGGCCGCGAGACGCGGGTGACGACCAATATCGTCGGCCGCACGCTGGACCTCGCGCAGGGCCGCGGCGCTGACGTGATCAACACGGGTCTCTCCTTCGAATATGAGGTTGCCGACGGGCTGCGGCTGCGCGAGCGGTTGAGCTACCTTGGCGGCAATGCCGATACCGTCGGCATGGTTCCCGCCGGTGCGCCGGTCGCGGCGTCGGCGATGGCGATGGCGACCACGCTGGGCGGCGCGGGATCGACCGTGTCGAGCCTGACCTATGCCAATGGCGGCCAGGCCGTTACCGGCGGCGCCAATGCGCAAGTGATGCGCGCCGGCCTGTGGGAAGTGCGCAAGAAGATCTCGTCCTTCGTGTCGGATACGGCGTTCGAATGGACGGCGGGCAGCAACAAGCTGACCGGTGGCTTCTACTTCGCGGACTACACCTCGCGCGACAAATGGGTGCTGGGCAACCAGGTGCTGCTGACCGCCGAGCCCAATGCGCGACTGCTCAACATGACGCTGAACGGCGGCCGCACCGCGACGCTTAATGGCTTCACCAGCGGTCCCGGTTTTCAGGTCGACGCCTTCTACAAGGGCACCGATTACTCCTTCTACGCGGTCGACGAATTCCAGATCACGCCCGAGCTGCGGATCGACGGCGGGATCCGCTGGCAGCGCCATGTCGTCGACGCGACGCTGCGCACGCCGCAGGCGGCGACGGTCAACCTGGATGGTAACCCGAACACGCTGTACGACAATGCCGTCAACGTGCTGGGTGGGCCACGCCAGCTTCGCTATGCCGACTCGGCATGGTCGTGGACGGCGGGCATCAACTACGACATCACCAGTCAGATCGGCGTGTTCGCCCGCTACAGCCGCGGCAACAGCTTCCCGATGTTCGACAATCTGCGCGAGGGCCTCACGCAGATAGCGGAAGTCGACACCTATGAGGGTGGCCTCAAGATCTCGACCCCGATGGTCAGCCTCTATGCCACCCTGTTCCACAATAAGTTCGACGGGCTGGCGACAACGGCGCTCATCAACAATGTGCCGCTCAGCGCGGTCGGCGGCGCCAAGGCGACCGGCGTCGAGCTGGAAGGCGCGATCCGGCCATTCCAGGGGTTCAGCATCACCGCGTCGGGCACCTGGCTCGACGCGAGCTATGTCGACTTCTTCTCGGGTGGCGGCACGATCAACAACACCGGCAACCAGGTGCAGCGCCAGCCGAAATGGGCGTGGCGCGTAACCCCGGCCTATGAGGTCGATCTGGGCGGCGTGAAGCCGTCGCTGTTCGCGACGCTGCAATATACCGGCGACCGCTTCTCCGACCCTGAGAATCTACAGGTCCTGCCCAGTTTCTACCAGCTCGATGCCGGCATCTCGGTCGAGGTGGCGGAGCGGGTGACGCTGGCGGTGACAGGCAACAATTTGACCAACGAGATCGGCCTGACCGAGGGCAACCCGCGCATCATCGGCGGGCAGGGCTCGGGTACGATCCTGGCACGACCCATCCTCGGCCGTTCGTTCCGCTTCAGCGCCGCGCTGAAGTTCTGACGGCCACCTTCCTCCCCGGGCCAAACCCTCTCCCTCCTTTTTGGCCCGGGGATTTTCTATCCTGAGCCGTTGTCCGTAGCGTAACCGGAGACCTGCCCATGCGCCGCCGCAATTTGCTCAAGGGAATGGCGGGGGCGGTGGCGGTTTCCGCGACAGCCTCGACTGCTGCGCGCGTGGTGGGACGTCAGCGCAATGTGTTGTTGCTGATCTCCGACGACCAGGGGCTGGACCTTGGCTGCTACGGCACGCCGATCGCGACCCCTAGGCTCGACCGGCTGGCGGGAGCGGGGACGCGGTTCAGTCATGCCTTTGCGGCAGTATCCTCATGCAGTCCGAGCCGGGCGGTGATCCATACCGGACTCTATGGGCACCAGAACGGCATGTACGGGCTGCAGCACGATGTTCACCACCAGTCACTGCTCGACGGGATCGAGACCTTGCCGTCGATGCTGCGCCGGGCGGGCTATGCGACGGCGCTGGTGGGAAAGAAGCATATCGGGCCGGACAAGGCATTTCCGTTCGAGGCCGAGCTGGTGCCCGAGCGGTCGGGCATCCGCGACGTGCGCGAGATGGCGGTCGCGGCGGCGAGCTTTATCCGGTCGACCAATGACCGTCCGTTCTTCGTCACCGTCGCCTATAGCGATCCACATCGCGCTGCGACCGACTATGGCAACGACCGCACCTGGCCGGGGGTGGCACCGATCAGCTATGATCCGGCCAAGGTGCGCATCCCAACGCATCTGCCCGACCTGCCCGAGGTGCGGCGCGACCTTGCCGAATATTATGAGTCGCTGAGCCGGCTCGATAGCGGCGTCGGGATGCTGCTCGATCTGCTCGCCGAGAGCGGGCGGGCGGAGGATACGCTGGTCGTGTTCCTCAGCGACAATGGCCGGCCGTTTCCGGGGGCGAAGACCAACCTCTACGCGCCGGGACTCCACCTGCCGCTGATTGTACGTGCGCCGGGCAGCGGGGCGTCGGTCAATGATGCGATGGTGAGCTGGACCGATATCGCGCCGACGATCCTCGATTGGGCGGGCGTGGCGCCGCCGGACTACGCGCTGTCAGGCACATCGCTGATGCCGATCCTGGGCAAGTCGGGCGATCCCGCGCGCGACGCGGTGTTCGCGAGCCACGAATTCCACGAGATCAATCAATATTATCCGATGCGTGGTCTGCGTACGCGGACGCATAGCTACATCCAGAACCTCGCTCATCCGCTCGACTATCCGATTGCGGGCGATGTCGCGGGGTCACCGAGCTGGAAGGCGATCGGCGCGGATCGCTCGATCCGCCTCGGCAAGCGTACGCAGGCCGCCTATCTCAAACGGCCGGCGGAGGAACTGTACGACCTGACGCGCGATCCGGACGAGGTGGTGAATGTCGTGGGGGATCGCGCCTATGCCGGGGTGCTGGCCGACCTGCGCACGCGGATGCTCAAGATGCGCACCGCCACGCGCGATCCGTGGCTGGCGGGGCAGACGGACCCGTATGCACATCTGAAACAGAGTTGAGGACGGCGATATGATGAAGGCCTTTGGCGCGTTGCTCGCCTTGTTCGCGACGGCTCCGGCGTTGGCGGGGCAGGAGTCCGCCGCAGTCGAGATACCGGCCTTCACCCTGCCGCCATCGGATCAGCTCAGCGAAGAGGCCAAGGCGGTGCTGCTGCGGATGCGCGCGGCGCGGGCGCCCGATCTGAAGGGAGACATCGCGAAGCAGCGGGCCTTCTACCAGCAATACAATGACGACCGGCTGGCGGAGATGCGGCGACATTTCCGGACGCGCGAGGAGCGGTTGGAACTCGGTGGCGTGACGGTGGATATCGTCACACCCGGCGCGGGTATTGATCGGCGCAACAAGGATCGCGTGCTGATCAATGTGCATGGCGGCGCGTTCATGTGGGGATCGGGGAGCGGCGCACTGGTCGAGGCGATCCCGATCGCCGCGACCATGCGGGTCAAGGTGGTGACGGTCGACTATCGCCTGACCCCCGAGCATCGCTATCCGGCGGCGTCGGAGGACGTAACCGCGGTGTATCGCGCACTGCTCAAGCAATATCGGCCGGAGAATATCGGCATCTATGGCTGCTCGGCGGGTGGGGTGATCACCGCCCAGTCGGTGGCGTGGATCCGCAAACAGGGGCTGCCGCGTCCGGGCGCGATCGGCACCTTTTGTGGAACCGCGGCTGGGTTCAGCGGTGACAGTCCCTATCTTGCCGGACCGATCGCCGAGGGCAGCGCGCCGCCGGCCGGGCCGCTGCCGAAACTGCTGCCGACGGCCTATATGGCGGGGGTCGCGGGCGAGGATGCGGCGGCCTATCCGCTGCTCTCCGACGCAGAGATCAAGGCGTTCCCGCCGACGCTGCTGCTGGCGGGGAGTCGCGACTTCGCCGCAAGCGCGCTGACGCTGGCGCATCGCCGGCTGGCGGCGGCTGGGGTACCGAGCGAGCTGTTCCTGTTCGACGGATTGCCCCATGCCTTTTTCGTGTGGCCCGACATGCCCGAATCGATGGAGGCATATCGCGTCGTCGCACGCTTCTTCGGCACGCATTTGGGCAGACGGAAATGAGCAACAAGATCGACCGGCGCGGCGTGCTTCTGGCGGGGAGTGGCGGCGCATTTGGCCTGTATAGCTGGGCGGCGGAAGCATCGCCGGCCGCGCCGGCGCCGCAGAAGAACCTGCTGCTCAAGCGCATCCCGCGCACCCGGCCGCGCAACATCCTAGTGGTGCTGACCGATGATCATCGCTTCGACGCGATGGGGTTCATGAAGACGCAGGATTTCGGCGAGACCCCGACGCTCGACCGGCTGGCGCGTGAGGGCGTGCATTTCCGCAACGCTTTCGTCACCACCGCGCTCTGCTCGCCCTCGCGCGCGTCGATCTTCACGGGCCTCTATGCGCATCAGCACCGCGTCGTGGACAACAATCACCCGATCCCGCCGGGCCTGACCTATTATCCCGAATATCTCCAGCGCGCGGGCTACGAGACTGCGTTCATCGGCAAGTGGCATATGGGTGCGGAGACCGATCGTCCGCAGCCCGGTTTCGACCATTGGGTGAGCTTTAAAGGGCAGGGCCATTACATGCCGCACCCCGACGGACTGAATGTGGATGGGCGCAAGGTGCCGCAGAAGGGATACATCACCGACGAGCTGATCGAATACGCGCTCGACTGGATCGGCAAGCGCGATCGCAAGCGGCCATGGATGATGCACCTCGCGCACAAGGCGGTACATTCCGAATTCATTCCTGCGCCGCGCCATGCTGGGCAATACAAGGACGCCAAGTTCCGTTACCCGGAGAATATGAAGCCCGGCATGCCCGGCCGGCCGATGTGGGTGGAGAACCAGCGCAACAGCTGGCACGGCGTCGACTTTCCCTATCATTCCACGCTCGACATCGCCGATTACTACAAGGCCTATATGGAGACGCTGCTCGCGGTCGACGAAGGCCTCGCGAAGATCATGGACCTGCTGGCGCAGCGCGGCGAACTGGACGACACGCTGATCCTCTACATGGGCGACAATGGCTTCATGTTCGGCGAGCACGGCTTGATCGACAAACGCGCGGCGTATGAGGAGTCGATGCGCGTGCCGATGATCGCGCGCTGCCCGGCATTGTTCGGGCCGGGCACGGTCGATCAGGTGGTCGCCAATATCGATGTGGCGCCGACGATGCTGGCCGCCGCCGGGCTGGCTGCGCCGGATGGCATGGCGGGCGCGAACATGCTTCCGCTCGCGCGCGGCGAGGCCCTGCCGTGGCGCAAGGAACTGGTCTACGAATATTATTGGGAGCGGAACTTCCCGCAAACCCCGACCGTCCACGCGCTGCGCGAGGATCGCTACAAGTATATTCGTTTCCACGGCATTTGGGACCTAGACGAGCTGTACGACCTGGAGGCTGATCCGCACGAGAATGACAATCTGCTCGCCCGGCCAGGGCATGAAGCGCTGGCGAAGCACATGAGCGCGAAGCTGTTCAAGCTGCTCGACGAGACTAACGGGATGCAGATCCCGCTGAGCGCAGATTCGGATGGTCGCAACGTGCTGCGCAGCGCGAAGGGACCGAAGGGAGCGCCATTCCCGCCGCAGTTCGTGCGCTAGGGGCTATCCGCCCGATACCCGGCGATAGCCCTGGGGCGAGACGCCGATCTCGCGCCGGAACGCGCGCGAGAAATTGTGGACGGTGCTGAAGCCCAGCTGATCCGCGATTTCGGTGATGCTCCAATTTGAATGCAGCACAAGTTCGGCCGCCTTCTGCATCAGTGCGCGGGTCTGCATCGCGCGCGGGCTCTCGCCATGGGTTTCGCGGAACAGCTTGCGGAAATGGGACTGGCTGAGCCGCGCGCCGGCGGCGAGCGCCTTGAGATCGAGCGGTGCCTCGGGCGTTGCTACGATCCGCTCCGCCGCGCGGCGGAGCGCTGGCCAACGGGTACCGGCGCTCGCTGCCGGCGCCGACAGACCGGTGGCGATCTCCGCGAAGATCTCCAGCATCAGGCCGGAAACGCGCAGCGGCCGCCGCGCGCCGCGATGCTCGGCAATCGTTTGGCGCATCAGCGCATGGACGGCGGGGCCGTTGACGACCGGGAGCAGGCCGTTCCAGCCTGCGATAGGCTGTTGGTTCCACGCTGGATGCATGTCGGGGTGAGGGCCCTGCGGGTAGCGAGCGCCGCTGCGGACACGTGGACTGCGTTCAGCATCGTGCACCAGATCGAAATGAAGATAGGCAACGAGCATCGTCGGGGATACGCCGCGCATTTCGTGCAGCACGCCGGGCGGAATCCAGATCAGATCGCCAGGACCGACATCGAAGGCATCGTCGCCGACCGAGAAATGCCCCGTGCCCGAGACGATATAGACAAGCAGATAGTCGAGAACGACCCAGCGCTTGATATGCCAGGGCCCGCGCCAATGCTCGAGCGCGCCGCGCACATAGGGTGAGAGCATCGCGGCGATGGCATAGGTTGCCGAACTGCATTCTGCGCCGCTCATTCGAAGGACATAATCGTTTGGGATATGGATTGCACGCCTCAGGTAAAGACGCGGCTCTCTGCTCGGTTAGGTTGGAAATCAGTCGAAACCATCAGCCGGGAGAGGGGCATGTACTATCCGGAGCCGAGCGCGGACGAGATTGCGCGCTTCAACGCGGACGGGTTCCTGGTCGTTCGCGACGCGATCGACCCTGAGGAGCTACAGGCGCTCGTGGACATGGGGGCGGAGATGATCGGGCGCCCGGCCGACTGGGGGAAGGATTGGGACTGGCGTCGCGGTGAACCGCTCGACCAGCGCGAATTCCGTATCGTTCAGAGCGGGGTCGACCGGCACTTCCCCTGGCTGCCCGCTTCGCGCTTTCGGCACTGGTCCGCCCGCTTTGGCGGCACGCTGATGGGGCAGGGGATGGCGTTTTGGTACGAGCAGTTCCTGGCCAAGCCGCCCGGCACCGGCGCGCCGACGCCCTGGCATCAGGACGAGGCCTATTGGGGACGGACGCTACGCAATCGCGGTGTGACCTGCTGGACCGCGTTTCATGCGGTGGGTACCGACAATGGCTGTATGCATTTCGTGCGGGGCGGACATCGGACGGTGCTGGAGCATCGCAATCCGCCGGAAATGGCGAGCGACCTGCTAGTATGCGATATCGCGGACGGGAGCGACATCGTAGCGTGTCCGATCGAGGCAGGTAGCGTGACCTTTCATCACAGCGCGACTCCACACATGACCACCGGCAATTCGACGCCGCGCTGGCGGCAGTCGCTGACCCAGCATTTCCGCGCGCCCGATTGTGCGCAGCAAGAGCCGGAACATTATCCTTGGCGAGTCCGCGTCAGCCAGCGCGGTGAGGGATGATCAGCGGTCGATCTCGTCGAGCAGAACCTCGACCAGCCGCAGGCGGACCGTGGCGCGCGACCAGACGATGCCGATGCGGCGGCCGACCGGCGCGCCGGGCAAGGGCAGGCGAGACAGGTTCAGCCCCTCCGGCCAGGGCGGCATCCAGTCGGGGACGAGCGACACGCCAAGGCCGCGGTCGACCATCACCGCGATCGCGTTCAACGCGTTGAGTTCGAACCGTTCGTGCGGGACGATGCCCGACGCGCGCAGATATTCGTCGGCCCGTCGTCCGCCCCACTGATTGCGGTCGTATCGGATCAGCGGCTCTTCGCGCAGCAGGGCGAGCGGATCGCGATCCGCCAGCGCGGGCGGGGCGAGCACGATCAGGGGCTCTTCGCGCAATACTTGCCATTCGCAGGTCTTGGGCAGCGCATGCGGCGCTTCAAGCACGAAGGCGGCGTCGAGGTTTCCAGCTTCCACTTCCGCATAGAGCTGGGCCGAGTGGCTCGAGCGGATATGGACGTTGATCTGCGGGAACTTGGCGCTGACCCGCGCGAGGATTTCGGGCAGCATCCCGATCAGCGGGGTGGTGCAGGCACCCAGCCGCAATTCGCCGCTGAGATCGCCGTCGCGCGCCAGACTGCGCAGATCGGCGACGTCGCGCAGCAGCTGTCGGGCTTGGGCGAGGATACGGTCGCCCTGTTCAGTCATTCGCACAGTTCGTCCGACGCGCACGATCAGCGGGGCGCCGAGTTCACGCTCCAGTGCGTGTAGTTGTTGCGCGACGGCGGATGGGCTGAGCGTCAGCGCGCGCGCCGCAGCCGCCATCGATCCGTGTTCGACCACCGCCACGAAGGTCCGCAGGAAGTTGATGTCGATGGTGTTGCTCTCCGTTCAGGCCGCCGTCTTACGCTGTTTGTCGTAGATGGTCAGGCCCTCCAGCGAATGGCTTGGCGGCGGGAAGAACAGGCTGGCGAGATAGCCGATCACGATCGACGCCATGATTGCGAGCGCCAGATACCAATACGGGTGGATCAGCCCGAAGATCCACACCACCAAGGTCAACAGTGAGGCGCCGACGATCCCGATCGCGACCCCCTGCCAGTTCGCCCGGCGGGTGAACATGCCGAGCGTGTAGGCGCCAGCGCAGCTGCCGCCGAGCAGGCCGAACAGCTCGATGGTGAGGTCAAGCAGTGAGTGGATGTCCATCCGGGACAGGATGATGGCAATGCCGATTCCGATCAGGCCGACGACGACGCTCATCCATTCGGCAAAGCGGACGGTCTGCTCCTGAGTGGGGTTGCGGAACTTGCCATAGAAATCGACCGATAACAGGGTCGCGACCGAGTTGATGATACCAGACAGCGTGCCCATCGCGGCGGCGAACAGACCGGCGATGATCAGGCCTGTGATCCCGGCGGGCAGCTCCGTGCCGATAAAGGCCGGGAACACCGCGTCGATCGGGAGCATCGGGTTCAGTTGCGCCGGGTTCTCCCGGTAATATGCGAACAACACGGTGCCGATGATGTAGAACATGAAGGCGCTGGGTAGCAGCACGACCGCGAACACCCAGACCGACCGGCTCGCTTCCTTCTCCGACGGTGTGGCCAGCACGCGCTGCATCAGCACCTGATCCTTGGGGAAGGTGAGCACGACGTCGAACAGCACCAGAATGAGGAAGCCCCACAGGGTCGGTTGGGTGACGTCGAAGCTCAAATTGACCATGTCGGTCTTCTCGAACGCGCGCGCGGTATCGACGATCGGCATCAGGCCGAGCTGATAGACGATGTAGCCGATCGCGAAGCACGCGCCGCCGGTCAGCACCATCACCTGGAAGACGTCCGTCCACACCACCGCCTTCATGCCGCCCAATGCGGTATAGATGATCGTGAAGACGCCGACGATGATGATGCACGCGACGATGTTGGTGTCCGTGATGGTGCCGATCGCCATCGCGGGCAGGAACAGGACGATGCCCATCCGTCCGCCGATCTGCATCAGCATCCACAGCGCACTCGACAGCAGCCGGATCGAGGGGTGGAAGCGGGTCTCGAGATAGTTGAACACCGACACCAGGTTGAGGCGGCGGAACAGCGGAACGATCCAGATCGCGACGAAGATCAGGCCGACGATCGTCGACATCTTCGACATGATGTACTGCCAGTTGGTCTCATACGCCTTGGCCGGGATGGCGAGGTAGCTGATCGAACTGATGCTGCCCGCGAACATGCTGATCCCCGCCGCCCATGCCGGGATCGACCGACTGCCGAGGAAGAATTCGCTGGACGATCCGTTCTTGGCGCCGCGGTAGAAGTAGAAGCCGACGCCCAGCATCCCGAACATGTAGACGGCGATGATCAGCCAATCGAAAATCGCCAGCGACTGGCGTTCGCTGACCAGTTCGGTCGCGGCGAAGTCGAGACCGTTGCTGCCGGCGCGCGCGACCAACAGGCCGTCGCCATAGCTGGTCGCCGCAAACGCTGTGCTGGGTTGCGGGTTGCCGAGCGCCGCCCAGGCATCGGTGATCGCGCTGTAGCTGTAGAGCCGAGTCGCGCCGTCCGCAGTGGTGCCAAGATAGAGGAGATAGGCCTGACCGATCGCGCGGGCTGACCCGGGCAGGATGGTCGCGGGTGCCTTAGCGCCCGCACGCCAGCCCTTTTCCGGGAACCAGCGCCATTGCGCGCCATCGGCCAGGGTTACGAACGCGCCTTTGTTCTGCGCGCCCAGCGCGACCGGCAAGCCGGTACCGGGCCAGGCGGGTTGCGTGGTCCAACGACCGGGCGCGGACAGCGATAGTCTGAAGAGGCGGTTGCTGCCGTCGGTAGCGATGCCGGCCACCCACAGATTATCGCCCGCGATGGCGGCCTGGGCCGACCGTAGCGGGGTCGGCAGTGCGGCCAAATGGAGGACGGCGAGTCGGTCGTGCACGAGTCCGATCCGGGCGACCCGCTCCGCAAGACTGTCGCTCCCGACCAGAAGGGCGGCGCGGTTGCCGTCGCTAGCCGTCCCGCTGATGATACCGAGCTTGATGATGGCCGCGGTGTTCAGCGCCTTCCAGTCGCGCTTGTCGGCGGTCAGCGCGAAGGCGCGCGCTGCATCCAGCGCAATGGGCCTGCCGTCGATGCCGACCAGGCGAACGGTTTCCATGACACCAGGCAAAGCGGGAAGGGCGGTCACCTTGCTCGATACCGGCGACCCCGCATTGGCGATGCCGGGCATCAGGCAGAGCGCCAGCGAAGCCAGCAGCCAGGATAGAGCGAGACGGACGATCATGCTGCGCCTCCAGTGCGAGCGAGCAGGGCCTGGGCCTCCGCGATCATGGGCTGATCGACCATTCGTCCTTCGAACATAAATGCGCCGCGTCCGGCTGCCGCAGCCGTGCGCGCTGCGGCAACAAGTCGGCGCGCGATGGCGAGATCACGATCGCGTTCGAATATCTCGTTGGCGGCGGCGATCTGACTGGGGTGGATACAGGTCTTTCCCGCATAGCCGAGTGCGCGGGCCATTTCCGCCTCGGCCCTGAACCCGGGTTCGTCGCGCAGGTCGGGCCAGGCACCGTCATAGGCGAAGACACCTGTCTCGGCGGCGGCCAGCCGGACCTGCCATAGTGCTGCATGAACGTTGCGCGGATCGCGCCGGTCGGCACCGAAGGCGGCAAACAGATCGTTGAGACCCACCTGAAGTCCCACGACGTTCGGGACGGCGCGAGCGATGTCGGCGGCGTGCGCCAGACCGCGCGGCGTTTCGATATTCATCAGCAGATTGACCTTGCCGGCACCAACTTCCGCAATGGCGCGGGCGGCGGCGACCGCACCCGCCGGATCGTCGATCTTGGGCAAGTTCAGAATGTCGACGCGGCGGTCGCTGAGCGCTTTCAGGTCCGCCGTGAAATCCAGACCGCGGGGATCGTTGACGCGAACGATGATCTGCTTGGCGGTCTCACGGGCGGCATCGCTGTCGAGAAAGGCCGCGAGCCGATCGCGGGCGGACGCCTTGCCGTCCGCCGGGACCGAATCCTCAAGGTCGAAGGAGAGCGCATCCGCGGCGCTCGCCAGCGCCTTGTCGAAGAACTCGGGACGCGAGCATGGCACGAACAGCTTGCTGCGCATCGATACAGATCCTCCCCGCCGGGTGTATCCCGGTCGACGCCATCGATAGCCGCGTGTGGAGCAAATTGATGCTGGTTTCACACCGCACATTTTATGAGGTCTCGTGATTTACTCCAATTTCGGACCGCACAAAATGTCCGGTATGAACGCAGCACAACCCCGGTTTTATCGTGCAGTGTGGGGAATAGGATGCGCGCAGATAAGCAAATATGAGTTGGGAGGGGAGTGATGAGGAAATTTGCGCGCGCTACGGTTGGAGCGTTGATGCTCGGCGGAATAGCGATGCCGGCCTGGGCGCAGTCCGACGCCGAGCCTGCGGCTGCTCAGGACGGTGCCGACGAGAACGCCAAGGACGTGATCGTTACGGGCAGCCGTACGCCCAAGGCCGTCGACAAGATCCCTGGCGCCATCACCGTCATCTCACCGGCTGAGCTGTCGCGGTCGCTGACGCTGACCGAGGACAATACCGCGGTGCTGGCCAAGACCGTGCCGGGCTATTCGGAATCGAACCAGACGCTGAACACGCTTGGCGAGACGATGCGCGGCCGCACTGCACTCTATCTGTTCGACGGCGTGCCGCAATCGACCCCGCTGCGCGACGGTAGCCGCAACGCGACCTTCACCGACATGTCGACCGTGGAGAAGATCGAGGTCATCGGCGGCGCTTCCGCAGCCGAGGGCATCGGCGCGGCCGGCGGCGTCATCAACTACATTTCCCGCCGCGCGACCCGCGACGGCTTCCACGCCAATATCGGTGGACGGTTCGGCAGCCAGTTTCGCGACGACAGTGAGACCTGGGGCATCAAGGGCGACGTCGCCTACAAGGGTGGCTCGTTCGATGTGTTCGCCGCCGCCGCTTATGTCGATCGCGGCATGACCTATGACGCAAAGGGTCGCCGTATCGGCCTGTCGGCGTCTAGCTCGCTGGCGGATTCGACCCAGCGCAATTTCTTCCTCAAGGTCGGCACTGATTTCGGAAGCGCCGGCGTACAGCGGCTGGAAGCGACCGGTAGCTATTTCAAGCTCGCGAGCAAGGGGGGCTATCACTATGTCGCCGGCAACCGCGCGCTCGGTCTCCCGGATACCGCCGAACCCGGCCCACTGCTGGTCAATGGTCGCGATGTGCTGCGCGAGGAGTTCAACGAGTTCATCCAAGGCGCGCTGACCTACACGCATAACGATCTGTTCGGCGGCAACCTCATCGTGACCGGCTACTATGCGAAGCAGGCGATGCGCTTCGGCGGAGAGAACAGCACCGATCGTCAGGATCCGCTGATCGCGCCGATCGGTACACTGGTCGATCAGTCGGAGATCCGATCCGAGAAATACGGTCTGCGCACCTCCTATTCGCGTCCCGATTTCCTTATCGAAGGCCTCGAAGTGCGCGTCGGCATCGACGCGGTGCATGACGAGACCGAGCAGCGCTTGGCGCTGACCAACCGGGTCTGGGTGCCTCCGATGAAGTATACGAGCTTCGGCCCGTTCGCTCAGCTTTCCTGGGACATCGGCCCGGTCACCTTCTCGGGCGGCGTCCGGCATGAAAGCGGCAAGATCAAGGTCGACGACTATACGACCACCTTCTTCCGTGGCCGTCAGGCTGTGAAGGGCGGCGAGCTCGAGTATAAGAATACCCTTCTCAATGGCGGCGTGGTCGTGCGGCTTGGCCATGGCTTCTCGGCTTTCGCGTCGTACAGCGAAGGCTTCACCCTGCCGAATGTGGGCATCCCGCTGCGCAACGTGAGCACGCCTGGCCAGTCGGTCGCGAGCATCTTTGACGAACTGCAGGCGGTGGTGTTCGAAAACAAGGAAGTCGGCGTGAACTGGCGCGGCAGCTGGGGTAGCTTCGGCATCTCGCGCTACAATTCCTATTCGAAGCTCGGCTCGACCTATGGCGTCGATCCAGTCACGCTGGATTTCGTGCTCAATCGGCGCCCGATCCGGATCAAGGGCTGGGATATGACCGCCGAGGTGCGTCCGATCTCTCAGCTGCGCTTCAATGCGGTCTACAGCTCGCTTGAAGGTTATACGAGCCCGGCCAACTTCCAGAACCGGCCGCTCAACGTTCAGCTCGGCATCACCAATATCGCGCCGGACAAGCTGAACGTCAGCGCGACCTGGACGCCGACCGATGCCGTCTCGCTCTCGTTCGGGATGGACAAGACGTTCGACCGGACCGTCCGGACCGGCCAGACTGTCACCGAGCGGACCACGGGCCGCACGCTGTTCGACCTGACCGCCAAGTACAAGATGAAGGACGTCGGAACCGTCTCGCTGGGCGTCGAGAATTTGTTCAACAAATACTACTTCCTGGCTTTCTCGCAGATCGACTTCTTCCAGAACTATTTCGCGGGCCGTGGACGGACCGTGTCGCTGACGCTCAGAAGCGATTTCTGAGCACGCGCCACGTTTGATAGAAGGACCGATATGACCGGGACCACACCCGGCGGCCGGGTGCTGGTCGCCGGATCCGCAAACGTCGATTTCGTCGTCCGCGCGCCACACATCCCGGCGCCCGGGGAGACGGTGCTGGGCGGCGACCTTTTGGTCGTGCCGGGCGGGAAGGGCGCCAACCAGGCGGTTGCCGCCGCTCGCGCCGGCGGCGCGGACACGGCGATGCTGCTCGCGCTCGGCAATGACCCTTCGGCCGGCGTGCTGGAGGAGTCGCTGCGTGCGGCCGAAGTCGAGCTCCATCTCGTGCGCGCTACACGCCCGACGGGGGCGGCGCTGATCACCGTATCGGACGGGGCGGAGAATGCGATCACCGTCGCCCAGGGGGCGAATGGGGAGCTGGCGCCCGAGCATTTGCCTCCGCTCGACGGGGTGTCCTGGCTGCTGCTCCAGCTCGAAACTCCGCTCGCGACCGTCATCGCCTATGCGCGCGCGGCGACGGTCGCGGGCGTCGGGGTGATGCTCAACGCGGCACCTGCACAACCGCTTCCTGCCGAGCTGCTGGCGTTGATCGATGTGTTGGTGGTGAATGAGGAAGAGCTGGCAGCGATCGTCGGCAAGCAAGGCAGCATCGCCGATCGCCTGACGCGGACCGGCGTCGCCACCACCGTGGTGACGTTGGGCGAGCGCGGCTGCTGCGCGGTCGATCATGGCACGCTGATCTCGCAGGCCGCCTTCTCCATCGTCGCGACCGACACGACGGCGGCTGGCGACACCTTCTGCGGCGTGCTGGGAGCCGCTTTGGCGGGCGGCACCGACCTGCTCGGCGCGTTGCGGCACGCAGCGGCGGCTGCGGCATTGTCGGCGACCCGTAGCGGTGCCCAGACCAGCATCCCGACGGCGGCGGAAGTCGCGGCCTTCCTGGCCGATGCAGCCGAAGCCGATGCGCGTACCCTGGCCGCCTATTGCGGCATTAGCGAGTAGATCACGAACCCGATGACCGACCACCCGATTCGCACCACCAGCGACTACAAGTTCAGCCACGCGCTGACCGGCCCCTATCTGCCTACCCCGGGCAAGGCGCTGGGCTGGCCGTTCCAGGAAATGGGCCGCTGGCGGATGGACGCCGATGGCGATGCGGACGAATGGGTCCGGGGCCTGATCGAATGGCGGCGCGAGCATCTGCTCCGCATCGGCTTCGACGACAGCCTCTACCGCCACCCCGACCTCGTCTGGGCGCAGGGCAATTTCGTCCATGCGCTACTGATGGTCGAGGATCGCTATTTCTACGATCCCGATACCGGCCGCTACACGGTCGACCGCTATCTCGACGATCTCGAGGCGCGGTTCGGCGGGATCGACAGCGTGCTGCCCTGGTACATCTATCCCAATATCGGGATCGACGACCGCAGTCAGTTCGACCTGGCTGACGCGCTGCCGGGTGGGGTCGAGGCGCTCAAACAGGTGGTGGCCGATTTCCACCGCCGCGGGGTCAAGGTGTTCCTGCCGACGATGCCGTGGGACAATGGCACGCGTGAGGGCGACCGGCCCGATTGGGAGCGGATGGCCGATCTGGTCGCCGCGACCGGCGCAGACGGGATCAACGGCGACACCTATTCGGGTGTGCCGCGCGCTTTCCATGTCGCGTGCGAGGCGCGCGGGCGGCCGGTGATCCTTCAGCCCGAATCCACCGCACAGGCGGGCGACCACCATCTTTCGTGGAACCTGCAGAGCTGGACCAAGCGGGTGCCAGACGAAAGCATCCCGACCGTCATCAAGCTCAAATGGCTCGAGCCGCGCCACATCATCAACATCGAGAACCGCTGGAGCCGGAACCGGACCAACGACCTGCAGCACGCCTTCTTCAACGGCATCGGCTATGTCGCCTGGGAGAATGTCTTCGGCTTCGTCAATCTGATCACCGATCGCGATGCCGAGACGCTGCGGCGCGTGGCGATGGTCCAGCGCCAGTTCGGGCCCCTGTTCGTGAGCCAGGACTGGCGCCCGTACGAGCGCACCTTGCAGTTCGGCATCTTCGCCAGTCGTTTCCCCGGTGAGGGGCGGATGCTGTGGACGTTGATCAACCGCAGCGAGTTCGCGGTGACGGGCGAGCAGCTCGACGTCCCGCACGTTGCGGGAACGCGCTATTACGACGTCTGGAACGGCACCGAGCTGTCACCACGGATCACGGACGATCGTGCGATCATCGAGCTGGCGATCGACGGGCGAGGTTTCGGTGCGGTGCTGGCGACGAGCGGCGAGGAGCCGGGCCTCTCTGATTTCCTGAAGGCGATGGCCGCGCGCGCCACCACGCCGCTATCGTCCTTCTCGTCGGCTTGGCATGCTGCGCCGCAGGAGTTGGTCGAGGTCGAAGCAACCGCGCCCTATGGCGTTGCGCCGGCCGGGATGGTCGCCATTCCTGCTGCCGATTTCGACTTCAAGGTGCGCGGCGTGGTGATCGAGGGCTACGCCACCGCAGGCGTGGATATGCAGTATCCTTGGGAGCCCGACCCGCGCCGCACACATCGCCACCGGGTGAACATCCCGGCCTTCGCGATCGATAGATTCCCCGTCACCAACATCATGTTCAAGCGTTTCCTGGACGCGAGCGGCTATGCCCCGAGGGACAGGCAGAACTTCCTCGCCCACTGGGTCGATGGCGCGCCGCCCGCCGGGTGGGACAACAAGCCTGTCACCTGGGTGGGGATCGAGGATGCGCGTGCCTATGCCGCCTGGGCGGGCAAGCGCCTCTGCCGCGAATGGGAATGGCAATATGCCGCGCAGGGTGATGACGGCCGCCTCTACCCCTGGGGCAATGACTGGAACCCGGGCGCGGTGCCTGAACCGTGCCTCGACCGTTCCATGCCCGATCCCGCCGACGTCGATGCACATCCGGCGGGCGCAAGCCCGTTCGGGGTGATGGATCTGGTCGGCAATGTCTGGGAATGGACCGACGAGTATCGTGATCGCCATGTCCGTGGCGCCGTGCTGCGCGGCGGCAGCGCCTATCAGCCGCAGACCAGCCACTGGTATTTCCCCCAGGCCTATCGCCTCGACGAGCACGGCAAATATCTGCTGATGGCACCGGCCAAGGATCGTTCGGCCGGAATCGGGTTCCGTTGTGCCGTCGATCTCTGAACCCGCCCAATATCTCGCGCCACCCGGCGCGGTGGCGCTGGACGGCGTGCTGGGTGAAGCTCTGGCCGCCAATCATCATGGTCGGCTGAGCCATTTCATCACCGACGAGACCAGCCCCGCCATCGCGATCTTCGCGCCTGAAGCAGTGGCGGCGAACGAGGGTGGCGACTGGTATGGCGAACATGCCGGCAAGTGGCTGGCGGCAGCGGCACGTGCGGCTGCACGCAGCGGCGACAAGAGCTTGCTCGGTCGTGTCCGCCGGGTCGCTGACTGGCTGATCGGACATCAGTCCACGGACGGTTATCTCGGCAATTATCCGCCGCCGCGCCGCTTCACCACGAAGCACCCGGAAAAGCCGGTCAGCTGGAATGGCGAGCCGAGCCTGCGCACCTGGGACATCTGGACCCATGCCTATCTGACGCTGGGCCTGGTCGAATTGTGGCGGATGACGGGTGAGGGCAGCTACCTCATTGCTGCGCGGAAAATCGGCGATCTGGTATGGCGGACGCTGACCGAAAGCGGGCTGGATATCACCGATATGGGTAACCATTTCGGCCTGTCGGCGACGGTGATGCTCGATCCTGCGCTGGAGCTGTATTTCGCGAGCGGCGAACAACGCTATCTCGACCTCGCGATCAGGATCGTCGAGCAGATCGAGGGCGAACCGAATAACCGGCTGCTCAGCCAGGCACTGGCGGGCGCCGATCCGTCGGAGATCGCGACCGGCAAGGCCTATCAGCTTCTCTGGAACCTAGTCGGCCTCGCCAAGCTGCATCGCGCGACCGGTGAGGAGAAGTATCTCACTGCCGTGCGCAACCTGTGGACCGCGGTGCGCGACAATCACCTGACTTTGGGCGGCGGGCCGTGGGGTGGAGTCGCGCATCGCTCGCGCGAGGTGTTCAATCCCCCCGCGGTGTTCGACCCCGACGGCTATGTCGAAACCTGCTCGACCATGGCGTGGATCCAGCTCAACCGCGAACTGCTCGCCATTCTTGGCGAGGCGCGGTTCGCGCAGGAGATCGAGCGCAGCGCCTATAATGACCTGATCGGTGCGCAGGCGCCGGATGGGGAGGACTGGTGCTATTACTGCTTCCCCAATGGTCGCCGCGTTCACACCACCTATTGGCGCTGCTGCAAGTCGAGCGGCGCGATGGCGATCGAGGAACTGCCCGCCATCGCCTATGCGACGACTGCGGACGGCGGCATCGCGGTCAATCTGCTCGGGCCGGGCGAGGCGCGACTGAAGCTGCCGGGTGGTGGCACGGTGCGGGTACGACAGGAGACCGGCTACCCGTTCGACGGCAGGATCGACATCACGGTCGAGATCGACCGCTCGCAGGGGTTTCCGCTCCACGTCCGTATCCCGGACTGGGCGGAGGACGCGCAGGTGGCGGTTGCCGGCAAGACCCTGTCGGTACCGGCGGGCGACTATGTGCGCCTCGATCGGCACTGGCAGTCCGGCGATCGCGTCACGTTGACCTTGCCGATACACCCGGTCGTTCATCGCGCCGTCCAACGCAACGTGCAGGAGTCACTCGCGCCCGACGGGTCTCCGGTGGCGCAGCAGGTGATGCGCTACGACTATCTCGCGATCACCCGCGGGCCGCTGGTGCAGGCGACCGGACTGATCGACGGCTACAAGTTGAGTGAAAGCCTGCGCTTCGACGGGGAGCCGGAGATCGAGGAGAAGGGCGGCACCTTGCTCCTCAAGCCGCTTGGCCGCGCACCGATTCCGTTCGAACCCTGGTTCAGCGCTGGCAAGCGCCGTGACGGCATCTGGCGGCTGACATGGATGCCGCTCGCGCCGGAGGACATCGGCTGATGTTCGCCCGCCGTACCTTTCTCGCCGGACCGGCGATGCTGCTTTCCGGTCGGGCCTATGCCCGGGCATCGGGCGAGACGGAGGTGACGTGCCCCGCCGGCCGTTTCGTCGGCGAGCGGGTCGGTGGTATCTCGCGGTTCCGCGGCATCCGCTACGGTCGCGCCGAGCGCTTTCGCCGCGCTGCCGCGACCCCGACCTCGCGCGATCCAGTCCGTGCCACCGCCTTTGGCCCGGCCTGTCCGCAGCGCGGCAAGTACCGCCCGCAATCCGAGGACTGCCTGTTCCTCAACATCTGGACTCCGCAGGCCGACGCACGCGCGAAACTGCCGGTGATGGTCTATGTCCATGGCGGCGCCTACGCGACCGGCAGCGTCACCGATCCCGAGAATGACGGCGCGTCTCTGGCGGGCGGGGGCGTGGTGCTGGTCACGGTCAACCACCGGCTCAACGCGCTCGGCTATCTCTATCTTGCCCCGTTCGACCCGCGCTTTGCGGACAGCGGCAACAATGGCCAGCTCGACCTGATCCTGGCATTGCAATGGGTGCGCGCGAACATCGCGGCATTCGGCGGCGACCCCGCGCGGGTGACGATGTTCGGCCAGTCAGGCGGCGGCGCCAAGATCGCGACGCTCACGGCCATGCCGCAAGCGCGCGGCCTGTTCCACCGTGCCGCGACCATGAGCGGGCAGCAGGTGGCGGTGACCGGTCCCGAGCGCTCGACCGAGCGCGCGCGGGCCTATCTCTCCGCGCTGGAGCTCTCGCCGCAAGACCTATCACCGCTGCTGGCCCTCCCGGTCGAACGACTGCTGGAAGCACTCGCGACCCGCGATCCGTTCGAGGATTCCCCCGTCTATATGGGGCCGGTGCTCGATCGCCGGAACGTGACGCGGCACCCGTTCAGTCCCGATGCCGCGCCCGCCGCGCGCGACCTTGCCTGGATGCTCGGCGGAACCCGTGACGAGACCCGCGCCTATTTCGATCCGGAAGGCGCCGAGATGCGCACCCTCGACTGGGACGCCGTTGGCGCGAAGATCGCCGCCGAGCTGCCGGTGAAGGCGCCGGTAGAGACGATCGTCGCGGAGTATCGCCGCCACCGTCCGTCAGCATCGCCCGCCGACATCTTCTTCGCCGCGACCAGCGACGGGCGCAGCTGGCGCCCGATGCTGGAGGAGGCCGAGGCACTCGCCCGTGCCGGGCATCCGGCCTTCGTCTATCAGTTCGACTTCGCGTCTCCGGTGGAGCCGGCGCGCGGCGCCTTCCATGCGCTCGACATCCCCTTCGTCTTCGGGACGTTGGCGGGGTCGCCGGCCGGAACCGGTGCCGAGGCGCGCGCGGTCAGCGCGGCGATGCAGGAGCGTTTCGTCGCCTTTGCCCGCACCGGCTCGCCCAATGCGCCGGGCCTTCCCGCCTGGCCGGCCTATCGGCTGCGCGATCGCGCGACGATGATCTTCGACGAACGTCGGCGGGTGGTCCGCGATCCGCGTGGCTGGCAGCGGCGGCTGTTCGCACCCTATCCCTATACCCAGCCCGGAACCTGACTCGATGAGCGGCTCTTCTCCTTTCGCCAGTCCCGACCGCGTCGGTCCGTCCGGACCGCTCAGCGGGATCAAGGTGCTTGACCTCAGCGCCTATATCGCCGGGCCCTATGGCTGCAGCCTGCTTGCCGATCAGGGCGCCGACATCATCAAGGTCGAGCCGCCCGGGGGCGATAATCTGCGCCAATATCCTTCGACGCTGGCGGGGGAGAACCGCGCCTTTCTGGGTGTCAATCGCAGCAAGCAGGGGGTTGTGCTCGACCTCAAGCAGGATGGCGACCATGCAATTCTGCTCGACCTCGCCGATCAGGCCGATGTGCTGGTCCACAATTTCCGGCCGGGCGTGCCCGAGCGGCTCGGGATCGATCATGCGACGCTCTCCGCCCGCAACCCGCGGCTGATCTATTGCGCGGTGACCGGCTATGGCGAGGAGGGGCCGCTGCGGACCAAGGCGGGCTATGATCAGGTGCTGCAGGCGATGACCGGCATGTGCGTGCTGCAGGGGCCGCCGGGCACGCCGGAGATCACCTATGGCTCGCCGGTCGACTATTACGCCGCCGCGCTGGTCGCGGCGGGAGTCGCCTCGGCGCTCTACGAACGTGAGCGGAGCGGGGCGGGGCAATATGTCGGCGTTTCGTTGCTGCGCAGCGCGCTGACGATGCAATCGGCGCGGCTGATCCGCGCGGAGGGGGAGGACCCCGGCATCTCGCGCGACATGCGCTCGGGCGGGATCACCGGACTGCACCCGACCGCCGCCGGCCATCTCTATCTATCGGCCAATACGCCGCGCTTCTGGCGGGCCTTGTGCGAGCGGACCGGCCTTGCCGACCTGCTCGACGATACGCGACTCGACACGGTCAAGGGCCGCGCGGCGCATGCCGACGAGATCATTCCCCGCCTGCGCGCGGCGTTGATGGCGAAGACGGCCAGGCAATGGGAAGCGCTGCTTGGCGACGCGGTCCCGTGCTCGGTGGCGCGATCGATCGACGACATGTTCGACGACCCCCAGGTCGAGGCGGAAGCGATGCTCGGCGACATCCCGCATCCCGTGCTGGGCAGCTATCGCGGTGTCACCCGCGCCATCAAATTCGGCCGCACACCCGGCCCCGACCCGTTCCGCGCGCCGCTGCTGGATCAGGATAGCGCGCGGCTGCGGCGAGGCGATACCGGGACCGAGTAGCGGCGTGACGGGGCGAGCGGCTCGATCGACATCGCGCTCGCAAGAAGAGACCAGAAAGGCGTGGAAAGTCCCAAAAGTCACACTCCTACGCGTGCGCGAGAGGCGGGCGACGCTGACGGCGTGACACGGAGCGCGGGCGATCGTGTCAACTTCGGTTGACGAAGTTGACACATCTGGCCGGTTTTTCGCGCGGGTGTCAGGCGGCGCGGATCGACGGGGTCAAAGAGCGGCCGGGCGATGCCCCGGCGGCTCGAGTGGAGCAGGCGAAATCCTACATTGCAAGGGAGGGTGGTTTGGAGCTTTAGTAAGCTATCCCGGTAGTCCCGTAATTCGTCACCCTAGTTCCAAGGCGCCTTCGAGCTGAGTGCCGGGGCGGGACCGCACCAGTTGCTCTCTCTGCGGCAGCAGATCGATCGATTACACAGATATTGCTCTGGGCCTTTCAATCTCACTATCCAGTATACTTGATATATCCCGGTCTTCAGTCACCGTTACGTCACCACTTACTGGGTCAACTAAGGCGGAGAATAGGGTTATATGCTTCGGCACGTCCCGCGAGATTATTATTTTCGCTTCTCCAGAGATCGGGTCGATCTCTTGGATGGCCAGCCCATGATCAATTTTCACCCAACTCTGATTCGATCTCAGGGGCAACGCAGGTTGCGCATAGTACCGAATCTGTATTTTTCGATCATGGGTAACTGTGTCCTGGCGGAAGGCTCCGTTCTCAAACCATTCGGGAAGAGTATCGACCGGGTGGGCTGAGCGGAATGCTTCCAACGCTCGATCAATTGCTTCATCGTAGCTCAGCATCTCAATAATTCCCATAGAGCCTAGCCATTCTAGCTCGATTGATCTGCGACTGGATTATCGCATCGTCACCAGCGGTTCGACCGAAAACTTGATAACCGCCATCGCCCCATACCGCACTTCTACTCTGCCCAAGGGTCGTGAGGAAGTCTCTATCACCGACGCTTGGGGAGATATCGTAACCGGGCGGATGGGTGTGTCCCGAGTATTTTCCATACCTGCCCGCCAAGATGTCGCCATACATGTCGGCGGAAACGCTCACCGAGTTACCCGATCCGCGAACAATTAGCCGCTGGCCGCCGTTGGTGAACATATTGTATTCGTCCCCGGTAGCTTGGCCAATAGCGCGCAAGTCGCTCATCGATGCGCCTCGCTTAGGTAGAAGAGTGTAAGAACCAGATTCAGGCAAAAGTGCGTGTATTGATGCTTGTCGAGAGGATAGCGACGAGAGAGGGGCCAGAGCGCCAGCGCCTCCTAGGTCGGCGGCCGCAATCGGGACGCCTTCTGCGGCAATTATAGCGCTTCGCGTTCCCACGAACTTTGAGCCCGGGATAAACTTCGTCGGAATGACCCCGCCGATCAGTTGGGACGTAGCGCCACGGAAGTTATCGTTGGCGATCACATCGCCAAACGCCACTAGAGGCGCTGTCGCAATGTCATACAATATTCCCCCGACACCACGCTGCTGAAGCGCATTCATCCGGACGGAATTCCTCTGAGCTGCAGCATTATTGAACGGAGATAGAGCGAAATCTTTCGCCGCGACGACGGCGCCATAAGCACCAGTAACCACATCTTTGCCGCCACCGATCAGGTCTCCGCCGAATCTCAGGGCAATATTGCCAGCACGCCTCCATTCATTGACTGGCGGAGAGTAGCGACGTTGAGCAGCAACGTATGCAGAGTCGGATAGTCTAACCTGTGGTCGGAAATTAATTCTATTCGTAATACTATCACCAAGAAGAGATCGGGCCAAATACCCAAGTTCATCCGTAACCCCCCACGGTTTTCCGGTTACTACAACCTCTCCACGCTCCGCGTTTGGATCCGAGGCAGTGGCCGGCCTTGCCTGCGAACTGCTGGGCGAGAAGCTTGCGCCGTCATGCCATTGAATGTTGCTCGGAAACCTCCGATGTGCGGCTGCAAATTCGATCATTCCCGCTCGGGTGACCGGGTCCAGTTTGTCGGCAGCTGGCGCTGAAGTGCCCTTCACTGCGCCCGCGACGGCATTGCCGATAGTGGAACCGATCACATCGGGCAGCGCCGCCAGTACGTTGTCACCGAAGCTGGTACCGGTGAGCAGGCTACGCGCTGCCGAACCTACGATGGCGCCGGCGGTACCGGCGAGCAATTGCTTGCCCATATTGGCGGCGTCGAACCCGCCACCCCAATCGACCCCTAGCGTCTTGTCGAGGCCACCGACCACACCGCCGACCGCCGCACCGACCGCGACGCCCGCGAAGTCAAACTTGCTCTGAAGGCGGGTAGCAATCGCAACACCCTGAGTCAGTGCGTTGCCTAGCGCTCCGCGAACCGCGCCAGTAAGGAATGGGCTGCCTGCAATATCCTTCAGCGCGGAAATTGTCCCCAGTCCGCTGCCGATCCCGGCGCCGATCGCAGCCAGTCCAACGCCCTTCCAGTTGAATCCGCCCTGCTGGATGCCCGTCGCCAGGCCAAATGCCTGGCTGGCCACGCTGCCGGCAACAGCCGCACCGACCGTGCCCGCGATACCGGCCGCGCTCGCTGCGCCAATCGAAGCGCCGGCTCCTGCTGTAGCCATTGCCGCGCTGCCGGTCCCGACCGCAGAACCAAAGCCGAGGTTGGCGAATAACTTGGCCGCCGGAACACGCAATGCGACTGTCACTGCCACGGCGATTGCCACCATCAGGATCATCCCGACGATGCCGCACTTGTTGCCCTTCTTGGGCGCTTGTGGGGTTGGCGTTGTCGGGCTGGTGTCGCCGAGGGTTTCGGCGGGGTTGTAGGGGGTGAAGGTCGAGGCGTTGTGCTGCGAGCGCATGACGCCGGCGGGGATGCGGAGCGTCTGGCCGGCGGTTAGCGAGCCGCCGCCCGTCATGCCATTGGCCTCAGCCAGCTTGTACCACAGGCTGGAGTCGCCCCAGAGCTGCGAGGCGAGGCCCTCGAGCGTCTCGCCGCCGCGCACGGTGTAGGTGCCGCCCGCGCCGCCCTGACTATGGCTGGTGATGCCCTCGTAGAACTGGTCGAAGTCGGCGTAGGAGCCGCCGTAGCTCGCCCCGTTGCGGAACGCGCCGCTGCCCTGGGTCAGCTCGCGCCCATCGACCGATGACTGATAGTCGGTGTTGAGCGTGCCGTTGTTCCCGACATAGCCCATCTGCTTGCCGTTGAAGCGGTACCAGATCTCCTGCGGGTCGCCGTTGGCGCCGAGGTCCTGCTCGTTGCGGCGCAGTACCTGGCCGTTGACGTCGTTGTGGAACGTCACCTTGCGCTGGCGGCCGTCATAGATATTGGCTTCTTCGAGCACCCCGGAGCGGTTGTGGTTGTAATAGGTGGTGCCGGTGTTGGTGCCGGTGAGCGTAGTCGAGGTGAGCACCGCACCGTCGCGCCAGCCATAGCTGTTGCTGACGCTGGAGGTGGAGTACGGGACGTCGCTGCGCCACACGCCGGTCGTGCTGCGGACGACCGCGCCCAGCGCATAGTCGCCGGTGGTCAGCGCGTTATCATCGCTGTCATAATAGTTGGTGGTGTAGGTGAACTGGGTGATCCCGCCATCGCGCTGGACCGTGTTGTCCAAGCGGACCTGGCCCTGCGCGTTATATTCGAGCGCGCGGTCGTAGATGGCGTGGTTGACGTCGATGACCTGCGACCAGTCGATCTGGCGCGTCATCCGGCCGAGCGTGTCGTACCAATAGGTCGCCTTGAGCGCGCCGAGCCCCGCGGGCGGCGGCGTGATCGTGATCGTGCCGTCCTGATTGTCGTAATAACCGGTCTCGGCGACATACACCTGATTGAGTTCGCCGGTGTTGTAATAGGTATAGCTCTCGCGAACCTCCGCCTCGTAGGGGACGGTGATCGGATAGAAGACCGGCTCCCAATAGGGTTCGCGATATTCCATGTAAGTGGCGTCTGCCATGCGCTGCGCCGTGATGGTGGTCTGCGTGCGCTGGCCCGCGGCATTGTAGAGGATATCGACGCCGGCGCCGCCGCGCACGATGCCGCTTCCGGTCTGCACGCCCTTGGCGGTGACCACGCGGTTCATGCTGTCGTAGCGATACCAATGATCGGTGGTGGTGACGGTGCCATAGGGCGCGCCGTGGGTGTCGAGGTGCCGGAAGCTGGCGGTGGTGCGGCGGATATTGCCGTTGGCGTCATAGGCGTGCGCGGTGCTCGCCTCCGCCGCGGTGGTGGTTCCGGCCTCGACCCAGTTGGTCAGGCGGTTGAGCGCGTCATAGGTCGCGGTGGCGTTCTGGAGCGTCTGGGAGGTGTTCGAATAGCGGTAGACGCTCCAGCCGTGCTCGGAATCATACTGCCAGTCCCAGCTGCCAGCCTCCTTGTGCGACACCTCACTGACCTTGTTGCCATTGGCGTCATAGGCCGAGGTCTGGAGCGTGAGTGCATAGGCTTCGCCCGAATTGTAGGGCGCGGTGACCGGATTGCCGAAGCCGGTCTGGATCGTCCCGACCAGGCCGGTGTTGAGCCAACCATAGCTGGTGGTCTGGCCGCCATAGACGCGGGTGGCGATACGCCCGGCCTTGTCGAAGGTCATGTTCGCGACCGTGCCGCCCATGTCGGTGGTTTGGACGGTGTGGCCGAACATGTCGGCGCTCTCGATGCTGGTCCTGCCGTTGTGATAGGTGGTGGTCTGGATCCAGCCGCCGAACGTGCCGAGGCCCGAGGTGGCGAGCGTGTAGCTCCACTGATAGCTGGTGGTGGTGGTGTCGCCCCCGATCGCGACGGATGAGGTGACGCGACCCTGGGTGTCGTAGTCGGTCAGCGCCTTGTTGCTCGAGGTCTGGAATGAGTTCCATTGCTGGGTTTGCTGGCCGAGGCCGTCATAGGCGAGATATTCGGTGAGCTGGCCCCAGCCGGGATTGTCGCGGCGGACGATCGTGGTGACGCGGCCCATGCCGTCATAGTCGCGCCGCTCGTCCAGGCCGAGCTCGTTGCGCTGGATGCGCGCGTCGCCGAACGCATCGTAGACGGTCTGGAGTATGCCGCCATCGGCGTGGAATTCCTTGGCCGCCAGCGCTTCGCTGCCGCCATGGCCGGTGCCGGCGAGGAGCAGGCGGGCGGTGAGATTGCCATTGGCGTCGATCGCGCCGATCAGGCGGCCGGAGATATCGTAGCGGTAATGCTCGGTCGGGTTGACCGTGGTGACCGCTCCGCTCTCGCTGGTGACGCTGACCTGCGGCGACACCTTGGTCAGCAGGCGACCCATGTTGTTGTAGGTAAAGCTGGTGGTGTAACCGCGCGCGTCGGTCTCGGAGAGCACCTCGCCGAACGCGTTGTAGGTACGGCCACGGGTGAGGGTGACCGGGTTGCCGCCCGCCGAGAGCTGGCGGCCGGGGTCGCGGGTCTGGGTGACCATGCCGCGCTTGTCGTAGACGGTCAGCGTCGCGGCGATGCCGGCGATGCTGGTGTCGGCGTTGCCGTCGATCGAATCGATCAGGTCGGTATAGTTGATCGCGGTGAGATCGACCGCGCCTTCGGAGACCAGCGCGAGCGTCTGGTTGCCGGCCTTGTCATAGGCGAAATATTTGACGACGCCGTCGCCGGCATTGCTGCGCAGCACGCGGCCGCTGGCGTCATAGTCGTAGCTTTCCTGATAGGCCGCCGCCGCCCACGGCCCCGCGGTGATGCCGCGGCCGGTGAGCTCGCCATGCGCGTTGTAGCGCATCCGGGTGGCGTCGTAATATTGTCCGCTCGTATCGGTGTGGACCCAGTTGGCGCCGTCCCAGCGCGCGAAGCTCTGGGTGATCACCCGGCCGGCGGCGTCGTGGACGTAGAAGATCGCTTCCCTGACGGTGGTCTCGTTCGACAGCTTGCGATCATAGCTTTCCGCGACCAGGCGACCCATCGAGTCATAGTGATAGTTGCGCGTGAAGCCCGACGCGTCGGTGGTCGAGGTCAGGCGTCCGTCGAGATAGGTGTTCGAGGTCGCGCGATTGGTGACCAGCGCCGAATAGCCGGGCTGGTAGGTACGGACGAGCTGGTCGAGGCCGTTATAATAATAGCGCAGCTCGGGCGTGGCGTCACCGCCACCGAACTGGGCGTATGACGCGCGCGTCTCCCGGATCAGGCGGCCGGCGGTGTCGTATTCATAGGTGGTGGTGTCGCCGAGGTAGCTGGTTGCGGTATCGCTATTGGCCTCGGTCTTGGTCAGCACCTGGCCGAGCGCGTTGTAGGTATAGCTGATCGTCGCGTTGCGGTTGTCCGTGTTCAGCACGCCGGTTCCGGCACTGATCGACCAAGCCTCGACCCCGTGGCGGGTCTCGGTGAGGCGGCGGCCGAGCTTGTCATAGGTGAAGCTTGTGACGCGGTCGGAGGCGGTCTCGCCGATCACCGGCGGGGCGGCGGTGGTCGGCGTGTTGCCCTGGATGATGTAGCGACGTTCGTCGAGGACATTGCCCTCGGCGTCATATTGCCACTTGGTCAGGAAGTTCTCGCGATCGACCTCGTGCGTCTTGCGGCCGAGCTTGTCGTAATAGGAGAAGGTCGTGGCGCCGTTGGGATCGGTGGTCTTGATGACGTTCCCGGCCGCGTCATATTCGTAGTAGGTGATGGCGGGGCCGGTCTGGGTGACGAACACCGATCCGTTCCAATAGCCCGTGCGCCCGGCATCCTTGTAGCTCGACGTCAGGCGATTGAGGTTGTCGTAGTTGTAGAAGGTGTCGCGCGCGGTGCCGCCGGGCAGCGTGACGGTGCCACCCGGCGTCGCCGGCAGAGAGACCAGCGTGTCGAAGGCGCGGGTCTGTTTGAGGTTGCCGGCGGCGTCGTAGATATACTGGACCACCGCGCCGGTCGCGTCGATCTGCGCCACCTTCCGGCCGAGATCGTCGTAATAATAATAGAATAGCGGGCGACCATTGGTCGCATCCTTGGTCTGGATCAGGTTGCCGCGCGCGTCATAGGCATAGGTCTCCACCGGGGTATTCATGATCCCCGACAGACCGACTTTGACATCACCCCCTGTCTTCGAGATCAGCCGGTCCGCCTTGTCATAGGCAAAGAAGGTGTCGCGCTGTTCAGGCTGCCCCCATGCCTCGATCAGATGAGCGAGGTTGCCGCGTGAATCATATAAACGTACATTATAGGATTGGGCGGCGACCTGATTGCCCAAGCTGTCATAAACCGGCGCATAGGTTGTTTGCCAACGCTGAAGCCCGCGCCGGTCATAGCTGTACTGGATGATCCCGCCGAGCTTGTTCTGGGTCTGGCTGAGGTTGCCGAACGCGTCGTACCAGCGATACTCGGTCTTGTTGTCCGCATCGGTGGTGGCGGTGACACGGCCGAGCTTGTCATAGGCGAAGCGGGTGGTGGCGTCGGCTGCATGAGGCGCCGAGGTCGGGCGCACGTCGATCGAGACCGGATCACTGGTCGCCGCTCCGCGCCGGGTGACGGTCTCGATCTCGCCGAACGCGGTGTAGCTGGTTTCAGTCAGATAGTTTTCAGCGTCGCGCGAGGCGACTACGCGGCCGTAGCTGTCATAATAGTTGTAAGTCGAGTTGCCGCGCTGATCGGTGGTGCGCACGACTTCACCGAACGCGTTGTACTGGTAGCTGATCGTGCCCGATGCTGCAT
Source organism: Sphingomonas sp. GW821-FHT10C01 (assembly GCF_059415525.1). Classification (NCBI taxonomy): domain Bacteria; kingdom Pseudomonadati; phylum Pseudomonadota; class Alphaproteobacteria; order Sphingomonadales; family Sphingomonadaceae; genus Sphingomonas; species Sphingomonas sp. GW821-FHT10C01. Next base: position 2,421,168 of record NZ_JBWKNK010000001.1, on the reverse strand, counting down.
CGGTCTGCGTCAGGACGCGGCCGAGGCTGTCATGGGTGTACGTCGTGGCCCGGTTGAGCGGGTCGCTGGTCCAGAAAAGGTTGCCCAGGCCGTCATAGGCATATTGGGTCAGCGCCTGTTCGGGCGTATCATAGGCAGCGTAGTGATGCGTCTTCCGGCCGGCGGCATCATAAACGTGAATCGTCCAGCTCTGATCCGAGGTGCCGTAGCCTCGGTATTCATAAGCGAGCTTTCCGGTCGCATAATAGACATAGGCGGTGCGCTCGCCTGCGCCATTCTGCGTTTCGCTAAGCTGGCCCACGGCATTGTAAGAGAAAGAAGAGCTCGTGTGGGTGCCGCTCAATGCGCCAAAGGCCTCGGCGATCGTCCAGCTATCGGTGGGCGATACAGAGGTGTCGTAGCGATAGGTTGCGGACACCCGGCCTTCGGCGTCATAGTCGCTGCGGGTGACATAGTTTTCGGGATCGATGGTCAGGCGCAGCTGGCCCATCGCGTCGTAATAATAGCGCGTCGTGCGGTCGGTCGCGGCGGGGTTAGCCGAGGCCCATGCGTTCATATCCGCCTGGGTCGGCAGCGAGGTGGTCGCGCGCAAATTGGCGTACGCAACCTTCTTCGTCACCCGGCCGCTGGTGTCGTAGCTGAAGCCGGTGACCGCGCCGCCGGCATCGATCGCATAGGCGACCCGGCCGGCGGTATCATAGACCGCCCAGCTCGTGCGGTTGGCCGCATTGCTGGCTGCCCCCGACGACGCGATCGCCGCCTTGACCGCCGCGAAGGTCAGACCCGAAGGGAAGCTGATCGCGGTCGCATAGGTCGTGACCTTGCGCACCAGCCCGATCGAGCCCCAGGCGACATCGGATTCATAGCCATATTCAGTGACCTGGCCGAGCCCATCGATCTGGTACCGCAGCAAGCCCTGGCCGTCATAGACATAGTTCATCTGACGGTTGGCGGGATTGGGATTGGGGTTGGTGCTGTCGGTCAGCTGCTGGAAGGTGCCGCTTGCGCGCAGCGCAGGATCGGTCGCCTTGGCGTAAGCGACCTCCTTCACCTTGCGGCCGGCCCGATCATAGGCGATGCGGCTGAGATAACCCGCGCCGTCGAGCGCGCCGATGCTGCGCCCGTCCTTGTCGTAGAAGACTCGCGCGATCGCGTCCCTGGTATCTGCCGTGGGCAGCACGACACCGGTCGGCGCGGCCAGCTTGAAGGCGGCGATCTGGGCGGCGGTCAGCTTGTTGAAATAGCCGGTCGTCCGGATCAGTTGACCCGAAGCGTCATAGTCGTAGCTGGTGGTTGAACCATCACCATCGATCGCCTGCAGCACCCGGCCTTCGGCATCGTACACCTGCCAGGTCCAGACGTCCCAGGCGTGTCCGGCGGGCCGGATCGTCGCGACGTCGATGCTCGAATTGGCATCGGCGAGCGCCGCGAGGTGCGCAGGGTTCGTGATCCGCAGCGCAAAGCGCGCGGTCGCGGCGAGACGGTTGCGCGCATCGTAGCGATACTCGAGCAGGTCGCCGGATTCATTGACCTCGGCGGTCTTCCGGCCAACCGCGTCGTAGAGATAGTAATGCGTAACGCCGGTGGCGTCGGTCGTGGAGCGCAGCCGCCCGTTCTTGTCATAGACGTTGCTGGCGGTACCGCCGACGGTATAGGCGCCGCTCTCGGTGACGCTGAGCAGGTCGCCCGCCTTGCTGTAAGTCGAGGTCTGAACCAGCCCGCCCGCCAGCGTCACCGTGGTCTGGGTCGCGGCGTCGTTGAAATAGATGCTGGTGACGCCGCCGTTGATGTCGGTCGATGCCGTCAACCGCCCGAGGCCATCATAGGCGAAATGCTCGGTGTTCTGCGTCGACTTGTAGCGGCTCAGCAGCTGTCCGGCCTGATCGTAGGAGGAGTAGGCGTGCTGATAGCCGTCGGTATCGGTGATCGATCCGGCGCCATTGTTGCTGCCGCCCTGGATTTGAACCGCGACATTTCCGCGTAGATCATAGCCGATATGGCGGATGTTGAATTGCGAGGTGCCGCCCGCGGTCGCTTCGAGATTGCTGTACCAACTGTCGAGCTGCGTCTGCGACAGCGCGGTCGACGGCGCCAGCGCGCTGACGTCGTAGAGGTGGGCAGGGAACTCGTAGACCCAGGTGTTCAGGCCTTCGCTGCTGTAGAGATACCGGGTGACATGGCCTTCGGCGCTGACCGTGTAGATCAGCCGGTTGCCGGCATCATAGACATAGCGGTTGGTTTGGCTCGCATTGGCCGAATTGCGGTCGGACGCCATGCGCGTCTCGGTGACGACCTGATTTGCCGCATTGTAGGTGCGGGTGACGACGTTGAACGATTCCTCGATCGAGGTCGGGGTCAACGAGACGTCTGCGCGCGCGTTGGGAGCATAGAGGGCCGCGTCGAAATAATAGGTGCCGTTGGCGCCGGAGACGGTGCGCAGCGAGCCTGCGGCCTTGGCCGCTTCGAGGGTGGCGCCCTTGTAATAGTTTATCGTGCCGCCAGTGCGCACCATCCACAGATTGTCGCCGGCATTGTAGGTCGTCAGCGCCGCTCCGCTGCCATTCTCGTAATAATAGATGTAGCCGTTAGCCGCGGTCTCGATCGCAAAGTTGAGGTTGGCGTAGCTGGTCGAGGCATTGGGGTTCTGCGACACGCCCGCCATCAGATAATCGTTGTTCTGTGACGGGCGGATTCGGAACACGAAATCGCCCGATATCCCCTGCGATGACTGGACCTGTGCGTCGTAGCTGCCGTAGCCGCTCGTCTTGCCGATGCGATAGGTGCCGTCGGGCTGAAGCGTGGCGATCGCGTTGATGCCATTCTGAATCGCGACGCTGACCGCGTCGCTGCGGGTCAGAAGATTGCCCCAGCCGTCATAGGTATAGCTGGTAACCGTGCCCCCCGCATCGACCGAGCGGATCAGATCGCCGATCGCACTATAGGCGAAGTGAACCGTTTGCGCAGGCGCACCGGCGGTCGCGGGTGGCGCGGTGATCTGCGTGAGCTGACCCGCGCCGTCATAGTGGAGCGTGGTGGCCTGCCCCATCGGGTCGGTGACGGTGGTGCTGCCCGAACCATAGGCGATGCCGGTGGTGCGGGTAACGCCGCTGGACACGGTCTCTGCGATCGAGGTGACGCGGTTCGCCCCGTCATAGCCGAACGCGACATAGGAGCCGTCGGTCTGGCTGATTGTCGCGACCAGCTTGGACGTGCCGTGATAGGTATAGGTGGTGGTGTAGACATTGCCGTCGCCGATGGTCGTATCGTTCGGGGTAAGATCGACCGTGACGGTCGAGAGGCGGTTATCCCCGTCATAGCTGTAGCGCGTGCGGGTAAGGCCGGTGCCGTGACTGTAGGTATAAAGCGCGTAGATGTTGCTGCCCGACCAGTTGATCTCGGTGTAACCGCCATCGGCGGTCGTGACCCGGGTCAGTTTGTCGCCGGTATAGCTGAAGGTCAGGCTGTTGCCGCTGGTGTTGGTCTGCGAGGCAATCCGCCACTCTGAGCCATAGGCCGAATAGACTTCGGTGACCCGGCTATCGCCATCGGTCCAGGTCCAGTTGGTCCCGTTATACTCGAGGGTGTCGTACGCGCCCGAGCCTTCGTAACCGACATAGTAAGTGCCGCTCGCGTTCACCGAGTAAAGGGTCTCCGAGCCATCGGCCCCGATCCGCTTGACCACGCTGCCGGGCGCGTTGACGGTGCCGGTTTGCATGACCAACCGCCGGTCCATGCTCTGGCGCCAGTTGTCGCCATTGTCGTCGCTGAAATTGCCGAGGCTGTTGTAGGTGCGGGTGATGCCGACGTCCGGCCCGCGCCCCGACAGAAACTCGTCCTGCCGGCTGATCAGCAAATTGCCGTTGGCGGCATTGAGGAAGATGTTGTCGCCACCGCGCCCCTGCGCCGCCGAGCCCAGCAGCCCGCCACCGCCGAGGACGTTCCCCGATCCACGCTCGAAACCCGTCCCGACCCCGGTGAAAATGGCAACCATCGGAAATCCCTCAACTCCACCGGCCGTAAAGCCGGCCTGTCAGAAGAGAGATCGAAGCAAATCGGGATCTGTTTAGGGAAATTTCGAGATCGACGGGGTCTCTCTACGCTGCATCGCGCGATGCCACGTCATTTGGTCGCCAAAGCACCCGAATCTCGCTCCTTCAGCCCGCACGCCGACGCTTCGGATTCCGCGCGGGCACACCGAAACCGCCCCCGCCTGGGGTCAGGATGACGAACCGGTCGCCGGGCCGCAGCTCGACCTCGTCGCATCCCTGCAGGTCCCGGTGTTCGCCGTCCTCGGCCTCGACATATTGCCTTCCGACCGCACCGGCTTCGCCCCCTGCAAGTCCGAAGGGCGCGACGGTCCTGCGCGACGCGACGATCGTGGCGGTGAGCGGCTCGAGCGCAATGATCGCCCGCTCGGCGCCATCGCCACCCGGATACCCGCCGGCGCCGCCCGAACCGCGGCGGATGGCAAAGCGATCGAGCCGGACCGGATAGCGCATCTCCAGAATCTCGGGATCGGTAATGCGCGTGTTGGTCATATGGGTGTGGACCGCGGATGCACCGGAGAAGGAGGGGCCGGCCCCCGCGCCGCCGCAGATCGTCTCGTAATATTGGTGATGGGCATTGCCGAACAGGAAGTTGTTCATCGTGCCCTGCGACGCGGCGGCCGCGCCGAGCGCGCCCAGCAGCGCGTTGCACACCGCCTGGCTGACCTCGGTATTGCCCGCGACCACCGCGCTGCCGCGCGGCGGCGCCAGGAAACTGTTTTCGGGCAGTTGGATGGTGAGCGGTGCCAGGCACCCTTCGTTGAGCGGAAGATCCTCGCCGACCAGGCAACGAAAGGCATAGAGTACGGTCGCGCGGGTCACCGCTGGCGGGGCGTTGAAATTGCCCGCGCTGGCCGGACCGGTGCCGGTGAAATCGATCGCCGCCGCGCGTGCCGTACGGTCGATCCTCACCGCGACCTTCAGCGGCGTGCCGTCGTCCATGACATAGTCGAACGCGCCGTCGGACAGGCGCGTGACGACGCGCCGGATGCTTTCCTCGGCATGCGCCATGACATGACCCATATAGGCCGCGACCATCGGCCAGCCGCGCGCCTCGACCAGTGCGCCCAGCTCGGCGATGCCGGTTTCGTTGGCGGCGAGCTGCGCCTTGATGTCGGCGACATTGACGTCGGGATTGCGGGCCGGAAACCGCGCGCTCGCCAACAGATCGCGGAACGCGGCCTCACGGAATTCGCCGCCATCGACCAGTAGGAAGTCGTCGATCACCACGCCTTCCTCTTCGAGCGTGCTGGAGGCGGGCGGGGTCGAGCCAGGCGTCAGGCCGCCGATATCGGCATGATGCGCGCGATTGGCGATGAAGAAACGGATCGCCTTGCCTTCGGGGTCGAACATCGGGGAAATCACGGTCACATCGGGAAGATGCGTGCCGCCGTTGAACGGGTTGTTGAGCACGATCGCGTCGCCGGGCTTGAGCGACGCGCCGCGACTGGCGATCACCGTCCGTACGCTCTCGCCCATCGCGCCCAGATGGACGGGGACGTGCGGCGCGTTGGCGATCAGCCGCCCCTCGGCGTCGAACAGCGCGCAGGAGAAGTCCAGGCGCTCCTTCATGTTGACGCTGGTCGATGTGTTGCGCAGCACCACGCCCATCCGGTCGGCGATGCCCATGAACTGGGTGTTGAACAGCTCGAGCTGGACCGGATCGGCAACCGACAGGTCATACTCGGTCCGAACCGCCGCGCCGACATGCCGCAGCACCAGCTCGCCCTGGTCGCCGACCGTCAGCTGCCAGCCCGGCTCGACCATGGTGGTGGCGATCGCCTCACGGATCAGCGCCGGGCCATCGATCCGGTCACCCGGGCGCAGCGCCTCGCGGTCATGCACCGGGGCGTGGTGCTCGGCATCGCCGGTCCAGAGCGCGACGGTGTCGATCGGGGCAGGGGCCTTTCCGACGCGCGGGGCGAGCGGCGGCAGTCCGGCCGTCGGTCCCGCCAGAACCGCCTCGACCACCACGCTTTCGACGGTGATTCCGCGATCGGGGGTGAGGAAGCCGTAGCGCCCGCGATGCGCATGCTCGAACCCCGCCCGCATCGCGGCTTCGTCGCCGAAGGAGACGGGCAGGGCGGTATCGGTTCCGGTGTAGCGGAGATGGACCTGGATGTTCCGCTCGATCGGGCCGTCGCCCAGCTCGGCGGCGGCGGCATCGCCCAATGCCGTGGCGAGTTCTCCGATCTGCCTGACCGCCTCGCGATCGAGCGGCCGCTCGAGCGATTGCTGGCGCATCGCGGTGCGGTCGGCCAATCCCATGCCATAGGCGGACAGCACCCCGGCAAGCGGGTGGATCAGCACCGTGCGCATCCCAAGCGCCTCGGCGACCCGGCAGGCATGCTGGCCGCCGGCGCCGCCAAAGCATTGCAGCGCAAAGCGTGTGACGTCCTCGCCGCGTTCGAGCGCGACGCGCTTGATCGCGGCGGCCATGTTCGCGACGGCGATGACCAGAAATCCTTCCGCGACGGCGCGCGGATCCTGCGGCTTGCCGGTGGCGGTGGCGATGCGCGTCGCCAACTCGGCAAAGCCCGCCTCGACCGCGTCGCGGTCGAGCGGCTGGTCGCCCCCGCGGCCGAAGATCGCCGGGAAATGGCCGGGCTGAAGCTTGCCGACCAGCAGGTTGGCGTCGGTCACGGTCAGCGGTCCGCCACGGCGATAACAGGCGGGCCCGGGATTGGCGCCCGCGCTCTCCGGCCCGGCCCGGTAACGGCTTCCGTCGAACTGCAGGATCGATCCGCCACCGGCGGCCACAGTCTCGATCGCCATCATCGGCACGCGCATCTCGACCCCGGCGACCTCGGCATCGAACACGCGTTCGAAGGTGCCGGCATAGAGGGCGACGTCGGTCGAGGTGCCGCCCATGTCGAATCCGATCACCTTGTCGAAACCCGCCGTCTCGGCGGTTCGCGCCGCCGCGACCACGCCGCCGGCGGGGCCAGAGAGGATCGCATCCTTGCCCTGGAATTGCCGCGCCTCGGCGAGGCCGCCATTGGACTGCATGAAATGGAGCGGCGTCGATCCCAGCGCTCCGGCGACCTGATCGACATAGCGGCGCAGCACGGGTGAGAGATAGGCATCGACCACCGTCGTGCGGCCACGCGCAACCAGGCCGGTCAGCGGGCTGACGGCATGGCTGGCGGAGACCTGCGCGAACCCGGCTTCACGGGCGAGCGCTGCGACGCGCTGTTCGGTTTCGGGATGGGCCCAGGCATGGGCAAGCGCGATCGCGACCGCGTCATACCCCTCGGCTCGGCGCGCCGCGAGCATGGCATGCGTGGCCGCCTCGTCGAGCGGGGTGATGACCACGCCCGCCGCATCGATCCTGCCGCCGACCTCTTCGACGCCGTCATAGAGCGGCTCGGGCAGGTGGATGGCGAGATCGAACAGGCGCGGCCGCGCCTGGTTGCCGATTCTCAACAGGTCGGCAAAGCCGCGATCGACCAGCAACAGTGTGCGGGCGCCCTTGCGCTCGAGCAGGGCGTTGGTGGCCACGGTCGTGCCCATCTTCACCACTTCGATCCGATCGGTGGGCAAAGGTTCGTCGGGCGCGATCTGCAGGATCGAACGGATGCCCGCGATCGCCGCGTCGGGATAGCGTTCGGGGTTCTCGCTCAACAACTTGGCCGTCGATAGGGCGCCGTCGGGGGCACGCGCGACGATGTCCGTGAAGGTGCCGCCGCGGTCGATCCAGAACTGCCAGGACGACATAATCCCTCCGATTTATCGATAAATTATCGATATAATGTACGTATAGATTGACAGCGACGCAATCCGGCGCGAGCTTTGCAGTCAGATAAACAGAAGCCGGATCAAGAGGGGTTGTCATGACGGAGGCAAGACGCGCGATCGTCTCGTCGGCGCATCTCGCCGATGGCGCGGCGCCGGCACTTTCGGAGCTGGAATTCAGCCTGACGCTGGCGGCGACCTCCTATCAGCGCTGGATCGCGCGCTGTGCGGCGGCGGCGGGAATTCAGCTCTCGCCGATTGAGGTGCTGATCCTGCATACGGTGCGGCATCGCGACCGCGCCAAGCGGCTGAACGACATCACCCTCGTCCTCGATATCGAGGATACGCACCTCGCCACCTATGCCATCCGCAAGCTCGAAAAGGCCGGGCTGATCGAGACGCGCCGGGACGGCAAGGAGAAGCTGGTCGGCGCGACCGAGGCAGGTCGGCAATTCTGCGACGCCTATCGGGCGGTACGGGAACGGGTGCTCGCCACGCCGCTCGCGGCCGATGGGCCGGGGGAGGGGGCGCTTTCAGAGGCTGCCGACCTGCTGCGCCGCGTCTCGGGCCAGTATAACCAGGCGGCACGCGCCGCCGCGACGCTGTAGGCCGGCGATGCTAGTCCTGTCGGGCATCGCCATCATCATCATCGGCTTCGCGCTGCGCGTCCATCCGATGCTGGTGGTGACCCTCGCCGCCTTTGCGAGCGCGCTCGCGGCGGGCTTCGGGCTGCTGGAAGTGGTCGAGCTGATCGGCAAGGCTTTTGTCGATGCGCGCTTCATGGCGGTCGCCTGGCTCGCGCTGCCGATGATCGGATTGCTCGAGCGTGCCGGGTTGCGTGAAAAGGCGCGAGGGCTGGTCCAGCGCCTCCGGCGCGCCACCACCGGCCGCCTCCTGCTCGGTTATCTGGCGCTGCGCCAGATCACCGCGGCGATGGGCCTCACCGCATTGGGCGGGCATGTCCAGATGGTTCGGCCGATCGTCGCGCCGATGGCCGAGGGCGCGGCGAATGACGGCGAGCCGCTCGATGACGAGACGCGTGACCTTGTCCGCGCGAACGCGGCGGCGGTCGACAATATCGGGCTGTTCTTCGGGGAGGACGTGTTCATCGCGATCGGATCGATCCTGCTGATCCGCGCGGTGATGGAGCAGAACGGCTTCGTCCTCGCGCCGCTTCACATCGCGCTCTGGGCGATCCCGACCGCGATCGCCGCCTTCCTCATCCATGGCGCGCGCTTGCTCTGGCTGGACCGGCGCCTGCGGAGAATGGGCCGATGATCGGTCTCGACGCGCTCGGCATCGCCGCCGGCCTCCTCCCCGCCGCGGTGGCGATCCACCATGCCACGGACCGGACTTCGTCCACGCGTTGGCGCAATGTCGTGTTCTGGGGGGCGTTCGCGACGACATTGATGGCCGGCCCCTGGCTCCCCAACCTCGCCAATGGCTTCCTCGTCCTCTTGATGGTCGCCATGGCCACCCTAGGCCTCCGCCCCGGACCGGTGTCCAGCACCAGCGATGAAGAGCGCAGCGCGCTCGCCGATCGCTTGGGACTCCGGCTATTCCTCCCGGCGCTTTGCGTGCCGGCGGTCGCCCTTGCCGGCACACTGCTCCTGCCCGACGGAAAGATCGGCGGGATCGCGGTGATCGATCCCAAGCAGGTCACGCTCGTCTCGCTCGCCGTTGCGATCCTGATTGCCTTTGCGCTCGCGATGCGGCTGACCGGCGCCACGCGATCGGTACCGGCCGCCGAAGCGCGGCGACTGACGGATGCGGTCGGATGGGCGATGGTGTTGCCGCAGATGCTGGCCGCACTGGGCGGGATCTTCACCCTCGCGGGTGTCGGCACGATCGTCGCGGACGGCGTCGCGGGTCTCGTCCCCATGACTTCGCCGCTGGTCGCGGTCACGCTCTATTGCCTGGGTATGGCGCTGTTCACGATCGTGATGGGGAACGCCTTCGCCGCTTTCCCGATCATGACGGTCGGGATCGGCATCCCCTTCGTCATCCTGCATTTCGGCGGCGATCCGGCGGCGGTAGTGGCGCTGGGCATGCTCGCGGGCTTCTGCGGCACGCTGATGACGCCGATGGCGGCCAACTTCAACATCGTGCCTGCGGCGGTACTGGAGCTTAAGGATCGTCACGCGGTGATCCGGGTTCAGACGCCGACGGCGCTGATCCTCCTCGTCTTCAACATCCTGCTCATGGCGCTCGTCGCCTTTCCCGGAGGCCCCTTGTGACTCGTTCGCTTTCCCCGGATCTTGGCAGCCTGTTCGCCCGCACGGCGCTGGGCCATGTCACGCGCGAATATCCGCACAAGGCCGATCACGTCATGGAGTGCGACGCCGACGCCTATATTCCGCGTCAGGTCCATCCGATCTTCTACGGCAGCTTCGACTGGCACAGCTGCGTTCATGGCTATTGGCTGCTCGCGCGACTGCGGCACCGCTTCCCCGATCTGCCGGAAGCCGATGCGATCGACACGCTGTTCGCCGCGTCGTTCACGCCGGACAAGGTCGCGGTCGAGCGCGACTATGCCGCACGCCCGTCCGCGCGCGGGTTCGAGCGGCCTTATGGCTGGGCCTGGCTGCTGATGCTGTCGGCCGAGCTGCACCGCTCCCATTCGCCGTATGCGGCGGTGCTGCAACCGCTGGCCGATCATTTCGCGAGGGCGTTCGGCCGCTACCTGCCGCTTCTGACCTATCCGGTCCGCGCCGGCACCCACAACAACACAGCCTTCGCGCTCGTGCTGGCGGCGCAATATGCCGATGCCGTCGAGGATGGGGGACTGCGCTCGCTGCTCGCGAACCTGGCATCGCAATGGTTCGGCCACGATGCGGCGGTCCAGGCGCTTGAGCCGAGCGGTGAGGATTTCCTGTCGCCGCTGCTTACCGAGGCACTGGCGATGAAGACGCTGCTCGCGCCCGATGTCTTCGCGGACTGGCTGTCGCGCTTCTTTCCGCGTCTGGTCGAATGGGAGCCGACGGCGTTGTTCCGGCCCGCCGCGGTTAGCGACCGTAGCGACGGCAAGTTCGCGCATCTGGACGGGCTGAATCTCAGCCGCGCCTGGGCCATGCGCGCAATCGCGGCGGGACTGCCGGATCGCGAGGCGGCTGCGCAGCTGCTGTTCGCGGCGGACGATCACCTCGACGCCGCGATGGATCACGTCGTCGGGGACTATATGGGTGAGCATTGGCTTGCGAGCTTTGCGCTACTCGCGATGGAAACGACCTGACCAGGTCACGGGCGCTCGAATCTGGCGCGCCGTGTCGAGTAGCTGATTTTGAGGGCGAAGCCGTCACATCAGTCCCTCGGGAATTCGTCGCCGGCAGATCGTACCGATGACGATAGAAGTAACTGAAAATGGTGGACGCACTAGGGCTCGAACCTAGGACCCGCTGATTAAGAGTCAGCTGCTCTACCAACTGAGCTATGCGTCCATCCGGGCGATCAGGAGCGCTGTTGGAAGGCGCTGCCTCGGTCGGGAGCGGGGCCACTAGCATCGGGTTTTATGGTTGGCAACACCCGTTCTTGCAAAAAATCACTGCCAGCTGCGGGTATTTCGATTTTGCCGGTTTTCGCGGTCGAGCGACATCAGCAGACCGACGCAGATCAGCGTCGTCATCTGTGCCGATCCGCCGAAACTGATCAGCGGCAGCGGGATACCGACCACCGGTGCTATGCCGATCACCATCGCCATGTTGATGAACACATAGAAGAAAATGGTGGTCGAGATGCCGGCGGCGGTCAGCTTGGCGAAACGGGTCTGGCTGCGCACCCCGACCATGATGCCCCAGTGGATCAGCAGGCCGAAGGCGATGATGACAAACAGGCCGCCCATCAGCCCCCATTCCTCCATCATCGTCGCGAGCGCGAAATCGGTATGCCCTTCGGGCAAATAGTCGAGATGGCTCTGCGTGCCGTTGAGGAACCCCTTGCCGAACCAGCCGCCTGATCCGATCGCGATTTTGGACTGGCTGATGTGATAGCCGGTACCGAGCGGATCGTTCTCGGGGTTGAGGAAGGTGAGGACGCGGTTGCGCTGATAATCGTGCAGCACATAGTTGACGATGATCGGCACCGAGACCGCAAGCGCGAGTGTGCCGCCAATGAACAGCCGGAGCGGGATCCCGGCGAGGAACATGACCGTAAGGCCGCCCGCGGTGATCATCAGCGCGGTGCCGAGATCGGGCTGGAGCATCACCAGCGCTGCGGGAACCCCGATCATTACCGCCGGAGGCCAGATCGCGCCGAAGCGCCTGATCTCGCTCGCGGGGAGCATATCGTAGAATTTCGCGCAGGCGAGGACGATCGCGACCTTCATCATCTCCGATGGCTGGATGCGGATGAAGCCGAGGTCGAGCCAACGCTGACTTCCGCCCGCGACCGCGCCCAGCAATTCGACCCCGATCAGCATGACCAGAAAAATGGCGTAGAGCGGAAAGGCGATCATCGACCAGTGGCTAACCCGCACGCGGGATAGAACCAGCGCCATGACCAGGAAAACCCCGAAGCGAACCCCTTGTGGCATCGCCCACTTCGGCTCGCCGCCCGCTGCCGAGAATAGCACGATTACCCCGAACCCGCCGATCGCGCAGACGAGCAGGATGATGAGCCACGGAAGCTGTGCCAGCGGCGCGGGGACGAAACCAGGGCGGCTCATTCGCTAGGAACCTGAGGTGAACGGGGCGGGGAGGGCGGCGCGGACGTGGCGGTTGCACCCGGTGTCGGCGAAGCTGAGGGGGACGGCGTCGGCGTTGGTGACGGCGTGGCCCCCGGCGTCGGCGCTGCGGCCGGCAAGCCTTGCACCGCGCGATAAGCCTTGTCCTTGGCGGCCATGCGGGCACGGATGTCGCCGCCCCATTCGGTTTCGAACCGGGCGAGCGTGTCCAGCGCCTGTTGCCGGTCGAACAGATAGGTGAGCACGTCCTTGGCCACCGGGGCGGCGGCGCGGGCGCCGCCCATGCCGTGCTCGATCACCACCGATGCGGCGTAGCGCGGATTGTCGACCGGGGCGAAGCAGACGAAGAGGCCGTGATCGCGATACTTCCACTCGCCGCCCTGGCCGCGATTGCGGTCCATGATCCGGCGAACCTGAGCCGTCCCGGTCTTGCCACCCATGCGGATGCCGTCGAGCCGGAGTTTCGACGCGCCCGCTGTGCCGCGACCATTCACCACTTCGTCCATCCCGGCCCGGACGATCGCGAGATGTGCCTCCGGAAAGTCGAGATGGCGCGGCGCGGCACGCTTGGCGGCGAGCAATGAGGGGATCAGCTCATGACCCGACGCGATACGCGCGGCGGACAGCGCCAGCTGGAATGGACTGACCAGGACATAGCCCTGGCCGATCGCAGCATTGAGCGTGTCTGCCTGAGACCATTCCTGCTTGTAGCGGCGCATCTTCCATGCGCTGTCGGGGATGGTGCCGTAACGCTGCGAGGGCAAGGGAAGGTCGAATTCCGCGCCGAAGCCCAGCTTGCGCGCGGCTGCGGCGATGGCTTCGATCCCGACTTCGCGACCCATCGTGTAGAAATACGTGTTGCAGCTGCGCGCGATCGCGGTGTGCATCGTCATCGGGCCGTGACGGCCAAGACAGCCGAACCTGCGATTGCCGAGCTGATAGCCGCCATTGCAATAGACGACGCGGTTCGGGTCGATCCCGCCACCCAGAATCGCAAGCGCGGTCGCCGGTTTGAATGTCGACCCCGGCGGGTAGAGGCCCTGGAGCGTCTTGTTCATGAGCGGAAGATGGTCGTCCTCCGACAGCATCTTCCACTCGGTACGGCTGATCCCGTCCGAAAAGGCGTTGGGATCATAGGCGGGCATCGACACCATCGCGAGGATATCGCCATTGGTGACGTCGAATACGGTGACCGAACCCGACTCATTGCCTAGCCGCCGCGCGGTATATTCCTGGAGCCCTGCGTCGATCGTCAGGCGGATCGTCTTGCCCGGCTCGTCGGGGCGTGTGGCGAGCTCGCGCACCAGCTTACCGCGCGCAGTGACCTCGACGCGCTTGGCGCCCGCCTTGCCGCGCAGTTCCCCTTCCAGCACCTTCTCCAGCCCGTCCTTGCCAAGCTTGAAGCCGGGCGTGACGAGTAGGGGGTCTTTGCTCGCCTTGAACTGCTCCGCCGTCGCCGCGCCGACATAGCCGACCAGATGCGCGACCGCTGCGCCGGCCGGATAGTTGCGGGCGAAGCCGCGGGTGGGGGCGACGCCGGGCAGTTCGGGCAGACGGACGCTGACAGCGGCGAAATGCTCCCAGTCGAGATTCTCGGCGACCTGTACGGGTTGAAAACCCGCAGCGCCCTTGAGGTCATCCTCGATCCGCGACAGATCCTCAGCGGTGAGGGCTAGCAAGTCGCGTAGTGCGGCAAGCACGCGGTCGCGGCTATCCTTCTCCATCCGGTCGGGAATGATATCGACGCGGAAGTCGGTGCGGTTGTTCGCGATCGGTACGCCCGCCCGATCCACGATCCAGCCCCGGCGTGGCGGGATCAACGTCAGGTTGACGCGATTGCTCTCGGCCAGAAGCCGGTACTTGTCATTCTCATAGACCGAGAGCCAGGTCATGCGCCCGGCCAGGATCAGGCCGCCCGCGACTTGTGCGGCGCCCAGGAACAGCGCTCTGCGCGAGAAGCTGTAGGTCTGCTGCGCCTCGCTGATCATGCGGACGGGACCGTTCACATCGTCCTCCGCTTGCCATCAAGTCGTGCGACGAGGCGCGAGAGTATGGGGAACAGTGCGATCGCGATCAGCACCTGGATCAGCAATACGGTATCGACATGCGCGCCCAGCGGCGCTGCGACCAGCCGGCCGCCGATCAGGCAGAAGCCGATCGCGCCCGCAGCCAATAGCCAGTCCTGAAGGAAATCACGCCACACGATCCGTGTGTCTAGCACATCGATGGCGATGAACGACACTGTCCAGAAGATCATCGAGCTGCCCATCGGCTGTCCGCTGACCAGGTCGTCGACGAAGCCGAGCAGCACCGGCGCCCAGGGTTTGAGCAGATCGGGCCTGTGCAGACGCCACGCGAGCAGCATCATCAGCCCGAACGGCGGGAGGATCGGAAAGGATGCCTTGAACGGCACCAGCACTGTCAGCGATCCGATGACGATCGAGAGCGGGGCGAGCCAGCGGGCACGGGCGGAAGTGTCGACCTTGCCCAGGCCGGCATAGGGCGATCCGCTCACCGAGGTTCGGCCTCAGGCGCGCGAACCGCGTTGGCCTCGGGGAAATAGCTTTGCTGCACGACCGCGTAGTCGAGTGTGTCTGGGCTGGCGAAGACCACGCCCTCGGCGGTGTCGCGCGCGCGGTTGCGAACTTGGGCCACCGCGATGTTCGGCGGGAAGATGCCGCCGGTGCCCGAGGTGACGAAGGCGTCCCCCGGTTCGAACAGTACCTGGGCCGCGCCGGCAGAGCGGATTTCGATCAGCCCGTCGCCACGCCCGGCGGCGATCGCGGGCAGGCCATCACGCACGCGGCGGACGGGGACGATGCTTTCGGGATCGAGGATCAGCAGCACGCGCGCGGTATTGGGGCTGACTTCGACCACACGGCCGATCAGCCCGTCGGCGCTGCGCACAGGCTGTCCCGCGCGGACTCCCTGCCACGAGCCGGCATTGAGCGTCGCGAACCGTCGCGTGCTGGACCCGGTAGAATAGACAAGACGGGCGGTGACAACATGGGCGGCGATCCGGTCGCGCAGCTTCAAGGTCGCGCGTAGCCGCCGGTTGTCATAGGCAGCGATGCGCGCTTCCTCGACCAGCTTGCGG
Source organism: Sphingomonas sp. GW821-FHT10C01 (assembly GCF_059415525.1). NCBI lineage: Bacteria > Pseudomonadati > Pseudomonadota > Alphaproteobacteria > Sphingomonadales > Sphingomonadaceae > Sphingomonas > Sphingomonas sp. GW821-FHT10C01. The sequence goes on along the minus strand of NZ_JBWKNK010000001.1, from coordinate 2,405,612 downwards.
TTGGCCTCCAACTCGGCACGGAGCGAGCTATTCTCGCTCCGCACGCCGAAATAGCTGCCGATGCCCGAAGGAATGCCGGACACGCCCCGGCGTACCCAGTCCGCCCCGGACGCGACTGGGGTCACCAGCTCCGAAAAGCTTCCCCGCACCGCCGCGAAGGCGGGCGGGTGAAAGATCGAGAGCAGCAGCAGGACCACGCCGACCAGCACACCGCCGCCCGCGAGGACATAGCTGATGAAGAGGCCGTATTGCGCCCGCCGAGAAAATCCGGGGCGCCGGTTGCGTGGCGGCGCCATCTCCTACCCGTTCCTCAGACTGCGAGAAGCACGCCGCGGAACACCGGATCTTCCAGCGCGCGCCCGGTGCCGAGTGCGACGCAGGTGAGCGGGTCTTCAGCAACGGTGACGGGCAGGCCGGTCTCGTCGCGTAGCACCTCGTCGATCCCCTCGAGCAGCGCGCCGCCGCCGGTAAGGACGATGCCCTGATCGACGATGTCCGCCGCCAGTTCGGGCGCCGTGTTCTCGAGCGCGATGCGAACGCCCTCGACGATCGTGCCGACCGGTTCGCTCAGCGCTTCGGCGATCTGGCCCTGGTTGATCTGGATTTCCTTGGGAACGCCATTGACCAGGTCGCGGCCCTTGATGTGGATCGTCTTGCCGATGCCGTCCGCGGGCGGCTTGGCGACGCCCACTTCCTGCTTGATCCGCTCGGCGGTGGCTTCGCCGATCAGCAGGTTATGATTGCGGCGAACATAGGAGACGATCGCTTCGTCCATCTTGTCGCCGCCGACGCGGACTGAGGTCGAGTAAGCGAGGCCGCGCAACGACAACACTGCGACTTCGGTGGTACCACCGCCGATATCGACGACCATCGAGCCGATCGGCTCGGTCACGGGCATGTCGGCGCCAATTGCGGCCGCCATCGGCTCCTCGATCAGCATAACCTGGCTCGCGCCCGCATTCGACGCGGCGTCGCGGATCGCGCGGCGCTCGACCGAGGTGGAGCCCGACGGCACGCAGATCACGATTTGGGGCCAGCGCATGAAGCGCCGCTGCCCGCCATGCACCTTGCGGATGAAGTGCTTGATCATCTCTTCGGCGACGTCGATGTCGGCGATCACACCATCGCGCAGCGGGCGAATCGCCTCGATGCTGCCCGGGGTCTTGCCCATCATCAGCTTGGCGTCGTCGCCAACGGCCTTGACGCGCTTGACGCCGTTGATCGTTTCGACCGCCACAACCGACGGCTCATTCAGGACGACCCCGCGTCCGCGCAGGTATACAACCGTATTCGCGGTTCCCAGATCGATCGCCAGATCGTGGGACATGAACTTGAAAAGGCGGGAAAATACCATTTGATCGCACCGTCCTGTTGCGGCTGGGCCCAAGCCGCTTATTCGCACTGAGACTAATCCGGACCGATCCGGGCGGATCGACTCCGGCCCCGATCAGGCGGACTCAAATCTAGCGGATGCGGGTCGCGGAATGGCGCCGCTTGGGCTACACCGGCGTTCATGTCAATACGCCGTCTCCCAGAGCATCTTGTCAACCGAATTGCCGCCGGCGAAGTGGTGGAACGCCCCGCCAGCGCGCTTAAGGAACTTGTGGAAAACGCCATCGATTCCGGGGCCTCCCGGATCTCGGTCCGTCTCGCGGGGGGCGGCATCGACCTCATCGAAGTGACCGACGACGGCTGCGGCATGGACCGCGCCGAAATGGCCCTGGCTTTGGAACGTCACGCGACCTCCAAACTCCCCGATGACGCGATCGAGGCTGTCACGACGTTGGGTTTTCGGGGCGAAGCGTTGCCCTCGATCGCGAGCGTCGCGCGGTTGACGATCGAAAGCCGGGTTCGCGGCGCCGAAGGCTGGGCGCGGACAGTGGACAATGGCGCGCTGGCGGCCGAGGGACCCGCCGCGCTTCCGCCCGGCACGCGGGTGCGGGTCGAAGGTTTGTTCGAGAAGGTACCCGCGCGGCGCAAGTTCCTGCGGTCGACGCGCGCGGAATATGCCGCGAGCCTCGACGTGGTGAAGCGGCTGGCGATGGCGCGGCCTGACCTCGGCTTTTCGGTCGAGCATGATGGTCGGCGAGTGCTGAGCGTTCAGGAGGGGATGACCCGCCCGGAACGGGTCGCTGCGCTGACCGACCGCGATCTGGCCGCCAACAGCGTCGGCGTCGATTTCGAGCGCGAAAGCCATGTGCTGGGCGGGGTGGCGAGCATCCCGACCTTCAATCGCGGGATTGCCGACCACCAGTATCTGTTCGTCAACGGCCGTCCGGTGAAGGACCGGCTGCTCAACGGCGCGGTGCGCGGCGCCTATGCCGAAATGCTGGCGCGCGACCGGCATCCGGTGGTCGCCCTGTTCCTCGACGTGCCCGCCGATCAGGTCGATGTGAACGTCCACCCCGCGAAGACCGAGGTGCGCTTCCGCGATCCACAACTGGCGCGCGGGCTGATCGTCAGCGGTCTCAGGCGCGCGCTGGATGAGGCGGGACATCGCAGCGTGCAACGGGCGGATACCGCGGTGATGGGGCTGTGGCAGGCGGAACAGCCAGCCGCGCCGTCGCCGGAGCCGCAGCAGAATCTCTGGGGTATCGGCCATAGTGGAGCCGAGACGCTGACCCGCCACAATGCGGTGTTCGACCGCCGCCCGAGTTTCATCGCGCCGCCCCAGGCCCGGGCCGAGCCTGCTGCCGAGCCGGTGCCGGGCGTCACCAGCTTTCCGCTCGGCGTTGCACGGGGGCAGGTAGCGCGGACCTATATCGTCGCCGAGGCCGAGGACGGACTGGTGCTGGTCGATCAGCACGCCGCGCATGAGCGGCTGGTGCTCGAACGGATGCGGCGCGCGATGAGCGATGGCGGGGTGGCGGCGCAGGCGTTGTTGTTGCCCGAGGTGATCGAGCTGGACGAACCCGCCTGCGACCGGCTTGAGGCGCGGGCGGTGGAACTGGCCGAGTTCGGGCTGGAACTTGAGCGTTTCGGGCCTCGCGCCATGCTGGTGCGCGCGACCCCTGCGATGCTGGGCGGGGGCGATGTGACGGCATTGGTGACCGATATCGCCGACGAGCTCGCGGCGTTCGACGAGGCGCTGAGCCTGAAGGAGCGGCTCGACCATGTCGCTGCGACCATGGCTTGCCACGGATCGGTGCGGGCGGGGCGGGTGCTGTCGGTCGCGGAGATGAATGCGCTGCTTCGCGAGATGGAGATCACGCCGCATTCGGGCCAGTGCAACCATGGCCGCCCGACCTGGGTGAAGCTGGCGCATGGCGACATCGAGAAGCTGTTCGGGCGGAAGTGAATGCGGGACAGGGAAGGGCGGCTGCTAGAGTTGCGATTCCAGCGGGAGCCAGCCAACGACCCGTGCGGTCAGGCGGCGCCAGAAGGTCGCTTCGGGGTCGCGGTCATAGGTCATCGACTTGCCGTCATCGCCGCCGCGCCATTGCAGCGCGCCGTCGGACGTCAGACTGACCGCGAAGCTGTGGTCCGGTGCGGTGTCGTGCTTCCAGACCGCCTCCATCTTCGCGGCGATCGTCGGGCAATCGAAGACCACGCCCATCTCGGTGTTGAGCGAGGCCGAGCGCGGATCGAAGTTCATCGATCCGATGAAGCCCCGCTGCCCGTCGGCGATGAATGCCTTGGTATGCAGGCTGGCGCTGCTCGACCCGCGCAGGGAGAGTTTCCGCCCTGTGGCTTCGGGGCGAAGCTCCCATAGCTTGACCCCGGCCTTGAGCAGCGGGACGCGATAGGGGGCGTAGCCGCCATGAACCGCTGCGACATCGGTCGCGGCGAGCGAGTTGGTGAGGATCGAGACCGCGATTCCCTGTGCCGCCAGCCCGGCGAGCGCGGTGGTGCCTTCCTCGCCCGGGATGAAATAGGGTGAGGTGATCTCGATCCGCTGCTTCGTCTGAGCGAAGACCGGCATCAACTCGCGCATCAGCCAGTTCTCGCCCTTCTTGCCGACTGCCTTTTCCGGCGGGTCGGCGATGACGCGGGCGGTCGGCGTCCAGTCGGTCTGGCTCTCCCCGGGTTCGAACATCGCGATACGGCCGGCGATGCGGTCGAGATAGGCGCGCGCATCGGGGCGGGCGGCGGTGGCGGCAAGTTCGGGTGCGACCTGAGCCAGCATCGCGTCGGGATCGCGTAGCGGCGAGAGCTTGTCGGCAGGCAGCGCGAGGCCGCTGTTCCAGTAATCGTCGAAGATCTTTTCGGTCAGGGCGACGGCGGGACCCATCACCAGCACGTCCATGTCCCGGAAATTGGTGCTTTCGGCCGCGTCGAAATAGGCGTCGCCGATATTGCGTCCGCCAAGGATCGCGATGCGCCCGTCGGCGATCCATGCCTTGTTATGCATCCGCCGGGTGACGCTGAAAGGGCGCAGCACCATCTCGATACCGCGCCGCAGACTGCCCGGACGCGCTCGGGTGGGGTTAAAGATGCGGATCTCGATCAGTGGATGATGCGCCATCGCGGACATGGCGTCGGAGCTGTGTCCTGTGCCGAGATCGTCGACCAGGAGGCGAACGCGCACGCCGTGCCCGGCGGCTTCGAGGAGTTCGGCCATCAGCAGCCGGCCGGTCAGGTCGTCATTCCAGATATAGTAGAGGAGGTCGAGCGAACGTTCGGCCAGTCGCGCCGAGATGCCGCGCGCGGCGAAGGCGTCGAGATTCTCGTCGAGCAGCAGCAGACCGCTCTGGCCCGGATGGGCGGCGGTTGCGGCGCCGATGCGTCGATCAAGCGCGGTTTGGCCATCTGTCACCGGCAAGGCGTGGGACCGCTCTCCCTGCACGCTGGCGGCGAAGTGGCCGTAGAGCCAGGTCGCGAGCATCGACGCGGCGACGAACCCCAGGGCGGCCAGGAAGATAATCTTGAGCATGATCCGGTTTCACCCCTGACAGTCACGAGGTGAGCAGGCGAAATCCAACTTTGCAAGCCGCACCATAACGGAAAGGGCCGCCCGGTTTCCCGAGCGGCCCTTTCTTTGACGTGCCGGAACGGCGAGAGCGTCAGCCCTCGGCCTGCTCCTCGGCGGCCGGAGCCTCGTCCGCGGCGAATTCGCCCGGCTCGAGGTTCGGGTCGCGGGCTTCGACGAAGCCGGTCTCGTCCTTTTCGAACATCGCTTCCATGACGTTGACGCCCTGGGCCTGCATCTCGGCCTCTTCGGGCGAGCGCGCGACGTTGACCTTGACGGTCACGGTGACTTCGGCGTGAAGCGCGACGCGCACTTCGAACATGCCGATCGACTTGATCGGCTTGTCGAGGACGACCTGCGACTTGGTGACCTTGTGGCCGTCGGCGATCAGCGTCTCGACGATGTCGCGCACGGCGACCGAGCCGTAGAGCTGGCCGGTGTTCGACGCCTGACGGATCAGGGTGACCGAAACGCCCTCGAGGCTCTTCGATTCCTTCTCTGCCTCGGTGCGCTTCGCGGCGTTGTCGGCCACGATGCGTTCACGATTGGCTTCGAAGACCTTGCGGTTGGCTTCGTTGGCGCGGAGCGCCTTCTTGTTCGGGAGAAGGAAATTGCGGGCGAACCCGTCCTTCACCTTCACAACGTCGCCGATGTGGCCGAGCTTCTCGACGCGCTCAAGCAGGATGACTTCCATGAGCTGCGCTCCTTACTTCACGATGAAGGGCAGAAGGCCCAGATGACGCGCGCGCTTGATGGCGATGGCCAGCTCGCGCTGCTTCTTCGCGCTCACCGAAGTGATGCGCGACGGGACGATCTTGCCACGCTCGGACACGAAGCCCTGCAGCAGACGTACGTCCTTATAGTCGATCCGGGGTGCTTCCTTCGCGGAGAAGGGGCAGCTCTTGCGGCGGCGGAAAAAGGGACGTGCCATGATACTTTCTCCTTACTCGCCCGCGTTGCTGAAGCCGGTGTTGCCACCTTCTTCACGATCACGGCGACCGCGGCCGCGCTCGCGCTCCTGGCCCTTGCGCATCATCACGGTCGGACCCTGCTCCAGCTCGTCCACGCGGACGGTCATGTAGCGGATCACGTCTTCGTTGATCTGCGTCTGGCGCTCGAGCTCGGCGACGACACCCGCGGGGGCGTCGATTTCGAGCATCACGTAGTGCGCCTTGCGGTTCTTCGCGATCTTGTATGCGAGCGAACGAAGACCCCAGGTCTCGGTCTTCACGACCTTGCCCTGATTGTCCTCGACGATCTTGGTGGCGGTTTCCGCCAGTGCGTCCACTTGCGCCTGTGCCAGGTCCTGGCGCGCAAGGAACACATGCTCGTACAGAGCCATGCGTCTTCTCACTGTTGGCCGATCGCTGACGCCGCCCCGTGCGGCGCCCCTCCGGCTGTCGTTCCAAATACGAAAAGCGGTCAGCCGAAGCTGCCGCTCAACGCCGCGCCTCTACGCGCGGTGCGGGCAAAAGGCAAGCGGTGAGCGCCAGGCCACGGCCCAGGTTGACAAAGTTGACACATATGACCGGATTCCACGCGCATATGTTTGTTCGCGTCACGTCGATCGAAATCAATGCAAGCACATGAATTCCAACATTTAAAGTGAAAATTTCGCTTCGCTCGACCGGTTGACAGCTCGATCCGGTGTCAACCGGTTGCAAACCCGCGCGGCTTGCGGGATCGGCGTCACGGGCATAGGGCGACGACGTGATTGTGGTCAGCTTGCGCTGACGCGGCACCGGCCCGCTCCCCCACCCGGCCACCCATATCATGCTACCGCTGGGTGGCCGGGTGGGGGAGCGGGCCGGTGCGGGAACCGAACAGATATACAGGGAGCCAAGACATGCGTGCGTTCATCTTTCCGGGGCAGGGGAGCCAGTCGGTCGGCATGGGCCTGGCGCTGTCGCAGGCGAGCGCCGTGGCGCGCGAAGTGTTCCAGGAAGTCGACGAGGCACTCGGCCAGAATCTGTTCAAGCTGATGACCGAGGGGCCGGAAGGCGACCTGCTGCTGACCGAGAACGCCCAGCCGGCGATCATGGCGCACGCCATCGCGGTGCTGCGCGTGCTGGAGAAGGAAGGCGGTATCTCGCTGGCCGACAAGGCCGATTTCGTCGCGGGCCATTCGCTCGGCGAATATACCGCACTGTGCGCCGCTGGCGCGCTCGACCTTGGCGTCACCGCCAAGCTGCTCAAGCTGCGTGGGCAGGCGATGCAGGCGGCGGTGCCGGTGGGCGAGGGCGCGATGGCGGCCCTGCTCGGCGCCGACCTGGTGAAGGCGCAGGCGATCGCGGATGCGGCGGCCGAGGGCGAAGTGTGCACCGTTGCCAACGACAACGATCCCTCGCAAGTGGTGATCTCTGGCGCCAAGGCCGCGATCGACCGTGCGGTCGCCGTCGCCAAGGATCATGGCGCCAAGCGGGCAGTGCTGCTGCCCGTCTCCGCGCCGTTCCACTGCCCGATGATGCAGCCCGCCGCCGATGCGATGGAAAAGGCGCTGGCCGAGACCCTGATCCGCGCGCCTTTGGTGCCCGTCTATGCCAATGTCACCGCCGCGCCGGTGAGCGATCCCGATACGATCCGCACGCTGCTGGTCGAACAGGTGACCGGCATGGTTCGCTGGCGCGAATCGGTGGCGGCGATGTTCGATGCCGGGGTGCACGACTATGTCGAGCTGGGCGGCAAGGTGCTGGGCGCGATGGTCAAGCGCATCGCGCCCGACGCCGTCGTCACCAGCGTGGTGACGATGGACGACATCGAGGCGCTGGAGAAGGCGCTCTAGGATTCGCTCCGGGCGGGCGCCCCGATCAGTTAAGAAGGCCAGCCGAAAGTGGACGGGCTCCCGCTTAATTGTCTGGACTGTCCCCGCGGCAGGGCAACACTCGCCGAACTGCCAGCATGAGACGTCATCTCGAGCGTGAATTCTCGTACGCCTTTGGGGGCCGTGAGATAGACGATCAGCCTAATAGGGGTGCTGTCTCCGGTGTCGCTGGACGAGAGGCTGAGGTTGATCACATCATCGCCGACCTCAAGGGAGCTGATCGGCACCGCTCCCTGGATGCCGCGCAACACGATCCCGGATGAAGGGCTGAACGCCTGTCCCACGCTCCATGAAGTCCGCGAGCCGTTTCTGCCGTTCAGCACAATCGAAATCTGGTCGCTCGTCCGGGCATTGTTCGGAATAATGACGAACGCGAGTTGCAGATAGACGGTAGAGTCGGCGGATGTGGATAATGCGGGATTGGCGGCCTCGGTCATGCTGTTCCCCCTCCGGATGGAATACGATGCCCCCGGACGCCGCAGGCATCCGGGGGCATGGTGATGGACGACGTCGAAGCGCTGGAGATAGAGTCTCTGGCGCCTGCCGGCCCCCCGATCACTACCTGTGCCAGTTGAAGATGGTCGGGCTGCCGCCCAATGATATGGGCTCACCCATCGACAGGGCGGCACTCACCGAGCTGCCGGAATCAGCCATCAGCGCAAGCGTGAACTGGCGGATGTCGGGGGTGGCCGCGAGGAAGATCTGCACGGTGAAACGGGAGCTCCCGCCTGTGTCGTTGGGCGCGAACGAAAAACTGATCGTCTCACCGTCGACGCTCAGGCCGGAGATCGGCACGGCCCCCCGGTTGGCGGCTAACCGGATCCCGGAAGACGTGCCGAATTCCTGTCCCGTGCTCCACGCGATGCGTGCGCCGTCTCTGCCCCTCAGCATGATCGCGATGCGCCCGCCCATCTGGGGGTTGCCCAAGGCGATGTCGAGCGTGATCGCCTGATAGGTGGACGAACTTGCGGATGCGGATAGTGCGGGATTGGCGTCCTTGGTCATGCTGTTGCCCTTCCGGATGAAATATCGTGCCACGGACACTGTCGGCATCCGGGGCAGTGGCCATTCAAGTCGAAACCGGGCTTTTTGCGCGCCAAGCTTGACTAGATCGCCAGCGTGCCTGTTTACGAGGCGCGCGTTCCACAGGAATTAACAGCTAGGATTACCTCAATGTTCGACCTTACAGGCATGACCGCGCTGGTGACCGGCGCTTCGGGCGGGCTGGGGACCGCGATCGCGAAGGGGCTGGCGGCGCAGGGCGCCCGGCTGGCGATCTCCGGGTCCAATGCCGAGAAGCTGGAAGCGTTTCGCGCCGAGCTGGGCGGGGATCATGTCGCTTTGGTGTGCAATCTGTCGGACGGCGCCGAGGTCGATGGCCTCGTCCCGCGCGCGGTCGAGGCGCTGGGCAAGCTCGACATCCTCGTCAACAATGCGGGCGTCACGCGCGACAACCTTGCCATGCGGATGAAGGACGAGGAGTGGGATCAGGTGATCCGCGTGAACCTGGAGGCCGCGTTCCGCCTGATCCGGGCTGCCGCCAAGCCGATGATGAAGGCGCGTTTCGGCCGCGTCGTCTCGATCACGTCGGTGGTCGGCGCCACCGGCAATCCGGGCCAGGCGAATTATGCCGCATCGAAGGCTGGCCTCGTCGGCATGTCCAAGGCGCTGGCGCAGGAACTGGCCAGCCGCAACATCACGGTGAACTGCGTCGCGCCCGGATTCATGCGCTCGGCGATGACCGATGTGCTGCCCGAAGCGCAGAAGACGGCGCTGCTCAGCCGCATCCCCGCTGGCGATCTAGGCACGGGTGAGGATGTCGCCGCGGCGGTGGTGTATCTGGCGAGCAAGGAGGCGGGCTACGTGACCGGCCAGACGCTGCACGTGAACGGCGGCATGGCGATGCTGTCATGATCGCAGGCCTGTTGGCAGGGTTGGCGATTCAGGGCGCGCCGACGGCACCCCCGCCGTCGGAGTGCATCTATCATGCTGTGCCCGCCGACAAACATGTGGCGATCGGGCAGTTGGCTCTCACGCGCAAGACGCAAGAGATCGCCGCCGCGACGCTTCCGGCGACCGACCAATGTGCCAAGCAGTACCGCTGGTCGAGCGAACAGGCGGTCAATGCCAATGGCTATGCCGTGCTTCGCATGGGTGCCGAGGCGATCGCATCCGAGTTTGGCCGCAGCGATTGGGCCCACCATGGCCTGGCAGCGGTAAATGCGCTGACGGGCGAGCAGCGTGCAGCTCTTGCGGAAGGCGGCGGCGACAAGGACAATAGAATATTCAAAGCCGTTGTCGTGCATATGGAAGGCGCAGGTGCAGGTGTTGCGGCCGAATTGCTGCGAACCGGGGACGAGGCGAAGGCCGCCCGTTTCCTTCTGATGCTCAGATTCCTTGCCCTTGCGAGGATGCAACAGGATCGTCTGAGTCCGTCCTGATCCTCTTGCGCGAGCGCCATCGGCGTTCTACGTGCGTTCAGGAATTCGAAATCCAACGACCCAATTTAAGAAGGAACAGGGCATGAGCGAGACCGCCGATCGCGTGAAGAAGATCGTCGTCGAGCACCTCGGCGTTGAAGCCGAAAAGGTGACCGAGGATGCGAGCTTCATCGACGACCTGGGCGCGGACAGCCTCGACATCGTCGAGCTGGTGATGGCGTTCGAAGAGGAATTCGGCGTCGAGATCCCCGATGATGCCGCCGAGAAGATCACGACCGTCAAGGACGCGATCACCTATATCGACGAGAATCAGGGCTAAGCGGACCTACCGCATGGCCGCCCGCACGGGCAGGAATTGACGAACGGCTCCCGGTCCCGGAAAGGGGTGGGGAGCCGTTTCGTTTTTTGAGACCATTTACTGCCGCATCGTTGACCGCCGAAGACCGGCTCCGGCTTTCCGGCACGATGCTCTGAACGGAGAGATACTATGCGCCGCGTCGTCGTGACTGGCCTTGGCCTCGTGACCCCGTTGGGTGCGGATGTCGAGACCGCCTGGAAGAACATCATCGCGTCGAAATCCGGCGCGGGGACGATCACCCGGTTCGACGCGACCGACTTCCAGAGCAACTATGCCTGCGAAGTGAAGCCCGCAGACCATGAATATGGCTTCGACCCCGCCAAGCGGGTGGATCACAAGATTCAGCGCCAGGTCGATCCGTTCATCATCTATGGCATCGACGCCGCCGGACAGGCGATCGAGGATGCCGGCCTGACCGACATGACCGAGGAAGAGCGGCTGCGCGCCGGCTGCTCGATCGGGTCGGGCATCGGCGGCCTTCCGGGCATCGAGAGCGAATCGCTCGTGCTGGCCGAGAAGGGCCCGAAGCGCGTTTCGCCGCACTTCGTCCATGGTCGCCTGATCAACCTGATCTCGGGACAGGTCTCGATCAAATACGGTCTGATGGGTCCGAACCATGCCGTCGTGACGGCGTGCTCGACCGGTGCGCATTCGATCGGCGACGCCGCGCGGATGATCGCGATGGACGATGCCGATATCATGCTGGCCGGCGGCGCCGAGAGCACGGTGTGCCCGATCGGTATCGCCGGATTCGGCCAGGCGCGTGCGCTGTCGACCGGGTTCCGCGACGAGCCGTGGCGTGCGAGCCGCCCCTGGGATCAGGGCCGTGACGGCTTTGTCATGGGCGAAGGCGCGGGCGTGGTCGTGCTCGAGGAATATGAGCGGGCCAAAGCGCGCGGCGCGAAGATCTATGCCGAAGTTGTCGGCTATGGACTGTCGGGCGACGCCTATCACGTGACCGCACCGCATCCCGAGGGTTCGGGCGCGTTCCGTTCGATGCAGATGGCGATGAAGAAGTCGGGTCTTGATCTGTCCGACATCGATTACATCAACGCGCATGGCACCTCGACCCCGCTGGGTGATGAGCTGGAGCTGGGCGCGGTGCGGAAACTGTTCGGCAACGCGATCGGCGACCTGTCGATGAGCTCGACCAAGTCGGCGATCGGACACCTGCTGGGCGGCGCGGGCGCGGTGGAGAGCATCTTCTGCATCCTTGCGATGCGCGACGGGATCGTGCCGCCGACGCTCAACCTGGACAATCCGAGCGAGAATTGCGCGGGCGTGGACCTGGTTCCGCATGTCGCCAAGGAGCGCAAGGTGAAGGCGGTGCTGAACAACTCGTTCGGCTTTGGCGGCACCAACGCATCGCTGGTGATGAAGGCGGTCTGACCTCCACGGGAGACGTACGGCGATGTTGCGCAAGCTTGGGTGTTTGGGCGTCATCGCCGTCCTCCTTATCGGGGCCGCCGCCTTTTGGGCGGCGAACCAATGGGGCGGCGCGGGACCGGGCAAGGCCAATGTGACGGTCGAGGTGCCCGCGGGCGCGACGATGCGTTCGGCGGCCGAGGCGATGGAGAAGGCGGGCGCGATTGAGAGCGCCGACACCTTTCTGTGGATGGCGCGCATCTTCGGTGACGATGCACCGGTTCAGGCGGGCGAATATCGCGTTCCGGCAGGGATCAGTCAGGCCGACGTCCTCAAGATGCTGCAGGGCGGCCGTACGCTCCAGCGCTTCGTGATGATCCCTGAGGGGATGCCCTCGATCCTGGTGCACGAACGGCTGGCGGCGGCGCCGCAGATGGGCGGCAAGACCGCGGTGCCCGAAGAGGGCAGCATCCTGCCCGACAGCTACTCCTACAATCGCGGCGACAGCCGGCAGGCGGTGCTCGATCGGATGCAGGCGGCGATGAAAAAATACCTTGCCGAAGCCTGGGCGAAGCGGAAGCCCGGGATCGCCGTGAACACGCCGGAACAGGCGCTGATCCTCGCCTCGATCGTCGAGAAGGAGACCGGCAAGGCCGAGGAGCGGCGAATGGTGGCGGGGGTCTATTCCAACCGCCTCAAGCGCGGCATGCCGCTGCAGGCCGACCCGACGGTGATCTACCCGGTGACCAAGGGCAAGCCGCTGGGCCGCCGCATCCTGCGCTCCGAGCTGCAGGACAAGAACGGTTACAATACCTATGCCAGCGCGGGGCTGCCGATCGGGCCGATCGCCAATCCGGGCCGTGCAAGTATCGACGCGGTGCTCGATCCCGCCGAGACCAACGCGCTCTACTTCGTCGCGGACGGCACCGGCGGACATATCTTCGCCGATACGCTCGAGCAGCACAACGCCAACGTCCAGAAATGGTATGCCCTGCGCCGCGCGCGCGGGGAGATGTAGGGCGCGCTCCGACGCGCCCCCATCCGGTCAATAAGCGGCGGTGAAGCGTGCGCGGCTGTGGCGGTGCTGCTCCAGCTCGTCGACCATGGCGAGGGCGTAGTCGGCGAAGCTGATCTGGCTCTCACCCTTCGCGTCGGTGAGGAGCTGGTCGGTGCCGGTGCGATAGGTGCCGAGGCGCGGGCCTTCGAACAGCAAGGCGGCGGGGGAGAAATAGGTCCAGTCGATCTCGCTCTCGCCGCGCAGGGCGTCGAGGAAGGCGATGCCGCCAAGTGCCGCACCCTTCCACTCCTCGGGAAAGTCGGGCGAGTCGATCACGCGGACGCCGGGGGCGGTTTCGAGGCTGGCGGCGCCGCCGGTGACGAGGAGGCGCTGGACGCCTGCCTGCTCGAGCGCGGACAGCAGGGTTTCGGCGGATACGTCGAAGTGCAGCGCGCTGATCACCGCATCGGCGGGGCGGATCAGATCGGCCAGCGCGGCGGGGTCGGAGGCGTCGCCAGCCCTGGCGATCACGCCGGGGAGCTGGCGGATCGCTTCGGGCTTGCGCGCGATGGCCAGCGCCTGATGGCCGCGCGCCGACAGTTCCTTCGTGATTTCCGATCCCGCGCGCCCACTCGCGCCCAGCACTGCAACCTTCATGTCCGATGTCCTATATGGTTTCCAATGGATACCAAGTTGGCTATGGATACCAATCATGCAAGAAGGCACTTTGAAGAGGGATAGTCACCCGGAGGAAACCGGTGCGCGCGGCGACGTCTATGCGGCCGACTGTCCGACGCGGAAGCTGCTCGACCGGATCGCGGACAAATGGAGCGTGCTGATCCTGCTGCTGCTCGGGCACCAGGACCTGCGCTTCAACGCGCTCAAGCGGCGGATCGAGGGTGTGTCGCAGAAGATGCTGAGCCAGACGCTGCGCTCGCTGGAGCGCGACGGACTGGTGAGTCGGACGGTGGTGGCGACGGTGCCGGTCACCGTCAGCTATGCGATCACGCCGCTGGGGCGCGGGCTGATCGGATCGCTGCAGTCGATGATCGACTGGGCCGAGACGTATATGCCGGACGTGGCGGAGGCGCAGCGCGGCTATGACGGTGCTTCGACCTGAAGTCGTTCGTCGAGACGGCGTTGACGAGGCGATCCGGCTCGGCGACCCAGCCTTTCCCTTGTGAGGAAAGGCCATCGATGCGCTCCACCGCCCTCTGCGCGCTCGCGCTGACCCTGGGTTTCGTCCAGCCCGCAATGGCGGAGGAGAAGCCCGCCAGTCCGCCGTGGAGCGCGCCGGCGACCGTCGAAACCATCACCGAGGCGCGGCGCTTCACCAGCGGCGGGGTCGAGCTGGGCGGCACGCTCTATCTGCCGCGCAGCCGCAAGCCGGTGGCGGCGGTGGTGGTGACGCACAGTGCATCCTCGCCGCTGGGCGACGCGTCGCTCTACGAGCATCTCAAGGTGATGCTGCCGGCAATGGGCATCGCGGTGTTCACCTATGACCGCCGCGGGTCGGGCCGGTCAGGGACGAAGACAGCGGGCGGCGACTATATTGTGCTAGCCGATGACGCGATCGCGGCGGCCCGGAGTCTGAAGATCGATCCGCGTATCGATCCCCGGCGCATCGGCAGCTGGGGGTTGAGCCAGGGCGGGTGGATCTCGCCGCTCGCCGCATCACGCAGCCCGGACATCGCCTTCGTCATCGCCGTGTCCGCGCCGGTCGTTACCGCCGATGTCCAGATGATCTTCTCATCGATCAATCATCTGCGCGCGAACGGCCATTCACAGGCCGAGATCGATGAGATGGTGGCGACGCGCAAGGCCGTGGACGGCTATATGCGCGGCACCGGGACGCGGGAGACCGCGCAGGCGATGATCGACGTCGCCAAGACCCGGCCGTGGTTCAAATATACCTATATGGGCGAGACGATCCGCGATCGTGCGGTTTCGGGATGGCGCAAGGAGATCGAGAATGATCCGCTGCGTAACCTGACTGGGGTGAAGGTGCCGATGCTGGTGCTGTTCGGCGCCTATGACGCGGTGGTGCCGGTGGCGATTTCGGCCGAGCGGTTGCGAGAGATCGCGCCGCGGATGCCGAAGATGAAAGTGCATGTCGTCGCGGGCGCGGACCATTCGATGCACATGGCTGCCGACCAGAGCATCACCCTCGACCCCAAGCATGACGGGACCGAGACGGCGGATTCGGCCGAGTATATCGCCGTGCTGTCGAGCTGGCTTGCGGCGAAGGGGTTGGTGGGGAACTAAGCGCGCGTTCCGATTGCCATGTCGGGAATTACTCCCTTCGTCACCCCGGCCTTGTGCCGGGGTCCACTCAGTCTCCCGGGCTGAGCTGGAGCCTCGTTTCCAGCCGCTGCCTACCAGTGGACCCCGGCACAAGGCCGGGGTGACGGATGGGGGCAGTGGATGCGGATCAGTCTAGCGGCGTAGCCCGCTGTCGAGGCGGTGGAACAGGCGACCGAGCACCGTGCGGCTGGTGGTGCGCGACGGCAGTTGGGCGATCAGGTTGCGCACGGCGGCCGGCGCGCTGGCGATGGCGCTGTCGATCTCCATCTCTCCGACACGCGCTCCGGAACGTAGCGCCAGCGCCAGCGCGGCATAGCCGGCGGGCGCGAGGACATGGTTGAGTTGATGCGCGGTCGCGATCGGGTGGGTGTAAGCCGCACCGGCCGCCGCCGCAGCAGCGCGAGCGGCGGCGGTCGCAGCGGGGTCTGAGGTTTCGCGGGCTGCGGCCTGAGCCGCCCAAGCTGCCTTGCGCAGCCCTCCCGAGCGCTCTGCGCCGTCCGCGAACCCCAGTGCCGCCACAAGGGCTTCGCGCGGGCGTGGGTCGTCCGGCGAATGCGTTTCGAACACCGGCAGGGCACGCGCCGCGCAGGCTTCCGCCCAGCGAGTAAGCTGCCGCAGATCGTCCGGCGTCAACGGGAGCGCGCTCGTCATTGCCCGCTCCCGGTAGACTTCAGCGGGCGAGGCCGGCCGCGTCGCGGGCGAGCTGCTCGACTTCGGCATAGCTCGCGCCCTTGGGCGTCACCCAGCTGCCGCCGACGCACAGCACCGGATCGAAACCGAGCCAGTCGGGTGCGGTCGCGGGGCTGATGCCGCCGGTGGGGCAGAACTTCGCCTCGTAGAACGGTCCGGCGAGTGCTTTCAGCGCCTTGAGACCACCCGAGGTTTCCGCCGGGAAGAATTTGAAGTGGCGCAGGCCGAGGTCGTAGCCGCGCATGATGTCGCCGGCATTGGCGACGCCGGGTAGGAAGGGAACGCCGCTCTGCACGATGACCTGGCCGAGCCGTTCGGTGAGGCCCGGCGAGACGATGAATTCGGCGCCCGCATCCATCACCTGAGCGAACTGGTCGGTGTTGACCACGGTACCCGCGCCGACGATCGCCCCGGGAACCTGCTTCATCTCTCGGATCGCGTCGAGCGCGGCGGCGGTGCGCATCGTCACCTCGAGCACCTTGAGCCCGCCCGCGACCAGCGCCTCGGCCAGCGGCTTCGCGGTGGCGGCATCCTCGATCACCAGGACGGGGATGACCGCGCTGGTGCGCATGATGGTTTCGATGCTCACTGGGTATGCTCCTGCGCGTAAGCTGCCGCGGCGCCGTAGAGGCCGGGCTGGGGGTGGGTGATGAGCTTGACCGGAATCGAGGACATCAGCGCCTGGAACCGCCCCTTGGCGATGAAGCGCTGGCCGAAGCCGGAGTTGACGAGATGGTCCTTGAGCTTGAGGCCAAGGCCGCCGGCGATGACGACGCCGGTCGGGCCATGGGCGAGGGCGAGATCGCCCGCGACCGCGCCGAGGCTGAGGCAGAAGCGGTCGAGCGCGGCGACGGCGAGGCTGTCCTTGCCCTCGAAGGCGAGCGACCAGATCTCCTTATCGTTGAGGCGATGCGTGCGCTTACCCTCGATCTCGGCAAGGGTTTCGTAGATCGGAACGATGCCAGGGCCGGCGACGATGCGCTCAGCCGAGACGCGGGTGTAGGTCGAACGAAGCCGCTTGACGATCGAATCCTCGATCCCGTCGAGCGGGGCAAAGTCCATATGCCCGCCCTCGGTCGAGATAACGTGGTAGCTAAGCGGTCCGGTGCGAAAGACCTGCGCGACGCCGAGCCCGGTGCCTGGGCCGCAGACGGTGATCGACCCCTTTTCCACGAATGGCTCGTCAGGACCGCAGATGTGCAGGAAATGCTCCGACGGGAGCTGTGCCACCGCATGGCCGACCGCACCGAAATCGTTGATCAGCGAATAGCTGTCGACGTCGAGCCGCTCCTTGATCAGCGGCGGGCGGATAATCCACGGATTGTTGGTGAGCTTGATCAGCTCGTCGTTGATCGGCGATGCGATGGCGATTGCCGCCGCACGCGGCATCTCACGACCGAGCGCACGCGCCGAAGCCTGCCAGGCGAGCTGGAAGCTGCCATGTTCGGCGGTCTTCTGGGTAACCGGTTCACCGATCGAGACGACGCGGCCGCCCTCAACCTCGGCGATGGCGAAACGCGCATGGGTTCCGCCGATATCGACCGCGACGACTTCCATTCTCTCCAAATTCCTTTTCCTACAGTTCCGCCGCGGCCAGCATGGCCGAGCCACCGGCTTCGGCCTCGCTCGCGCCGGCGCGCATCATCGCGAACAGTTCACGCCCGGTGCCGAGGTCGGGCGGCGGGGCCGCCGCGAGTTCGCGCGCCTCCCACTCGGCCGGTTCGACCAGCGCCTGCAATATGCCCTCTTCGGCGCACAGGCGGACGACGTCGCCGTCGCGCAGCTTGCCGATGGGGCCGCCACCGATCGCCTCGGGCGACAGGTGGATCGCCGCGGGTACCTTGCCCGACGCGCCCGACATGCGGCCGTCGGTGAGGAGCGCGACGCGGAAGCCCTTGTTCTGGAGCACGCCCAGCGGCGGGGTGAGTTTATGCAGTTCGGGCATGCCGTTGGCGCGCGGCCCCTGAAAGCGGACGACGACGATGACGTCGCGGTCGAGCTCACCGGCCTTGAACGCGTCCTGCACTTCCTGCTGTGTACTGAATACGCGGCAGGGGGCCTCGATCGTCCAACGGTCGCGCTCGACAGCGCTGACCTTGATGCAGGCGCGGCCGAGGTTGCCGGAGAGGATGCGGAAGCCGCCCTCGTCGGAAAAGGGCGCGTCGATGGTGCGGACGATGCTATCGTCGCCGCTCTTCTCGCCATGCTCCTTCCAGACGAGCTTGTCGTCCTCAAGCACCGGATGCTTCACATGGTCGGCGAGGCTGTTGCCCGCGATCGTCAGCGTGTCGCCGTGCAGGATTCCGCCCTTGATCAGCTCGCGGATCACGAAGGTCGGGCCGCCGGCATCCTCGAACCCGTTCACGTCGGCCGATCCGTTGGGATAGACGCGAGCGAGCAGGGGCACGACGCGCGACAGACGGTCGAAATCGTCCCAGTCGATCACCACCCCGGCGCAGCGCGCGATGGCGGGCAAATGGATGAGGTGGTTGGTCGATCCGCCGGTGGCGAGCAGCACGATGGCAGCGTTGACGATGGCACGTTCGTCGACGATCTCGCCGATCGGGCGATAATCGTCGCTGTCCCAGCCGATCTGTGGAAGCCGCTGGACCGCGGCCTTGGTCAGCTCCTGGCGCAGTTTCGTGCCGGGATGGATGAAGGCAGCGCCGGGCATGTGCAGGCCCATCGCCTCGACCATCATCTGGTTCGAATTGGCGGTGCCGTAGAAGGTGCAGGTGCCCTTGCCGTGATAGGCGGCGATTTCGGAGTCGAGCAGTTCGTCGCGGCTCGCCTTGCCCTCGGCATAAAGCTCGCGGACGCGCGCCTTTTCCTTGTTGGCGATACCGGTGGGCATCGCGCCGCCGGGGATCAGCACCATCGGCAGGTGGCCGAAGCGGAGCGCGCCCATGAGAAGACCCGGCACGATCTTGTCGCAGATGCCGAGCAGGGCGGCGCCCTCGAACGTGTTGTGGCTCAATGCCACCGCCGTCGACATCGCGATGGTGTCGCGGCTGAACAGCGACAGCTCCATCCCGGCATAGCCCTGGGTCACGCCATCGCACATCGCGGGCACGCCGCCCGCGACCTGCGCGGTGGCGCCGGCCTCGAGCGCCCAGATCTTCATCTGCTCGGGATAGCGGTAATAGGGCGCGTGCGCCGAGAGCATGTCGTTATACGCGGTGACGATGCCGATGTTCATCCGGCGACCGTCCTTCATCAGGTCGCGCTGCTCGTCGGTCCCGGCATAGGCATGGGCGAGATTGGCGCAGCCCAGCCGCCCACGGCTGCTGCTGCCGGCCTCGCGCTGCGCGACCATCAGCGCGCGATAGGCGTCGCGGCGCTTCCTGGAGCGTTCGATGATGCGATCGGTGACCGCGACGATCTCGGGGAGGAGGTTGGTCATGTGCTTATCTGCACGCCTTGTTGCCCGTCATCCCCGCCTGCGCGGGAATGACGAAGAAATTAGGGGTGACCGGGAGGAGTTCATCCTTCCAGCCAGTGAACATCGACCGGCAGCTCGGTTTCAGCGAGCACGCGGCCGATCGGATAGGCGCTCGATGCGCCCTGCGCGATCGCGGTTTCGAGCACCTTGCGCTTCTCGGCGCCGGTGATCGCGACCATCAGCGACTTGGCGTTGGCGATGGCGGCGCCCGAGAGGGTGACACGGGCGACGGGTGCCTCCGGCGGAAGCGGATCGGGCAATACGCCCAGCGCGCGGCGCTCCTTTGGGCCGTTGAGCGCTTCGTCGAAATCCGGGCCGGGGAAGATCGAGGCGGTGTGCCCGTCCGCGCCCATGCCGAGCAGGACCAGGTCGAGCGGCCAGTGGAAGTCGGCGATGCGGGCATCGGCGGCGCGGCCGGCGGCCTTGTAGTCGTCGGCCTTCTCGCTGACGAGCGGGATGACGCGCGCACCCTTGGGAATGAAGGTCTTGCCGAGGCCGGTGACGTTCGACAGCGCGTCGCCCAGCGGGACGATGCGGTCGTCGGTCGGCAGGATCGTCACGCGCTTCCAGTCGATCTTGGCGGCGGCGAGCTTATCATAGACCGGGGCGGGGGTCTTGCCGCCCGCCAGCGCGATCACCGCTCCGCCGCGCGCATCGATCGCGCTCTCGATGATGAAGCCGATGTCGCCGGCGAGGGCATCAACCCACTCCTCGGCTTCCTCATACTCCCACCATTCGATTTCTTCGGCCATTTCAACAACTCCAGCGGGATAGTTCAATATTCAGACGAGGTGTTATTCGTTCCAGGTGACGCCGTCGCGTTCGGTCAGTGCGATGGCGGCGCTTGGCCCCCAGGTGCCGGCGGCATAGGGCTTGGGCTTGACGTCGGCGGTGTCCCAGCCGGCGCGGATCGCGTCGATCCAGTTCCATTGCGCCTCCACCTCGTCGCGGCGCACGAACAAGGTAGGATCGCCCTCGATCAAGTCCAGCAGCAGGCGTTCATAGGCGATGCGGCGGCGCGTACCCGCGAACTCATGCTCGAGGCTGAGGTTCAGTGGCACCTCGCGCAGGCGCACGCCTTCGCGGTCGAGGCCCGGCTCCTTCGCCATCACCAGCAGGCGGACATATTCCTCCGGTTGGATGCGGATGATGAGGGTGTTCGACTGGAGCACCCCGCCACGCTCGGCAAAGATCGAGTGGGGGACGGGCTTGAACTGGACGACGATCTCGGACCGGCGCTCGGTCATGCGCTTGCCGGTGCGCAGGTAGAAGGGCACGCCCTGCCAGCGCCAATTGTCGACATGCGCCTTGATCGCGACGAAGGTTTCCGCGCGTGACGCCTTGCCCAGCTCGTCAGCATAGCCGGAAACGATCTTTCCGGTCGACGCGCCGCCGGTATATTGGCCGGTGACGGTGAGATTTCCGGCGTCCTGTCCCTCGATCGGGCGGAGCGAGCGAAGGACCTTGACCTTCTCGTCGCGGATCGACGTGCCGTCGAACCGGGCAGGGGGTTCCATCGCGATCAGCGCGAGCAGCTGCAGGATATGGTTCTGGACCATGTCGCGCAGCGCGCCGACCTCGTCATAATAGCCCGCGCGACCTTCGAGGCCGACCGTCTCGGACACGGTGATCTGGACATGGTCGATTCCGGCGGCGTTCCAGATCGGCTCGAACAGCGAATTGCCGAAACGCAGCGCAAGGATGTTCTGGACGGTTTCCTTGCCCAGATAGTGATCGATCCGGAAGGTGCGGTCCTCGGGGAAGACCGACGCCACGGCGTCGTTGATCTCGCGGCTGGTGGGCAGGTCGGTGCCGAGCGGCTTTTCCAGGCCGATACGCACGTTGCTTCCGGCGAGGCCCGCCGAGGCGAGGCCCTTGATCGTCGGCTCGAAGAATTTGGGTGCGGTCGACAGGAAGATGGCGAGACCCTTGGAGATATCGCCCAGCTTTTCCGCGAGTGCGGCATAGCCGGAGAGGTCCGAAGCATCGAGGGCCTGATACTGCAGCCGGTCGAGGAACGCGGTGATCGCGCCCGCGTCCTTGCGGTCCTCGGGCAGATAGGTGTCGAGCGCTTTAGCCGCGAAGTCGCGGAACTCGGTATCTGACAGCGTTGACCGTGCGGTGCCCGTGATCGTCAGATCAGAAGGAAGCAAACCATCGGCGTGAAGGCCGTAGAGCGACGGTATCAGCATCCGCTGCGACAGATCCCCTGTCGCTCCGAACAGCAGCAGTTTGCCGAATGGCTGTCGCATCGATCCTCCCAAACGCGTTGCGCGCCCGCCCTAGCAGCGGATTTCCGGGTTGCGAAGCGCCTTGCGCTTTATCGACCTAAAGCAAGAGGCCGGATCGGCCTAAAGCACCAATCCGGCGGTCTGATCGAACCCGGCCATGATGTTCAGGTTCTGCACCGCCGCGCCGCCCGCGCCCTTGCCTAGATTGTCGAGCGTGGCGACGAGCCGTGCCTGGCCGCGCTCGGCGTTGCCGAACACGCGGATCGTCAGGCGGTCGGTCCCGGCATCGTCCTCAACCCGCACCAGCGAGATGTCTTCGCTGGGCAGGACGCGGACGATCGGCGAATCACGATAAGCGTCGGCCAGTACCTGCTCGATCTGGGTCGGCGAAGGCTTACGCGGCAACATCTGCAGGGGCAGGGGCACCTCGATCAGCATGCCGCGATAGGTGCGCGCGACAGCGGGTTGGAAGATCGGGGCATGATCGATGCGCGCGTGCTTCTGCATTTCGGGCAGATGCTTGTGCTCGAGGTTGAGGCCGTAGGCGCGGTAGCCGGTCGGCTCGCTACCGTCCTCGAACTCGGCGATCATCGATTTGCCGCCACCCGAATAGCCCGACGCGCCACCGGCGGTGAGGACCCAGTCGGGCGGGATCAGGCCCGCGCGCACCAGCGGACGCACCAGCGCAAGGAAGCCGGTGGGCCAGCAGCCGGGATTGCTGACATAGCGCGCCTCGGCGATCGCCGCGGCCTGGGCCGGTTCCAGCTCGGCAAAGCCGTAGGTCCAGCCATCGGCCACGCGATGTGCGGTGGATGCATCGATGACGCGCGTCGTGTCGTTGGCGATCAGTTCGACCGCCTCGCGCGCCGCGTCGTCGGGCAGGCAGAGGATGACGAAGTCAGCGCTGTTGAGTGCCTCGGCGCGCTTGCCGGCATCCTTGCGGTCCGCGTCGTCGAGCGCGATCAGCTCGATCTCGCTGCGTGTCGCCAGCCGCTCGCGGATCTCAAGGCCCGTGGTCCCCGCAGCGCCGTCGATAAAGATGCTGACGGTCATGCCGCGGCCTTCAATTGCGCTGCGTCGACATAGCCGACCAGACCGGATGCGGGCGCACTGCCCCAGGCGCTGCCTGCCGAAAGCTCCAGCACCTCGAACACATCGCCCTCGGCAAGTTGCGCCAGTATGTCAGCGTCGGTTTCCTTGGCGGCACGCAATGGTACCGCCGCGGTCACGACATAGATGACGGGCGCGGCGTAATGAGGTGCGAAGACACGGTCGGCGAGGCGGACGTCGGCAAGATCCCGGCGGGCAGCATCGGTCAGCGGATCGATCCGCACCGAGCGGCCGGTCAGCGCGAATCGGCTACGCGCGAAGCCTGGCTGGTTGTCCGACGTGGTGGTCGCCGGCGACGAATTGCCCGAATTCTGCAAGAAACTCCGCCCCTTCAGGTGTACGCGCGATAAAGATGTTCCGCTTGTCGGTTTCATCACGCTGGCGGCGCAGATAGCCGAGTGCGCCCAGTCTGTTCAAGGCGCGTGTCACAACCGGCTTCGATACGTTGAGGGCCTTGGCCAGCCCGCGCACCGTATGAGGGCCAGAATCGAGGTAAACGAGCAGCATCAACGCCATCTGCCGGTTGGTGAGATCGGGTTCGCCCGAACGGACGTATTCGACCAATGTGTTTTTCCAGTTGTAAAGCGACTGGTCGCTCACGGCGTTCATCGCATCGCACTCTTCATTTAGTTACAGGCCCGCAAGGAACAGGGCTTTTCCGGGGCATCAACGCGCTGAACGCCTCCGGGTTTCAGGGGCTGGGCGAAATGTTCCGGTTCTGTGACATTTTTTCGTTAGCGGTACCTACAAGCCACGGTCGGTCGGCGTGGCGGTATTCCGGCGGCAGGTGGATCCGCTTGATCCCTAAACGTGTTTGGGCGGTTGATCGTGGCGGCCTCCTCCCCTATGTCGCCGCTTTCCCGCGAAAGACCGACATGCTGTTCACCTTCCTCCTCGTCGTCCATGCCATCATCGCCGCACTGCTGGTGACGGTGATCCTGATGCAGAAGTCCGAAGGCGGCGGCCTGACCACGGGCGGTAGCCCGTCGGGCCTGATGTCGGCGCGTGGCGCCGCGAATTTCCTGACCCGCGCCACCGCGATTCTGGCAACGCTGTTCATCGCGATGAGCATCCTGCTCGCGGCGCTGGCGGCGACTCGCAGCGGCGGGACGATCGATACCAGCCGGATCGCCGTGCCCGCGCAGACCGCGCCGGCACCGGGCACCGGTCCCGCGCCGGCAACCCAGCCGGCCACCGCGCCGCTGGCTCCGGCCGACAACAGCGCGGTTCCGCTCGCCAAGTAAGCGGGCTTTCAAGGCAAGTTTTTTTGGCGGCGCCCGGAGTCGGGCGCTTGCCCCCACTCGTGCATAAAGGCTAGTCGGTGACTCCCATGACGCGGTATATTTTCATCACCGGCGGCGTGGTCTCCTCGCTTGGCAAGGGCCTGATGGCAGCAAGCCTCGCTGCGCTGCTCCAGGCGCGCGGCTACAAGGTCCGCATCCGGAAATTCGATCCCTATCTCAATGTCGATCCGGGCACGATGAGTCCGTATCAGCATGGCGAGGTCTATGTGACCGACGACGGGGCCGAGACCGACCTCGATCTTGGCCATTATGAGCGCTTCACCGGGGTGGCCTCGCGCCAGTCGGACAACATCACCTCGGGCCGGATCTACAAGACGATCATCGAGCGTGAGCGCCGCGGCGACTATCTGGGCGCGACGGTACAGGTGATCCCGCACGTCACGGATGCGATCAAGGACTTCGCCCAGGCCGAGACCGACGACCTCGATTTCGTGCTGTGCGAGATCGGCGGCACCGTCGGCGATATCGAATCGCTGCCGTTCATCGAGGCGATCCGTCAGCTCAAGAACGAGCTGGGCCGCGGCCGCTCGATCAGCATCCATGTGACGCTGGTGCCATACATTGCGGCGGCAGGCGAACTGAAGACCAAGCCGACCCAGCATAGCGTGCGTGAGTTGGCCTCGCTGGGCGTCCAGCCCGACGTGCTGGTGTGCCGCGCCGAAAAGCCGCTGCCTGCGGGCGAGCGCGCCAAGATCGCACAGTTCTGTAACGTGCCGGCCAGCGCGGTCATCCCCGCGCTCGACGCGCCGAGCATCTATGCGGTGCCGCTGCAATATCATGCCGAGGGTCTGGACGGCGAAGTACTGCGCGCCTTCGGGATTGAGCCGGGCCCGAACCCGGATCTCAGCCGCTGGACCGAAATCACCGACCGTCTGTTCAACCCCGAGGGCGAAGTGACGGTGGGCGTGGTCGGCAAATATGTCGGCCTGCCCGACGCGTACAAGTCGCTGAACGAAGCGCTGGTGCATGGCGGCATCGCCAACCGCGTGAAGGTCAACATCCGCTGGATCGATGCCGAGCTGTTCGAGAATGGCGAAGATTCGGAAGTCGCGGCGAATCTGGAATCATGTCACGCCATCCTAGTGCCCGGTGCGTTCGGATCGCGCGGGGCGGAGGGCAAGATCGCCAGCGTCCGCTTCGCGCGTGAGCGCAAGGTGCCGTATTTCGGCATCTGCTTCGGCATGCAGATGGCCTGCGTCGAGGGCGCACGGAACGTGGCGGGGATCTCGGGCGCATCCTCGACCGAGTTCGGCGCGACCAACGAGCCGGTGGTCGGCATCATCACCGAGTGGATGAGCAAGGACGGCATCGAGAAGCGCGAAGAGGGCGGTGACCTTGGCGGCACGATGCGGCTCGGCGCCTATCCGGCGAAGCTTGCGGGCAACTCGGTTGTCGGTTCGATCTACGGCTCGGACGAGATCAGCGAGCGCCATCGTCACCGCTATGAAGTGAACACCGGCTACCGCGATGCGCTGGAGCAGGGCGGCCTCGTCTTCTCGGGCATGTCGCCCGACGGGATGCTGCCCGAGATCGTCGAGCGGCCCGACCATCCGTGGTTCGTCGGCGTGCAGTTCCACCCGGAACTGAAATCCAAGCCGTTCGACCCGCACCCCCTGTTCGCGAGCTTCATCGAAGCTGCGGTGCGCCAGTCGCGGCTGGTCTGATCTAGCCCCGCCGCTGGCGGCGGGCGAGGGCGATCGCGCCGACGGTGCAAGCACCGAACAGCGTGCCCTCCAATGTCGCCGACAGCGCCTGGCTGAGCGGACCGAACCCGGTCTCGCCCAGCAGGCTTCCGATCTGGTCGATCCGCAGACGCGAATCCGGGAATTGCTCTCCGAGCAGTGCGAGGCTGCCTGCCAGCAAGCGCCCACCGAGCAGCACTGCGAGCAGGCCTGTGGCGCCTCCTGTCAGGCCGCCAAAGATGATGGCGCGGCGGAGGCGGGGCGAGCCTCCGCGATGCGTGAGCCAGCAGCCGAGGCCGACACCGCCGCCGAGCAGCATTCCTTCCAGCCCGCCGGTGATATCGCCAGGCGACTGGCCGAGCAGTAGCGAAAAGGCGTCCAGCCCAAGCATCTTGCCGAGCGCGCCGACGACAAGGCCGCCTGCGGCGCCCCCGAGGATGCTCCAGCGCCATGGTCGCTCCGACAGCGCGTTCGCCACCGCGATGCCGATCCCGACTCCCGTCGCGCCGACGGTGGCGACCAGCGTCGTGATGCACAGCAGGACCAGCAGCGCCGACGCCGCGCCGGTCTGCACCGGCTGCGATGCCGCGACGAACCCATAGATCAGCCCGCCGATCAGCCCCGCGACGCCGCCGCCCAGAATGGCGAAGCCGGCGGTGACTACGGCATCGTCCCAGCGGCCAGGCAGGGTGGTAAGGGGCTCTGGCGGTGCGATCGCCGCTACACCTTCGACGAGCGCTATGAAGCGATAGCCGTGCTTGGGAACGGTCTCGATGAAACGGGGGCTGGCGGCATCGTCGCCCAGTTGGCGACGCAGCGTACGGATGCACTGGGTCAGCGCCTCGTCGGTTACCGGAATACCGCGCCACACCTCGGACATGAAGCGGTCCTTGGAAACGAGCTGGCCGGACTCACTCGTCAAGAGGGTCAACGCGTCAAGATAACGGGCATTGAGCTCAACCGGCGCGCCGTCGTGCGTCAACCGCCGGTTGGCAGGGTCGAGGTGGAAACCTTCGAAGCGGAAGCCGCCGGCCATGTCGTTCGTGAAGCCTCGCGCTTGGGGTGCATCCAATCGATGCCCCAGCGCCACGGGTGAGGCAAGACGGCGATCCGTCGCGCCTGCGCAACGATCAGGCGGTTTGCCCGCTCGGCGCCGTTGCCGGGCCTCGCCGATACGCTAGCAGACGGAGCAACGGGAAGAGGGGGGAAGTGCTTGAAACAGGCTATATTCGGCGCCGCCATGGCGGCATTGACCTTGTCCGCGTGCGGAAATGCCGCGCCGCAGGTGACGCCCATGGCAAGCGGCGCCGCGACACAGCGCGGGGACGGACAAGCCTATGAGCTGCTGGGGACGGAGGTATGGGATGTTCCCGACCCGGCGACGGGGCGAACCTACCAGCTCTTCGTCAGCCTGCCGCCCTCCTATGCCAAGGAACCACAGCGCCGCTATCCGGTGCTCTACGTCACCGATGCCGATTATGCCTTCCCGATCATCCGCCAGATCGCGCGCCGCCTGAATGTCGAGGGACCAAAGGTCGAGGAGTTCATCCTGGTCGGCCTGTCCTATGCCAAGGGTGACGATGCGGTGGCGAGCCGGCGGCGCGACTACACGCCGACGCCCAACGGGCCGAGCGGCACCCCGCCGGACGCGAAACATGGTGAGGGTACGAAGCACCAGGCCTGGCTGCGTGATCAGGCGCTGCCCTTCGTCACCGGCCGCTACCGCACCGCACCGGGGCGCGGCATCCTGCTCGGGCACAGCTATGGCGCATTGCTCGCCACGCAGATCCTGTTCAGCGAGCCGGAGATGTTCGGCGGCTATGTGCTGGGTAGCCCGTCGCTCTGGTACGACAAACGGTACATGTTCGGAGTCGAGGCCACGTATGCCGCGAAGCATCGCGATCTAAAGGCGAAGGTCTTTCTCTACACCGGCGAATATGAGGCGGTGCGCAAGGGCGATCCCCGGTTCAACCAGGAAACCGATCTGGTCGCGGACAGTCGCGCCTTTGTGGCGGTGCTGCGCAAGCGCGGCTATCCGGGGCTGGTGCTGGAGGACGAGGTGCTGAACGGCGAGGACCATGTCTCGGTTGCCCCGCGCGGTTTTACCCGTGCGCTGAAGGTCCTGCTGCCGGCGACAAAATAGAAAGGGCGCCCGGACCGGTGTCCGGACGCCCCGTGGAGCGGCGCGCAAGGGGGAGGGGGCGCCGCTCTTTTGGCTTTCTGCGGCTCAGCCGACCGAACGGTGCTCGATCGCGGCGCCGTCTTCGCTGCCGGTCCCGATGGCAATCTTCTTGGGCTTCATCGCCTCGGGCACTTCGCGCACCAGCACGATCACGAGCAGGCCGTCATTGAGGTCCGCGCTCTCGACGCGGACGAAATCCGCCAGTTCGAAGCGGCGCTCGAACCCGCGATTGGCGATGCCGAGATGCAGCATCTGCGCGGTTTCATTGTCCTGCGATTCGGCCTTCTTGCCGGCAACCAGCAACAGATTCTGCTGTGCGGTGATCTCGATCTCGTTCGGCTTGAAGCCGGCGACGGCGATCGTGATCCGATACTGGTCGTCGGAAATCCGTTCGAGGTTGAACGGGGGGTAATTCTCGCTGCCCGACTGGCGCGCGGTCGCTTCGAGCATGTCGAAGAGCCGGTCGAAGCCGATGGCCGATCGGCGGAAGGGGGTAAGGTCGATCTGACGCATAAAGCGAATCCTCTTATGAGCAATTTCAACGCCTTGTGACATCCAGCTAAGCCGCGATGCCAGGTTTGCCCGGCCCCGAAGGCGCCGCGCAACTCTGATTTGGGAAGCCGGTGACGGGTTTCAAGGGCGCGACGAAATGTGCGGTGATCGCGATATAAAGCCTACCAAGCAGGTAGGAATAGAATCGCTTTCTGGCTAAAACCTACCAACCTGATGGAGTTTAATGCGACACCACAGGGGGAGCCATTTCGTGAGCCTGACTGCATTATCCGTCCTGCTGCTCGCCAGCACATCACCGGCTGCGCTGGCCGATACGCCGCCGGCACCCGCCGTCGAGAACCCGGCGCCGGAAAGCGCCGAGGGCGAAGCCGATCCAGCCGCGTCGGGCGAGATCATCGTCACCGGTCGCCGCCGTCAGGAAACCGCTCAGGAAGTGCCGGTGGCGATCACCGTGCTGAGCGCGGGGCAGATCGACTCGACCGGAAACTTCAATGTCGGCAAGCTTCAGCAGCTCACCCCGACGCTGCAATTCTATTCGTCCAACCCGCGCAACTCGGCGGTGAACATCCGTGGCCTGGGCGCCCCGTTCGGGCTGACCAGCGACGGGTTCGAACAGGGTGTCGGCATCTATATCGACGACGTCTATTACGCGCGCGCCGCGTCCTCGACCTTCGACTTCCTCGACATCGCCCAGATCGAGGTGCTGCGCGGGCCGCAGGGTACGCTCTATGGCAAGAACACGACTGCCGGCGCGATCAACATCACGACCAACCAGCCGACCTTCGATTTCGAGGGCAAAGCTGAGCTGACCGTCGGCAACTTGAACTTCAAGCAGTTCAAGGGCGCGATCTCCGGCCCGATCACCGACAATCTCGCCGCGCGCCTCGCCATCTCCTCGACCAGCCGCCGTGGCACGATTTTCAACGTCACGACCGGCAATTGGATCAACGAGCAGGACAATATCGGCCTGCGCGGCCAGTTGCTGTTCAAGCCGACCGACAATCTCTCGATCACGCTGTCGGGTGACTATAGCGAGCAGAACCCCGAATGCTGCGGCACGGTGTTCGTGCGCACCGGTGCCACCCAGCGTGCGCTCAACCGGCAATATGCCGCACTCGCCGCGGCACAGGGCTATACGGTGGTCAGCTCCAATCCGTTCGACCGGCTGACCGACATCGACGCCAACCTCAACGCCGGCAACAAGATCGGCGGCGCTGCGCTGCGCATCAAATGGGATGTCGGGCCGGGCACGCTGACCTCGATCAGCGCGTGGCGCTTCTGGGACTGGAAGCCTGAGAATGACCGCGACTATACCGGCCTGCCGATCGTCTCGCGGTCGCAGAACCCGTCGCAGCACGACCAATATACCCAGGAATTCCGCTACAATTATCGTGCCAAGAACCTCGGCTTCGTCCTCGGCGCCTTCGCTTTCTACCAGCGGATCGATACCCAGGGCACCGAGCAGCAGGGCGCGGCATCGAGCCGCTGGAACCTGACCAATGCCGGCCAGATCTCCGCCAACATCCTGAATGGGCTGGTGGCGCGGAACACGCAGTATCTCAAGAACACCAGCCTCGCCCTGTTCGGACAGGTCGACTGGGAAGTCGTGCCGGGTCTGACCATCCAGCCGGGCGCGCGCCTCAACTATGACAAGAAGGAAGGCTTTTACGAGCGCAAGGTGTTCGACGGCCAGGGCAACCCGGTGCTGTTCGGCCAGACCGATCCGATCAAGGTGGCGCAGCGCGGTGTGTTCGCACCCCAGCTCAGCGCGCCGACCTTCAGCGACTGGAACTTCAGCTACGACCTGACACTCAGCTACCAGATCGCGCCGAACGTGCTGGCCTATGGTACCTATGCCAAGACCTTCAAGACCGGCGGCATCAACCAGAACGGCCTGCCGACCGATGCGGCGGGCGTGCCGATCGCAGCGGCCGGGTCGATCAAGCCCGAATCGGTCAATCACTGGGAAATTGGCCTCAAGACCCAGTTCTTCGACAAACGCGCGACGCTGAACCTGTCGGCCTATCGCACCACCATCGACGACTATCAGGCGACGGTGACCAACGGCCAGCTCGGCGTGCTGCGCGGCTATCTCGCCAATGCCGACAAGGTGCGCACGCAAGGGTTCGAGATCGACTTCTCGGCGCGCCCGAGCGAGCGGTTCAGTACCTATTTCAACGGCGCCTATACCGACGCCAAATATGTGAAGTTCGTCGATGCGCCGTGCCCGCCGGAACTGTCGGGCGGTACCACGGTGACAGCGGGCCAGACGCCGAGCGCGCCGGGCACCCCGGGCGGTCTCAGCCCCGCCAATTGCGACATTTCGGGATCGGCGCTGCCGGGCGTGTCCAAATGGGCCTTCTCCTACGGCGCGGAGGGCAATGTCCCGGTGTCGCTGTTCGGCAAGGACGGGCAGGTCTATCTGGGCATCGACGGCAATTACCGCTCGCGCTTCTCGTCCAACCCGTCGCCCTCGGCGTACACTTGGGTTGAGGGCTATGCGCTGACCAACTTCCGCTTCGGTTTCCGCAGCGATCAGTTCGACCTCTATGGCTGGGTCCGCAACGCCTTTGACGTCGACTATTTCGAACAGCTCACGGTCGGTCCGAGCAACACCGGCCTGATCGTCGGCCAGCCCGGCGATCCGCGCACCTATGGTCTGACTCTCGGCTTCAAATTCTAGGCCATGAACGAGACGTATCTGTCCCCGCGATTGACTTTAGGAACAGGCCGGCGCGGGTGACAGATGCCAGGGGAGGGGCCACAACCAGGCTCCTGTGGTTCCTCCCCGCCCTAAGGTTCAGGGTTGCGGCGGTTTGGTCGGCGAAAAGCTGTAGCGCGCGATCTTCCAGTCGTGGCCGCCCACCTTGTGGAACACGAACAGCTCCTGGTTGCCTTCCGCACTCGTCGCGCCGGTCGCATTGATCGTGACTGTGCCTGCCGAGTTGGTGCGTGCGAACGCCCAGTCTGGCGCGACCGGGACGATCTCGATGACATCGAATCTGACGTTGAGCCGGATCGCCTTGAACACCGCGACATAGGCTTGGCGGATCTCACTCGCGCCAACCGCCGACGGGCTGAAGGCGGGCATGAAGACGGCGTCCACGGCATAGAGCGGCATCACCGCATCGGTGTCGGAGGCGTTGAGCGCGCGCTCGTACCGGCCGAGCACATCGCGGATCGCCGCGAGGTTGGGCGTCTCCGATGCATGGGCGGTCGTGGGCAGGGTGGCTGCCGCGAACAGCGTGGATGCGAGGATGTCTTTGGTCGTCATGGCCGGTCTCCATCTTCTGGGTTGATGAAGCAAAGCTAGTCGCTGGCAGATTAGGCGATTAGTCGGTAAGATTGAGAATGATCTTCCTGAAATCAGGAAAGTTATGGCCGACCTCAACGCACTCGTCCTTTTCGCCAAGGTGGTGGAAGCCAACAGCTTCTCCGAAGCTGCGCGGCGGTTGCACATGCCGGTGTCGACCGTCAGCCGGCGAATCGCGGAGCTCGAGGATCAACTGGGCGCGCGACTGCTCGAGCGCTCGACCCGCAAATTGCGGCTGACCGACACCGGCGCGGACATCCTCGAACAGGCGCAGCGCAGCGCCGAACTGAACGATTTGGTCGAACGCGTGGTTTCGAGCCGGCTTTCGGAGGTGTCGGGAACGCTGCGGGTGTCCGCGCCGCCGAACGTCGCCGATACGCTGCTCGTCCCGCTCGTCGGTGCGTTCCAGGCCGCCTATCCGAAGGTGCGGGTGTTCGTCTTCGTTACCCAGCGCATGGTCGATCCGATCGCGGAGGGGGTCGATCTGATGCTGAGGGTGGGTGAGCTTCGGGATTCGTCGATGGTTGCGCGGCGCTTGCTGCGATACCGGCGCCAACTGGTCGCGAGTCCCGGCTATCTCGAACGCGCGGGGCATCCGCAGCATCCGCGCGAACTGCTCGATCATCGGCTCGTCGCTTTCTCGCTGGGCACGCCGCAGCGTAGCTGGTCGTTGAAGAGGGCCGGTGACGACCAACCCTTCACCCTGTCCTTTACGCCGCATCTCGCGATGAACGACTATGCCGGAGTCGCGGAGGCGCTGCTCGCCGCTGGCGGCATCGGTGATCTGCCGCCGGTCGTCCGCGCCGATCTGCTACGCAGCGGAGAGCTGGTCGAGGTGATGCCGGACTGGCGCTTCGAGGCGGAGGACCTGTCGATCGTGCATCTGGGTAACCGGCAGGTCTCGCGTCCGGTGCGACTGTTCAAGGATTTCGCGGTTCGCATGGCGCCGGAATTGTTTCCGATGCTGCCGGACTGAGCGGCGACACGCTCGTCCCCGGCCTTGCAGAAGGGTGTTCAGCTACGAGATCACGTATCAGGAAACGCGAAACGCCCGGGCCGTTTCCAGCCCGGGCGCCTGCGTGACGATGCCTCGTCAGCCCCCTTGTGGCTTCCTGCCCACGCATCCTTCCGGAGAAGGACGGGACGGGAGAGCCTCCCCGAACCACGGCCATTGCCTGCGCTTCGTGGGGACGTGCTAGGATGGCGGGTGCCGCTTGTCACGGGTCGATGACGTCACCGCCGCGCTTTGCATTCATCCTGTGTTTATTTGGCAACAGCGTGGGTTTGAGCGCATCCGTTACGAATGCGCCGCCGGCCACCGCCGCCAACGGAATTCGCTTCTTTGCGAATTTGCAAACACGCCCTAACACGCGCCGATATGCTTCTTTCCCGATATGAGCGGATGATCGCCCGCCGCTACCTCCTGCCTGGGCGGGGGGAGGCGTTCATCTTCCTCGTCGCATCGATCAGCCTGGTCGCGGTGATGCTTGGCGTCGCCGCGCTGGTGATCGTCATGAGCGTGATGAACGGCTTCCGCGCCGAGCTGTTCGACAAGATTACCGGTCTCAACGGCCATGCGGTGGTTCAGGGCTATGGCGGACAGCTACGCGACTGGCGCGAGATCGCGGCGCAGGCGAAGAAGACCCCCGGCGTCGTCAGCGCCACCCCGCTGATCGAGCAGCCGCTGATGGCGAGCTTTCAGGGTCGGGTCGAGGGTGTGCTGGTGCGTGGCATGACCATGCCCGACATCCGAGCCAACCCGACGCTCAACAAGAATGTACTGGCGGGCGACCTCAAAGGGCTGACGCCGGGCTGCGAGTGTATCGCGATCGGGTCGCGGCTCGCCCAGACGCTCGGCGCCGCGCCCGGGAGCAGCGTCTCGCTGCTTAGCCCGCAGGGGCTGACCAGTCCGTTCGGTACCGTCCCGCGCATCGTCTCCTATCGCGTCGCCGCGATCTTCGAGATCGGCGTCTATGATTACGACAAGGCCTTCGTCGTCATGCCGATGGAGGATGCGCAGACGCTGCTCCTGATGGGCGATACCGTCGGGATGGTCGAGATCGACACCGACAATCCCGACAAGGTCGGCGACATCCTCGCCCCACTCGCGAAGGAGGTCGCAGGCGTCGGTCAGCTTACCGACTGGCGTACGCTCAACGCGACCCTGTTCGAGGCGCTGGCGGTCGATCGGCTTGTTACCTTCACCGTGCTGTCGATCCTGATCCTGGTCGCGGTGTTCAACATCCTGTCCTCGCTGATCATGCTGGTGCGCGCCAAGACGCGCGACATCGCGATCCTGCGCACGATGGGTGCGACGCGGAGCGGGCTGATCAAGATCTTCGTGACTGTGGGCACGGTGATCGGATCGCTGGGTATTCTTGCGGGGCTGATCCTAGGGTTCATCCTGCTCTATTTCCGCCATGGGGTGCTGACCTTCCTGGGCTTCATCACAGGGCAGGAGATCTGGGACCCGTCGATGCGCTACCTTACCGAACTGCCCGCCAAGACCGATCCGGTCGAGATCGCCGGGATCGCGCTGATGGCGCTGGTGTTCAGCTTCCTCGCCACGCTCTACCCCGCCTTCAAGGCGGCGAGCACCGATCCCGTCCAGGTGCTGCGCTATGAGTGAGCCTGTACTTCAGACCGTCCGTCTCAAGCGCACCTTCAGCCAGGGCGGGGCGGACATCCATGTCCTGCGCGGGGTCGACCTGACGGTCGGGCAGGGCGAGATCGTCGCGCTGCTCGGGCCGTCCGGCTCGGGCAAGTCGACCCTGTTGCAAGCCGTTGGCTTGCTCGAAGGCGGGTTCGAGGGTTCGATCCGCATCTCGGGCGTAGAGGTCGGCAAGCTCGAGAGCCATGCGCGAACCGTCACGCGACGCGACAAGCTCGGTTTCGTGTATCAGTTCCACCATCTGCTGCCCGACTTCAACGCGCTCGAGAATGTCGAGTTGCCGCAGCTCATCCAGAACGCGACCTTTGCCGATGCGCGGGCACGTTCGGAAGGCCTGCTCACCGCGCTTGGCCTTGGCGCGCGATTGACGCACCGGCCGAGCCAGCTTTCGGGCGGCGAGCAGCAGCGCGTCGCGGTGGCCCGTGCGCTCGCCAACCGGCCGGCCTTGGTGCTGGCGGACGAGCCGACAGGCAATCTCGACGAGCATACCGCCGATATCGTTCTCGCCGAATTCCTGCGGCTGGTGCGCGGGGAAGGGGCCGCGGCGCTGATCGCGACGCATAATGAGCGGCTCGCGGCGAAGATGGACCGTGTCGTGCGGCTGCATGAGGGCGTGCTGGAGTGAGTGTCTGGCGCGAGACGCCGACCCTGACGGGCCGGCACGTCACGCTGCGCCCGCTCCATCGAGACGACCGAGCGGCGTTGCTTGAGGCGTTCGCGGATCTGGAGGTGTTCACTACCTTCGTCCCCGGGCCCGCAACGATCGACGGCTGGTACGAGCGACTGGAGGCCGAAGCCGCCGCGGGGCGCGTGCTTCCCTTCACGGTGCTCGACGCGAGCGGTTCGATCTCCGGCGTCACCCGCTTCATGCGTATGAGCGAGCCGCACCGCCGGGTCGAGATCGGCGGCACAGTCTATGCCCGCCGCGTCCAGCGCACCGGCCTTAATACCGAGGCAAAGCGTATGCTGCTCGCCCATGCCTTCGAAGAGCTTGGTGCAAACTGCGTCCAGCTGCGCACCGATTTCCTCAACCACGCCTCGCGCCGAGCGATCGAGCGCCTCGGTGCGCGTCTCGACGGGGTGTTGCGCGGCCATCTGGTCCTGGGCGATCACCTTCGCGACAGCGCGGCCTACAGCATCCTCGCGCATGAGTGGCTCGGGGTACGTCGCAATCTCGATCAGTTGATGAAACGCTATGGGGATGAGGGGGCATGAAGTGGTGGATCGCACCCCTCATCGCCGCCGGAGCCGCGGTGGCAGGTGTGAGCACCTATGGCGCAAAGCTGATCTTGAATGACGAGCTTCCATGGCGCCGATTCTACGGCGCGTCGGAAAGCATGGCGCCCACAATTCGCAAGGGCGATCGAGTGACGTCGCGTCGCAAACCAGCGTCGGAGCTAAGGCGCGGCGACGTTGTCACCTTCGCCATGGGCAAGAGCATGTGGGTTCAGCGGGTGGTGGGCCTGCCCGGCGACCGGATCGAAATGCGGGCTGGCCAGATTATTCTCAACGGCAAGCCGGTGCCCCAGACGGCTGGGGGCACAATCGAGGTGGACGGCGAGTCCGCGAGAATCCTTTCTGAGCAATTTCCAGGCGAATCCGTGCCGCATCGCGTACTCGATTTCGGGACCAGCCCGGGGGACGATATGGCGGCGATACGAGTTCCCCCGGGACGGCTCTTCCTGCTCGGCGACAATCGCGACAATTCGGCGGACAGCCGCTATCCCGCGCAACCGGGCGGAATGGGCGGCAGCGGACTGGTGTCGTTCGCCGATGTGTTCGGCATGGTGGTGGCAGAGGATATAACCAGCAACTGATCCGCGCGATCACCACGGTTCGCGCGCCTGCCCTCGACTGCTATGGTCGCGACCTGCCGGCCCGTCTCAGGCCCGGCGCGCACGGGAGTAACGGCATGAATCTGACCGATATCCTTTCCCAGACCGGCGGTATCGAATCGATGGCCAGCGAGCTTGGCGTGTCCCCGGATACCGCGAAGGCGGGCGCTGAAGCGTTGCTCCCGGCGATCCTCGGCGGCTTCAAGAAGCAGGCCCAGACCGGCGGAGGGATCGAGGGACTGGGCGGCTTGCTCGGCCAGCTCGGCGGCGGCGGACTGCTCGACGCGGTGCTGAATCCCACGCCGACCCCGGTAGATCAGGGCAATGACGTGCTCGGCCAGATCTTCGGATCGAAGGATGTCAGCCGCACCGTCGCGGGCCACGCGGCGGAGCAGACCGGGCTCGATTCCGGGTTGCTCAAGAAGATGCTGCCGATCCTGGCGATGCTCGTGGCCGGCTATCTGGCTAAGCAGGGCGGCCAGCAGGGTGAAGGCGACGGGCTGGGCGGCCTGATCGGCGGAATGCTCGGCGGTGGCGGCGCGGGAGGGCTTGGCGGAGTGCTGGGCAGCGTGCTGGGCGGCGGGGCAGCTGCTGCACCCGCAGGCGGGCTTGGCGGTCTCGGCAAGCTCATCGACCTCAACGGCGACGGCAACCCACTCGATGACATTATCGGCATGGCGGGCAAGCTCACCCGCTGAGCCCGTTGGAAGGAAACACAATGACCACGATCACCGACATTCCGGTCACCACGCCGGAAGGAACGCAGGTCGATCTGTCGCCCTATGCCGGCAAGGTGCTGCTGATCGTCAACGTCGCCTCCAAGTGCGGCTTCACCCCGCAATATGAAGGGCTGGAGGCGCTTCACCGCCAGTTCGGCGAACGCGGGTTTGAGGTGCTCGGTTTCCCCTGCAACCAGTTCGGCGCGCAGGAACCGGGCGACGCGGCGGAGATCGCGAACTTCTGTTCGCTGACCTATGACGTGACCTTCCCGGTGTTCGGCAAGATCGACGTCAATGGCCCCGACGCCGCGCCGCTTTACCGCCACCTCAAGAAGGCGGCGCCGGGCTTGTTCGGGACCGAGGGGGTCAAGTGGAACTTCACCAAGTTCCTGATCGACCGCACCGGCAATGTCGTCGACCGCTATGCCCCCCAGACCAAGCCCGAGGATATCGCGGCGGATATCGAGAAGCTACTTTGAGCGCTCGGCGGGGGGCGGCGGCCCTTGCGGGCCTGTTTCTGACCCTGACCTTACCCGGCTATGCTCAGGAGGCGGCGGAGTCCGCGTCCACCAGCCTCGCCGGCAACTATGTCGCATCCGAGCGGGAGATGGTCGCCGGGTTGCGGCTGGGGAAGGACGGGCGGTTCCAGTTCGGCTTGACTGTCGGTTCGCTGGATCAGTTGGCCGAGGGACGGTGGAAGGCGAACGACAACCGGGTCCATTTGACCAGCGATCCACGCCCGGTCCCGCCGACGATCAGGGCCGGACGGGTGGAGGCCACGCCCGGTCAACCCTTCGCAATTCGCCTGGTGGGGCCGACGGGGCGCGATGTGCCGGGCGTCGATCTGCGGATCGAATTCGACAGCGGAGAGCCACTGGACAGCTATCTGCCCGGCAGTTCGTGGTCGTTGCCGGAGGACGAGAAGCGGATTCCCCGCTCCATTACGTTCAGTATCCCCTCGCACCGGATCGAATTTCCGCGCCTGGCGCTCAATGCGCGGCCCGGCACGACGGCGATGTTCGACCTGACACCCAATGATTTTGGTGTGGCCGACATGACCGACGCAGTCGTGACGGTGGATGGTGGCACGTTGACGCTGACCTATGCGCTGGGAACGCTGAAAATGAAGCGGAGCCGGGAAGACTAGGTCAGCGCACGATTAGCTGTGGAAAACCCCGCCGCTTCCTTTGACCCTTCATCGCCCCCATTTATAACCATCCCATGCCCCATTCCGGCTTCGTCCCCCTCCGTATCTTTTCCGCCTACACGATGCTGGAGGGCGCGATCGAGCCCAAGGCGATCGCCGGGCGCGCGCGCGAACTGGGCTTCCCGGCGGCGGCGCTTTGCGACCGCAACGGCCTCTACGCCGCGATGCCCTATGGCGATGCCGCCAAGAAGGCGGGCGTTCAGCCGATCGTCGGCACGCTGCTATGCGTCGAGCGGCCCGACATGCCAGAGGGTGTCAACCCGCCGCTCGACTGGCTGGCGCTGCTCGCGCAGGACCAGCGCGGCTACCAGAATCTCTGCGATCTCGTCTCGCGCGCGCATCTCGAGCGCCCGATCGAGAAGGACGCGCACGTCCTCTTCTCTGACCTCGAAGGCCGTACCGACGGCCTGATCGCGTTGACGGCGGGCAAGGAGGGCGGGCTGGCCCGGATGTTCGCCGAGGAACAGGACAGCGCGGCCTTCGCCTATGCCGACCGGCTTCAGGCGCTGTTCGGCGACCGCCTCTATATCGAGATCATCCGGCGGCTTGACGAGGTCGAGGGCAGGGCGGAGCCCAAGCTGCTCGACCTCGCCTATGATCGCGGCATCCCGATCGTCGCGACCAACCCGGCCTGCTACGCCGAGCCCAATTTTCATCAGGCGCATGATGCAATGCTGTGCATCGCCGGCTCCGCCTATGTCGCCAGCGACGAGCGTGCGCGCTCATCGCCCGACACGTGGATGAAGCCCGCAACCGAGATGAAGCGGCTGTTCGACGATCTGCCCGAGGCGATCGACAACACGCTCGTCGTCGCGCAGCGCTGTGCTTATGCCGCGCCCAAACGCAAGCCGATCCTGCCCAGCCTTGCCGGCGATCTGGAGGGTGAGGCCGCCCAGCTGCGCGACGACGCGCGCGCGGGCCTGGAAACCCGGCTGGAAACGGCCGGCGTCACCGACCCGGCGAAGCGCGAGGAATATTTCGCGCGGCTGGCGTTCGAGACCGACATCATCATCCAGATGGGGTTCCCGGGCTATTTCCTGATCGTCGCGGACTTCATCAAATGGGCCAAGATCAACGGCATCCCCGTGGGGCCGGGCCGTGGCTCGGGCGCGGGCTCGGTCGTCGCCTGGGCGCTGACCATCACTGACCTCGATCCGCTCGAGCTTGGCCTGTTGTTCGAACGCTTCCTAAACCCGGAACGCGTGTCGATGCCCGACTTCGACATCGACTTCTGCGAAACCCGTCGCGGAGAGGTGATCCGCTACGTCCAGGCGAAATATGGCCGTAACCAGGTCGCGCAGATCATCACCTTCGGAACGATGAAGGCGCGCGCGGTGCTCAAGGACACCGGCCGAGTGCTCCAGATGAGCTATGGCCAGGTCGACCGTCTCGCCAAGCTCGTCCCCAACCACCCGACCGACCCGTGGACGCTGCCGCGCTCGCTCAACGGCGTCAGCGAGTTCAAGGCCGAATATGACGGCGACGAGGGGGTGAAGCACCTCATCGATCTCGCCATGCAGCTCGAAGGCCTGCCACGCCACTCGTCAACCCACGCAGCAGGCGTGGTGATCGGCGACCGCCCGCTCGCGGAGCTGGTCCCGCTCTACCGCGATCCGCGCTCCGACATGCCCGTCACCCAGTTCGACATGAAATATGTCGAGGGCGCGGGGCTGGTGAAGTTCGACTTTCTTGGCCTCAAGACGCTGTCGGTGCTGCAGAAGGGCGTCGAGCTGCTCGCCGCGCGCAACATCCAGATCGATCTCGCCGCGCTCGGCTGGGACGACCCGGCGGTGTACGAACTGCTCCAGCGCGGCGACACCGTCGGCGTGTTCCAGCTGGAATCGGAAGGCATGCGGCGCACGCTGACCGCGGTGCGGCCGACCAATTTCGGCGACATCATCGCGCTCGTCTCGCTCTATCGCCCCGGCCCGATGGACAACATCCCGATGTTCGGGCGACGCAAGCAGGGGCTCGAGCCGATCGAATATCCGCATCCGGCGCTCGAAGGGATCCTGAAGGAGACCTACGGGATCTTCGTCTATCAGGAACAGGTGATGCAGGCCGCGCAGATCCTGGCCGGCTATTCGCTCGGTGGCGCCGACCTGCTGCGCCGCGCGATGGGCAAGAAGATCAAGGCCGAGATGGACGCTCAGCGCGCTTTGTTCGTCGAGGGCTGCGCCAAGGTGAACGACATCGCCGAAGCCAAGGCGAACGAGCTGTTCGACTTGATCGACAAGTTCGCCGGCTACGGCTTCAACAAGTCGCACGCCGCCGCCTATGCGCTGCTCGCCTATCACACCGCCTGGCTCAAGGCGCATTACCCGCACGAATTCTACGCCGCTTCGATGTGCTTCGAACTCGGCCAGACCGAAAAGCTGGCGATCTTCGTCGAGGATATGAAACGTCTCGGCGTCGCCTGCCTGCCGCCCGACATCAATTCGAGCGAGGCCGAATTCTCGGTGGAAGCGGTCGATGATGCCTTCGCGGTCCGCTACGCTCTCGCCGGCCTCAAGGGCGTGGGCGAAAAGGCGATGGAGCTGCTGGTCGAGGAGCGTCACGCCAAGGGGCGCTTTCAGAGCCTCGACGATTTCGCGCGCCGCGTCGATCCACGCCTGCTCAACAAGCGCCAGGTCGAGGCGTTGGCCGGGGCGGGGGGCTTCGACAGCATCGCCCCCGACCGGCCCGGCGTCTATGCCGCCGCCGAGACTATTCTCGCAGTCGCGCAGCGCACCCATGCCAATCGCGAAAGCGGGCAGGGCGGGTTGTTCGGCGAAGCCGAGCCGGTCGGCTCCGCGATCCAGCTGCCCAAGAGCGCGCGCTGGACGTTGGGGCAGAAGATCGAGGCCGAGAAGGATTCCTTCGGCTTCTTCTTCTCCGCGCATCCGCTCGACCGCTACCAGCACCTCGCCCGGCTTCATGCGGCGCGCAGCATCGTCAGCCTCAACGACATCGACATCGCCGAGGGTGGCCGTGCCGGCGCGACCATCGCCGCGCTGATCGAGGATGCGCGCTGGCGCACCTCCGCACGCGGCAAGCGTTATCTGATGGCGACGCTGTCCGACGCCAGTGGCACCGTGCCCTGCACCTGCTTCGACGATTTCACCGCGAAAGAGATGGAAGACGCCTCGCGCATCGGCGGCTGTGGCATCCTGACGCTCGAGCTCGACCGGCGCGCGGGCGAAGACAGCGCGCGCGTCACGGTGAGGAAGGTCCAGCCGTTCGAGGGGATGGCCAAGGATGTCCGCCTGACCCTGCGCCTGACCGCGACCGAACCGAGCGCGCTCGCCGCCATCGCCCACCAGCTCGCCGACGCGCGTGGTGGACGGTGCGAGGTCATCCTCGATGCGCCTCTGCCCAGTGGCGGAGAGGCCGAACTGATGCTCGGCCGCAACTTCCGCATCGACGGCGAACTCGCCGCCCGGATCGAGGGCCTGCCCGGCGTCACCGCCTGCGAACTCAAACCGACCGATCTGCCCAGGCTCGCGCTGGCGAGCTGATCGCTCGCCTCTTGCATCCGCCCCTTCAAATCCGCAGGATGTCCTTACGGACACGGAAACTCGTGCGGATAAGGAGAGTGTGATGCTGGGCGCGATGCAGGATTTCGAGCTTCGGGTACCGCGGCTGATCGATCATGCGGAGCGTGAATATGGCGATCGCGAGATCGTCAGCCGCTGGTTCGATGGCAGCGAGACGCGGACGAACTGGGCCGGTGTCGCCCGCGATTCCCGCAAGCTGGCGCAGGCGCTCGAGCGCTTGGGAATCAAGAAGGGCGACCGTGTCGCGACGATGGCTATGAACCACAGCCGCCACCTCGTCGCCTGGCACGGCACGATCGGCATGGGCGGCGTGATCCACACCATCAACCCGCGCCTGTTCGAGGATCAGCTCGCCTTTATCGGCAACCATGCCGAGGATCGCGTGCTGATGTACGACCGCATGTTCCAGCCGATCATCGACAAGATGAAGCCGCAGTGGAAGACGATCGAGCATTACATCGTCTTCGACGGCACCGGCCCCGACAGCTTCGAGGCGGTGATCGACGCGGAGGACGGCAACTATGTCTGGGTCGAGGGTGACGAGCGCGAGCCGTGCATGCTCTGCTACACCAGCGGCACCACCGGGAACCCCAAGGGCGTGCTCTACACCCACCGTTCATCGGTGATCCATGCGATGGCGGAGATCCAGCCGGCGGTGTTCGACCTGTCGACCCAGTCGGTGGTGCTGCCGGTGGTGCCGATGTTCCACGCGGTCGGCTGGGGCATGCCCTTCGCCGCGCCGATGGTCGGCGTGAAGCTCGTCATGTCCGCGATCAACGAGGGCAAGGTGCTGTGCGAGCTGATGAATCGCGAGAAGGTGACTCACACCGCCGGCGTGCCGACCGTGTGGTTCGCGATGTTCCAGCATATGGACGAGACCGGCGATGTGCCCGCGCACCTCAAGGTCGTCACCATCGGCGGATCCGCCGCGCCGCGCGCGATGATCGAGCGGATCATGAAGATGGGCGCGCGCGTCAACCACGCCTGGGGCATGACCGAAACCTCGCCGATCGGCACGATGGGTTCGCCCAGCGCGGACTGGGATGATCTGAGCTTCGAGGCGAAGGTCGACAAGATGGTGTGCCAGGGTCGCGCGCCCTTCGGTGTCGAGCTGCGCACGGTCGACGACGCCGGCAACATCCTTCCGCGCGATGGCGAGAGTTCCGGGAGCCTTCAGGTGCGCGGTCCGTGGATCATCAAGCAGTATTTCAAGGATGGGAGCGGCCCGTGCCTCACCGCGGATGGCTGGTTCGACACCGGCGACGTCGCTGTGCTGCACCCGGACGGCATCATGCAGATCACCGATCGCGCCAAGGACGTGATCAAGTCGGGTGGCGAGTGGATCAGTTCGGTCGAGCTGGAGAATGCCGCGGTTGGCTGTCCCGGCGTGGCCGAAGCCGCGGCGATCGGCATCCACCACCCCAAATGGGATGAGCGTCCGCTGCTGCTGGTGATCCGCAAGCCGGGCAGCGAGGTTACGGCGGACCAGATCCAGCAGCATCTCGCCAACCATGTCGCCAAATGGTGGCTCCCGGACGAAATCCACTTCGTCGAGGCACTGCCCCACACTGCCACCGGCAAACTGCTCAAGACAGCGATCCGCGACCAGTATAAGGGCTTCCAGTTCGCGGCCGCCTAGCCGCGAACCGGATGGCGTGGGTCAGCCTTCGCGCCGCAGCGGCATGAAACGCGGGTTGCGTAGCAACGCCGCGGAGGCCGCCGACACGAGCAGCCCAACGGGAAATATCTCGCTGAAAGTGATCGGCATGCGGATCAGCGGGTTGGCGTAGCTCTTGAGGAAGTCCGCGATCCATGTCCGCAGCGCTACCAGTTCCTCAGTGCTGGCGCCTGCGGCGCGCTTCCGCTCGACCTCGGCCGCCATCATCGTCTCGAGATAGCCGGTCCCGTGGATCATGAGCAGCGCTTCCCAGGCCAGCACATACAGCAATCCCGCCACCGCCGAGATCGCGACCCCGAGGCCAAGGGCCGGCCAGAAGCGGATCGCGCCGCCCAGATCATGGTCCCGCCGCCGCTTGATCGCGACGAACACCGCGCTGAGCGCGATCAGCATGGTGAGGTAACCGAGCGCCATGCCCAGCGGACCGGTCGGCGGATTGTCGCCGAACAAAGTGACGATCAGGATGAGCTGGATGCCCACCACCACACCGGCGATGAGGCCATAGGTCAGGATCAGGCGCTGCATGTCGTGTCCCCTTATGCGTTTGATGGCGGATTGATCTGTCGCAGCTCGACGTGAGGCAATCGCCCAAAGGGGTGATTTGGGCGGTTTCGCCCGAAAACATGTCAGGGCAGCAGGCCAAGCTCGCGTGCCCGCGCGAGCGCGTCGGTGCGCCGCCGCGCGCCCAGCTTCTCGAACAGCCGCGCGACATGCGTCTTCACCGTGTTGGGCGAGATATCGAGGTTGCGCGCGATCTGCTTGTTGGCGTGACCCGCGGCAAGCTCGCGCAGTACCATCATCTCGCGCTCGCTGATGCCGAGCGATTCTTGCGCCGCCGGATTACCCTCTGGTCGTGGCGGCGCGCTCGACCCCATCACCCGCCCACCGATGAGCAGTCCGAGTCCAAGGAAGCCGCCCGCGACGAGTAACAGATAGAATTCGGTCGAATGTGCCCGCATCAGCCAGCGATAGTCGAGCCATTGCAGCAACGCGGTACCGATCGCGAGCAGGCCGCCATAGAGCAGCACCTGTCGCCACCAGCCGTTCGAGGGAAGGCGCATCGCCCGCATGCTCGAGATCATCGCGCGGACCGAAGCTGCACGCAACTCCGTTGCGTGATATCGCGCGCACTCGCCGATCCTCGCGTAGCGCTCGCACGGGTCGCCGCTTATCACTGGACAACTCTGTTAAACGAGCGCGTAGGGTAGATGCGCGATCGAGCGCACCCCAAGGTATTCGTTATCGAGACGCGTTTATTGATCGCCTATGGGTTAATCGTGGTGCTGGTACTGGCCACCATTTTCCTGC
This sequence comes from Sphingomonas sp. GW821-FHT10C01, assembly GCF_059415525.1. NCBI lineage: Bacteria > Pseudomonadati > Pseudomonadota > Alphaproteobacteria > Sphingomonadales > Sphingomonadaceae > Sphingomonas > Sphingomonas sp. GW821-FHT10C01. The sequence goes on along the minus strand of NZ_JBWKNK010000001.1, from coordinate 2,360,996 downwards.
TGCTTTTCTTTCGCCGCAGTTCGCACGATGCGACATATCAGCGGCAACTCAAGCGCGATCGCGAGCGGCGAGAGGCGCGCCTTCTCGACGAGTGATCTGGCCAATCGTTTCACTACGCCGGTCGCATGTTTCAACGCCTTGGCGGACAAGGCTTCAAGGTCAACTATTTCGACACGGACACCGGTGCCCACTTCTGGATTTCGGGACCGCGTCGGGACGGCGCTGACCGACTGCATGAGAGTAGCCGCAAACCCGTCGAGATCGATGCCCACGTGGAAGCCGAGTATTGGGCTGATATCCGAGGACAGAACCTACCTCGTTGAACGGCAGCAATGGGTTCGTTTCCAACCAGTCCGCTTTCATGAGACGGCGCCCTAGAACAGCTCTCCTTGCGGTCCGGCCGGCGGTCTGAACAGGTCGCGACGTAGTGGGATATACTCCTTGTCGAGGCCGAAGCGCTGTGCAGCGATCTTGAAGCGCGTGCGCAGTAGATCCGCCCATGGACCTTTTCCCCGAAAGCGGCTGTGGAAATCGGGGTCATTGTCGCGACCGCCGCGGATCGACTGGATCGTCGCCATCACTTTCCCAGCGCGCTCCTGGAAATGTTCATCGAGCCAGGCGCGGAACAGCGGCGCCACCTCATGCGGTAACCGCACGGGCAAATAGAAGCAGCCCAGTGCCCCGGCTTCCGCCGCGCGCTCCATGATGTGCTCGATCTCGTGATCGGTGATCTGCGGTATGATCGGTGACAGCGAGACATAGGTGGGGATACCCGCCGCGCGCAGTTTCGCCACCGCCGCCAACCGCCGTTCGGGATGCGGTGCGCGCGGCTCGACCGTGCGGGCGATCTTGGGGTCGAGTGAGGTGACCGATACCATCACGGCCGCCAGCCCGCGTTCGGCCATCGGGGCAAGCAGGTCGATGTCGCGCGTCACCCGGTCGGACTTGGTGGTGATCGTGATCGGGTGGTTGCATTCCGCCAGCACTTCGATGCAGCCGCGCGTGATCCGCCACTCCGCCTCGATCGGCTGATAGGGATCGGTGTTGGTCCCGAACGCGATCGGCTGGCAGACATAGCCGTGCTTGCCCAGCGCCGCTCGGAGCAGGGAGGGGGCATCGGGCTTGGCGAACAGCTTCGTCTCGAAATCCAGCCCCGGCGACAGGTCGAGATAGGCATGGGTCGGCCGCGCGAAGCAGTAGATGCAGCCATGCTCGCATCCGCGATAGGGGTTCACCGACCGGTCGAAGGCGATGTCCGGCGACTGGTTGCGCGTCAGGACGCTCTTCGCCTTCTCGACCGTGACCGTTGTTCGCAGCGGCGGCAGCTCGCCGTCGATCCCCTCGCGCGCATCCAGCCAGTCGCCATCGGCCTCCCGCGCGGGCAGGTTGAAGCGGGCGCTCTCGCGATTATGCGTGGCCCCGCGCACGGGGCGGGTCTTTGCCATCCGCGAACGCTACGCTAGGGTTCGGAACATTTCAAGAACAAATGCTATTTCACATGCGTCGCGGTCCACGCCGCGTACCAGTCCATCCACTTGGCGGCGGGATTGGTCTTCGGCAGGCTCGCCGCGCCAAAGCCATGGCCGCCGCGCTCGATGAAATGCGCCTCGACCGGCACCTTGTGGCGTCGCGCCGCCTCCATCAGGCCGATGCTCTGGGAGACCGGGACGGTCTCGTCGTCCATCGCGTGGAGCAGGAACAGCGGCGGCAACGCCGGGCTCGCCCGCGTGATCAGGTCGAACCGCGCGCCCGCGTTCGGCGCGGGGTTGGGGCCGAGCAGGTTGGGACCGGACCGGGCATTTGGGCCCACGGTCGAAAGTTGAGTGACCGGATAGATCAGCCCTGAGAATGCGGGCCGTGCCGATAGCCGGTCGGCGGCATCGACCGGACGATACACCGGATCGTCCGGCCCGACGGTCAGCGTGCCGCCCAGATGCCCTCCCGCGGAAAAGCCGCAGATGCCGAGCTTCGCCGGGTCGATCCCGAACTGCGCTGCGCGCGAGCGGATCAGCCGCATCGCGCGCTGCGCGTCCTGCAGCGGCACCTCGCTGCGGTTGAGCCAGCCCTCGGGCGGCAGGCGATAGGCGAGGACGAACACGGTGATGCCCAGCGGATTGAGCGCGCGGGCGACATTCACCCCCTCATTAATCAGGCTGACGATACCATAGCCGCCGCCGGGGATGACCAGGGCGGCTCGGCCATCGGGGCGGGCGGCGCGGAACACGCCGACATAGGGGTTGCGGATCCCCTTCTCCCAGCGCTGCGGCGTGCCGAGCGGAAGCGGGACGGGGAAGCTCGATACGGCGAACCCCGGCGGGGCACCGGGCGGGAGGCCGGGCCACAGCATGAAATACTCGTGGGGCGGCCACGGCGGGGTGGGGGCGAAGACCTTGGGTCGGCTCTGCGCGCTGGCTTGCCCAGCGAATCCCAGCGCCGCGGCGCCCCCGATAAATGCCCTGCGGGCGATCGTCGTTACCATGTCATAATGCTAGGGCGGATTGTCGTTCGGGTTCAATCCTCTCCTTGGCGGGGTGGGTTGATTACGGGCGCTACCATCGCCCTTTGCATCCGGGGCGTACTCAAATATGGGGACGCCATTCCCCATGGGGCATTAGAAGGAAGGACAAGGCGTGAAGGACGTTCTCGTAATCGGCGCAGGCGGCGTTTCGTCGGTCGCGGTGCACAAGATGGCGAAGAACCCGGATCTGTTCGGGAAGATCACGCTCGCCAGCCGCCGCAAGTTCAAGTGCGACGCGATCGCCGAATCGGTGAAGGCGCGCTTCGGCGTCACCATCGACACGGCCGAGGTCGACGCGGACGATGTCGCGGCCACGAGCAAGCTGATCGAGGCGGTGAAGCCCAATCTGCTGGTCAACCTGGCGCTGCCCTATCAGGACCTCAACCTGATGGACGCGTGCCTCAACACCGGCACTGACTATCTCGACACCGCCAATTACGAGCCGCGCGACGAGGCGCGGTTCCACTATGGCTGGCAGTGGGACTATCAGGACCGCTTCAAGGATGCGGGCCTGATGGCACTGCTCGGCTCGGGCTTTGATCCGGGCGTCACCAGCGTGTTCGCGATGTACATCAAGAAGCATTTGCTCGACACGATCCGCACGCTCGACATCCTCGACTGCAACGGCGGCGATCACGGCCAGCATTTCGCGACCAACTTCAACCCAGAGATCAACATCCGCGAGATCACCGCGCCCGCGCGGCACTGGGAGAATGGCGACTGGGTCGAAACCCCGGCGCTGTCGTCGCGTCAGGTGTTCGAATTCGATCAGGTCGGCGCCAAGAACATGTACCTCATGTACCATGAGGAGCTGGAGAGCCTGGTCAAGTTCCTGCCCGAGATCGAGCGCGCGCGTTTCTGGATGACCTTCGGCGAACAGTATCTGACGCATCTGCGCGTTCTCCAGAATGTCGGCCTGACCTCGATCGAGCCGATCATGTACGAAGGCCGCGAGATCGTTCCGCTTCAGTTCCTCAAGGCCGTGTTGCCCGAGCCGTCGACGCTCGGCACGACAACCAAGGGCAAGACCAACATCGGCGACATCGCGACCGGCACCAAGGACGGCGAAGAGAAGACCTTCTACGTCTACAATATCTGCGATCATGAGGACGCGTTCGAGGAGACCGGCAACCAGGCGGTGAGCTACACCACCGGCGTTCCGGCGATGATCGGCGCGGCGCTGATGCTCAACGGCACCTGGAAGGGCGAGGGCGTGTTCAACATCGAGCAGTTCGATCCCGACCCCTTCATGGACATGCTGAACAAGCATGGCTTGCCGTGGCAGGTCCACGAGCTGCCTGAGCCGCTGAAGTTCTGATCGAATGAGCACGGACACGCGCGCAGCCCCGCCGGTCATGTCGACCAAGGCCGGCGATCCGGGTGCTTTCGCCCGGTTCGACCTGTCGCGCGTGCCGTCGCCCTGCTTCGTCGTCGACGCAGCGGCGGTCGAGTGCAACCTCGCGACCATCGCCGACGTCCGCGACCGCGCGGGCGTGAAGATCCTGCTCGCGCTCAAGGCCTTCTCGATGTGGTCGCTCGGCGATCTCGTCGGCAAGTATCTCGATGGCGTCGCGACGTCGGGCCTTCACGAAGCCAGGCTCGCCGCCGACCATTATCATGGCGAGATCGCGACCTATTGCTCGGGCTACAAGGCCGCGGACATGGCGGATGTGTGCCGGATCTCCGACCACGTCATCTTCAACACCCCCAGCCAGCACGCAGCGATGAAGGACGAACTCGCTGCCGCGCGCGCCCGTGGCGAAACCTTCGACGTCGGCCTGCGCCTTAACCCGATGCATTCTGAGGGTGAGGTCCAGAAATACGACCCCGCCCAGCCGCACAGCCGCCTTGGCTTCCCCGCCGACCAGCTCCGCCCCGAGCATTTCGAGGGTATCGACGGCATCCACGTCCATTCGCTGTGCGAACAGGATTTCCCGCCGCTGCGCCGCACCTGGGAAGCGCTGCGCCCGCGTCTCGCGCCCTATCTCGGCCAGCTCAAATGGCTCAATTTCGGCGGCGGCCACCACATCACCCGCGCCGACTATCAGCGCGATGACCTCGTCGCCTTCCTCAAGGAAGTTCGCGCCGAAACCGGGCTCGAGGTGATCCTCGAGCCGGGTGAGGCGATTGCGCTCGATACCGGCATCCTTGTCGGCGAGTTCGTCGATATCTTCGACAACGGTATGCCGATCGGCGTCGTGGACATCTCCGCCACCTGCCACATGCCCGACGTGATCGAGGCGCCCTACCGTCCGGCGATGCTGGGCGAGGCCAAGGGCGACGATACCGACGTGCTGGTGCGCCTCGGCGGCCCGTCGTGCCTCGCCGGCGACATCCTCGGCGACTTCCGCTTCCCGCAGCGTCCGATCCCCGGCCAGCGCTTCGCCTTCCTCGATCAGGCGCATTACTCGATGGTCAAGACCACGACCTTCAACGGCGTGCCCTTGCCCACCATCGCGCTGTGGGACAGCCGCAGCGACAATCTGCGCATCGTGAAGAGCTTCGGCTACGAAGACTTCGAGAGCCGGTTGTCCTGAGACGGGCAGCGGTGCTAGGCGCGCCGCCATGCTGAACCTTTCCGCCATCACCGTCCGTCTCGGCGGCCGTGTTATCATCGACCGCGCCAGTGCCGCGCTGCCGCCCCGGGGGCGTATTGGCCTTGTTGGGCGCAACGGCGCAGGCAAGTCGACTTTGGTCAAGGTGATCGCCGGCCAGATCGATCCGGACGAGGGCAGCGCCGACATGCCGCGCGGCGCGCGCATCGGCTATGTCGCGCAGGAGGCCCCCGCCGGAAAGACCACGCCGTTCGAGGCCGTGCTCGCCGCCGATACCGAGCGCGCCGCGCTGATGGCCGAGGCGGAAGGTCTCGAAGACCCCGATCGACTCGGCGAGATCCACGAGCGGCTCGGCGCGATCGACGCCTATTCGGCGCCCTCGCGTGCATCGCGCATTCTGGTCGGCCTCGGTTTCGACGAAGACGCGCAGCATCGCCCGCTCGACAGCTTCTCGGGCGGCTGGCGCATGCGCGTCGCGCTCGCGGCACTGCTGTTCAGCCAGCCCGACCTGCTGCTGCTCGACGAGCCCTCGAACCACCTGGATCTCGAAGCCGTGCTGTGGCTGGAGGATTTCCTCCAGAGCTATCCCGCGACGATCGTCATCGTCAGCCACGAGCGCGATTTCCTCAACAACGTCGTGGACCACATCCTCCACCTCGAACGCGGCAAGCTCACCCTCTATCCCGGCGGCTATGACAGCTTCGAACGCCAGCGCGCCGAGCGTCAGGCGCAGCAGGCCGCCGCGCGCGAGAAGCAGCTCGCCGAGCGTGCCAAGCTGCAGGACTATGTCGCCCGCAACTCGGCCCGCGCTTCGACCGCCAAGCAGGCGCAGTCGCGCGCCAAGGCGCTCGCGCGGATGCAGCCGATCGCGGCGGTGATGGACGATCCCACGCTGGCGTTCGGCTTCCCCGATCCCGATCCGCTGCGTCCGCCGCTGATCACGCTCGATCACGCCAGCGTCGGCTATGACGGCAAGCCGATCCTGCAGCGGCTGAACCTGCGCATCGATCCGGACGACCGCATTGCGCTGCTCGGGCGCAACGGCAACGGCAAGACCACGCTCGCCCGCCTGCTCGCCGCGCAGCTCACCCCGATCGACGGCGACAAGGCTGCCTCGGCCAAGATGCGCGTCGGCTATTTCACCCAGTATCAGGTGGAGGAGCTGCACAGCGACGACACGCCGTTCGATCACATGCAGCGGCTGATGGAGGGCGAGAAGCCGTCCTTCGTCCGTGCCCAGCTCGGCCGGTTCGGCTTTGCCGGCGACAAGGCGATGACCAAGGTCGGCAAGCTTTCGGGCGGCGAGCGCGCGCGGCTGGCGCTAGCGCTGATCACCCGCGACGCGCCGCACATGCTCATCCTCGACGAGCCGACCAACCACCTCGACGTCGATTCGCGCGAAGCCCTGATCCAGGCGCTGACCGCCTATACCGGCGCGGTGGTGATCGTCAGCCACGACCGCCACATGATCGAGATGACCGCCGACCGCCTCGTGCTGGTCGATCAGGGCACCGCAAAGCCGTTCGACGGCAATCTCGACGACTATATTGCCTTCGTCCTCGCCAAGGAGCCCAAGGGCGCTTCGACTGCGGAGGCCAAGGCCAACCGCAAGGACGCCCGGCGCGAAGCCGCCGAGGCGCGCGAGAAGGGCAACGCCCTGCGCAAGTCGGCCAAGGCGGCCGAAGCCGAAATGGCGAGGCTCAACGAGAAGCTCAGCGCGATCGACCGCGCCATGTTCGATCCCGCCACGGCCGCGCCCGACCTCGCCAAGCTGACCATGACCGAGCTGATGAAACAGCGCGGCACCGTGGCCAAGGCGATCGAGGCGGCCGAAGCGGCCTGGGTGGAAGCGAGCGAAGCGCTGGAGGCATTGGCGGCGTGAGCGGGCGACCGATCCCGGTCGTCCACCACCCGCTCTACGTCGCTTCGGCGCCAGCGCGCAGCCAGTATCAATGGAACAAGAACGGATTGGTTCGTGACCTGCTGCACGACAGTGGCGCGGAGCTGGAATGGCACGAACCCGAGCCGATGCCGCGTGTGTGGATCGAGGCGGTGCACGACCCCGACTATGTCGCCGAGGTGATCGAAACGCGTGTGCCGCGCGAGAAGGAGCGGCGGATCGGCTTTCCGGTGACGAAGGCGGTGGCGTTGCGTTCGGTCGCGGTGCCGGGCGGTACTTATCTGGCGGCGAAGTTGGCGCAACGGCACGGTTTTGCGGCGAATACCGCGGGCGGGAGCCACCACGCGCTGCACGATACGGGCGCGGGTTATTGCGTGTTCAACGACCTTGCCATCGCCGCCAACCGACTGGCGGAAGAGGGCGAGCGTGTATTGATCGTCGATTGCGACGTGCACCAGGGTGACGGCACCGCGGCGCTGACGGCGGGGCGGAGCGATGTCGCAACCTATTCGATCCATGCTGAGAAGAACTTCCCGGTCCGGAAGGCGCGCTCGACGCTGGACGTCGGGCTGCCCGATGGGGTGGATGAGCTCGCTTACATGGACGCGCTGACGGCTAGCCTGCCGGTGCTGGTTCAGGAGTTCGCGCCGACGCTGATTCTCTACCAGGCGGGGGTCGATCCGTGGGAGGGGGACCGGCTCGGGCGGCTAAAACTCAGCCGTGAAGGTCTGGTGGTGCGTGATAAGTGGATCGCCTCGCTGGCGAGGGCGAGGGGTTTGCCACTCGCGAGTGCGTTGGGCGGTGGTTACGGCGTGGATGCGATGGAAGTCTCCGCACGGCACGTCGCGTCGATCCTTGCGCTGGGCGGGGCCTGAACGGACGAAAAGAAGCGGTTGCAACCGCCTCCCATCATTCTACCTTCTGTGACGACCACCCCGAAGCGTAGAGGGTGGATAGACATTGCAGGAAGAGACTGAATGGCCACAGCCGTCCATCAGGTCACGCCCGAAGAGGCTTCCGCCAATCCGCCCCCCGAAGCGGTCGTCGTCCGTTTCGCCGGAGACTCGGGCGACGGCATGCAGCTTACCGGTGGCCAGTTCACGCTTTCGACCGCGCTGGCGGGCAACGATCTCGCCACCTTCCCCGACTTCCCCGCCGAGATCCGCGCCCCCCAGGGCACGTTGTTCGGGGTCTCCGCGTTCCAGATCAACTTCGGCTCGGCCGCGATCGAGACCGCGGGCGATGCTCCTGACGTCCTCGTTGCGATGAACCCGGCGGCGCTCAAAACCAATGTAGGCGACCTGAAACCTGGCGGCCTGATCATCGCCGATGAGGGCGAGTTCAACAAACGTAACCTCGAAAAGGCGAAATACGCCGACAACCCGCTTGAGGATGGCAGCCTCGCCAAATGGCAGCTGCTCAAGCTCAACATCTCGCAGCTCACCCTCGAAGCCGTGAAGCCGTTCGGCCTCGGCAACAAGGAGGCGCTGCGCTGCAAGAATATGTGGACGCTGGGGCTCGCGCTCTGGATGTTCGACCGTGAGCGCGGCCCGCTGATCGACTGGCTCAAGACCAAATTCGCCAAGGCGCCCGAACTGGCCGAGGCGAACATCGCCGCGCTCAATGCCGGCCACGCCTATGGCGAGACCGCTGAGCTGGGTGCGCAGGGCATCGGGCAGCTGCACCTTCCCGCCGCGCCCGTCGAGCCGGGCCTGTACCGCACCGTCACCGGCGCGGATTCGATCAGCCTCGGTCTCGTCGCGGGTGCGCAGCTCGCCGGGCTCAAGCTGTTCTATGGCGGCTATCCGATCACCCCCGCCTCGGCGATCCTCCACCATCTCGCGCGGCTCAAGGAATTCGGCGTCACCACCTTCCAGGCGGAGGATGAGATCGCTGCCGTCGCTTCGGCGCTCGGTGCCGCCTATGCGGGAAGTCTTGGCGTCACCTGCTCCTCGGGACCCGGCATCGCGCTCAAGACCGAAGCCATCGGCCTCGCGATCATGACCGAGTTGCCGCTGGTGATTGTCAACGCCCAGCGCGGCGGCCCTTCGACCGGCCTGCCGACCAAGACCGAGCAGTCGGATCTTTATCAGGCCGTCTATGGCCGCAACGGCGACGCGCCGGTCCCGGTGATCGCGACCCGCTCGGCCGCTGATTGCTTCGACTGCGCGATCCAGGCGGTGCGCATCGCCACCCAATATATGACGCCCGTCATGCTGCTCACCGACGGCTACCTCCAGAACGCGGCCGAGCCGTGGAAGGTGCCGGACATGAGCGACTACAAGCCCTTCCCGGTCGAGTTCCACACCGAGCTTCCGGCGGAGGGCGAGAAGTTCCTGCCCTATGCCCGCGACGACAAGCTCAAGCGTCCCTGGGTCAAGCCGGGCACGCCGGGCCTGCTCCACCGCATCGGCGGAATCGAGAAGGCGCTTGGTACAGGCAATATCGATTATGCCCCCGATACCCATCAGGCGATGACCAACATCCGCAGGGACAAGGTCAACGGCATCGCGGTGCCCGATCAGGAGCTTGAGCAGGGCGAGGCGGGCGGCAAGCTCATCGTGGTCGGCTGGGGCTCGACCTATGGCCCGATCACCCAGGCGGTGCGCCGCGCTCGCCGCAAGGGGCTCGACGTCAGCCATATCCACATCCGCCACATCTGGCCGATGCCGAAGAATCTCGGTGATTTGCTAAAGGGGTACGAGCGTATTCTCGTGCCGGAAATGAATACCGGCCAGCTCAAGACGGTGCTGCGCGACCAGTTCCTGGTCGACGCCCGCCCGCTCAACAAGGTCAGCGGTCAACCCTTCCGCATCCATGAGATAGAAGCCGCGATCGAGGAGGCTCTGGCGTGAACGAGATCACCACCATCAAGCCCTCGACGCCCAAGGATTGGGAGACCGATCAGGAGGTCCGCTGGTGCCCGGGCTGCGGCGACTATGCGATCCTCAAGGCGGTGCAGCGCACGATGCCAGAGATCGGCGCGACGCCGGAGAACACCGTGTTCATCAGCGGCATCGGCTGCTCGTCGCGCTTCCCCTATTATATGGAGACCTATGGCTTCCATACCATCCATGGCCGCGCGCCGGCGGTGGCGACGGGGGTCAAGCTCGCCAATCCCGATCTCGACGTGTGGATCATCACCGGCGACGGCGACGGCCTGTCGATCGGCGGCAACCACACGATGCACCTGCTGCGCCGCAACCTGAACTGCCAGGTGTTGCTGTTCAACAACGAGATCTACGGCCTGACCAAGGGTCAGTACTCGCCCACTAGCCGCGAAGGGACGCGCTCGCCCTCCACCCCGTTCGGCTCGGTCGATCACCCCGCCAAGCCCTGTGCCTATGCCCTGGGCAGCGGCGCGCGCTTCATCGCCCGCGGCATCGACGTCCACAAGAAGTTGCCAGAGGTGCTCAAGGCCGCCCACGCCCATCAGGGCGCGGCGTTCGTCGAGATCTTCCAGAACTGCATCGTCTATAATGACGACGTCTTCGCGCCCTTCACCGAAAAGGCCAACGCCGGCCACCAGCTCTGGCTCGAGCATGGTCAGCCGATGGTCTTCTCCGGTGGATCGAAGGGAATTTCTCTTGATACAGAACGGCTTACACTGAAAACCGTGGATATTGTGGAAGGTGACTGGGAGGCCGCCGGGGTGATCGTCCACAACGTCACCAACCGCGCTATCGCCCACATGCTGGTCGAGATGCCGTTCGGACCGTTCCCGATGGCGCTTGGTGTCCTCTACGACGATCCCGCCCCGACTTTCGAAAGCGCGGTGGTCGCCCAGAACCAGGAGGCGAGCGAGGGCAAGGTGCCTGATCTCCAGAAGCTGGTCAGCAAGGGCCAGACCTGGATGGTCGATAAGGAACCGCATCCGATGTAACGAACGCGAATATCGTTTCGCTTACGTCACTTGCCCCTTGCCCGACTCAACCACGCGTGCATTGTGCCCGACATGCAAGCACCGGCTAAGAATCGAGGCCGCCGGGATGGCTGGGGGAGCGGCGCGCAGGCGGGCGGTGTACTCATCGCCCTTGCGACACCGCTGCTGCATAAGTTGCTCGACCGGATCGATGCCGGTCTCGCTTACGGCGCGATCGAATTGACCTTGCCTGGCGGCAAGTGGCGGCGGCTCGGCGGGCGTGCGCCGGGTCCGGAGGCGCTGGTCGATATCCGTAACTGGCGGGCCTTGTGGCGGCTGGCCACTGGCGGCTCGATCGGCTGGTATGAGGCGTGGCAGGCGCGCGAATGGACCAGCCCCGATCCGGTGCCGTTGTTCGACTTGTTCATGCGCAACCGTTCGACGCTGGGCGATGCGGGGCGGGCGCAGGGTGTTACGCGGCTGGCGAAACGCGCGTGGCACTGGATGCGGCGCAACGACCGCGACGGCGCGCGTCGCAACATCGCCTATCACTATGATCTGGGGAATGATTTCTACGCGCCCTGGCTCGATGCCGGCATGACCTATTCCAGCGCGCTGTTCGCTGAGCCTGGGATCCCGCTGGAGGTCGCGCAGGCAGCGAAGCTTGCGGGGGTCCTTGAGCGCACGGCGACGAAGCCGGGTGACGCAATCCTTGAGATCGGCTGTGGCTGGGGTTCATTCGCGGAGGCGGCGGCGCGGGGCGGACGCAAGGTCCATGGTCTTACCCTCTCGATCGAGCAGAAGGCCTATGTCGATACGCGCATGGACGCGGCCGGGCTGAGCGGCGTCGAAGTCTCGCTGACTGACTATCGCGATGTGGTCGGCCAGTATGATGCGGTGGCGAGCATCGAGATGGTGGAAGCGGTGGGTGAAGCCTATTGGCCCGCCTATCTCCAGGTCATCGCCAACGCGCTGAAACCCGGTGGCCGTGCCGCGATCCAGTATATCGCGATCGATGACGCGATCTTTGAAGCCTATGCCCGCAACGTCGACTTCATCCAGACCTATGTCTTCCCAGGTGGGCTGCTGCTGTCGGAGAGCCGTTTTCGCGCGATCGCGGCACAAAACGGGCTAAGCTGGCATGATCGGCACGAATTCGGACTCGATTATGCCGAAACACTCAAACGCTGGCGCGAGCGGTTCGATGATGCGGTGGCATCGGGGCGCATACCGGCCGAATTCGACCCGCGTTTCGTCGATTTGTGGCGCTACTATCTCATGTATTGTGAAGGCGGTTTTCGCGGTGGCGGCATCTGGGTCGCACAGGTGACGCTGATCAAGGACTGAGGGGAGAGGGATATGCGGACGGCCTGGATCGCGCTTTCGGCGGCGGCGCTGTGGGGCTGTGCGCCCTCGGCCCAGACTGCGGCTCCCGCGCCCGCCGCCAAGGACGAGGCCAGGCTGCGTCAGGTTGGTGCGGCGGTCTTGTTCTGGTCGCCCGAAGAGCGGCTCAAGAACTTCCCGGCGATGGAAAGGATCTTCCCCGGCCATGTCGTGAAAGCGGGTGGCAAGGTGAAGCCGTTGCCCGACGGCGCGCCGCTCCCGATCGCCGAAGCCGATGTCGATGCCTTCATGGCGGCACAGAATGTCGCTGGGCTGCTTGTCCTTCAGGACGGCAAGATCCGGCTCGAACGTTATGCGCTCGGCTATTCGCGCGAGGGGCGCTGGACGAGCTTCTCGGTTGCGAAGTCGGTTACGTCGACACTCGTCGGTGCAGCGATCAAGGACGGCTATATCAAGTCGCTCGATGAGCCCGTGACCAAGTATATCCCCGACCTTGCCGGGGGCGGCTATGACGGCGTGACGATCCGTCAGATCCTTACGATGACCTCGGGTGTTCGCTGGAACGAGGATTATACCGATCCCAACAGTGATGTGGCCCGGATGTTTGCAGAGGCGGTGCCACCGGGACAGGATCCGACCGTCGCCTATATGCGCAAGCTCCCGCGCGCGGATCCGCCCGGCAGCAAGTTCGTCTACAAGACGGGCGAGACCAATTTGATCGGTGTGCTGGTGCGGCGCGCGACCAAGAAGAAGCTCTCGGACTATCTCAGCGAGAAAATCTGGCGCCATTACGGCATGGAGCGCGACGCGTTCTGGATGATCGACCAGAGCGGCGCGGAGGTGAGTGGTTGCTGCCTTTCGGTCTCGCTGCGCGACTATGCGCGGATCGGACAGATGTCGCTGGAGGGCGGGAAGGGGATCGTGCCCGATGGCTGGTTCGCGGATGCAACCAAGAGCCATGCGACGCATCCCGGCGGCGGCTATGGCTATCAATGGTGGACGATCCCGGGCGGCTATTACGCTGCGCAGGGCATTTTCGGGCAGGTCATCCTGGTCGATCCGGCCAGCAAGCTGGTGATGGTCACCAGTGCCGCCTGGCCCAAGGCGAGCGACCGGGCGCTGTACATGCAGCGGCTGGCGTTCGGGATGAAGGTGCTGGAGGCCGCGAAGAAGTAGCGGTCAGGTCCGCAGCCGCTCGATCGCCTGCGCCAGCGCGACATAAAGCTTGCCCATGTCCGAGGAGAGCAGGGTGACGCCCAGCGGCGAACCGTCGCGCAGTGCGAGTACCTGACGCAGCATCGCTTCGAAATCGTGGATGTAGCGGTTCACCTGCTCACGGAAATGCGGGTCGCCGTCGTACAGGCCCGCAATCTCCCGCGCGTCGCCGCTGTCGAGCAGGCGGACAGCGCGGCGGGTGAAGACGCCGCGATCGCCCTTCAGATAGGCCGACCAGGCACTGTCCGAGACCTCATGTGCGAACGCCTTGGTGATATCGATCGCGGCGGAGTTGAGCGCTTCGACCAGCAGCGAGACGCGGCGGGCGAAATTGTCGCGATCGGCTTCCTCGCGTTCGGCGCGAGCTTCCTCGATCCGGCGTTCGACCGCGGCGGAGGTTTCGCCGATGCTCATCATCTGTTGCGTCAGGCGCTCCGACGCGCGGCTAGCGGTGGTGACGGCATGCTCGGACACCTGGCCAAGCTCGACCAGCTGCTGGCGAACACCGGCGTCGATCGCGCGACGCATCGCGGTGCTGCCGGCTTCCTCGAGCCGCCGTTCGGCCTCGGGCACCAGGCCGGAAAGCGTGGCCCGGGCCTGTTCCGCGGCGACGTTGGCGGTTTCGCGGATCCGCAGCAGTGCTTCCACCAGCTGCGGCGCGGCATCGTCGGCGAAGCGGCGCGCGTTGGCGATCGCGCGATCGACGATCTCTTCGAGCTGGTCGGTCTTCTCATGCCCCGAATCGAGTGTTTCGATGAGCGCCGCCTGGGTTTTGACGAGCGTTTCGCGCTGACGGGAGACGACATCGGCGATGGCCTCGATCGCGTCGTGAGTGCTCTCGGCGGCGGTGACGAGCGCAAGCAGTTCGGGCTTGGCGCCGGCGATGACGGTGCGGGTAGTGCCGATCCGGTCCTCGAGCCGGGCAAGCGCCTCGGGCATGGTCTCGTCGATCTCGCGCGCCGAGGAGTCGAGCGCGGTGAGCAGGTCCTCCGCGGTGGCGATGACGCGGCGGGCGGTCTCGTCGCCGACCTTGAGCGTCTCGGTCATCGCCGCGGTCGAGCTATCGAGCACACTGATCGAGGCCGAAAGTGCCTGGGTGCGGTCCATGCCCGCCGAATGGAGCGCGGCGATGGCGCCGTCGGCCTGGGCGATGCCGCCGGTGACCGAAGCAAGCAGGATGTCGATCCGGGTCTGCTCTTCGCCGAGTTTCTCGGCGATCCGGCCGATCGTTTCCTCGACCTCGCCGATGCGGGTGCCGACGGTTTCGATGCTCTCGCGGCCTGCGGCGTCGAGTGAGGCCTGGTTGGCTGCGAGCATCGCCAGCATCGCTTCGCCCTGCGCGGCGATGCCCTTGCGCGCTTCATCCACGGCGGCGGCGGTGCGGTCGAGCATCGCGTCGACGGTGCCCGACATCTGGTCGGCGACGCCCTCGAGCCGAGCGCCGGCGGTCTCGCTGGTGGCTTCCATCTTGGCGATATGCGCGGCGAGCCGTTGGGCGGCGCCACCGGCGACGGTGTCGGCCTCACGCCCGCGCTCGGCGAGCGCGGAGAGCTGGGCGTCGAGCGCGGAGGCGTGCTCGCTGGCCCTGAGCCCGGCGGTATCGAGCGTCGCGGCCATGTCGACCATCCCGCCATGCGCACGCGGGAGCGAGGCGAGGACGATGTTGACGCTCTTTTCGGCGTTGGCGGCGCTGTCGATCAGCGTGCGGGCGCTGGCGTCGATCTGTTTCGCTTCGGCCGCCATGCCGTTGGAGACGGCCTGAAGCCGTTCGGCGGCATCGTCGCCCATCGCCATCAATGCGGTGGTCTGCGCGGCGAGCGCGGCACGGTTCGCTTCGATCTTCCGCGCCAGCGTTGCGACGACACGTTCGAGGCTCGCGGCCTCTTCGCGCATCGCGCGGGCGGTGTTGCCGAAGCGGCGGGCCTCCGCGCGGCTCGACCGGCGGGCGAGCAGCCAGAAGATTCCGATCAGGATCGGCGGGACGCACAATGCGGCGATGAGCTGGACCAGCTGAACCGGAGGCATCGGCGCGGCAAAGGCGGGCTGAAGCAGCCAGCCCATCGCTCCAAACCAGGCAAGGGTCAGTCCAGCGGCGAGCAGAGGCACCAGCCATTCGCCGGGCGCCCGATAGACGTTCTCGGGCTCGTCATCCTCGGCCGGGTCGTAGGCGGGATGCGCCGCGCTTGCTGGCGTTGGCTCTTCGACGAGCGTGAGCGCGTCGTCCTCATGCGCCGCGAAGCCGGCCATCCTGGTTCCCCCGTTCATCGTCCCAATCTAGCACGGATCACCCAAATCGGAATAGCGCCGGGAAACCAGTCATTAAGCACGCCCTTCTAAACCAACGGCATGGCTTATGATCCCGGTGCAATCGATGCGACGCTGGCGGCGGCTGTGGGCGACGAACCCGGCCTGATCGCCGAGCTGCGTGAAGCGTTTCTCGACAGTGCGAAGCGGGCGCTCAAGTCGCTCGCGACGGCGAACGACCCCGAGGCGTGGCGCAGCGCCGCGTTGCGGCTCAAGGGACTGGCCGCGAGCTTCGGCGCGGTGCGGCTGATGGCGCTGGCACAGGAGGCAGCGGATTCGCAGGCGGGCGATTCCGGAATTCTCCGCAAGCTGCAGCGCGCCGTGGAGCGGCTGTAGCAGCGACGGAAAGTCTCAAAGGTCATGCTCCTACGCGCGCGCGAATCCGTAGAGGCTTCAGATAGAGTCAGTTGACGATCTCAAAGAGCGGTTCGCAGCCAAGCAGCCGAAATCCAACATTTCAAGCTTCGGGTCAGTTCTTGAACGGGTCGCTCGGGTTGGTCTTTGCCTTGGCTTCCGCGCATTTGCGCAGCGCCCACACATGTCCGCCGCTGCCGTAGGAAATATCGATGTCGGCGACATTCACGTCCGCCCGGTTGATCTTGAGGCGCGATGCGTTTTCGGCATGGGTCAGGAAGTCGCGGCCATTGAGTGCGTCGGTGAGAATGCTGGGCGATTTGTCGACCACGCCGGCGAACGGAACACCGGGATAGTCGACCGTCCTGCCATCCTTGAGCGTGAGAATGACGTTGAGCTTGTAGATCTCACCGTCCTTTAGGCTTCGAAAGCTTGGATCGCCGATCGCGAGGCGCAACTCGTTGCGTCGTTCGTCGAACCCCATGCCGATGACGACATCGCGTTCGAAGGCCTTCAGAATCATGCATCCATTGTCGGTCGGGACCAGCTTCCAGCCATTATAGTGCGTCGCAAAGCCGGGGACCTGCTGGGCTGCCAAGCCGAGCGCGAGTGCCGTCAACGGTGCCATATCTTCCCCCCGAAAGCTGGTGCGAGCGAGCTTGCCAGCGATCCGGGCGGGTGTCGAGCGGACCGCGCGGCCTGCTAGTCGGCGGTTCGCGTCACCTGAATGTGGACGGCGCGCCATTCGCCGCCGACGCGGCGGAAGGTGTCGGAGAAGCGGAAGCTGCTAGAGAAGCGCTTGCCGCCCGATCTGCCGCTGAGTGTCGTCGCGGCGCTGACCATGAACGCGTCAGGGCCGAGGCGGATGATAACGCGATCGACGAGCGTGACGGGATCGTAGCTGTCGCCGGAGGCCGTCCAACCGTCGATGAACACCTTCTTGTTCGCTCGTTCGCCGTTGGACTGGATGAAGACCAGCCCGTCATCGACCATGCGCTCGAGTGTGGCGCGATCCTGAGTCAGCTGCGCGCGATCGAACGCGTCCGCGATGGCGGTCAGGTCGGCGTTGCGTGGGCCGGTCACGATGGTTTCCGCAGCGGGAGCGGCGGATGCCGCCAGAGAAGCGGCAAGGGTGAACAGGATGGCGGAGCGGCAGGTGTTCATGGTCGCTCCTGCTGGTGTGTTCGATCCGGTTGGCAGATCAGAACTCCGGTTCCGGATCATGTGGCGCAAATTCACCGGTTTCAACGTCGCGGGCATACGCCGCACCAGTTGGCGCGTCGATCAGATGGAGCCATGAATCGTCGCGGTTCAGCACTGCGCCGAGCGCCACGAACTGCGGTGGTCGATCATGCCTCTCATCGTCGGCGATGGCTTCGGGGGTTCCACGGATACGCCAGCCACTGTCAGGATCCGTGTCGCCGTCACGCCTTGGCATGGGCGTTTCGCGATAGAGGTGGTCCACGTGACTGCGCTGCTCCAGAACGCAGCTGTCAACGAAGCACCAATCCCAATATTCGCGCTGGCGCGGCGGGGGCGGCCCCTGTTTGCCGGGCGCGAACTCGAAATCGATCGCGTGGGAAAGCGGCAAGCAGACTTCCGTTCCACGCTTGATGCGGGGCATATCGACCGGCTCGTTGTCGAGTATGCCCGAGATATGCCCATCGTCGATCCGCTGAATGAGCACCCACATTCGCTCCGCATTGTATTGGGTGGCGCCATCGGTCTGGAAGAAGATGAATCTCGCAATGTCGCCGGGTTCGAGCGCGGCTAACGAGACAGGGTGCGGCAGCCAGAAGGTATAGCGGTTCTGCGCGGCAAGGACGCGTGGGTCGTCGATTTCGACGCCAGGCGGCAGTGTCATTTTCGGCATTTCTCGTCCGTGGATGGGTGTCTCACGTCTTCCGGCTCAGTTCGCGCATCGCGTCATCCAGCCCGGCGAGGGTCAGCGGGTACATGCGATCGCTCATCAGCTCACGCAGGATGCGGACCGACTGGGAATAGCCCCATTGCTCTTCCGGGATCGGGTTGAGCCAGATTGTGGCGGGGTAGGTGTTGGTGACGCGCTGCATCCAGGTGGCGCCGGCTTCCTCGTTGAAATGCTCGACCGAACCACCGGGGTGGCTGATCTCGTATGGGCTCATCGAGGCGTCGCCGACGAAGATCACCTTATAATCGTGGCCATATTTGTGGAGCACCTCCCAAGTTGGCGTGCGTTCGGTGAAGCGGCGGCGATTATCCTTCCACACGCCTTCGTACAGGCAGTTATGGAAGTAGAAGAATTCGAGATTCTTGAACTCCGCCGTGGCGGCGCTGAACAGCTCCTCGCAAAGCTTGACCCACGGGTCCATCGATCCGCCCACGTCGAGAAACAGCAGCAGCTTCACCGCATTGTGCCGCTCGGGGCGCATATGGATGTCGAGCCAGCCCTGGCGGGCGGTGCCGTCGATCGTCGCGTCGATATCGAGCTCGTCCGCGGCCCCTTCGCGTGCGAACCGGCGCAGGCGGCGCATCGCGATCTTGATGTTGCGGGTACCGAGTTCGCGGGTGGAATCGAGGTTCTTGAACTCGCGCTGGTCCCAGACCTTGAGCGCGCGCTTGTGGACGCTCTCGCCGCCGATACGGACGCCTTCGGGATTATAGCCGGAATTGCCGTATGGAGAGGTGCCGCCGGTGCCGATCCACTTGTTGCCGCCTTGGTGCCGGCCCTGCTGCTCCTCAAGCCGCTTCTTGAGCGTCTCCATGATCTCGTCCCAATCGCCGAGCGACTTGATCGCGGCCATTTCCTCGGGCGTCAGATATTTTTCCGCGACGGCCTTGAGCCAGTCCTCGGGGATGTCGGCGGTGGTGTTGCCGAAGGTCGTGGAGATGCCGCGGAACACCTTGGCGAAGACCTGATCGAACCGGTCGAGCAGCCCCTCGTCCTTCACGAAGGTCGCGCGGGCGAGATAGTAGAAGGCCTCGGGCGTGCGGTCGATCACGTCGCGGTCGAGCGCTTCGAGAAGAATCAGATGCTCCTTCATGCTGGCGGGAATGCCCGCGGCGCGGAGCTGGTCGACGAAGGAGAAGAACATTGCACCACTCTGACGCGGGTCGCTGCCCGCGTCCAGCATCGCATCCCCGTCAACCGTCACCCCGGCCCTGTGCCGGGGTCCACCGGGCGTCAGGCGTTACCGCCAACCGTTCAAGGTCGTTGCTCGCGGCACCGTGGATCCCGGTACAAGGCCGGGATGACGAAAATGGGCACTAACGCGCGTAGGCGTCGATCAGGGAGCCGACATAGTCGGGGCGGTCGCCGGTAAGTTCAGGGGCGGGGCGGGCGTGGGCGACCTTCGCGCCGCTCGCCGGGCGACCATAGATGAAGCCGTGGACGGGGTAGATGGTGCTGCCGAGGCCGCGGGTGTCGCGGTACCAGACCTTGACCTCGCTCCAGTCGCCCGCCGGCGAGACGTCGAACAGGGTCACGTCCTGCTCGACCTGTCCGCGCTTGCCGTCGAAGCGCGACCAGTTGGCGTGGGTGACCATGATGACGCGCGGCTCGATGATGCGGCTGACCACCGAGACATGGCCGAGACGCAGGGCGTTCGACTTGGCGAAGGCGACGACGGAGCCGACCTCCGGCACGTCACCGCGCTGGTACTTGCCCTGCGCCTGGCCCCACCAGGTCCAGGCGTCGCCCCAGATCTGGATGCCAGAGGCCTGGCGCGCGAAGGGCACGCATTCGCCGACATAATCGAGGATCGATGCCGATGCTGGCGCCGCGAGGAGGGAAGCGGCGCCAAGCATCGACAAGACGATCCGGCGGGGGGTCCGGTTCGACTTCATCCGCCGGGAGATACGCTTGGCCGCGCTTCGGAAGGGTGTGCAATTATGGTTAACGCGCCGTCGGCCATAAGCTGAGCGCCGACGCCTTTACACTCCGGCCGCACCTGCCTATCGCCCCGCCATGACACAGCCGGGCGAATCCATCCTCATCGTCGATTTCGGCAGCCAGGTGACCCAGCTCATCGCGCGCCGCGTGCGCGAAGCGGGCGTCTACAGCGAAATCGCTCCTTTCAACGCCGCCGCCGAGGCCTTTGAGCGGATGAAGCCGGGCGGGGTAATCCTGTCGGGTTCGCCGGCATCGGTGCTCGACGAGGGATCGCCGCGGGTTCCCGACGCGATCTTCGAGAGCGGGCTGCCGGTGCTGGGCATCTGTTACGGCCAGCAGGTGATGATGCAGCAGCTGGGCGGTAACGTGCAGCTGGGCGACAGCGGCGAGTTCGGCCGCGCCTTCATCGATATCGCGGATAGCTGCGTGCTGTTCGACGGGTTGTGGGCCGAGGGCGAAACACATCAGGTCTGGATGAGCCATGGCGACAAGGTGACCAGCCTTGCCCCAGGCTTCCGCCCGGTCGCGGCGAGCTCGGGCGCACCGTTCGCGGTGATCGCCGACGACACCCGCCGCTATTATGCGATGCAGTTCCACCCCGAGGTGGTGCACACGCCGGATGGCGGCAAGCTGCTCGCCAATTTCGTGCGGCATGTCTGCGGGCTCAAGGGCGACTGGACGATGGCGGAGTTCCGCCAGGCCAAGATCGAGGAAATCCGCAAGCAGGTCGGCAAGGGCAAGGTGATCTGCGGGCTTTCGGGCGGCGTCGACAGCGCGGTCGCAGCCGTGCTGATCCATGAAGCGATCGGCGAGCAGTTGACCTGCGTGTTCGTCGACCATGGCCTGATGCGCAGCGGCGAGGCCGATCAGGTCGTGTCGCTGTTCCGCGGCCACTACAATATCCCGCTGGTCCATGTGAACGCGGAGACGCTGTTCCTCAACGGTCTGGCCGGGGTCACCGATCCCGAGGCCAAGCGCAAGTTCATCGGCAAGACCTTCATCGACGTGTTCGAGGAAGAGGCGAAGAAGATCGGCGGGGCGGAGTTCCTGGCGCAGGGCACGCTTTATCCCGACGTGATCGAGAGCGTCAGCTTCACCGGCGGGCCTTCGGTGACGATCAAGAGCCACCACAATGTCGGCGGCCTGCCCGAGCGCATGAACATGAAGCTGGTCGAACCGCTGCGTGAGCTGTTCAAGGATGAGGTCCGCGCGCTGGGCCGTGAGCTGGGGTTGCCCGACGTGTTCGTCGGCCGCCATCCGTTCCCGGGACCCGGCCTCGCGATCCGCATCCCGGGCGAGGTGACCAAGGAACGCTGCGACATCCTGCGCAAGGCGGACGCGGTGTATCTGGAAGAGATCCGCAACGCCGGCCTTTACGACGCGATCTGGCAGGCGTTCGCGGTGCTGCTGCCGGTCAAGACCGTGGGCGTGATGGGCGACGGACGGACCTATGAAAGCGTCTGCGGTTTGCGTGCCGTGACCAGCACCGACGGCATGACCGCCGACGTCTATCCGTTCGACGCGAGCTTCCTGACACGGGTTGCGACGCGCATCGTCAACGAGGTGAAGGGCGTCAACCGCGTGGTGTACGACTATACGTCGAAGCCGCCCGGCACCATCGAGTGGGAGTGAGTGCGATGACCATCGCTTTCTATGGCATTCCCAATTGCGATACGGTGAAGAAGGCGCGGGTATGGCTCGATGCAAACGGGATCGCCTACACCTTCCACGACTATAAGAAGGAAGGCGCCGATCCCGCGCGGTTGGCCAAATGGGCCGAGACGACGGGCTGGGAGAAGCTGCTCAACCGTGCCGGCACGACCTTCCGCAAGCTCGACGAGACGGACAAGGCCGATATCGACCAGGCCAAGGCGCTGCGGCTGATGGCGGCGAACCCGTCGATCATCAAGCGGCCGGTGGTCGAATATCGCGGCGGCGTACTAGTCGGGTTTAAGCCCGAGGAATGGGCTGCGGCGCTGCTTTGACGGCGGTGATTGGCAAAATCACCATTTAGGGTAGGCTGCGCACCATCGAACGACCCAAGGGGGAAGAGTTCCGATGGCAAGCCGGTTCGCACAAAAGCCACCCGCCTGGTTCTATATTGTCGGCGTCCTATTGCTTCTTTGGGGCATCGCCGGCTGCTGGGCCTGTTATCAGCACATCACCAAGGGCGCGGCGATGATTCCCGACGCGACCGATTGGGATCGCGCCTATTTCGCGGCATTGCCCGGCTGGTTCGCCATCGACTTCGCGGCGGCGGTCGGGGCGTGCCTGCTGGGATCCGTCGCGCTGCTGCTGCGCTCCAAATGGGCGTTGACGCTCTACTGGCTGTCGCTGATCGCGGTGGTCATCCAGTTCGGCTATGTCTTCACCGCGACCGACATGATCGCGGTGAAGGGGGTTTCCTCGACCTTCTTCCCCGCCTTCATTTTCGCATTGGGGGTGTTCCATATCTGGTTCGCGACCTTCGCGAGGAAGCGTGGCTGGTTGAGCTGAGCTGGATATCCGGGACGCGGATCGTGCCGTCGCCCCGGCTTTGGATGCGGGCCGAGGTTAATCCCCCTGCCACTGGAACACCTCCTCCAGCGGTTTCTTGAAGATGAGCGCGATGCGGAACGCGGTCTCGAGCGTGGGCGAGTATTTGCCTTGTTCGATCGCCGCGATCGTCTGGCGCGTTACTCCGACGCGATCGCCCAGTTCGGCTTGCGTCATCTCGCCCGTGAGGAAGCGGAGCGTGCGGATCTGATTGGTGATTGGGGGATTGGCCACGACGTGCTCACGCTTGACGGCGATAGAGGGCGAGCTGCCAGATCGAATGGACGATCGCCGCGATTACCAGTGCGGCAAGCAGCGCGTTGCCGACCAGCATCGCCGCGGCCATCCCGCCCGGTTGTCCTAGCGCCGCAGGGCCGGCAACGGTCAGGAACGGCGTGGCGAGCATGACGGTGCACACGGCGACGCAGAGCACGATGTAGCCGGCGATGGCGGCGCGCCCTTCGATTTCCCGCTCGCGCGGATCCGCGGGGAGCTCGGCTTCCGATGGCCGGTGGATCGCGATGGCGATGATCGCCGCGACTTGGAGCACAACGAGCACGATCACCGCGCCAATGAATCCGCTCAGCGCATCAGCCGGTGCGGAATGTCCTGCGGCGAGCGACATGGCGAAACGCGCGAAATAGACTCCCCACACAACCAGTCCAATCACGAGCGAAGTCCATTGCACTTTTTCCCGATACGACATGATGCCTCCGTTATGTCAGAAATATACGACTCAATGTAAGAAATATCGAACATCGAGTCAATCAGTTCTGACATGTGAACAACCCGTTTTGCTGGTGCGACCCCAAGTGATCGGCTATCGCCGCGCCATGTCCACGACCTTTACGCTCGACACCTCGACCAGCCGCGCCACGCCGACTCCGGCGCCGATGAAGCGGCTGACCGTTCCCGCGATTCAGGGGCGCAAGGGCAAGGAACCGGTGGTGATGCTCACCGCTTACACCGCGCGGATGGCGCAGTTGCTGGATCCGCATTGCGACGTGCTGCTGGTCGGCGACAGCCTGGGGCAGGTGATCTACGGGCTTCCGTCGACGCTTGCGGTGACGCTGGACATGATGTGCGCGCATGGCGCAGCGGTAGTGCGCGGCAGCTATCACGCGGTGGTCGTGATCGACATGCCCTTTGGCAGCTACGAGGCGAGCCCCGAACAGGCCTTTGCCTCAGCTTCGCGTGTCCTGGCCGAGACCGGCGCGGCCGCAGTGAAGCTGGAGGGCGGCGAGGCGATGGCGGAGACTGTCGCGTTCTTGACCGCGCGCGGCATCCCCGTGATGGGGCATATCGGCCTGACGCCACAGGCGGTGAATGCGCTGGGCGGCTATGGCGCACGCGGGCGCGGCAACGCCGAATATGCCAAGATCATCGGCGATGCGAAGGCGATTGCCGAGGCGGGCGCCTTCTCGATCGTTGCCGAAGGCGTGGTCGAGACGCTGGCGAACGAGATCGTCGCGGCGGTTTCCTGCCCGATCATCGGGATCGGGGCGTCGAATCAGTGCGACGGGCAGGTGCTGGTAACCGAGGACATGCTGGGCATGTTCGAGCGCACGCCACGCTTCGTGAAGAAGTTCGACGATCTGGCTGGCCGCATTTCCGCCGCGGTTGAAACCTATGCCGCAGCAGTGCGTGACCGGAGTTTCCCCGGCGACGAACAAGTGTACAAGCCCAAGGATTGAGCCGCTTTCGTTTCCCGGTGAGCGCGGCTAAGGTCCGCGCCCGAAATCCCTTACCCCGATGGAGTGACCCTTGGCGCTGAGCCCGCAAAGCAACGAAGCCTTTCTGCGCGAGGTCGATGAAGAGCTGCGCAAAGATCAGGCGTTGCACGTCTGGCAGAATTACGGCCGCTGGATCATCGGTCTAGTCGTGGCTGGACTGGTCGCGTTCGGCGGCTGGCTCTATTGGCAGAGCCATAGCGACGGACGCCGGGGCGAAGAGGGCGAGAAGCTCAAGGAAGCGGTCAAGGCGCTGAACGAGAACAAGGGTCAGCAAGCCGAAGCGCCGCTCAAGGAACTGGCCGCGTCGAGTTCGTCCGGGTTCAGTGCGGCTGCGCGTTTCGCTCAGGCCGATGCGCTGCTCGCCAAGAATGACTTGAAGGGCGGCGCCGCGCTGCTGGCGACGATCGCCGCGGACACCGCCGTGTCGCCGGAGTTCCGCGATCTGGCGTTGATCCGTCAGACCGCGGCAGAATATGATTCGCTGAAGCCCGACCAGGTGGTCGCGCGGCTCGGCGCCATCGCGGTGAAGGACAGCCCATGGTTCGGCAGCGCGGGCGAGATGGTCGCGATCGCGCAGCTGCGAATGGGTAAGCGCGCCGAAGCGGGCAAGCTCTTCGCCGATATTTCCAAGACGGATGGTGTGCCGGAGGCGATCCGCACGCGCGCGCTGCAGATGGCAGGTGTGCTCGGCATCGATGCCGTTCCGAACGATGGTGAGGACAAGAAGGCGAAATGATGAAGTCGGTTCGGGTTCCCGTCGCGATGGCGGCGCTGGTGGCGCTCAGCGCCTGCGGTATCTTCAAGGGTGGCGACAAGAAGACGCCGGTGTTGGGGCAGCGCGTGCCGATCCTGGCGGCGGAGACGAGCATCGTCGCCGATCCCACCATTGCCGAGGTTCAGGTGGTCGTCCCCGCGGCGGCGCCGAATGACGCCTGGTCACAGCCGGGCGGCAATGCGTCCAAGGTGATGGGGCATTTGGCACTCGGCGAAGCGCCTGCGCGCATCTGGTCGGCGAAGATTGCGGGCACGAGCGGCCGTACCCGGCTTGCCGCCGCACCGGTGGTGGCGAACGGCACGCTGTTCGTGATGGATACCGAGGGGACCGTTCACGCATTCGACGCGGCTACTGGTGCGCGGCGCTGGCAGGTCTCGACGATCAAGGGTGAGGAGAATCGCAGCGCGGCCTTTGGCGGCGGGGTGAGCTTCGACGGCGGGCGCGTCTATGCGGCCAACGGCCTGGGCGATGTGGTGGCACTCGACGCCGCTGCGGGAACCGAAGTGTGGCGCAAGAAGCCGGGCGGCCCGCTGCGTGGTGCACCGAGCGTCGCCGACGGCAACCTGTACGTTGTGACGCAGGACAATCAGCTTTTCGCGCTGTCCGCGACGGACGGAAACACCGCCTGGACCCAGTCGGGCACGCTCGAATCGCAGGGCGTGTTCGGCGCCGCGGCACCCGCCATCGCGCAGGGCACCGTGGTCGCGGGCTTCTCCTCGGGCGAGCTTAACGCCTATCGCTATGAAAATGGCCGCACCTTGTGGAGCGATACGCTGTCGCGCTCGACCATCTCGACATCGGTGTCGAGCCTTGCCGATATCGACGCGGAACCGGTGATCGACCAGGGCCGCGTCTATGCGGTCGGGCAGGGCGGGCGCATGGCAGCGGTTGAACTCGCCAGCGGCCAGCGCCTGTGGGAACAGAATATCGCCGGAATCTCGACCCCGTGGATCGCGGGCGAGTGGTTGTTTGTCGTCACCGACGACGCGCGCCTGGTCGCGATCGCGCGTGGCACCGGCAAGGTCCGCTGGATCTCGCAGCTTCCTGGCTTCCGCAACGTGGAAAAGAAGAAGAACGCGATCACCTGGGTTGGTCCCGTGCTGGCCGGCAACCGCTTGTGGCTGGCCAACTCGCGCGGTGAGCTGGTCTCGGTGTCACCCACCGATGGCAGCATCGGTGCGACGATCGAGGGCAAGGAGGCCGTGAGCCTGAGTCCGGTGGTTGCGGGTGGCGTGCTCTACACCCTGAGCGACAAGGGTGTGATCACCGCCTATCGCTGAGCGCCGCGTTGGGATAGGAGGCGGGGATGTCCCGTCCCACCGTTGCGATCATCGGCCGACCAAATGTCGGCAAATCCACTCTGTTCAACCGCCTCGTCGGGAAACGTCTTGCGCTGGTCGATGACCAGCCGGGCGTGACCCGCGACCGGCGTGAGGGCGACGCCGAACTGCTGGGCGTGCCGTTCCGGATCATGGACACCGCCGGGTTCGAGGATGAAGATCCCGCGAGCCTGCCCGGCCGTATGCGTGTGCAGACCGAGGCGGCGGTGCGGGAGGCCGATGTCGCGCTGTTCATGATCGATGCGCGCGCGGGCATCACGCCGCTGGACGAGGAAGTCGCTCGCTGGCTGCGCAGCTCTGGTACACCCATTGTCCTGCTCGCCAACAAGGCGGAGGGCCGCGCCGCGGAGCCCGGTATCCATGAGGCGATGGCGCTCGGCCTAGGCGACCCGGTGCCCTTTTCCGCCGAGCATGGCGAGGGCATCGCCGATCTGTTCGAGGCGTTGCTGCCGTTCATCGATCGCGAGGAAGAGGCTGAGGACGATTCGGAAGGGGAAGGCCCCCTCAAGCTTGCGGTCGTTGGCCGACCCAACGCCGGCAAGTCGACGCTGATCAATCGCATGATCGGGCAGGATCGCCTGATCACGGGGCCGGAAGCGGGCATCACCCGCGATTCGATCGCGATCGATTACGAATGGGAGGATTTCGAGGGCAATAAGCGCCCGATCCGCCTGATCGACACCGCGGGCATGCGCAAGCGGGCCAAGGTGCAGGAAAAGCTCGAGTCGATGTCGGTCGTCGACGCGCTGCGTGCGATCGACTTTGCGGAAGTGGTGGTGCTGCTGCTCGATGCGACCCGCGGGTTGGAGGTGCAGGACCTCAAGATCGCCGACAAGGTGCTGCAAGAGGGCCGTGCCCTCGTGATCGCGCTCAACAAATGGGACGTCGCCGAAAACGCCTCGAGTCTGTTCAACGGCGTCAAGGGCGCGCTGGACGAGGGGTTGGCACAGGTGAAGGGTGTGCCGCTGCTCACTGTTTCGGCGGCGACAGGCAAGGGGCTCGACACGCTGATCAAGGTCGCGTTCGAGACGCGCGAGGCGTGGTCGCGGCGGATCACCACCGGGCAGCTCAATCGCTGGTTCGAGCGTGCGATCGAAGCCAATCCGCCGCCCGCGCCGGGCGGTAAGCGGATCAAGCCGCGCTACGTCACCCAGGCGAAGACGCGTCCGCCCAGCTTTATCCTGTTCGGAACGCGGGTGGATCTGCTGCCCAAGAGCTATGAGCGCTATCTGGTGAACAGCATGCGCAAGGAATTTGATTTCGGCGCGGTGCCGGTGCGGCTGACGATGCGCCCGTCGAAGAATCCCTATGATCGTGAGTGACGTGAAGCGGATCGACGCGCGCGGGCTGCGCTGCCCATGGCCGGCGCTGCGCCTGGCGCGCGCGCTGAGGAGCGGCGGCGGCCCGGTCGAGATCCTCGCTGACGATCCGGCGGCCGAGCGGGAGATCCGCGCGCTAGCGGCAGCGCGTGGCGCCGGAATTCAGGTGTTCGAGATCGATGGAGCCGCTGCGTTTCGCGTGGGTTGAATGACGCCGCGTAACCGGTCGTTTACTGATTTGGCCTTATTCATCATACAGATGTAACCGCCTGTCGCGGGAGGATGAATTGGCGCCGCATGATCCTAATGGGCTGGTCGATTGGACTGCGTTCTCGCAGGCCCGCGCCGAGCTGGGCGCCAATTTCGTGCGTATCCTGGGATATTTTCACGAGGATGGCGTCAAATCGGTCGCGCGGATCGAGGAGGCGATGCGATCGAACAACGCTGCGGCGCTGGTACTTCCCGCTCACACGCTGAAGGGCGAATCGCAACAGTTCGGTGCCGAGCCGCTCGCCGATTGTGCGGCGGCGATCGAGACGATCGCACGGCATTGCGTGGAAAACCGCTACGAGCCGAGCGAAGCGTTGCAGCATGTGGTCGAATTGCGTCCCTTGTTCGAGGCGACGCTGTCGCTGCTGGAGCGTGAGGCGAACCCGTTGATGGAGCGGCGTCCCGCCGCCGCATTCGGGCGTCGTCCGGGGTTATAGACGGGTTGCAGGGTCCCCTGCACTGACGGGACGGCACAAAGGCCGTCCCGTACTTGTTTCCCGGACGTTACTCGGCCGATTCAGGCTTCGAGTTGAGCTGGATGTAGTTCTGGATGCCCATGCGTTCGATCATCTCGAACTGGGTTTCCAGCGTATCCACATGCTCTTCCTCGCTGTCGAGGATGCGCTGGAACAGGTCGCGGCTGACATAGTCCCGGACCTTCTCGCTGTGCTCGATGGCGTCCTTGAGCACGGCGACCGCCTCATATTCCAGGTCGAGATCGGCCTTGAGCGCCTCTTCGACCGTCTCGCCGATGCGCAGCCGGCCGAGCAGCTGGAAATTGGGCAGACCGTCAAGGAACAGGATGCGTTCCGCCACCATGTCGGCGTGCTTCATCTCGTCGATCGATTCGTGCCGTTCGAACTCGGCGAGCTTCTTGACGCCCCAGTGATCGAACATCCGGTAATGGAGCCAATACTGGTTGATCGCGGTGAGCTCGTTCTTGAGCACCTCGTTGAGATAGTCGATGACCTTGGGGTCGCCCTTCATGGCTTCGTGCCTTCCGTTCAAAATCCGGGCACGAATATAGCGCCGAAACGGCGTCTCAGACAGTCAAAAAATGGCGGATTTCTGCGGTTTTCTCGAGTTGCGAACGCTACGCAGCCGCACGCTCCGCGTCGATAATCGCTCGCGCAAACGGGACGCACTGGCCGCATTTCGCCTGACGGCCGAGCGCGCGATAGGCCTGGCAGGCGCTCATCGCGCCGTCACGGGCCGCTTCCCGTACATCCTTCTCGCGAATTGCATTGCAGACGCAGACGACCATCGAAACCCTCACTTGGTTCGCAACAGTTAGGGCGACTGCGAGTGATTCGCAATGGTTATTGCGTTGCGTTCGCAACTGCTCGTCTCAGCGCGCCGCCGGCCATGGGTTGCCAGCTCCCGCGCGCCAGGCTGCGCCAGAGCCATTCGAGCGGGCCATAGGCGAATCGCTCGAGCCACGGTTTCGACCAGAGCAGCATCAGCGCCCAGACGGTGAGGACGACAAGATAGACCTCGGCCCGCGACAGCGCGCCATACCAACCGAGGCCGTAGCCGTAGAAGACCAGGGTGCAGACCAGGCTGGTCGCGAGATAGTTGGTGAACGCCATACGTCCCGCCGCCGCGATCCGGGTCGTGAGTGCACCGCCGGGCCGCATGAGCAAGATGATCAGGCTCGCCCAGCCAAGGATCATCAGCGGGCGGACGGGGATGGTGAGGACGATGACGCCCAGCATCACCGAAGAGATGGAATAGTCGGCGTCGATCATGAGCAGTGCCAAAGCGGCATATGCCGGGATGCCGACACCGAACCCGATCATCACCCACCTCAGGTAGCGGCTACGTTCCCATGCGCCGGTGAGCATTCCCGATCGGAAAGCCGCCATGCCGAACAGCATATAGGCCAACGTCTCGAACCCGAAGATGAACAGGGTACCGAACGGGGTCCAGATATGGGTCTTGAGCCGTTCGGTCGCGATGTCCAGCCAGCCGCCCTGATGGATGCCGATCTCCAGTGCCAGGGCGGCCTCGGGCGGAACACCGAAGTTGAGCGTGAAGTTGGCAAGCATCTCCCGCGCGTCACGTGCCGTCTGCGCATCCGGGCTCGAGATGTTGGCGCGCGCGGCTTCAATCCCCATCAGCATCATCAGCGCGATGAGCAACTGCACGACGAGCAGGCAAACCCCGATGCCGATCAGCCGCTTCACCGACACATTGCGGAAGAAGAAGGCGACCATGCCGATCAGGGCGTAGTGGCTAAGGATATCGCCCCACCAGATCAGCCAGCAATGGAGTAGTCCAAAGACAAGCAGCCACACCATGCGGGCATAATGGGTTCTGGCGCCGCTTTCCCCCTTTGCGACCGCGCCGTCGATCACCAGCAGCGTCGATGCGCCGAACAGGAAGGAGAAGAGCCCGCGCATCTTGCCGTCGAACAGGATGAAATTGCCCAGCCAGACGACCAGGTCGAGTCCCTCCGACCCGCCATAGGCGCGCGGGTTCATATAGGCGGCTGGGGGCATGGAGAAGGCGATGATGTTGAGGAGCAAGATGCCCATCACCGCGACGCCGCGCACCGTGTCGAGCGTAAGGATGCGGTTGCCAGCCGTGGTCGCCATGTTGCCCCCTGGATCTAATTGCTTGCTACGGTGCGGGCTGGCGCAATGCTAACGCCGGGCAACCAGCGCAATGGGGATTCCGACGAGCAGAATGTGAAACAGCAGCTGGCTGGCGATCGCGACGGCGCTTGGCGTGGTGCCGAACCGCAGCGGTACGACGATCAGATTCATCGCGACATAGGTGATCAGGCCATAGGCGACGCCCCAGTAGATGGGCTGCGCCTTGAGCTTTGGGAAGCGATCGGCGGCCAGGACGAAGATCGTGGCCATGATCGCCATGAGCGTGAAATGCACGGCGAGGCCGAGGGCTGCGCCCGAAGCCCCCCATTGCTTCGCGTCGGGGAAGGGGCCGGAAGCGACGTAGCGCAGCATCGCGTCCACCTGTCGCCCAAACGCCAGCGTCATGCCGATCGCCGCGAGAATGTCGAGCGTGCCGGCCACGAGCGTGGCGGCGCCAATCCGCTTTGCAATACTCCAGTTCTGCATCATCCCCCCTTGACCCGCCCGCCGCTCAGCGCAGCTCCTTGCGGATCATCAGTTTCAATCCCGACCAGGTTTCGTCGACCGCGCAGACCTTCACATCGACCAGACCGAGCGGCAGGGCGATCTCACGGATCACATCCTCGGTAACGTCGGTCTCTACCTTCGCGGCCTTTTTGGGCCAGGAGACCCAGACGAAGCCACTGGGAGCGATCAACTGGCGCAACGCGACCAACTCGCAGTCGAGCCGGGCGCGCTCGGTGACGAAGACGTGCGCGACATCGATGCCGGCGCCGGGCGCCGCGAGCAGTTCCAGCCCAAGCGAGTCGAGCGCGATTTCCGCGCGGACGCTGGCCGGCATGTCGGCAATGAAGGCGCGCATGCCGGGCTTGAACCCCAGCTTATCGGCGAGCGGTGTCGAGGAATAGCCGGCGGTCACTTGCTGTCGTTCCTCCCGTGATCCGTTCAGAAAGTCACAAACGTCTCGCCCCTAACGCGCGCGAGGCCGGAATTGTGCCCATCCGGCCGGCTTCAAGCGGAAGGTGGCACAAATCGACGCGGTAGGAAAACACCAACCTGCCGCCAGCGCCGCTATGCAACTATTAACCGTGCGCACATAGTGTGGGCAGGATGAGTGCGAGTGCGCCAGATTCGGTCGCCGAGCACGGCACGATGGTTGCCGCACGCACCGGCGCGGTCGCGGCCCGGCTGGCGGTGGCCCTGCCATTTGTCTTCATTCCCGCGCATATCTTCGTGGCGTTGATGACGACGGACCCGCTCGCGCTCGGCACGCTTGGGTGCGAGACGCTGGCGGCGCTGATCGCGGCGCTGGCATGCGGATGGCGCGCGCAACGCAGCAACGGCCGCGAGCGGCTGGCCTGGACACAGTTGGCCGCCGCGATGCTCTTCTGGAGCCTGGGGGTCGGATGGCAGCTGCTGGGCGCGCTGACGGGCTCGGATGCCGTGGGCACGGGTGCGATCTCGATGCTGTTGTTCGTTCTCTATGGTGTGCCTTTGGTCTTCATGCTGGCGAGTCCCGATGGGGATCCATGGCCGGCGCGGCTGGTGGACGGGGCACTGGCGCTGCTGTTGGGCGCGCTGTTCGGGGCCTATATCTTCAGCTTCGTCCATATTTCGGGCGTCAGCGACGAGGCGGGCGCACGCGCGCTGGCGATAATGTTCGACATCCAGAACGTCTTCATCGCGGTGTTCGCGCTCTTCCGGTACCGCGCGAGCGCGGTTGAGGTGGAGCGCAGGCTGTTCGGGGTGCTTGCGGCCTTCTCCGGGGTCTATCTGCTTGCCGCCGCGAGCTATAATCACCTTGTCGACGAAAGCTCGAGCACGCTTGTCAGCGTTGGGGTGGGGTTGCCGTTCATCCTGCTGAGCGTTCTTGCATTGAGCAGGCTGGACGTGGCGCCAGCTCAAACCGGCAACCCGATGCTTGTCCGGGTGGCGAGGACAGGAAGCCCGCTGATCCTGCCGTTGAGCCTGCTGATCGTGTCGGCGGCCCTGGTGCCTGAAGCGCCCGCATTGGCGATCGCAGGCTGCGTCGCGGCGACGCTGGGCTACGGTCTGCGGGCGGTGCTGACCCAGTTGCGCGGGATGAGCGAACGCGACCAACTGGCGCAGTTGTCACAGATCGACGCGCTGACCGGGCTGCCCAATCGTCGTCAGTTCGACGAAGCGCTGCGCCGCGAACTGGTGCGCGCGGGGCGAGGGGGGCAGGGCCTGGCCCTGCTGATGATCGACATCGATCACTTCAAGCTGCTCAACGATACGCTGGGCCATCAGACCGGGGACGAGCGGTTGCGCGACGTCGCGGAGGCGCTTCAGTCGTGCGCGACGCGGGCGACCGATGTGGTGGCGCGATATGGCGGCGAGGAGTTCGCGGCGATCCTGCCGGGCGCCAGTCCGGCCGAGGCGCTCGACGTGGCGGAAGCGATGCGTGCCAGCGTCGAGGCGCTGGCGCTGACCTCCCCGGCGCCGGACGGCCGCGTGACGGTGAGCATCGGCGCGGCGCGCATGACCGAGATCGACAGCGAGTCCGGCCAGCGTCTGATAGAACGCGCCGACGCCGCGCTCTATGACTCGAAGCGCGCGGGCCGGAACCGCGTGACGGCGGCCTGGCCGATCGACGAAGCCGCGCGTCAGGTCATTCGCTAGACGTTCAGGTCGCCGCCGGACCCATCAGGTTCGGGAAGAAGGCCTCATGGGCGGTGCGCAGATCGTCGAGCGACACGCACCAGTCGCCCTCGTCCAGCTCGAAGATCAGCCGGTCCTTGATCGTGCGGCCGAGCGGGTCGGCGGGGACATCGGCTTCGGCGGCCGCGCTCAGGAACTCGGTCAGAGCTTCGTCCGGAACCGTGACGAGATAGAGGCCCTGATCTTCGCCGAAGAAGCTGCCGGCGACGCCGAACGGCTGCGCCTGATCGATCATCGCGCCGATGCCCGACGCCAGCGCCATTTCGGCGAGCGTCACGGCGAGGCCGCCGTCGGAGACGTCATGGACGGCGTTGACGACGCCGCGGCCGATCATCGCGCGGACGAAGTCACCGGTGCGCTTCTCGGCCTTCAGGTCGACGGGCGGGGGCGGGCCTTCCTCGCGGCCATGGATTTCGCGCAGCCAGATCGACTGGCCGAGGTGGCCGCCGCGCTCGCCGACCGCGATGATCGCGTCGCCGGTCGCCTTGAAGCCGATGGTCATCGACTTCGACCAGTCGGCGAGGATGCCGACACCGCCGATCGCGGGGGTGGGCAGGATCGCCGAGCCGCCCCCGGTGGCCTTGGACTCGTTGTAGAGGCTGACGTTGCCCGACACGATCGGGAAGTCGAGCGCACGGCAGGCATCGCCCATGCCCTCAAGACAGCCGACGATCTGGCCCATGATCTCAGGGCGCTGCGGATTGGCGAAGTTGAGGCAGTTGGTGATCGCGAGCGGGGTCGCGCCAACCGAGGTCAGGTTGCGCCAAGCCTCGGCCACCGCCTGCTTGCCGCCCTCGACCGGGTCGGCGAAGCAGTAACGCGGGGTGCAATCGGTGGTGATCGCGAGGCCCTTTTGGGTATCGTGGACGCGGACGACCGCGGCATCGCCGCCGGGGCGCTGGACGGTGTCGGCGCCGACCATGTGGTCATACTGCTCCCAGATCCAGCGGCGCGACGCGATGTCGGGCGACCCCATCAGCTTGACCAGATCGGCGACGATGTCGGTGCTTTCCGGTTCGTCCGAAAGCTCGGCGGGCTTGGGCGTGGGTACGTGCGGACGGTCGTAGAGCGGCGCTTCGTCCGCGAGCGGGGCGAGCGGGATGTCGGCGACGGTATCGCCCTTCCACTTGAGCACCATGCGGCCGGTGTCGGTGACATGGCCAATGACCGCGAAGTCCAGCTCCCATTTGCGGAAGATCGCTTCGGCGAAGGCTTCACGGCCGGGCTTGAGCACCATGAGCATGCGCTCCTGGCTCTCCGACAGCATCATTTCGTACGGCGTCATGCCGGTTTCGCGCTGCGGCACGTCGTCCATGATCAACTCGATGCCGACGCCGCCCTTGGACGCCATCTCGACCGAAGAGGAGGTGAGGCCGGCCGCGCCCATATCCTGGATCGCGACGATCGCATCGGAGGCCATCAGTTCGAGGCACGCCTCGATCAGCAGCTTTTCGGTGAAGGGGTCGCCGACCTGGACGGTCGGGCGCTTGGCATCGGCATCCTCGCCGAAGTCCGCGCTGGCCATGGTCGCGCCATGGATGCCGTCGCGACCGGTCTTCGAACCGACATAGACGATCGGATTGCCGACGCCCGATGCGGCCGAGTAGAAGATCTTGTCGGTCTGGGCGACGCCCACGGTCATCGCGTTGACCAGGATGTTGCCGTCATAGGCCTTGTGGAAATTGACCTCGCCGCCGACGGTCGGGACGCCGACGCAATTGCCATAGCCGCCGATGCCATGGACCACGCCGGAGATGAGATGCTTCATCTTGGGGTGATCGGGTCGGCCGAAGCGCAGCGCGTTCATGTTCGCGACCGGACGCGCGCCCATGGTGAACACATCGCGCAGGATGCCGCCGACGCCGGTCGCCGCGCCCTGATAGGGTTCGATGTAAGACGGGTGATTGTGGCTCTCCATCTTGAAGATGGCGGCCTGGCCGTCGCCGATGTCGATGACGCCCGCATTCTCGCCGGGGCCGCAGATCACCCAGGGCGCCTCGGTCGGGAGCTTCTTCAAGTGGATGCGGCTCGACTTGTAGCTGCAATGCTCGGACCACATCACCGAGAAGATGCCCAGCTCGGTGAGGTTGGGCTCGCGGCCCATCGCGTGCAGGACGCGCTCATATTCCTCGGGGGACAGGCCGTGTTCGGCGACGATCTCGGGCGTGATCTGAGTCATGGCCGCGCGCATAGCGGGGGCGAAGCGGTTCGTCACCCCCACGGAAAGCGACGGTTCAGGCGATTTGTGCGTTTAGGCGTGCATGACGGCGATCATGCTCTCGAGTCCGCGCGAACGGGCGGGCGGCGCGGTGGCTGCGTTGGCGGTGACATGTGCGCTGGGCGCGATCCTCGCGCTGGGGCTGGCCGTGCGCGAACGCCTGAGCGGAGACGAAACCGGAGTCGCTTTGTTCGACATCCTGCCCGAGCCGGAACCCAAGGCGAAGGTGGAACGGATGCCCGAGCGCAATACGCGGCCCTCGGGAGAGGCTGCCCCGCCCAATCTGCGCTCGCGCGCGACCGAGGTGGTGGCGCCCAAGCCGGTGGTTCCCATCGTCGTGCAGCCGCTCGTGATCGCCGCGGAAAAGCCAGCCGACGCGGCGGAGGCGACGAGCGGCGCCGCGGAGGTAGCCGGACCCGGAACGGGAGCAGGCGGGCAGGGCAATGGCTTTGGCGGGGGCGGCAGCGGGGATGGCGACGGAGCGGGCGATCCCGACGCGACGCCGCCGCGGCAGATTCGCGGCCGCATTCGCGACTCGGACTATCCCGAGGATCTGGCGGATGCCGGGATCGGGGGCCGGGTGACCGTGCTGTTCCTGGTCCAGACCGACGGGCGGGTGCCGGAATGCGATGTGGTGGGATCGAGCGGTATCCCAAGGCTGGATGCGCTGACCTGTCGGCTGATCCGCGAGCGGTTCCGCTTCAAGCCGTCGCGCGACGGGAGAGGGCGCCCGGTTCCGGCACTGGTGCGCGAGAGCCACGAATGGGTGTTCGAGCGGTTGCCGCCCGAACCTGAATGAGCCGCTAACTGGACTTTAGTCCCTTGGGTGCTAACGCGGCCCTATGCACGGGGTACGCGATACACAGGCGCAGGTGATGCCGATTCAGGCCGCCTGGCAGTGCGACCTGCGCGATGATTCGCTGACCTGGAGCGACGGGGTGTACGACCTGTTCGGGCTACCGCGTGCCGGTGCGCTCGATCGGGATGCGATCGTCGCGATGTACCTTCCCGAATCGCAGGCGGAACTGGCGCGGCTGCGCAACTCGGCGATCGCGGCGTGCGGAAGCTTCACCTTCGAAGCGCGAATCCGGCGGGCGGATGGCGAACTGCGCTGGATGCGTGTGACCGCCGATGTCGTCGCCGAGAATGGCGTCGCCCGCTATCTTTATGGCACCAAGATCGACGTGACCGACGAAATGACCGGCGAGCCGGGCTAGAGGATCTCGCGGATCGCTTCGGGCGGACGGCCGAGGCGAACGCCCTTTTCGGTTTCCACCAGCGGACGTTCGATCAGGATCGGGTCGGCGGCCATCGCGTCGAGGATCGCATCGTCCGACGCATCCTTGAGCGGCTTCGCGCCGTCCTCCGCCTTGCGCAGCCCGTCGCGGGGCGAAATACCCGCCTTCGCATAGAGCCGTGCGAGTTCGTCGCGCGACGGCGGGGTCTTGAGATACTCCACCACCGTCACCTCGGCACCCGCATCGTTGAGCAGCGCGAGCGCTTCCCGCGACTTGGAGCAGCGCGGATTGTGATAGATGGTCGCCTTCATCATGCATTCCCCAACTGGATCGCGTGCCTACATAGGGCGGAATGGCACGGGTGCCAGCGGTGAAGGAATGGCGATGACGGAAAAGCGGGTGTGCTTCGATTTCGAGGTGAGCTTCACCAATGGCGGCGGGGTGCAGGGGCAGGATTTTCGCCTGGATATCGAGGGCGACGAGATCGATGACGCCGAGCTTGCCCGCTATGTGATCGCCGACCTGCGGCTGCTGATGGTGGGCGAGGTGCGCATCCTCAACAAGCGGATCATCGAGGAACGGCATAAGCGCGGGGAAATCGCGGAAGCGCCGGTTGCGCCGGGTGCACGGCTGATCGACCTTAGCCATGTGATCGAGGCGGGGATGATCACCTATAAGGGGCTGCCCGCGCCACTGATCTGCGACCATCTGTCGCGAGAAGCTTCGCGCGGGTTCTATGCCGAGGGGACCGAGTTCCAGATCGACCGGATCGAGCTGGTGGGCAACACCGGCACCTATCTCGACACGCCCTATC
The DNA here is from genome assembly GCF_059415525.1 of Sphingomonas sp. GW821-FHT10C01. NCBI lineage: Bacteria > Pseudomonadati > Pseudomonadota > Alphaproteobacteria > Sphingomonadales > Sphingomonadaceae > Sphingomonas > Sphingomonas sp. GW821-FHT10C01. The sequence continues at coordinate 2,323,552 of NZ_JBWKNK010000001.1, read as the reverse complement.
ACCGCTATGCCGACGGCCATGACCTCGCCGATCTGCCGCTGGCGCGCGTGGCGGATTGCGAGGGTGTTGTGGTCCGCGTCGAGGGCGCGGCGGATCGTGCGATCGATTGGGCCGTGTTCGCCGCGACCGACGTGCGCGACAAGGCCGTGCTGGTGCATACCGGCTGGGACCGACACTGGCGTACCGACCAGTATTTCGAGGGGCATCCGCATCTGACCGAGGCGGCAGCGGTGTATCTGCGCGACCAGGGTGCGCGGCTGGTCGGGGTCGATTCGTTCAATATCGACAATGTGTCCGAGAATACCCGGCCGGTGCATAGCGTCTTGCTGGGTGCTGGCATCCCGATCGTCGAGCATATGACGCGGCTGGGTGAACTGCCTGCGAGCGGTTTCCGTTTCTCGGCTGTGCCGCCGAAGGTGCGGCATATGGGGACGTTCCCGGTGCGTCCCTGGGCGATCCTGCCGGATTGATACGGCGGCGCGGCTTGTCACTATTTCAAGTGACGCCGATCGTTACGCAGCCGTATATGAGGGCGCGCGTGTTGCGAGTTTCCGCTTCTGGTTCGAAGGGCCCGCCGTCGGCGGGAGGGGGAAGGCATGAGCACGCGTTCGGCGATATTGGCGTCGGCCATCGGTCTGTTTTTGGCGGGGTGCGTACCCTCAGCCCCGGTACTGAGCGGCAATATCGGCGCGATCCGTACGGGGGCGGCTCAGACCCGAACCGAATCGGCCAGCGCCTTTGCAACGATCAACACCACCGGGCGAGACAGCGCGATCGAGGGGCTGCTCGATGAAAGCGCGGCGCCGAGCGACGATGCGCTGGCGCCGCTGATCACGCGCGACACGGCGACGCGGTGGAATACGGCATTCGATCAGATCGACGCCTATCTGGCGGCGCTTCAGGACCTGAGCGACACCAAGCGTTCGGATGAAGCCTATACGCGGCTCGCTGGAGTCGGCGGCGCGCTGCAGAATGGCGCGCTGCACGTGCGGCTCCCCCGGGATTCGGCGAGCGCGTTCACGGCCTTTGGCGCGGCGGTTCAGGCCGGAGCGGAGCGCAAGACCCAGTCGATCATGCGTGATGTTGATCCGGCCTTTCAGGCACTGGTGCGGGGAATGGGCGACCTGGTCGCTGGACCGGGCAAGGGAACGCTGTCGGGCATCGTCGAGACGCAGTGGCGGGAGCGGTTGGATGGAATAGCGGCGGACGAGTATGGCAGTGTGAAGCAAGGGACGCGCGACCAGCGGCGCGCGGTGATCCAGGATTACAGCAAGGCGCTGGATGCGCGCGACGCGCAACTCTATGCGCTGGCCAGCCTGCGCGACAGCCTGTTCGCGCTGGCCGAAGCGCACAGCGCGGCGGCGAAGAGCAAGGACGGCGCGGCGCTCTACTGGATCGAGCAGATTGACCAGCGGCTCGCGAAGGCGCGCGCCAGCGTGCAGGAGGCACGATAATGCCAGACAGCAGCATCGACCAGATCGTCGCGGAGCTGGAGGGCATTCGCGACGCGCTTCAGGCGCGACGGCTCGACGCGAACAGCGCGGATGAGCGCCAGCGGCTCGCCGCCGAATACCGCAAGATCAACAGCCGTATCATCAAGCTTCAGGCTGCCGCGTTCGCCACCGCGACCGATGCGCTGGGCAGCCAGCTCGCATCGATCCGCAACGCGGGAATCGAGATCAAGAAGGCAGCCAAGCGGATCGATGCGATGAACGACGTGCTGCACGGCGTTGCCGGGGTGCTGGGCGTAGTCGATTCGATCCTGAGGATCGCGGGGCGAGCAACGCTCGCCTGATCCTCAGCCCTTCTCTTCCTCGCGCGCCAGCCACTCTTCCAGCCACTTGATCGTATAGTCGCCCTGCTGGAATTGCGGGTTGTCGAGCAACGCCTGGTGCAGCGGGATCGTGGTCTTCATCCCGTCGCCCTCGATCACGAACTCTTCGAGCGCGCGGCGCAGGCGGCGCAAGGCGCCCTGGCGAGTGGTGCCATAGACGATCAGCTTGGCGATCATGCTGTCGTAATAGGGTGGCACCTTGTAGCCGGTGTAGAGGCCGCTATCGACGCGAACGTTCATGCCGCCTGGCGCGTGATAGGCCTTCACCAGTCCCGGCGAAGGCGCGAAGGTGCGCGGGTCTTCCGCGTTGATGCGGCATTCGATCGCGTGGCCGCGGAACTGGACGTCCTGCTGGCGCAGGGTCAGCGGATGCCCCTCGGCGACGCGGATCTGTTCGCGGACGAGGTCCAGGCCGGTGATCGCCTCGGTCACCGGATGTTCGACCTGAAGCCGCGTGTTCATCTCGATGAAGTAGAACTCGCCATTTTCCCACAGGAACTCGATCGTGCCCGCGCCGCGATAGCCCATGTCGGCCATCGCCTTGGCGCAGATGCCGCCGATGCGGTCGCGTTCCTCAGCCGAGAGGACCGGGGAGGGGGCTTCCTCAAGCACCTTCTGGTGACGGCGCTGGAGCGAGCAATCGCGCTCGCCCAGATGGATGGCATTGCCATTGCCGTCGCCGAACACCTGGATCTCGATGTGGCGCGGATTGCCGAGATACTTCTCGAGATAGACGGTGGCGTCGCCGAATGCGGCCTTCGCCTCGCTGCCCGCCTGCTGCATCAGCGTTTCGAACTGGTCGGGGTCGTTGCAGACCTTCATGCCGCGACCGCCGCCGCCCGATGCGGCCTTGATGATCACCGGATAGCCGATCTCGGCCGCCAGCTTCTTGGCTTCCTCGACGTCGCTGATCGCGCCGTCCGAACCGGGGACGAGCGGCAGGCCGAGCGCGCCGGCGGTACGCTTGGCTTCGACCTTGTCGCCCATCGTGCGGATGTGTTCGGGCTTCGGCCCAACGAAGATCAGGTTATGCAGTTCGACGATCTCGGCGAACTTGGCGTTTTCCGAGAGGAAGCCATAGCCCGGATGGATCGCGTCGGCGCCCGAGATTTCGGCGGCCGAGATGATGTTGGGGATGTTGAGATACGAATCCGCCGCGGCCGGAGGGCCGATGCAGACGGCCTGATCGGCGAGGCGGACATGCATCGCGTCGGCATCCGCGGTCGAATGGACCGCGACCGTCTTGATCCCCATTTCATGGCATGCGCGATGGATGCGCAACGCTATTTCGCCGCGATTGGCGATCAGGAGCTTTTTGATTTCTGGCAAGGCGCGTTACTCGACCACGACGAGCGGCTGATCGAATTCGACCGGCTGGCCGTTCTCGATCAGGATCGCCTTGACGGTGCCGCCATGCGGCGCGGCGATCGGGTTCATCACCTTCATCGCCTCGACGATCACCAGCGTGTCGCCGGCCTTGACCTGGCTGCCCACCGCGACGAACGGCTTGGCGCCGGGTTCGCCGGAGAGGTAAACGGTGCCGACCATCGGCGACTTGACCGCATTCTCATGCGCCGGGGTTATCGACGCGGGATCCGACGGCATCGATGCGGGCGCGGCGGCAACCGGCGCGGCGATCGGGGCGGGCGCGGCATAGGCGACCGGCGCGGCGCTGACCTTACGCGCGACGCGAACCTTGCGGTCGCCGTCCTCGACCTCGATCTCGGTCAGGTTGGTTTCGTCGAGCACGGCGGCGAGCTGGCGCACCAGTTCGATATCCACGTGCATGTTCTTTTTGTTCTCTTCGCTCATGCGACCTCGAAATTCAGAGCGCGCCCGCTAGTTGATGCAGGCCCCGCTTGCAAACGCGCCTCTTAGTCAAGATGGACCCGCTTGCAAACGGGTCCTGGCTGTCAAAGACGCGCGGCGGCTTCCAGCGCCAGCACGTAGGACAGCGCACCGAAGCCGGCGATGGTCCCTTTTGCCGCCATTCCGACATAGCTGTGGCGGCGATATTCCTCACGCGCGTGCGGGTTGGAGATATGGACTTCGATCACCGGCGTGCGGATCGATCGGATGCAGTCGTACAGCGCCAGCGAGGTGTGGGTATAGGCGCCGGAGTTGAGCAGGATCGCCTTCGCGTCGCGCGCCTGCGCCTCGTGCATCCAGTCGATCAGATGGCCTTCGTGATTCGACTGGCGCATATCGATCGACAGGCCGAGTTCGCGACCGCGATCCTCGAGCATCCCGGCGATGTCGTCGAGCGTGTCCGAACCGTAGATTTCCGGCTCGCGCATGCCGAGCAGGTTCAGGTTCGGCCCGTTGAGTACGTAGATCGTATCCGTCATGCCGACTCCCGCATTTGAGCTTTTGCGCCAGTCGCTATATCGCGCCCCAGCGAAAGGACCAGTATCCAGTATGCAGACTCACAGCGACGGCACGATCACCATCACGGTCAACGGCGAGCATCGCCGCGTTGCGGGCGGCATCACGCTCGCGCAGCTTGCATCGGAGCTGGGCCTCGCGCCAGAAAAGGTGGCGGTCGAGCGCAACCTGGAGGTGGTGCCGCGATCGACGCTGGCGCAGGTCCTGGTCGAGGATGGCGACGAGCTGGAGATCGTCCATTTCGTTGGTGGTGGCGATCATGCCGCAGCCGTGAGTGACGACACCTGGACCGTCGCCGGCAAGACCTTCCACTCACGGCTGATCGTCGGGACCGGCAAGTACAAGGATTATGAGCAGAACGCGGCGGCGGTCGAGGCGTCGGGCGCGGAGATCGTGACCGTTGCGGTGCGCCGGGTGAATGTCAGCGATCCCAATGCGCCGATGCTGATGGACTATATCGATCCCAAGAAGATCACCTACCTTCCCAATACCGCCGGCTGCTTCGACGCCGACAGCGCGATCCGCACGCTGCGGCTGGCGCGCGAGGCGGGTGGCTGGGAGCTGGTCAAGCTCGAGGTGCTGGGCGAGGCCAAGACGCTCTATCCCGACATGCTCGAGACACTACGCGCGACCGAGATTCTCGCCAATGAAGGCTTCAAGCCGATGGTCTATTGCGCCGATGATCCCATCGCGGCGAAGCGGCTGGAGGATGCCGGCGCGGTGGCGATCATGCCGCTGGGCGCGCCGATCGGATCGGGGTTGGGCATCCAGAACCAGGTGATGATCCGCCTGATCGTCGAAGGCGCCAAGGTGCCGGTGCTGGTCGATGCGGGCGTGGGCACGGCGAGCGACGCGGCGGTGGCGATGGAGCTGGGTTGCGACGGCGTATTGATGAACACCGCGATCGCCGAGGCCAAGGAGCCGATCATGATGGCGCGCGCGATGCGGCTTGCGGTCGAGGGCGGGCGGCTGGCCTATCTTTCGGGGCGTATGGCCAAGCGCCGCTATGCCGATCCGTCGAGCCCGCTGGCGGGCCTGATCTAGACTCGTCCCACCAGCCACACGGTCATGCCGCCGCAATCGGGATCCTCGATGCGGTGGGCGATCACGGCAAGGCCGCAGCTGGCGAACAGGGCGCGATATTCGGCGGGGGCGAGGCTGGCGTGGAACAGCTCCTCGCCCTCCAGCTCACCGATCGCGATGCCGCGCGCGGGGCCGGTGTTGAGCAGCGCGACCCCACCGCGCTTGAGCCAGACGGCGATGCGCGGGATGAGCTTCTCCTGCCATTCGACGTCGAGGTGGAACAGGCTGCTCCAGGCGATGATGCCGTCATAGATGCTCGATTCGGCGCCGAACTTGCGCATGTCCGCTTCGATCCAGCGATGGCGCGGGAAGCGGGTGTGGGCGAGGTGGACCATCGTCGGCGCGATATCGACCCCGGTCAGGTGAAAGCCGCGGTCGATGAGGTAGCGCGCGAGCGGCTCGCCGCCGCCGCAACCCAGATCGAGCAGGTCGCCGTCCTTGGGCAGGTGCCGGATCAGGCGGTCGAGCCAGATGCGTTCGGGAAAGCTTCTGCGGCGCGCGGCATCGAACGCGTGGGCGTGGCGCTGGTACAGCTCCGCGATACGGTCAGGCACGCCGCAGATCCGCCACGCTCTGGCGCCTTTCAGGAACCGTTCCATCCCCCATCGATTGGATAGTCCGAACCCACCAATCACAGGAGGCCATCATGGGCGAACTCGTCGACAAGATCAAAGGCAACGTCAACGAAGCGATCGGCAAGGCCAAGCAGCACAGCAAGGACCCCGAAACGCGCGCGGACGGTGAGAAGCAGGAGCTGAAAGGCAAGGCTCAGCAGTTCGCCGGCAAGGTCAAGGGCGCGCTCGGCGACGATATCTGAACTTGCAACAAATCCGCATAAAAGACGGATTAGGGGCCGTTTCCTGCGGGAAGCGGCCCTTTTTCATGGATGGGCCGATTCGACTCGTTAACTTTCGTTGTGCATTATCCTGCTTTCGGGCCGGGCTTTTCCCGGCGCAAGTCAGCCATCCGGGGGGCTCGACTCGTGATCAACGCCGTTGCCGAACATCCAGTACTTCCTTTCGCTCATGGCGAGTGGCGCGTCGAACCGCGCGGCAGCCTGGGCTATGTGCTCGCACAGGCGCGCCGTGAGCGCGAGATGACGATCGAGCAGGTCGCCGCGCAGACGCGCGTGCCGATCCGCTATCTCCACGCGATCGAGGACGAGCAGTTCGAGATGATCCCCGGACGCATCTACGCCAAGGGGTTCGTCAAGGCGTTCGCGCGCTCGGTCGGGCTGTGCGAGCGTTGGGCGGGCGAGGCGGTCACCGCCGCGATGGCCGAAAAGCGGGCGCTGGTCGCGGCCTGACCTCCCTTACCCCCGGATCGCGGTGATCGTGGTGCCGGGGGTGATGAACTCCACATCGGTCTTGAGGTGCAGCAGGCGGACGCCGCTCTGCGCCAGTGCGCGATCCAGCGCCGGCGCGAACTCGTCGGTCTTGACCACGGTTTCGGCCCAGCAGCCATAGGCGCGGGCGAGCGCGGCGAAATCGGGATTGTGCAGCGTGGTGCCGGACAGGCGCGCGGGGAACTCGCGCTCCTGATGCATGCGGATCGTGCCATAGGCGCCGTTGTCGATGATCAGCACCAGCATGTTCGCGTCGTGCTGGATCGCGGTGGCGAGTTCCTGGCCGTTCATCATGAAGTCGCCGTCGCCGGCGAGCGCGACGGCGAGCCGGTCGGGGTGGCGGAGCGCGGCGGCGACCGCGGCGGGGGTACCATAACCCATCGCGCCGGAGGTGGGAGCGAGCTGGGTCGGCTGGGCGCCGTAATGCCAATAGCGGTGCCACCAGCCCGAGAAATTGCCCGCGCCGTTGCAGATGATCGCGTCGTCCGGTCCCAGCCGCTCGCGCATCGCGGCGACGCATTGGCCGAGGTCGAGGGTGACGCCCTCGCGTGGCTTGGGCGTGGACCAGTCGAGCCAGTCGGCATGGGCTTCGGCACCATCCGGAAAGGGCGTGTCCAATGGCTTCAGGCTGGAGAGCATGTCGGCGAAGATTCCGACGTCGCAGCATACCGCCATGTCGGCGTGATAGACGCGGTTGAGCTCTTCCGGGTCCGGGTGGACATGGATCAGCGTTTGGCCGGGGTGGTCGGGCGTGACGAGCGTATAGCCGTCGGTGGTCGCTTCACCGAGCCGCGCGCCGACGACCAGAAGCACATCGGCATCGCGGATGCGCTGGGTTAGCTTGGGGTTGGGGCCATAGCCGAGATTGCCGGCCCAGGCTGGGGAGGTGTTCGCGATCGCGTCCTGACGGCGGAAGGCGCCCGCGACCGGGATGCCCCAGCGCTCGGCGAAGGCCGCGAAGTGGAGGCCGGTCGAAACGTCCCAGCCCGCGCCGCCGACGATTGCCATCGGGCGTTTCGCGGTGCGGATACGCTCGACGATCTGGTGCGCCGCTTCCTCATTGACGTCGGGCATCAGCGGGTAGGGGGTTGAGACCGGCCGATCCAGCGCCTCGACCTCATCGAGCAGCATGTCCTCGGGCAGCGCGATCACCACCGGACCGGGGCGTCCGCTGATCGCGACGTTCCAGGCGCGGGCCACATACTCGGGGATGCGGCGGGCATCCTCGATCCGGGTCGCCCATTTGGCGAGCGGGGCGAACATCGCGGGGAAATCGACTTCCTGAAAGCCCTCGCGGTCGCGCATCGAGCGATCGACGTCGCCGATGAACAACAGCATCGGCTGCGAATCCTGCATCGCGACATGGACGCCGATGCTGGCGTTGGTCGCGCCCGGGCCGCGCGTGACGAAGCAGACGCCGGGCTTGCCGGTCATCGTGCCGTCGGCGCAGGCCATGAACGCGGCGCCCCCCTCTTGCCGGCAGGTGACGAGATCGATTTCGGGCACGTCGTGCAGCGCGTCGAGCACTGCAAGGAAGCTTTCGCCGGGAACGTGGAAAATACGATCGCAGCCCTGGGCCACGAGATTGTCGACCAGGATGCGGCCACCGTTGCGAAGCGTCGTCATGCCGCCTTTCTGGCGCCCCGTGGCGGGGAAGTCGAGCCGGGTAATGGCGTAGAATCGCGATATTGCTTAGGGTTGGGCAGGACGACGGGAGAGTAGGCGATGCGGGTGGCGAGTTGCGGGTGCGGTGCGGTGACGGCGGCCTGTTCGGGCGAACCGGTGCGGATTTCGGTCTGTCACTGCCTGGCGTGCCAACGGCGCAGCGGCAGCACGTTCGCCGCGCAGGCCCGTTTCGCCGCCGAGAATGTCGTCACCTCGGGCGAGACCGCATGTGGCAGCGGACGGGCGATGAGGGTGGGGTCGGCAGCTTCCACTTCTGCACCCACTGCGGATCGACGGTCTGGTACACATTCGATGGCCAGCCGGATGTGATCGCGGTCGCGCTCGGCGCGTTCGCCGATCCGCACGCCTTCGCTCCGCCCGTCCACTCGGTCTATGAAGAGCGCAAATTCGCCTGGGTGGCAGTCGATGCTCCGGGGATGGAGCATATCGACTAGGACGGATAGCGTGCCTTGAGCATCGACCAGACCGCGCGAAGGCTCATCGCATCGCCGCCCTTGGGGCGGCCTGGCTTGGGCGTGGGGCGCCAGGCGAACAGGTCGAAATGCGCCCAAGCGATCTGCTTGGGCACGAACCGGCGAAGGAACAGCGCGGCGGTGATCGGTCCGGCAAAGGGGCCGTCGGCGGAATTGACCATGTCGGCGATGTCCGACTTCAGCATCTCGTCGTAGCCGTCCCAGAGCGGAAGGCGCCACAGCGGGTCCTTCTGCGCAATGCCGTGATCGAGCAGATCGTTTGCCAGCGCATCGGTGTTGGCAAACAGCGCCGGAAGCTCCGGGCCGAGCGCAACCCGCGCCGCACCGGTCAGTGTGGCGAAGTCGAGGATCAGGTCGGGCTTGGCTTCGACCGCCTTGGCGAGCGTGTCGCCCAGGATCAGCCGCCCCTCGGCGTCGGTATTGGTGTTCTCGACCGTAAGGCCCTTGCGCGTTTTGAGCACGTCTCCGGGACGGAAGGCGTTGCCCGCGACCGCATTCTCGACTGCCGGGATGAGGAGGTGGAGGCGGACGGGAAGGCGCTGCGCCATCACCACGCCGGCGAGCGCCAGCGCGTGGGCGGCACCCCCCATATCCTTCTTCATCAGGCGCATGCCCGCGCTCGGCTTAATGTCGAGACCGCCGGTGTCGAAGCACACACCCTTGCCGACCAGCGCGAGGCGCGGATGCTTGGGGTCGCCCCATTCCAGCTCGATCAGGCGCGGCTCGCGCCCACGCGCGGCGGCCATGCCGACCGCGTGGATCATCGGATATCCCTGCTCCAGCGCGTCGCCTCGCGTGATACTAAGCGTCGCGCCATTCGCCTTGGCGAGCGCGGCGGCTTCGGCCTCCAGTTCGGCGGGGCCAAGGTCGGCGGCGGCGGTATTGACCAGATCGCGCACCTTGAAGGTCGCGGCGGCGAGGCGCAGCGTCTCTTCGATCCGGCCCGGCTCACCCGTCAACAGCGTGCGGGGACCGACCGGGTTCTCGTCCTTGCGATAACGGTCGAAGCGATACTGGGCGAGTACCCAGCCGAGCATCGCCGCGCCGGGTTCGCCGGAAGCGAGACGATAGGTCCCCTCCGGCAATTGCTCGCCGAGCGAGGCTATGCGGTAGGGCGAGGTTTCCGCCTCGTCGCAAACCAGCAGCATCGACCAGTCATCGTCCTTGTCGCCAGGCAGCACCGCACGGTTGCCGGCCTTGCCCACCACCTTGTTGGCGGTGATCGCGGTGCGGACGCGTACCGGCTGGCCCTTGAGCCATTCGGTCCATTTGTCGGGATGGACGACGTGGATGATGCGCGCGGGCTGGCCGCGATCGGGCTGAAGCAGCGGGGAGAGGTCGGTCATTGCGGTGATGTAAACATCCTGTGGGCTGGCCGCCAAGCGCTATCGGCGAAGGCAGAGGGTGAGCGCGCGATCGATCATCGCGGAAAGGCGGCTGCGGCTCTCCGCCAGCACCATCGGATCGAGGCCGCGCTCCCGCGTTTCGAAGTTCACATAGTCCAGCCCGTGCAGCAGTGCGTAGTTGGACAGCGAGCCGTCGGTGACGCCGACCCGCTCGAACACGACATTGAAATCGGCCTTGTCGAGTGCTCGACCGCACCATGCCGTCGCCGGCGATGTGCCGCTGCGCCAGGGCACATAGGCCAGTGTATCGTCGTCATCGAACGGCCAGGTGCGGCTCCGCGATGGGGAGGGCTGCATCACATCGTCGCAGAAACGGATCGAGACTTCGCCCCGGCCGGGCGGGTCGGACTGGTTACAGCTCGACGAGGAGATGTCGAAGCCGGGCGAATTGGTGTGCAGCGCGATGATCGGACGGGCGCCGCTGCGATAGTCGGCAAGGACGGTGTTGGCGTAGCGGGGATAGCCGTCGCGGAAATTGCGGTTGGGATCGATCGGGCGGCCGCGGTCGACCGCGCCGTTGCGGCGGCGGCCGTCCTCGACGATCCCCGAGTCGACCGCGATCACCACGCCGCCATGTTTGCGGACGCCGGCAAGGGCGGCTTCGAACCCGGCATTCTCGTTATCGTGGGGCACGAACCACAGCGGGCCACGCGGTTTCTTGGTGTTGGCGATACGGAACAGGCGCCAGGCGCCGCGTTCCTCGCGGAATTCGATCTGGCTGACCGCCAAGCCACGCCATTCCGCCGGATCGCGGTGGCGGGCGAAATCATCGTCGGCGATGGTCAGCGGATCGACCGGGGTGCGGCGCACCCCGTCATCCTGTCGCGTGCCGCTCAGCGCCAGCCACAGGGCGGCGGCGAGAGCGGCGCGGGCAAGCATCAGGCCAGCGGCACGCCGTACAGATCGTGCTCGTCGGCGTCCTCGATCTCGACCTTGACGATATCGCCCTGTTTCAGATGGCCGGCATCGCGAAGGAAGACGGTGCCGTCGATTTCGGGCGCATCGGCCTGTGATCGAGCGTTGGCGCCATCGTCCTCGACCTCGTCGATGATCACCTCAAGCGTGCGGCCGATCTTGGCCTGCAGCTTGGCGGCGCTGATCGCGGCGGTCTTTTCCATGATCCGAGCGTAGCGCTCTTCCTTGACCTCTTCCGGCACCGCGCCGGGCAGGTTGTTGGCGGCGGCGCCCTCGACCGGCTCGAAGCGGAACGCGCCGACGCGGTCGAGCTGAGCCTCGTCCAGCCAGTCGAGCAGATACTGGAAATCATCCTCGGTCTCGCCGGGGAAGCCGACGACGAAGGTCGAGCGGATCGTGATGTCCGGCGCGATGCTGCGCCAGTTCTTAAGCCGCTCCAGTACCTTCGCTTCGTTCGCCGGGCGCTTCATCGTGCGCAGCACCGTGGGGCTGGCATGTTGGAACGGGATGTCGAGATAGGGGAGGATCAGCCCCTCGGCCATCAGCGGGATGACCTGATCGACATGGGGATAGGGATAGACGTAATGCAGCCGCACCCAGGGTGCGATCTTGCCCAACTCGCGGGCGAGATCGGTCATGTGAGGGACGATTTGCTCGCCCTTCCACATCCGTGGTTCCTTGCGGATGTCGACGCCATAGGCCGACGTGTCCTGGCTGATGACCAACAGTTCCTTGGTGCCCGCTTCGACGAGCTTTTCCGCCTCGCGCAAAATCGCGTCGGGGCGGCGGCTGACGAGGTCGCCGCGCAGCGCCGGGATGATGCAGAAGGCGCAGCGGTGGTTGCAGCCCTCCGAGATCTTCAGATAGCTGTAATGGCGCGGGGTCAGCTTGAGGCCGCTGTCGGGCACCAGGTTGAGGAAGGCGTTGGGCGGCATCGGCGCCGCGTCGTGCACCGCGCCGACCACTTCCTCATATTGATGCGCACCGGTGACCGCGAGGACGTTGGGGAAGCGGGCGCGGATGACCTCCGCCTCCTTGCCCATGCAGCCCGTGACGATGACGCGGCCATTCTCGGCAATCGCCTCGCCGATCGCCTCGAGCGACTCTTCCTTGGCGCTGTCCAGGAAGCCGCACGTATTGACCAGCACCACGTCGGCGCCGGCATAGTCGGCCGACATGGCATAGCCGTCGGAACGGAGCTTGGTCAGGATACGCTCGGAGTCGACCAGATTCTTGGGACAGCCGAGCGACACCATGCCCACCTTGGGGGCTTCGGGAAGTCGCGTTGCCATGATTGGGCGCGCACATAAGGAATTTTGCGAAAAAAGATAGAGGGCGGGCGAGGGGACAACCTCGCCCGGCTTGTCATCGTCTCATCCGCACTACGGTGAACGGCGCACGGTTGTACGCCAGGGCCGAAGCGAAGAGGCCAATACGATATCGAGATGAACCGCCCGACCGCGCACCGCGTCGATCGTTCGCCCAAGCTGGCGGGCGATCTCACCGGGTGGTTGCCGTTCGGCGGCCAGCCGGCGGAACTCGGCGTCGTCTTCCGCAGTCCACGGGCGCCGCAGCCTGCGCGGAGGGGTTTCGGCGTCCGTCATGGCCGGCTCCCTTCGGCGCGGGCGTCGCGCAGGATTTCGATGCTGCCCCCGATCGCGACCAATGCGGTGGCGACGCCGACGACAAGGTCAGGCCAATTCTGCCCGAGCCACAGCACCAGCACCCCGGCGACCAGGATACCGCCGTTGGAAATGAAGTCGTTGAAGCTGAAGGTGGTTGCGGCGCGCAGATTGACGTCGGGCTCTTCGATCCCCTGCAATTTGCGCAGGCACACCCAGTTCACCACCGCCGCGACCGTGGCCATCGCCATCATCATCGGCCCCATCGGCTCGCTCCCTTCGACGAAGCGGCGGCCGACATCGATCAGCACCCCGATCGCGAACAGCAGCAGCATCACGCCGGACGCCATCGCGGCGCGCGTCTTCCACACCCGGCTGCGGCGAAGCGCGACAAGGCTGAGTGTATAGACCGCCGCGTCGGAAAGGTTGTCCAACCCGTTGGCGATCAGCGCGCTCGAATCCGCAAGCGCACCCGCCGCCAGCAATCCGCCGGCGAGACCGGCATTGAGCACGAGGACGAGCCACAAGGTTCGCCGCTCATGCTCCTGTCCTCCGGTTCGTTGTTCCGCCATCCCATGGCCCTTTCGAACAAGCGCCCACCGCCGCGCCGGGCGACGGTGGGCGATAGGTTGCTAGTGCGCCGGTTGCGGCGTGCCGCGCGGCTCTTCGTGCTCGACCTCGGCCACGTCGGTCTCGCGCCGGCCGTAGCGGGCGTAGAGCGTGGGCAGGACGAACAGGGTGAGCAGCGTCGCCGAGATCAGGCCGCCGATGACGACCGTGGCGAGCGGTTTCTGCACCTCCGCCCCCGATCCGGTCGCGATCGCCATCGGCACGAAGCCGAGCGAGGCGACCAGCGCGGTCATCACCACCGGTCTCAGACGTGCGAGCGCGCCTTGCCATGCCGCCTCGGCCCTGCTGACGCCGCGCGCCATCAGGTCCTGGATCGACGTGACCATGACCAGCCCGTTGAGCACCGCGATACCGGACAGCGCGATGAATCCGACCGCCGCGGTGATCGAGAAGGGCATCCCGCGCAGGAACAGCGCGAGCACCCCGCCCACCAGCGCAAGCGGCACGCCGGTGAACACGATCGCCGCATCGCGCACGCTTCCCAAGGCTCCGTAGAGCAGCAGGATGATCAGCGCGAAACAGGCCGGGACCACCAGCATTAGGCGCTGGCTCGCCGACTGGAGATTCTCGAACTGGCCACCCCATTCGAGATATTCGCCCGCCGGCAACCGGACCTGCGTGGCGATCTGTGCCCGGGCGTCCTCGACCACGCCGGCGACGTCGCGGCCGCGGACATTGGCCTGAACCACCACGCGGCGCTTGCCGTTCTCGCGGCTGATCTGGTTCGGGCCTGTCGTCACCGCGATATCGGCGATGCTCTCCAGCGGGACGAACGCGCCGTCCGGCGTCGGCACGGGGACTTGCCCCAGCGTCTGCAGATCGGCACGCGCCGCATCGGTCAGCCGGATGGTGACCGCAAAGCGCCGGTCGCCCTCGAAGATCATGCCGGCGTCGCGTCCGCCGATCGCGGCGGCAAGCGTGTCCTGCATAACCTGCGCGGTGATGCCCAGCCGCGCCATCGCGTCGCGATTGGGCCGGATGTCGAGCATCGGCAGGCCTTCGGTCTGCTCGACGCGAACATCGGTCGCCCCCGGCACCTTGCGCAGGATGCCGGCGATCTGGTTGGCGGTCGCGTTCATCGCATCGGTGTCGTCGCCGAACACCTTGACCGCGATGTCGCCGCGCACGCCCGCGATCAGCTCGTTGAAGCGCATCTGGATCGGCTGGCTGATCTCGAACGCGTTGCCGGGAAGCCCTTCCAGCGCCTTCTCGATCTTGGCCACCAGCTCGGCCTTGGGCAGCTTCGGGTTCGCCCAGTCCTTGCGGTCCTTCATGATGATGAAGGTGTCGGAGATGTTGGGCGGCATCGGGTCCGACGCGAGCTCGGCGGTACCGGTCTTGGAGAAGACGAACTTCACCTCCGGGATCGCCGCGATCGCCTTTTCGACGCGCAATTGCATCGCTTGGCTCTGCTCGACCGAGGTGCCCGGCACGCGCAGCACTTGCGCGGTCGCGTCGCCTTCGTCGAGCTGTGGCAGGAACTCCTGCCCCAGCGTCGCGAACGCGCCGATCGCGATCAGGAACGCGCCCACGGCGGCCACGATCGTGATGAGCGGCCGCTTCATCGCGCGGGTCAGGCCCGGCTCATAGCGGCGCTTGAGCCACGACATGATCCGGCCCTCTTTCTCCTCGACCGGCTTGGACAGCCAGATGGCGAGCATCGCCGGCACGAAGGTTAGCGAGAGGACGAAGGCGCAGACCAGCGCGAGGATGACGGTCAGCGCCATCGGCGTGAACGTCTTGCCCTCCACCCCGGTCAGGGTGAGCAGCGGTACGTAGACGAGGATGATGATCGCCTGGCCATAGACCGATGGGCGGATCATCTCGCGCGTCGCGCTCGCCACCACCTGAAGCCGTTCGCCCTTGTCGAGCGTGCGGCCGATATGGTGCTGGCGCTCGGCGATGCGTCTCAGCGCATTCTCGACGATGATGACGGCGCCGTCGACGATCAGGCCGAAGTCCAATGCGCCGAGGCTCATCAGGTTCGCCGAGACCCCGCCGCGCAGCATCCCGAAGCTGGTCATCAACATCGTGACCGGGATCACCAGCGCCGCGATCAGCGCCGCGCGGAAATTGCCGAGCAGCAGGAACAGCACGACGACGACCAGCAGCGCGCCTTCGGACAGGTTCTTCGCCACCGTCTTGATCGTCGAGTTGACCAGGCCGGTGCGGTCGAGCACCGGCTGGATGATGATGTCGGTCGGCAGCGATGCGTTGATGCTGTCCAGCCGTGTCGCGACCGAAGAGGCGACGTTGCGGCTGTTCTCGCCGATCCGCATGATCGCGGTGCCGACGACGACCTCGCCGCCATTCTCCGACGCCGAACCCATGCGGATCGCCTGACCGAGCTTCACCGTGGCGACCTGGTTGAGCAGGATCGGCACGCCGTTGCGCGTCGCGATGACGGTGCGGGCGAGCTGGTCGGCATTGGCGATGCGCGCGTCGGAGCGCACGGCAAGACCCTCGCCATTGCGGTCGACCACGCCCGCGCCGACGGCCTTGTTGTTCGCCTCCAATGCGGCGGCGAGATCGCCGAGGCTGAGCTTGAGCGCGGTCAGGCGCTGCACGTCCGGCACCACCTGGTACTGCTTCACATAGCCGCCGATCGAATCGACACCGGCCAGGCCGGGGACGGACTTGAGCAACGGCGCGACGATCCAGTCCTGCGCGGTGCGCAGATAGGTCGCCTTGTCCGCTTCGCTGACCAGCCGGTCGCCCTCGGGGGTGATGTAGCTGCCGTCGGGCTGCAGGCCGGGGTCGCCAGGCTTGTGTTTGTCCTCCGGCCGATGGGCCATGTGGACGGTCCACATATAGACTTCACCCAGACCCGTGGCGATCGGCCCCATCTCGGGCGCGACCCCCTCGGGCAGGTTTTCTTCGGCGGTCCTCAGCCGTTCCGCGACCTGCTGGCGGGCGAAATAGATGTTGGTCGCGTCGGTGAACACGGCCGTTACCTGCGCAAAGCCGTTGCGGCTCAGCGAACGGGTATATTCAAGGCCGGGGATGCCGGCGAGCGCGGTCTCGATCGGGAAGGCGACCTGTTTCTCGACCAGTTCGGGCGAGAGGGCAGAGGCGCGGACGTTGATCTGGACCTGGTTGTTGGTGATGTCGGGAACGGCGTCGATCGGCAATCTCGACAGGGAGAAGGCGCCGACGACGACGGCGATGAGGGTGATGAGCAGCACGAACCAGCGCCGCTCGACCGCAAAGGTGACGATGCGTTCGATCATGACTTAATGCCCATGCTCGGCTTCGCCCTTGCCGAGTTCGGCCTTGAGGGTGAAGCTGCCATTGCCTGCGATCTCCTCGCGCCCGGTCAGGCCAGAATTGATCGTGACGGTGCCGGCGCCGCGTGCGCCGAGCGTGACCGGCTGCGCGCGGAAGCCGGTGGGTGTGCGCACGAACACCATGTTCCGGTTCTCGACGGTCTGGACCGCTGCCGCGGGCACGCTGACGGTGCCGCTACCTTCGCCGGGCAGACCGATCGACGCGGTAACTGGCTCACCGACGCGCCACTGGCCGCCGCGATTGTCGATCAGTGCGATCGCGGTGACGAGCCGCGTGGCCTCGTCCAGCACTGGCGAGACGAAACTGATCCGAGCGAGTGAACGCCGCCCGCCTGCGCTCACCTCGACCGGGGTGCCGACCGCGACTCGCGCGGCGTCCGCCGGCGACAGCGAAACGCTGACCGCGACGCGAGAGAGGTTGGACACGCGGAATAGCTCGGCATCCGCCGCAACCGTTTGCCCAAGCACCACCGGCCGCGCGGTGATGCGCCCGCCGATCGGCGCGGTCACGCCGATGCGGTTGAGCGCTCCACCGCCGACGCCCGCAGCCGAGACCTGTTGCTGGGCAAGCCGCATCGCGATCCCGGCCTCGGTCGCGGCGGTGCGCGCCGCGATCAGATCACGCTCGGGCGAGACGCGCAGCTTGAACAATCGCTCTTCGCGCTGAAGGTTCGAGCGGGCCAGCGCGGCGCGTGCGCCCGCCGCCTCGACTTCGGCGCGGAGCGTGGCCGCCTCGCGGCTCTCGATCACAGCGACCACCTGGCCGCGCGCGACCGGCTCGCCCAGGTTGCGGTTGAGCGCGACGACGCGACCGCCGATCGCTGCGGAGACGACCTGGGTTCCTTGCGGGTCTCCCTCGATCGTCGCGGGGAGGATGAGGGCGCCACCGCCGCTGGCGGTGGCGCGGATGACTTCGATCCCCGCCGCCTTGATCTGTTGCGGCGTCAGCGCGATCGCGCCTTCCTCGTCCTCTTCGGCCTTGGCGGGTGCGGCTTCGTTGCCGCCGGTTTCCGCCTTGGCCTCGGCACTATTGTTGGCCGCCGGCTCACCGCCCGAACAGCCGGCGAGCAGAATCGCCAGGGCGAGCGGCGCCGTGGCTCCGATCATGAGCTTCTTCATTGCGTGTTCCCCGTTGGCGCCGATGCCGGCGTGGTGAGCCGGGCAAGCCGTGCCTCGGCGTCGTGATACTGGGCGCGGGCGTCGATGGCGGCGGTGCGGGCATCGAGCAGCGCCTGTTCGGCCTCGAGCAGGACGAGCTGATCGAACTTGCCCTCGCCGTAACCGATCCGTGCGATCCGCGCGGCTTCCTGGGCTGCGGCCAGAACCGGGCCGGAAGCGCGGACGCTTGCCGCGGCGCGATCATGTTCGCCGCGGACGGCGGTAATCGCCCGTTCGGCATCGAACCGCGCGAGACGCCGCCGGGCTTCGCTCTGGTTGCGCAGCGCGGTCGCCTGATCCACGGCGGCGCGGCCGTTGTTGAATACTGGCAGTGGTACCGACACGCTGAACAGCATCGCGACATCGCCCGTCGCTTGCTGGCGGCGCGTTCCGGCACTCAGCGTCAGATCGGGGATACGTTGGCTGCGCGCGAGCCGTAGCTGTGCTTCGGCGGTAGTGACATCGGCACCGGCTGCGGCGAGCGCCAAGGTGCCGTCGGCGTTCGGCGGCGTGGCCGGACCGGCGCGAACGATTTCGACCGTTTCAAACCACCCTTGATCGAGCGCGCCGGACAGGTCGGTACCGATGAATTGCGCGAGCGCCGCCCGGCTCGCCGCGACGCTGCTGCGCGCACGTTCGAGTTCGGCTTCGGCATTGACGGCAAGCAGCGCGGCTCGCTGTTCGTCGATCGGGGAGTTGGCGCCGACGACGACACGGTCGCGGGCAATGCGCAGATTCTCCGCGGTGACGCCGACCTGGGCCTGGGCAACGGCCAACCGGCGCTCGGCCGCGACCGCCTCGATATAGGATTGGGTGACCTGCAGCTTGAGGTCGGCGTTGGCCGCCACCGCATCGACGCGCGCGCGCGCCGTCTTCGCTTCGGCCACCGCGATTCGCGCCGGTCGCTTGCCACCGAGTTCGAGCGGCAGGGCGAAACCGATCGTGGTCTCCGCGCCGCTCAGGCCGCGAGCCGGGCCAGTACCGATCACATTCTCGACATCGACGTTGATCGACGGGTTGGGCCGAAGCGCCGCGACCCTGCGGCCGGCTTCGGATGCTTCGATTTCCAGAGCCGCAACTTCACCGGCGGGCGAGATCGCGCCGGCGCGGGTCAAGACCTGATCGAGCGTCAGCGTCTCTCCGGCCGCGACGGGCGCGGTTGGAGGCGCGGTTTGCGCCTGCGCAATGCCTGCGCAGGACGCCGCGGCGAGCATCGCCGCGTAGAGGGACTTCATGATGGAATTCTCCTGACAACCTGAAATGGCCGCCGGGCACGTGCCGGCGGCGATGGGTCGTCAGGCTTGTGGAGGCCTCAAGGCTGGATCGAGCGCAGCGGGAGCCAACGCCGAGGCGGGGCCGCGCATACGCATGTCTTCACGAGAGGTCAGTTCGGTCGCGACCGCCATGTCGGCGGGCGACGCGTAATGGTGGCCGTGACAGCCACCATGCTGATGCGCGACATTCTTGTCGCCCATGTCGGTATCCGGTGCGCCTGGCTTGGCGTGATCGGTATCGGCACCGGTCATTGTCCGCGAAACCTCGACGCAGACCGTCCGCTCCACCGCATGCGCGATCGGCGCGGTGCCGATCGACAGCAGTGCGAACGCGCACAGCATCAAGGTGAGTAGGCGGACCATTGAAACCGCCCCTTACCGGGTTGCGGACTCAATGTCACCATAGAAACCAAATGGTTCGGAAGTTGATATGGCGTATCATATCCCAGGCTGCCGGAATTTTCTCCAAAGCCGATCGATGTATCGCTATCTGAAAGATTAATGACCGAGAGGTGTGTTGGATTTTGGAGGATGCGTACGGAATTATGCTATAGATAAACAGAAATCGATTGGTTCTATACTATCCGGATGAGGCGATATTTGCTGGACTATCGCGATGCGTTCTGTGACGCATCGAACAAGGCGGCGGCGGCTTCGGCGTTGAGCTGCCCGCCGAGCAGGTCGCCCTGGCCCTGTTCGCAACCCGTGCCGATCAGCGCGCCTTCCTGATCGCTCGCGTCGATCCCTTCGGCGGCGATCGTCATGCCCAGGCCTTGGCCGAGGCCGACCAGCGCCTGGACGATTCCGGCGCTCTCACGCTGGCTGGTCATCGCGCGGACGAAGCTGCGGTCGATCTTGACCTTGTCCAGGCGGAAGCTGCGCAGGTGATAGAGGCTCGAATAGCCGGTCCCGAAATTGTCGAGCGCGATGCGGATTCCGGCCGCCCGCAACGCGCCGAGCACATTACGGGCGTTGTCGAGATCGGCGACGAACGCGCTTTCGGTCACGTCGACCTCCAGCCGTGCGGGCGCGATGTCGGCTTCCGTCAGAATCTGGATGATCCGCGCGGCGAGCTGCGCGTCGCGGAGCTGGCTGGCATGGATATCGATCGACAGGGTCACATGTGCGGGCCAGGTCTTGGCCGCGACACAGGCGCGTCGCAGCACGCGCTCGCCGATCTCATGGATCAGGCCGACCTCCTCGGCGATCGCGATGAACCGCTCGAGCGGGATCTCGCCGCGTTCTGCGTCCAGCCAGCGCGGCGCGGCGTCGAATCCAAGCACGGCATGGGTGCGCAGGTCGAAGGTCGGGCGATAGACGATGTCGATGCGGTCATGGTCGAGCGCGTCGCGAAGCGCATCCTCGATCACGGCGCGTTCCCGGATCTGGGCGTCCATGCCGGGTTCGAAGAAGCGCAGGGCGCCGCGGCGTTCGCCCTTGGCGCGGTAGAGCGCGACATCGGCCTTGCGCATCGCCTCCTCGATCGTCGTGGCGTCCGACGGAACCAGCGCGATGCCGACTCCCGCGCCGACGCGGTGGCTGGCGCCGGCGGCGGGGATGGGGAGTTCCAGCGCCTCGATCACGCGGAGCGCGATGTTGGTCGCGGCTTCCGGATCGGCCAGGTGGGTGGCGAGGATCGCGAACTCGTCGCCTCCGAATCTTGCGACAAGATCGCCGTCCCGCATCGCGGTCATCAACCGCTGCGCCACGCCAATAAGTACCTCGTCCCCTGCACCATGGCCATGAACATCATTGATCCGCTTGAACCCGTTGAGGTCGAGCAGGAGCACGGCATGTGCCGCATCGGCTCGTGGCGGCGAATTGAGCGCGGCGCGCAGTGCGTCATCGAAGCGACGGCGATTGGGCAGGCCGGTCAGTACGTCCTGATAGGCGAGCTTGCGTATTTCACGTTCAGCGGTGAGGCGTCGAGCAAATTCGCGCTTCTGACGGAGGTAATGTCTGGCGGCGTAAGCGAGTAGTGCACAGGCAAGCAAAGCCCCCAGCAGAAGGGCTTCGTCGAGTTCGACGATCGCGGTGCGCGCGTCGATTCCGGCCTGATTCTCGAACAGATCGATCGCGAACGCGATATAGGCGACCACGCCCAGCGCCGCGAGCAGCAGGCTGATGTCACGAATGGCGAATCTGTGGCGAATGACGAAACTCCGGACACCGACCCAGGTCATAGCCCTATTTCCCGTTCAGGCGGGCGCCTAGTTCCCATTTCCCACGATCTTCGCGTCGCGCTCGATCTTGTCCCGCGCATCGACGGATTGTTCCTGACCCTGGGCCCGGATCGCAGCCGCCGCGTCGAGATCGTCGCGGCTTTCGTTGCGCAGCGCCTGACCGGCGGACCCGCCCTTGGCCCGAGCCTCATCGGCCAGTTCGGCGCTGGCTTCGTCGAGATGATCCGCGCGCTCGTCGGCATCGTCCGCGATCCGCTCTTCGGCCTTGATCGCATTCCCCTCGACCAATTGCGCGTTTCCGGGGCTTTCGGAGCAGGCCGAACAGAGCAGAAGCAGCAGGCCGGCGCCAAGCCGGGCGGGTGTGAGGCTGGAAGCGATGTGTCCGGTCATGACGATCCCCTGACTATCGAAATGGGTATAACGCCCGCCGTCTTACCAATCGGTTAGGCGGCCTTCTGGCCCGTCCGCACCACTTCGACGATCATATCCCCGGCCATCAGCATTTTCGCCTCGTCAGTGAAGAAGCCATAGGCCGTGCCGCCGCGATAGAGCCGCAGGCCGATGCCGGTGGCGATGGCGGCGAGCGGCTGGCCGACCTCCTCGGGGCGGACCGGGCGTTCGCTGAGCGCGACCGGCCCCTCGATCGAGGCGAGATCCATCATGTAATCGGCGACGTGCCGGCTCTTGCACGAACTGGCGAGCAGCAGCCCGGCGAAGCTCACGGGGTTGATCACCGTGGTGGCGCCGGCGGCGCGGGCCGGAAGCTCGTTATCCTCCGCCTTCACCACCGTGCTGATCCGCAGATCGGGCGCGAGGTGGCGCGCGGTGAGCGTGATGAGGACCGAGGTGTCGTCGCGCCCCGCGCTGACGATCATCGACTGGGCACGGGTGATCTTGACGTCCTCAAGCGTCGCGTCGCGCGTGGCGTCGCCCTGGATGACCGCGCAGCCGCATTCACGGGCGCGCTCCAGCGCCTGCTGATTGCCGTCGATCACCACGATATTGCCGGGATCGGTGCCGCGCGCGATCAGTTCGTCCACCGCTTCGGAGCCGGTGGTGCCGAAGCCGGCGACGATAATGTGGTCGTGGAGGTTTCGCTGGATCAAGGCCATGCGCCATCTATCCCATGTACGCTTGAGGACGAAATTATAGGCGGTGCCGAGAAACAGCAGCACCGCGAAGACGCGGATCGGCGTGACCACCAGCGCATCGAACAGCCGGGCGCGTTCGGTGACCGGCGCGATATCGCCATAGCCGGTCGTGGTGATCGAGATCATCGTGAAATAGACGATGTCCGCGAAGCTGATATGCCCGTCATAATTGTCGCGCAGCCCTTCCCGGTCGAACCAGTGGACGCCGATCGCCAGCGCGAGCAGGCCGACGATCGCCAGC
Source organism: Sphingomonas sp. GW821-FHT10C01 (assembly GCF_059415525.1). Lineage (NCBI taxonomy): Bacteria > Pseudomonadati > Pseudomonadota > Alphaproteobacteria > Sphingomonadales > Sphingomonadaceae > Sphingomonas > Sphingomonas sp. GW821-FHT10C01. The sequence continues at coordinate 2,300,879 of NZ_JBWKNK010000001.1, read as the reverse complement.
ACGCGCCAGGAGATCGAAACCCAGACGGGCAGGGTCGATTTGCGCTTGAGCGTGGCGTGAGGAGAGAAACGCATGGAGACGAAAGTCTAGCCGGTATCGCCGGGCAATCAATGCACGCTAGGGCCGTGCGGGCAGCCGCGGGACGGGATCGACGGGAGTGCGGCCCTGGCGCATCTCGAAATGGAGCTGCGCGCGGTTAGCACCGCTGTCGCCCGAAAGCGCGATCATCTGGCCGCGCTTCACCGACTGGCCGCGCTGAACGAGCAACTGGCCGGCATGGCCATAGACGGTGGTCCAGCCACCGCCATGCTGAAGGATGACCAGGCCGCCGAGCGAGGGAATGTCGCTGCCGACATAGGCGACGGTGCCGTCGGCCGAGGCGAGGATCGGGGTGTCGAGCGGGACGGCGATCTTGAGCCCGTTGCTGCGTTCGCCCGAGGCCACCGGACCGAAGCGGCGGACGATATTGCCGCGCACCGGCCATTGGAACTGACCCTTGAGCGCCGCCGGCGGAGCGACCGCGGCGGTTGACGGAAGCACGCGGGCGGACGAAGCGGTGGGCCGGGTGGGCCGTGCGCGTTCGGGGATCGCGGGCTGGCTGCCCGTAACGATGTCGTCGATGTCGAGGCGGAAGGCGGCGGCGCGCTCCTCGCGCGTGCGAGGCCGCTCGGCACCCGGGATCAGCACGCGCTGGCCGGTCCGCAGGATATAGGGTTCGGCAAGGTCGTTGGCCGTGACGATCTCGTTCCAGGCGACGCCATAGGCGCGCGCGATGGCGATGCCGGTCTCACCGTCGCGGACGAGGTGATAGCGGCCACCCGGGATCGACAGGCGCTGGCCCGCGCGGATGACGAAGGGGCGTTCGAGCTGATTGGCGCGCGCGATCGCTTCGGAACCGGCGCCGGTGGTGGCGGCGATGCCGCGCAGCGTGTCGCCGGGCTGGACGATATAGGTCGACGCGGTGACGGTGCGCGCATCGGCGGTGACGCGGCGTGCCTCCCATGCCGGTGGCGGCGCGGGGAGGGCGGTGACGTCTTCACGCCGCGGCGCGCGCGTCGGATCCTCTTGCGGCTCGTCGGCATAGCTGCGCGCGGGCGGCGGACCACTGCCCGAAGGAATGCACGCGGATGCGAGCGGCACCAGCGCCGCCACGATCACAATCCGAAAACAGGCCCCCCGGCCAACCATGACTCGCCCCCTGGCATTAACCAAATGCCCGGGTGACCATATCAAGGGATTCGCGGTGCGTCATGTCCAGATGTAGCGGAGTTACAGTGATATAACCCATTTCGATCGCTTCGAGATCGGTATCGGCAACCGGGGTGTGATCGACGCGGCCAAGGCCGAACCAATAATAGTCGAAACCGCGCGGATCGGTGCGCTTGTCGAGCTTCATCCGGCCATAGTCGCGCAGACCCTGGCTGACGGCCTTGATCCCCCTGACATCGGCGGCAGGGACGGGCGGGAAATTGATGTTCATGAGCGTGCGCGGAGCCCAGTCGGCATCGAGTAGGGGACGCAGCACGCGTTCGCCCCATTGTTCCGCCGCCTCGAAGCTGACGCGCTCGCCCGGCGAGGGGGCGGCATAGCGCTGGCTGAGCGCGATCGAACGGATGCCGGCGAGTGCACCCTCCATCGCGGCGGAGACGGTGCCCGAATAACTGACATCCTCACCCAGATTGGCGCCGCGATTGACGCCGGAGAGAATGAGGTCGGGCGGCGAATCTTTCATCAGCTCGGCCAGCGCCATCATCACCGCGTCGGTAGGGGTACCGGTGACGGCGAAACGCCGCTCGCCGAATTTGCGCAGGCGCACCGGCTCGGTCAGTGAGAGCGAGCGGCCCTTGCCCGATTGTTCCTCAAGCGGGGCGACGATGGTGATATCGTCCGAGAGCGTCCGCGCGATGCGTTCGAGAACTTCAAGGCCGCGCGCGTGGACGCCGTCGTCGTTGGTGAGGAGGATTCTCACGCGGGCTCGAGGCGGTTGAGGCCGCGCAGATAGGGCTTGAGCGCCTCAGGCACCGCGACAGAACCGTCCTCCTGCTGATAGTTCTCGAGCACAGCGACGAGCGTGCGACCCACCGCCAGGCCCGAGCCGTTGAGCGTATGGACGAAGGCCGGCTTGCCATCGGCGTTGCGGTAGCGCGCATTCATGCGACGCGCCTGGAAATCGCCGCAGGTCGAGCAGGACGAGATCTCGCGATAGCGGGCCTGACCGGGCAGCCACACTTCGAGATCATAGGTGCGGGTGGCGGAGAAACCCATGTCGCCCGCGCACAGCTTCATGCGGCGGAACGGCAGGCCGAGCGCGGTGAGGATGCCCTCGGCACACGCGGTCATGCGCTCATGCTCGGCCTCGGACGCGTCCGGGGTGACGATCGAGACCATCTCGACCTTGTCGAACTGATGCTGGCGGATATAGCCGCGCGTGTCGCGGCCCGCCGCGCCCGCTTCCGACCGGAAACAGGGGGTGAGCGCGGTGAAGCGCAGCGGCAGCGTTTCGGCCGACAATATCTGTTCGCGCACGATATTGGTCAGGCTGACTTCGGCGGTGGGGATCAGCCAGCGGCCATCGGTGGTCTGGAAGCTGTCCTCGGCGAATTTGGGCAGCTGGCCGGTGCCGAACATCGCGTCCGGGCGGACCAGGATCGGCGGGTTCACCTCTTCATAGCCGTGATCGCCGGTCAGCGTATCGAGCATGAACTGGCCAAGCGCGCGGGCGAGCTTGGCGGCGTGGCCACGCACCAGCGTGAAACGCGCGCCGGCGAGCGACGCGCCGGTCTCGAAATCGAGGCCGAGCGCGGGGCCGAACGCGTCATGCTCGCGCGGTTCGAACGTGAAGACGGGCTGGGTGCCGATCGAGTGGACCAGCTGGTTTTCGTCCTCATCCGCACCGTCCGGGACATCGGCGGCCGGGAGGTTGGGAATGGCGGCGAGCGCGGTCTTGAGCGCTTCCTCGGCCTTCGCCTGCTCGCCATTCAGCCGCTCCAGCTCTTCCTTGAGCGCCGCGACTTCGTTCATCAGCGCCTGAGCCACGACCTCATCGCGCGCCGCCTTGGCCTGGCCGACCCGCTTCGACAGGTCGTTGCGGTTGGCCTGCAGGTCCTGCTGAATGGTGGTGAGCATGCGGCGCTGCTCGTCGAGCGTGACGAGGTTGGCGGCCAGCGGCTCAGCACCCCGGCGTATGAGCGCGGCGTCGAAGGCTTCGGGATTGTCGCGGATCAGGCGGATATCATGCATGGGGCAGGGCTATGGCGGCGTGCGATCACACGCGCAACCCGGCGCGCGCGGCATGCGTTCATCTTCCGACACAAGAAGGAGATCAACCATGCAGCTTCCACATAAGGCCTTTGTCGTGGTGGCCGATGGCCGCAAGATGCTGTTCCTGCGCAACGAGGGCGATGCGGTGCATCCGAACCTGCAGCTTGAACGCAAGCGCGTGCAGGACAATCCGTCGAACGGCGAGCACAAGACGGACGCGCCGGGACGCAGTTTTTCAAGCGTGGGGCCGGGGCGGAGCGCCTATGAGGAAGCCGACTTCCACCAGATCGAGGAAGACCGGTTCGCCGCCGAGACGGCGGAGCTGCTGCGCAGGCGCGCGCTGGAGAATGACTTCGAGTCGCTGATCGTGGTCGCGCCGCCGCGCACGCTGGGCGAGCTGCGCAAGAATTATCACAAGGAAGTCGAGACTCGATTGGCGGGCGAGATCGACAAGGATCTCACCCGCCATACGATTGCGGAAATCGAGCGGGCGCTGATCGCGGCGGAATAGCCTAATTGACGGCGTCGCCCGACTTGGTGCGCTGGAAACGCCTGCGCGTGACCAGTGCCGCCGCCGCTGCGCCGAACAACAGCATCATCGGCGGTGCCGGGACGGGGTGAAGTCCGCCCGGGCCACCGGGTTCGCCGGGGCCACCCGGCCCACCCGGTCCTCCTGGACCTCCCGGTCCCCCTGGACCACCCGGCCCGCCCGGTCCTCCTGGACCACCCGGTCCCCCCGGACCACCAGGACCACCAGGGCCGCCGGGGCCACCCGGAGAACCTGGCCCACCCGGGCCTCCAGGCCAGCTCGGGCCACCGGGCATCGAGATTCCATCGCCAATGAAGAAGCCGCTGGACGAGCCGCCGCCGTACTTGGACGACAAGGCCCCCTCGCTGTCCACATAGACCGGAGGCGGGAGGGCGAGCGCGGCGGCGTCGGTCGTGATGCTGAGCGCTTGCGGCTGGCATCGCGTGGAGACGACGGTGCGGCGCACGATCCGTTTGCGCACCGGTCGTTTGACGACGCGCTTCTGGATGGTGCGCTTCGTGATGACGCGCTTCCGTTCGATCCCGTCGCCACGCGATTCCGCGACATGAACCGCGCCCCCGCCCATCAGGGCGCCCGCGCATAGACATGCGCACAGTTTCACAACTGCCATCCGAACAGACATGGTTGACCTCCCCCGCGCGCGGCGATCGCGCGCAGTATTCGAAATCGACTCTCCGATTTCCTGGAGTAATTTTATAGAATGGCCGGGGAAGGGTAACCGATTTCTCGGATGGTTAATGACCTATTTAGGATCATTTACCTTCTTTTTCGAACCTGGCGAGGTGATGGGGTTACCCATCTTGGTTGTTTGCTGTTCGAGGATTGCGTTGAATCAGTAACGGGCGGGATCTGGGATCCCGCCCGTTACAAGAAGATTGAACTGCCGCGTGGGGCCTAGTCGGCGGTCGCTTCCTTGGCCTTGCGGTTCTGGAAGCGCTTGCGCACGACCAGGGCCGCTGCGGCGGCGCCGAACAGCAAGACCATCGGCGGAGCGGGAACCGGATCGGGGCCGCCCGACGAACCCGTGCTGCCGCTCGACGTGCTGGTCGAGGTCGAGGTGCTGGTCGACGAGGTGCTGCTCCAACCGCTCGACGTGCTCCAGCCGCTCGAGGTCGAGGACGAGACGTCGCCCGACGAGCTGGCCGAGGTGGAGGTGGAGGTCGAGACGTTGCCGCTCGACGAGGACGAGACATCGCCCGAGGAGGAGGCCGAGGTCGACGAGCCGCCCGATGCCGAGCTGGTCGACGAACCACCGGTCGAGGAGGTGCTGGTGCTCGACACGCCACCGGTCGAGGTGGACGTCGAGGAACCGCCCGAGCCGCCGGAGCCGCCCGAAGCGGACGAGGTCGAGCCGCCCGAGGTGCTGGTCGACCCGCCCGAGGAGGTTGACGAGATCACGATCCCGCCGCTGCCGCCCGAACCGCCCGAACCGCCGAAGAAACCGCCCGCGAAGAAGCCGCCGCCAAAGCCGCCGCCGAAACCACCGCCACCGACTGCGGCTCCGCCACCGCCGCCACCGCCGCCGCCACCGACCGCTGGCATTTCCGCATAGACGGGCGGGGGCAGGGGAACGGGCGCGCCCTGGGTGGTGACCGTGAGCACCTGGGGCTGGCACTGTGCCGTGGTGACCGTGCGCCGGACGATCCGCTTGCGGACGGCCGGGCGCTTGACGACGCGCTTGGTGATCACGCGCTTCGCCGCCACCGGCTGCTTCGTCATGTAAGACCGCTCTGCGCGGGATTCGGCGACATGCACCGCGCCGCCGCCGATCACGGCGCCGCCGCACGCGCAGGCGCACAATTTAGCCAAGGCCATCCGAACCGACATGATCGTTCTCTCTAATTTCCCCGGAGGCTGCTCGAGTGCTGCGGGCGCAGCGCCTTTGCAGGCTCATGCACCGAAAGTGCAGAACAAACCATTAAGTGCAACGGCGTTAACCATAATTCGAGCTCAAACCGGGTAATTTTGTCTGAGGCGGTGCCGTGTGTTGTGGTTAATGTGCCACAGCGACACAGCCGAGTGTGCCCGAGGGCGGGTTATCGCTACCCGATATGGTTAACCGGCGGGCAAACGCGATCCGGTTCAGCCCCGTGCAATTTTCCGCACCGCAAGAACGGTTTGGCGTACGAATCTGTGGATTCGGACGCTTGTGGAGCCGGGCGCACCTGCCTATAGCGCCGACGGGCAAAAGTCGGATCGTATCGGCATCGCCGTGCAGGTCCGGGGTGGAGAGTGGCATGGCGACCGTTTACGAGCACCGCGACGACCCTGAAAAAGCGCCGCCGGCTGCCAATGATCTGCCGGATGGGTATCGGCCAAGCTCCGAAGAACCCTTCATGAATCCGCGGCAGCTGCAGTATTTCCGCGAGAAGCTGCTGGCGTGGAAGGACGCGATCCATCGTGAGGCCGCGGGCACGTTGTCGCAGCTTCAGGTCGATTCGCTGCGTGAGGCGGACCTGACCGACCGCGCGTCGAGCGAGACCGACTGGTCGATCGAGCTGCGCACCCGCGACCGCCAGCGCAAGCTGATCGCCAAGATCGATGCGGCGCTGCGTCGAATCGACGACGGCGAATATGGCTATTGCGAAGTGTCGGGCGAACCGATCAGCCTGGGCCGGCTCGAGGCGCGGCCGATCGCGACGATGACCGTCGAAGCGCAGGAGCGCCATGAGCGGAACGAGAAGGTTTCACGTGAGGAATAGTCCCGAAATGGGCAGGCCTACTCATTCCGATTAACGCTTTGGATAGCGAATCCTGCTTTAATTCGCGGATGAAAGCGAATTTGCAGAGCGGCATATGGACCAGTTTCCGACCGATCCTCTGAACGCAAATTTGAGCGACGATCCCGCGAGCCAGCGCTCGGCTTCGCGCGACAGCCTGATGCTGTCCGCGCAGCTGCGAGTCGAGGGCGAGGCCGAGGTCGCCGTGCGGGTGCGCAACCTGTCGGCGGGCGGACTGATGGCGGAATATCCCAATCCGGTCGTGACGGGGACGCGCGTCGAGGTCGATGTGCGCGGCGTCGGTTGGGTCGGCGGTCGCATCGCCTGGATGGCGGAAGGTCGGGTTGGGATCGCGTTCGATCGGGAGATCGATCCCATGGCGGCGCGCAAGCCCGTCGGTAACGGCACGCATACTCCGCGCTATGCGAAGGCGACCGAGGCTGCGCCGCGGCCCGCGCGTCCACTTTTCCGATCCTGATGTGAGGGGTTGCCCGCACCGTGCGGGCGATACGCTAGGGCGTCACCCCGGCGATCAAGCCAGGGCGACACCACGGCACGCTTCAACTGAGCGTGATTTCTTCCTTTACCCTAAGTTTCTGGCGCTTCAGTTCGGCGATGATCATCTGATCGGGCCTGGGTCGCTGCGACTCGGCGCTGATCTTTCGATCGAGGGTCGCGTGCTTGGCCGTCAGTGCCGAGAGATGCGCGTTCTGCATGGAAGCTATCCTCCTTCTCGTGGGTTGCGAGGATCACGGAGTAAATCACGATTCGCAGCGCTTGTCGCCCCTTGCGAATCGCTGCATCGACAGGGCAACGGAGTTATGCGGCGGACCGATCGGGCGTCCGCGTGCCGGGGGTGCGTAAAAGGATGGAAGACGCCGAAATTCTGCGCCGCCTGGAGCTGCTTCGGGTGGAGCATCGTGACCTGGATGCGGCGATCGAGGCGCTGTCTGGCAGCGGTGCGCCGGACCAGCTGCAGATCGCGCGCCTGAAGAAGCGTAAGCTGCGGCTGCGCGACGAGATCGCGATGCTCGAGGACCGGTTGATCCCAGACATCATCGCGTGACCCTCCTTATCAACACCGCATCGCTTTGGGACATGGAGTTGCGAAGATTGGCTATTTCGCTGCCGAACCCTTTGTGTCAGCGTGACGCCCGATGAGCAAAGGCGACGCAACATCGCGAATCCATCGGCGGCTGATCGACTCGCTCTATACCGAGTCGATGGTGCTGGCGGATGAGGCGCGCGCCTATTTCGATGAGATGGGGCGCGATGAGCGCGACACGCTGGACGCGATGACGCGGGTGATCTTCTCGTGCGAGTCGCTCAAGGTCACGACCCGACTGATGCACGTCATCGCGTGGCTGCTGACACAGCGTGCGGTGGATTCCGGCGAGATTCTCGTCCGCGATGCGCGGGATCCCTCGCGGCGACTGGGCACCGCTCCCGAGACCGACTCGGCGTCGTTCGACGCGATGCCGCTGGCGGCGCAGAAGTTGATCGCGGCGAGCCAGGATCTCTATCGCCGGGTTGCGCGCATCGACGTGACGCAGGGTGATGAGGTCATCATGCCGGTGAGCCCCGCGCGGCGGATGCTCGACCGGCTCGCGCACGCCTTCTAGAGTTCAGGCGCTCCAGCCGCCTTCGGACAGTCCGGCAATGCGTGCCCGTGCGGCACGATATTCACCATCGAGCCGGTCGACGAACTCCGCGACGGGCGTGACCGCATGGACCGCGCCGATGCCCTGGCCCGAACCCCAGATATCGCGCCACGCCTTTGCCTTGGAATTGCCGCCCGAACCGAAGTTCATCTTGCTCGGGTCGCTTTCCGGCAGATTGTCCGGATCGAGCCCGGCCCCTTCGATCGAGGCGCGCAGGTAATTGCCGTGAACCCCGGTGAAGAGGCTGGTGTAGACGATGTCGGAGGCCGTGCCTTCGACGATGCCGTTCTTGTAGTCGGCTTCAGCATTGGCCTCAGCCGTCGCGATGAAGGGCGAGCCGATATAGGCGAGATCGGCGCCCATCGCCTGCGCGGCGAGGATCGCGCCGCCATTTGCGATCGAGCCGGACAGGATGATCGGCCCGTCGAACCAGGCGCGGGTTTCCTGCACGAAGGCGAAGGGGCTGAGCTGGCCGGCATGGCCGCCGGCGCCGGTGCAGACCAGGATCAGTCCGTCGGCGCCCTTCTCAATCGCCTTGTGCGCGAACCGGTCGTTGATGACGTCGTGCAGGGTGATGCCGCCCCAGCTGTGAACGGCCTGATTCAACGCTTCCTGCGCACCCAGCGAGGTGATCACGATCGGCACCTGCCACTTGCCGCAGGTAGCGAGGTCGGCCTCGAGCCGGTCGTTCGAGCGGTGGACGATCTGGTTGACCGCGAAGGGCGCGGCGGGCCGACCGGGATTGTCGCGGTTCCAGGCCGCGAGTTCCTCGGTGATCTGGTGCAGCCATTCGTCGAGCTGGCTCTGCGGCCGGGCATTCAGCGCGGGGAAGGAGCCGACGATCCCCGCCTTGCACTGGGCAATGACCAATTCCGGGCCGGAGACGATGAAGAGCGGCGACCCGATGACGGGTAGTCGCAGGCGATCGAACAGAGCGGGTAGAGCCATATGCGTTTCATACCCGAACTGAATTTCCTGTCCAGCGGGCGCAGTATGGCTCGTCAGAGTTCCATACCCGATATTTGAAAATGCTAATCGATGCGCGTCAGGCCCGTGCGGAAGCGGCGCTGACGGTCGGCGTAGCTATGCGCGGAAATGAGCAAAGCGGTGCGTGTCCTAGCGTCAAGTTCACGTACGGCACGCGCAGGGCTGCCGACGATCAGGCTGCCAGGCGGGAATTCCTTACCTTCGGTCACAAGCGCACCGGCGCCGATCAGGCAGTCGTCGCCAATCACAGCGCGGTTGAGGATGATCGCGCCCATGCCGATAAGGACGCGATTCCCGATCGTGCAGCCATGCAGGATCGCGTGATGGCCGATGGTGCAGTCCGCGCCGATGGTGAGTGGAATGCCGGGGTCCGAATGAAGCATGGCCCCTTCCTGCACATTGCTGCGTTCGCCGACGATGATCGGGGTGTTGTCCGCGCGGATCACCGCGCCGAACCACAGGCTTGCGCCCTCCGCGAGCCGCGCGTCGCCGATGATGTCGGCACTGGGCGCGACCCAGGCATCGGGGTGAATCGACGGCGCCACTCCTTCAAACGCATAGACCGCCACGTTTCCCGCTCCCTTGGTGTAAATTGTTCGCCGGACGGAACGTCCCGCCGTTTCAACCGTATATCCCCATGACTCGGCGATGCCGAGGCGGATTGCAGGAGACGGTCTATGATGAACCTTATCGTGCTTCTAATCGTGGGTGGCGTTCTGGGCTGGCTGGCCAGCATCGTGATGCGCACCGACGCCCAGCAGGGCATCCTTCTGAATGTCGTTGTGGGTATCGTCGGCGCAGTGCTCGCCGGACTGCTCATCACCCCGCTAATTGGTGGCGGGACGATCACGCAAGGGTCGTTCAGCCTGACTTCGCTTCTGGTCTCGTTCCTGGGCGCGGTCGTTCTGCTCGGTATTGTGAACCTGGTGCGGCGCGGTTCCGTGCGCTGACCCGGGCATATCCTTCCCAAGCACCTGGGCGGCTTCGGCCGCCCTTTCTTTTGTGCATCAGCGAAGGGCGATATGCGCGAGTTCGGGAACGTCCATGCCGAGGGCGAGGGCGAGGCCGACACCGCCCATCAGCACCGCGAGCGTCGAGGACATCGAGAACAGTCCCCAGCCCACCGCGGTGACCATCACGGGATTGGGCCGTGCGAGGCGGCGGTTCTGCTCCGCCGACATCAACACGAATGCCGTCAGCAGCCCGTAGAGAAAGACAGTAAACTCGATCATGCAGCTGGGTCCCGCCCCGAAACTTGGCTGAAGACTACCCGTATTGGGTTAACGCTTCAATTTCGGCCCGGCGCATCTTTGCTGCATCGCAGCGCGAAATTCTTGCTGGTTGCGCGAGTTGAAACCGGGTTCAGGTTCGCTTGACCGGTCGGGGATCGCCCGCCTATTCGCGCAGGCAAACGCACGCAGGAGAGAATCGCCGCGATGAAGAAGCTCTATCCCAGCGCCGAGGCCGCACTCGAAGGCCTGCTTCACGATGGCATGACGATTTGCGCGGGCGGGTTCGGCCTGTGCGGCATTCCCGAGCGACTGATCGACGCGATCCAGGCGTCGGGCGTCAAGGACCTGACGATCGCCTCCAACAATGCCGGGATCGACAATGAAGGGCTGGGCAAGCTGCTGCGCAGCCGCCAGGTCCGCAAGATGATCTCGTCGTACGTCGGCGAGAACAAGGAGTTCGAACGGCAGTATCTGGCAGGCGAGCTGGAGGTGGAATTCTGCCCCCAGGGCACATTGGCCGAGCGCTGCCGCGCGGGTGGGGCGGGGATCCCGGGCTTCTACACCAAGACGGGCGTCGGCACGAAGGTGGCCGATGGCAAGGAAACCAAGGTCTTCGACGGGCAGGAGTATATCCTGGAGCGCGGCATCCGCGCCGACGTGGCGATCATCAAGGGTTGGAAGGCGGATGAGGCGGGCAACCTCATCTTCCGCAAGACCGCGCGCAACTTCAACCAGCCGATGGCGACCGCAGCCAATATCTGCGTCGCCGAGGTCGAGGAAGTGGTGCCGGTCGGCAGCCTGGACCCCGATGCGATCCATCTGCCGGGCATCTATGTGAAGCGGATGATTATCGGCGCGCCTTACGACAAGAAGATCGAATTCCGGACGACGCGGGCACGGGAAACGGCGTGAACCGACTGCGCGCCGCGGTCGCGCTGACGCTTTTGCCGATCATGGCGGGCGGCTGCGTTGCAGCGGCGATCCCGGTTGTCGCTGGCGGCCTGATCGCGCGTGACCAGCTTCCTGGCCGCGACAAGGGGCGCGACGCGAGGCGGAAGGTCGAGACGCCGGCCCCCGTGCCGCCGCCCATGCTGCCGAAGGCCGAAACCGGGACGGTGGCAATGACCGCGGTCGATGGACGCACGGTGACTCAGACCGGGCTGAAGGCATTGCCGGCGCCCGATGGGACGATGCCTGGCCGCCCGGGAACCGGTGGGGGGGAGGCGGCCGCCTATAGTCTGCAGGCCTATCAGGCGCTGTGGAACCACATCAGTCTACAAGCAGAACGCCGCCGCCGGGGCGAGGCGCTGCAATCCGTGATCCTGACGCCGGGTGCGACACTTGATGCGCCCGGCTATGCCGCCTGCGGCAACAAGCCACTCGCGGTCGTCTTTGACCTGGACGAGAGTGCCGATAAGGCGGCCGATCCGGACGCGCCATGGCGCCGCTGGAAGGGCGATGGCAGTGATGCGGTCATCGCGACGCCGGGCGCGGTTGAGGGGATCGACGCGGCGCGTCGCGAGGGGATCGCGGTGATCTTCACCACGCGCCGTTCACCGGAAAGTGCGCCCGGCGTGACGGGCTTGCTCGATCAGCTGGGCTTTGGCCGGTTCGAGCCGGGGCGCACGTTGATCCTGGCCGGGGGCACCGAAGCGACGAAGAGCGACGAGCAGGTCCGCCAGGTGATTGCCGCGGGCTATTGCGTGGTCGCGCTGGTCGGCGACTCGCTCAATGATTTCAGCAAGCTGTTCGAGGCGGCGGGCGATGCCAACAAGCGCCAGACGGCCGCGACCGAGACGATGGTGGCGCCGCTCTGGGGCGCGGGCTGGTTCATCCTGCCCAACCCGGTGCGCAGCGTCGCGACGACAGGCGCGCAATGACGGCGTTCGTCCGCAGGAACCCCGGTAGCCGATGGCTGACCGTTGGCGGGTGGCTCAGTATCGCGGCGGCGGTGGCTCACCTTGCCGCGATTGGCGGGGGCGGGGACTGGTATCGTTTCTTCGGTGCGGGCGAAGCCATCGCCAGCGCGGCGGAGCGCGGTAGCCCGATGCCGGCGCTCCTGACGCTCGGGATCGCTACGATGCTCGGTATCTGGGCCGCCTATGCCTTTTCGGGAGCCGGCCGCATCCGCAGGCTGCCCCTGCTGCGAACCGGTCTGGTCGTGATCGGCGCCGTGTATCTGCTGCGCGGATCGGCGCTGTTCATGCCGGCGGCGCTGGGACGGCAGGACCTGTCGTCCGCTTTCATCTTCTGGTCGTCCGCGATCGTGCTCGTCTATGGCCTGGCCTATGCGATCGGAACGTGGCGCGCCTGGCCCAATCTGTCGAAGAAGGAATTTGCCTGATGCCCTGGACTCGTGACGAAATGGCCGCCCGCGCCGCCAAGGAACTGCGCGACGGCTTTTACGTGAACCTGGGCATCGGCATCCCGACGCTGGTTGCCAATCATATCCCCGCGGGGGTCGAGGTGACGCTGCAGTCGGAGAATGGGATGCTCGGCATCGGTCCGTTCCCCTATGAGGGCGAAGAGGATCCCGACCTGATCAACGCGGGCAAGCAGACGATCAGCGAACTGCCCCAGTCCGTCTATTTCAGCAGCGCGGACAGCTTCGCGATGATCCGCGGCGGGCATATCGATCTCACCGTGCTGGGCGCGATGGAAGTCGCGCAGAATGGCGACATCGCGAACTGGATGATCCCCGGCAAGATGATCAAGGGCATGGGCGGCGCGATGGATCTGGTCGCGGGGGTCAAGAAGATCATCGTCGTGATGGAGCATAACGCCAAGGACGGCGGCGCCAAGTTCATCCCCGAATGCACGCTGCCGCTGACCGGCAAGAATGTGGTCGACATGATCATCACCGACCTGGCGGTGTTCCAGCGTGCCGATCACGACTCGCCCTTCCGCCTGACCGAGCTCGCGCCGGGCGTGACCGAGGAAGAGGTCGCGGCGAAGACCACCGCCACGTATGAGGTGGCACTCGCGCCTGCCTGAGCCGGTCCGGTTCTAGCCGGCGGGCGTTGCAATCTCGGCCGTGATCCAGTCGCGAAACGCGATCACTTTCGCGCTGAGCTGTCGCGCCGCCGGATAGACCAGCCAGAAGGCGCGGCCGTCGGTGGCCGCGTGCGGATGGATACGGGCTAGCCGGCCGGCGGCGATGTCCGCGGCGAAGAGGATCGGCGAGCCGATCGCGACGCCATGGCCCGCGATTGCCGCCGCGATGTCGAGATACTCGGCCGAAAAGGTCGTGCCGAAGCGATCCGGCGCGGGGCCGTGGTTGTGGCCGGTGTCGCGGTACCAGATCTCCCACCAGTCGGGCCGGCCGAGCAGCGGCGCCCGCAACGGACTGTCGGGGTCGCCGAGACCGCGAACGGCTTCAAGCAGCCCCGGTGCGCATAATGGTGTGAAGACGCTGGGAAAGAGCGGGATGGCGCGCAACCCCGGCCAGCTGCCATGACCGTTGCGGATCGCGATATCATAGCCGCCGCCCGCAAGGTCGCGCGCATCCGGGGACAGGTCCAGCTCGACCCGCAATTCGGGATGGAGCGCGCGGAACCGTCCCAGACGCGGTGCGAGCCAGGCGGTGCCGAGCGTGGGCAGGGCGGTGATGTGGAGCCGGCTTTGGTCGGCTTCGATCGCTCGCGCGAAGCCGGCGCGCAATGTGGTGAAGGCGGCGAGGGCGTCGACCGCGAGCATTTCGCCGGCGGCGGTCAACTCGACCCGTTGCGCCCGGCGATGGAACAGGTCGACCCCCATCTGGGTCTCAAGCTGGCGGACATGGTAGCTGACCGCGGCGGCGGTCGTCTGGAGCTCCCGCGCCGCCGGGGCGAAGCCGCCGAGCCGGGCCGCCGCCTCGAAGGCACGGATCGCAATCAGCGAGGGAAGGCCAGTCATCACCGCAAATCCAGCTGAATGTCCGAAGGGGTGCGGGAACGGATTACCCCAAGTTTGGCTGAGGGTAACCCGATATCTTTCGAGTCCCGCGCGCACCGGGAACGACGCACAGAGTGAGCGGTCATCATCGCGAAGGACAGGCATATGCGGCTGTTGGGCAGCCTCCATCGACGGGAAGTGTTGGCGGGGCTGGGCGGCTCGGGCCTGATCCTGGTCGGAGGGCGCGCATTCGCACGTGCGGAGGACCGACGGCGCGACTGGGCGTGGCTGGAGGGGAGCTGGAAGGTCGATCATCGCCGGCTGCGGCGGCGCCTAGCCCGGGACACGACCTGGGACCGCTTCACCGGCACTAGTGCTGTCTGGATGACGCTGGGCGGGTTGGGTACGGTCGACGACAATCTGCTGCACCTGCCCGGCGGTGATTATCGCGCGATGGGCATCCGGGCCTATGATCCCGCGGCGGAACGCTGGTCGATCTGGTGGCTCGACGGACGCAACCCGACGCGGATCGACCCGCCGGTGACCGGACGGTTCGATGGCGACATGGGCTTGTTCATGGGAGCCGACACGTTCGACGGACGACCGATCGACGTGCGCTTCCAGTGGCAGGGCATCCATGGCGCGCGGCCGCACTGGCGGCAGAGCTTCTCGCCTGATGGCGGCGCAAGCTGGGAGATGAACTGGGAGAATTTCTTCACTCGCACGACGGCAACGCCCACGCCGCTGCCATTGCGCGACGACGTGGAACGTGCGCCCGACGACTGGGCCTTCCTCGTCGGCCGTTGGATGGTGCGCCACCGCAAGCTGCGCAAGCGACTGTCGGGAAGCCAGGACTGGGACCTGTTCGGCGGCACCTTCGTCAACTGGCCGACGCTAGGCGGCAATGGCAATGCCGGAGACAATCTGATGGAAGCGCCGTCCGGCACCTTTCGTGGCCTGGGGTTCCGCGCATGGGATCCGGCGACGCGCGAGTGGCTGAGTTGGTGGCTCGACGGGCGTAACCCCGGTCGGATCGGCGCTCCGCTGCGGGGACGATTCGTCGATGGGATCGGCACCTATCTGTCCGACGACGAGCATGAGGGGAAGCCGGTCAAGGCCCGCGTCACCTGGTCGCGGATCACCGGCAAGACGGCGCGGTGGGAGCAGGCCTTCTCGGCGGACGGCGGCGCGACCTGGGAGGTCAACTGGACTTCCGACTTCTCGCGGGTGGCGTGATGGACCGGCGGATGGCGATGCGGAGCGCCGCACTGACGCTGGTTGGGCTGAGCACCCGTGGTGCGTCTGCCCAGGACGTGCCGTTGCCGGAGGGCACGGCATCCCGCCGGGACTTCGACTATTTCATCGGCAGCTGGCGCGTCGAGCACCGCCGGCTGCGCAAGCGGCTGGCCGGGAGCAACGACTGGGAGACGTTTGGCGGACGTACCCGATGCCAGCAGATGTTCGGTGGGCTGGTGAACCTCAACGAGAGCGTGTCCTACCGCGACGGGCGTATCAGCTACGGCATGGGACTGCGCGCCTTTGACGAGCCGGGCAAACGCTGGGCAGACTGGTATCTGTCGGCCGGCGATCTCAGCAAGATCGATCCGCCGCTATATGGCCGTTTCGTCGATGGCGTGGGCATTTTCCTGTCGCGCGAGAGCTTCGAGGGCAGGCCAGTGCTGGTGCGCGGGCAGTTCTCGCCGATCAATGCGGGCGAGGCCCGGTGGGAGCAGGCCTTCTCGGCCGATGAAGGCAAGGCCTGGGAGACCAACTGGGTGATGCGATATCTGCGCGTGGAGGATGCGAAGTGAACGAGAGCGTGATGATCGGGTGCACGTGCGGCGAGGTACGGATGGAGGTGACGGGGGCGCCGATCCTGGTTTCCGAATGCCTGTGTAACAGCTGTCGAGCGGCGGCCGCGCGGCTTGCGGCGCTTCCGGTCGCGCGCAGTATCCTGACCAGCTATGGCGCGACACCCACTGCCGAGTATCGCAAGGATCGGGTCGGCTTCACTTCGGGGACGGGGCATCTGCGCGAGTTTCGGCTGAAATCCGGAGCCGGTTCGCGGCGCGTGATCGCGGTGTGTTGCAATACTCCGCTGTTCCTCGAGATGAAGGGCGGGCACTGGATCAGCGTCTATCTGCACCTCTGGCCGGGAGCGCTGCGCCCCAAGCCTGAGCTGCGAACCATGACCGGCGATCTGGCGGACGCGACGGTGCTGCCGGACGACATCCCCAATCTGAAAAGCCACACGATCGGCTTCTATATGAAGTTGCTCGGCGCGTGGATCGCGATGGGATTCCGCAACCCCCGGATCGAGGTTGCGGGTCCCATCGACGCCTGATCGTCAGGCGGCCTTGCGCCGCTCCGCCATCTCCTCGTTGAGCATTTCGGCCAGCAGGAATGCCAGTTCGAGGCTCTGGCCCGCGTTGAGGCGCGGGTCGCAATGGGTGTGATAGCGATCGGCGAGATCGTGCTCACTGACGTCGATCATGCCGCCGGTGCATTCGGTGACGTTCTGGCCGGTCATTTCGGCATGGATGCCACCGGCAAACGTTCCCTCGGCGCGATGCACCGCGAAGAAGCCGCGCACCTCCGCCAGAATGCGTTCGAACGGGCGCGTCTTGTAGCCGTTGGCGGCCTTGACGACGTTGCCGTGCATCGGGTCGCAGCTCCACACTACCGGATGCCCTTCGCGCTTCACCGCGCGGACGAGCTTGGGCAGGCCGCTCTCGATCTTGTCATGCCCATAGCGCGTGATGAGGGTGAGGCGGCCCGGCGTGCGCGCGGGGTTCAGCGTATCGAGCAGGCGCAACAGCGCGTCCGGCTCGAGGCTGGGGCCGCACTTCATGCCGATCGGGTTGCCGATGCCACGCAGGAACTCGACATGCGCGGAGCCGTCAAAGCGCGTGCGGTCGCCGATCCACAGCATATGGGCGCTGGTGTCGTACCAGTCACCGGTGAGCGAATCCTGCCGGGTCAGCGCCTGCTCGTAAGGGAGCAGCAGCGCTTCGTGGCTGGTGTAGAAATCGGTGCCCTTGAGCTGGGGAACGCTGTCGGCATCGATGCCGCAGGCCTGCATGAAGTCCAGCGCCTCGCCGATGCGGTCGGCGACGTCGGCAAACTTCGCGCTCCATGGGCTCTTGCCCATGAAATCGAGCGTCCATTTGTGGACCTGATGCAGGTTGGCATAGCCGCCGCTGGCGAAGGCGCGTAGCAGGTTGAGCGTCGCCGCGGATTGGCTGTAGCCCTGGATCATCCGCTGCGGGTCGGGGATGCGGCTTTCCGGTGTGAAGGCGATGTCGTTGACATTGTCGCCGCGGTAGCTGGGCAGTTCCACGCCATCGATCGTCTCGGTATCGGCCGAGCGCGGCTTGGCGAACTGGCCCGCCATGCGGCCGACCTTCACCGTCGGCAGCTTCGACGCGAACGTCAGCACCACGGCCATCTGGAGGATGACGCGGAAGGTGTCGCGAATGTTGTTGGGATGGAACTCCGCGAAGCTCTCCGCGCAGTCGCCGCCCTGCAGGAGAAAAGCCTCCCCGCGGGCGACTTTAGCGAGCTCCTGGGTAAGCGCGCGTGCCTCACCGGCGAAGACGAGCGGCGGGAAGCTCGAAAGCTGCGTGGTCGCGGCATCAAGGGCGGTGGCATCGGGGTAAATCGGAAGCTGGCGTGCTTCGGCCGACTTCCAGCTGTCAGGGGTCCATCCCATGGCCTGCTCCAGGTTGCGGACATGGACGTACCAGTCCTGATGATGCGCGATGCCGTTTGCGGCGATCTGATTGAGCACGGCCGGGGAGGCCCGCTTACCATCCTCTTCCCAGCCCTGAACGGTCGATCCGGGCGTGTCGAACCACGCGCCGAATGCGGCGCGTGAAAGGGAGCGTTCCTCACGGAAGCGGCGGATCTTTGAACCAGCTAGAGTCGTCATGATGCGAGCGCCTTACCCTTGGCGGGTAAATGGTGGCAAGGGTAAAATTCACCCGCGCTGGGTAAATCGTCGTTGCACCATCCCAACGGTTCAGGCCGCCTTAATACGGCCTCGCGCGATACCTATATGGGACGAGGCCGGAAGCCGGCGGGTGAAGGAAGGTGCGTAGTGATCCGAATGCTGATGCTGGCGGCGATTGCCGCGACCCCGGTGCTCGCGCAGGAGGCCGAGGATGACAATGCACCTCCGCAGCGCGTGCGCAGCGTGCTGCTCTACGGCGAGGATCAGTGTCCCAAGGCCGAGAGCGAGGACGAGGTCGTCATCTGCTCCAAAGTCGGTGAATCGCCTTATCGCATTCCCAAGTCGCTGCGGAAGACCGAGCCGGGGCCGGGCGGAACGAGCTGGACGCGCCGGGCCGAACTGGTCGACGAGGTCAACCGCGTGACCCTGCCCGGAAGCTGCTCCCCGATCGGAAGCTTTGGCCATAGCGGCTGCACGATGCAGATGCTGCAGCAATGGCGCGCCGAACGGACCGCGAAAAAGGCCGAGGAAGCGGCGATCCCCGGCGGGGAAGAATAGACGCTACTGGCCGAAGCCGGGTTCGGCCGCGCGTGCGATCGCCTCGCGCGCGGCGGCGAACAGGGCGCCGGCCTTGGCCTCGCATTCGCGCTGCTCATAGGCGGCGTCGCTGTCCGCGACGATGCCTGCGCCGGCGGTGACGTGCATCGTCCCATCCTTCACGATCGCGGTGCGCAGCACGATGCAGCTGTCCATCGACCCGTCGGGCGAGAAATAGCCGACGCCGCCCGCATAGGGGCCGCGCTGCTCGCCTTCGAGCTCGGCGATGATCTCGCACGCGCGGACCTTGGGGGCGCCGCTGACGGTGCCTGCCGGGAAGCCCGCGAACAGCGCGTCGAGCGCGTCGGCATCCGGGCGCAGCTTGCCCACCACGTTCGACACGATGTGCATCACATGGCTGTAGAATTCGACGGTGTAGCTGTCGGTGACCTTGACCGTCCCGGCTTCCGCGACGCGGCCGGTGTCGTTGCGGCCGAGGTCGAGCAGCATCAGATGCTCGGCGCGCTCCTTGGGATCGGCGAGCAGGCTGGTGCGGTTGGCTTCGTCCTCCGCCGCGGTCTTGCCGCGGGGACGCGTGCCGGCGATCGGGCGGATCGTCACCTCTTCGTCGCGGACGCGGACCAGGATTTCGGGGCTGGAGCCGGTAAGGGCGAAGCCGGGAAGGTCGAGGAAGTAGAGGAAGGGTGAAGGATTCACCCGGCGCAGCGCACGATAGAGCTCGATCGGTGGCAGCGCGAAAGGCGCAGTGAAGCGCTGCGCCAGC
The DNA here is from genome assembly GCF_059415525.1 of Sphingomonas sp. GW821-FHT10C01. NCBI lineage: Bacteria > Pseudomonadati > Pseudomonadota > Alphaproteobacteria > Sphingomonadales > Sphingomonadaceae > Sphingomonas > Sphingomonas sp. GW821-FHT10C01. The sequence continues at coordinate 2,281,322 of NZ_JBWKNK010000001.1, read as the reverse complement.
ACGACCTGGAAGATGTCGCCGGCGGTAATGTAGTCCTTCGCGCGCTTCACCATCGCGGCATAGTCGCCCTCGGCAAGCGTCGGCTGCGCGACGACGTCGGCGGCGTCCGCCGCGACCTTGGGCGGGAGCGGGGCCGAGGCGAGGCGCGCGGCGGTGGCGTCGATCCGGTCGGCGGCGGCGGAGAGCTGCGCTTCGGGATCGCGGCCTTCCCCGGGCCAGACGGGAGCCACCAGGAACAGCGAATCCGCGAGCCGATCGAAGATCAGGATCACCGTCGGCCGCACGAAGACCATGTCGGGCAGGTCCAGCGGATCGGTGGCGGCGCGGGGGAGCTTTTCCACCAGCCCGATCGTCTCATAGCCGAAATAGCCGACCAGGCAGGCGAGTGCGCGGGGCAGCTCGGCCGGCACGTCCATCCGACAGCTCTGGACGAGCGCGCGGAACGCCTCGAGCGTCGGCTGGGTGGCGGGCGTGAACGCCGCGCGATCGGTGAGCCAGTGCGGGTTGACCTCCGCCAGCTGGCTATGGGCGCGGAAGACGAGATCCGGCGCGAGACCGATCAGGCTGTGGCGGCCGCGGACTTCGCCGCCCTCGACCGATTCCAGCAGAAAGTCGCCGCGCCCCGGCTCGATCAGCTTGAGCGCGGCGGCCACCGGCGTGTCGGTGTCCGCCAGCTGCCGCCGCCACACCAGCGCGGGCCGGCCTTCGTCCAGCGCCGTGCGTGCGGCCTCAAGGCCCTCGATCCCCGTCGTCACGGCGATCAGTTGCCGCCGGTCGACTGGCCGCCGAGCTGCGCCTTGAGGCGAGCGATCGCCGCGTCGTTGCGCTTGACGCCGACCGACTTGCGCGCGGCGGCGACGAACTGCTCGAGATACTCGGCACCGATGACCTGGGTCAGGCCGTTGCGGGTCTGCGCGACGAGTTCCTTGTTGCTGTTCGCGTCGCCGGGCTGGATTTCATCGAGCCAGACCACCCAATAGCCGCCACCATTGGGCGCTTCGGTCATCTTGGCCTTCTTGGCCGCGATGGTGAACATCAGGCGCACCGGCGGCGGGATCTGCATCCCGGCCTGGGCGAGCTGGCCGCGCACCGCGTCGAGCGGCTGAGGCGCGGGGACGACGAGCCCGGTCTTCTTGAGCGCGTCGGCGATCGGCGTGCCCTTGTTGACGTCGGCGAGGACCGCGATCGCGGCCTTGCGCGCGGCCTGAAGCTGACGGTCGCGAATGAAGCCGGCCACGACGGCCTCACGAATCTCGGCCAGCGGGCGCGGCGCGGCGGCGATCACGCGATCGGGCTTGATCAGCGCGAAGCTGCCGTCCTGGCCGAGCGGAACGAGCTGCGGATCGTCATTCGCTTCCATCGCGAAAGCGGCCTGGGCGATCGGCGCCATCACCGGATCGGGCTGGGCCGGGGTCGCGGCCTGAGCGGCTTCCTGCGTGCGGCCGTCGCCGAACACCGGCGGGCTGACCTCGGCCTTGAGCTTGGCGTCGGCCACCGCTTCGTCGAAGGTCGCGTTGCCGACGATCGCGGTATCGATCTGGTTGCGCAGATTAGCCATCGCTTCGGCTTCCTTGCGCTGCGTCACCGCGGTCGCGATTTCGGCGCGAACCTGGTCGAGGGTCTTGCCCGCGACCTGCTCGATCTTCTCGACGCGGACGATGTGCCAGCCGAGCGGCGAGCGCATCGGGCCGACCACGCCGCCCTGTGCCGCGGTGAAGGCGGCTTCGGCGATCTGCGGGCTGCTGGCGCGGGCGAAGCTGTCCTTCTGGGCATCGGCGACGGTCGAGGGCTGGAGACCCGCGCCCTTCGCGGCGTCGGCGATCGACGCGCCGCCCTTGATCTTCGCGGCCAGCGCGTTGGCGGCGTTCTGATCCGCGACGATCACCTGCGCCAGCGTGCGCTTGGTGGTGGCGGCGTATTTCGCGGCATCCTGCTTATAGGCGGCGGCGATCTCCGCCTCGGTCGCCTTGGCGCTTTCCGCGAATTGGTCCGGGCGCACCACGGCGTAGCGGATCGTCCGGCGCTCGGGCAGCGTATAGCGCGCGCGGTTGCGGTTGTAGAATGCGGTCACTTCCGCATCGGTCGGCGCGGGGCCGGCGGCGATCGCGGTGACCGGAATATAGCCGACCGAACCCTTGCGGCGCTCAAGCAGCTGCGAGGCATAGGGCAGCGCGAGCTGGTTGGGGACATAGGTCGCGCCGCGCACGACGCCGACGGCGGGGCTGGCGACCCAGCGGGCGAGCGTGCCCTGGCGGATGTCGCCGCGAACCTGATCGGCGGTCAGACGCTGCTGCGCGAGGAACTGGTCGAAGGCGCGCTGGCTGAACTTGCCGGTGATCGGATCGGCGAAGCCGGGCGCGCCGGCGATTTCGCCGTCGATCGCTGCCTGCGACACCGCCATGTGCTGATCTTTGGCGTACTCCTCCAGCACCATGCGGTTGACGATATCGTCGAGCACCTGGTCGAAGCCGCCCCTGGCCACGAATTGGGTCATGTCGAGCGCCGGCTGCTGCTGGCGGGCGCGGTCGAGCCCGTCCTTGAGTCGGTCCTGCAATTCCTGCTCGGTCACCTTGCGGCCGCCGACCTCGACCAGCGCGCCACCGCTGGTGGTGCGGCCGCCGCCGAGGTTCGTGATATCGCCCAGCGCGAAGGCGACGGCGATCACGATGAGCAAGAGCAGAGCGATGATCTTGCCGACGGTCGAGAAGAGGGCGCGACGGAGAAAGGTGAGCATGGATACCCGTTCGATGGGAGAGGTTTAAGGGTGCTTTAGGGGGGTGATGCGCCGCCATCAAGCTTGAGTGCACACGGGAGTGCGCGTACGGGCCTGTCCGAAATCGGACAATAACGGAAAATCGAGGAGCACGGGATGCGGCGCAAGCTGGTGGCGGGGAACTGGAAGATGCACGGCCTGATCGCGGCGTTGCCCGAGATCGAGGCGATCGCACAGGCGGCGGCGGTGACGCCGGGCGTCGACGTGGCGCTGTGCGTCCCCGCGACGTTGATCGCCCCGGCGGTGACCGTGGCGGCGCGGATGCCGATCGGCGGCCAGGATTGCCATGCCGCCGACCAGGGTGCGCACACCGGCTGCATCTCCGCCCCGATGCTGCTGGGCGCGGGCGCGGCGCTGACCATCGTCGGCCATAGCGAGCGGCGCGCCGACCAGGGCGAGACCGATGCCGACGTCAAGGGCAAGGCCGAGGCGGCGCGCCGCCATGGCCTGAAGGCGATCCTGTGCGTCGGCGAGACGCTGGACCAGCGCGACGCGGGACAGGCCGAGGCGGTGGTCACCGCGCAGCTTACCGGATCGATGCCCGATGGCGCGGCGGCGGACTGGCTGTCGATCGCGTACGAGCCGGTCTGGGCGATCGGCACGGGGCGGACCCCGACCGAGGCCGACGTGGCGGCGATGCACGGGGCGGTGCGCGCGAAGCTGACCGATCTGCTCGGGGCCGAGGCCGCAAGCGCGATGCGGGTGCTGTACGGCGGGTCGGTCAACGGGGCGAACGCGGCGTCGCTGCTGGGCTGCCCGGACGTGGACGGCGCGCTGGTGGGCGGGGCGAGCCTGACCGCCGAGAAGTTCGTGCCGATCATCGAGGCGGCGGCGGGGCTGTAAACCGGTCGCCGCCGGATGACACGCGGTTGACGAAGTTGACACGAAAGGCCGTGTTTTTTCGGCGCGCCTCTGGCGGGGCCGTGGATTTGCGCCGGTAACGCGCCGCCTGCGCGCCGCATAGGCGACAGCGACGCGACGGGTACGCGACACCGACGCGACATGTAGGCGACAGCTGTGCGCCGGTTGTGGACGGTGACGCGCCGTTCATGCGCCATGACGTTGACAGGTGGTGGGGCACAGGGGGCTGCGATGTGGCGCATGTCGGGTCCCGTCGATCTGGGGACCTTTTCGATATGCCCGGACGGCGCCTGTAGGAAAGTTGTTTCTGCCGCCGGTCAGGCCGGGCGTGGCTGATCGGTCTCACGCAGCAGCCAGGCGCGGGCATGGGCCTCGTCCTTGCGTTCATAGACTTCGTAATGGAGGCCGGGGATCAGCGCGCTTTCGATCCGGCTGGCGGTGCGCACCCATTCCGCATCGGCCACAATGGCGACGCGATCGATCGCGCGGATCAGGCGGATGATGAGGGGGAGGTGCTTCAGCTCCTCGACGACCGCAGACAGCGCGACCGAGGGCGAACCGCGGACATCGGCGAGGATATCGAGCTGCGGCGTGGTGTCGAGGAGGGCTTCGATCCGGGCGAGCGCGGGCGCGACGTCGGCGGCGGTGAAATGGCCTTCCGCGACGATGGCGATGGCGCGGGGGGAGAGGGGGGTGAAGGTTAGCATGGGGTCCCTTGCTCCTTGAGTTCGATTGCTAGGTGTCGAGCTGGGTACTGTGTCCCCTAAGGGGTTGTCACAAACTTGAGCTGTTCATATCGATGAAGAAATGACCGGGGGTCCTATGTCCGAAGCCAACGCGCCTAGAGTGTTCATTTCGTACGCTTGGTCGTCTCCGACGCATGAAGCGTGGGTGATAACCTTAGCAAAACGACTTGTGGAAGATGGAGTAGACGTAGCACTCGACAAGTGGGACTTGAAGCCAGGCCACGATGCTCATGCATTTATGGAGCAGATGGTTGTCGATCAGACGATCACTAAAGTGCTAATGGTTTGCGATAAATCATATGTTGCGAAGGCCAACGATAGGGCGGGTGGGGTAGGCGTTGAAACGCAAATTCTGACGGCTGACCTTTATGGAAAGCGTAGGCAAGATAAGTATGCGGCCCTGATCACTGAACTGGATGGAGATGGCAGTCCGTTCGTTCCAGCCTATTATGGAGGCAGAATATATTTCGATTTCTCATCCGCAGATCGCGAAGAGGAGAGATACGAAGAGCTTCTAAGATGGATTTTGGACAAGCCGCTACATGTGAAGCCGAATTTGGGCAGTCCACCTCAATTCATTACGAACCCCTCGGCATCGGCTAGTGGTACGAATTCGAAGCTTCGGCGCGCTGAAGATGCAATCAAGAGAGGTGCGCCGGGTTCCTCGGCTTTGGCGAGGGAATTCGGTGAGGCCTTGATAGCGGAAATCTCCGCGCTGGAGCCCAAGTTTCCAGCGGGAGTTGAGCCGGATGAAGTGGTCCTTGACGCTTCCCAGCAAATTCGGCCCTATGTCCGTCAACTTACGGAGCTCGTCCTGACCAATGCACGGTACAAGGGTGATGTATTTACCGTAATCTTGCGTGTATTTGAATCGCTGGGGTCATTGATGTTTCGGACTCCGGAATCGGGATCGTGGCATACTTGGAAACACGACCCCTACAAGATTGCGGCTTATGAGGCGTATCTGTGTCTCATTGCGGTTCTAATCAGCGAGGAGCGATTTGATCTCCTCTCGGAAGCGCTGTCATATCCGTACTTAGTACGTAGCAATGGCGGCGGCAGAGGGCCAGCAACATCCAATTTCGGTATTTTCGCGCAGTACGCGGAGAGCCTACATCGCAGGAATGACCGTTTAAATCTTCGTCGCATGGATTTGCACGCGGACCTCATTAGCGAAAATCATGCGTCAACCGTTCCTCATTTTGAAGGGCTAATGGAAGCTGACTTCATCCTCTTTTTATCGGCGCAATCGAATAGCACGGACACGGTCGAATATCGATGGTATCCGCGCACGTTGGTGTATGCGGAGCGGCGGTTCCGTCCATTTGATTTATTTGCCCGTTCAGAATCTCGAAAATTCTTGGCTAGTTGGTCAAGCGCTGTTTTTGGGGGTAAGTCGTTGAATGAAATTAAGCAGTTTCTCATCGAGCTTCAGGGGAATTCGAGTCGGTACTATGACTATAATGGTATTGCGGTCAGGTATTTAGCGAACGAAGAAAATTTAGGTATTAGGGATTAGGTCTATCCCACGTTCACAAAACTATCCATCACCCGCTTTCGCCCGGCCTGTTCGAACTCGATCTCTAGCTTGTTGCCTTCGATCTCGACGATTTCGCCGTAGCCGAACTTCTGGTGGAAGACGCGCATGCCAAGCGACAGGTCGTCGCGGCCCTTGTTCCCTAAGCTCACCGCGCTGGCGCGGCTTTCGACGACGCGCTTGGGGGCGGTGGTGAAGGTCGAGCTGGGGGCGGCGGCGCGTTGCCAGCCGGGGCCTCGGCCGGTGCCGCGGCCGACATGGGCGAAGGGGTCGGTGTGCTCGCTCCAGTTGGCGCGCCACAGCGATGCGCCGCCGGACATGGTCGATTCCTCCTCGATATGCTCCTTGGGCAGCTCGCCGACGAAGCGGCTGGGGATCGAGCTGGTCCACTGGCCGTAGATGCGGCGGTTGGCGGCGTGGAGGATGGTGGCGAGGCGGCGGGCGCGGGTGATCGCGACGTACGCCAGGCGGCGTTCCTCCTCCAATGAGGCAAGGCCGCCTTCGTCGAGCGCGCGCTGGCTGGGGAAGATGCCTTCTTCCCATCCGACGAGGAACACGGTGTCGTATTCGAGGCCCTTGGCGGCGTGGATGGTCATGATCGTGACCTTGGGCTCGTCGGCGTTCGCGTCATTGTCCATGACGAGCGAGACGTGTTCGAGGAAGGCGCCGAGGGTTTCGTATTCCTCCATCGCGCGGACGAGTTCGCTCAAGTTCTCGAGCCGGCCGGCGGCTTCGGCGGTGCGGTCCGCCTGCCACATCGCGGTGTAGCCGCTTTCGTCGAGGATGATCTGGGCGAGCTCGGTATGGGGGAGGCCGCCGATGCGGGTGTCCGCCGCGTCGACGACGGGGCCCTCTTCGGGGGCGGAGCTGGCGTACATGTCGCGCCAGCGAGCGACGTCGCCGACGAAGTTGCCGAGCGCGCGGCGGGCCTGGGGCGTCAGCTCGTCGGTGTCGAGGATGCGCGCGGCGGCGAGGAGCAGGGGAATGCCCTCGGCGCGGGCGAGCTGGTGGATCTTGGCGATCGCCTTGTCACCGAGGCCGCGCTTGGGAACGTTGACGATACGCTCGAAGGCGAGGTCGTCAGCGCCCTGATGAACGATGCGGAGATAGGCGAGCGCGTCGCGGATCTCGGCACGCTCGTAGAAGCGGAAGCCGCCGACGATGCGATAGGGCAGCCCGGTGGCGATGAAGCGATCCTCGAACTCGCGCGTCTGGTGCTGGGCGCGGACGAGGATGGCGAATTCGTCGAGCGATTTCCCGTCGCGGCGCTGGGCGCCCTCGATCTCCTCGCCGACGCGGCGGGCCTCTTCGGGGCCGTCCCACACGCCGACGACCTTGACCTTCTCGCCCGCGTCCTTCTCGGTCCACAGCTCCTTGCCGAGGCGACCGCCGTTGTTGGCGATGACGCCGGAAGCGGCGGCGAGGATGTGGGGGGTGGAGCGGTAATTCTGTTCGAGGCGGATGACCTTGGCGCCGGGGAAATCCTTCTCGAACTTCAGGATATTCTCGACCTGAGCGCCGCGCCACGAATAGATCGATTGATCGTCGTCGCCGACGCAGCAGATGTTCTTGCGCTCCTGCGCGAGCAGGCGGAGCCAGAGATACTGGACGCTGTTGGTGTCCTGATACTCGTCGACCATGATGTAGCGGAAGCGCTGCTGGTACTGCTGCAGCACGTCGCGGTTGGTCTTGAGGATCGTCAGCATGTGCAGCAGCAGGTCGCCGAAGTCGCAGGCGTTGAGCGTGCGCAGCCGGTCCTGATACTGGGCGTAGAGCGACTGGCCGCGGCCGTTGGCGAACTGCTCTGACTCGCCGGCGTCGAGGTCCTTGGGCGTCAGGCCCTTGTTCTTCCACCCGTCGATCAGGCCGGCGAGCTGGCGCGCGGGCCAGCGCTTCTCGTCAAGGTCGTTGGCGACGATGAGCTGCTTGATCAGGCGCAGCTGATCGTCGGTGTCGAGGATGGTGAAGTTGTTCTGCAGCCCGACCAGCTCGGCGTGGCGGCGCAGCATCTTGGCGCCGATCGCGTGGAAGGTGCCGAGCCACGGCATCCCCTCGACCGCGTCGCCGACCAGCCCCCGGACGCGCTCACGCATCTCGCGCGCGGCCTTGTTGGTGAAGGTGACGCTGAGGATCTCCGACGGATAGGCGCGGCGGGTCCACAGGAGATGCGCGAGGCGCGCGGTGAGCGCGGCGGTCTTGCCCGTGCCGGCGCCGGCAAGGACGAGGACGGGGCCGTCGAGCGTGAGCACGGCTTCGCGCTGCGGCGGGTTGAGGCCGCGCAGATAGGGGGGATCGTCAGGTGAAGCTACGGGTACGGACATGGGCGAACAGTTAGAGAACGCGGGCGCTGCGGGCAAGCTGGCAATGGCGCGCGACTTGGGTCATCATCGTGACCGGGCGACCATATTCTGCAGGAGGGCCAATGCGGATCGGACGGCGAGAAGCGATGATCGGGGCGGCCGCGGTCGCGCTGGCGGGCAGGCCGGGACGGGCGATGGCGGTGGAACCGGTCAATGTGCCGATCACCCTGACCGAGAATCGGGTGATCGTGAGCGGATCGATCGGCGGAAAGGGACCGATACCGCTGGTGATCGACACCGGCGGCGAGATGGGCCTGATCAAGAACGCGGTGGCCGAGCAATTGAAGCTCAAGCGCATCGCCAAGCGATGGCTGAGGCTCGCGACGGGGCGGGAGGAGTTTGCGATCTTCGAGGCGCCGGACGTGGTGCTGGGCGGGCGAGTTCGTCTTCCGGTCCTTGCGCTGGCCGGAGTGGACCGGAATCTCGGCGCACGGGAGGCGGCGTCACTGCCCGCGCGCGTTCTGACGGTGGTCGATGGCGAGCTCGATTTCGACGCGGGGCTGTGGCGGGTCCATGATGGCGGCCTGACCGACCGCGCCGGCTGGACGCGGTACGAGAAGGGCATCGACCAGCGCGGGGTGAGCGAGGATACCCGCTTCCTGTTCGCCGAGGCCGCGCTCAACGGCCGGCGCTTTCGCTTCGGGCTCGATACGGGGATGCCGAGCATGATGCGCATCTACCGCAAGACGGCGGAAGCGGCCGGGCTGTGGGATGCGCCGCGCTGGAGTCCGGGCGGAGCGGGCGGCAGGACGCGGCTGATCCGCCCCGAGACCCTGGAGATCGCGGGCACCACGATCCAGCGCCCGCTGGTGCAGATGCGCGACGATCCCGATTGGAAGGAGTTCGACACGGGCCTGATCGGACTGCCGTTGATCCGCCTGTTCAACCTGGCGACCAGCAACGCGGATCATGCGCTGTTCCTGAAGCGCAATGCCCAGGAGCCGCAGCCGGTGCGCTACAATCGGGCGGGCATGTGGCTGGATCGGGCGAAGGACGCGAAGGATGTGTCCGTCGTCGGCGTCGTGGGGCCGGGCAGCCCGGCGGAGACGGCGGGCATCAAGGTCGGTGACCGCTTGTCGGGCATTCCGTTCGGCACGCTCATCGATCGCACCAGCGAGCCGAGCGGCACGAAACTGGCGCTGAACGTCGAGCGCGACGGCGCCACGCGACCGGTCGAGCTGGTGCTCGCGGATTTCCTGTAGCGCGCGGCAGGCGCTTGAGGCAGGAGAGCGGCATGTGGGAAAAGATCAAGGGCCGCTTCAACTCGCGGCGTCTGGTGCTGATCGTCGCGCTGGCGGGCGTGGCACTCTATGTGGGCTGGCGCAGCGGCGGGTTCGACGGCCAGCCGGAAGAGAAGCCATGCGTGGCGGGGCGCAATGAGATCAAGGACGACAAGGGCCAGGTCGTCCAGGTGACGCGCACCACCTGTATCGAAGAGAAGAAGTGACGGCGCACAGACGCCGCATGAACTGGGGAGTGATGGATGGACGCTGACCGGGCACGGCAACGCCGCGCGCTATGGGCGAGCTTCGTAGGCACGGGAATCGAATTCTACGATTTCTATATCTACGCGACCGCCGCCAGCCTGGTCTTCGGACAGATTTTCTTCCCCAAGGGCGACCCCGGCGTCCAGCAAATGGCGGCGTTCGCGACGCTGGCGGTGGCGTTCTTCGCGCGGCCGGTGGGCGCCGCGGTGTTCGGCCATTATGGCGACCGCATCGGGCGCAAGACGACGTTGGTCGCGTCGCTGCTGACGATGGGCGTTTCGACGACATTGGTGGCGTTCCTGCCGACCTATGAAATGGCCGGGTGGATCGCGCCCTTTGCGCTCTGCGTGCTGCGCTTCGGCCAGGGCTTTGGCCTGGGCGGCGAATGGGGCGGCGCGGCGCTGCTGGCGGTGGAGAATGCCCCGCCGGGCTGGCGCGCGCGGTTCGGCAGCGCGCCGCAGATGGGCGCGCCGGCGGGGTTTATCGCCGCCAACGGCCTGTTCCTGATTCTGTGCATGGTGATGACGCCGGAACAGTTCGCCGACTGGGGATGGCGTATCCCGTTCCTGCTGTCGGCGGCTTTGGTCGCAGTCGGGCTGTGGGTGCGGCTGAAGCTGGGCGAGACGCCCGAGTTCAAGGCGAGCCTAGCCGAGGCGCCGCCGCCCAAGGTGCCGCTGGGCGAGGTCGTCACGCGGCATGGCGGCGTACTGCTGGGCGGGACGATGGGCGCGGTGGCGTGCTTCGCGACCTATTATATCGCGACCGCGTTCCTGCTTGGCTGGGGGACCAAGTCGCTGGGCTATGCGCTGGAGGATTTCCTGGGCGTGCAGCTGGTCGCGATCCTGTTCATGGCGGCGGGCATCTACCTGGCCGCGTGGCTGGCCGACGCGAAATACGATCCGCGCCGCGTGCTGGCGGGCGGGTGCGTCATGGTCGCGGCGAGCGGGTTCGTGATCGCGCCGCTGATGGGCGGCGGCCTGATGGGCGTGTTCGTGTTCCTGTCGCTGCTGCTGTTCGCGATGGGCTTCGTCTATGGCCCGCTGAGCGCGTGGCTGACCGACCTGTTCCCGCCGCGCGTGCGCTACACCGGCGCGTCGATGACCTTCAACATCGCGGGCGTGATCGGCGGCGGGCTGACCCCGGTGATCGCGCAGGCGCTGGCAATGAAGGACGGGTTGGCGCCGGTCGGCTGGTATCTGAGCGCGGCAGCGGCGTTCAGCCTGGTGGCGCTGCTCGCCCTGCGACCCAAGGCGGCCTAGACCGCGCGCAGGATCGTCAGCTTCGCCTTGCCGTGGACGCGTTCGGCATCGACTTCGAAACCGGCGACCTCGATCGCCTCCGCCTTGGCGGTTTCGATGCTGACCCAGGTGGCGGGGCCGATCCAGCCGAGACGCCCGAGCTTGTCGAGCGCGACCGATCCGGCGCCGGTGCCATAGGGCGGATCCATCAGGATCACGTCCATCGGTTTTGGCGCGGGGCCGAGCGCGAGGACCGAAGTGGCGCGGATGTCGGCGCGAACGCCGAGCTTCTCCGCATTGGCGCGCAGGGCATCGAGCGCCGCGCGATCCTGTTCGACGAACAGGCACGACGCGGCACCGCGCGACAGCGCCTCGAACCCCAGTGCGCCCGAACCGGCGAAGAGATCGGCGACCGCCAGATCCTCGAAGCTGCCGACACGGCTGGCGAGCATCGAGAACAGCGCCTCGCGCGTGCGATCGGCGGTAGGGCGGGTGGCGTCGCCCTTGGGCGCGGCGAGCGGGCGGCCACGCCATTGACCGGCGATGATCCTCATTTACGCGGCCCCTTCTTGCCCGGTCCCTGCTTGCCTGGTCCCGACTTGGCGGGCGGGCGCGGGCGGCGATCGCCCGAACGATAGTTGCGCTTGGGACGGTCGAGCAGCGGGCCGGCATCGTCGTCGATCCGAGGACGGGCGGGCTTGCCCGGCTTGGCTGCGGTCGTGGCGCGCGGATCGGCGTCGCGACGCGACGCGTTGTCGGAAGCCACGCGCTGCCGCCGGCGTTGGCCGACGCCGAATTTTTCCGGTCCGGCGGGTTTCCGGGCCGCCGGTCTTGCGCGCTCATCCGAAGACCGGTCGTCCCGGTTTGTCGGTGCCTGCCGTCCTGCCGCCTTGCGGGGGGCGTCGGAACCTGGGCGCGCGTGCCGGGCAGCGCCACGGCTGCCGGGCTTTGCTGCGCCGGCGCCTGGACGCGCATCCGAACGCGGCACAGCAGGCGATCCGGCGCCGGGCCTTGCCGCCGGCCGATCCGGGGCCACGGCCTTGCGGCGATCGGCGCGATTGGCCGGTTGCGCGGTATCGGGCTGGTCGGTCTCGGCAGGCTCGGCGTCGATCTGCACCGCTTTCGGCTTGTTCGACAGCTGCAGGTTCGATGCGGCTTTCCCGCCGCCCGGACCCGCGAGTGCCTTGCGGAACAGGATCAGGTCATGCTGGCGAATTTCGTCCACCGCGCCCGGCGGCATGTCTTCCAGATGGAACGGGCCGTAGCGAGTGCGGATCAGGCGGCTGACCTTGAGGCCGAGATGCTCGAGCACGCGGCGGACTTCGCGGTTCTTGCCCTCGGTCAGGGTCAGCTCGATCCAGACATTGGCGCCGGTGCGGCGTTCGAGATTGGCGTTGATCGACCCGTAGCGCACGCCCTCGATCTCGACGCCGAGCATCAGGTCCTCGAGCTGTTCCTGACTGACATTGCCATAGGCGCGAGCGCGGTAGCTGCGCTCGACGCCGGTGGCGGGCAGCTCGAGCAGGCGCTTGAGCTCGCCGTCGGTGGTCATCAGCAACAAGCCCTCGGTCGCGAGATCGAGGCGGCCGACGGGCATCAGGCGCGGCAGGCCCTTGGGCAGTCGATCGTAGATCGTCGGGCGGCCCGCCGGGTCGCGTTCGGTGGTGAGCAGGCCCGCGGGCTTGTGGAAGCGGAACAGGCGCGCGGGCGCGGCCGCGGCAACCTGTTCGCCATCGACGGTGACGCCGTGCAGCGAGGCGAGGACGGTGGCGGGGGTCGTGAGGACTTCGCCGTCGATCGCCACGCGACCGTCGGCGATCATCCGCTCGACTTCGCGGCGTGACGCGATTCCGGCACGGGCGAGCAGCTTTGCGATACGTTCGCCGGCTTTGGCGCCTTGCGTGGACGAGTCTTTGGGGGATGAGGGGGACATTCGCCGCGCGATACAGCGGGTTGGCCTCCGGCGCAAAATTCTTGTGCGACGGGAGCCGCGAACGGGCTAGTGCGTTCTGGCCGCGTAACAGTGTGGGTGGGTTATGTTGTTCGGAAAGAAGGCACGGCGGATCACACGGCTCCTGATCGTCGAGGACGAGCCGCTAGTCGCGTTCGATACCGAACACTTCCTGATCGAAGAGGGCTTCACCGTCGTGGCCACCACCGATTCGGTTGCCGAGGCGATCGGGCATCTTGGCGGGCGCAGGCCGATCGACCTGGTGCTCGCCGATCTGGGTCTGCGCGATGGCGATGGCGCCGATGTCGCCCGCGCCGCGCAGGCGAAGGGCGTGCCGGTGCTGATCGTTACCGGACGTCGGCTGGACGAGGTGGCGCCTGTGGGCCTTGGCTGCCTGTCCAAGCCCTATCCCCAGCGCGATCTGTTGCGCGCGATCGCGATCGTCGAGACATTGCTGGACGGCAAGACGCCGCGCCGGGTGCCGGCCAGCCTGAAGCTGTTCCAGTCCGTCGCCTGAAGGGCTTTGCTTCCCAGCATTTCCCGCTAGGGTCGCCCGATTGCCGGACAAAGGGGCGGGGATGCAGCGTACGGAAGACAAGAGCGGCTTCGGCTATGTGATCGCGCAGTTGGGGCTGGTGGGTGCGCTGGCGTCGCTGATGCTGCCTTGGATGACCGCGACGCTTCCGGGCGGGCAGGCCGTGGTCGGGCGCGGGATCGATATCGCGTGGGGTGTCACCGGTGAGGGCATCAAGCTCGCGCCGTCGATGACTTTCAACATTGCGCTGCTGGTCGCGCTGATCACGCTGGGTGCGAGCCTGATCTGGCGCCGTCGCGGTGGCGCGTCGATGCTGGTCGCCGGGAGCGTGGTGACGCTGGCGCTGATCCTGATCGCCGCGCTCTACACTATCTATGCGCCGCCAAAGGCATTGCGCGAGGCGGGGGCGGTGTTTGCCCCGTCCTTCGGCCTGTTCGTGGGCGCGGGTGCGCTGCTGGTGGCGTTCTTCGCCGCGCGCGCCGCCGCACCGGCAAGCTGGCGCGAGGAACTGCCCGAGGCGGTTCGGCCGTATTTCGAGACCGCGCCGCTTGCCGCGCTGGCGCTCGGCATCTCATCGGGCTTTCCCTATGCGATGATCGGCGCGACGCTGACATCGCGGCTGGCGCAGCAGGGGATCGACAAGTCGACGATCACCGCCTTCACCCTGGCGATCCTGGTCTATAATCTCAAATGGCTATGGGCGTGGATCGTCGATGGCGTGCGCATTCCAGTGCTGGGACGGCTGGGGCAGCGCGTTTCGTGGCTGATCGTCTCGGCGATCCTCGTTGCCGCGGCGGTGGTCAACCTCGCGCTCACCCCGCCCGATCCGAACAATATCGCGCCGATCATCACCGCCGCGATCCTGGTCGGTGTGGCGGGTGCAACCTATGACATCGTGATCGACGGGTTCCGCATCGAAATCCTGGAGCCGCGCCAGCTGGGCGTCGGATCGGGCATGTCGCAATATGGCTGGCGTATCGGCTCGGCGAGCGCGGGTGCGCTGGCGCTGGTGATCGCGGCACGGATGGGTTGGGAAGCGGCCTATATCGCTTGCGCGCTGTTTGTTCTCCCCGCGGTAATCGCCGGAATCATCGTCGGCGAGCCGCCGCGGCATCGCGAAGCGGCGCAGCGCAAGGGCATCGGACAGGTCGCGCGATCGATCTGGGGCCCGTTCGAGCAGTTCTTCACGCGCGAGGGCGCGCTGATCGTCTTGCTGTTCATCCTCGTCCACAAGCTGGGCGACACGTTGAGCCAGCTAACCGTGCGGCTGCTGTTCGACGATCTCGGCTTCAGTAATGACGAGATCGCTTTTTACGACGTCGGCCTGGGCTTCTTCGCGCTGATGATCGGCATCTTTGTCGGCGGCATCCTCTATGTCCGCATGGGGATGAAGCGCTCGGTGCTGTTGAGCCTGGTGCTGATGGCGGTGTCGAATCTGAGCTTCGCGGGTCTCGCGGCGGTCGGCCATTCAAACGTGGTGATGGCGGCGGCGATGTGCTTCGAGAATTTTGCGAGCGGTATCGGCGGGGTTGTGCTCGTCGCCTATTTCTCGGCGCTCACCGACCTTCGCTATACGGCGGCGCAATATGCGCTGATCTCGGCGGCGGCGAGCATCGTCGGGCGCTTCATCACTGGCACCAGCGCGGGATCGCTGATCGAGACGATGGGCTATGTGAACTTCTACCTGTTGACCGGCGCAGTCGCCGTGCCGGGCATCGTGCTCTTCTGGTGGATGATGCGTACCGGGCTGGTCGACCGCTCGATCGGCAACGCCGGGACCGAGGGCAGTCCGGCAGCGGAAAACGCACCCGAGCCACCGGTGATCCGCAGCGGGTCCTGACCGGTCAGGTCTCCAGCGGAAGCCCTAGATCGGCGAAAGCGTTGGCGAGCGCATGGGCGGTGGCGAGGACGCCATCGACCTGACGCACTCCCAGCAGATCCGACAGCAGGACATGCGCGCGGGCGGGATCGTACGGCGCGCGGGCGATAATCTCGATCGTCGCGCTTTCGGCGGCGGTCATCCGCGCGCAGCACCAGGGCGCGATCTGGATCGGGCCGGCCGAGGCGGTCGACATTTCCGCCATCAACGACCGCAGCAGGATCAGCGGGCGACGGAAATCGCGGCCAAAGGCGGTAACGAACGCGTGCGCGGCGGCGGCATCATTGAGGCCGCCCGCGCCCATCTGACGGATGCCGAACAGCAGCAGTCGCGCACCGGGATCATCGGGCTGAAGGCGGGGAAGGGCGAGGCCGAGGGTGGCGATTGCGGTCATGCCGAGGACTCCGGATTCGATTCGTCCGGCTATCCTGACATTCTGTTATTGATAGTCAATCGCAATAACTGTCAGTCCGGGAGCTCGTCGTTCGCGCGGAGCACTTCACCGGCGAGATAGAGCGAGCCGAGGACGAGGATGACAGGCGGCGCATCCTCGCTTCCGAGGCGCGCGGCGATGCGATGAAGGGCGGCTTCGGGATCTTCGGCTGTGTCGGTCGCCAGAATGCCGAGTGCGCGTGCGGTCGCGGCGAGATCGACGGGTGCATGATGTGCGTGTCCCGGGACGGGGATCGCGGTGAGCGAACGGGCGAGCGGTGCGAAGGGCGCCAACAGCCCCGTCGCGTCCTTGTTGGCCAGCATGCCAAGGACCAGGTGGACCTCGCGCGCCTGGGCAATCTGCGCCAGCGCGGCGCTGACCGAAAGCGCTGCGGCTTCATTGTGCCCGCCATCTAGCCAGAGCTGGGTGCCGGGCGGGAGTATATCGAGCAATGGTCCGGGCGAAAGACGCTGCATCCGCGCGGGCCAGCGGGCGGTGATCGCGGCTTGCTGGAGCGCGGCTGTCGGGACGTCGATCGCGCGCTGATGGCGGAGGATCGCGATGGCGAGCGCAAGGTTGGCGGGCTGGTGCGGGCCGGCGAGCGCGGGGAGCGGGGTTTCGACCTCTCCCTTGGCATCACGGTAGCGGAGGCGGTCGTCGTCGACCTGAAAATCCCATGCCACGCCGCGGACGAACAGCGGCGTGCCGGCGACGGCGGCGATCTGGGCGATGCGGTCACTGACAGACTTGGCATAGGACATGGTGACGAGCGGGACGCCCGGCTTGGCGATCCCGGCCTTTTCGCCCGCGATCACCTCTGCCGTATCGCCGAGAAACGCCTGATGATCGATGCCGAGCTGGGCGATGGCGCAGGCGGCGGGGGCGGCGATGACGTTGGTGGCGTCGAGCCGTCCGCCGAGGCCGACCTCGACGATGCAGGCATCCGCCGGGGTGCGGGAGAAGGCCAAGAAGGCAGCGGCTGTCGTCACCTCGAAGAAGCTGGCGCCGATATCACCGCCGGTATCGAGCACTTCCTCGAGCAACGCGGCGAGGGCGTCATCGTCGATCAGCTTGCCGGCAAGGCGGATACGCTCGTTGAAACGGACAAGGTGGGGGCTGGAATAGACGTGCGCAGTGAGTCCGGCGGCCTCGATTGCGGCGCGCACGAAGGCGCAGGTCGAACCCTTGCCGTTGGTGCCCGCGACATGGAGCACCGGCGGGAGCGCCAGATGCGGATCGCCGATCCGTGCGAGCAAGCGGGAGATCCGGTCGAGCCCGAGAATGTCGGCGCCGGGGCCGAGTGCCCAGAGGCGGTCGAGCTGGCGCTGGACGGCGGGGTGAGAGGAATTGGCGTGGTCGGGCATCGAGGGTTATCGCCGATTTGCAGCGATCAAGGGCAGAAGGCGCTCCCACTCTGTGGAGATCACCCTCTCGAGAAGATGCCGATTGACAGGGATGGCAGGACCCTGCGCCGCATATTGCAGAATGATCCGGCGCACGTCGTCCTCATTCCAGCCAGCCCAAACTCCCGCGGGATCGATCATGTTGAAGGCGAAGGCTGGCCCTACCTCTTCATCAAGGATCCGCTTCAGTTCGAGACTATCGAATCCGCTTTCGTTCAGTTTCTGCGCGATGAAGCTATAGTCGGGATCTTGAAGTTCGGTGTCGAGGAAGAGATCCGACAACGCGCACCATACCGGTAGCCGCCGCTCCATTTCTGCTGTGTCGGCTGGCATCACGCCGCCGCCTTCTCCCCACCCACCAGCAGATCGAGCAGCTGGCTGAGCTTCTCGCGCAGATCCTTGCGGTGGACGACCATGTCGATCAGGCCGTGGTCGAGATAATATTCCGAGGTCTGGAAATCGTCGGGCAGCTTTTCACGGATCGTGTTTTCGATCACGCGGCGGCCGGTGAAGGCGAGGGTCGCCTTGGGCTCGGCGATCTGGACGTCACCGAGCATGGCATAGGCCGCCATCACGCCGCCCGAGGTCGGGTCGGTCAGCACGACGATATAGGGCAGGCCAGCGTCGTGGAGCATCGAGATCGCGACGGTGCTGCGCGGCATCTGCATGAGGCTGAGGATACCCTCCTGCATCCGCGCGCCGCCCGATGCGGTGAAGACGATATAGGGCGCCTTGGCGGCGATCGCGGCCTCGACCCCGGCGATGAAGGCTTCGCCCACGGCCTGGCCCATCGATCCGCCCATGAAGGCGAAGTCCTGCACGCCGATCACCGCCTTGTGTCCGTCGATCGTGCCGCTGGCGTTGAGGAAGGCGTCCTGCTCGCCCGTCGACGCGCGCGCCGCCTTGATGCGGGCGGGGTAGGGCTTCTGGTCGCGGAACTTGAGCGGGTCTTCGGTCACGCGCGGACTCGGCAGGACGGTGTAGCCGGTGTCGAACAGCTGTTCGAACCGCGCCTTGCCGCCAATCCGCTCATGATGGTCGCACAGCGGGCAGACCGACAGGTTTTCCTGAAGCTCACGGGTGAAGACCATCTGCCCGCAGCCCTTGCACTTGTGCCAGAGATTGTCGGGAGTCTCCGCCTTGTTCGGGACGACGAACGACAGGGCGTTGCGGACGCGGCTGAGCCAGCTCATGCGAGTTCCTTTCGAGCGGCCTTCATGGCTTCGCTGAGAGATTGAATATAGGTGCGGACCGCGGCGGGCGCATCGGCGCCGTGGGCCGCGATCAGATCGATGATCGCCGAGCCGACCACGACGCCGTCGGCGACGCGGCCGATCGCGGCGGCCTGTTCGGGGCTGCGGACGCCGAAGCCGACCGCGACGGGCAGGTCGGTCGCGGCCTTGAGCTTCGCGACCGCGGCCTCGATGCTGTCCTGCGCGGCCTGCTGGAGGCCGGTGATACCGGCGACCGAGACATAGTAGAGGAAGCCGCTCGCGCCGCTGAGCACCGCAGGCAAGCGCGCGGCGTCGGTGGTCGGGGTGGCGAGGCGGATCGTGGCGATGCCATGATCGGCGAAGGGCGCGATTTCGTCAGCCTCCTCGGGCGGGATATCGACGATGATCGTGCCGTCGACACCCGCGTCCGCTGCCTGTTGCGCGAAGGCTTCGGGCGTCGGGCGGGTCATGGTGTTGGCATAGCCCATCAGCACCAGCGGGGTTTCCGGGTGGCGCTGGCGGAAAGCCGCGGCGATGGCGAGCACGTCGGCGGTGCGTGTGCCCTTAGCGAGGCTGCGCAGGTTCGCGGCCTGGATCGCCGGGCCGTCGGCCATCGGATCGGTGAAGGGCATGCCGAGCTCAATCACATCGGCGCCGCCCGCGACGAGCGCGTCAAGGATCGCGGCGGTATCGCCGTCCCCTGCGGTGACGAAGGTGACGAGCGCGGCGCGGCGCTGGGACGCGGCGGCGGCGAAGGCGGAGGTCAATCTGCTCATTGTTCGTCACCCCGGACTTGTTCCGGGGTCCACTTCGCCGCGCGCGATGGACAAGCGGTTCGCGCGGCAGCACCTGACGCGCGGTGGATCCCGGCACGGGGCCGGGATGACGGGGGGGATGTGAAGTTCATATCTCCGCCCCCATCGCCTGGGCGACGGTGTAGATATCCTTGTCGCCGCGGCCGGAGACGTTGACGAGGATGATCTTATCCTCGGGCAATTCCCGTGCCTTGGCCTCCAGAGCTGCCAGTGCGTGTGAGCTTTCGAGGGCGGGTATGATGCCTTCGAGCTTGCAGCAGAGCTGGAACGCGTCGAGCGCCTGGCGGTCGGTGATCGGGAGATACTCGACGCGGCCGCTCTCGTGCAGCCAGCTATGCTCGGGGCCGATGCCGGGATAGTCGAGGCCGGCGGAGATCGAGTGCGCCTCGGTGATCTGGCCGTCCTCGTCCTGCAGCAGATAGGTCTTGTTGCCATGGAGGATGCCGGGTGCGCCGCCGGTGAGACTCGCGGCGTGTTCCTTGGTGTCGATGCCCTTGCCCGCGGCCTCGACGCCGACCATCGCCACGTCGGAATCGTCGAGGAAGGGGTGGAACAGGCCGATGGCGTTGCTGCCCCCGCCGACCGCTGCGATCAGCAGATCGGGCAGGCGGCCCTCGGCCTCGAGCATCTGCGCGCGGCTTTCGGTGCCGATGACCGATTGGAAGTCGCGCACCAGCTCAGGGTACGGGTGTGGGCCAGCAGCGGTGCCGATGATGTAGAAGGTGTCGTGGACGGTCGCGACCCAGTCGCGCAGTGCCTCGTTCATCGCGTCCTTCAAGGACTGCGAACCGCTGGTGACGGGGCGGACTTCGGCGCCCAATAGCTTCATGCGGAAGACGTTGGGCTGCTGGCGCTCGATATCCTTGGCACCCATGAAGATGGTGCAGGGCAGGCCAAAGCGCGCGCAGACGGTGGCGGTGGCGACGCCATGCTGGCCCGCGCCGGTCTCGGCGATGATCCGCTTCTTGCCCATGCGGATGGCGAGCAGGATCTGGCCGATGCAGTTGTTGATCTTGTGCGCGCCGGTGTGGTTCAGTTCCTCGCGCTTGAAGTAGATCTTCGCGCCGCCCCCAGGCTGCCCTTGGGCAGCCGCCAACTGGCGATAATGCTGGGTGAGGCGTTCGGCGAAATAGAGCGGCGAGGGGCGGCCGACATAGTGCTTCATCAGCCCGTCGAACTCGGCCTTGAACGCCGGATCGGCCTTGGCGGCGCGATATTCGCGCTCAAGATCGAGGATCAGCGGCATCAGCGTCTCGGCGACGTAGCGTCCGCCGAACTGGCCGAAATGCCCGCGTTCGTCGGGCAGGTTGCGAAGGGAGTTGGGCGCGTTCATCACGGGGCGTTTAGGCGCGTCGGGCGCGCTCGCCAAGCATTGTTACAGCTGCGCGATTACAGCGCCGCGACCGTCTTGAGGAAGGCGGCGATCTTTGCGTCGTCCTTGACGCCGGGCGCGGATTCGACGCCGGAGGAGACGTCGACCAGCCGCGCGCCGGTCACGCCGACCGCTTCGGCGACATTGGCGGGGTCGAGGCCACCCGACAGCGCCCAGGGGAGCGGATGGGCAAAGCCCTGAAGCAGGGTCCAGTCGAAGCGCAGGCCCATGCCGCCAGGAAGCTTCGCGTCCTCGGGCACCTTGGCGTCATAGAGGATGCGTTGGACGGCGCCGCGAAAGCCATTGGCGGCGTCGAGATCGGCACGGGTCTTGACCGCGACTGCGGCCCAGACGGGCAGGCGGGTCAGCGCGCCGATCGCGGCCGCGCGTTCGGGCGTGACGCGATGGAGTTGGATCGCGTCGAGTCTTGCCGCGCGGATCGCCTGATCGAGCAAGGCGTCCTCGGGATCGACGAACACGCCGACCTTGCCCACCTGCGCCGGCACCCGCGCGGCGAGCGCTCCGGCCCGGTCGAAGGTCACATGGCGCGGGGAGGGCGGGAAGAAGACGAAGCCGACATGGCTGGCACCACCGGCCACGGCCGTATCGAGCGTTGCGGCGGTGGAAAGGCCGCAGATCTTGGCAGTGACGGGCATCGAGGGAGGCCATCGGGCGGCGGGCGCCCTTTGGCAAGCGGAAGTTGCGGCGCGCCGTCCGTGAACGGCACGCCGCGAGGACTTACTTCTCGTATTCGCGAACCAGTGCGTCGAACAGGCGGACGCCGAAGCCGCGCGCGCCCTTGGGCATGGTCGGCAGCGATTCGTCGGTCCCGTCTACGCCGGCCATGTCGATATGCGCCCAGGGGGTGGGCGCGGGGGTCAGGAAACCGATGAAGTGCGCGCCCCGACCAGCGCCCGGTCCCGACTTGGTGGTGCCGTTGGCGATGTCCGCGACCGGCGATTCCATGTCCTTGGCGTAGCTGGGATGGAGCGGCAGGCGCCACACCGCCTCACCCGAGCGGGTCGCGGCGGTCTGGACGCGGCTGGCCAGGGCCTCGTCGCGCGCGAACAGCCCGGCATAATCGTCGCCGAGCGCGGTGCTGACCGCGCCGGTGAGCGTCGCGATGTTGACCAGAGCGGCGGGCTTGTAGCGGTCGATGGCGTATTGGTTGGCATCGGCCAGAACCATGCGACCCTCGGCATCGGTGCTGATGATTTCAATCGTCTGGCCGTTCATCGTGCGGACGACGTCGCCGGGGCGCGAGGCGTTGCCGCCCGGCATGTTCTCGGCCAGCGCGGCGATCGCGACGATGTTGGCCTTCGCTCCGCGCTTGGCGGCCGCGAGCGCTCCGCCCATCACCGCCGCAGCGCCGGCCATGTCGCCCTTCATGTCGCCCATGCCCGCGCCGGGCTTGAGCGAGATACCGCCGCTGTCGAAGGTGATACCCTTGCCCACCAGCGCGAGCGGCGCCGCGCTTCCGGCGCCGGTATACTCGACGATCATCATTCGCGCGGGGTGACGCGACCCGGCCGAGACGGAGAGGATCGAGCCCATGTTGAGTGCGCGCATCTGCGCCTCGTCCAGCACGGTGATGCGGACATTGGGCACGCCCGCGAACTGGGCGCGGACGCTGGCGACGAAGCTGTCGGGCGTCTTGGCGTTGGAGGGCAGGGTGATGAGGTCGCGTGCCATGCGAGCACCCTGGGCGACGCCGGCGAGCTCCTGGGTATAGGCGGCTTCGCCGGAGCGGGCGACGATGGTGATCGGCTGCGTCGCGGGGGCGGTGACGCCGCTCTTGAGCTGGTCGAAGCGATACTGGCCGAGCGTCGCGCCCATCGCGACATGCGCGGCGGGGTCGGCGACGGTGGCGGACAGGCTGCCCGCGACGATCGCGACCGGGAGCGCGTTGGCCTTGGTCTCCTGCGCGGCGCGGCCGCCGAAATCTGCGAGCGCGGCGGAATCGAGCTGGCCCTGCGGCACACCGATCAGGACGATCCGGTCATATCCGCCGGTACCGTAGAGCGAGAGCGTCTTGTCCGCCGCGGCCTTGAAGTCGGCGGTGGCGACGGCGCGGGTGACGCTGTCGCGCAGCGCGGCGGGGACGTGCGACAGGTCGCTCGCGCCAGCCATCGGGATCACCAGTACCCCGCCAGAAGGTGCCGCGGCGGCGAAGCGGATCGGGCGCTCTGCGGTGTTGGCGCGATCGCTGGCGCTGACGCCGGTGCCGATCGCGACGCGCTCATTGGCGAGGGCGGGCCCGGTGGCAAACATGGTGGCGGCAAGCAACAAAACGCGCATCGACAACAACTCCCAAAGACGATTGTGATATGGTTACCTGCGTAACCAGCACTTGCGCCGAGGGCAATTACCGTTGGTCGAACAAGTTCTTGACCAGCACCACCATCGACAGCGGCGGATCGAGCGGTACCGGGAAGGGGCGGGTTTCGCCTGATGCGATATAGCCGTGACGGACATACCAGGCGATCAGCTCAGCGCGGCGGTCGATCACGGTCATTTCGATATGGGTGGCGGCGAAGGTGTCGCGCGCCGTGGCTTCGGCGGCGGCGACCAGCTTGCGGCCGATGCCGCCGGCTTGAAGCTGGGGATCGACGCAAAGCAGGCCGAGATAGGCGAGGCCGTCGCCGCGGCTGGCGATGTTGACGCAACCGAGGACCGTCTCGCCGTCGAACGCGATCAGCAGACGGCTGTCGCCATCCAGCAACGAGCGGAGGGTTTCGAGATCGGTGCGCTCGCCGGTGACGAGGTCCGCCTCATGCGTCCAGCCCGCACGCGCGCTATCGCCGCGATAGGCGCGCTCGACGACGGGGTGCAGGTTGGGAAGATCGGCTTCGGCGGCCGGTCGGATCGTCACCATTGGGCGCTACAGCGTCGCCTCAATCTCGCGCGCGGCGAGGTCGGGGTCGGCGGCCTGGGTGATCGGACGGCCGATGACAAGGATCGATGCACCGGCGTCGAGCGCGGCTCGCGGGGTGACGATACGCTTCTGGTCGCCGACCTGGCCATTGGCGGGGCGCACGCCGGGGATGACGAAGAAGCCGTCCTTCCACGCGTTGT
This sequence comes from Sphingomonas sp. GW821-FHT10C01, assembly GCF_059415525.1. NCBI lineage: Bacteria > Pseudomonadati > Pseudomonadota > Alphaproteobacteria > Sphingomonadales > Sphingomonadaceae > Sphingomonas > Sphingomonas sp. GW821-FHT10C01. The sequence goes on along the minus strand of NZ_JBWKNK010000001.1, from coordinate 2,257,643 downwards.
GCGCGGCTTTCACTTCCTCGCCCGAGCAGACGATGCCGTCGACGCCCGCGGACTTCGCCAGTTCGGCAAGGCGGACGACTTGCTCATGCGGATCGGGGGACAGGCCGATCGACGTCAGGTCGTTCGCGTCGAGGCTGGTGAGCATCGTCACGGCGACGACCTTGGTCCCGGTCGGCGCGGCGGCCTTGGCATCCTCAAGCATCGCGCGACCGCCGGAGGCGTGGACGGTGATGATCGCGGGTTCGAGCGGGCGCAGCGCCTGCACCGCCTTGCCGACGGTGTTGGGAATGTCGTGGAACTTCAAGTCCAGGAAGATCGGCAGGCCGATATCGGCCATCTCGTGAACGCCCTGACGCCCGTTCGCCATGAAGAATTCAAGACCCAGCTTGATCCCGCCGACATGGTGGCGGACGCGCTTGGCGATGGCCTTGGCACGCTCCAGATCGGGGGTGTCGAGCGCGACGTAGATCGGGCTGCTCATGGCGTCACCAGCGGCGGCGCGGAGGGGGCTTCACCCGAAGTCGGAACGGGATCGGGCTGGATCGGCATGGCGGGCGGGGCCTGCGTCGCGGCGTGGAGCGCACGCATTTCCTCGACCGTGCGCTCAAGCATCGCGATCCGCTGACGGTTGCGCCAACGGACGGTGTGGTAGAGCACCAGCATCGGTACGAAGCCGGCCAGGAAGACGATCAGCAGCAGGAAGGGCAGGTTCACGTCGGCGACGAGATTGCTCCACAGCTGGATCTCGACCGGGTGCCAGTTGGTAACCGCAAAGGCCGTGACGAGGCCGAGGAGCAGGAACCAGAACAATGCCTTCAGAAATTGCATCCGCGCGAATGATCCTCTGTGGTTTCGAACAGCTTTAGGACGGGTGGGCCGGATTGGCCAGCCTCAGCCGATCTCCGCCCGGAGTTGGGCGAAAAGGGTTGGAATCGCCTTCAAGCGCCCCTCTTCCTCGTCCAGGATGGCGTGGAAGATGCTGCGCTTGATCTCCGCGACACGGCCCGGTCCCAGTGTCGCGTTGGCCGGTAGGGTTGAGAGAAGAATGTCCACCAGCCGCTCGGCGCCGTGGAGACGCCCCCAGAGATAGTCGTTCTCGCGATAGGCGCGGCTGAAGAACGCACCGAAATTGTTGAACTGCGTGCCCTTGAGCGTCGCCCGCGCGCCGCCCGAGCGGATCGAGGTCGCGTCGTCGGGCGAGATGCGGTCGACGCGGATCGGATCGAATTCGTTGAGCCCTTCCCCCTGCAACAGCGGCAGCGTCGCGATGTCGAAGAAGGGGAAGCCCAGATAGGCGAGGAGCATCGGCCGCCGCATCTCCTTGGACAGGGCGCTGAGTCCTTCCGAGAGCCGGGCGTCGGTCTCATGATCGAGCGTGCGCAGGTCCATGCGGGCGGCAAGGCTGTCGAGCAGCGCGCCCGCGTCGAGATCGGCGGCGCGAACCGCCTCACGCAAGCCGAGGAACGGATCGCTGCGCTGGCATTCGAGATAGCCGGCGAGCGATTCGTAGATCGCGTCGCGCATCGGTGTCAGTTCCTGATTCTCATGCTCCTGATCCAACTCGGTCAGGCGACGGGCGAGCAGGCGCAGGCGGCGGATGCGGAAACCCAGATCATGCCCGCGCAGCAGGTCGAGCGTGGCCGCGCTTGCCGAGCCTGGATGGCTGGTGCCGAAATCGTCGGCGCCGCGCCGCAGAACCTCCGCCGCGATCGCGTCACGGATCCGGTGTCGGCGGTCGGGGCCGGGCTGATCGCCGATTTGGTGGAGATGCGTGGCGATGCGGTCGACCACCCCCTCGACCTTGAGCATGCCATAGGCGGCATGACCATAGCCCGCCTTGGCAGCGGCGGAGACTTGGGCGCGGCCGCGCCAGGCGGACAGGCGCTTGGGCGTGGGATAGTCGAGGAAGAGGGTGTAGCCGAACAGCGATTCGACCTGGGTCTCGACCTCGCCCCGGATACGCTCGACGATCGCGAGCATCCGTTCGATGCGGGTCGAGCGGAGCCCGATCGCTTCCAGATTGTCGCGGATCGGCTGCTGGCGCGGAAGTTCGGAGAGCGCGCCGATGATCGTCTGGAAGAAGCCGGGATTGTCCGGCGCCTCGCTGTAGAAACCGAGACGATGCCCCGGAGTGGGATCGATGAACACGAAGCGCCGGTCGATCTGGCGGCGCGCGGGACGTTCCTTGAGCGCATCGATCGCGGGGCGGAAGGGCGCATTGGCCAGGACGGAGCCGTCGATCAGCGCGGCCTTGTCCGCGACGCCGGCGGCATGCTGGCGCGGCAGGGCATGTTCCAGAAATGCTTCGCGCCCCGGCCATTCCATGCCGCGTTGCGCCAGGACGGCGTCCAATTCGGCGACCGTTGCGGGCGGGAAGGCGCCCGGGAAACTGGAGGTGGCGCGCGCGGCGAAGGCGAGTTCGGCGACATCGGCAAAGGGCGCGTGAGCGTCGCCATGGTCGCTGAACGAGAAGACCAGGCGATGCTCGGTCTCGACCACTTCGGGTGGGGAATTGAGTTTCAATCGTTCGGGATGGCCGCGAAAGTCGGTGACGGTGACGAACAGATCGAGCGGTTGGCCGGCGGGGAGGAGGCGCGGACCCGCCGGCGCCTTGGCCATCGCGTCGAACGCGTCGAGCATCATGTGGAGCAGTTCCTTGCCGCCAAAGGGCGGTTCGAACCAGCGCGAGCGCACGAACTTCTCGAGCTTCGCGCGAACCTCTTCGCGCGCGCCGGGTTCGACGGTCTGGTCGACCGTCGTGTCGTCGCGCGTCAGCATCCAGGCGATCGGGAGCGCCCAGATCTTGGCGAGGCGATGCGAGGGTGCCTGTTCGGGATTCAGCAGCGCCTCGACATCGGCGACCTTGAGCCAGAGATCCGTCAGCGGATCGAGCGACTGGCCGGTCACCGCGGCCTGGGCCAGGAACACGCCGTTGATCCCGCCCGCGCTGGCGCCGGCGACGATATCGACCAGCGCGCGCACGCGAACACCGGTGGTATCGGCGATCTCGTCGAGCAGGGCGTGATAGATCGCCTCGCTACCCGCGCCGGGCGTATCGCCGTCGCGATGGGCGCGGCTGGCGCGGGCGAGGTGCCACACCTCCTTGGTGATGCCGTGCATGTAAACCGCGAGGCTGATGCCGCCATAGCAGACCAGGGCCAGCCGCAATTCGCGTTCACGCACGCCGTTCATTCATCCCCCTCCCGGTTCACCGACGCTCGAGCGACGCCCAGACGGGCAGGTGATCCGATGCGGTCCGTGATGCCGCGCTTTCGTGGACGCCGCTAGCGGCAACCGTCAGGCCTGGCGAAACCATGATCCGGTCGAGCCGGGCGACCGGGCGCCGGGCGTGGAAGGAGCGGCCGGTTTCGGCGAAGGCGAAGTGCCGACCGAAATCCTTGAGGCAGCCCGAACGGGCGGTCCAGTCGTTGAGGTCGCCCATCATCACCGTCGGCATGTCGCGTTCGCTGCTGTCGAGATGGGTGAGGATGGCATGGGCCTGGCGTCGCCGCCAAAGTCCCAAAAGGTCGAGGTGCATGCCGACGACGCGGAGCGGCTCGCCATCGATGCGAAGATCGGCCATCACCGCGCCGCGCGGCTCGAGCGCGGGGAGGTGGATCACCTCGCAATCGAGGACCTGGGCCTCCTTGCGCACCAGGATGGCGTTGCCGTGCCAGCCCATGCTGCCAGTGCGCACGCCGAACTGCACCGCCTTCCACGGACTATGCTCTTCGAGCAGGTGGGGGGTGATGACACCCTGTTTCGCGCCGAAGCGGCGGTCGGCCTCCTGCAGCGCGATGACGTCGGCGTCGATCTCGCGCAGCACTTCCAGCGTGCGTTCGGGACTGCGCCGCCGGTCGGTGCCGATCGATTTACGCATATTGTAGCTGGCGACCTTCAGCATCGGATCCTGTTTGGGCGGTGGGGACGGGAAGGGCAAGGGGATCGGGCTGGTCGTTGAAGGACTTTCACCTCGTCACCCGGCCTTGTGCCGGGGACCACAGCGCCCCATCGGCGAACCTCGAACCGCTTGTCCGAGGCTGGTTTCACGGTGGCCCCGGCACAAGGCCGGGTGACGGCTCGAATGAGGAGAGGCTAGACCGCTAGCGCCCGCCAGCTTCCAGGAGGCGTCGTGGGGCGACGAGTTCCCAACTGATCGCGACGCGGTCGGCGACGCGATCCCAGTCGGTATCAGTGTCGAGATGGATGCCCACCCAGCCCGAAGGGCCGAAATAGGGTGGGCGGTAGTAGAGATCCGGCTCCATCTCGATCAGCATGGCCTGTTCCTCAGGCCCGCTGGTCTTGACGATCGCCGCAGTGACGTCGTCACCGTGATGATGGTGCCAGAAATAGGCAAACATCTTCCCCTTCTTGATGAAGAAGGCAGGCATGCCGTGCGACAGCTTCTCGTCCGCCTCGGGCAGCGCGAGCGCGGCGGCGCGGAGCTGTTCGAGCGCCGCAGCCGCCTCCGGTGTCATCTGCTGAGCCATTCCGCAACAATGCGGGGATAGAGGCGATGTTCCTCAGCCAGGACGCGCTCCGAGAGCATTTCGGCGGTGTCGCCGGGCAGGATCGGCACTTCCGCTTGTCCCAGCACTTCGCCGCCGTCGAGTTCCTCGGTCACGATATGGACCGAGCAACCACCCGCCGCGTCGCCTGCTTCGATGGCGCGGGCATGGGTGTCGAGGCCCTTGTACTTGGGCAGCAGCGAGGGGTGGATGTTGACGATGCGCCCGCGCCAGCGCGCGACGAAATCATCGGTGAGCAGGCGCATATAGCCGGCCAGCGCAATCGCCTCGACGCCCGCATCGCGCAACGCGGTGTCGATCGCGGTTTCATAGTCGGCCTTGGGCATTCCCCTGGGCGACAGCGCGAAGGTGGCGATGCCCTGTTCCGCCGCCCAGGCGAGGCCGGGCGCGGTGGGTTTGTCGGAGGCGATCAGTGCAACCTGATACGGGCTATCCGGAAGGTGCGCCGCGTCGGCCAGCGCCATCATGTTGGAGCCGCGACCGGAAATGAGGATGCCGAGTTTGCGTTTCACGTTTCCAAGCCGTTCGTCATTCCCGAGAAGGCGGGAATCCATTGCCCCTGCCGGTGCGGTTCCATCGATCCGTCAGCCTGAATGGATCCCCGCCCGCGCGGGAATGACGGATGACGGCGATCGCGCGGTCAGGCGTTATGCGTCGCGCTCCACTCGGCACGCGCCGCCCAAGTCTCGGTGCTGCCGGCGACGGTGCAGCCGCGCTGCCCCGCCTCGATCGCGCCGATGCGGTGGACGGTCTCGCCCGCGGCTTCGAGTGCCTGGGCGACGGCATCCGCCTTGTCGGCCGAGACCACCGCGACCATGCCGATGCCGCAGTTGAAGGTGCGGGCCATCTCTTCCGGCTCGATATTGCCCTGTGCCTGTAGGAACGCCATCAGCCGCGGCTGCGCCCAGCTGTCGGCGTCGACGCGGGCGTGGCACCCCTCGGGCAGGACGCGCGGAATATTCTCGAGCAGGCCGCCGCCGGTGATATGGGCGAGGCCGTTGATCGCGCCGTCGCGCAGCAACGGGAGCAGGCTCTTCACATAGATGCGAGTCGGCGCCATCAGCGCGTCGAGCAGGATCGTCTCCTGGTCGAACAGCGCGGGGCGGTCGAGCTTCCAGCCCTTGTCCGCGGCGAGGCGGCGGACGAGCGAATAGCCGTTCGAATGGACGCCGGTCGAGCCGAGGCCGAGGATGACGTCGCCCGGGGCGATCTTCTTGCCGTCGAGCAGCTGATCGCGCTCGACCGCGCCGACGCAGAAACCGGCTAGGTCATAGTCGCCATCGGCGTACATGCCGGGCATTTCGGCGGTCTCGCCGCCGATCAGCGCGCAACCGGCCTGGATGCAACCGTCGGCGATGCTGGCGACCACGCGCTCGGCGACGCCGCCCACCAGCTTGCCGGTGGCGAAATAGTCGAGGAAGAACAAAGGCTCGGCGCCCTGCACGACCAGATCGTTGGCGCACATCGCGACCAGGTCGATGCCGACGCCGTCATGATGGTCATGCTCGATCGCGAGCTTGAGCTTGGTGCCGACCCCGTCGTTCGCCGCGACCAGCAGTGGATCGGTGAAGCCCGCGGCCTTCAAGTCGAACAGGCCGCCGAACCCGCCGAGATCGGCGTCGGCGCCCGGACGGCGCGTGGAACGGGCAAGCGGGGCGATCGCCTTGACCAGCGCGTTGCCGGCATCGATCGAGACGCCCGCCTGGGCATAGGTATAGGGCTTGGGATCGGTCATGGAGTGCCGCCTAGCCATATCTTGCTTGGATTTCCACGCCTGCTTCGCCAAAAGGGCGGCGAATGTTGCGTCGCATGTCCCCTGTCTTTGCCACGACCGCCGCTGTCGCGTTGCTCGCCACTGCGGGGTTCGCGCTCGCCCAGTCCGATAAAGCCGCGCCGAAAGCGTCGGATGCGGGCGACAGTTCGGGCAGTTTCGAGGTGAGCGGAGTCGAGATCGACGTGCGCGCCAAGGATGCGGAGTCGGCGCGGTTGGGTGGCTGGCGGCTGGCGCAGCGCAAGGCGTGGGCGATGCTGGCGCAGCGGCTGACGGGGCAGGGATCGACCCTGAACGATTCGGCTCTGGACGGCCTGGTCACCGGAATCGTCGTCGAGCGCGAGCAGATCGGACCGAACCGCTATGTCGCCAAGCTTGGCGTGCTGTTCGATCGTAACCGCGCTGCATCGATCCTGGGCGTGGGCGGGCAGATGATGCGATCCCCGCCGATGCTGCTGGTGCCGGTGCAGGTATCGGGCGGGACGCATCGCGTGTTCGAAGGAACCAGTGCCTTCGTCGAAGGGTGGAAGCGATTCCGCACGGGTAACAGCGCGATCGACTATGTGCGCCCGGGCGGCAGCGGGCCGGACCGGCTGTTGATGAATGCGGGGCAGGTCGGGCGCAACGGCCGCGGCTGGTGGCGCGCGATCCTCGACCAATATGGCGCGGACGACGTGCTGATCCCGACGGTCGAGTTGCGGCGCAGCTATCCCGGCGGGCCGATCGTCGGCGTGTTCACCGCCGGGCATGGGCCAGACAATGTGCGAATCGCGCAGTTCGTGCTGCGGGTGAATGACGGCAACGCCCTGCCTGCGCTGATCGATGCCGGGATCCGGCGGATCGACCAGGCCTATCAGGACGCGCTGCGTTCGGGCCGGCTGCGCACCGACCATCTGCTCGGGACCGAACCGCCCAAGCCCGAGGTTCCGGTGGAAGAGACGGGCGAAGAGGCACCGCTCGAGCCGACCGATGTACCGGTGGCGGCGACCGGAACGGCGCTCACCGTCCAGTTCGATACACCGAGCGCTGCGGCACTTAACAGCGGCGAATCCGCAGTGCGCGGCGTGCCCGGGATCACATCGGCCGCTACGACCAGCATGGCGCTGGGTGGCATCTCCGTCATGCGCGTGACGTTCGAGGGCAATCAGGGTGCCTTGACCGCCGCCCTGCGCGCGCGCGGATGGCAGGTTGAGGAAGGGCCGGGCGTCCTTCGCATCCGTCGCGGCGCACCGGCACCCGCGACCCCGCCAGCCGCTGTTGGAAACAGCACGGACGGATGAGTCAGCTTTCCCTGCCGCTCGACCGGCCCGCCGGCGCGCGCGAGGACAGCTTCCTTGTCGGCGAAGGCAATTCCAAGGCTGTCCACATTCTTGAGCACTGGGCGACCTGGCCGGTGATGGCGGCGATCATCACGGGACCGCGCAAGTCGGGCCGCAGCCTGTTGGCGCGGACGATGGCCGTGCGCAGCGGCGGCACGATGATCGACGAAGCCGACCGCCAACCCGAAACCGCGCTGTTCCACGCCTGGAACGAGGCGCAGGCGGCGCACCGCCCGCTGTTCCTCGTCGCGGACGACGCGCCGCCGATATGGCAGGTGCGGCTTCCAGATCTGCGATCGCGCCTGAACGCCAGTGCGGTGGCGCGGATCGAGCAGCCGGACGACGCGCTGGCCGGCGATATCCTGCAACAGTTGCTCGATCGTCACGAGATTGTCGCAAATCCCGATGTAGTGGCCTGGGTATTGCGGCGGATCGAGCGGGATTACCTGACGATCCTGCGCACCGCGGAGGCGCTGGAAGAGGATGCCAGCCGTCGACGCAACCGGCGCTTGTCGATCCCGGCGGCGAAGTCCACATTGACCGCGTCCGGACTTCTCAGGGAGCCGGGCCAACTCTGAACGAGGAAGCATGTCCAGCCGCGCGCAATTGAAGCCCGATGACGATGCCCCGGCGGAACGGGGCGCACGCTACTTCAACCGCGAACTGAGCTGGCTGGCGTTCAACCGGCGGGTGATGGAAGAAGCGACCAACACCGCGCATCCGCTGTTGGAACGGCTGCGCTTCCTGTCGATCTCCGGCTCCAACCTCGACGAATTCTTCATGGTCCGCGTCGCCGGCCTCAAGGGTCAGCAGATGCAGGAAGTGGAGGCGCATTCGCAGGACGGCCTCACCCCTGCGCAGCAGCTCACGGCCATCGTCGAACAGGCGGGCGGCCTCGTCCACAGCCAGCAGACGGTGTGGAACGGCATCCGCCGCGGCCTGCGCGAGCGCGGGATCGAGATGCTCGACGCGGACGCGATCGTCGGTGAGGTCGCCGAGTGGATCGAGAATCACTTCCGCCTTCAGATCTTCCCGATCCTGACCCCGCAGGCGCTCGATCCCGCGCACCCGTTCCCGTTCATCCCGAACAAGGGGCTGAGCGTGATCTTCGACCTGGTCCGCCAGAGCGACGGCGAGCCGATCCGCGAGCTGGTGCTGCTGCCCCCGGCCAGCCCGCGCTTCGTGCGCGTGCCGGGTGAGCGCGCTTGTTACGTGCCGGTAGAAACGCTTCTCAAGCGTTTCTCTTCAATCCTTTTTCCGGGATATGACGTCAAGAAGTCAGCGACCTTTCGAGTGCTGCGCGACAGCGATATCGAACTGGAGGAAGAGGCCGAGGATCTGGTCCTCTACTTCCGCACGGCGATCAAGCGGCGGCGGCGTGGGCGCGTCATCCGGCTCGAGATGGAGGAGGGCATCGACCCCGCGCTCGAGGCGGTGTTGCTGGAGGAGCTGGGCGGCAGCGAGGCGCTGCTGACCGAGACCGGCGGCTTTCTGGGCGTGGGCGACCTGTCGATGATCGTCGAGGAGGACCGGCCCGACCTCAAATTCCCGCCCTATGCGCCGCGTTTCCCGGAGCGAATCCGCGAGTTCGGCGGCGATTGCTTCGCGGCGATCAAGGCCAAGGACATCGTCGTTCACCACCCGTACGAGACGTTCGACGTGGTGCTGGCCTTCCTCAAACAGGCGGCGACCGACCCCGATGTCGTGGCGATCAAGCAGACGCTCTATCGCGCGGGCAAGCAGTCGGCGGTGATCCAGGCGCTGATCGCCGCGGCCGAGGCGGGCAAGTCGGTGACGGCGGTGGTCGAACTGAAGGCGCGGTTCGACGAGGAGCAGAATCTGCTGTGGGCATCGGCGCTGGAGCGCGCGGGGGTTCAGGTGATCTATGGCTTCACCACCTGGAAGACGCACGCCAAGGTTTCGATGGTGGTGCGGCGCGAGGGCGACGAGTTCCGCACCTACTGCCATTTCGGCACGGGCAATTATCACCCGGTGACCGCACGCATCTATACCGATTTGAGCTTCTTCACGGCGGATCCGCGCATCGGCCGCGATGCGGCGAAGATCTTCAATTACGTCACCGGCTATGTCGAGCCTGAGGATCTGGAACTGCTGACGGTGTCGCCACGGCATCTGCGCGATCGGCTGATGGAGCTGGTGGACGGCGAGATCGCCAATGCGCTCGCCGGGAAACCGGCGGCGGTGTGGGCGAAGATGAACTCGCTCGTCGATCCGGCGATGATCGAGAAGCTCTATGAGGCGAGCAATGCCGGGGTTGAGGTCGATCTGGTGATTCGCGGCATTTGCTGCCTGCGGCCCGGCATTGCGGGCATGTCCGAGAATATCACCGTCAAGTCGGTGGTCGGCCGCTTCCTTGAGCACAGCCGCATCTGGGCGTTCGGCAACGGTAAGGCGCTGCCCAATGACGGGGCGAAACTGTTCATTTCCTCCGCCGACTGGATGCCGCGCAACTTTGACCGGCGTGTGGAGTTCATGCTTCCGTTGCAGAATCCGACGGTCCACGATCAGGTGCTGGACCAGGTGATGGTCGCCAATTTGATCGACACCGAGCAGAGCTGGGAGCTGGAAAGCGATGGCCGCTATGTCCGTGAAGATCCGGGTCCCAAGCCGTTCAACCTGCATCGCTATTTCATGACCAATCCGTCGCTGTCGGGCCGTGGCGCGGCGCTGGAGACGAGCGAGGCGGTGCCCAAGCTGTCGTTGCGCCGATGGCGCGCGGAGCGTAGCGGGTGAGCGTGACCTCCATTCTGTTCCGTAAACCTCGCGCCGAGCCGGTGCCATCCGCTCAGCGCACCGCGATCATCGATATCGGCTCCAACTCGATCCGCCTCGTCGTCTATGACGGGGCGGCGCGACTGCCCGCGACTTTGTTCAACGAAAAGGTGATGGCGGGACTGGGCCGCTCGCTCAGCGAAACCGGGGCGATCGATCAGGCCGCGCTGACTATGGCGACCACAGCGCTCGCTCGCTTCGCGAGCCTGGCGCGTGAGATGGAGGCTGATTCGATCCGTACCGTCGCCACGGCGGCGGTGCGCGAGGCGTCGAACGGTGGCCAGCTGATCGCGATCGCGCGGTCGCTGGGGCTGGATGTCGAATTGCTTTCGGGCGAGGCCGAGGCGCTGGCGGCGGGCTATGGCGTGCTTTCAGGCATTCCCGACGCGGATGGCATCGTCGGCGACCTGGGCGGTGGCTCACTGGAGCTGGTGCGGGTAGTGGCGGGCACGGTGACCGATCGGGTTTCCTTCCCGCTGGGTGTGCTGCGCATCGGCGCGATCCGGGAGAAGGGGAAGGGGACGCTCGACCGCACCGTCGCCGACCTGTTGAAGCAGGCGGGCTGGACAGGGCGTGGGGCGGAGCTGCCCTTCTATCTGGTCGGTGGGTCCTGGCGCGCGCTGGCGCGGCTCGACATGCATCTGACCGGCTATCCGCTCCCGGTTATCCACGAATATGCGATGCCGGCGGCGACCGTGACGCGGCTCCAGCGCACGATCCAGCAATTGGGCAAGGGCAAGATCCGCGCGGTGCCCAACCTCTCGTCCGGCCGTGTCACGACGATGGAGGACGCGGCCGCGCTGCTCGGCGTGCTCATCAAGCATCTGGGCAGCCGCGAGACGGTGGCTTCCGCCTTCGGACTGCGCGAGGGGCTGCTGTACGGCGAGTTGACGGTCGATCAGCGCCAGGAAGACCCGCTGATCGTCGCCGCGCGCGACGAGGCGCAACGGTCGGGCCGTTTTCCGGAGCATGGCGACCTGCTCGACGCATGGATCGCACCGCTGTTCGACGATGACGTCGATCTGGCGCGGATCCGACATGCGGCGTGCCTGCTGGCCGATGTGGGCTGGCGCGCGAACCCGGAGTTCCGGGCGGAACGCGGTCTGGAGATCGCGCTTCATGGCAATTGGGTCGGGATCGACGCGCGGGGCCGGGCTTTACTCGCGCAGGCGCTGTTCACCTCATTGGGAGGCGGGTTCGAATCGCCGCCGCCGATCGGCCAGCTCGCCAGTCTCGACGATCTGGAACATGCCAAGCTCTGGGGTCTGGCCATGCGGCTGGGCCAGCGGCTGAGCGGCGGTGTTGCTGGGCCGTTACGGCGCTCGTCGCTGGGCGTAACCGAAGAGGAATTGACGCTGAGCCTAGAGGGTGACGACGCCGCGCTCTATGGTGAGGCGGTCGAAAAGCGCCATCGCGCGCTGGCGGGGGCGTTGGGGCTGACCGCCGCCGTGGAAATCTAAGCGCACATACCGTCATTTTCGGTTCATGTTTCTCAGGTGAAACGAACGCTTCCGTTCTAAAGGAGGCTTCATGCTCGATCGCCGAACCATGCTGGCTGGCTGCCTGTGCGGCGGCGTTGCACTAGGTCCGGCATGGGCGCTTTCTTCGACCGGTAAGGATGATCCGCTGGTCGACGCCTTTGTTCACGCCAACAATTTCCACGGCGTCGTGGTCAAGGCGCACGCGGGTCGCATTCGCTATGCCCGCGCCTTCGGCATGGCCGACATCGCGGCGAAGCGACCGGCGAGTGTGGACAGCGTCTATGCGATCGCATCGATCTCCAAATGGTTGACCAGCGTCACCCTGCTCAAGCTGGTCGAGCAGAGCAAGACGACGTTGGACACACCGATTGCGGCCCTGCTTCCGGACTTTCGCGCTGACACCGGCGCGCGCGTGAAGCTGGTTCATCTGTTGTCCAATACCAGTGGCATTCCAAACGGCTTCATCGCTGCGGCCAAGCTCGATCCGTCGCTCCTGACCACGGATCTCGGTACCGCGGAGTCGCTCCGCCGCTTTTGTCACGGCGACCTCGCGTTCGAGCCGGGGAGCAAGTTCGACTATGCGATGACCAACTGGTTCATCCTGCTGGCGATCGTCGAACGGCTGACGGGCAAGCCGTTCCAAGAGGCGGTGCGTACGATCACGCTCGATCCGCTGGGGCTGAACCACAGCGGGACGGACGGAGCGGGCGCCGCCTCATCCTATCGCACCGTCGAGCCGCCGGTCCTGTGGCCCGATCCGCGTGCGCCGGTGATGGCGGCGGGTGGCGGCTATTTCAGCACCGCCGCCGATCTCGTTCGCGCGGCACATGGCGTGTTCGATCGCGGCTTCCTGAAGCCCGAATCGATCGCGGCGCTGCGGACGATCCATGTGCCCGAGCAGGACTATTCGCTGGGCGGGCGTGTGCGGACGATGACGATCGCGGGCAAGCCGGTACAGGCGGCGTGGCAGACCGGACGGACCGCTGGTTTCCGGTCCGTCCTGGGCCATCGCTATGACGATCGCTCGACCGTCGTGATCCTCAACAACACCGGCCTGTCGCAGAAGCTGCTCGACGAGTTTGCCGACCAGCTGTTCGGCGCGGCGCCGCGAACGGGCTGAGGCTCAGCCGCAGTGCAGGCGGCGGATCATGTTGCGATGATCGACCTCGACATTGAGCCGGTCCGACCGGAAGTCCATCGTCACGGCCTGGCCGGGGCGGATCACACGGACATCGCGGGCGCCGGCCCGCCGCTTGACGTTCTGGATCACGCGGGGCCGCGCTTCACGTCCGACTGCACCCTGCACAATCCCGGCATTGCAGCGGATCGGTCCGGGCATCGGATCCGGCATCGGCGCACAGGCGATCAGGCCAACGGGCAGCAGCAGGGCGGTGAAGCGGATCATGACGCGTTCTCCTAGTCTTGGGGCTGTTCGGTACGAGTCATTTTGAGCTTACCATTTCGCACGGTGAACCCCAACTGCCCCTCGACCAGCGCGAGCGCGTCGCGCCCGAACTGTTCAAACCGCCAGCCGTTCAGGATCGAGAGACCCTCGCGCTGCCCTGCGGCGAGCGCTTCGAGATCGTCCGAGCGGGCGAGAAGGCGCGCGGCGACGTTGATGTCGCGGGCGCGGATCTTGAGCAGCAGCTTGAGCAGATCGGCGACCAGCGCACCTTCCTTGCCGAGCGGGAGTTTGCGGTCGTCACGCGCCGGCATTTCCGATGCGGGCATCGCCGTCGCATTCTCGATCGCCGCCATCAGCCGTCCTCCGATATCATTGCCGCCCCATGAAGCGGACAGCCCGCGGACGCGGGTCAGGTCGGCTTGCTTGCGCGGCGGGTTGGCGGCGAGATCGGCGATCGTTTCATCCTTCACGATACGACCGCGAGGCAAATTCTTCCCCTGCGCTTCCTTCTCGCGCCACGCCGCCAGCGCCTTGAGGCGGCCCAGCACTTCGGCCTTGCGGCTTGAGATGCGGATGCGCTGCCACGCCTGATCGGGGTCGTTGCGGTAGTTCTCCGGGTCGGCGATCCGCTCCATCTCTTCGTCCAGCCAGCCGCCACGGCCGGTCTTGCGCAGCTTTTCCAGCATCTTGGGGAAGATTTCGGACAGGTGGGTCACGTCGGCGATGGCGTAGTCGATCTGGCGCTTGTCGAGCGGTCGCCGCGACCAGTCGGTGAAGCGCGCGCCCTTGTCGACGGTGATGCCGAGATAGGTTTCGACCAGGTTGGAATAGCCGATCTGCTCGCCCTGGCCGAGTGCCATCGCCGCGATCTGGGTATCGAACAGCGGGTGCGGGGTCTTGCCGGTGAGGTTGTAGACGATCTCGAGGTCCTGGCCGCCGGCGTGGAAGACCTTGAGCACGTCCTCGTTATTGACCAGCAGGTCGAGCAGCGGCGTCATGTCGAGCCCGGGCGCCATCGGATCGATCGCCGCCGCTTCGTTGGTGTCGGCGATCTGGATGAGGCAAAGCTCAGGCCAGAAGGTGTTTTCCCGCATGAACTCGGTATCGACCGTGATGAACGGTTGCTGCGCGAGGCGGGTGCAGAGATTGGCGAGAGTTGCCGAGTCTTCGATCAGGCCGTGAATATGCATCGCAGGCCCATAGACGCGCGCGAGCGGGTTGACAAAGGGCTGTGTGAAGGAGAAGCGCCCCACCTTGGAAACAATCCGCAATCGCGGACTGTCCGCATGCGCGGACGAAAACCGAGAGATCGAAGAAATGCACGCCTATCGTTCGCACAATTGCGGCCAGCTGACCGCAGCACAGGTCGGTGAAACCGTCCGCCTTTCGGGCTGGATCCACCGCAAGCGCGACCATGGGGGCGTGCTGTTCGTCGATCTGCGCGACCATTATGGCGTGACCCAGATCGTCGCCGACAGCGACTCGCCGGCGCTTCCTGTGCTGGAAGGACTGCGCGTCGAATCGGTCGTGACGATCGACGGCGTGGTGAAGGCGCGGTCGGACGCGACGGTGAACCCGAACCTGTCGACCGGCGAGATCGAGGTGTTCGCCAAGGGCGTCACCGTCCAGTCGGCCGCGCAGGAGCTACCGATGCCGGTGTTCGGCGATGCGGAATATCCGGAGGAAATCCGCCTCCGCAACCGCTTCCTCGACCTGCGCCGCGAAGGGCTGCACGCCAACATCATGCTGCGCAGCCATGTCATCGCCAGCCTGCGCCGCCGGATGATCGACCAGGGCTTTACCGAGTTCCAGACGCCGATCCTGACCGCGTCGTCGCCGGAGGGCGCGCGCGACTATCTGGTCGCCAGCCGCGTGCATCCGGGCAAGTTCTACGCGCTCCCGCAGGCGCCGCAGATGTTCAAGCAGCTGCTGATGGTCGCGGGTTTCGACCGCTATTTCCAGATCGCGCCCTGCTTTCGCGACGAGGATGCGCGCGCCGACCGTTCTCCGGGTGAGTTCTACCAGCTCGACTTCGAGATGAGCTACGTCACGCAGGATGACGTGTTCGCGGCGATTGAGCCGGTGCTGCACGGCGTGTTCGAGGAATTCGCCAACTGGCAGGGCAAGGGCCGCACCGTCAGCCCGCTGCCGTTCAAGCGCATCCCCTACCGCGAATCGATGCTGAAATACGGCAACGACAAGCCCGACCTGCGCAACCCGATCCTGATTTCGGACGTGAGCGCGCATTTCGAAGGCTCGGGCTTCGGCCGCTTCGCCTCGATCGTTGAAGCCGGGGACGTGGTCCGTGCGATCCCGGCACCGGGCACCGCCGAGAAGAGCCGCAAGTTCTTCGACGACATGAATAGCTGGGCGCAGGCCGAAGGCTTTGCCGGCCTTGGCTATGCGACGCGCAAGGGCGGCGAATGGGGTGGCCCGATCGCCAAGAACCATGGCGAGGACAAGATGTCGGCGCTGGCCGACGAACTGGGCCTTGGCCCGGACGACGGCATCTTCTTTGCCGCCGGCAAGGAAGCCCAGGCGGCGAAGCTCGCCGGCCTCGCCCGTACCCGCGTCGCAGAACAGCTCGAGCTGATCGACAAGAGCCGCTTCGAATTCTGCTGGATCGTCGACTTCCCGATGTTCGAATATGACGAGGACGCCAAGAAGATCGATTTCAGCCACAACCCGTTCAGCATGCCGCAGGGCGAGTTGGAAGCGCTGGAGACCAAGGACCCGCTCGACATCCTTGCCTGGCAGTATGACATCGTCTGCAACGGCATCGAGCTGTCGTCCGGCGCGATCCGGAACCACCGCCCTGAGATCATGTACAAGGCGTTCGAGATCGCCGGGTACAGCCAGCAGGATGTGGACACCAACTTCGCGGGCATGATCAACGCGTTCAAGTTCGGCGCGCCGCCGCACGGCGGATCGGCGCCGGGAGTCGACCGTATCGTGATGCTGCTGGCCGACCAGCCCAACATCCGCGAGGTCATCGTCTTCCCGATGAACCAGAAGGCCGAGGACCTGATGATGCAGGCTCCGTCCTTCGTCAGCGACAAGCAGCTCAAGGAACTGCACATCCGGCTTGCGCCGGGCGTCGCGCCGACCGAATAAGGCCTCTGACGTAAGGGCAGGCGAACAAACGCCGCCCGTTGGAGGGATTTGATGCTGGACGGTTCGGGAATGGCGGCGCGGCAGCGCGTTGAGGCGACGATCGGCTTGGCCGATCTGTTCACCATCGGTATCGGACCGTCGAGTTCGCACACCGTCGGACCGATGCGCGCGGCCTGCGCCTTTTCCGAGGCTGCGCTGGATCGCGGTATCCCGGTGTCGGTCTCATGCGAACTGTTCGGGTCGCTGGCGCTGACCGGCAAGGGCCACGCCACCGATACAGCGGTGATCCTGGGCCTGGCCGGGCATCAGCCCGAGAGCGTCGACCCCGACGCGGTGGCGAGCATCGTCGCGACGATCCAGTCCGAGCAGCGCCTGTCGCTGGGTGGGCAGGTGACAGTGCCCTTCGTCGAGGGCAGGCACCTGATCTTCCGCTCCGATCGGTTCCTGCCCGCGCATCCCAACGGCATGCGCTTCGTCGCGCACTATCCCGATGGCGAGCCGTACGAGACCTTCTGGTACTCGATCGGCGGCGGCGCGGTCGTCGAGGGCGGGTGCGAGGCGCCGCGCTCGAACGTAACGCTGCCGATGAACTTCTCCTCGGGTGCAGAGCTGCTGGCGGTGGCGGAGGAGAAGGGCGTGACGATCGCCGATATCGTCCGCGCCAATGAGGCCGCGTGGCGTGACGATACCGAGACCGATGCCTTCCTCGATTCGCTACGCGCGGCGATGTCTGCCTGCATCGAGCGGGGGATGCGCGGTGAAGGTGAACTGCCCGGCGGCCTCAAGGTCAAGCGCCGTGCCCGCGACCTGCACAACAAGCTGGTCGCGCGTGGACCGCGATCCGATCCGTCCTTGGTGTTCGATTGGGTGAGCCTGTGGGCGCTGGCGGTGAACGAGGAAAACGCCGCGGGCGGCCGCGTCGTCACCGCGCCGACCAATGGCGCAGCCGGCGTGATTCCGGCGGTGCTGCGCTACTACGAAACATTCTGCGCCAGCCCCACACCGGCGGGCGCGCGAACCTTTCTGCTGACGACCGCAGCGATCGGCTTCCTCTACAAGAAGCGCGCTTCGATCTCGGCCGCCGAGATGGGCTGCCAGGGCGAGGTTGGTGTTGCCTGCTCGATGGCTGCGGCGGGGCTGGCGGCGGCGCTTGGGGCGACCAATGCCCAGATCGAGAATGCCGCCGAGATCGGCATGGAGCACAATCTGGGCCTGACCTGCGATCCGATCGGTGGCCTCGTCCAGATCCCGTGTATCGAGCGCAACACGATGGGCGCGATCAAGGCGATCAACGCCGCCTATCTCGCGATGCACGGTGATGGCAGCCATGTCGTCAGCCTCGACGCGGTGATCGAGACGATGCGCCAGACCGGCGAGGATATGCGGTCGAAATACAAGGAAACCGCTCAGGGCGGGCTGGCGGTCAACGTCGTCGCGTGCTGATCTGGGCCTTGGCCAAAGGGAGCAGCCATGCGCGTCGCGGTGTTCGGGACCAAGGGATATGACCGGCGCTTCCTGAGCGAGGCGAACGCGGTCCACGGCCATGAACTGCTGTTCCTCGAGCCGCGGCTGGACATTTCGACCGCGCCGCTCGCCGTCGGATGCGGGGCGGTGTGCGTGTTCGTCAACGACTGCGTCGATGCTGGGGTGCTGGAAACGCTGGCGGAGCTGGGCGTGCGGCACGTCGCGCTTCGCTGCGCCGGGTTCAACAATGTCGATTTGGGGTCGGCTAACCGGCTCGGGATCGATGTGGTGCGCGTTCCTGCTTACTCGCCGCATGCGGTGGCGGAATTCACCATTGGCCTGATGCTGGCGGTCGATCGTCATATCCCGCGCGCCTGGTCACGGGTACGCGACAACAACTTTGCGCTGGATGGCCTGATCGGCCGCAACCTGCATGGCCGGACCGTGGGTGTGGTTGGCACCGGCAAGATCGGGGCGCTGGTCGCGAAGAGCTTGCGCGCCGGCTTTGGGTGCGAAGTGCTGGCGAGCGATGTGGTGACCGACCCGGCGCTTGAGGCGGTCGGGGTACGTTACGTCTCGCGCGCGACCCTGTTGGCGGAAGCGGAGGTCATCACGCTCCATTGTCCGCTGACGCCGGAGACGCGCCACCTGATCGATGCCACGGCGATCGAGCGAGCACGGGAGGGGTTGTTGATCGTCAACACCAGCCGCGGCGCGCTGATCGACACTGCGGCGCTGATCGAGGGCCTCAAGTCGCGCAAGATCGGCGGCGTGGCACTGGACGTCTATGAGCAGGAGGCCGATCTGTTCTTCGAGGATCTGTCGAACGAGATCGTCGGCGACGACGTATTCCAGCGGCTACTAACCTTTCCCAACGTGCTCGTCACCGGGCATCAGGCGTTCCTGACCGAGGAGGCGCTGACCGCAATCGCGGAGACGACGCTGGCGAGCATTGCCGATGCGGAGGCGGGGCGGCCGCTGGTCAACCGCGTCGGGATCGAGCGGGTGGCGGCCTGATGGCGACGCGGACTCTCAACAAGTTCGTTCGGCGCTACACCACGCTGTCCAGCGCGCTCGACACGCTGGTGCACCAACGATTGGTGCTGCTCAGCCCGTCCAAATGGGACGACACCAACGATGTCGAGTTCATGGAGCTGTATCGCGCCCATGCCGATGCCAAGTCGGTGCTGGCGCTGTGCTGTGCGATGGCGAGCGAGACCTATCATCACTGGCGCGTGTTCACCCAGGGGATGGAGGGTGTGTGCATCGAGTTCGAGAAGGCGGCGCTTGAAACCGCTGTGGCCGCCCATCCCGGGGTCATTTCCGGGCCAGTCGACTATCTTCAGATCAGACAGCTCGAAGCACTGACGCCCGAGGACGCGCATCGGCTGCCGTTCGTGAAGCGCGAGGGGTATAGCGACGAGCGCGAATGGCGGATCGTGGCGACATACCTGGAGGCGCCGGCCTTTTCATCGCCGATCACGATCGATCTCGGTTCGATCACCCGGCTCGTGCTCAATCCGTGGATGCCGCCGGTACTGGCCGATAATCTGCGGGGGATCATCCGTGGGCTGCCGGGCTGCGCGAAGCTTAAGATCGAAGCGTCCGCGCTGACGAACAGCGATCGCTGGAAGGCGGCGGGGAAGAAGCTGGCGGGCTGACCCGCGGCGGCCATTTGCGGAAAGCGGTGCTGAAGCGGACCCGGAAGATCCAGAAGAACATCACCGCGAGTACCAGCAGCGGCAACGCGTCCCACAGGTAGAAACCCTGCCACGCCTTCGGAAACTCGTCCCTCTGCCCGTTGAAGAACGACGAGGTGGCGATCAGCATCGCGGTCGACATGCGCCACAGATGCCGGCCGATGCGCTGGACGCCCGACAACTGCCCCTTGCGCAGGAAATTAAGGTCGAGCGCGACCGCGAGCAGGGCAAGGGCGCCGAAGACGAAGTGGACCTGCCACGGCAAGCTGTCGACCTTGCCATCGGGGTCATTGAACCCGGTGAACCCAAGGAACAGTTGGCCGGTCGCGCAGCCGATCGCGATCGCCAGCGCAACCCGGTCGGCTTTCGTCGGCCTGCCGTCTCGTCGCCGCGCGGCCATCCACGCCGTCGCCACGAGATAGCAGGTGAAAGTCCCCACAAGCGCGGTTCCGCGTTCGGGCTTGAGCGCGGCGATCACGGCACCGGTGGCCCCCATGACGAGCATGGAGGCGAAGAAGGCGGTGCCGGCGCGAGCGTGCCAGCGGCCCCCTTTCCGGACGGCCAGTGCCGCGGCTCCCGACAACAGAGCGATGCTTCCCCCGATGATATGCACCAGCATGAATGCGTTCATGCGCGCCTCCCTTGCGTTCGATTTGCAAGGGCGTATTATTTTAATAGTACACTTCCGCCCATGATCGGGGGGATCAAAGACATGATCGAAGGTAACACGGACGAGGGGTCCAGACGGTCGAAGGCGGTGGGGGCGCTACGCTTCATCGCGGGGGAGATCGCGCGTGAAATGCGCAGGTACCGCGTGGGCAAGTTCAGCGTGCGCCGAGAGGTCGAACGGCATATCGAACCGCTGCTGGCATCGGGTGGAGCGCGGATCGACCGCGTGGCGAGCGCGATGGGATGCAGCCGCCAGACGCTCTATCGCCGCCTGAAGGCTGAAGAGGTCACGTTCGAACAGGTGCTCGACGGGGTCCGGCACCGGCTTGCGCTCAAGTTGATGCGAGGCGGGAAGCTTGCCGTGAAGGACGTGGCCTACCGGCTCGGCTTCTCCGATCCCGCGGCCTTCTCCCGCGCGTTCAAGCGGTGGACGGGGCAAAGCCCTGCGACGTTTAAGGCCACCGGGCGCCAGCGCGACGCCCGGTAGGCCGGATCAGAAGCCGAGGCGCAGCGTTGCGCGGACATTGCGCGGTTCGCCATAGACATAGCCGGCAAACCAGAGATTGTTGTTGAAGTAGCGCTTGTCGAACAGGTTATTGACGTTGAGCTGGAGCGAGACATTGTCGTTCAGCTTGTAGCGCGCCATCGCGTTGACCAGCAGATAGGCCGGCTGTCCGACATTCTCACGCAGCTTGGTGGCTGGATTGATGCCGGTCTTGGGCGGCTCGCTCTCCCACCGAGCCGAACCACCGATGCTGAACCCGTCGAGCATGCCGCTGAAGTCGTAGCGCGTGGACAGGCGCAGGATGCGGCGGGGGTGATGCTGCTGTACGTGTTCGCCATTCGCGTCCTTGGCACGGAAGGCGCTCCACCCCAGGCTGAGGTCCCAGCCGGAGAGGATCTTGCCCGCGAGCTCGGCTTCATAGCCTTCGGAAACGGTGCCGCGCGCGGGACGCATGGCGGGGTTGGTGGTGCCGGGGACGAAGAACCCTTCGTCAACCACCGCGAAATTGTCCTGCTCGATCCGGAAGATGGCGGCGGAGGCGCGCAGACGTCCGTTCATCCATTCGCTCTTCAGGCCCGCTTCGTAGCTGTTGCCGACGACCGGGGGCAGATAGTTGCCGTTGCGGTCCTTGCTGTCCTGCGGATTGAAGATGCTGGTGAAGCTCGCATAGGCGGAGATGTTGCCGGTCACGTCGAACACCAGGCCGGCATAGGGCGTCACGCGGCCCCTGTGGCTGATGGTGTAGGCGGTCGGCGTGTACAGCGCGACTTCCTCGTTGCGCTCCCACCAGCTGACCCGCGCACCGGCGATCAGCTTGAGCGGGTCGAGCAACTGGAGGCGGACGGCGCCGTAAAATGCATATTGCTCGGTCGTGCCGAAGCCGCTCATCCGATAGCGGCTGCCCCAGACCGGCTCGGCGTGCTTGCTGCCGTCCCACAGGTTGAAATTGCCGATCGGTGCCATCGTGGCGGGATCGGGATCGCGATTGGTCCAGCCGCCGCTCAGATGGCGATAATTGCCGCCGACGATCAGTTCGTGCTCGCGGCCGAGCAGATTGAAGTTGCCGCGTGCCGAAGCGCTGACGTTCCATTGCTTGGGGCGCGTTTCGTACCAATAGCCCTCGGCGGTCATGCCGATGCCGGTGACGCGATCGGGATAGCCCCCGGTCCACAGAAGCTTCGAATCCTCGAACTGCTCATGATAGGCGACGTCGGCGCGCAGCGACCAGTTGCTGCCGAGGCGCTGTTCGACGGTCAGGAACGCGGTCTTCTCGGTCGTGTCCCACAGGTTCCAGCCCGCGCCAGTGGTCTTGGAGCGTGGCCAGTTGGTGCGCGTGCCGTCGGCGTACCAATAGGGCAGCTGGCCCCAGAGCGTGCCATCGCGCTCGTCGCGCTGATAGCTCGCGCCGATGCTGAGACGGGTGTTCGCGCCGAGATCGGCGTCGATCACGCCATAGAACAGATACCCCTTCGACCTCTCGATATCGACGAACGAATCCTGCCGGTAATATTGCGCGACGAACCGGCCGCGCACCGATCCGTCGGCGGTGATGGGCACGGTGATGTCGCCGGTCGCGGCAAAGCGGTTCCACGATCCGCCCTCAAGTTCCAGCGTGCCGGTCAACTGGCGCGAGGTGGCGTGCTTGCGGACCAGATTGATCGTCGCCGAGGGCTCGCCCGAGCCCTGCATCAGTCCGTTGGCGCCGCGGATCACCTCGATCCGTTCGAACGTCGCGCTGCTGTTCTTCTCCAGCCCGATATTGCCTGTGACGAAGGGCGCACCGTCGATCT
Source organism: Sphingomonas sp. GW821-FHT10C01 (assembly GCF_059415525.1). Taxonomy (NCBI): domain Bacteria; kingdom Pseudomonadati; phylum Pseudomonadota; class Alphaproteobacteria; order Sphingomonadales; family Sphingomonadaceae; genus Sphingomonas; species Sphingomonas sp. GW821-FHT10C01. The sequence continues at coordinate 2,235,103 of NZ_JBWKNK010000001.1, read as the reverse complement.
GATAGTTGGTGATGTCGAAGCCACGCGCCGCCAGCGTGTTGCGGCCGCGATCGACCGCCTTGACCGAGATGCCCGTGGTGTAGCCGAGCGCTTCGCCGACGTTCGCTGCTGCCTGATCCTCAAGCTGCTCGCGTGTGATGACGCTGATCGACTGCGGCGTCTGGCGTGGGGACAGGTCGAGCCCGGTAGCGAGCGTGTTCTTCTGCTCGCCGCGGCCATAGACGACAATCTCGTCGGACTTCTGTTCCTCGTCCACCGGCGGCTCCTCATGCGCCGCGAGCGCGGTCGTGGGCAGGATCAGCGCCAATGCGGCGGTGGCCAACAAGCCGTAGGTCATCTTCATGGAAACCCCCTGTACTGCGCGCCGCCGTTGAGGCGCCCGACAGGGGCGGGCAGCGCGTTGCGCGTGCCCTGAGCATGATCGCTATTGCGAGTCAATCTTAATTGCAATGAACTCAGCCCGGGTAGCTGATTTCCATCACTTCAAATTCCTTCTCGCCGGCGGGCAGCATCACGCGTCGCAGATCGCCGATCGCGGCGCCGCGAAGTGCGCGGGCGAGGGGGGCGTTCCAGCCGACCAGTCCCTTGCCGGCGTCCGCCTCGTCATCACCGACGAAGGTGAGGGTGCGGTGCTTGTCGTCCTCGTCGGCGATCGTGGCGGTGGCGCCGAACCAGATGCGGCTGCGATCTTCCTGGCGAGCAGGATCGACCACCTTCGCTGCCTTCATCCGCTTCGACAGCCAGCCCAGGCGCCGGTCGATCTCGCGCAGCCGCTTGCGGCCGTAGATGTAATCGCCATTCTCGGAACGATCTCCGTTTCCGGCGGCCCAAGCGATGGTTTCGACCAGCTTGGGGCGCTCGCCGCCGAACAGCGCGTCATATTCGGCCTTGAGCGCCGAATAGCCTGCCAGCGTGATGTAGTTGGGACGATCGATACTCACAGAAGGCGGCCCATGCTGATGATCGGCTCCTCGCCATAACCCATGCGCGCCCAGAAGCGGGCGGCCTCGTCATTGCCGCTGCGTACCTGAAGATTGAGCTTGGTACAGCCCTTTGCAGCGAGCTTCCCTTCCGCGGCGCGGACCAGATTCGTCCCGATTCCGCAATGCCGGGCATTGGGGTGCACGGCGAGCTTGTAGAGCCAGCCACGATGTCCGTCATAGCCGGCCAGGACCGTGCCGAGCACGCGGCCGTCTTCGACGGCGACCAGGAACAGCTCGCGCTGGACCGCCAGCTTCTGCGGAATGGCGGCGGCGGCGTGGCTGTGCGGCGGGTCTTCGGGGAAGACGGTGCGCCACAGTGCATCGACTTCCCCGAACTGTGCTTCGTTGTACGAAAGAACCTCGATCACGTCAGCCGGGGCGGTTCTTGCCGAGGTACCAGCTCAGATGCGCCGGGCCGCGCGATCGGGCGTAGTTCGGGTGCAGCAGGTCGTAGACCACGGCATTCTCGAGCACGCGCTGGACGTAGTTCTTGGTCTCGAAAATCGGAATCGCCTCGACCCAATCGATCACCTCGATGCCGCCGGTGCGCGGATCGCCATAGGCACGCAGCCATTTGTTCACATTGCCGGGGCCGGCATTATAGGCGGCGACCGCCAGCGGGTAGCTGCCGCCATAATAGCTCAGCATGCGCTGGAAATAGCTCGAGCCGAGGCGGATGTTGTAATCCGTGTCCACGGTGAGTGAGGACATGTTGTAGCCAAGGCCGAGCTTGCCGGCGGTCTCGCGCGCGGTCCCGGGCATCAGCTGCATCAGCCCGCGCGCGCCGGCATGGCTGACGGCGGCCTTGTCGAACTGGCTCTCCTGCCGCGCGATGGCGTGGATGATCGTGAAATAGCCTTCCTCGCCCGACGGGACACGCACCGACGGATAGCCAGCGACGGTATAGTCGCTGAGGCCGTTCAACAGCGCACTGCGCCCGACCATCACGCCAAGGTCAGGGCGGCCGATACTGCGCGACAGCTCGCTGGCCAGGACGTGATCCTCGGCGCTGCTCGCGTCGGCGGCGATCTGGCGCAGGAACAGGCTCTGATCCTGCCAGCGTCCGAGCGTGCCGAGCAGCCGCGCGGCCTGAACCACCTCGCGATTGTAGAAGGCGGTGCGCGCGCTCGACGAGGTGCGGGTGCCGTCGAAAGCGGGTGGGGCCTTGAGCGCACGGTTCACGCGCTCGGCCGCGAGCTGGCCATAATAGAGGTCGGAGAAGGCTGCGGCGCGTTCGTAATAGCCCTGCGCCGCGGCCTGTTGCCCCGCAGCCTCGGCGGCGCGACCGGCCCAGTAGAGCCCCTTTGACTGGGTCGTCGGGGTGCGGCTGCCGCGCGAATAGCGGTCGAACATCATCACCGCATCGGCGGGGCGGCGCAGCTTCTGCATCGCGACATTGCCCGCCAGCCAGACCAGGCTGGTGTAATCGTCACGGATGCCCAGGCTCATCGCCGCGACATCGGCGCCCGGCGCCAACGCGTCGTCGACCTGTGAGGCGATGGAGTAGGCGAGTGAGTATTGACCGTCGCTCTCGGCGGCACGGGCGTTGACGAGCAGGACCTCGTACCATTTCTCGACATTGCCGGGCTGCGTCGCGAGGCTGCGCTGGCGGGCGAGGTATGAGCGCGCCGATCCGCTGGCGCCGTTGTTGCGGTACCACATGGCGCGATCGGCGATGAAGCCGGGGTCGCGTGCGCCAAGGGCCTCGGCCGCGGCGGCCTTGTCCTGCGCGTCGGGCCAGCTGCTCCGCATCGACAGGCGCGCGTCGAACAACGAACGGTTCTGCGGCGAGGTATAGGCGATCTGCCGCGCGGCGGCGGTGCGGCCATCCTGCCAGAGCAAAGCGTCCATCCGCGCATCGTGATCGGCCGGTGTCAGCGCGCCGGGGAAGCCGGACAGGATCGCGCTTTCGTCGGTGGGGCGGAGCGCGCCATTGCGCCAGGCACGGCGGGCCTGCTCGTTCGCCTCGGCTCGGCGACCCGTGGCGGCGAGCGCCTCGGCATAGCGGACGCGCCCGGCGGCGGTGGCGGGAGGAAACCGCTCAAAGAAGCGGATGACGAGCGACGGTGCCTCCGTACCCGAAGTCAGCGAGGTCTCCGCCGCGGCGCGACGGCTGGTCTCACCCGGCCAGCCGGGATGCGCGAGCATGAAGTTGGCATAGTCGGTGAACGGCCAGCGATCCGACTGCTGCAGCCGCTTCCACTGGTCGAGATTATACTGAAGCCCCGAACTGGCCGGAGCAGGATAGTCCTGTGGCGTTGCGGTCAACGCCGCAAGCTGACCGCGCGCGCGTTCCGCTCCATCCTGCACGACCTGAGAAGAGACCGCGACACCCGATACGCCGGCGAGCAGAAGCCCGCTCCTGAACAAAGAGGCAAGCATCTGGACATGATACGCAACCGACGCCTATTGGCCACCCCGAAATTCGGAAAATTGGGGCTTTTTGGCGCATATGTTCACCGGTTCGATCCCAGCGCTCATCACGCCCTTCCATAACGGCGACTTTGCCGAGGGTGTCTTCCGTGACTTCGTCGAATGGCAGATCGCCGAGGGATCGTCCGCGCTGGTCCCCGTGGGCACCACCGGCGAGGCCGCGACGCTGAGCAAGGACGAGCATTTCGAAGTGGTCCGCGTCTGCGCCGATCAGGTGCGCGGCCGCGTCCCGGTGATCGCCGGCACCGGATCGAACGATACCCGCGTCGCGATCGGCAACGTCAAGGCGGCGAAGGAAGCCGGCGCCGACGCGGTGCTGATGGTGCCGCCCTATTACAACCGTCCGAGCCAGGAAGGCATCTTCCGCCATTTCGAGGCGGTCGCGGCCGAATGCGAGCTGCCGATCATTCTCTATAACGTGCCCGGCCGCACGGTGACGGATATACAGCCCGAGACGGTGATCCGCATCGTCGAGGCCTTCCCCGGCAAGTTCGTCGCGATCAAGGACGCCACCGGAGACCTGGCGCGCGTCTCGAAGCATCGCGCGGCGCTGCGGTCAGGCTTTGCGCAGCTTTCGGGCAATGATGAAACCGCGCTGGCGTTCAATGCAATGGGCGGGGTGGGGTGCATCTCGGTCGCCGCCAATGTCGCGCCCAAGCTGTGCGCGCAGTTCCAGGCGGCCTGGGCCGAGGGCAACACCGTGGTGGCGCTGGCGCTGCACGACCGGCTGTTCGCGCTGCATCTGGCGCTGTTCACCGACGCTTCGCCGGGTCCGGTCAAGTACGCCGTCAACAAGCTGCGGCCGGAGATTTCGGCCGAGCTGCGACTGCCGATGGTTGAGCCGTCCGAGGCGAGCAAGGCCGCGGTCGATGCGGCGATGCAGGCCGCCGGGATTATCTGACGCTCGCGGCTTCCCTTCCGCGTCGCGCGGGCCTACATCGCCCGTCCTTATGGCCCGCCCGCGTCCCACCGAATTCGACAAGAAGAAGATCGTCGCCGAGAACCGGAAGGCGCGCTTCGAGTATTTCATCGAGGACACCTTTGAAGCCGGCATCGCGCTTCAGGGCACCGAGGTGAAGTCGCTGCGCTTTGGTGAGGGGTCGATCGCGGAGAGCTATGCCGAGATCCGCAACGAACAGGCCTGGCTGGTCAATGCCAATATTCCCGAATTCAGCCACGGCAACCGCTTCAACCACGAGCCGAAGCGCCCCCGTAAATTGCTCCTTCATCTGCGGCAGATAGAAAAGCTGCACGGCGCGGTGGCGCGCGAGGGGATGACCCTGGTGCCGCTGTCGATCTACTTCAACTCGCGCGGTCGCGCGAAGGTGGAGCTGGCGCTGGCGAAGGGCAAGAAGACTCACGACAAGCGCGAGTCGATCAAGGAGCGGGATTGGAAGCGTGAGCAGGGAAGGATCCTCCGCGACCGTGGCTAAGCGGACCTTCTGGGACCGGGCGCGGGCATGGGCGGATCGCAACATGCCGACCCGCGAGAGCCTGGAGGCGAACCGCTTCCTGCGCCCCGTGGCGCATCGCGTGCTGGCGCCGGAGCTGTGGCGCTTCACCCGCCGGTCGGTGCCGCGCGGTGTCGCGCTGGGGATGGTGACGGGGATCATGATCCCGGTCGCGCAGATCTTCTTCTCCGCGCTGCTCGCGCTGCCGTTCCGGGCGAACATCCCGGTAGCGTCGCTGACGACCTTCCTGACCAACCCCTTCACAACCCCGCCGCTCTGGGCATTCGCTTATTGGGTCGGGCGCAAGATCCTGCATTTCGACGCGACCGTGCCCGGCCAGCCGATCGCGACCCATGTCGCGAACGACAGCTGGCTCAACTGGCTGTGGTCCGAAGCGGGACCGGCGCTGATCACCGGGCTGGTGACGATCACGATCATCTCGTCGATCCTGGGCTATATCATCAGCGCGGTGGGCTGGCGGCTGTGGATCGCGAACAAATGGCGCAAGCGGAAGAAGGAACGCGCCGCCGGCAATTGATCCCGGTAACATCCGAGACTTGATCCGCCGTATCATCGGCGTAAGACACGCGCATCCCGACTCCTGTCCATAGGTGGATGATGCGTCTTTTCGTTACCTCGATCCTTCTCGCCGGCACCGCCATCGTGGGGGCGTCGACGGCGCTGACCGCGCGCGAGCCTACCGCGCCCGCACCTGCCCCCGCCGCTGAAACCGGCTCCAAGCCGCAGCTCGGCACCTTCGGCTTCGACGAGAAGGGCATGGACAAGACCGTCGCGCCCGGCGACGATTTCTACGGCTTCGCCAACGGTGCATGGGCCAAGGCGACCGCGATCCCGGCCGACAAGTCCAACTATGGCATGTTCACCGTGCTCGACGACTTGTCGAAGCAGCGCGTGCGCGAGATCCTGGATGCGGTGAAGGGCGATGCGAACAGCGCGATCGGCCGCGCCTATACCAGCTATCTGGATACCTCGACCGTCGAGTATCGCGGCCTCGCGCCGATCCAGCCCTGGCTGAACAAGGTCAAGGCGATCGACAGCAAGGCCGGCTATTCGGCGCTAGTGGTCGAAGCGGCGAAGATGGGCATCAGCGGCCCGTTCGGCGGATATGTCGGCCAGGACGACAAGCACCCGGAGAGCTACATCTTCACCATCTACCAGGGCGGCACCGGTCTGCCCGATCGTGACATGTACCTGCTCGACAATCCCAAGATGGCGGCGATCCGTACCGCCTATGTCGCGCATCTCGCCAAGATGCTGACGCTGGCGGGTGAAGACAATGCCGAGGCGCGCGCCAAGGCGGTGATGGAACTGGAGACCCAGATCGCGAAGGTCCAGTGGACCCGCGAGGATGCGTCGGATTCGGTCAAGGCGTACAACAAGTTCACGCTGGCCCAGACCGCGCAGTTCGCGACCCCGACGCTGGACATGCCCGTGATGCTGAAGGCGATCAGCCCGAAGATCACCGATGTGCTGATCGGCCAGCCGAGCGCGATCAAGGGCACCGCCGATATCCTCGACAAGGCGCCGCTCGGCGTACTCAAGGATCAGATGCTGCTGAACAGCCTGACCGGCCTTGCCAACTACCTGCCCGACGCAATCGCGGACCAGAATTTCGCCTTCTACGGCACCACACTGCAAGGCACGCCCCAGCGTGAGATCCGCTGGAAGCGCGCCGTCAGCTTCACCGAGGGCACGCTGGGCGAGGAAGTCGGCAAGATCTACGCCGCACGCTATTTCCCGCCCGAGTACAAGGCGGAGATGAACAAGCTGGTCGCCAACGTGCTCGACGCCATGGGCCGGCGGATCGATGCGCTCGAATGGATGCAGCCCAAGACCAAGGCGCGCGCCAAGGCGAAGCTCAAGAACTTCACCGTCAAGGTCGGCTATCCCGACCGCTGGCGCAGCTATGCGGGTCTTGAGATCAAGAGCGACGACCTGTTCGGCAACGCCGTGCGCTCCAACCAGTTCGACTATCAATACATGATCGACAAGCTGGGCGGGCCGGTGCGCAAGTGGGAATGGGGAATGCTGCCCCAGACCATCAACGCCTATGCCAATTTCGGCATGATGGAAGTGGTGTTCCCGGCCGCGATCCTGCAGCCACCTTTCTTCGATCCCAAGGCCGACCCTGCGGTCAACTATGGCGGCATCGGCGCGGTGATCGGGCATGAGATCAGCCATCACTTCGACGATCAGGGCGCCAAGTATAACGAGAAGGGCGAGCTGTCCGACTGGTGGACCCCGGCCGACACCAAGGCGTTCGAGGCGGCGAGCAAGGCGCTGGTCGCCCAGTATGACGCCTATGAGGCGCTGCCGGGCGAGCATGTGAAGGGCGAGTTCACGCTGGGCGAGAATATCGGCGACCTTGCCGGCCTGACCATCGCCTATGACGCCTACAAGCATTCGCTGGGCGGCAAGAAGGCGCCGGTCCTCGACGGCTTCACCGCCGACCAGCGCTTCTACCTGGGCTGGGCCCAGGTCTGGCGCCGTAACTATCGCGAGGCGAATCTGCGCGCGCGTCTGCTGACCGATCCGCACAGCCCGTCGATCCAGCGCGCCTGGGTCGTCCGCAACCTCGACCCCTGGTACGGCGCGTTCGGCGCGAAGGAAGGGCAGAAGCTCTACCTCGCTCCGGCGAAACGCGTCCGCATCTGGTAAGCGCACCCTGCGACTCCGGCTGGCGCTGAACGCTTGACCGGAGCGCGGGGGGGCGGGAAAGGAGGCGATGGCCTCCGCACCTTTCGCCGATGATCCTCGCTCCGTTGCCGCACCGCTGATCATCGCGATCGCGGCCGGGACGGCGGCGGCGGGCATCGTGCTGTTCCTGACCGGCTCGATCATGGTCGCGGTCGGATTCCTCGCCGCATCCCTCGCGGTGGCGGGCGTGGTGTATCTCGCCGCAAGGCTGTGGCCGGCGGCGAAGGAGGATGAGCCCGCGATCGACTGGTCGGTTGCGCACACGCTCGCGTCGATGAGCAGCGACGCGCTGGCGGTGACCGATCGCGCGGGTCGCCTGGTCTGCGCCAATGAGCGTTTCGGTGCCTTCTTCCCGACCTATCCGGCACCACCGGGCGTGGTGCCGGGCGAATGGGTCTCGGCGCAGCTCGGCACAGCCGGGCGTACCGCATGGCGCGACGGGCAGGCGTCGAGCGGGGCGTTCGACGCCGCGGGGACCAAGCTGACGGCGCATATCACCCGCGTCGGCGATTCGATGCTGGTGTGGCGCTTCGCCGGCACCGATGTGGTCGATCTCGCCAAGCAGGCGCAGGCACTGGTCGCGGGGCATTCGGGCGATCGTCTTGGCAGCGCCGGGATCATGATGACATTGCTGGGCGCCGACGGGCGCGTCCGTGCCGCCAACCGCGTGGTCCGCCAGCGCGCGATGGGCGACGAGAACGCGATGATCGAGGGGCGCGACTTCACCCGCTTCCTGATCACCGATAATCTCGGCATCGTCCGGTTCGAGCGCGAGGGCCTGTCGGGCACGCCGCTGCGCGTGCTGGAGATTCCGTTCCTCGACGGCGACAATGCGCCGATGCTGGTGGCGCTTCTTGATGACGAGCTGGCGATCCCGCAGCCGGCGATCGGCGATACCGCAGGCGCCCATGTCCGCTCGCTGATTTCACTGCTTCCCTCGGGCATTGCCTTGATCGGCGGGGACGGGCGCTTCGTGCATATGAACGACGCCTTTGTTCGCGCCGCGCATGTCAACCAGGCCAATCCGCCCGTCTATCCGGGCGATCTGGTGGTGAGGGAGGACAAGGCCGCGCTCGCCGATGCGATCCGTCGCTTCGCCAGCGGCGCGGCGCATTCGGTGGATATGACGGTGCGCTTCGCCGAGGCGCCGGACGAGGGCGTCGCCATCTCGATCGCCGCCGCGCGCGGCCTGGGTGAGGCGGCCGTGCTGATCAGCCTGCGCGACGCGGGCGAGGAAGGACGGCTCAAGCGCCAGGTGGCACAGGCGACCAAGATGCAGGCGGTCGGCCAGCTCGCCGGCGGTGTCGCGCATGACTTCAACAACATTCTGACCGCGGTGATCGGCCATTGCGACCTGATGCTGATGCGTCACGCGCCGGGCGACAGCGACTATGACGACATTCAGCAGATCCTGATCAACTCCAACCGTGCCGCCGCACTGACGCGCCAGCTGCTCGCCTTCTCGCGCCAGCAGACGCTGCGGCCGCAGGTGCTTCAGCTGCCGGACGTGATCTCGGAAGTGTCGAACCTGCTCAAGCGCCTGCTCGGCGAGACGGTCGAGCTGGTGGTCAACCATGGCCGCAACCTGGGGCCTGTTCGCGCCGATCCGGGGCAGCTCGAGCAGGTGGTCGTCAACCTTGCCGTCAACGCGCGCGATGCGATGCTGGCGAAGAACCCCAGCGGCGGCGGCACCCTCACGATCGAGACCTTCGGCGTGCCCGCGCATGAAGTACGGGCGATGGACGAGGATGTGTTGCCCGTCGGCGACTATACCGCGCTGCGCATCTCCGACACCGGCACCGGCATTTCGGGCGAGGTGCTCGCGCATATCTGGGAGCCGTTCTTCACCACCAAGGAAGTGGGGAAGGGGACCGGCTTGGGTCTCTCCACCGTCTACGGCATCATCAAACAGTCGGGCGGATTCATCTTCGCCGAGAGCCCCAAGGGCAAGGGCGCGGTCTTCACCATCTATCTTCCCGTCGACTCAGCCGGTGACGCGGCGGCCAAGGCGCCGGTCGCCAAGCCGGTGCAGGGCGATTTGTGGGGCACAGGCACCGTGCTGCTGGTCGAGGATGAGGCGATGGTCCGCGCCGTCGCCGAACGTGCCCTCGCGCGCCAGGGCTATACCGTGCTGACCGCCGAGAATGGCGAGGCGGCGCTGGAATTGCTCCAGACCAGCGCCAAACCGGACCTTCTGATCTCGGACGTGGTGATGCCGACGATGGATGGTCCGACGATGGTCCGCCACGCCCGCAAACGCTATCCCGACCTCAAGATCATCTTCATGTCGGGCTATGCCGAGGAGCAGCTGCGCAAGTCGATCGATCTCGACAATGTCGCCTTCCTGCCCAAGCCCTTTTCGGTCCAGCAACTCGCGGAAGCCGCCCGCGCCGCGCTGACCGCGAAATAAGAGTTTGGTGAGGATCAATTTTCTCAGCTAGATCACCAACAATGACTGCCCATACCCGTTTTTTGATCGTCGAAGACGAGCCGCTGATCGCGATGATGCTCGAGGATTATCTCGATATCCTCGGCAAGAGGGTCGTCGGCGTGGCCGATAGTGTCTCCACCGCGTTGCCGCTGGTGGCGGAGGGCGGGATCGACGCGGCGATCGTCGACGTCAACCTGACCGGGGGCGAGAAATGCTGGCCGGTCGCCGATGCGCTGGCCGCGGCGGGGATCCCCTTCATGGTCGCGACGGGCGGCGGCGACGACATGATCGCCGAAGGGCACAAGCACCGGCCTGTGCTCGCCAAGCCCTTCACCATGGACGCGATCGAGCAGGCGCTAGAGAGCCTCTAGGCGATCCGCCCCGGCACGTCCTCTGCATCGGCGGCAATCGATGCGGCGGACGCTACCGCCTCCCACGGGAACACGAACCAGTCCTTGGTCACTGTCCGGTCGAGGGCGCGCGCGGCATATTCGACGCGCTGGCTCGACGTCATATTGTCGAGCAGTGTGGCGAAGCGGATCGCGCCCGGCGTTGCGCCCGCATCGGCGAGCTTGGCACGCAGCTTGGCGATGGTTGCGCCGCTGTCGTTGATGTCGTCCAGGAACAGCAATTTCTCCCCGGCCCGCGTCCGTTCGGCCAGGCGTTCGAGCGGCGCGTCGGCGAAGTCGTGCACCTGCGAGCTATGATCGACCGACAGCATCGGCATGCCCGTCGCGTGGCTGAGATACACCGCCGGAGCCAGGCCGCCACGGCCGATGCCGATGATGAAATCGGGCCGCCACTCGCGGTCGGCATGGATCGCGGCGGCGATAGCCAGCACGTCGGCGACGAACTGCTCGTGCGAGATGGGGGTGAAGACCGGCATCAGTTCGCCGCCACGAACGCGTCGAGCCGGGTGAGGTGCTCTGCCTTGGTATCCTCGTCCAGGAACGATCCGGTGAAGCTGTTGCGCGCGAGCGTGGCCAGTTCCGCCTTGCTGAGGCCACGCGCTTTCGCGACCGCGCGGTAATTGTCGGCGACATAGCCTCCGAAATAGGCGGGGTCGTCGGAGTTGATCGTGGCGCGAAGCCCCTCACCGAGCATCCGGTCGATCGGGTGGTTGGCCAGATCGTCGACCACGCAGAGCTTGTGGTTGGAAAGCGGGCAGACGGTGAGCGTCATCCCTTCGTCCGCCAGTCGCTTCACCAGCACGGGATCCTCCAGGCTGCGATTGCCATGATCGAGCCGATCGATGCCGAGCAGGTCGAGCGCCTGCCAGACATAATCGGGCGGACCTTCCTCACCCGCATGGGCGACACGCTTGAGGCCAAGACCGCCGGCCGCGGCAAACACCCGCGCGAATTTCTCGGGTGGGTGGCCGACCTCCGAGGAATCCAGACCGACCCCCTCGATCCGGTCGAGCCAGGGTTCGGCGGCCTTGAGCGTGGCGAACGCTGCCTGCTCGTCCAGGTGGCGCAGGAAACAGAGGATCAACTTGGAGCTGAGACCGTGCCTGCTCTCGGCGTCGCGCATCGCCGCCAGCAGGCCATCGGCGACTACCTGAAACGGGATGCCGCGATCGGTATGCGTCTGCGGATCGAAGAAGATTTCCGCATGGACGACACCGTCCGCTGCGGCGCGGGCGAAATAGGCGTCGGCCAGGTCGTAGAAATTCTGCTCGGTCCGCAGCACATCGGCCCCAGCATAATAGATATCGAGAAAGTCCTGGAGCCGGCTGAAACTGTACGCCGCGCGCACCGCCTCGACGCTGCCGAACGGGATCGCGACCTTGTTTCGTCTGGCCAGCGCGAACATCAACTCCGGCTCAAGGCTGCCCTCGATATGCAGATGCAGTTCGGCCTTGGGCAGGCCGGTGATGAAGGCGGAAAGATCATTGCTCATGGCCGCGCAGGATCGCGCGAACGGGCGGGGAGGGCAAGCGTCAGGCGTAGCTCACCCAGCCGCGCCAGGTGAAGGCCGCGTAGAAAGGTGTAACCTCATCAAATCCGGCGGCGCGCAGCACAGCCTCATCCCGTTCGGGCGACAGCATATTGACCGCCGCGCTGACTGCATTGCGCGCGCCATGGGCCTGTTCGGGGATCGCGCCCGCGGCGATGGCGAAGGCGGCATAGCGATCGAGCCAGCGTTCACGCGCTTCGTCTTGGGGATAGCTGCCATGCGCGGCGACGAACGGGGCGCCGGGTTTCAACCGCGCGCGGATCGCCACCGCGGTGCGAGTGCGTTCCTCTTCGCCGAGGAAGTGCAGGGTGAGCAGGCACACGGCGCCGTCGAACGGGCCCGTCGGCGCGTCGTCGATATAGCCCTCGATCAAGTCCGCGCGGTTCGCGTCGGCGCCAAGCGTGCGCGCGGCGAGATCGAGCATGGCGCCCGCCGGATCGACCCCGGTGAAGCGCCAGCCGGGATAGGCGGTCGCCAGTGCCTTTAGTTCCAGCCCGCCGCCCGCGCCGACCACCAGGATATGCGCGTCGTCCGGTACCCGCTCGGCGAGCAGCACGCCGGTCATGCGGTGGAGGTCGGCGAAGCCCGGCACATAGCGCGGCGGGTTTTCGGCATAGTTGGCGACCGCTTCCGGATCGGCGAAACGCTCAAGGAATTGCTGCTCGCCGCTATCGGCCATGGGGCGGGTCCTTCTCGCAAGGGGTGGCGCGCGCGTCGAAGCGGGCGCGGAAATCGGCGTCGAGATCGGCGAGCGTCACCCGGCGCAGCCGTTCGAGCAACAGCGTCTCGGCGGCGGCGAACGTCTCGTCTAGCGCGGCGTTGACCGCCTGCTCGACCAGGCATTGCGGCGCCTGTGACCGGTTGCCGATCGCGAGCAGGGCAGGGCGCCCCAGCGCCTCATAGACATCGTGCAGCGTCAGTTCGGCGAGGCGGCGGGTGAGCGTCCAGCCGCCGCCATGCCCCTTTTCGGAGCGCACATGCCCACGCTCGCGCAACCCGGCCAGCGTACGGCGGATCACCGCCGGGTTGGTGTCCATCGCCTTGGCGAGGGTCTCGGAAGATACCGGCCCTTCGCTCTCGGCAAGATGGAGCAGCAGATGGAGAACGCCCGAAAGGCGGCTGTCGCGAATCATGTAACATTAGATGTTACATGATATTCACGGCGTCAAGGGCGGCTAGACCTGCTCGCGCCGGAAGCAGGTCGCGGCGTGATCATTGACCATCCCGACTCCTTGCATCCAGGCATAGACGATCACCGGCCCCACGAACTTGAAGCCAAGTGTCTTGAGTGCCTTGGAGATCGCTTCGGACGTCGCGGTCTTGGCGGGCACGGTCTTGCCATCACCTTTCAAGGGGGCGCCTCCCGCGAGCCTCCAAGCCCAGTCCCCGAAATCCTCGCCCCGTTCGGCAAAGGCGAGATAGGCGCGGGCATTGCCGATCGCCGCCTCGATCTTGGCGCGGGCACGGACGATGCCGGGATCGGCCATCAGCCGCTCGATATCGGCGGGGCCGAACGCCGCGACCTTCACCGGATCCCACTCCGCAAAGGCGGCGTGGAACCCGTCGCGCTTTTTCAGAATCGTCGACCAGGACAGCCCGGCCTGAAATCCCTCCAGCATTAGCATTTCCCATAACAGCCGCGAGTCGCGGACGGGAACGCCCCATTCGCTGTCGTGATAGGCGATATCCAGCGGGTTACTCTGCGCCCAGCGGCAACGTGTCGGTTCAGTCATTGCGACCCTCGGTGAAATGAGAACAAAAAAAGATCGTTCCACTCTTGTTCTGCCGGAACAAATGCTATACGCAATCGTCAAGAACGGGGCGACAGGCCTGTTGAAGACAAGGCGTAAAGCCTCTAGCGACGGAGACTTCGGATGGCAGCTTCCCTCAAGGTGATCGACGGAAACATGGCGATTTCTTCGGATAAACAGAAGGCGCTCGACGCCGCGCTCGCGCAGATCGACCGCGCGTTCGGCAAGGGCTCGGCAATGCGGCTTGGCTCGAAGGAGACGATGCAGGTCGAGGCGATCTCGACCGGCTCGCTCGGGCTCGACATCGCGCTCGGCGTCGGCGGTCTGCCACGCGGCCGCGTGATCGAGGTCTATGGCCCGGAAAGCTCGGGCAAGACCACGCTGGCACTGCACGTCATTGCAGAGGCCCAGCGGACGGGCGGCGTCGCCGCGTTCGTCGATGCCGAGCATGCGCTCGACCCCGTCTATGCCAAGAAGCTGGGCGTCAACATCGACGAGTTGATCGTCTCGCAGCCCGATACCGGCGAGCAGGCGCTCGAGATCGTCGACACGCTGGTCCGTTCGAACGCGATCGACGTTCTGGTGGTGGACTCAGTTGCCGCGCTGGTGCCGCGCGCCGAGATCGAGGGCGAGATGGGCGACAGCCATGTCGGTCTTCAGGCGCGCCTGATGTCGCAGTCGCTGCGCAAGCTGACCGGCTCGATCAGCCGCTCGCGCTGCATGGTGATCTTCATCAACCAGCTGCGCATGAAGATCGGCGTGATGTATGGCAACCCGGAGACCACCACGGGCGGCAACGCGCTGAAATTCTATGCTTCGGTCCGTCTCGACATCCGCCGCACCGGTCAGATCAAGGATCGCGACGACATCGTTGGCAACGCGACCCGCGTGAAGGTGGTGAAGAACAAGGTCGCACCGCCGTTCAAGCAGGTCGAATTCGACATCATGTATGGCGAAGGCATCTCGAAGATCGGTGAGATCCTAGATCTCGGCGTCAAGGCGGGGCTGGTCGAGAAGGCTGGTGCATGGTTCAGCTATGACAGCATCCGCATCGGCCAAGGCCGGGAGAATTCCAAGACCTTCCTCAAGGAGAACCCGGATATCTGCGCCCGGATCGAAACCGCGATCCGTAGCCGTACGGCACAGGTTGCCGAGGAGATGATGACCGGGCCTGACGCCGAGGACGACGACTCCGAGGACTGACAGGGTACGTTGTGAGCGACGTTCGCCACTTTGGTGGCGGACAATTCACAAATCACATTGGGCCGCGCCGTTTCGTGAAGAACGGGGGCGGTCACGGGACTGGTTCCCATCGGAAGGTCCGGCGCCCCACGCGCCGGGCCTTTCGGTTTTTCAGTGGCTCATTGACCATCGCCGATATGATACGTATACGTTTCATATATTCGAATGATGTAAGAGACTGTCATGGGCATCGTGAAGATCGACGACGACCTGCATGAGGATGTGCGCCGAGCCAGCGCGGTGATGTGCCGCTCGATCAATGCGCAGGCCGAGTTCTGGATGAAGATCGGTATGTTGGCCGAAGCTAATCCAACCCTGTCGTTCAACGAGATCGTCAAGATGCAGCTTGCCACGATTCAGCCGCCGCTGCTGGACACGGTGGCTGCCTGACATGGTGAAGACCCCGGACGAACTCGCGCTGATGCGCATCTCGGGCAAACTGCTGGCATCGGTGTTCGAAATGCTGGACGGACAGCAGCTCGCCGGCATGTCGACGATGCAGGTCAATGATCTGGTCGAGCGCTTCATCACGACGGACCTGGCGGCCCGCCCGGCGAGCAAGGGACAATATGGGTTTGCCTATGTCCTCAACTGCTCGATCAACCATGTCGTCTGTCACGGCATTCCCGATGATGGAGAGGTTATCCGTGACGGCGACATCATCAACCTCGACATCACGCTCGAGAAGAACGGCTTCATCGCGGATTCGAGCAAGACCTACATGGTCGGCACCGTTTCGCCGGCGGCGCGACGGCTGGTGAAGGTTGCCCAGGAAGCCATGTGGCAGGGCATCGGGCAGGTCCGGCCTGGCGCGCATCTGGGCGATATCGGCTTCGCGATCGAGCGCCATGCCAAGCGCAATGGTTATTCGGTCGTCCGCGACTATTGCGGGCACGGGATCGGCCGGGAGATGCATGAGGAACCCTCGGTGCTCAATTTCGGGCGTCGGGGAGCGGGCATGCAGTTGCGCGAGGGCATGGTCTTCACGATTGAGCCGATGCTGAACCAGGGCAGTCGCAGGGTTTCCACGCTGGACGACGATTGGACGGTCGTGACCGCCGATGGCAAGCTTTCCGCCCAGTTCGAGCATACGGTCGCGGTCACCGCCACTGGGGTTGAGGTCCTGACGCTGCGCCGCGACGAGACACGTCCACACGCCACCTAGATTTGCCGCTGGTCATCGCAGCCGTAACGACGCACGTTCGTTGAGTATCAGCGAGGAAGACCGGCCGATGATCACCGTCCACCATCTGGAGAATTCGCGATCGCAGCGTGTGCTGTGGCTGCTCGAGGAGCTCGGGCTGCCCTACGTCATCAGGCGCTATGAACGGAACAAGGCGACCATGCTCGCTCCGCCGGAGCTGCGCGCGGTGCATCCGCTCGGCAAATCGCCGGTGATCGTCGATGACGAAGCGGACGGTGGACTGGGCCGAACGATCGCGGAGACGGGCGCGATCATCGAGTATCTGGTCGAGAAAGCCGACGGACGGCTTGGCCCGCCCGCGCATCGCGACGCCGTGCTGCGCTACCGCCATTTCCTCCACTATGCCGAAGGCTCGCTGATGCCGCCGCTGCTGGTCAAGCTGGTGCTTGGCCGTGTGCCGCTGCTCGGCAAGACCGCGCAGAAGAAGATCCAGCCGATGATCGATGTGCACCTCGACTATGTCGAAGCGCATCTGACCGAACATGGCTGGTTCGCGGGCGACGATTTCAGCGCCGCGGATGTGATGATGAGCTTTCCGCTCGAGGCGGCTCGAAGCCGGGCGGGGCTGGCTGCCTCGCGCCCGGCAACGATCGCATGGCTGGCCAGAATCCATGCGCGGCCCGCCTTTCAGGCCGCGCTGGAAGCTGGCGGGCCTTACGCTTACGCTTGAGAGCCGGCCGGCGGGGGCGCGCCGACCTCACTGAAGCTCTGCACGTTCTCGGCGGGTCCACCACCCGTCGGAGCGTGCGGTGGTTCGGAATCGGCGGGTTCGATCGGATCGAGGCGCCCACCTTCCCATTTCGCGACGACCGCACTCGCCACCGCATTGCCGACGACGTTGGTCGCCGAACGACCCATGTCGAGGAAATGGTCGATACCGAGGATCAGCAACAAACCCGCCTCAGGAATGTCGAAGAAGCCGAGCGTCGCGGCGATCACGACGAGGCTGGCGCGCGGCACGCCGGCGATGCCCTTGCTGGTGACCATCAGCACCAGCAGCATCGTGATTTCCTGACCCAGGGTCAGGTCGATGCCGTAGGCCTGCGCGATGAAGATCGTCGCGAAGGTCATGTAGATCATCGAGCCGTCGAGGTTGAAGCTATAGCCCAGCGGCAGCACGAAGCTGGCGATGCGCGGCGGCACGCCGAAGCGGTCGAGCGCTTCCAGCGTGCGCGGATAGGCGGCTTCGGACGACGCGGTCGAGAAGGCGAGGAGCAAGGGATCGCGGATGTAGCGGACCAGCAGCGTGGTGCGCTTGCCGACGATCAGATAGCAGACGCCGATCAGCAACGCCCACAGGATCAGCATGCCGAGGTAGAAGGTGCCCATGAAGTAGGCGAGGTTACCGATGATCGCCGGACCACGCTCCGCCAGCGTCGCCGCCACCGCCGCGAACACCGCGATCGGGGCGAAGCGCATGACGTAATTCGTCACCTGGAGCATTACATGGACCAGCGCCTCGACCGCGCTGACCAGCGGCTTGGCCTTTTCGCCAACCGCGGTGATCGCAACGCCTATGAACAGCGAGAAGACGACGATCTGGAGAATCTCGTTCTTCGCCATCGCCTCGATCCCCGATTTGGGGAAGACGTGCGTGAAGAAGTCCTTGAGGTTGAAGGCAACCTTGTCGACGCCGCTGGTCGCGTCAACCGGAGGCAACGGGAAGTTGAGACCGACACCGGGCTGGAAGAAGTTGACGAGGATCAGGCCCAGCGTGAGCGAGACGAGGCTGGCGCAGATGAACCACAGGACCGCACGACCGCCCACGCGTCCCAGCGCAGCGGTATCGCCCATATGCGCGATGCCCGCGACGAGGGTCGCGAAGACCAGGGGCGCGATGATCATCTTGATCAGGTTGAGGAAGATCGCGGTGATGATCGAGAAATAGTCGGCGATCTTCTTGAGCTGCGTCTCGGCGCCAGCCGAATCGGCGCCGTAGCTCTGGTGGATGCCGTAATGGAGCCCCAGGCCCACAATCGCGCCTAATACCAGCGCGATCAGGATAAATGTCGTCAGTTTCTTGGCCATTGGGCTCCCCTCGTTGCGGCGCCTAGACAGGGGATTGCGGCCTGCGGGTCAAGAGCCGTATCGCTAGCGACCATGAACTTCTCCCGCCGATCGCTTATCGCCGCTGCTGCTGCGGCCCCCTTTGTTGCTCATGCTAGAGTCCTGCAAACGGGCGAACCCTCTGTTCCCGACCTAAAAAACATCACCGCCGACGCGATTCCGATCGGACCGGAGGAACGCCGGGCGCGATTGGCGCGGGCGCAGGCGCTGATGAAGGCCAACGGCATCGGCGCGATCCTGGTCGAGCCGGGGTCGAGCCTGCTCTATTTCACGGGAGTCCGCTGGGGCCGCAGCGAGCGGCTGACCGCGGCGGTTATCCCGGTGGAGGGCGATCCGATGATCGTCACGCCGTTCTTCGAGGAGCCGTCGGTCCGCGAATCGCTGGGCGTGCCTGCACAGGTACGCGTGTGGCAGGAGCATGAGAGCCCGTTCGCGGTGATCGCGAACTGGCTGCGCGAGAAGAAGCTGCACAACCACCGAATCGGCATCGAGGAGACGGTTCGCCACTTCGCGGTGACCGGTCTGGCGCAGGCGATCGGCGACGCACGCCTGCTCGTCTCCGCCAACTCGGTCGTACGCGGATGCCGGATGATCAAGACCCCGGCCGAGATCGCGCTGATGCAAAAGGCCGCCGATGTGACGATCGCCGCCTATCGCTGGACGCACCCCCAGGTTGAGGCGGGGATGACGCCGCAGGATATCGCCGCGCTGATGAGCGCCGCGACGCGCAAGCTGGGCGGAGAGGTCGCGTTCAACCTGGTCCTGCTGGGCGAGGCGTCGGCCTATCCGCACGGCACCGGCAAGCCGCAACGCGTGGTGAAGGGCGAAGTGGTGCTGATGGACTGCGGCGCGCGGGTCCATGGCTATGAAAGCGACATCTCCCGCACCTTTGTGCACGGCGAGGCGACCGCCGAGCAGCGCAAGGTTTGGAACGAGATGAAGCGCGGCCAGGAAATCGCCTTCGCCGCGGCCCGGATCGGGACGCCGGCGGGCGCGGTGGATGATGCGGTGCGCGGCTACTATACCTCGCTTGGCTATGGGCCGGATTACAAGCTGCCCGGCCTGTCGCACCGCACCGGGCACGGCATCGGCATGGACGGGCATGAGCCGATCAACCTGGTGCGAGGCGAGACGGTGAAGCTGGCCGCTGGCATGTGCTTCTCGAACGAGCCGGGCATCTATCTGCCGGGCAAGTTCGGGGTGCGGCTGGAGGATTGCTTCCATATGACCAAGACGGGGCCGCAGTGGTTTAGCGAACCGCCGAAATCGATCGAGCAGCCGATGGGCTGAGGCGGGTATGGTGACACGCGGTTTACAAAGTTGACAGAAATCGCGGGTTTTCCAGGCGGCCATGGAGGGGTGCATGACATCGGCGCGCCGGTTAAGCGCCGGAAACGCGCCAGCAAGGCGACGCCAACGCTTCGGCGACGCGCCGGTGACGCTACACCGACGCCGCACTAGTGCGCCACAGACGCTACGCTGACGCGCCGGTCGCGCGCCATTGACGCGCCGGCATGGGAAGGGGAGGTCGACCGTTCAAAGAGCGGGGCCGGTGGCAGCCGCAGGATCAAGGCAAGCAGAGCAAATCCAACATTGCAATCGCCTGCTGCCGGGAGATCGAGTTATGTTCCTCAGGCTCTGCTTCCGGATCTCTTTCAATCGTCGCCCCAGCCCTGTGCCGGGGTCCACCGGGAGGCGAGGACTGAGCAAGAGGCTCTGGCGCCGCCGGAGAGGTGGAGTGGACCCCGGCGCGAGGCCGGGGTGACGGAGAAGACAGGGACAGAACCCCAATTCGATCCGGCCGAGCCGGCAAGCGAACGTCAACCGGGTCTTGCGACCCAATGGAGGTGGCCCATGCTGTTTCGCCGCGAGACGGTAGAAGGGATCGCGAACGGGTCCATCACCCTCGCGTTTCGCCGCTGGCGCAGCGCGGCGGCAGTGAGCGGCGGTACCCAGCGTACCGCTTATGGCGTCGTGCAGTTCGGTCAGGTCGAGCGGATCGCGCTGGAGGCGATCGTCGCCGAAGACGTGATCGCCGCGGGCTATGCCGATCGCGATGCGCTGTTGCGAGAGCTGAACGCCCGTGCCGGCGATCTGTACCGGATTGAACTGGCGGGGATCGATAGCGATCCGCGGGAGACGCTGCGTGAAGACACCGATATCCATCCGGACGTGCTGGCATGGCTCAAGCGGATCGACTGGGCGTTGCCTGTGCTGAACGCCATCGACCAATTTCCCGAAGTTAGGGCCGCCGATATCGCGGCTCCGCTGGGCATGCCCCGCGACCGCTTCAAGGCGCGGGTGCGCGAGCTCAAGAATCGCGGTCTGACGATCTCGCTCGAAACCGGCTACCGGATCAGTCCGCGCGGTGCCGCGGCGCTGGCGAAACTGTCCCGATTGTTGTGATCGAAGTGTTTCGCTTGAGCGAAGCGCCGTGCGCCCCTAAGTCGGCGCGATGACTTCGACCAACGATATTCGCCGCAGCTTCCTCGACTATTTCGAAGGCCAGGGACACGCGCGCGTACAGTCCGCACCGCTGGTGCCGCACAACGATCCCACGCTGATGTTCGTCAACGCGGGCATGGTGCCGTTCAAGAACGTCTTCACCGGTCTTGAAACGCGGCCCTATTCGACGGCGACAAGCAGCCAGAAGTGCGTCCGTGCAGGCGGCAAGCACAATGATCTCGACAATGTCGGCTACACCGCGCGCCACCACACCTTCTTCGAGATGCTCGGCAACTTCTCGTTCGGGGACTATTTCAAGGAACAGGCGATCACGCACGCGTGGACGCTGCTGACCCGGGAATGGGGCCTGTCGCCGGACAGACTGACCGCGACCGTCTACCACACCGACGATCAGGCGTTCGACCTGTGGAAGAAGATCGCGGGCCTGCCCGAAGAGCGCATCATCCGTATCCCGACCAAGGACAATTTCTGGGCGATGGGATCGGACGGGCCTTGCGGGCCGTGCTCGGAAATCTTCTACGACCATGGCGACCATATCTGGGGCGGCCCTCCGGGTAGCCCGGAAGAGGATGGCGACCGCTTCGTCGAGATCTGGAACCTCGTCTTCATGCAGTATCTGCAGGAGAATGACGAGATCGTCAGCGAGCTGCCCAAGCCCAGCATCGACACCGGCATGGGTCTAGAACGCGTCGCGGCGGTGCTTCAGGGCGTTCACGACAATTACGACATCGACGTCTTCAAGGCGCTGATCGCCGAGAGCGGCGCGCTGACCGGTGCCTCGACCACGGGCGAGCATCAGGCGAGCCACCGCGTGATCGCCGATCACCTGCGCTCGGCCGGGTTCCTGGTCGCGGACGGCGTGCTGCCCGCGAATGAGGGCCGTGGCTATGTGCTGCGCCGGATCATGCGCCGCGCCATGCGTCACGCCCATATCCTGGGCGCGAAAGAGCCGTTGATGTACCGCATGGTACCGTCGCTGGTGGCCGAGATGGGCGGCGCCTATCCCGAGCTGGTGCGCGCGCAGCCGCTGATCGAGGCGACGTTGCTGCAGGAGGAAACGCGTTTCCGCCAGACGCTGGCGAATGGTCTCAAGCTGCTCGACGAGGCGACGTCGGACATGGGCGAGGGCGATACGCTGTCCGGCGAGACCGCGTTCAAGCTCTATGACACCTATGGCTTCCCCTATGACCTGACCGAGGATGCGCTGCGTCCGCAGGGCATGGCGGTGGATCGCGACGGCTTCGACGCGGCGATGAAGCGGCAGAAGGATGCCGCGCGCGCCGCCTGGAAGGGGTCGGGCGCCAAGGCGTCGGACGATGTCTGGTTCGACATCGCCGAAGAACTGGGCGGCACCGAATTCACCGGCTACACCGCGACCGACGGTGAGGGCCAGGTGGTCGCGCTGGTTAAGGACGGCGTGCGCGTCGACAGGGCCGGGCAGGGCGACGAGGTGTTCATCCTCACCAACCAGACCCCCTTCTATGGCGAGAGCGGCGGCCAGATGGGTGATGCCGGCGTCATCAGCGGCGACAAGGTCAAGGCCGCCGTGAGCGACACCAGCAAGCCGCTGGGCCGCCTTCATGCGCATCACGCAACGATCGAGAGCGGTGAGCTCACGGTCGGCGATACGGTGAAGCTGGCGATCGACGTTGCACGCCGCGACGCCATTCGCGCGAACCACTCGGCCACGCATTTGCTGCATGCCGCGCTGCGCAATCGCCTCGGTGGGCATGTGACGCAAAAGGGCAGCCTGGTGGCACCCGATCGCTTCCGCTTCGACTTCTCGCACCCCTCGGCGCTGACGCCGCAGGAAATTGCCGAGATCGAGGCCGATGTGAACGCGGAGATCCGTGCGAACGAAGCGGTCAGCACTCGGTTGATGACCCCGGACGACGCGGTCGCCGCCGGTGCGCTGGCGCTGTTCGGCGAGAAATATGGCGACGAGGTCCGCGTCCTCTCGATGGGCCGTGTCACCGACAAGCGCTATTCGGTCGAACTGTGCGGGGGCACCCATGTCCGTGCCACCGGCGATATCGCGATCTTCAAGATCGTGAGCGAAAGCGCCGTGTCGAGCGGCGTGCGCCGGATCGAGGCACTGACCGGTGAGG
This sequence comes from Sphingomonas sp. GW821-FHT10C01, assembly GCF_059415525.1. Taxonomy (NCBI): domain Bacteria; kingdom Pseudomonadati; phylum Pseudomonadota; class Alphaproteobacteria; order Sphingomonadales; family Sphingomonadaceae; genus Sphingomonas; species Sphingomonas sp. GW821-FHT10C01. The sequence goes on along the minus strand of NZ_JBWKNK010000001.1, from coordinate 2,212,290 downwards.
CCGCGCGGCTGTGGCTGGCCGATCGCGATGCCAAGCTGCGCGAGGTGGCGGCGACGCTCAAGACCTCGCCTGACGAGGTGCCCGGACGCATCGCCGCACTGGTCGATGAGCGCCGCAAGCTCGAGAAGGAACTGGCGGAGGCCAAGAAGGCGCTGGCGCTGGGCGGGGGCGCAGGGGCTGCCGCGCCCGCCGGGCCGGAGCAGATTGGCGGCGTGAACTTTGTCGGCCAGATCCTCGACGGGCTCGATCCCAAGGCGCTGCGTGGCGCGGTGGACGAGGCCAAGGGCCGGATCGGTTCAGGTGTGGTAGCTTTTGTCGCGGTAAATGAAGGGCGTGCAGCGATTGCGGTCGGCGTCACCGACGATTTGACCGGAAGCCTGAGCGCCGTTGAGCTCGTCAAGCGTGGTGTCGCCGCGTTGGGCGGGCAGGGCGGCGGCGGGCGCCCGGACATGGCGCAGGGTGGCGGGCCGGAGGGCGAAAACGGCCCGGCCGCGATCGAAGCCGTGAAGGGGGCGCTTGCCGAGGAGAAAGAAGCTGCCTGACCGTGTTTTCCTGACCGCCGCTGCCGCTGCGGTCCTGTTCGTCAGCCCCGGCGTTTCCGCGCAGGGGAAACTGCCGCCTTATCCCGACGCACTGCGCTGCGCCGCGCTGACCAATGCCGCCGCCAAGATCGGCAAGGGCACGCCGCAGGAATCGGCGCTGTTCGATCATGTGATCTTCTGGGGCATGGCGGCGTCCGATGCCGGCCGTGGCGCGGGCAAGACCGCCAAGGCGGTCGAGGCCGAGGTCGCGCGCGATGCCGCCGCGGCTGAATCGCGGCTGCGCGCGCAGGACGGGGCAACCAGCTCCGCGCTGGCGGCCTGCGTCCGCCAGGTACCCGCGCTCAACAACTGATCTGATGGAGTGACAAGACCGATGCCGATGCGCCGCCGTTCGTTCATGGGTTCGGCCGGCGCTGCGGCGCTGGTCGCAGCGCTGCCCGCCACCGCCCGTCAGGCAACCGCGACAGGCAGCGCGGACGCGAAGTTCCGGGTGCTGCTCGACAAGATCTTCGAGGATCGGCTGGCGGAGAACCCCGAAGGCGCGACGTCGCTCGGCCTCGATACCGGCAAGAACGCCGCGCTCAAGTCGCAGCTTTCGGGACGTACGCCGGCGGACGATGCGCGCGATCTCGCGCGGTCGAAGCGTGAGCTGGCGGCGGTGCGAGCGTTCGCCCCGGCGACGTTGGGCGAGGACGCGAAGCTCGATCGGGATGTGCTGACCTATCAGCTCGAGCGCAGCATCGCGGGCCGGCAGCAGTTCACCTATGGCGATAGCGGCGGTCGCTTTGTACCGTTCCGGCTCAGCCAGTTGAGCGGTGCTTACCGCGAGGTGCCCGATTTCCTCGACACCCAGCACCGGGTGAAGGACGCGGTCGATGCCGATGCCTATCTCGCACGTCTCGGCGCGTTCGCGACGGTGCTGGACCAGGAGACTGAGCGGCAGCGAGCGGATGCCGCGCGTGGGGTGTTCGCGCCCGACTATATCCTCGACACCACGCTCAAGCAGTTCGTCGCGCTGCGCGATAAGCCGGCCGCCGAGATGGGGCTGGTGACCGGCTATGCCGACAAGCTCAAGGCCGCGAACCTGCCGCCCGAGCGTGCGGCACAGGCCGCCAAGATCGTGGCGGAAAAGGTTTTCCCGGCGCTCGACCGTCAGCGCGCGCTGGTCACCGAGCTGCGCGCCAAGGCGTCGCATGACGCGGGCGTGTGGCGGTTGCCCGATGGCGAGGCCTATTATGCCTCCGCCGCCGAGGCCGCGACGACGGTGCGGATGACGGGCGACGAGATCCACAAGCTGGGTCTTGAGCAGGTCGCGGAGATCAGCGCGCGGATCGATGCGATCCTGAAGTCGCAGGGCATCAGCGAAGGGACGGTCGGCGCGCGCCTGGTGGCGCTCAATGAGCGGCCGGATCAGCTCTTCCCGAACACCGATCCGGGTAGGGAGGCGCTGCTCGAAACGCTGCGTGCCCAGGTGCGGGCGATGGAAAAGCGGCTGCCCGAGCAGTTCGCGAGCCTGCCCAAGGCGCCGGTTGAGGTCCGCCGCGTGCCGCCGTCGATCCAGGCTGGGGCGCCGGGCGGCTATTATCAGGCCGCGACACTCGATGGCTCGCGCCCGGGCATCTACTATATCAACCTGCGCGACACGTTCGACCGGCCGAAGTTCGGGCTGGCGACGCTGAGCTATCACGAAGCGGTGCCGGGCCATCATCTTCAGGTGATGCTGGCGCTCGAATCCTCGGCCATTCCGTTGATCCGCCGCCGCGGCGGGTTCAGCGGCTATAGCGAGGGGTGGGCGCTCTATACCGAGCAGCTGGCCGACGAGATGGGGATGTACGAGGGCGATCCGCTGGGGCAGGTCGGCTATCTCCAGTCGCTGCTGTTCCGCGCCACCCGGTTGGTGGTCGATAGCGGCATGCACGCCAAGCGCTGGAGCCGCGAGAAGGCGACGGACTATTTCATCGCCACCACCGGTATCGCGCGCGGCCGCAGCCAGGGCGAAATCGACCGCTACACCGTCTGGCCCGGCCAGGCGTGCAGCTACAAGATCGGGCATACCGTCTGGGTCAGGCTGCGCGACGAAGCCAAGGCGAAGGCCGGCGCCAACTGGGATCCGCGCCAGTTCCATGAGGTATTGCGCAAGGGCGCGATGCCGCTTGCGGTGCTCGAGCGCGTGGTACGGGCGCGAATGAGTTAGGCTTCGGCCTCGGTCCGCCTTACCCGCCGCAAGCGCGGTTCGCGCTCCAGACCTGCGGTTTCCTTGATCTCCTTGCGCATCTCGTCGCGCTTCTCGTGGATCGAGGCGATCACGGGTCCGACGGCGACACCGAGATCGACCAGCACGGCTTCGGAGAGCTGGAGCGAGCTTTCGAGCGTTTCCGGAACGGCATCGGTCGCCCCTGCCTTGTAGAGCTCGGCGGCATGAGCGGTGTCGCGAGCGCGAGCAATGATCGGGATATCGGGTACCCAACTGCGCACCCGACGCGTGAGACGAACCGTGAGTACAGGGTCGTCCATGGTCAGAATGAGCGCGTCGGCATGGCCGAGGTTGAGCCGATCGACCAGCTCGCTGCGCGCCACGTCGCCGAACATCACCGTATAGCCTTCGCGCCGGGCGGCCGCGATGCCGTCGATGTCGGCGTCGACGGCGATATAGGGCTTTCCATGCGCTTTGAGCATGTCGGCGACGGTCCGGCCGACGCGGCCAAAGCCCATGATGACCGTGCCGCCGGGCGTGATTTCAGGGTTCGCGGCGACCTCGCCCTCCACATCGCGCTCCTCCAATTTGCGGGACGCGAAGCTCCCGGCCTTGGCCAGTAGAGGCGTAACCGTCAGGCCGATCGCGGTGACCGTGGTCCAGAAGGCGGCGGTTGAGGGCTGGATCAGCCCCGCAGTCGCGGCGACGCCAAGCACGATCAGCGTGGTCTCCGACGGGCTGGCCATCAGCACGCCAGCTTCGGCCGCAGTGCCCGTGCGCGCGCCTGAGAGCTTGAGGAGGGTCATTGTGACCATGACCTTGACCCCCATCACGCCCAAAATCGCGGCGAGCAGCAGCGACCAGTCATTCATCACCATGCGCAGGTCCAGCCGCATTCCGACGGTGATCAGGAAGACGCCGAGCGCGAGACCCTTGAAGGGAGCGGTGATGACTTCGACCTCGCTGTGATACTCGGTCTCGGCGATCAGCAGGCCAGCGAGCAGCGCGCCGACGATGGGCGACAGACCGACCGCGGTGGTGGCCATGCTGGCGACGATCACGACCAGCAGGCTGGCGGCGAGGAACAGTTCGGGCGATTTAGTCCGGGCCGCCTGCGCGAACAGGCGAGGAAGGTACAGGCGACCGCCGATGTAGAGGATCGCGACCACGATGGCGCTGCGGCCAAGCACGACGGCCAGTTCGCTGATTCCGACATCTCCTGCAGCCGGAGCGAGTGCGCCGAGCAGGAAGATGATCGGCACCAGCGCCAGATCCTCGAACAGCAGCATCGCAAAGGCCGAGCGGCCGACGGCACTGGTCGTTCCGGCGATCGGAAGCACCAGCGCGGTGGAGGAAAGGGCGAGCGCAAGCCCGAGGCCGAGTGCGCCTGTCCAGCTCTGGCCGAGGAAATAGAGACCCGCACCGATCAGCAGCGCGGCCCCGAGCAACTCGGCCGCGCCGACCCCGAACACGAGCTTTCGCATCGACCATAGTCGTTTGAAGGAAAGCTCAAGCCCGATCGAGAAGAGCAGCAGGATGATGCCGAATTCGGCAAAGGGTTCGATCGAATGGGGATCGGTGATGGTGAGATAGTAGAGCCAGGGGAACTGCGGAACCAACTGGCCCAGACCGGCGGGACCGACGAGCATTCCGACCAGGATGAAACCGATGACGGGGCTAACCCGAAAGCGGGCGAAGGCCGGGATGACCAACCCCGCGGCCCCCAAGATGACGAGGGTATCGCTGAAGGTGTGGTTGGTCAGATCAAGCGCCATGCCTCACTCTTAACCGGGCGCGACGATTTGTCATGGGTGGGGCGGCCCGATTTTTCGGGTTGGGTCGATATCGGCGCCCTGACGGCTCAGCGTTGCTCCAGTGTTTGTAGTGTCTTGGCCAGTTTCTGGTTTGATGGGTTCAGCGTCAGGGAGCGCCGATAGGCGACGATCGCGGCGGGAACATCACCGGTCAGGGAGTGGAGATAGCCGATGTTCTCGGCGGCATCCGCGCTGTCCGGGTATAGGGAAGCGGCAAGCGCGAAGATCGCCTGCGCACGCTGCGGTCGGGCGGATCTGAGCATCCGGTAGCCCCAGTTGCTCAACTCCCTCTCGGGAAAGACGATCGCCGGATGGGCGCGGCGTAGTTCGTCCGCGATGCTTCCCAGCTGGTCGAACCCGCGCTTCTGTGCCGCAGCGCGCAGCTGAGTGATCGGGGGCAACTCGAACCCCCGCACGTAATTCGCCGCGATGCGATCCAGGAGCAGCTCGGGCGAGGCACCCTGCAGGTTGCTGAGCACGACCACCGCCACATTGTCGTCGGGGTAGATCGCGAATGCGCCGCGATTTCCGCCAGACAGACCGACCCAGCGGTTCGCGGTACGACTATCCGTCGCCCAACCGGCCGCCCGCTGCGTCCTGGTGCCATCGGCAAGGGTCGCGGGCGACCACATCACAGGCAGCGACGCGTGCTCGATCAGGCGTCCATCCAGCACGGCGACGATCCAGCGTGCCATGTCGCCCGCGGTCCCCTCCATCCCGGCGGCGGTGCGTATCATCGGTGAGAACTCGACGTCCGCGCGCTCCAGCGTGCCAGGACTGTTCAGCGTGGGACGGCTGAAACGATAGGATTTCGCCTTGCCCGGCGCCCAGTCGCGGATGTCGCCAAAGCCGGTGTGCCGCATGCCGGCCGGACCGAACTGGCGGGCACGAAAGAAGGCGGTGAAGGGCTGCCCGGCGAGCCGGTCGATGATGCGCCCGAGCAGGACATAGTTGGTCTGGTTGTAGCTGCTGCGCGAGCCGGGGGCCGAGACGAGAGGTAGTGCGGTGACGGCGGTCCAGGCCGCTTCTTCTCCGCCCTTGCCGATCAGATCTCCGGAATCCGGATCGACGATGTCCGGAAGGCCGGAGCTGTGGGTCAGCAGCTGGTGCACCGTGATCGCACGCCATTCGGCTGGAAGATCCGAAAGGTAGCGGGAAATCGGCGCCGAAAGGTCGAGCCTTCCAGAAGCCACCAGCTGCATCGCGGCGACGCCGGTGAACGCCTTGGTCATCGAATTGAACGGGAAGATCGTGTCGCATGTGACCCGTGCGCCGCTCTCGACGTCGGCAACGCCCCATGCGCCTTCGAACACCAGGCGGCCATCGCGCACGACCGCCACCTGAAGCCCGGGAATGCGGCTGTCCCGCATTTCTTCAAGAAGAAGCTCGGTCGTCGCGCGGTTGGCGATGGCAACCGGAGGCTGCGGTGCGGCAACAGCGATAGCGGGAGATGCGATCGTCACCGCTAGCGCGGCGATCAGAGACGAGCCGGATGGCAGCTGGAATGGCATGCCATCAATCTAACCCGCGCTCCGCCGCTGGGCAAACCGTCACGGCGCCGGAACGAAACATCCCGGCGCGGGCGGCTCGCGGAGCAATGCGCCCCACGATCCGGCCCGGCCGGGATGTCTGGAAATCAGCGAATGCTGATTTCGATCAGTTCCACGTCGCCATTTCGGCTTCGAGGTTCGCACGGATCGCCTCGAAGAACTGCTCGGTGGTCATCCAGGGCTGTTCCGGGCCGATCAGCAGCGCGAGATCCTTGGTCATCTTGCCGCTCTCGACGGTCTCGATGCAGACGCGCTCCAGCGTTTCGGCGAACTTCACCACTTCGGGCGTGTCATCGAACTTACCGCGGAACTTGAGGCCGCCGGTCCAGGCGAAGATCGACGCGATCGGGTTGGTCGAGGTCGCCTTGCCCTGCTGGTGCTGACGATAGTGGCGGGTGACGGTGCCGTGCGCCGCCTCGGCCTCGACGGTCTTGCCGTCCGGCGAGAGCAGGACCGAGGTCATCAGACCCAGCGAACCGAAGCCCTGTGCGACCTGATCCGACTGGACGTCGCCGTCATAGTTCTTGCACGCCCACACGAATTCGCCGCTCCACTTGAGCGCCGAGGCGACCATGTCGTCGATCAGGCGGTGCTCATAGACGATGCCGGCTTCCTTGAACTTCTCGGCGAAGCCCTCGGTCTCGAACACTTCCTGGAACAGGTCCTTGAAGCGGCCGTCATAGGCCTTGAGGATGGTGTTCTTGGTCGACAGATACACCGGCCACTTGAGATTGAGGCCGTAGTTGAACGACGCGCGAGCGAAATCGCGGATCGAATCGTCGAGGTTGTACATCGCCATCGCGACGCCCGAACCCGGGAAGTTGAACACTTCGCGGTCGATGACCTGGCCGTCGGCACCTTCGAAGACGAGGCGCAGCTTGCCGGCGCCCGGAACCTTGAAGTCGGTCGCGCGATACTGGTCGCCGAACGCGTGACGGCCGACGACGATCGGCTTGGTCCAGCCCGGGATCAGGCGCGGCACGTTCGAGATCACGATCGGCTCGCGGAACACGACGCCGCCCAGGATGTTGCGGATCGTGCCGTTGGGCGACTTCCACATTTCCTTGAGGTTGAATTCCTCGACGCGCTGCTCGTCCGGGGTGATCGTCGCGCACTTCACGCCGACGCCGAATTCCTTGATCGCGTTGGCCGCGTCGACCGTGATCTGGTCGTTGGTCTCGTCGCGCTTCTCGACGCCCAGGTCGTAATATTTCAGGTCGATGTCGAGGTACGGCTTGATCAGGCGCTCACGGATCCATTCCCAGATGATCCGCGTCATTTCGTCGCCGTCGATCTCGACGACCGGGTTCTTGACCTTGATCTTCGCCATGCTCGCTTTCCTGTTCATGAGGGAGGTTTGGCGGAGCGTCTAGGAGGAAGGGGCGGGGGGATCAAGGGTGGCGACAATAACTGCACGAGGCCGTTCAGTTGGTTGGCAATGTTGACACGAACCGCGTGTTTTCTCGCGGTGACAGGCGCGCATTTCATTGCGGAACGCTGGCACACACCTTCGCGGCGCGAGCACAGCAGGCGAAATCCAACATTGCAAGTCACCCACAGACAAAGTGCGACGAGCGATTGTCAGGGACAGGCGAACCCGGCTAAAGCCCAGCGATGCCTTCACTAGAAAAGCCGCCCACCGGCAATCCCCCGGTCAAATGGCGCTGGCCCGCCGTGCACCCCGAGGGGCGCAAATACGTCCTCATTTCCGCCGCGATCACGGCGCTGTTCCTGTTCGCGATCTGGGACGAGCTGGGCTTCCTGCTGGTCGGCGTGACCATCTGGGTCGCCGCCTTCTTCCGCGACCCGATCCGCGTGACCCCGCAGGCCGAGGGACTGATCGTCTCGCCCGCCGACGGCCTGGTCACGATGATCGAACGCGTGCCGGTGCCGCGCGAAATCGCCGGACCGGAAGGACTGAACGAGGAAACGCGGGTGCGCGTTTCGATCTTCATGAGCGTGTTCGACGTCCACATCAACCGCACGCCCGTGGCGGGAACGATCCGCCAGGTCGTCTATATCGCCGGCAAGTTCCTCAACGCCGACCTCGACAAGGCGAGCGACGAGAATGAGCGCCAGCATTTCGTGGTCGAGACCCGCGATGGCCTGCGCGTCGGCTTCACCCAGATCGCGGGCCTGGTCGCCCGGCGTATCGTGACCTTCGTCAAGCCCGGCGACATGGTCGCGGTGGGCCAGCGCATCGGCCTGATCCGCTTCGGCAGCCGCGTCGACGTGTTCCTGCCCGATGATTATGCGCCGCAGGTGGCGCTGGGCCAGCGCTGCGTCGCCGGTGAGACGGTGGTCGGCCGCAAGGGCGGCATCGCGGCGGAGGGCGTGGCACAGTGAGTTTGAAGCCGCGGCCCCAGCGGCGCGGCATCCCGCTGCGCACCATCGCCCCCAACGCGATCACGGCGCTGGCGCTGTGCTCGGGCCTGACCGGTGTGCGCTTCGCCATCGCGCAGGATTGGGAGCGCGCGGTGATGATGATCATGATCGCCGCCGCGCTCGACGGCATCGACGGCCAGATCGCGCGGATGATCCGCGGCGAGAGCAAGTTCGGCGCCGAGCTGGACAGCCTGTCCGACGCGATCTCGTTCGGGGTCGCGCCGGCGCTGATCCTGTATCTGTGGGCGCTGATGTATGTGCCCAAGGTCGGCTGGATCGTGGCGCTGCTCTACGCGGTGTTCTGCGCGCTTAGGCTGGCGCGGTTCAATTCGCAGATCGATACCGAGCAGCCGCGCAAGCTGGCCGGCTATCTGACCGGAATCCCGGCCCCTGCGGGCGCGGCGCTGGCGATGCTGCCGCTTTATGTCTGGCTGTGGAGCGGCGAGGAACTGGCGCGGTCGCCCTGGATCGTCACCCCGTGGGTCGGCTTCGTCGGCCTGCTGATGGTCTCAAGCCTGGCGACCTATTCGTGGAAGTCGCTGCGGCTGCGGCGTAACGTGCGGTTCGAGGCGATGGTGGTGGTCGCCATCCTGCTCGCCGCACTGGTGACGGCGCCGTGGCAGACACTGACGGTGCTGTGCGTGGGCTATCTGGCGACGCTACCGTTCAGCGTGCGGGCGTATTTGCGGTCGGGCAGGGTGGGGGCGGCGTAGAGCTACCCCATTCCTCCCCCGGAGGGGGGATCGCCGCAGGCGGTGGAGGTCTCCCCGCGCTGTGGCGACGATGTGTCGGACAGTACCTTCCAGATTCCTAGAACTTCCGTGGCAGTTCGTACGTCTTGCTCAGCGACCCACACGTGATCCGGCTGGTCACCGCGCCCGTGGGCTTCGCCATCCACTTCGATTGCCAGTCTGAATCGCGCGCAGAAGAAATCGAGTATGTATCGCCCGGCCGGGTGCTGATGGCGGAAGCGAAGGCCGCCAAGCCGCTTACGGAGCTCTCGCCATAACAAGAACTATTGCCCTGCGGAGGTCCTTGGCGCGCTTCTGGGTTTGCTTCGGGCCGTGCAGCATTTGGTGAGCTACCCCTCCGCCGCCTTTGCCGGTCCCCCTCCGGGGAAGGATCGAAGCGAGCTTAGGCCGCCGCGCGGAGCGGAATCGCGCTTGCGGTCGGCGCCGTCAGGGGACGCAGCGTGCGGACGCGGGGGGCCACTGCCGGAGCAAGCGCCGGAACCGTTTCGCCCGTCAGCAGCGCGCGCATATAGTCGAGGCGCGGCTGGATCGTGATCCACATCGACCAGACCGAGACCGCGATGGCGACGGTGAAGAGCAAAGCGACGAGCAGTGCGGTCATCTGAACCTCCAGTTGGTCTCAAGCTAGTGCCTGAGTGCGGCGCATGTTCCATGTCCGCCGTGTGAACCCTTTATGTTCCACTCGCGTTCCGACTGTCAATCTCTTTTTGTTCTCATGTTCCGGCCGCTCACCGAACGGCTGGAACATGCGCGTTCCGCCGCTATGCGCCTTGCGCCAGCAGCCGCTTGCCGAGCCAGCGGCGGACCGGGAGATCGTAGAGCTTGAGGCTGGCATAGGCGATGACGATCGCGCCGACGGCCACCGCGACGCCGCCGAGGATGGCTGCGTTCGTCGTCGGCTTATCGGTCACCACCCACGCCATGTAGATGTACACGAGTGGATAGTGGGTGATGTAGAGCGGGTAGGAGAGGTCGCCGAAGAAACGCGCGATGCGCAGCGACACGCCGTCCATCTGTTGCTGCCCTGCGCCGATCGCGACCACCAGCGGGAAGAGCACGAGCACGCAGAGTGCCTCGTACAGGCCGTTCATCCAGAGGTTGGCGGTGCCGCCGAAACGCGGGAGCGAGAGTGCGACGATCAGCAACAGGCTGCTGGCCCAGAACGCGCCCTTCATGCGGATCCGCATGCCGAGCCGCATCATCAGCACGCCGGCGAAGAAGGGGAAGAGCAGGCGGACGAAGCCGATATACACACCCTCGCCAGTGAGCGTCCAACCGCCGACGAGATCGCCGCGCTCACCGAACACCGCGAGGTGGAACAGCGCCGCGCCGGCGATGGCGACGAGCAGGCCGAGCCAGCGGTTCGACAATTTGTACAAGCCGACCGCGTAGAGGATGTTCGCGCAATATTCGAAGAACAGCGACCAGGCCGGACCGTTGAGCGGAAAGGTTTCGCCCCAGCCACGCACGTCCATGGACGGGAGAACGGGGATCAGGGTGAAGCCGATCACCATCAGCACCAACACCTGCCAGAGCGAGGCGCCGGCGGCGAGCGGGTAGAAGGGATCGATCTGGAACACGAACAGCGCGGCGCCGATGATCGAGCCGAGGATCACCATCGGCTGAAGCCGGATGAGACGGCGCTTGTAGAAGTCCCATTGGGTCATCCCGCCCCAGCGGTCGTCATAGGCGTAGGCGACAACGAAGCCCGACAGCAGGAAGAAGAAGTCCACCGCGAGATAGCCGTGGTTGATGATCATCTTGTGCAGGTCGCCGCCGGTATGCCCCTCGAACAGGTGCATGAGCAGGACCATCAGCGCGGCGACACCGCGCAGGCCATCCAGAATGACATAGTGGTTCTTGGCCGGCGTAATCATACTCGCCGGCGCCGCATCAGCACGCGCCACGTTTCCCCTCCCATTGTCGTTCCGTCCGCAAGGTCCGCGGCGTCTTCAATGGGACATATACAATACCACTCCATTTATAATGCAATACCAATTATGCCGGACGCGTTACGATCGCCGGGCATTGCAATCCGCTGCGGCCTCGGCTAAGGGCGCCGCCTCAACCCCACATGGGAAGCATCATATCCCGGTGCCGCGGGCCATCAGGTTCGTCGGTCACTCGCTTCCCAGAGGATCAACCGGAAGGAGTTATCCCTATGGCGGCACCTGTCGTCTCCATGCAGCAGCTGCTCGAATCGGGCGCGCATTTCGGCCACCAGACCCACCGCTGGAACCCGAAGATGAAGCCCTACATCTTTGGCGAGCGCAACGGCGTCCACATCATCGACCTGTCGCAGACCGTGCCGCTGTTCGCGCGCGCTCTCGAGTTCGTGTCGTCGACCGTCGCCGCCGGCGGCAAGGTGCTGTTCGTCGGCACCAAGCGCCAGGCGCAGGAAGCGATCGCCGAGGCGGCCCGCAAGTCGAACCAGCACTTCGTCAACCATCGCTGGCTGGGCGGCATGCTCACCAACTGGAAGACCATCTCGCAGTCGATCAAGCGCCTCAAGACGCTTGAAGAGCAGCTTTCGGGCGACACGCACGGCCTGACCAAGAAGGAAGTGCTGAACCTGACCCGCGAGAAGGACAAGCTCGAGCTGTCGCTCGGCGGCATCCGTGACCTGGGCGGCATTCCGGACATCATGTTCGTGATCGACGCCAACAAGGAAGAGCTGGCGATCAAGGAAGCCAACACGCTGGGTATCCCGGTCGTTGCGATCCTCGATTCGAACGTCTCGCCCGACGGCATCGCGTTCCCGGTTCCGGCGAATGACGACGCGTCGCGCGCGATCCGCCTGTACTGCGAAGCCATCGCCATCGCGGCGACCCGCGGCAACCAGCACGCGCAGGTCGTGAGCGGCGCGGACTTCGGCGCGGCCGAAGTGCCGCCGGTCGAAGCCGCGCTGGCCGAGCCGGCGCCTGCCGTCGTCGCCGAGCCGGAAGCCCCGGCCGCTTCGAGCGAGCCGGAAACGGCTGCGGAAGGCGAGCGTCAGATCGACGCGTAAGCGTCCGGTCATCGAACCGTAATGGGGGCGGGGCAGGGCGTTTCAGCTTTGCCCCGCCCGCACCATATTCAAGCCCATTCAAACCTTGAGGAATTAGACATGGCCGAGATCACTGCAGCAGCCGTCAAGGAACTGCGCGAGAAGAGCGGCGCCGGCATGATGGACTGCAAGAAGGCGCTTGCGGAAACCAATGGCGACCTGGAAGCGGCAGTCGACTGGCTGCGCACCAAGGGCCTGGCCGCCGCCGACAAGAAGTCGAGCCGCACCGCGGCCGAGGGCCTGGTCGGCGTTGCCGTCGCCGGCACCAAGGGCGTGGCCGTCGAGGTCAACTCGCAGACCGACTTCGTCGCGAAGAACGAGATCTTCCAGGGTTTCGTGCGTGACGTGACCTCGATCGCGCTGGAAAATGGCGACGATATCGAAGCGCTGAAGGGCGCGACGATGCCCCAGGGTGGGATCGTCAGCGAAGTGCTGGTCAACAACATCGCCACGATCGGCGAGAACCAGGTGCTGCGTCGCGCGAAGGCGGTGTCGGTTTCGAACGGCGCGGTGATCCCGTACGTCCACAACGCCGCGGCCCCGGGCCTTGGCAAGATCGGCGTGCTGGTCGCGCTTGAGAGCGACGCCGGCATCGACGTGCTGGAGCCGCTGGGCAAGCAGATCGCGATGCACGTCGCGGCGGCATTCCCGCTGGCGCTGTCGGTCGACGACCTCGATCCCGAGATCGTCGAGCGTGAAGCCGCGGTCCTGCGCGAGAAGAACGCCGACCGCACCGTCGGCAAGCCGGCGGACGTCGTCGAGAAGATCCTCAACGGCCCGATCGAGAAGTTCAAGAAGGAGAACGCGCTGTTGACGCAGGCGTTCGTGATGGACGGCAAGACCCCGGTCGCCGACGTCATCGCCAAGGCCGGCAAGGATGCGGGCGCGACCATCGTGCTCAAGGACTATGTCCGCTTCCAGCTCGGCGAAGGCATCGAGAAGGAAGAGAGCGACTTCGCGGCGGAAGTCGCGGCGACGGCGGGCCTGAACCGCTAATCGCTTCGCTTTGCGAACAAGGAGGGGCGTGGCCGTGGCCGCGCCCCTTTTTCGTTGATCAGTCCGCCTCTTCCTCGATCGGAAGCTCTCCCAGCGGATCGTCTTCGGTGAGGTCGGCGACCTGTTCGTAGACGGCGGCGTTCTCGCTCATTTCATCCAGCAATTCGGGGTTTTGCGCGCCGACGTCGCGGAAGAAGATCGCGGCGTCGCGCAGGAGCTTGGCGGCGAGCTGAGCGTGGTTGGGCATGGGATCGGCACCTTTGTTGAGCGGCATCTCAGCCGAAATCGTCCACGGCCGTTTGGCGCAATGCGGCGTCGCGCCTAGGTTTGGACGTCCTTCTTCGCGCCCCATTCGACACGGTTCCGGCCATTCTGCTTGGCAAGATAGAGGCGACTGTCCGCGATGGCCACAAGTTCGGCGAGAGGCATCGCGCCGGCCTGCGCCTCGACCACGCCGACACTGATCGTCGCTTTCAGTACATCGCCAGTGTCGTCGAACAAGCGTAACTGAGCGACGACCGCGCGCAGGCGTTCGGCAACGACGGCCCCGTCACCTTCCGCCACGATCGGAAGAAGGATTGCGAACTCCTCCCCGCCAAAGCGGCCGAGCAACGCGCCGTCACGCAGCTGCGCGCGTATCGCGTGCGTGAATGCCTGAAGAATTCTGTCCCCGCCGCCGTGGCCATGACGATCATTGACCTGCTTGAAATGGTCGATGTCGAGCATGAGGGCCGCGATCTGGCGTTCCTGACGGGCGAGGACTTTCATCGATCGAGCGCCGCGATGGAAGAAGGCGCGGCGGTTCAGGGCTCCGGTGAGCGGATCGGTGGAAGCGAGCCGTTCCAGATCATGCACGAGGGCATTCCGCTCGGCGATGACCGTTGCGACATAGAGCGGTGTGAAGGCGATGAGCGCAACGCCGAGCCGCACCGAAAGGGCGAAGGTCTGCGATCCGATACCATCCAGTAGCCGGATGTGGTCGTGGTTGACCTCAGTCAGCACCGCGCAACTTGTCAGCAGGCCCAGCAGCGCGACGACGGGGATCGAGTAGCGGAGGCCGCACCAGAACAGGCCGGGCAAGGTGAACACGAGCGCGCCAGGGCCGCCGATCAACATGGCCAGCAACAATCCGACGATGAGCGAAGCCCCGGGAAGCAGCTTGCGCAGCAGATCGGCATTCAGCAGCGCCCGGGTGCGGCGGCGTTCGGCCGGACCATAGCGAAGCCGCCGCCATCGCGGCCTTGGCAGGGTCAAAAGAACCGGCAGAAACGCCACGTAATTGACGGCTTCGGTCGCGAACCAGAAGAGGAATCCGTGCCAGGAACCGCCCCCGAAGATGACCGGATTGGCGATCGTGCCGACAAGCCCGGCCGCAAACGCGGCGAGGATGATCGCGGCCGCGACCTGATGGAGGGAACGCGGATCCGACAGCTTGAGATTGCGGTACTCAAGTTGTGAGAGCAGCAGATATCCGGTGATGACCCCGGCAAGGTTTCCCGCGAGCAGCAGGATCAGGCTTGCGGTATCTTCGCCGGTGATCAGGTCGGCGAGCAGATATCCGACGATCCCGCCCAGCCAACCGGACACGTTGGCGAGACGCGGGAAACGGATCAGCAGCCCCAGCATGACCGCGTTGGCGGGCCAGATCGTCGCGAGGACTGCCGGAGAACGAGTGAGGATACTGAACATCGCCGACGCGAAAACGGCGGCGAAGATCAGCAGGAACGGCGACAGAAAGCGTGAAAGCGATAGCTGTGGTCGCATGTGATCGAACCGGCCGGCCTCGACTCCAGAAATGACAGCCACCCACACCCCCAAAATACCCGAGGTTTCCCTAGCTGGATCATGGTTAATGCTCAATCAGCCATGCCGTTGGCGCGGCGCGGTTGGGAGCAATGATGCAGCTTCGCGGCTTGTCCCTGTCGCGAGGCTCATCTAGGGTCCGCGCCACTCCCCATAACCCAAAGAATCAAGGGCCCAATGACCGCGCCACGCTTCAAACGAATCCTGCTCAAGCTTTCGGGCGAAGTGCTGATGGGACAAGGCCAGTTCGGCATCGATCCCGCCACCTGCGAGCGCGTCGCGCGCGAGGTGAAGGCGGCAACCGAGGCCGGGTTCGAAATCTGCATGGTCGTCGGCGGCGGCAATATCTTCCGCGGGCTTGCCGGCGCGGCACAGGGCTTCGAGCGGGCGAGCGCCGACTATATGGGCATGCTCGCCACCGTGATGAACGCGTTGGCGATGCAGAACACGCTCGAGCGGCTCGGCGTCGACACGCGCGTCCAGTCGGCGATCCCGATGGCGAGCGTCTCCGAACCCTATATCCGCCGCAAGGCGATGCGGCACATGGAGAAGGGCCGCGTGGTGATCTTTGCCGCGGGCACCGGTCTGCCGTTCTTCACCACCGACACCACGGCGGCGCTGCGCGCGGCTGAGATGAACTGCGACGCGTTGTTCAAGGGTACCAGCGTCGACGGTGTCTACAATGCCGACCCCAAGAAGGTGCCGACCGCGACCCGCTACGAGGAACTGAGCTTCGACCGCGTGCTGGTCGACAACCTCAAGGTCATGGACGCGACCGCCGTGGCTTTGTGCCGCGACAACGACATTCCGATCGTGGTGTTCAACATCCGCGACGAGGGCACGCTGGAAGCCGTGCTGCGCGGCGAGGGCACCTCCACGATCGTCCGCAATCAATCCGAATCCGCATAAGAGGAAGCTGAACATGGCCGCTTACGACAAGGCCGACCTGGAGCGCCGCATGAACGGCGCGGTCGAGGCGCTGAAACACGACCTGCAGGGCCTGCGCACGGGCCGCGCGAGCACCACATTGCTCGATCCGGTGACGGTCGAGGTCTATGGCGCGCACATGCCGATCACCCAGGTGGCGACGGTTGCGGCTCCCGAGCCGCGCCTGCTGTCGGTGACGGTGTGGGACAAGTCCAATGTCGGCCCGGTCGACAAGGCGATCCGCTCGGCGGGCCTCGGCCTCAACCCGATCGTCGACGGGCAGACGCTGCGCCTGCCGATCCCCGACCTGACCGAGGAACGCCGCAAGGAGCTGGCCAAGCTTGCCAGCAAATATGCCGAGAATGCCCGCATCGCCGCGCGCAACGTGCGTCGCGACGGCAATGACAGCCTGAAGGCCGACGAGAAGAAGGGCCTGTTCGGCGAGGACGAGCGCAAGCGCCACGAGACCGAAGTCCAGAAGCTGACCGACAGCACCATCGCCGATATCGATGCGGCCGCGGCGGCGAAGGAAAAGGAAATCCTGGGCAAGTGACCGCGGCTTCCGCGCCTCTTCCGGCCAGCCCGGAAGGCGGGGCTGTTCCCCGCCACGTCGCGATCATCATGGACGGCAACGGACGCTGGGCGAAGGCCCGGCGGATGCCGAGGCTTGCCGGGCACAAGCAGGGCGTGGACGCGGTGAAACGCGTGTCCAAGGCCGCGCGCGAACTGGGCGTCGAGGTGCTGACACTCTATGCCTTCTCGTCCGAGAATTGGCGGCGGCCCGAGGAGGAGGTGCGCGACCTGATGGGTCTGCTGCGCTATTTCCTCAAGAACGAGCTGCGCGACCTGGTCGCCGAGAATGTCCGGCTGCGCGTGATCGGCGACTATCACGCGCTTTCAGGCGATCTGGTGGCGATGATCGACGACGCGATCGAACGCACATCGGTCAACACCGGCGCCACGCTGGTGATCGCGCTCAACTATGGCGCGCAGGCCGAGATCGTCGCGGCGGCGCGACGGCTGGCGGCGGCGGCCAAGGCGGGCGAGCTGGATCCGGCGGCGATCGACGACACGATGTTCGGTGACGCGCTGACCACGCACGGCCTGCCACCCCTGGACCTGCTGATCCGCACATCGGGCGAGCAGCGCCTCTCGAACTTCCTGTTGTGGCAGGCGGCCTATGCCGAGCTGCTGTTCGTCGATACGTTGTGGCCCGATTTCGACGGCGCCGCGCTGGCCGATGCGATCGCGCAGTTCGGCAACCGGCAGCGGCGGTTCGGAGGGCTGTGACGCAAGTACCGCCACGGAAGAATGCTGACCTGCCGGTGCGTGCGCTGGTGGGCGTTTTGCTGATCGTCGTGGCGGCGACCGCGCTGTGGCTGGGCGGGCTCGCTTTCTGGGCACTGACCACGATCGCCGCGATCATCATGATCCACGAATGGGGCGGGCTGCACGGCGCGACGCCGGAGCAGAAGAAGCTCGCGCAATATGCGTTGACGGTGCCGTTGGCGATCATGGCGCCGATCGCGGCCGGCCCGGGGTTCCTGGCGTTCGGGCTCGTGCTGGGGGCGATGTTCTTCATCGCGGCGGTGACGCGCAACGGGATGCTGGGTGCGGGAGCGATCTATGTCGGGTTGCCGGTGCTGGCGTTGCTGGTGCTGCGCGATGCCCAGCAAGGCTTGCTGCTGGCCTTTTGGGCGATGGCATTGGTGTGGGCATGCGATATCGGCGCCTATTTCGCCGGACGCACGATCGGCGGGGCGAAGCTGATGCCCAAGGTGAGCCCCAACAAGACCTGGGCCGGGCTACTGGGCGGCGTGGCGGGGGCGGGACTGTTCGCCGCGATCCTGACCTTGTGGGGCCTGGATTGGCGCCTTGCCGCCGCGACGCCCTTGCTGGCGGTACTCGCGCAGGCGGGCGACCTCTATGAGAGTTGGCTGAAGCGTTGTGCGGGGGTCAAGGATTCGGGCAATCTGCTTCCCGGCCATGGCGGGGTTCTCGACCGACTGGATGGACTGGTGCCGGTAGCGCCGGTCGCGGCATTGCTGGTGCTGGCGGTTCGATGAGGCAGGTCACAATCCTGGGTGCGACCGGATCGGTCGGCACGTCGACGCTCGATCTGATCGAGCGCGCGCCTGACCGGTTCGAGGTGGTGGCGCTCACCGCCAATCGCGATGTCGATGGATTGGCCACCGCCGCGAAGCGCGTGAAGGCCCGCGCCGCGGTCGTCGCCGACGAGGCGCGACTGCCGGCGTTGCGAACGGCGCTGGCGGGGAGTGGCGTCGAAGCGGCCGGTGGCGTGGATGCCGTCTGTGCGGCGGCCCGGATGGGCGCGGACTGGACGATGGCGGCGATCGTCGGCACCGCGGGCCTCAAGCCGGTCATGGCGGCGATCGAGGGTGGTGGAACCATCGCGCTGGCAAACAAGGAATCGCTGGTTTCCGCCGGCGAGATCGTGACCCGCGCCGTCGCCGAACACGGTGCGACGCTGCTGCCCGTCGATTCGGAGCATAATGCTATATTTCAATGCTTTGAATCCGATAATGCGGACAAAGTCTCAAAGATCATCCTGACCGCGAGTGGCGGACCGTTCCGCGAGCGCAGCCTTGAGGAGATGCGCGGAATCACCCCCGAACAGGCGGTCGCGCACCCCAATTGGTCGATGGGAGCCAAGATCAGCGTCGATTCGGCGACCCTGATGAACAAGGGTCTCGAACTGATCGAGGCGTTCCATTTGTTCCCCGTCGCGCACGAACAGCTCGAGGTGATCGTCCATCGCCAATCGGTGATCCATTCGATGGTCGAGTATGCTGATGGGTCGGTGCTGGCGCAGCTCGGCTCGCCCGACATGCGGGTGCCGATCGCCTATACCCTGGCCTGGCCGCAGCGGATGGAAACACCGTGCCAGCGGCTCGACCTCACCCGCATCGGCCGGCTTGATTTCGAAGCACCGGACTATGATCGATTCCCGTGCCTGAGGCTGGCGCGCGAGGCTTTGGCGGCGGGTGGGGCCCGTCCGGCGGTGCTCAATGCGGCGAACGAAGTGGCAGTGGCCGCGTTCCTGGCACGGCGCATCGGCTTTCTTGAAATTGCCGCAATCGTCTCGGATACGCTGGAGCGCTATGATCCGGCCGCGCCGGCAGCGCTCGATCACTTGCTTGCGATCGACGCGGAAGCGCGGAAAATCGCGGGCGAGCGTGTGAAGGACTGCGTCATTTGACCGAAAATCCCGGTTTCTTCCTGTACATTCTCGCATTCCTGCTGGTGATCGGGCCGCTCGTTTTCGTCCACGAGCTCGGCCACTATGCCGCCGGGCGGATGTTCAGGATCAAGGCGGACGCCTTCTCGATCGGTTTCGGGCGCGAGATCGTCGGCTTTACCGACAAGCGTGGCACGCGCTGGAAGTTCGGCTGGCTGCCGCTAGGCGGCTACGTCAAGTTCGCCGGCGACATGAATCCGGCGAGCCAGCCGGACCCCGCCTGGCTGTCGCTTCCCGCAGCAGAGCGCGCGCAGACCTTCCAGGCCAAGCCGGTTTGGCAGCGCGCGATCGTGGTCGCGGCGGGGCCGGTGACGAATTTCGTGGTGGCGATCCTGATTTTGGCGGTGTTTGTTGCGGTGTTTGGCGAGAATCGGACGCCTCCGCTGGTCGCCGGCATTGCCCCAAATAGCACTGCGGCAAGTGCGGGGTTGCGCGAAGGGGACCGGATCACCGCGATCGACGGCCGGGGCATGGAATCCTTCGGGGACCTGCGCGATTATGTCGTCCTGCGCCCTGACGAGACAATAAGCCTTACGGTCGATCGCAAGGGCGAGATCATCACGCTTCCGGCGCGCGTCGGTGTACGGACCGAGATGGATCGGTTCGGAAATGAATATCGCCTGGGTCAACTTGGCGTTGCTTCGGCTCCACCTGTTCAGGTTCAGGTTGGCCTGCTGGCAGCGATTCCCGCCGGGATTCGCATGACCGGTAACGTGATCCAGATGCAGATCGACGGACTTGGCCAAATCATTACCGGCCGGCGCTCGGTGACCGAACTGGGCGGCCCGTTGCGAATCGCGCAGGCGTCAGGCGAGCGCCTTGCGCTTGGGCTGACCGAGTTCGTGTTCCTGATCGCGCTCGTCTCGATTAATCTGGGATTCATCAACCTGTTGCCAGTCCCGGTGCTGGATGGCGGCCATCTTCTGTTCTATGCGGTCGAAGCGGTGCGGCGGAAACCCGTCGGACCGGAGGTGATGGAATGGGCGTTTCGCGGCGGGATGGTGGCGATCCTGGCGCTGATGCTTCTTGTAACGTTCAACGATCTCGGCGCCTTTGGCGTGTGGAGAAATCTGGCTGGGTTGATCGGCTGACGCGGTTGGGGCAGGGCGGTTTGCCGTCGGCCCACGCTTCGGCCTGAAAAACTCTCAAAGTCCGACGACTGGGGTAGGATAGTGACTGCAATCAAGGTTACGAAAATCGGCGTGCGCGCCACCGCGCTGCTCCTGACGGGTTCAGTCCTGTCCGGCGTGGCGCTCGCGCAGCAGGCGCCGCAGCAGCCCGCCCCGGCGCAGCCGACGGCACAGCAGCCGGCGCAACCGCAAACAACCACTCCGGTGGTGGTTCCCGAAGCGCCGCGCACGGTCCGCAGCCTCCGCGTTGAGGGCACGCAGCGCCTCGAGCCGGAGACGGTGCTTTCCTATACCCGTGTCCGCGTGGGCCAGTCCTACACCACCGAAAGTCTCGACCAGGCGATCCGCGACCTGCTGGCGAGCGAGCTGCTTGCCGATGTGACGATCGAGGGCGTCGAGAGCGGCGACATCGTTGTGCGCGTTCGCGAAAATCCGATCATCAACCGCGTGGTGCTGGAGGGCAACAAGCGGCTGAAGAACGACAAGATCGTCAAGGAAATCAAGCTGGCGCCGCGCCAGATGTTCACGCGCACCGCGGTGCGCGCGGACGTCGCCCGGATCATCGAACTCTATCGTCGCCAGGGTCGCTTCGCCGCGACCGTCGAGCCCAAGATGGTCAGCCTCGACCAGAACCGCGTCGACGTGATCTTCGAGATCGAGGAAGGCGCGAAGTCCAAGGTCCGTCAGATCAACATCATCGGCAACGAGGTGTTCAAGGACGGCAAGCTTCGCGGCGAGATGGCGACCAAGCAGGCGCGCCTGACTACCATCATGAGCTCGAACACCAGCTATGATCAGGACCGGCTGGCCTATGACCAGCAGAAGCTGCGCCAGTTCTACCTGACCCAGGGCTATGCCGATTTCCGCGTCGTTTCGGCGGTCGCCGAGCTGACGCCCGACAAAAAAGACTTCATCATCACCTATGTCGTCGAGGAAGGGCCGCGCTACAAGTTCGGGCCGGTCACGGTGGACAGCAACATCCGCGACTTCGACGACAAGGTGCTGGCCGGCAACCTCGCGATCAAGGAGGGCGCCTGGTACAACGCCAAGATGGTCGAGGACACGGTCGAGCAGCTCTCCGAAACGGCGGGCATGTTCGGCTATGCGTTCGCCAACGTCTCGCCCGAGTTCAAGCGCGACCGTGAAACCCTCACGATGACGCTCAACTTCAACATCGCCGAGGCGCGTCGCACCTATGTCGAGCGGATCGACATCGTCGGCAACACGCAGACCCAGGACAAGGTGATCCGTCGCGAACTGCGCCTGGCCGAAGGCGACGCGTTCAACACCTTCCTGGTCAAGCGCTCACAGGACCGTATCAACTCGCTCGGCTATTTCGGCGAGAAGTTCGAGATCGATCAGAAGGAAGGCTCGACCCCCGATCGCGTCATCCTGACCGCCAATGTCGAAGAAAAATCGACCGGCGAGCTGACGCTGTCGGCGGGCTTTTCCAGCCTTGAGCGATTCATCTTCCAGGGGTCGATCCGTCAGCGCAACTTCCGCGGCAAGGGCCAGGACCTGCGCCTGTCGGTCGATTATTCGAGCTATTCGAAGTCGATCGAACTCGGGTTCACCGAGCCATATCTGTTCGACCAGAACATCGCGCTGGGCGGCACGATTTTCCGCCGCGACTACAACTCGTTCAACTATCTCGGCTCCGACCGACGGACCACCTATCAGCAGGTGTCGACCGGCGGCCAGCTGGTTCTGGGCGTTCCGCTGACCGAATATTGGACCGCGTCGGCACGCTATTCGCTGACGCATGATTCGGTGGGTCTGGACCAGAACAGCTTCTTCACCGGCGGTGTTTGCGATCCGCTCAAGGCGGGCCGTTACCTCTGCGAAGCGCTGGGCAAGCGCTGGACGTCCGCTGTCGGCCTGTCGCTGATCTATGACAGCCTCAACAGCCGCTTGCGCCCGACCGCGGGCCAGCGCCTGGTGCTGGGTACGGACTTCGCGGGACTGGGCGGCGATGTGAAATATGCTCGCGCCCGTTTCGATGCGGACAAATACTGGAATATCGGCGGCGGCTGGATCTTCTCGGCGGGCCTCGAAGGCGGTTATATCCACAGCCTGGAAAAGTCCTTGGCAGGCGTCGATCCGGTGCGGATCACCGATCGCTTCTTCCTGGGTGAGCCGCAGTTCCGCGGCTTCGACATTCGTGGCGTGGGTCCGCGCATCCAGCGCATCGGCTACACCGGTACGGTCGCGGCGGGGAACCAGACCCTTATCACCGACAAGGAACAGATTTTCGACGATGCGCTCGGTGGACGCGCCTATTATCTGGGTAAGCTTGAACTCGAGATTCCGCTCGGCGCCGGCGCGCGCGAAATGGGCATTCGTCCGTCGATCTTCGTGATGGCCGGCGCGAACTGGGGCGTGCGGCGGCCGAACCCGACGGCAGCGTTCACCCAGGCGACCGACTCCGCCGGAAACAAGCTGTTCAACGCCGACGGGTCGCCATCGCTGCTGCCGATTCAAACGCCGCAATTCGATTCCGAAGGACGTCCGGTCTATATCGTTCCGTCGACCGACGCGGTCGCCGGCGGTCTGGCAACGACCTGCTCGATCGGTTACTCGGCCACCGCGGGCGGCCCGTGCTCCGGCACTTCCATCAACAGCCGCTACAATGTCGAGACCGCTCCGTTCCTTGAACGGTTCCTGGGCGACTCGCCGCGGCCGCGCGTTTCGGTCGGCATCGGTGCCAATTGGAATTCGCCGTTTGGCCCGCTACGACTCGATCTTGCCTATGCTCTCACCAAGATCGAGGGCGACGATGACAAACTCTTCAGCTTCAACGTGGGGACTTCCTTCTAATGTCGAACACCAAGACCATTATCGCCGCTCTGGCGATCGCGGGCGCCTCGCTGGGTGCTGGCGCCGCTGCCGCGCAGACTCTCGCCGACGCCAAGGTGGCGGTCGTCGATATCGAGCGTGTGATGAGCCAGTGCGTCGCCTGCGTGGCGGCCAATGGCCAGCTTCAGACGCAGCAGACGCAGTTCCAGCAGTTCGCGCAGCAGCAGAGCCAGCCGCTTCAGGCCGAGCGCACCGCGATCGAAACCGCGCTGCGCGCCGCCAATGGCAAGCCGGATGCGGCGCTCGAAGCGCGCGTCCGCGCCTTCCAGACCCGCGCCGAGCCCGTGCAGCGCTCGATCACCGAGCGTGAGCAGACCCTGCGCCGCAATGCGCAGTATGTTGAGCAGCAGGTCGCCCAGCGCCTGGTTCCGGTCATCGAGCAGGTCGCCAACCAGCGTGGCGCGACGATCGCCGTTGCCAAGGGCAGCGTGCTGTTCGCCGCAACCTCGGCCGACATCACCGACCCGGTTCTCGCCGCCCTGAACCAGCAGCTGCCGTCGGTCAGCACGACCGCTCCGCCGCCGCAGCAGCAGCCCGCCGCTCCGGCGCCTGCCGCTCAGCAGCCCGCACGTCCGGCCCCGCAGGGCCGATGAGCGATTCGGCAGTGACGGGAGGTTCCATCGGCCCGCTCAATATCGGGCGGGTGATGGCGGCGCTCCCGCACCGCTACCCGATGCTGCTGGTCGACCGGGTCGAAAGCCTGATCCCCGACCAGCGCATCGTCGCGATCAAGGCGGTGACGATCAATGAGGAGTTCTTCCAGGGACATTTCCCCGGAAGGCCGATCATGCCCGGCGTGCTTCAGATCGAGGCGCTGGCACAGGCTGCGGGCGTGCTTGCGGTCGAGAGCCTTGGCCTCGCCGGCACCGGAAAGCTCGTCTATTTCATGTCGATCGACGGCGTGAAGTTTCGCAAGCCCGTCGAGCCTGGCGTATTGCTGCGGCTTGAGGTGGAGTTCGTGCAGAAGCGTTCGCGCGTCTGCAAGTTCGCCGGCAAGGCGTATCTGGGCGATGACCTCGCGACTGAATGCGAGTTCACCGCGATGATCGCGGACCCGCCTTCGACCTGATTTCAGGCAGCTGAGCCTTCGCATTGCAACACGGGCGCGGTTCTGTTAGGGGCCGCGCCTCTTGCTGCCGGTCGGAAACCGGTGGCCTATCTCAAGGAATTGCCCGTGAAGAACGACACGCACCCCGACTATCACATGATCAAGGTGCAGATGACCGACGGCACCGTGTTCGAAACCCGCTCCACCTGGGGCAAGGAAGGCGACACGATGCAGCTCGACATCGATCCGCTGGCGCACCCGGCCTGGACCGGCGGTCGCGGCCAGATGCTTGACGCGGGCGGCCAGGTCGCACGCTTCAACAAGCGTTTCGGCGGGCTTTCGCTCTCCAAGAAGTAAGTTCTGCGGGGCTAACGCCGTTAACGCGGCGTTAGCCATGACAGCCTAGGCTTGCCCGATGATCTCGACGGGCAAGCACAGCTTCACAGCAGAATTCGAACCAGCGGTTCTTGGCCGGCGGCGCTCCATGCGCGCGCCGGTTTCGCTTGATGCGAAAGTCGGCCGCGGCGGTCTCGACCGCGCGCTCTGCAAGGTTGTGGACCTCTCGCTTCACGGCGCCAAGATCGAGACCTTCTCCGAACTGCGTCGCGATTCGATGATCTGGCTGACGCTGCCGCATGTCGGCCATTGGGCTGCCCGCGTCGTGTGGGCCACCGATTTCGAGGCCGGGCTCGAATTCCAGATCTCGCTGTCCGAAGACGAGTTCGAGAAGCTGGCCGCCTGAGGCCGCATTATCGTGACATCCATGTGAATCCGGGTTTGGACTTGAGCGGCGAATCCGCCTAAAGGCGGCGAAACGCCGTGATCCACGCACTCGCCAACCCAACGCGCTTCCTCAAGATCGCGCGCCCGCTGACGCCCATCCTGTTCTGGAGCGGGCTGCTGCTAGTGCTTGTCGGCGCCTGGGGCGGCTTGACGCAGACGCCGCCCGACTATCTCCAGAAGGAAAGCGTCCGTATCCTCTACATCCATGTGCCCAGCGCATGGTTGGGGATGGGCGGCTGGACCTCGCTCGCCATCGCCTGTTTCGCTTATCTGGTGTGGAAACATCCGCTGGCCAGCCTTGCGGCGCGCGCGACCGCGCCGGTCGGCGCCATGTTCGCCGCGCTTTGCCTGATCACCGGATCGATCTGGGGACGCCCGACCTGGGGCACCTGGTGGGAATGGGACGGGCGGCTGACATCGATGCTGCTGTTGTTCTTTATCTATATCGCCTGGATCGCGCTGGAGCGGGCCGATCGGGAACGAGGCGGGGACGGGCGTATCCCCGCATTGTTCGGGATCGCGGGAACGGCACTGCTGCCGGTGATACGCTATTCGGTGGTGTGGTGGCAGACGCTGCATCAGGGGCAGAGCATCACGCTGACGCAATCGAGCATCCATGATTCGATGCTGTGGCCGCTGCTGCTGACGTCCTCCGGCTTTGCCCTGATGTTTGGCGGGATCGTGCTGATGCGGATGCGCGCGGCGCTTGCGACTCAGCGCGTCGAAGCCCGATTGCGGCGAATGGCGGCATGAACCACTGGCCCTTCATCCTCGCCGCCTATGCGGTCGTGACCGCCGGCGTCGGCGGGCTTTCGCTGGCGAGCTGGCTATCGATGCGTAGCGCCGAGCGCGCGTCCGACGCATTGAGGGACCGCAAATGAAGCGCAAGCATCAACGGCTTGTGCTGGGCCTTGCCGCGCTCGTCGCGATCGGTGGGGCGAGCGGCCTGGCGCTGTCCGCGCTCAAGGATGAGGCGGCGTTCTTCTACACGCCGAGCGACGTCGCCACCAAGAACCCTGAGATCGGCAAGGCCGTCCGCCTGGGCGGGATGGTCGAGACCGGATCGATCAAGCACCTGCCCGACGGGGTGACCATCAGCTTCGTCGTTGCGGACAAGGAAGCGAAGATCCCGGTGCGCTTCACTGGCGTGGCGCCTGACCTGTTCAAGGAAGGCTCGGGCGTGGTCGCTGAGGGCAAGTTCACCGCCGATGGCGGCTTCGTCGCGGACAATCTGCTCGCCAAGCACGACGAGCGCTACATGCCGCCGGAAATCGCGAAGAAGATGCCTTCGCCCGAGACGCTGAGTAAATGATCGCAGAAGCGGGACTTGCGGCGCTGTGGCTGGCCGCGGCGATGGCGCTGATGCAGCTGGCGATGGCCGCGCTCGGCCTGCGCCTCAAACAGAGCGAACTGGTCGCGGCGGTGCGTCCCGCAGCGATCGTCCAGGGCGCGCTTGCGGCGCTGTCGTTCGGACTGCTGATCGTCCTGTTCCTGCGATCCGACATGTCGGTGCTGCTGGTCGCGCAGAACAGCCATTCGGCCAAACCCTTGCTCTACAAGTTTGCGGGCGCATGGGGGAACCATGAAGGCTCGATGCTGCTGTGGGTCACCGTACTTGCGCTGGCCGGCGCGGCGATCGCATTGCTGGAGCGCAAGCTCGACCGCGCCACGCTGACCGCCACGCTGGGCGCACAGGCGTTCATCGCGCTCGGCTTCTACGCCTTCCTGCTGGTCGCCTCGAGCCCGTTCACCCGGCTTGATCCGCCCGCACTCGATGGACTGGGACTCAACCCGCTGCTGCAGGATCCGGGCTTGGCGTTCCATCCGCCGACGCTCTATTTCGGCTATGTCGGCCTCTCGATCGCGTTTTCCTTCGCGGTCGGCGCAATGGTGACGCGCGAGGTTGGGCCGGCGTTCGCGCGCGCGATGCGGCCATGGGTGCTGGCTGCCTGGGTATTCCTGACGATCGGCATCACGGCTGGCAGCTATTGGGCCTATTACGAGCTGGGCTGGGGCGGCTGGTGGTTCTGGGATCCGGTCGAGAACGCGTCGCTGATGCCGTGGCTGGCGGCGACGGCCTTGCTCCATTCAGTCAATGTGCTGGCGGCACGCGATGGGCTGCGCGCCTGGACGCTGATGCTGGCGGTCGTTGCCTTCTCGATGTCGATGGTCGGCACCTTCCTCGTCCGTTCTGGCATCCTGACCAGCGTCCACGCTTTCGCGGTCGATCCGGAGCGCGGGAGCTTCATCCTCTTCCTGCTCGTCATCTATATTGGCGGCGCGCTCACCCTTTACGGTGCACGGGTCGGGCGCGTGAAGGCCGGGCAGGGGTTCGATCTGCTGAGCCGCGAGGGTGGGCTGGTGCTCAACAACCTGCTGCTCTCGGTCATCCTGGGCATCGTGCTGATCGGCACGCTCTATCCGATCTTCGCGCAGGCGATGGGCGAACAGCTTTCGGTCGGGCCACCCTTCTTCAACAAGGCCGCGGGTCCGATCGCATTGCTGTTGGTCGCGGCGATGGCGGTAGGGCCGCTGCTCAACTGGCGGCGAGACGATTTCAACGCGCTGCTGACCAAGCTCACCGTGCCGGTGACGCTCAGCGTGCTGGTGATGGCGGTCACCTTCTTTGCCGCGCCAGGTACCGGCTGGATGGAGATCGTCGGCCTGGGCCTTGCCGCGGGTCTCGCGGTGGCGAGCTTCGCGCCGCTGTGGAAGCGCAAGCTGCTGCGCACGCCGCTGTTCACGTGGGGCATGGTGATCGCGCATTTCGGCGTGGCGGTGAGCCTGGCCGGCATGGCCGCGGACAGCGCCTTTACCAGCGAGCGGCTGGTCGCCGCGCGTTATGGCCAGCCCTATTATGTCGGACCGTGGCGCGTGGTGCTGAACGGCGTCGCGCCGGTGGTCGGTGACAATTGGTCGGCGGTCGAAGGCCGGGTGACGGCAAGTCGCGGACCGGTGGACGGGGCGATGGTCCTGCTGCGACCACAGCGGCGCTTCTATGCCTCGCCGCCGACCGACACGGCCGAGGCCGCGATCTCGACCCGGCTCGACGGACAGCTCTATGCCGTGCTCGGCGCGCAGGACGCGCAGGGGCGCTGGCAGCTGCGGCTGTGGTGGAAGCCGTTCGTGACGTTGATCTGGTTCGGCGGCGGGTTGATCGCGCTGGGCGGCGCGCTGTCGCTGATCGGACGGCTGAAGCGTGAGCGGCGCAACGTCAAACGGCGTGAGGAGGCCGAGCTGTGAGGCGCTGGAGGCTCTGGGTTCCCCTCGCGGTGTTCCTTGCGGTGGTCGCACTCGCGGCGTGGCGTCTGCAGGACAGCCGCGAGACGGTGGTGAAGTCCGCGCTGGTCGGCAAGCCGCTGCCCGAATTTACCCTTCCGGCAATGGTCGAGGGAAAGCCCGGCATTTCGCGCGCCGATCTGGCGACGGGCAAGCCGCGGCTGCTCAACGTCTTTGCGAGTTGGTGCGTCCCCTGCATCGCGGAGGCGCCCCAGCTGATGAAACTCAAGGCCGCTGGCGTTCAGATCGACGCGGTCGCGATCAAGGACAGCCCCGACGCGGTAAAGGCATTCCTCTCCCGCCATGGCGACCCCTATGCGCGGATCGGCAATGACTATGACCGGATCGTGCAGATCGGCATCGGATCATCGGGCGTCCCCGAGACCTTTGTGATCGACGGTCAGGGCAAAATCGCGGCCCAGCACATCGGCGATATCCGCGAGGATGATGTGCCCAAGCTGCTCAAGGCGCTGGAGGAGGCGAAATGAGCGTGTTGCTCGGCCTGGCGCTGGCGACGGGCGTGCCCGCGGACCTTGGCTATTCGCAGATCCCCGACGCCGGCAAGGAAGCGCAGGCGGCCAAGCTGATGGGCACGTTGCGCTGTCTGGTCTGCCAAGGGCAGTCGATCGCGGACAGTGATGTCGACATGGCCGCCGACATGCGCCGGATCGTGCGCCAGAAGATCGCCGCGGGCGAAACGCCGGATGCGGTACGTGGCTGGCTGATCGAGCGCTATGGCAGCTACGTGACCTATGACCCGCCGTTGAGCTGGACGACGGCGCCGCTATGGCTGGCGCCGCTGTTGCTGCTCGGCGCCGGACTGTGGCTGGCGCGCGGAACCTTGCGGAGACGACGCAAATGATGGGCTGGATCGCACTTGCCGCGATCGGCGCCACCGCGTTCGCGCTGCTATGGCTGCTTGGCGTGCCGCGAACCCTGTGGTCGTTCGTAGGCGCGGCGCTGATGCTGGGCGCGGCGGGCTATGCGTTGCAGGCGCGGCCCGATCTGCCCGGCGCACCGGTGGCGGCGGAAAAGAAGGTTCAGGCGGATCAGCCCGAGCTGCACAAGCTGCGCGGGGAGATGTTCGGACGCTTTACCGTCAACGACACCTATTTCATCGCGGCCGATGCGCTCGTGCGAGGGGGAGACCCGGACAAGGCCGCGAAGATGATGCTCGGGGGCGTACGATCCGCACCGCAGGATCCGTCCATGTGGACCTGGCTGGGGATGACATTGGTCGAATCGGATGCGGGCACCATGTCGCCCGCAGCGGCGCTTGCGTTCCGTCGCGGCGTGACGCTGGCGCCCAAGCACCCCGGGCCGGCCCTTTTCTACGGTCTCGCCCAGGCGCGAACAGGAAATCTGGACGCAGCGTTGCCATGGTTGCGCCGGGCGCTGGCTCTGACGCCAGCCAATGCCGGATATCGCGCCGATGTTGAGCGGTCCCTGAAGTCTGTGGCGTTTTTTGCCGCGATGAAGGCGCGCGAGCAGCAGGGACCGCCGCCAGCTCGCTGAGCGTTCAGCCCGCTGCGCCGGCCTTCTTCGCACGCTGGGCCTCGACCAGCTGGATCGCCTTTTCCACCGCAGCCTCGATCGAGAGAAAGCTGGTGTCGAGGACCGCGGCGTCGACCGCGGCGGTGAGAGGCGCCTCTGCTCGCTTCGAATCGCGCTCGTCACGGGCACGAATATCGACGAGCACCTTGTCGAGGCTCGCCGTGATACCGTTGCGGCGAAGCTCGGCATGACGGCGCTGGGCCCGAATCGTGGGGGTCGCCTTCACGAACAGCTTGGCATCGGCGTCCGGAGCAATCACCGTACCGATATCGCGCCCGTCGAGGACCGCGCCGCCAGGCTGGTGCGCGAATCGTTTCTGGCGCTGGAGCAGGGCCGCACGGACGAGCGGATGCGCCGAGACGACCGACGCCACCTTGCCGACTTCATCCGTGCGCAGCCAGTCATCGGCGAGCAGGAGGTCGTCGAACCCGGTGGCCGCCACGGCGTCGGCCTCTTTCTCGGGGTTCATCTCCTCGCGGAGGACGGTTGCAGCGACCGCCCGGTAGAGCAGTCCGGTATCGAGATGCGGCAGTTCGTAATGGCGCGCGAGCGCGCGGGCGATGGTGCCTTTTCCCGATGCCGCAGGGCCGTCGACGGCGATAATCATTCTTCAGTCCTGCCGGTCAGCGAGTCGAGTGTGGCAAAGAAGCCGGGATAGCTGGTGGCAACCGGCGCCACATCGTCGATGCTCACATCGGCCTTTGCGCCAAGTCCAGCCACGGCCATGCTCATCGCGATGCGATGGTCGAGTTTCGAGGCGACCGGAGCACCACCGGCGATCAGTTCGCCGCCCGTCCCGGTGATTGCCAGGCCGTCTTCGAACTCCTCCAGCACCACGCCATTGGGCTGGAGTGCGGCGACCATCGCGGCGATGCGGTCCGATTCCTTGACGCGCAGTTCGTCCGCACCACGCGCCACGGTGCGGCCCTGAGCGAAAGCCGCAGCGACGAACAGCACGGGATACTCGTCGATCATGCTGGGTGCGAGATCGTGCGGCACCTCGATCGCCTTGAGCGGCGCGTGGCGGACGCGAAGGTCCGCCACCGGCTCGCCGCCGACGATGCGCGGGTTCAACTCGGCGATGTCCGCGCCCATCATGCGTAGCGCGGTGATCAGGCCGGTACGCGTCGGATTGAGGCCGACATTGGCGATGACGATGTCCGAACAGGGCACGATCGACGCCGCGACCATCCAGAACCCGGCGGAAGAGGGATCGCCCGGCACGGTGATCTGCTGAGGCTTGAACTCCGCCTCGCCCCGGATCGAGATGATCCGTCCCTGCGGGGTTTCCTCGACGGTCAGGTCGGCACCGAATCCGGCCAACATCCGCTCGCTATGATCGCGGGTCAGCACCGGCTCGATCACGCGGGTGATGCCAGGCGTATTGAGGCCCGCGAGCAGCACCGCCGACTTGACCTGAGCCGATGCCACCGGGAGCGTGTACTCGATCGGTATCGCCGGGCAGAGGCCGCGCATCGTGAGTGGCAGGCGTCCGCCGGGACTGGAGGTGAAGTCCGCCCCCATTTTTGACAGGGGATCGATCACCCGGCCCATCGGACGCTTGGAGAGCGAGGCGTCGCCGGTGAAGGTCGCGGTGATCGGGTGGCTGGCAACCAGGCCCATTAGCAAGCGCGTCGAGGTGCCCGAATTGCCCATCTCAAGCGCCGTCTCAGGCTGAAGCAGGCCACCGACACCCACGCCCCAGACATGCCACACGCCATCGCCGTCACGCTCGATCCGTGCGCCCATCGCGCGCATCGCGGCGGCGGTAGCGAGCACGTCCTCACCCTCCAACAGCCCCTCGATCCGACTTTCCCCGACGGCAAGGCCGGCGAACATCAGCGAGCGATGGCTGATCGACTTGTCACCGGGAACGGTAAGGGTACCGCGCAGCGGGCCGCGAGCGGAAATGGCGAAGGGGAGGGGAGTTGCACTGCTCATCGGCGGCGGCTTTGACAGCGGGCTTGCGCTATGGCAAGGCGCCCGCCACTTCAAACGGGGACACAAACTTCCCGTCACCCTGCAAAATCGAAGAAAAGGTTAGAGCGGCACATGGTGAAGCCGGAATGGGGCACGAAACGGACCTGCCCGAAATGCGCGACGCGCTTCTATGACCTGACCAAGGAAGAGCCGGTCACTTGCATCAGCTGCGGCTTTGCCTGGGATCCCGAGCCCATCCTGAAGTCGAAGCAGCCGCTGCCGTTCGAGGTGGTGAAGGAAGCCGACAAGAAGAAGGACGACGCGGATCTCGGTGACGATGATCTGGACGTCGATGAGGACGCCGAGGGTTCGCCCGACGACGACGTCGATCTGGGTGGCGACGACGATCTGGGCGTCGACACCGGCGATGCCGACGAAGAAACCTGATCGGGAAAACAAAAATCGGGAAAGCGAAAAAACCCGGTTGCAAACCACGCGATGGCTGCTAGAGGCCATCGCCTTCCCGGAACGGATGGGGCCGTAGCTCAGCTGGGAGAGCGCTGCAATGGCATTGCAGAGGTCAGGGGTTCGATCCCCCTCGGCTCCACCATCCTGTTCAAAACAGGGAAGAAAACAGGGCGCACGCATCACCGGATGCGGCGCCCTTTTTCGTTGGCGGCGATGCTGACCCGTGTCCCCGAACAGGACAGGGATTAACCACCCTTCGCGCGGGACAAAATCGTAAACAGCGCGTTAACTGTTGGCCATGGAACGCCTGCAGTATCTCGCCGAGTCAGACCGCGGTCATCCCTTTCGTACCGCACTGCCGATCGTTCGCCGGCGCGCGCGCAAGCGCGAGGACGAAAGCGACCTCAAGCTGTTCCTATTGAGCTACGCCGCATTCTTCGTCTGCTTCTACACCTTCTTCATCTGAAGAAGGTGGCCTGCGACCGGAGCCGCAGGCGCGCAAGGAAATAGGAGGACCGC
This sequence comes from Sphingomonas sp. GW821-FHT10C01, assembly GCF_059415525.1. Taxonomy (NCBI): domain Bacteria; kingdom Pseudomonadati; phylum Pseudomonadota; class Alphaproteobacteria; order Sphingomonadales; family Sphingomonadaceae; genus Sphingomonas; species Sphingomonas sp. GW821-FHT10C01. The sequence continues at coordinate 2,179,465 of NZ_JBWKNK010000001.1, read as the reverse complement.
GCCTAATCGCAGGCGCGATGCAGCTTCTGGGCGATCCAGGCCGAGATCAAGCACATGCCCGACACGACGAGGAGCATATCCTCAGACGTGACGCCTGCCGCTGACAGGCCAAGCACGAACAGCGATCCGAACACCATTGCACCCGCGTTGACGATGTTGTTCGCAGCGACGGTGCGCGCGGTTTGATCCTTGGTCACCGTCGTCGTCAGGAATGCATAGAGCGGGACCACGAACATGCCGCCGGTGATCGCGATCGCGGTAAGGGTGACGATGACGATCCAGGCCTGCCGCTGCAGTACGAAGCTGGAGAAGTCGTAAAGTGTCCCAGCTGCCGCAGGGACCCACAGCCGGACCTCGATCGAGAAGAGCACTACGATCACCGCCATCGCGATGACCGAGATGGGCGAGTACTTCGCCGACACCTTGCCCTTGAGCATCGCGTTGATGACCATCGACCCGATCGCAACGCCGACCGAGAACACGGCGACCAGCAGCGAGGACACCCGCGCGTCGGCGGTGAGGACGTTCTTTACCAGCGGCGGGAAGATGATGATCAGCACCGAGCCGATCGTCCAGAAGAAGCTGATCGCGCAGATCGACAGATAGAGACGCGGAATGTGCATCGTCGCGGCGATCAAGCGCCAGGACGAGGTGAAGGGGTTGAAGTTGATCTTGAGCTTTGGTCCGACGCGCGGGGCCGCAGGAACCATGCGGCCGGTGATCCAGCCGATAAGCGCGACCACAAACACCAGCGCCGCCGCGATTCGCATGTCATGCGCGACCCAACCGGCGGTAACGGTGCCCATCAGGATCGACAGATAGGTCGCGGCCTCGACCATTCCGGTACCGCCCAGCACCTCTTCATCCTTCAGATGCTGGGGCAGGATCGCGTATTTGATCGGACCGAAGAAGGTGGAATGGGCGCCGAGGCCGAGCACGGCGCCCAGCATCATGCCAAGACCGGTGAAGGCATAGCCCGCCTGGGCCACCAGCATCCCGGCGCCGCCGAACAGCATCAGGCCGATCTCGGCGGTCTTCACCCAGCGGATGATCGACGCCTTGTCATGCGTGTCCGCGAGCTGCCCGGCGAGCGCCGACAGCATGAAGAAGGGAATCAGGCTGATCCCGGTCGCCAGCGCGTTGAACTGGAACTCGACCGCCGGATCGCTGAAGATCTGGTAGGTCGCGAACAGCACCATCGCGGTCTTGAACAAATTGTCGTTATAGGCCCCCAGGAACTGGGTGATGAAGAGGGGGAGAAACCGGCGCTCCTTGAGCAATCCGAGCGCGTTATGCATGCGTTGGCGGGCCTTCGTCCGTCGAAACTATCCTGGGCATAGCCGTGCGTGCGGCGTGGCGGCAACCGCTATCGGTGTCATGTGACAGGCAAATGTCCTGGCCGGGCGGAAAAGCATGTCGTGCGGGGATGATTGCATCCGAATGCGGTGCTAGAGCAGGGGCACGATGCTGACGCTGCCCAATATCCTGACGCTGTCCCGAATCTTCACCGTGCCGCTGCTGGTGTTCTTCCTGTGGTGGCCCGAATGGCGAGCCGGCTATGCGATCGCCTTTGCGACCTACTGCCTGATGGGGGTCACCGACTATTTTGATGGCTATCTCGCGCGGTCGCGCGGGACGGTATCGAAGCTGGGTATTTTCCTGGATCCGATCGCCGACAAGATCATGGTCGCGGCCGTGATCCTGATGCTCTGCGCAAAGGGCATTATCGCCGATCTGCATGTGATCGCCGCATTGGTCATCCTGCTGCGCGAGATTGCGGTATCGGGACTGCGCGAGTTCCTGGGAGGCGCCCAGGTGTCGGTGCCGGTTTCGGCGCTTGCCAAGTGGAAGACGGCGCTCCAGCTCACCTCGCTCGGCGGGCTGGTTCTTGCGGGAGCGGTGCCTGGATCGCCCTGGGTACTGGATGTCAGCCTGGCGATGCTGTGGGCCGCGGCGGTGCTGACGCTGATCACGGGCTGGGACTATCTGCGCGTCGGCCTGAAGCATATGGATAGCTGATGCGACTGCTCTACTTCGCCTGGGTTCGCGAGCGAATCGGTGCCGGCGAGGAGACGGTCGAACCGCCCGTGACGGTGCGGACGGTCAGCGAACTGGCCGAGTGGCTGAAGGATCGCAGCCCGGGTCATGCCGAGGCGCTGGGCGATCTCTCGAACCTACGAGCGGCGGTGGATCAGCGATTCGTGCCGATCGACAGCGAGTTGGGTACCGCCAATGAAGTCGCCTTCTTTCCGCCGGTGACGGGCGGATGATCCGTGTTTCGGTCGATCATGCGCCGATCGACATCGGCACCGAACTGGCCGGGGTTGAAGAGACCGGGGCGGGGGCGGTGGCGAGCTTCACCGGGGTCGTTCGCGCCGATGACGGCGTGACCGCCATGGAGCTGGAACATTATCCCGGTATGACCGAAGCGGTGTTATGCGATCTGGCCGAGCAGGCGATGGCGCGCTGGGGGTTGCTTTCAGCGGTGATCGTCCATCGCGTCGGGCCCATGGTACCCGGCGACCGGGTTGTGCTGGTCGCGACCGCGGCGACGCATCGGCGCGAGGCGCTGGACGCCTGCGCCTTTCTGATCGACCGGCTCAAGACTGAAGCGCCCTTCTGGAAACGCGAGATACGAGGCGGGGCGGTTCGCTGGGTTGCGGCGCGCGCCGGCGATAATCAGGCCGCCGCACGCTGGGCCGGGGGCAACCCCGACTGAGCCAATACCTCTGCGAGCAGGCGGAAGTCGCGCTCACGCGGAGACGCCTTACGCCAGACCAAGGCGATGCGGCGGGCGGGATTGTCGGCCTTGAGCGGGCGTGCGGTCACCTGGGTATGATCGAGGATACCGGCATCGAGCGCCATTTCGGGCAGCATCGTCACGCCCAGGCCATTGTCGACCATCTGCACCATCGTATGCAGCGAGGTGCCAAGCATCGTCGCCTCGGCGCGCAGCTCGGGCCGATTGCAAGCGGCCAGCGCATGGTCCTTCAGGCAATGCCCGTCCTCGAGCAGCAGCAGCCGGGTTTCGTCGATTTCACCGGCGGTGATACTGTGATGGTCGGGTTCGTACTCGCCCTCGGGAAAGGCGACGAACAGGCGATCCTCGAACAACGGCGCGGTCTCGACGTCGCCACAGGCATAGGGAAGAGCGAGCAGAACGCAGTCGGTGCGCCCGGTGTGAAGGCTTTCGCATGCGGCGCCGCTCGGCTCTTCGCGCAGGAACAGCTTGAGGTCGGGATAGCCCTCACGGAGCCGGGGAAGGATGCGCGGAAGCAGGAAGGGGGCGATGGTGGGGATGACGCTCATCCGCATCTCGCCCGACAAGGGCCGACCAGCGGCACGGGCCAGGTCGGCCAGTTCCTCCGCTTCACGCAACACGCGCCGCGCCTTGTCGACGATACGCTCGCCGAGGGGCGTGAAACGGACGACGCGGCGGGTGCGCTCGACGAGGACTACGCCGATTAGCGTTTCCAACTCACGCAAACCTGCAGATAGGGTCGACTGGGTGACGAAGCTCGCCTCGGCCGCGCGACCGAAATGCCCATGATCCTTGAGCGCAACCAGATATTGAAGCTGCTTGAGCGTGGGGAGGTAAGTTTGCGCCATTGATCGTCCCGAGCGATGAATGATGCGGATATAAGTGGCTTGAACGATTGTAAAAGGCTGGAACGGCGCCGGATTAGAGAATTATGAACCCGGCGCCATCGACTTAGCCGGCGTGTGCCAGCGCGATCGCATCAGGCCCGGCCGGGAAGCTGAGCCGGTCGCTCTCGTCATGCACCGCCCGCCAAACGCCGTCGGCGACATCCGCAGCCGTAGTCGTTGGCCCCGGAGTGGCGAAGGCGCCCAGAATGGGTTCAGCGAAGAGCATATAGGGAGCGGGGATCGCTTCCTCGATCGTCACATCGGTGTTGTGGGTGAAGCGCGTGTCCGGGCCATAGCCAGGCTGGACCAGCGCAACCCGTACGCCGAATGCGCCGAGTTCATGCGCAAGCGACCCGGTGAACCCCTCGATCGCGGTCTTGCTGGCGGTATAGACGGAGACCAGCGGCATCGGTGCCAGCGCCACGCTCGACGTCACATTGACGATGACGCCCGACCCGCGTGCGCGGAATGCGGGGATCACCGCTTGAGTCATCGCCATCACGCCGAAGGTGTTGGTTTCGAAGATCATGCGGGCCTTGGCCATCGAGGTCGCTTCGAGCGCGCCGATCAGGCCGATCCCAGCATTGTTGACCAGCACGTCGATCGGACCGGCGGCGATAAGCGCCGCAGCAATGCTCTCTGACTTCGTCACGTCGAGCGCCAGGATACGAAGCCGGTCGGAAGGGGGCAGGATATCCTCGCGCGGGGTGCGCATCGTCGCGATGACATTCCAGCCCATGGCGAGGAAATGGCGGGCCGTTTCGAGACCGTAGCCCGAGGAGCAGCCGGTGATGAGGATGGTCTTCATGATCGTCTTCCTTGCGATTGTCGATGGCAAGGAAGTGCCGAAAGTGATCAGGATGATCTATAATTGATAATCTATATTTCATTAGCTATCGTCCAAATGTGGCCGACCCCCTGTCTCAAGTGATTGCCCTGCTCCAACCGAGGGGCGTGTCGTCCAAGCTGATCGGCGGAGCGGGGCGCTGGGGCGTGCGCTATGGCGACTATGGCGCGCCGAGCTTCTGTACGGTGATCGAGGGGACGTGCCGGCTGGCAGTCGACGGACAAGAGCCGGTAACGTTGCGGGCAGGGGATTTCGTGCTGATGCCCGCAACGCCGGGGTTCGTCCTGTCGGGATTCGATCCGGTCGTCCCGGGCTTCATCGACCCGAAGGCAGCGCAGGCACCGGGAGATGAGGTTCGGCATGGCGACTGGGACTGCCCGCCCGATGTCCGGTTGCTTGGTGGCTTCTTCCTGTTCGGATCGCCAGATACGTCGCTGCTGGTCTCCCTGATGCCCACGCTGGTCCATCTTCGCGATGCCGAGCGGCTGTCGTTGCTAGTCCGGCTGGTCGCGGAGGAAAGCGGATCGGCTCAGCCGGGCCGCGACATGGTGCTGGAACGGCTGGTCGAGATCCTGCTGATCGAAGCGTTGCGCACCACGCAGCGGGACGGGGCGCCGCCGGGGCTGTTGCGGGGGCTGAGCGATCATAAACTGGCTGAAGCGATGCGACGGATGCACGCCGATCCGGCGCGGCCCTGGACGGTCGAGCAACTCGCGTGCGCCGCGGGAATGTCGCGCTCGGCCTTTTTCGAGCGGTTCACCGGCGCGGTGGGCGTACCGCCGATGGAATATCTGCTGGCATGGCGGATGGCGCTGGCCAAGGATTTGCTGCGCCGCCGTGACGTTCCGCTGGCGGAGGTGGCCGAGCGGGTCGGCTATGGCTCGGCGAGTGCGTTCAGCACGGCGTTCAACCGCCATGTCGGTCAGCCGCCCGGACGCTATGCCCGGGCGGCCGCCTGACGTCGTGGCTCAGGCCGCCGCAGCCTCGATCTCTTCCGCGGGCAGGCGGATGAGATAATCGAAGGCGGAGAGGGCGGCGGTGGAACCCGCACCCATCGCGATCACGATCTGCTTGTACGGCACAGTCGTGGCGTCACCCGCAGCGAAGATACCGGGCTGGCTGGTCTCACCGCGCGCATCGATCTCGATCTCGCCGCGCGGGGTGAGGGCGATGCTGTCCTTGAGCCATTCGGTGTTGGGCACCAGGCCGATCTGGACGAAGATGCCCTCCAGCTCGATGTCATGCTCTTCACCGCTGTTGCGGTCCTTGTAGGTGAGGCCCGTCACCTTCTCCGCGCCGTTGACGCGAGTGGTGAGCGCCGAGGTGACGATCTTGACGTTGGGAAGGCTGGCGAGCTTGCGCTGGAGGACGGCGTCGGCGCGAAGTTGGCTGTCATACTCGATCAGCGTGACGTGCGCGACGATGCCGGCGAGATCGATCGCAGCCTCGACGCCCGAATTGCCGCCGCCGATCACCGCGACGCGCTTGCCCTTGAACAACGGGCCGTCGCAGTGCGGGCAATAGGCCACGCCCTTGTTGCGATATTCGTCCTCGCCCGGAACGCCCATCTGGCGCCAGCGGGCACCGGTGGACAGGATCACGGTCTTTGCCTTGAGCTTTGCTCCGTTCGCCAGCACGACCTCATGAAGCCCGCCTTCGACGCGCGACGGGATCAGCTTCTCGGCGCGCTGGAGGTTCATGATGTCGACGTCATTGTCCTTGACGTGGCTTTCGAGCTGCGCGGCGAGCTTCGGTCCTTCGGTGTAGGGGACCGAGATGAAGTTCTCGATGCCCATGGTGTCGAGCACCTGGCCGCCGAAGCGCTCGGCGGCGACGCCGACGCGAAGGCCCTTGCGTGCGGTGTAGATCGCCGATGCGGCACCGGCGGGCCCGCCGCCGACGACGAGTACGTCGAACGGCTCCTTCGCCTCGAGCTTCGCCGCCGCCTTGGCATCGGCGCCGCTGTCGAGCTTGGCGACGATCTGCTCCAGTTCCATCCGGCCCGAACCGAACGGTTCGCCGTTGAGGAAAACGGTGGGGACGGCGAGCACCTGACGCGCATCGACTTCCGCCTTGAACAGCGCGCCGTCGATCGCGACGTGGCTGATCTGGGGGTTGAGGACAGCCATCAGGTTAAGCGCCTGAACCACGTCCGGGCAATTCTGGCACGACAGCGAGAAATAGGTCTCGAAGTGCAGTTCGCCTTCGAGGCCCTTGACCTGCTCGATCACGTCCTGCGCCGCCTTGGACGGGTGGCCGCCGACCTGAAGCAGGGCGAGGACGAGGCTGGTGAACTCATGCCCCATCGGAATGCCGGCGAACCGCACGCCGATATCGGTGCCCGCACGGCGGATCATGAAGCTCGGCTTGCGCTTATCGTCGGCACGGATCAGCGCGATCTTGCCGCTCAAGCCCGCGATTTCGGTAAGCAGGGTCCCGAGCTCGCGCGACTTGGCGTCGTCGCCCAGGCTGGCGACGAGCTCGATCGGCTCGCGAATATTCACCAGATAGCCTTCAAGCTGCTGCTTGAGATGTGCGTCGAGCATCGGAAACTCCTGAAACTGGAAACAATACGGCCCGGGGCTACGGGAAGTTAGCCCCGGGCCGCTTGGGCGCCCGCACAGGGGGAGGGGGACGGGCGCTTAGATCTTCGGCTTAGATCTTGCCGACGAGGTCGAGCGACGGGGCCAGGGTGGTTTCACCCTCTTCCCACTTCGCCGGGCAGACTTCACCCGGGTGCGCCGCAACATACTGTGCCGCCTTGATCTTGCGCAGCAGCTCCTGCGCATTGCGGCCGACGCCCTCGCTGGTGATCTCGACGATCTGGATCACGCCTTCCGGATCGATCACGAAGGTGCCGCGGTCGGCAAGGCCCTGGCCTTCACGCAGCACGTCGAAGTTGGTCGACAGCGAGTGGTTCTGATCGCCCAGCATGTAATAGTTGATCTTGCCGATCGCGGGCGAGGTGTCGTGCCATGCCTTGTGGCTGAAATGCGTGTCGGTCGAAACCGAATACACCTCGACGCCCATCTTCTGCAGGGTCGGGTAGACGTCGGCGAGATCCTCGAGCTCGGTCGGGCAGACGAAGGTGAAGTCGGCCGGGTAGAAGAAGAAGACGGCCCACTTGCCGCGCACGTCGGCGTCGGTGACGTCGACAAACTTGCCTTCCTTGAAGGCGGTCGCGGTGAACGGCTTGAGCGAGCTTCCGATGAGGGCCATGTTCTGGTTTCTCCGTTATGATGCAGTGCAACTTGTGCGACGCCGCATATAGGTTGCGCTGCAACGGAGATGAAACCGGAAGTCTCGCTTTGATTGATCGATACAATCACTCAATCAATTGGAACTGATTGAGCGCCTCAGGCAAGCGCCTTGTAGACGCTGAAGCTGCTGGTAAGCGTCAGGACGATGCCGACCAGGATCAGCAGTGTCTTGGTCGGCACGCGTTTGGCCAGAATCGCGCCGAACGGCGCGGCGAGGACGCCGCCGATCAGCAGCCCAACCACTGCCTCGGTGAAGGCCGAGAAGCCGAGATGGATGATGAAGGTGATCGACACCGACAGGGTCAGGAAGAACTCGACGCTGTTGACCGTGCCGATCACATAGCGTGGCTGTGTGCCCTGGATCAGAAGGTTGCTCGTGACGACGGGGCCCCAGCCACCGCCGCCCGCGGCGTCGAGGAAGCCACCGGCAAGGCCGAGCGGCTCGACGATCTTTGGTTCCTTATGGTGCCGGGTCGGGAAGCTGATGCCGCGCCACAGCAGATAGACGCCGATCAGCGCGAGATACCCCATCACGAACGGTCGGGTGATCGACGCATCAAGCGAGGTGAGCAGATAGGCGCCGGTGACGCCACCGATCACGCCGGGGACGAGCAAGCGGAAGAACAGTTTCCAGTTCACATTCTTGTGAAGCGCGTGGCTGATCCCCGACACACCGGTGGTGAAACATTCGGCGAGGTGGACGCCGGCCGAAGCGGTCGCCGGCGGAACGCCCAGCACGCTGACCAGCAATGTGCTGGAGATGACGCCGAACGCCATGCCCAAAGCGCCATCCACAATCTGCGCGGCAAAACCGACGGCAATGAAGGGAAGCAGTGCCTGAAAGTCGATCGCTTCGAACATCTAATCCCTTTCGCCCCAATCCCGGTATTCAGCCGCGACGCGGTCGCAGGCGCCCGGTTTGGCGGCACCACCCAATCCCTACAAGATACATCGTGTTTAGACGGGCCAAGCGGGAAACGCGCCAAACTGGAAAATGCCCCAATCCTCGCCTAAATACCGTCCAGTACAAAAGGGGCCTGTTCATGTTCCGTGGTCTGGGAGCCTATCTGGATTCGATTCGCGCGCGTGATCCCGCGCCGCGGAGCCGTGCGGAGATTTTACTCTATCCGGGCGTGTGGGCGGTGTTCTGGCACCGGGTCGCGCACCGGCTGTTCAAAGCGAACCTGTTCTTCCTCGCTCGGTTCGTGAACCATACGTCGCGCTGGCTGACGGGAATCGACATCCATCCGGGTGCGAAGATCGGTCGCAACTTCTTCATCGATCACGGCTTTGTCGTGATCGGCGAGACTGCGGAGATTGGCGACGACGTCACCATCTACCAGTGCGTGACGCTGGGCGGCACCAGTCCCGATAATGGCGTCGCGGGCAAGCGGCACCCGACGCTGATGGACGGCGTGATCATCGGCTCGGGCGCACAGGTACTCGGCCCGATCACGGTGAGCCCACGCGCGCGGATCGGCGCCAATGCCGTCGTCACCAAGGATGTGCCCGAGGGCGCGGTCATGGTCGGTATCCCCGCCAAGGCGACCCTGGTCGAAGCGGACAAGTGGCAGAAGGACTTCGTTCCCTACGGCACGCCGTGCAGCGACATGTTCGATCCCGCGACTCAGAAGCTGGAGATCATGCGTTGCGAGCTGGAGGCGATGCGCAAGCGCGTCGATGAGGTGCTCGCCGAACGCGGGAGCAACGGCCGCACCGGGAAGCAGCGCGACCGGGCGTGAGCGCGATCGTTACCCCCTTTCCGCTCAGGGCGCCCGACCAGGTCGGGTTCGAGCGCCTTGAACTGAACCGCATCCTCGACCTGTACGGCCGGATGGTCGCGGCCGGACACTGGCGCGACTATGCGATCCAGTTCGGACGCGACGCCGCGATCTTCGCCGCGTTCCGCCGTGCCGCCGAACGTCCCGAATTCCGTGTCGAGAAGCGCCCGTCGCTGCGCAACCGCCAGGGCATGTGGGCGCTGGTCAATGAAAGCGGTGCCGTGCTGAAGCGCGGGCACGAGCTTGGTCCGGTACTCGCCCCGGTCGAGCGGCGACTGATGAAGCTAGTCGAAGATTAGGCTCTAGGCGGTGAACCGCTTGGTGAAGCCCTTCACATTGCCGGCCTCGGCAGGCATCGCATCGACCTTGGCGACATTGGCCATAACCGGCCCCTCGCGGCAGCGGTCGACAAAGGTATCGAGTGCCATGTCCTCGCCATCAGCCAAAATCTCGACCCGGCCATCCTGAAGGTTGCGGACCCATCCGATCACGCCCAGTTGCTTTGCGGTGCGTACCGCCCAGTCGCGATAGCCCACGCGCTGCACACGCCCCTCGATTACCAAACGCTGCGCCGCCATAATTACTCGTTCCCGGATACAAGTGCGCGACCCCTGCGCACCTGGCTGTCATAATTCACGGATAGGGCGCCTGCGAAGGCCGCTAGGGCGCGAATGCAGGGCATTTCAGCGCGCTTTCGACGATGTTACGCTATCCGTCATGAAAATTGACCTCAACGACTATGAGCGCGGCGACAAGTTCGCCGGGGATTATGACAAGGCGCTTGCCGATGTGCAGGCGCGGCTGGAGCGCATCCAGGTTGCGCATATCGTCCACAAACGACCGGCGATCCTAGTGCTCGAAGGATGGGACGCGGCAGGGAAGGGCGGCATCATCAAGCGTGTGAAAGCACGATGGGACCCCCGATTCTTCAAGGTGATGCCGATCAGCGCGCCGAGCCAGGACGAACTGGCGCATCATTTCCTGTGGCGTTTCTGGACGCAGCTGCCGGGGAAGGGGCACATCGCGATTTTCGACCGTAGCTGGTACGGACGCGTGTTGGTCGAGCGGGTCGAGGGCTATGCGAGCAAGGCCGAGTGGAAGCGCGGCTATGACGAGATCAACGATTTCGAGACGCAGCAGATCGATGCGGGGGCGACGATGGTGAAGCTGTTCGTCCACATCACCCAGGAAAAGCAGGACAAGGAACTGGCCGAACGGCTCGACGATCCCTGGAAACGCTGGAAGACCGGACCCGATGACTATCGCAACCGGGCGAAGCGCGCCGAATATCTGGAGGCGATCGAGGACATGTTCGCCAAGACCAGCACGAAACAGGCGCCCTGGACGGTGATCGACGGCAACAGCCGCAAGGCCGGGCGTATCGCCGCGCTCACCACGATCGCCGATCAGCTCGAGGCAAGGGTGCCGATGACTCCACCACCGATCGATCCCGAATTCGAGAAGGCGGCGCGGGCAGCGCTGGCGAAGGAGTGAGCTTCAGTAAAAGCGGCAGCGTCGGATCGTATAGGCGGTGATGGTGATCGACGGGTTGTAGACGCCCGGTCCGACCGCCTCATCCGCGCGTATGAGGGCTGGATCGATCCCGTCGAGCGCGCCGATCGCGTTGATCGCAACGGCGGTCAGGACCGCCCAGTCGCCCGCCTTCAACCCGGCGCGCTGATCGCCGGAAAGGTGGCCTGCCGCTTCGCGTGCGGCATGTGCCAAGATCCTGGCATTTCCCGAGCGGCAGACGAACGCATCGCCCATTGTCCGATAGGCTTCGCCTTGGTTGATCTGGAGGCGATCATAGACCGCGACCGTAAGCTGCCCGGTCGTCGCGTCGTCCGGCAACGATCCGTCGTCAGGAAATTCGATCGGCCGCACGAGCCGCGGCACATTCTGTCCGGCGGCTGGAAGCACGGTTGCCAGAAGAAGCAGAGCCAGTACCGGCATCATCGAACTCCGTTGTTCAGGCCGGGGCGAAATCCCCATTCTCGTCCATGACATGCAGCACGCCGTCGCGAATCGCGAAATAGGCGCCATGGATCGTCAAACGGCCATCCGCCTCGCGTTCGGGAATGAAGGGGAATGTTCGCAGATTGGCGATCGAGGTCCGGACCGTCTCGAGTTCCATCTCGCGCGACGCTTCCGGCCCATCGCCATACTTCGCCTTCACCCGTTCACGGGCCTTGTCGAGCAGGCTGACCCAGGCATGGACGAAGCCGCCGTCACCCGGCTCGGCATCCTGAAACATTTCCGTCAGCGCGGCATGGGCGCCGCCGCACATGCCGTGGCCCATCACCACCACTTCTTCAACATTGAGCTTGGTGACCGCGAATTCGAGCGCCGCCGAGACGCCATGCCGGCCACCGTCATTCTCGAATGGGGGAACCAGATTGGCGACGTTGCGCACTACGAAGATCTCACCGGGCAGCGTGTCGAAAATCTGCGCCGGTTCCACGCGGCTGTCGGAACAGGCGATCACCATCACCTTGGGCGACTGTGCCTCCGCAAGCTGGACCCAACGCTCATGCTGGCGGCGGTAGTCCGAAGTACGGAAGCGGCGGTAGCCATCGACGAGATCGGTGAAGTGAGTCATGCGCGCTTCATTGGCGCAGGCCGTAGGGGCTGGCAAGCTGCGTTCGGGATCGCTATCTGCGCGCGATGAGCGAAATGGCACCGATCCCCGAAGCCCGTCCGGAACGTCAGCGCAAGCCTGATTGGATCCGCGTGAAAGCGCCGACCTCCGCCGGATTTGCCGCCACGCGCGCACTGATGCGCTCGAAAAGCCTGACGACGGTTTGCGAGGAAGCCGCCTGCCCGAATATCGGCGAGTGCTGGAGCAAGAAGCACGCGACGGTGATGATCCTGGGCGATACCTGCACCCGCGCCTGCGCCTTCTGCAACGTCAAGACCGGCATGCCGCGTGCCGTCGATCCGATGGAACCGAACAACGTCGCCGACGCTGCGGTGCAGATGGGCCTCGAGCACATCGTCATCACATCGGTCGATCGCGATGACCTGCCCGATGGCGGTGCGAAGCAGTTCGTCAAGGTGATCGAGGCGATCCGCAAGGCCAGCCCGACGACGACGATCGAGATCCTGACGCCGGATTTCCGTAACAAGCACGAGCAGGCGATCGAGATGATCGTCGCGGCGCGGCCTGACGTCTACAACCACAATCTCGAGACGGTGCCGAGGCTTTATCCGACGATCCGCCCGGGTGCACGCTACTATGCCTCGATCCGGCTGCTGGAGACGGTCAAGAAGCTCGATCCGTCGATCTTCACCAAGTCGGGCGTGATGCTCGGCCTGGGCGAAGAGCGGCTGGAGGTCCACCAGGTGATGGACGACATGCGCAGCGCGGACATCGATTTCCTGACGATGGGCCAGTATCTCCAGCCCACGCCTCGCCACGCCAAGGTGCAGGATTTCGTGACCCCTGCGGCGTTCGACGCCTATGCCGCGATCGCTCGCGCCAAGGGCTTCCTGCTGGTCGCGTCCTCCCCGTTGACCCGGTCGAGCTATCATGCCGGCGACGACTTCGCGAAAATGCGCGACGCACGGGCCGCCAAGCTGGCGAAGGCGGCGGTCACCGCCTGATGCCGCGGCACAGCGAGACCCGGCGGCTGCCCTATTCGCCGGAGCAGATGTTCGATCTGGTGGCCGATGTTGGCCGCTATGGCGAGTTCCTGCCCTGGGTCAGCGCGGTGCGGGTGCGTTCGAACAGCGAGACCGAAATGGTCGCGGACCTGATCGTCGGCTTCAAGGGGCTGCGCGAGACGTTCAGCAGCCGGGTGAGCAAGCAGCGGCCGGAGCATATCCGGGTCGACTATCTCGAAGGGCCGCTGAAGCACCTGCACAATGACTGGAAGTTCCGGTCTGACGGGCAGGGCGGGGTGCTGATCGATTTCGAGGTCGATTTCACCTTCAAGAGCCGGATGTTCGAGATGCTGGCGGGGCAGGTGTTCGACCGCGCGCTGCGGATGATGATCAACGCGTTCGAACAGCGCGCCGCGGCGCTTTACGGCGACTCGTCGGCCGGCACCGCGGGCTCGCCGGGCAGCAGCAGTTCGAGCGCGCACAGCGCCGCCTGAAGCCGCACGCCGCCCCGGCCGATATCGCCGAACTCGCGGGTATCGGCCACCACCACATCGGGACTGGCCCCCTTCTCCGCGCGGGCGAAGACGACATGGCCGACCGGCTTCTTGTCGCTTCCACCGCCCGGACCCGCGATGCCGGTGATCGCCACCGCGACATCGGCGTCGCTCGCTTCCAGCGCGCCCTGCGCCATGCTCCAGGCCGTCGCGATCGAGACCGCGCCGAACGTCTCCAGCACGTCGCGGCTGACGCGCAGCTGCGCCATCTTGGCCTCGTTCGAATAGGTGACGAAACCGGCACTCATCACGTCGGACGAGCCAGGAATCTCGGTGATCGCGGCGGAGACGAGGCCGCCGGTGCAGCTCTCGGCAATCGCGACCTTGCGGCCCGCGACGCGGTTCGCGTCGACGACCTTGCGCGCGGCCTCAACCAGCGCCTTGGGGAGAATCACTTCATTCATCGCGGGCGGCCCATAGGGCATATCGGCAGCCTTGGCGCGCGCTTTTCGTCGTTCTGACTAAGCTGGAGCAGCCCCGCGAACACAGCCGCCAGATTACGCGGCGGAAGGGGCGCGAGGTTGGTGACGATCTTGTCGAGGCCGCCGCAATCGGCGGGCTTCACGGTCTGCGCGATGGCCGGCCCGATGATCGCGCGGACTGCAGGAATCGCGAACTGCGAATCGGCGATAAACCCCGCATCCGGCCCCAGGAGCTTGCGGATCCCCGCCTGCGCCGAAGGCATGGCCGGCGCCACCCCGGCATCGATCCGCGCCATGAAGCCAGCACTGGGCTGTCGCAGGAAGGCGTTGGCGGGCAGGGCCGCGCAGACCCGCCCCATCTCGCGGATCACATCGGGCAGCATCACCTGGAACAGCGCCTCCGCCTCGTTGCCGGTGAGGCAGGGGCGGGCGGATTGGGCCGATGCCGCCGACGAGGCGGCAAGACCGGCCCAGAGCAGGGCCGTGGCGGCAGAACGGGGGATACGCATAACCAAACTCCATTTTCACACGCGGCAGCGCAGCGCTTCTAGCCTTCCGCCGGCTTGCAGATGTTTGGAAAGGCCGAGCGGGGCTTCGCCGCCGTCCTCTGCCGCCGGGTGTCACTTGCGGTCATATCGAGAATGGTCGTGAACAGCCCCGAAACGTTGCGGACCGGCATCGGATCAAGATACCCGAACATGCGATCGATGTTCGGGCAGTCCTTCGTCTTGAGATCCTGGCTGAGCTTCGGACCGACCACCGCCTTCATGACCGTCGCCATGGCGTCGAGCGGCAAGTCCTTACCCTTGACCCCGATCATCTTGCCGACCGCGGCCAGCATGGCGGGCTTGGTGGCCTCTGCCTCCGCTTCGAACTTGCCGGCCAGCCCTTCACCCTTTGTCAGCAGATAGGCGTTGGCGGGCAGGACAGGTTTGCACGTTTCGGCGATCCCTCGAACGATATCGGGCAGGACGAGAAGAAGGACTGCTTCAACCTCTGCCTCGGTCATGCACGCGGCCTCGGTATTCTGCGCGGCTTGCACTGCATTGGCGCTTAGCGCGAGCGATGCAGCCGCAACAAAGAAAGCGCGATTCTTCCTCATCCCCTTGCTCCCCCAGCGAGCCGCACGGTCGCGATGGCCTGTGCGGCGATGCCTTCCCCCCGGCCGGCGAAACCGAGCCGTTCCGTCGTCGTCGCCTTGACACTGACCGCTCCGGAATCGAGCCGCAAGATCGCAGCGACGCGGGCGCGGATCGCCTCCCGGTGCGGGCCGATCTTAGGCGCCTCGCAGATCAAAGTCAGGTCGACGAAATCGATGATCCCGCCCTGTTCGCGCACCAGTCCGGCGGCATGCTCGAGGAACTGGGCCGAGGCCGCGCCGCGCCATTTGGGGTCGCTGGGCGGGAAGTGCATGCCGATATCGCCGGCGCCGATCGTGCCGAGCAGCGCGTCGGTGATCGCATGGAGCGCAACATCGGCATCGCTATGTCCCGACAGCCCCTTATCATGCGGGATCAGTACGCCGCCGAGCCAGAGTTCCTGCCCCGCCTCAAGCCGGTGGACATCGAAGCCCATCGCGCTGCGGGAAATCAGGCTGGCGGCATGGCGCGCCTCGGCAGCGACGAAATCGGCGGGGTGAGTGATCTTTTCGAGCATCGGATCTCCGGGCACCAGCATGACGTCGTGACCCATGCGGCGGAGCATCTGGGCGTCGTCGGTCGCTTCTTCGCCGTCCGGCCAGGCGTGGTGCGCGGCGAGGATGGCGTCGAAGTGGAAGGCCTGTGGCGTCTGGATGCGGTTGAGGCCGGCGCGCGGAACGTTGTCACCGAGGATGGTGCCACCCTTCGCCAGCGTATCGGCGACGGGGAGAGCGGGGACGGCACCGGGAGCGTGGTCGAGCGCCGCGAGCAGGGCGTCGATGACGGTGGTGGGAAGGAAGGGGCGGGCGGCGTCGTGGATCAAGACGCGGGTCACGCCCCTGCCCACGAGCGAGTCGAGCCCGGCGCGAACCGAGTCACGGCGTTCGGCGCCGCCTGTCACCCGATTTACACAGTTGACAGAATCGCCCAGTTTTTCACGGGCGTCATCCTCTTGGCCTTGACCGATCACAAGCGTGACTTCGGTTATCGCTGAGTGAGAAGATAGCGCGATAACACTATGCATAAGCATTGGTTTTCCGCAAAGATTTGCGAACTGCTTGGGAATATTTCCACCCGCGCGGACGCCCTTTCCGGCGGCGACGATGATCGTGGCAACGGTCATGACGCGCCTGCAACGCGACGGGGACGCGACAGCGACGCGACAGTTGCGCGACGCCCACGCGACACTGACGCGACCGGTTTGCGCGACAAGGCGCCGGGTGCGCGACGCTCAGGCGCCACAACGGCTACTCCGGCGACGGCAAGAACAGGAACTGCAGCGGATCGCATCAAGCCTGCCTAGCGGGGCGGGCGCCTGTAGGAAAGTTGTTAGGCCCGGCACGGAATGGTTCGGGCGTCCTGTGCGGAGTATTATGTCGACCTTGCCAGCGCTCTGCGCATGGGCTCGGTCACAAAGAGAACGACCGCGATCGAAGCGGCATCCGCTCCGAAGTCGGCCCAACTGGCTTCTCGTCCAAGGGCGGGAATCACCTGCAACAGTTCGATGGCCCCTCCGGCAAGTACCAGTCCGCCTAGGATCAGCGCCCAGTGCAGCCGGGGAAAGCCAAATCGCGCGAGCGCCGTCAGCACCGCAAAGGCAAGGATGTGTTGAATTTTGTCGTTCGTCTGAACGAGAAGTGCAGGCGGCTGGGGCCGGGTGGCCATGAACACAGCGAAGGCAAGGGCCGCCCAGAACACGGCGGCGAACAAACGCGAGTTACTCAACATTCGGGCCGCCTAGGGCGGATAGTGCGCCATGCCAAGTAGGGAGAGGTGGTTCGAGCCACACGCAGGAGCGGCTGGAATGGATAAGAAGAGCGCGGCCCCATGGGGCTGGGCCGCGCTCGAAAGGGTTGCGTGATCTCAACTAACCGCGCGTCGCCGCCGGGAAGCCGTGGCTGCGGGCCGCCGCGGCGACCAACAGGGTTGCGGCGAGCAGGGCGAGCACCGCGATCGGGAAGGCTCCGACGCCGACGCCCTCCAGAAGCAGTCCGCCGGCAATGCCGCCGCCCGCGACCGCGAGGTTCCAGGTGGTGACCAGCATCGATTGGGCGACATCGGCCGCTTCGCCCGCGGTCTTGGCCGATGCGGTCTGGAACAGGGTCGCCGCGCCGCCAAAGGCCAGGCCCCAGATCGCCGCCGAGGTATAGACCACCGCCGGGACGGTGCCCGCGATACCCAGCGCCACCGCCGACAAGGCGAACAGCACGATGCTGACCAGGACCAGTTCGCGCAGCCAGCGGTCGATCAGCACGCCGGTGACCCAGATGCTGGCGAGCGAGGCGACGCCGAACACCAGCAGCACCGTATCCACCCGATCGGTGATCCCGGCCTGAGCCAGGAACGGGGCGATATAGGTGTAGAGGATGTTGTGGGCGAAGACATAGGCGAAGATGACGAACAGCACCGGCCGGATGCCCGGGATGGTCAGCACCGACTTGAGCGAGAACGCCTGACCCTGCTTCTGGCCTGGGAAGTCGGGCACCTTGGCCAGCACCCAGAAGACCAGCACCACCGTCAGCGCGCTCATGATGCCGAAGGTCCAGCGCCAGCCGATCATCGTGCCCATGAAGGTGCCCGCCGGGATACCGAGCGACAGTGCAAGCGGCGCGCCGACCATCGCGACGGCGATCGCGCGGCCCTGAAGATGCTCAGGCACCATGCGCGCGGCGTAGCCCGCCGCCAGCGCCCAAAGCAGGCCGGCGCTGACCCCGGCGAAGAAGCGGGCGATCAGCGTGATGACATAATTGTCGGAGATCGCCGTCACGGTGTTGACCACCGCGAACCCGCCGATCGCGAGCAGCAGCAAGGTTCGCCGCCGCCAGTTCTGGGTCAGGATCGTCAGCGGGATGGCCGTCAGCAGTGAGCCGACGGCATAGACGGTGACGAGCTGGCCGATCAGGGCCTCTGACTTGTCGAGGCTGGCGGCCATTTGCGGGAGCAGACCCGAGGGGAGGATCTCGGTCAGGAGGGTGATGAAGGCGGCCATGGCAAGCGCCAGCAGGCCACTTAGCGGCAACCGGGCCTGCGCCGGGCTGTCTGGTATCGCAATCGTTGCGCTTGTCATGATCGGAACCCCTTGTTGAAACATGTTGCAGAGCAGCAATCAGCTCGGCGGGGGAAATAGGGCGTTCCGGATGAGCGAAAAATAGGCCATAGTGCAAAACACTTTGGCCATTTTGTCGGGCATAAAGGAGCTGTCATGGACAGTCTGGGAGCGCTTCACGCCTTCGTGCAGGCGGTCGATGCGGAGGGCTTTACCGAGGCCGGCCGGAGGCTGGGCACGTCAGCGTCCGCGATCAGCAAGGCGGTGGCGCGACTGGAAGATCAACTGGGCGTACGGCTGTTCCACCGGTCGACGCGGAGCATCACGCTGACGCAGGAAGGCGCGATCTTCCTCGAGCGCGCTAGGCGCATCCTGTGCGAGTTCGAAGCGGCGCAGCTGGAGGTAACGCAAGGCCAGGCGGTGCCGCAGGGCAGGCTGCGGGTCAGCGTGCCGTCGATGAGCATGGTGCCGATGCCGCAGCTCGCCGTGTTCAAGCGCCGCTATCCCGATATCGAGCTGGAGCTGGATGCCAACGACCGCGTGGTCGATGTGATCGGGGAGGGGTTCGACGCGGTGATCCGCACCGGCGAACATGACGATTCCCGGTTGATGACGCGGACGCTCGGCCATTTCCGGCGGATGATCGTGGGGTCGCCGGACTATTTCCGCGAGGCGGGGACGCCGGAAACGCCCGCCGACCTGATCCGGCATCCCGCGCTCGTCTATCGCTACACCTCAAGCGGCAGGCTCGATCAATGGCCGCTCGCGCAGGACGGCGAGCCGGTGCCGTTCGAGATGAACGTCAGCCTGGTCACCAACGCATTGGAGGCGCAGATCGGTCTTGCCGAGCTTGGCCTGGGCATTGCCTGCGTTCCCGACATCTCGGTGACGGAGCAGTTGAAGCGCGGGACGCTGGTCAGCGTGCTCGACGACTATCTGGAGAAACGCACCAAGGTGTGCGTGATGTGGCCGAGCAGCCGGCATGCGTCGCCCAAGCTGCGCGCATTCGTCGACTTCGCGCCGAACCTGTTGCCGCGCTGAGCTTGCATCAACGCGGTTGCACCTGTAGAGGCCGCTGCCTATTTTTCAGGCACTGATGACGATGTTGAAGCCTATCCAGATCGGCCCAGTGACGGTCGAGACGCCGGTGCTGCTCGCGCCGATGACGGGGGTCACCGATCTGCCGTTCCGCCGGCTCGTGCGCCGCTATGGATCGGGGCTCAACGTCACCGAGATGATCGCGAGCCAGGCGGCGATCCGCGAGACGCGCCAGTCGATCCAGAAGGCGGCATGGGATCCGATCGAGGAACCGGTGTCGATGCAGCTGGTCGGCTGCACCCCCTATGAAATGGGCGAGGCGGCGAAGCTCAACGAGGATCGCGGCGCGGCGATCATCGACATCAACATGGGCTGCCCGGTGCGCAAGGTCACCAATGGCGACGCTGGATCGGCGCTGATGCGCGTGCCCGAGCTGGCCGCGCAGTTGATCGAGGCGTGCGTCAAGGCGGTGAAGGTGCCGGTGACGGTCAAGATGCGCATGGGCTGGTGCCATGACAGCCTCAACGCGCCCGAGCTGGCGCGCGTGGCGCAGGAAATCGGTGCGCAGATGATCACCGTGCACGGCCGCACGCGCAACCAGATGTACAAGGGCAGCGCTGACTGGGCGTTCGTGCGCAAGGTCAAGGACGCGGTGTCGATCCCGGTGATCGTCAATGGCGACATCTGTTCGCCCGCCGACGCGCGCAGGGCGCTGGAGCAGTCGGGCGCGGACGGGGTGATGATCGGGCGCGGTGCCTATGGCCGGCCGTGGCTGCTGCGGCAGGTGATGGATGCGTTGACGGGGCAGGGTGAGCGGGAAGACCCCAGCATCGACGAACAATATGCCCTAATCGCAGAGCATTACGCGACGATGCTCGACCATTATGGCGAGATGACCGGCGTCAATCTGATGCGCAAGCATATCGGCTGGTACACCAAGGGGCTGCACGGATCGGCCGAGTTCCGCAACACGGTGAACCAGGAAGCCAGTGCCGCGAAGGTGCTGGCGATGCTCGACGAATTCTACGCGCAGTTCCGCGGCAAGCCTCTGCACGAGCTATGGCGCCCCCAAGAAGCGGCCTGAGGCCGCCGCCGCAAGCCGGCGAACCCGACCTGACCGAGATCTTCGGCGGGCTTCCGGTGGCCGCATTGGTGCTCGACCCGCAAGACCGGGTGGTTCGCGCCAACATGGCGTGCGAGCATCTGCTCAATCATAGCGAGAAGGCGATGCTGGGGCAGCGGCTCGACCGCATCGTCACGCCGCCCGACGGCTATCTGGGGCGGCGCGACGGACATGGCTTTGCCGCGTTCGACGTCGAGATCGAGCCGACCCGCAGTCCGCGTACCCGGGTCGACTTCGTCGAACAGCCGATCGCCGAGCATCCCGGCTGGCGGATCGTGACGCTGCATCAGGCCCCGACGTCGCGGCGGCTTTCCGTCGGGGCGGACCGCAGCGCGGGCGCGCGGGCGGCGGTGGGCGCGGCGGCGATGCTGGCGCATGAGATCAAGAACCCGCTGTCGGGTATCCGTGGCGCGGCGCAGTTGCTGGCGGACGATGACGGCTCCGATGGCGGTGAGGGCCGAGCGGAACTGACCAAATTGATCACCGACGAGGTCGACCGCATCGCGGCGCTGATCGACCGGATGCAGGACTTCACCGACACGCGCCCGCCCAAGCTGGCGCCGCACAATATCTACCCGCTGCTCGATCATGCGCGGCGCGTGGCGCAGGCGGGGTTCGCGCGCGGGATCATCATCGAGGAACGGTTCGACCCCTCATTGCCGCCGGTGATGATGGACAAGGATGCGTTCCTGCAGGTGGCGATGAACCTGCTCAAGAACGCCGCCGAGGCGCTCAAGGACACGCCCGATCCCCGGATCGTGCTGGTGACCCAATATCGCCATGGCGTCGCGATGCGCCCCGGCCCGGACCAACCACGACGCTGGCTGCCGATCGAATTTTCGGTGAGCGACAACGGCCCAGGCGCGCCGGCCGACATCGCCAGCCATCTGTTCGAGCCGTTCGTGTCCGGAAAGCCCGAGGGCAAGGGGCTGGGGCTTCCGCTGGTCGAGAAGCTGGTGCGCGATATGGGCGGGGTGGTCGAATATGCCCGGGCGGGTGATCCCGAGATGACCGTCTTCCGCGTCAACCTGCCACGAGCGGACGGATGACCATGGACTGGGTCGATATCGTCGGCTGGGCGGGGGCGGTGCTAGTGCTCGCGGCCTATGGCCTGGTTTCGACCAAGCGGCTCGATGGCGACAGCGTGGTCTATCAAACGCTCAATGTCGCCGGGGCGGTGGGGATGTTGGTCAACACCTATGTTCGCGGCGCGCTGCCCTCGGCGGCGCTCAACGTGATCTGGATCGGGGTGGGCATCTATGTGCTGGCCAGGGTTCTTCTTCGAAAGCGGCAAGACGCATGAGCGTGACGGGCTCCATCCTGATCTGTGACGATGACGCCGCGATCCGCACCGTGGTGACGCAGGCGCTGCGTCGTGCTGGACACAAGGTGACGGCGACGGCATCGCTGGGGGATCTCAAGCGCGAGATGCGCAGCGTCCTGCCCGATGTGGTGGTGACCGACGTTGTTCTGCCAGATGGCAATGGCCTGGATTTGGTGGCGACGCTGACCGGCGAGTATCCCGACCTTCCCGTCATCGTGCTGTCGGCGCAGAACACGCTGGCGACTGCGGTGCGCGCGACGGAGGCGGGGGCGTTCGACTATCTGCCCAAGCCGTTCGACCTGGATGCGCTGACGACGACGGTGGCGAGCGCGCTGGCGCGGGGACGGCGGCTGGTCGACGATGTCGCGGCGAGCGACGATCATGCCGTGGCGTTGATCGGTCGATCGCCGGCGATGCAAGACGTGTATCGCGTGATCGCCCGTGTCGTCTCCAACGAACTGACGGTGCTGGTCACCGGCGAGAGCGGCACTGGCAAGGAACTGGTCGCACAGGCGATCCACGACCTGGGATCACGGCGACGCGCGCCGTTCGTCGCGATCAACATGGCGGCGATTCCACGCGAGCTGATCGAGGCCGAGCTGTTCGGGCATGAGAAGGGCGCCTTCACCGGCGCCGCGGCACGGGTAGCGGGCAAGTTCGAGCAAGCCTCGGGCGGGACCCTGTTCCTGGACGAGATCGGCGACATGCCGATGGAAGCGCAGACGCGACTGCTGCGCGTGCTCCAGTCGGGCGAGTTCACCACGGTCGGCGGCGGTCGGGCGATCCGCGCCGATGTGCGCATCGTCGCCGCGACCAACAAGGACCTGATGAGCCGGGTGGTGGCGGGCCAGTTTCGCGAGGATCTGTTCTATCGGTTGAACGTCGTGCCGATCGCGCTGCCCGCGCTGCGTGAGCGGCGTCAGGACATCAAGCTGCTCGCGCGCCACTTCCTCGACCGCGCGGCCGAGGACGGGTTGCCGCGCAAGGCGATCGGCGACGACGCGATCGCGACGCTGGAAGCACATGATTGGCCCGGCAATGTCCGCGAGCTGGAGAATCTGATGCGGCGCATGGCCGCGCTCCATCGTGACGAGTGGATCGACGCGGCGGCGGTACGGACAATGCTCGGCGAGGCGGCGGCGATGCTGCCCGCGACGCGGGACGAGGGAATCGAGGCGGCGGTACTGGCTCGGCTTCAGCGCATCGCGATCGAGGAACCCAAGGTGCTTGAGGACGGCACGCTGTATGATCGCATCATCGGTGAGGTCGAGCGCCCGCTGATCGAGGCGATGCTGGCGCGCCATGGCCAGAATCAGCTGCGCGCCGCGCGGGCACTGGGGATCAACCGCAACACGCTGCGCAAGCGGCTGGATACGTTGGGCATCGATGTCGGCGGCTCGCGACAGGATGATATGCCCTAGCGGCGGCCCGTTTGAAGAAGTGTGTTTCCAAAGCAACGGCACTGTTGTAGCCATGCAACGATGACCGCTGTCGCCGAGCCGATTGCTGACACTTTGCCGACCGCACGGCGGTTCACGCTCACGCCCATTCTGGAGCTGGTGGTCTTCGGCGTCGCGGTCGGGATGATGCTGACCACCTATCTGGTGATCAGCGGCAATACCGGCTCCCAACGACTGCTGACCCCCCCACTCGTTGCGCTGCTGCTGGTGGCGAACCTGGTTCCGCTCGTTGCACTGATCGTGCTGGTCGGCCGCCGGATCGCGATGCGGCGCGCGGCGCGATCGCCGCTCGGCGGCCGTGCACGGCTGCACGTACGGCTGGTGGCGATCTTCTCGATCCTGGCGAGCGTGCCGACGATCTTCGTGTCGATCGTGGCATCGCTGCTGTTCCAATATGGCGTCGAGTTCTGGTATTCGGATCGAGCGCGATCGATGCTCGAGAATGCGTCGCTCGTTGCGTCAGGAAGCTTCGATGACCTCAAGGACCGCGTCGGGCTCAATGCAGCAAAAATGGCATTGGATGTTGCCGGCGAGCTTTCCGAGACGCAGATCGACGCACCGCGCTTTTCCCAGTTCTTCGCATTTCAAACTCAACAGCGTGAGCTGTCCGAAGCAGCGCTCGTACGAGAAATGCCATCTGGCGAGTTTCAGACGCTTATCATCCTCAATCCATATGAGGCGTTGATCGAGCAGCAGATCAATCCGGCAGCTGTCCGTCAGATCAAAGCCGGCGCGCAAGACCCTGTCGTTGAGGACGTGGGAGGGCGCGTACGTGCATTAGTCCGCCTGCCACGTTCCGCGGATCTGTATCTCTATGTCGCGCGGGTGGTCGACCCCGTGCTGCTTGAGCGCAGAAGTCGTGCGGAATCGGTGGTCCGCGACTATACCTCGCTCACCGAGCGCTCGCGCAGCCTCCAGCTGCAGTTCAACATCGCATTGCTGGTCCTCTCGCTGCTGATCGTTGGCCTCGCGGTCTGGGTCGCACTCGAAATTGCCGACCGGCTGGTCCGCCCGGTGGGCGATCTGGTGAAGGCCGCGCGAGATGTGGCCGAGGGCGACCTGGCCACGCGCGTACCGAACCGCAAGGCGGATGACGAACTTGGCATCCTTGGCACCGCGTTCAATCGGATGACCGATAGGCTGCAGGAGCAGACCAACGCGCTGGTCACCGCCAACGCCGAGTCGGAAAGCCGACGTGCGCTGATCGAGGCGGTGATGTCGGGCGTGACCGCGGGCGTCGTCTCGATCGACGGGGACCGGCGCATCCGCGTGATCAACAGTTCGGCGATGGCGCTGCTCAATCCGGGCGAGGCGCCGGTTGGGCGGTTGCTGATCGATGCTGCGCCAGAGCTTGACTATCTGCTCGACGGGGAAGCGCGCGAGGATATCGTCCAGCTTACCAGCGGCGGCGAGGCGCGGACGCTCGCGGTGAAAATCACCCGCGACGAGGACGGGCAGGTGCTGACGTTCGACGACATCACCCAGCAGCTGCTCGACCAGCGGCGCGCGGCATGGTCCGACGTGGCGCGGCGCATCGCGCATGAGATCAAGAACCCGTTGACCCCGATCCAGCTCGCCGCCGAGCGACTCCAGCGCCGATATGGCAAGCAGGTGGATGCCGAGGACGGCACCTTCGCCAAGCTGACCGACACGATCGTGCGGCAGGTGGGCGATCTGCGGCGGATGGTCGATGAATTCTCGTCCTTCGCGCGGATGCCCAAGCCGGTGTTCCGCGAGGAATCACTGCTCGATATCGCGCGCCAGACGATGTTCCTGCACGAGGTGGCGAAGCCCGAGATCCGCTTCACCATGACGCATCCCGATCCGGTGCCGGCGCTGGTGTGCGACCGCCGTCAGCTCGGCCAGGCGCTGACCAACCTGGTCAAGAACGCCACAGAGGCGGTCGAGGCAGTCGAGACGCGTCCTGAAGGCGAGCGCGGCGAGGTCACGATGACGATCCGGGACGGCGAGCCGGGGCAGTTGCTGATCGATGTCGACGACAATGGCATCGGCCTGCCCGCCGAGCGCGAGCGCATCGTCGAGCCGTACATGACGACGCGCAGCCGCGGCACCGGCCTTGGCCTCGCGATCGTGAAGAAGATCGTCGAGGAGCATTTCGGAACGATGAGCTTTGCCGACCGTCCCGGCGGCGGCACGCGAGTGACTCTGTGCTTCGACACCGCGACGCTCGAGCGGATGGCGGGAACCGGCGACGACGATGGCGGTGACGAAACCGGCGGCACGGTGCCCGTCGGCCTCACCAGAACAAAGAACGGGTAAAGCGTATGAGCTTGGACATTCTGGTCGTCGATGACGAGCGCGACATTCGCGAACTGGTCGCGGGCGTGCTCGAGGACGAGGGCTATGAGACGCGCGGCGCCGCCGACAGCGATTCTGCGCTGGAGGCGATCGCGGAGCGGCGGCCGAGCCTGGTGCTGCTCGACGTATGGCTTCAGGGGTCGCGGCTCGACGGGCTGGAACTGCTCGACGAGATCAAGCGGCGCGATCCGTCGATCCCGGTTCTGGTGATCTCCGGCCATGGTAATCTCGACACTGCGGTGGCGGCGATCCGGCGGGGCGCGAGCGACTTCATCGAGAAGCCGTTCGAGGCCGAGCGGCTGCTGCTGCTGGTCGAACGCGCGACCGAAACCGAGCGGCTGCGGCGCGAGGTCGCGTCGCTGCGCGCGAGCGTGGGACGCGAGACCGACCTGACCGGCACCTCGGGTTCGATCAACGGCGTGCGCGCGACGTTGAAGCGTGTTGCGGCAACCGGCAGCCGGGTAATGATCACCGGTGGGCCAGGAACCGGCAAAGAGGTCGCCGCGCGCCTGCTTCACGAATGGAGCAACCGGGTTGCCGGTCCGTTCGTGATCGTGAGCGCTGCGCGGATGACACCCGAGCGTGTGGAAGAGGAATTGTTCGGCGTCGAGGACGGCGACCTGGTCCATCCCGGCCTGCTCGAGCAGGCGCATGGCGGGACGCTGTTCCTGGACGAGATCGCCGATATGCCGATGGCGACACAGGGACGGATCCTGCGCGTGCTGACCGAACAGAAATTCAGCCGTGTCGGCGGGCAGCGCCAGGTGAAGGTCGATGTGCGCGTCGTCTCCGCGACCGGACGCGATCTGATGGTGGAGATCGCCGAGGGTCGGTTCCGCGAAGACCTGTTCTACCGGCTCAACGTCGTGCCCGTGACCATCCCGATGCTGACCGAACGGCGTGAGGACATCCCCCCGCTCGTCGAACATTTCGTCGCGCATTACGCCGCCGAGCGCCGCGTACCGACCCCGGAGGTCGCGCCTGACGCGATGGTCGCGCTGCAGAGCTATGAATGGCCGGGCAATGTCCGCCAGCTGCGCAACGTGGTCGAAGCGACCGTGATCCTTGCGCCGGGGGACCGGATCGGCCGGATCGACATCGACATGCTGCCCGCCGATGTGCTCGGCCGGCGCAGCGGCGAAGGCGATGGCGCCGGCGCGACCGCGATGATGGGCGCACCGCTCAAGGAAGCGCGCGAGACGTTCGAACGGGAATATCTGCGCATCCAGATCCGCCGCTTCTCGGGAAATATCTCACGCACCGCGCATTTCATCGGGATGGAGCGATCGGCGCTGCACCGTAAGCTGAAGCTGCTGGGCATCCACGAGGAACGCGAAGAGTAAGACCCGACGTTCGTCGAAAAGCGGCTTGCAACGGCGGGGAGGGCCACTGGACCTTCCCCGACCGACCGCCTACATTGCCGCTACGCGCCGCGGGTGGCGCGTCTCCGACGCCGGGAAACGGCGCTCTCGCGGGAAAAATCCCGCCAAGAATAGTGGAAGCCGCACAATATGGCCGACAAGCAGACCTCGCTCCAGGACCTGTTCCTGAACGCACTCCGCAAATCCAAGACCCCGGTCACGATGTTCCTGGTGAAGGGCGTGAAGCTCCAAGGCATCGTCACCTGGTTCGACAATTTCTCCGTGCTGCTGCGCCGCGACGGCCAGTCGCAGCTGATCTACAAGCACGCGATCTCGACGATCATGCCGTCGGGCGCGGTCGATGTCGCGTCGATCGTGGACGCGGTACCGGAATCATCCTCAAAGAACCCGGTTCTGCAGGAAATTTTCCTGAACGCGGTCAAGCGCCAGCACGAGAACGTCACGATGTTCCTGGTCAATGGCGTGATGCTGCAGGGCGGGATCGCCGCGTTCGACCTGTTCTGTATGCTGTTGCAGCGCGATGGCGTTTACCAGCTGGTCTACAAGCATGCCGTTTCGACCATCCAGCCCGCGCATCCGCTGAATCTGGCCGATGACGGCGAGGAAGGCTGAGGGGCGGACCGCCTGAACCTATGAGTACGGGTTTCGATCGCGATTCCGACGAGTTCGCGCGTGGTGCACGCGCCGTGGTGGTCTATCCGGACCTCGGCGGCAGCACACGCGACGCCGAGGCTCGACTGGAGGAAACCGCGGGCCTCGCGCTCGCGATCGGCGTCGAAGTGGTCGAGCGGGTGGCGTTGCGCATCCGTGCGCCCAAGCCGGGCACGCTGATCGGATCGGGCCAGGTGGAGGCGCTCGCGGAGACGGTGCGCGACAGTGAACTGGGCCTGGCGGTGTTCGACGCATCGCTGACGCCGGTGCAGCAGCGCAATCTTGAGACCGCGCTCGGCTGCAAGGTGATCGACCGCACCGGGCTGATCCTCGAGATTTTCGGCGAACGCGCGCGGACGGCCGAAGGTCGGCTGCAGGTGGAACTGGCGCATCTCGACTATCAGGCGGGACGGCTGGTGCGCAGCTGGACCCACCTTGAGCGTCAGCGCGGCGGTTTCGGATTCCTGGGTGGCCCCGGCGAGACGCAGATCGAAGCCGACCGCCGGCTGATCCGCGACCGCATGGCACGACTGAAGCGCGAGCTGGATTCGGTGAGTCGCACACGCGGACTCCATCGCGACCGGCGCCAACGCGCGCCGTGGCCGGTGATCGCGCTGGTCGGCTATACCAATGCCGGAAAGTCGACGCTTTTCAATCGCCTGACCGGCGCTGACGTCATGGCGGAGAATCTGCTGTTCGCGACGCTCGACCCGACGCTGCGGCAGATTTCGCTGCCCGGCATCGACAAGGCGATCCTGTCGGATACGGTGGGCTTCGTATCCGAGCTGCCCACCCAGCTGGTCGCCGCGTTCAAGGCGACGCTGGAAGAAGTGGTGTCGGCTGACCTGCTGATCCATGTCCGCGACATCGCGCATCCCGATACGCAGGCGCAGAAGGACGATGTCGAGACCGTGCTGAAGGAAATCGGGGTCGATCCCGCGACTCCGCGGTTCGAGGTCTGGAACAAGCTCGACCTGCTCGACGCGGAACAGCGCGCCGATCTGTTCGCCGAAGCGGGTAAACGCGACGATGTCGTCGCGGTGTCGGCGCTGAGCGGGGAGGGGATCGAGACGCTGATCGGCAAGGTCTCCGGCCTGCTGACCCAGGGGCACCGGCGCTATACGATCCGGCTCGACCCAAGCGACGGCGCGGGTGCCGCCTGGCTGCACCAGCATGGCGACGTCGTCGAGCACTGGATGGATGGCGACGATGCCGTCTATGAGGTCCGCATGGCACCCAAGGATTATGAGAGGTTCGAGGTTCGCGGCGTATAATGTTGAACCGACGTATTTTTCTTGCGTTCTCGGCCCTGTCTCTCATTTCGGCCGCGTCACCGCCGGAGCCGACGACGGTGCGGGTCCGGCTGATCACGTCGGCAGGCACTATCACACTGGCACTCGATTCCAGGCGCGCGCCGAAAACGGTCGCGAACTTCATGCTGTATGTCGATGACGGGCGGTTGGAGGGGACCGAATTCTACCGCACTGCCCGCCGGACCAGCGATCCGAAGCTCGGCTTTGTCCAGGGCGGGATCGGCACCGACGCGCGCCGCATACTTCCCGCGCTGCCGTTGGAGCCGACCAACCGTACCGGGATCAGGCATCTCGACGGCACCATATCCATGGCGCACGGGGCAGACCCCAATTCGGCGAACGGCAATTTTTCGATCATGGTCGGGGATAACCCCTCGCTGGATGCGCGTTCCAACACGCCCGGGTTCGCCGCGTTCGGAAGGGTGATCGGCGGGATGGACGTCGTCCACCGGATGCTCGCGATGCCGAGCGGTGGGGGCAGGGGCGCGATGCGCGGCCAGATGATCCTGAAGCCGGTGAAGATCATCCGCGCCCAACGGATGGACGGGACCGCAAAGCCGAGCGGGGGACCGAAACCCTGGCTGGTGACGCTACCCTGGCAGAAGAAATAGCGGGCCTGACAAAGGGCATAACGGATTTTCCAACCAGTTGGACGATTCTCCACTTGCTGCAACGCAACATAGTCGCCAGATTGTTGCCATGGATACCGCTAACGGAGCCGAATCACCGGCCAACCCGACACCGATCGTGCTGGAAGGGATCGTCAGGCAGCTGTGCCTGAACGCCTTCTACAACCGCACGCGCATGGTGCTGGCGCCGCATATCCTCTACATGCGCGGCGATGCGCTGTACGTCGATGCGCAGATCGTCTCGCGCGATTTCGTGATCCCACGCGAAGAGAAGATCGGCACGTTCAAGATCGATGGCCTCAAGAACCTGGCGCTGACCGAGCGCGGCTTCACGATCAGCAGGCTGTTCGAGCGGGAGGCCGAGAAATATGCCGGCGCGTTGATGGCGGTGGAGGCCGCAACCGAAGCCGCTTGATCGCAGCCCTATCTTCGCGTGATCGGGGAGGGGAGCCAGCGCGCTAGTCGATCGGTGCCCGGCAGATCATGCCCAGCTTGTTGCCCACCGGATCGCGGACATAGGCGGCGTACCAGTTGGGCCCGTAATGCGGGCGAAGCCCGGGCGCTCCTTCATCACTCCCGCCATGGTCGAGCGCCGCGGCGTGAAACGCATCGACCTGGGCGCGGTCGGTCGCGAACAGGCCGATCATCGAGCCGTTGCCCTGATCAGCAATGCCACCGTCAAAGGGACGGGCGATCCAGATCGTGAAGCCTTCACCCCTGCCGCCTTCGGAATAGGCGCGCCAGCCGGGAAATTCGACATGGCTGGACCAGCCGATCGTGCCGAGCACGGCGTCGTAGAAGCGGTTCGACGCTTCGGAATCATTGGCGCCAATCGTGACATAGGCCGACATTTCAGTTCTCCTCTGCAGGAGAGGAGGGCTACCCCGCTGCGCGGAACGTAACAAGAACAAAAAATCAGCGGCGCTTGACCTGCTGCCAGAGCGCTTCCTGTGCATCGAGATCGAGTGTGGCGAATGCCTCGCCGGCTTCGGCCTCCATCGCGCGGAAGCGAGTTTCGAACTTGGTGTTGGCGGCGCGTAACGCAGCCTCCGGGTCAACGCCCAGCTTGCGCGACCAATTGACCATCGCGAAGAGCAGGTCGCCGATCTCCTCGGCACGGTGCGCATCGGACGTGGCGGCCTCGACCTCAGCCAGTTCCTCATCGATCTTGGCGCGGGCGCCCGAGGGATCGGGCCAGTCGAAGCCGGTGCGCGCGGCGCGCTTCTGAAGCTTCTCAGCGCGAAGCAGGGCCGGGAGGCCGGTCGCGACGCCGTCCAATGCGCCGGTCGTGCCCTTGCTTCCCCGCTCTTCGGCCTTGATTTGTTCCCACAGGTGATGGCCGCCCTCGGCCGCGCCGAGGAAGATGTGCGGATGGCGGCGTTCCATCTTGGCGCAGATGCCGGCGATGACGTCGGACAGGTCGAAATCACCGGCTTCCTGCGCCATGCGGCTGTGGAAGATCACCTGGAGCAGCAGGTCGCCGAGTTCGTCCTTGAGATCGGCCATGTCGTGACGTTCGATCGCGTCGGCGACTTCATACGCTTCCTCGATCGTGTACGGCGCGATCGTCGCAAAGGTTTGGACGGTATCCCATTCGCAGCCAGTGACGGGATCCCGCAGCCGCGCCATGATCGCCATCAGCCGCTCAATCCCAGGGGGTTCTATCGCGGCGATATCGATAGCGGGGGGTACTTCCCGGTCACTCATGCGAAAGTCCGATAATATACATTATGTAAAATCAAACTGTGGTTTTCGGGCGCGGTTCAAGGATCAGCACGTTCCCTTCCACCCGCCAGGATTTGAGCCGCGACAGGAAGTTCATGCCCAGCACATCGAGATCGCCGAAGTTCGAAGCAACGAACACGGTGAGATCGTCGGTACCGAGCGGCCCGACCTCGACGCGTTCGGCGCGTGCCCGACGCGCTTCGACGGTACCGTTAGCGGTCGATACGCTCACCGGCGCGCCGCGCGCATAATCGATCCCTGCGACCTTGGCGGTTTCCTCACTGATCGCGCTGACTGTCGCACCGCTGTCGATCAGCATCCGCCGTTCGACGCCGTTGATCGTCGCGCGTGCCCAGAAATGACCGTCAGGCGACAGCTGGATGCGGATCGTGTCACCCTCAGCAACCTGTGGCGCCTCCGATATACCGATCCTGGCGCCGATGGTGTTGAACTGATCGGCGATGGTGTGACGGTTGATCACGAGCAGATAGATCACGCCAGCGATCACCGCCCAGCCAATCACGGTCTTGAGAATGAACCCGATCGGCAACCGGCGGATGCTGAGCGAACCCAGCACCAGCACCAGAAAGCCGACCAGCGAAACCAGCTGTAGGATTTGCGTTTCGCTCAAACCACGATCTCCATGCCGTCATAGCCCGGTTCTACCCCCCCGGGCAGTTCGGCAAGCAGCGTCCTATAGTCCATCGTCTTGTCCATATGCACAAGGACGGTTCGTGGCGAACGGCATTTGCGCGCCCAGCCGAGCGTCTGTTCCAGATGCGGATGCGTGGGATGCGGCTCACGCCGCAGCGCATCGGCGACCCACAGGTCGAGATCGGTGTAGAGATGCTCCATCTCAAGCGTGAATTCATTGAAATCAGTGGCATAGCCGATCGACTTCCCATCATGCTCAAAGCGCAATCCGGCTGAAGTGATTCCGCCGTGCGGCTGATCCACGGTGCGGACGACGATGTCGCCGATGATCGTGCCGTCCGCAAGCGGATCGATCGTGGCGGTGGCGCGATAGGGTCCCCCGCCCTCGAACACATAGCGGAAGCGCGCAGCGAGGCCGGCAAGCGTCGCGGGCGGTGCGAAGCCCGGAACCGGCTCACCCCGCGCGTGCATCAGCTGGCGCAGATCGTCGATGCCATGGGTGTGATCGGCATGATCGTGCGTCCAGATCACCGCGTCGACATCGTCGATATCGGCAGCGAGCAGTTGTTCGCGCATGTCGGGGCTGGTGTCGACCAGGATTCGGGTCGTGGCGCTTTCGATCAGGATCGAGGCGCGGGTGCGACGGTTGCGCGGTTCGGCCGGATCGCAGTCGCCCCAGTCATTGCCGATCCGCGGCACGCCCGACGAGGTGCCGGAGCCGAGGATACGGACCTTCACTTGCCCACCTACGCCAGCGTTTTCGCGAACAATTTGTGGAAGTTGGCGCGCGTAGCCTCGGCCAGTTCCTCGGCATCCATGCCGCGCAGCTGGGCGAGGAAGCGGCAGGTGTCTGCGACAAACGCCGGCTCGCCGGTCTTGCCGCGATGCGGGACCGGAGCGAGGAAGGGGGCATCGGTCTCGATCAGCAGGCGATCGAGCGGGAGCCGCGCGGCGGTTTCCTGCAAGTCGCGCGCATTCTTAAAGGTCACGATGCCCGAGATCGAGATGTAGAAGCCGAGCGCCATCGCCTTGTCGGCGAAGTCGCCGCTGGCGGTGAAGCAGTGGATCACACCGGGATAGGCGCCCTTCCCCATCTCATCCGCCAGGATGTTCGCGGTATCCTCCTCGGCGTCGCGGGTGTGAACGATCAGCGGGAGGCCGGTTTCCCGGCTCGCGGCGATATGGGCGCGGAAGCTGGCCTGCTGCTGCGCGCGATCGCTATGCTCGTAATAATAGTCGAGTCCGGTCTCGCCGATGCCGACGACGCGCGGATGCTGCGCACGGGCGACCAGCTTGGCGGTGTCGATATGCGGATGTTCGTCCGCCTCATGCGGGTGGATGCCGACCGTCGCCCAGACATCCGCCTCACGCTCGGCGGTGGCCAGTACCTCGTCCCATTCGCGCTCGCGCGTGGCGATGTTGAGCATCGCCACCACGCCGCTTTCACGGGCACGCGCGAGGACTTCGGGCTGCTGCTCGCCCAGTCCCTTGTAGTTCAGGTGACAATGGCTGTCGGCGAGCCTCATGCCGCAGGGACCGCCGCCAGTTCGAGCCGGGGAAAAACCCCGGTGGGCGGTGCCAGGCGGAAGCCCGATGCCGTCAGGGCATCATACCAGCCCTTGTCGTCGAGCGCCGCATGGTCACGCGCGTCCTGACCAATCTGGTCGAGGATCTTGCCGGCGGACTCGGGGATCACCGGAAGAACGAGGATGGCGAGATCACGGATCGCGCGGACAAGAGTACCGAGCACGGCGTGCATCCGTTCCGGATCGGTCTTGCGTAGCGCCCAGGGCGCTTGGGCGTCGATATACTGGTTGCAGGCGAAGACCGCGCGCATCCATGCGTCGAGCGCCTGACCCAGCGCGAGTTGCTCGAACGCTTCGCGGAACTCGTGCCCGGCGTCGGTCACGGCGATCAGCAGTTCGGCGTCCGCGGCCTCGCCACGGCCGTTTCCGGGCAGCTCGCCCTCGAGGTTCTTGGCGATGAAGGCGAGCGTGCGCTGCGCCAGATTGCCGAAGCTGTTGGCGAGATCGGCATTGGCGCGGGTGACGATCGCTTCGTCGCTGAAGCTGCCGTCGCTGCCGAACGCAACCTCGCGCAGCAGGAAATAACGCAGCGATTCGACACCATAGAGACGCGCCAGCTCCATCGGATCGACGACATTGCCGGTCGATTTCGACATCTTCTCACCCCGGTTGAGGATGAAACCGTGCGCGAAAACCTGCTTGGGCAGCGCGATCCCGGCCGACATCAGGAAGGCCGGCCAGTAGACGGCGTGGAAGCGGGTGATGTCCTTGCCGATCAGGTGCAGGTTCGCCGGCCAGTAATGCGCGAGCTCGCTCCCAGAGTCGGGATAGCCGATGCCCGTCAGGTAATTGGTCAGCGCATCGACCCAGACATACATGACGTGACCGGGCGAATCCGGGACCGGCACGCCCCAGTCGAAGCTGGTGCGCGAGATCGACAGATCGACCAGCCCGCCCTCGACGAACTTGACGATCTCGTTCCGCGAACGCTCGGGCCGGATGAAGTCGGGCTGCGCGGCATAGAGGTCGAGCAGCTTCTGCTGGTATTTGGAGAGCTTGAAGAACCAGGTTTCCTCGGCGGTCCACTCGACCGGCGTGCCCTGGGGCGAGAGCTTGACGCCCCCTTCCCCCTCGGTCAGTTCCTTCTCTTCGTAGAAGGCCTCGTCGCGGACCGAGTACCAGCCCTCATAGCGATCGAGATAGAGGTCGCCATTGGCCTCCATCGCCTTCCAGATGGCCTGACTCGCGGCATAATGATCAGTATCGCTGGTGCGGATGAAACGATCATATGAGATATTCAGATCACGCGCCATATCACTGAAATAGGCTGACATTTCGTCGGCAAGCTGGCGTGCGGTCAAATCGCGGGCACGCGCGGTCTGGGCCATTTTCAGGCCATGCTCGTCGGTGCCGGTCATGAAGCGCACGTCGCGCCCCGCCTGACGTTGGAAGCGGGCGATCGCATCGGCGGCGATCATCTCATAGGCATGGCCGATATGCGGCTTGCCGTTGGGGTAATGGATCGCGGTGGTGATGTAATAAGGTTCGGCCATGCGGGCGCTCTAGAGCAAGCGCGCGCCGGTTTGAAGCGCTAGCGCGCAGCAAGCCGCGCGAGGATACCGCCCATCTCGAACACCGTCGCCTGCGCGTCGAGCGATTGGGCGAGCGCGAGGGGGCCGAGCCGGGCCGCCGTTTCATAGGCGCCAAGTGCGTCGGTGAGCGCCCTTCCCTGCCTACCGCGCGCTTCCACCGCGATGAAGGCGGGGACGCGGGCGAGGAACGCCTCATAGCGCGGTTGAGCCGCCTTTGGCCCTAGCGTCTTCGCGAGGCGCGAGCGGATCGCGTTATCCGGGTCGCCATGCGATGCGATGGCGGACATCTCGGTATCTAGCGTGGCGAGGTCGAGACCGGCGAAACCCAGCGCCTTGCCCGGCGAACCGCTGCCCGCACGGACGAGCGCATCGATCTCGACCGCGCTCGCCTCGGGCAGTTCGGCCCGAAGGACAGAAGCGACCTCGACATCGCTCAGCGGATCGAAGCGCAACAGGCGGCAGCGTGAGCGGATCGTCGGGAGCAACCGGCCCGGCGAATGGCTGACGAGCAGGAAGATCGTCCCCTCGGGCGGTTCCTCGAGGTTCTTGAGCAGGGCATTGGCGGCGCCGGGGCGCTCGACATCGTCGATCGCGTCGATCACCACCACGCGGCGCGACGACATGCTCGGCTTGGTCGCGAACATCGGGTTGAGACCGCGCACCTGAGCGATCGGGATCGAGCGAGCAAGGTTCTCGCCTGGCTTGTCGGCATCCTTGGGCAAACGCTCCATCACGCGATAATCGGGATGCGCGCCCGCCTCGATCATGCGGCGCGTCGGGTGATCCTGGGGCACGTCGAAGTCGCCGGTGAGGTCGCCCTTGCCCGAAGCCTCAGCCAGCATCCGCATTGCCGCTTGCCGCGCGAAGGCCGCCTTGCCTACCCCCTCCGGCCCGGTGAACAGCCAGGCATGATGGAGTTGTGCACCGGATAACGCGGCGCGAAACGCGGCCTTTGCCGCGGCGTTGCCGGCAAGTGACGTCATGGCAGCAGATCGGCGAGCGCGTCCAGAAGTGACGTCGTGACGTCATCCGGCGTGCCCGAGGCATCGATCAGCCGCACCCGATCCGGCTCGGCCGCGGCGATGCGGCGGAACCCCGAGGTGACGGCAGCATGGAATTCCGGGCCGCGCGCGCCGAACCGGTCCGCGGCGCCACCATCGCGCGCGAGCGAGCGAGCATGGCCGGCGCCATCCGGCAGATCGAGAATGAAGGTCCGGTCGGGCAGCAACCCCTTCGACCCGAAGCCGTGCAGCGCCAGGATCGCGGCATCGTCGATATCCTGCGCGCCCTGATACGCCCGCGTCGAATCGACATAGCGGTCGCAGATCACCCAGTTGCCCGCCTCGACCGACGGGCGGATCAGCTTTTCGACATGATCCGCGCGAGCGGCGGCAAAGAGCAGGGTCTCGGCATGCGCGCTCCAGCGGTTGACCGCGCCCTGCATCAGCAGGCCGCGGATCGCCTCCGCCCCCTCGGTACCGCCCGGCTCGCGGGTCAGCACCACGGGGATCCCGCGTGCCTCCAGTGCCTCCGCCAGGCGGCGGACCTGGGTGGACTTGCCTGCGCCCTCCCCGCCCTCAAGGCTGAGGAAGCGCCCCCTCACGCGAAGAACGAGGTGAGGCCGGCCCAGACACGGCCGAAGAAGCCAGCTTCACCGACATCGCTCTCCGCAACCAGCGGCATGCGCTGTTCGGGCAGGCCGGGCGCGGTGATGACCAGGTCGGCGATATGCGCGCCGGCCTTGATCGGGGCCTTGATCGGCCCCTGATAGGACACGGTGGCCTTGAACTGCGGGCTGGTGCCGGCGGGGATCGCGACCGAGAGATCGCGCGGCGCGACGAGGCCGACTTCGGACGCATCGCCGAGCTGAACCTGCGCCGCATCGACCTTGCGGCCCTTGCTCACCACCTTCTGCGCCGACCAGGCACGGAAGCCCCAG
Organism: Sphingomonas sp. GW821-FHT10C01; assembly: GCF_059415525.1. Classification (NCBI taxonomy): domain Bacteria; kingdom Pseudomonadati; phylum Pseudomonadota; class Alphaproteobacteria; order Sphingomonadales; family Sphingomonadaceae; genus Sphingomonas; species Sphingomonas sp. GW821-FHT10C01. The sequence continues at coordinate 2,142,490 of NZ_JBWKNK010000001.1, read as the reverse complement.
TCCATGAACTTGACCGATTCCTCGATCCGCTGATTGGTGCTGGTGAGGCCAGCGACAACCATGACAATACGGCGGCCATTCTGCTCGGCCGAGCCGGTGAAGCCATAGCCCGCCTCATCGGTATGGCCGGTCTTGAGGCCGTCCGAACCCTTGACGCGACCCAGCAGCGGATCGCGATTCGCCTGGGTGATCGGCGCCCCGCCCATGGTGGTACCGAAGGTGAAGCTCTCCCGCGAGTAGAAGCGCTTGTAGAGATCCGGGTGGTTCGAGATCGTCGCCTTGGCGAGATGCGCGAGATCGCGCGCCGTCACATAGGTGCGCCCCTCGTCCGGCCAGCCGTTCGACGTGCCGAAGCGGCTGTTATTGAGTCCGATCTCCTTCGCCTTCTGGTTCATCAGGTTGACGAAGGCTTCCTCGGTCCCCGCTACCGCCTCAGCCAGCACGACGCAGGCGTCATTGCCCGACACGACGACGATGCCGTTGATCAGATTCTCGACGCTGACCTTCTGACCCGGTGACAGGAACATGGTCGAACCTGCTGTGGGACCATGCCATTTCCGCCAGGTTTCCGGCCGGACATCGACCATCTGGTCAAGCTTGAGCTTGCCCTGCTTGATGAGATCGAACGCGACATAGGCGGTCATCATCTTCGCCATCGACGCGGGCGGCATCCGCATGTCCGCCTTTTTGTCATAGAGCACCGCGCCCGACGACAGATCCTCCATGAACGCGACCGGCGCCGCGGTTTCGAACGGCGGCGCCTGCACGGCCGGACCAGCGCTATTCTGGGCGGTGGTCGGCGCGATCGCGGTGGTGAGAGCGGCGGCGGAAAGCAGGAACTTCTTCATGGGGCTTGTGGAGTCCGAAAAATTGGAGGTCAGGGCGTGGTGATGATGCGCGCGTCGCCATAGCCGCGTTTGGCGGCATCCGCACGTGCGCGTTCGGCGGATGCCTTGTCGGCGAACGGGCCGAGCTGGACGCGATGGATATTGCCCGCGCTGCGCACGCTGCCGCCAAGCTGATCGGCGAGCGTTCGGGCGCGCTGAGCATTGGAGAGCGCCGCGACCTGGACGGTCAGGGTGCCGCGAGCCGCGGGCTTGGGCGCCGGTTGGACCTTGGGCGGCGTCGGCGTCTCCGCCCTTACAGGCTGCGCAGCTACCGATTCGGGCTTCACCGGCTGTGGTTTCGTGGGCTTTGGTTTTGCCGGCTGCGGTCTGGCAGTGGTTGGCTGAGGCGGCCTTGCCGCGACTTGGACCGGCGCGGGCTGCTGTTCGGCGAGCATCCGGCGAAGCCCAACAAGCAGTGCCTGTGGCGCATCGGCACGAGTCGGCGCGGCGCGACTGGCGGAAAGCAGGACCGAATCCTGCGGCGTCACGGTCACTCGACGAATGCGAACGGGCGCATTGCCCACGACGCCAAGCTGTGTTGCCGCCGCGGGCGACAGCGCGACCAGCCCGCTTCCCTCGCCGCGCACCTGAACCAGAATGGTCCTGCCGGTGTCGAGGGCGGTGACCTCAGCGAAGCTGTTCGGGGCAAGCTCGCCGCTGAGCGCGAACGTCCCCTCTCCCTCGGCCAGCGAGATGCGGCCGACGCGGTCGAAGCGCGCCTCACCGGGGCGAAGCTGCGACGAGCCCTGCGGTGCCGAGCTGGGCGGCGGTGCGCCATAATCCGCCCCGGTACGCGGCGGCTCCTGCGCCGCGCTCGCGCCGGTGGCGGCGAGCAGCAGCAGAACGAGACTAGTTTGCGACTTCATCGGCGAGCAACCCCACGGACAGCGCGTAGAAATTGGAGCAATTATAGTCGAGAATCACGCGATAGTTTCCGGTGAGCAGATAGGCCGTGCGCCCCGGACCATCGGGTTCGAGCAGGGTCGCCTGGATATTGTCCGCCGGCCAACTGCCCGCTTGCGGCAGGATTCCCAGCGCGCGCCATTCGGCCATCGTCTTCCAGCCCGAATGGCGATCGAACACGCGGCCGCATCGCGGTGAACGCGTGCGGTTCGCGACCGTGGCGCGATTGAAACCCGCCGGCACGTTGACCGCAAAGCCCCAGGGCTGCCCCGGACGCCAGCCGGCATTGACGAAATAGTTGGCGATCGAAGCCAGCGTGTCGGCTTCGTTCGACCAGATATTGGCGACACCGTCGCCATCGCCATCACGTGCAAGGCGGAGGTAGATCGAGGGCAGGAACTGCGGATAGCCGAACGCGCCGGCCCAGCTGCCCTTCAACCGCTCGCGCGGAACGCCACGGTCGACCATCTTCATCGTCGCGATGAACTCGCCCGCGAACAGCGTGCGGCGGCGCCCTTCATAGGCGAGCGTCGCCAGGCTGCGCGGCAGATCGAAGTCCCCGGTATAGCTTCCATAATTGGTCTCATGGCCGAAGATCGCGACCATGATCGATTCGGGTACCCCCGTTTCCCGCTCGACGCGGGCGAGCTGCGGACGCAGGCGACTATAGGTGACGCGACCGCGGTTGATCCGCGCGGCGTCGACATGGCGTGCCTTGTAGGGTGCGAAACTGGGGATCGACGCCGTCGCGGTCGGCGGCCCGCCGGGCTGGGCGCGGTCAAGCTCGATCACGCGTGCATTATAGGTGAGTGAGGGCAGCACCGCGTCGAGCGTCCGCGCGCTCACGCCCTCCCGCAATGCCTGCTGGCGGAGCGGGCCGTTGATATAGGCCTGGAATCCCGCCTCGTCCTGAGCCACCGCCGGGGCGTTTGCGAGCGTACACGCCGCAATCACCGTCCCCAGCACACTGATACGCCGTACAAGGCCCTGAAAATCCCGCATCAGGCATCTGTGCCACAGCGTTTCGCGGGCATGAACCCCCTTGCGCGATGAAATCGCAGGCCTCTTGCAGAAAACGCGGCGAACGCCCAAAGGCGCTTCCCAGCGCGGAAGGGTGGCCGAGTGGTTTAAGGCAGCGGTCTTGAAAACCGCCGTGGGTGCAAGCTCACCGTGGGTTCGAATCCCACCCCTTCCGCCAACGATCCGTTGCCCTGTAATTGTCATCACATCGGTGAAAGATCCGCATCGCCTGGAGGCGAACGAGGCATGACTAACAGCGCAGCCGAATCAGCCCATACCGAATCCGCTCTGGCCCTGGCCAATCAGGGCATCGCGCATGGCGCAAATGGAGCGCGCGATGCTGCGGTGGAAGCGTGGGAAGCAGCATCGCACTATGCCGATACGCATTTGGCGGGCGCGGACATCGATTACTGGATCAAGAGCGGCCTAGGCGCGGCGCTGTTCGAGGCCGGCGCCTATGAGCGAGGCATCGCCGTTTCGGAACTGGCGCTCGACTGGTGTTCGAAGCTGAAGCAGCCGCTCCCAGCTCTAACGATCGCGCAATGCCATCTGCGGCTGGGGAATCGGAAATTGGCGCTCGACTCGATCGACCAGGCGCGGCGCCTCGCCGGTAATTCCGTACTCGAACGGCTGGAGCCGGTTGACCGGATGCTCCTTCTGGAAGGCTGAGGCCGCTCAGGCGCGCACCAGACGGCGATAGTCCTCCAGCGACCGTTGAATCGCGGTGGCGATATCCCCCCTGCCCTCAATCACGCAGAGCAGCGCGGTGCCCTCGATCAGGGCGAGGCAGTGATCGGCGATTGCCTCGGGCGTCAGCGATACGGAGAGCGCTCCCCGCTTCTGGTCGAGCGCGGCGGCGAAGATGATGCGCTGCCGTGCGCCCGCCATCTCTTCCCTGATCTGGTCCTTCACCTTGGGTAGGATCGAGAAGATGAAGCGGTAATAGGCGATGCGGTCCGACACGACCGTCGAGATCGCGTCCATGAGGCGGACATAGCCGGCGCACAGATCGGTGAAGACCGCGTCCAGTGTCTCGTTCTCGGCAGGAGCGGCAGCCCCTTCCGTACCGAAGAAGCGCAGGAAGAAATGCTCGATCGCCGCATCGTGCAGCGCATCCTTGTCCTTGAAATGGTGGTAGACCGCGCCCTTGGACAGGCCGGTCGCGGCTACCAGATCGGCCATGCTGGTGCCTTCATAGCCATGCTGGATGAACAGCCGGAAGGCGCTTTCGACAATGGCTGCGCGCGTATCCTTCATTCCGGCTCTCCAAAGGGCAGGAACATGCAATGGGCATGGACCGGGCCGAGGTCCAGTATCGTACGGTTTCGGAAGCCCCAGCGCTGGTAGAGCCGGACATTCGCCTCATTCTCGGTATCCAGCGCGACGCCTGTGGCGCGAGGATCGGCGCGAGTCCGTGCGATCGCATCCTCGACCAGATGGCGCCCGAAGCCGTGCCCCTGCGCCCCTGGCCTCACACCGACCATGACCAGATAGCCATGCGGATGGCGCGGAACCGCCGCGCGCGTCTGCTTCGTATAGGTGTTGAGAAAGACGGTTGCGCGCATGGGAAGTGCAAGCGCCACCGGAAGGAAACGAAGCGCGGACAGGGATGCGCCGAGCGTCGAGGCCAAGGGAGAAGCGGGCGGTTCGAGGAGCGCGCACGCGGTCAGCCGTCCGTCGACGAACACGCCGCGCGGCGCTCCGCGCATCAGGCGATTCATGTCGAACATGAAGGAGAGGAACGAGCTGACCCGGCGTTCCCAGCCCCGCTCCCCGCGCACGCCAAAGGCGGCGAGGAACAGCGGGTCCGCTTCGAATGCATGCGCCATCACCTCGATAAAGTCGGCTCGGTCGCTGGCGCGCAGGTCCCGGATGCGCGGTGCGTCAGCCATGGCGATAATGGTCGACCGCGAAGCTGAAGAGCACCTTGAGCATGAACAGTGCGCAGACCGCGGTCATGAAGGGCGACAGACCGGGCCACAGCGCGATTCCGGTGAGGCCGATCGCCAGCAGCAGGCCCGCGGCAAAGGTCTGAGACGGCTTGCCGGCACGCAGGTTGACGAGGATCGCTCCGGCGATGGTGAAGCCCCAGACGGCGATCGCCGGAACCAGGTCTGCGTTCAGCAGCGCCGCGACGGCGACGACATGGAGGTGGATGGCGATGAAGACCCAACGATTATGGGGACGCCCGGCATAGAAATCGCTGGTCCCGCGCGTGAAGTTGGCGACGCAGCCCGCCGCGATATCGAGCACCAGCAGCAGCGCCAGAACGGCACGCCACGGGGCCACGGCGCCGATCAGCCCGGGCGACGCCATGGCGAGGATGGCGGGCGCGGCGATACCGAACGCGAGGATCGAGACCAGCTGCCCCGGCCGCTGGGTTTCGCCGAATACGTCATGCAGATGACGATGCATATGAACTGAGTTCAACCTCACCTCCCGAATCAGACCGAACGGTCGGTTTGCAAATAAGGGTGGCACTTGCCCTGTCAATCGGCGCGATGACCGCCAACGAAAAACGCCCCAGCCACGTTATGTGGCCAGGGCGCTAGTCGTCGAATTCAGATGTCCGGCGGTGCCGGATCAGCCGCGGCCGATCAGCCGCTTTGCGATCGTGTCCGCGACCTCGCTCGCCGGGGCGCCCGAGCGGGCGCTTTCGTCCCAAACCTCGTTGAGGCGATCCGGGATGCGGGCGATGCGGGCCTCGACCTCGGCGCGGTTGCCCATGCCGAGATACTCGAGGCCGACATTGATGATGCCGCCGGCGTTGATGACGTAGTCGGGCGCGTAGAGGATGCCGCGCGCATGGATGCGGTCGCCATCGGCGCGCGTCGCGAGCTGGTTGTTGGCGCCGCCCGCCACCACCTTGGTCTCAAGCGCGGCAATCGACTCTTCGGTCAGGATCGCGCCGAGCGCGTTCGGGCTGACGATGTCCGCGGGGACGCGCAGGATCGCGTCGGCCGCGACGACGTCGGCCCCGAGTTCCTTCGCCAGCGCCGCCGCCTTGTCGGCGTTGACGTCGGCCAGCGTCAGCTTGGCGCCGTCGGCGGCGAGACGGCGGGCCAGACCGCCACCGACGCTGCCCACCCCCTGAACCGCGACGTGCACGCCGGCCATCGAATCGGCGCCCAGCGCGCGCTTCGCCGCAGCCTTGACACCGAGATAGATGCCAAGCGCGGTGAACGGGCCGGGATCGCCGCCCGCTTCCCCGCCTTCGACCGGCAGACCGGAGACATGGCGGGTACGGGTCGCGATGACCTTCATCCGCTCTTCCGACATGCCGACATCCTCGGCGGTGACGTAGCGGCCGCCGAGCGATTCGACGGCGTCGCCGAACGCGAGCAGCTGCGCTTCGCTGATCGTGGCGCCACGCTCGGGCGCCAGGACGACGCCCTTGCCGCCGCCGAGCGGAAGGCCGGCCATCGCGTTCTTGAACGACATGCCGCGCGACAGGCGGAGTGCGTCGGTGACCGCGGCGGCGCTGTCGGCATAGTGCCAGAAGCGCACGCCGCCCGCCGCCGATCCAAGCTTGGTCGAGTGAATCGCGATGACGGCCTTGAGTCCGCTCTGCGGGTCGCAGATCAGGTGCACGCCCTCGTGCTCGTCAAAATCGGGAAGATCCCAAACCGCGCTCATTCAACCTCTCCAATGACGCTAACAATATTTCCGGAGCGCGTAATATTGTTCCGCGCACCAGAGCGCCAGCCCCAAATTGAGGGTGGCGTATAACTGCGAAGGAGAATGGGGCGACCGACGGGACTTGAACCCGCAACTTCCGGCATCACAAGCCGGTGCTCTAACCAATTGAACTACGATCGCCGTGGAGGGGCGCGCTTAGCGGCACCACGGGCCAACCGTCAAGCCACTCCCTGCCTGATCATCGTCGAAGGCAAAATATGTGGGTGATTTACACCAATCGCGGAGCCGCCGGCGGTTGCGCGGGCAATCCGAATCGCCTCCTCGGTGGTGATCGCCCCCTCGCGTGCCAAGGTACGCGCGGACGATGCCAGAGTCGGAGCGGCCAGGAACGCGTGACGCGCGAGCAGAGCGGTATCCGCCCCCTTTGCAAGGAGTTCGTGGAGCGATCCGTCCACCACGACGGTCTCGAACACCAGGGCGCCGCCGGCATAGCCGGTCCCGTCGCAAGCCCCGCAACCCGCAGCACGGTAGATCACGGTGCCGGGATCGATACCCAGCAGCGCCGATTCGGACGCCCGGCCCTGCACCGGCAGGCGGCAATCACGACACAGCCGTGGAGACGCATGAGCGGCGACGGCAGCGCGAAGCGCCGCGCCCAGCAAATGTCGCTCAGCCTTTAGCGCGCGAACCTGTTCGATCGCGGCGACCGAACTGATCGCGTCGATCGCAATCACCATGCGTTGACCGGCCCTGGCAAGCTCAAGAGCAAGTGTCACAGTCGCACGATCCGCAACGCCGTCGATCAGGATCGCATCACAGTCCATCCGCGCCGCCGCATCGAGCGCGGAACGTTCCCCCTTGATCCACGGCGCATAGCCAGCGGGCGCGGCGAGCGTCTCGGCCAGATGACGGCGGGTTGCGGGCGAGGGGCTGGCGGCCAGCACCGCGCCGCCCGGAAGGTCCAGCGCCGCATGCAGCCTTGTCCGCATCGTACCCGGCATGCCGAGACCAGCCAGCGCGTCACGAGCCACGCCATGCGAGTCGATCCGGATGACGATGCGATCGTCCATCCGCGCGGCGCCGGGGTGGGCATGGGCGCTATCCAACCAGGGTATCGTAACCTCGAACTGTCCGAGCGGCGCCAGCACGCGCCCCTGCCGCGCCATCGCAGCCACCGAATTGCCGTCGAGATGGAGATGCAATGCGGTCGCGCCGTCGCGCACGGCAGTACCGATCAGGTCTTCGAGCGCGGGAACCGATGTCATGTGTCGCAGCTATGGCGCATACGTGACAAATCGACTGCGTTTTGATGACAGTTTGAGGACGGTCGTGACGGCTGGCGATGCCGTCACGCTTCTGGCATCTAGCCGGCATGATCGCACCTTCAGGCTATCCCATCGAACCCGTCATCGAACGCCTGTCGGTACAACCCGGCATCCAGAAGGTGCCCAGCCCCAAGCTGACGCTGTTCGTGCGCAAGAACTTCCTCGAGCCCGAACTCTGCGCCGAGGTGATGCGGCTGATCGATGAGAACCGCCGTCCGTCGCTGATTTCCGACTATAATGGCGACCCGGTCTTCCGGACGAGCGAGACCTGCGACCTGTCGAGCGACCTGACCGTGACGCAGGAGGTGGATCGGCGGATCACCGAGTTTTCCGGCCTCTCCCCCGCTCATGGCGAACCGCTGCAAGGGCAGCGTTACGAGGTCGGGCAGGAGTTCAAGGCCCATACCGACTATTTCGAACCGACCGGGATCGATTTCGAGAAATTCTGCTCAGTCGCCGGCCAGCGGACGTGGACGGTGATGATCTACCTCAACGAGGTGGAGGCCGGAGGCGCGACGCGGTTCAAGGCGATCGACAAGATCATCCAGCCCGAGACGGGCAAGCTGCTCGCCTGGAGCAATCTGCGCCCGGACGGCACGCCCAACCCGACGACACTGCATCATGCGATGAAGGTGCGCGCGGGGCTGAAGTACGTCATCACCAAGTGGTTCCGCGAGCGCCCCTGGGGTTGATCCGGCACTGGCCGCCGGTGCCCCGATAAGCGCGCGAACGAAAAGGCCCCGGTCGCATAGGGTAGCGACCGGGGCCTTCCCCCTTTTGCCCTGACCGGCGGGGGTAGCCGGTCAGGATCTTGCGTCAGAATTTCGCGCTGGCACCGATGCTGAACACGCGGCCCAGACGATAGCGGTTGATGTAGACCAGTCCGTGGTCGCCGAAATCCTGATATTCGTTGTACTTGGTTCCGGTCAGGTTACGCGCCTCGAACTTCAGTTCGAACTCGCCGCCCAGCAGTTCCACGCCCTGACGCGCGACCAGATCGAGCCGGAAGCCGGGCTTCTCGATGATGTCGGGCAGCAGGTTTGGGCCACGGTTGGTAACGCGCTCGCTGGCATAGTTGACCAGCAGCGTCAGCTGCGAGAGCGACTCGGTATCCTCGATCCCGAACTGGAAGTTGACCAGATGGTCCGACTGGCCGGTCAGCGGCGCGCCGTCGCGGAAGATCAGGTTCGCCGGCAACATCACCGGAGTGCCGCTGCCGTTCTGGATCGGGCTGGGCACCAGCGTCTTGTCGGCTTTGATCTTCGACTGGGTGTAGGTGTAGTTGAGCGAGAGCATCAGGCGGCGGGTCGAGAAGAACCCCTCCCCCAGCGAGTCGAGCGGAATGTACTTCACCGCCTCGAACTCGGCGCCATAGAGCTTCGCCGCCGGCGCATAGGAGAAGCCGGTCTGCAGCGGCGATTCGTTGGTCGGGAAGAACGCGACCTGCTCGGTCGGGTTCTTGATGTCCTTGTAGAAGCCGGCGACCGTGATCCGCTGCCCCTTGGGCATGAAGAATTCATAGCGCGCTTCGAAGTTCTTGAGCTCGGAGTCGCGCAGCTGCGGGTTACCGAAGAACAAGCGGTCCGATTCGAAATCGCGATAGACCTGCGGCGCCAGCTCGCGGAACTGCGGGCGGGCGATGGTCTTCGACCCGTGCAGGCGCAGCTGCATGTCGGGCGCGAAGTTCCAGGTGACCGTCAGAGCGGGCAGCCAATAGTTGTTGGCGAGCGTCGTGCCGACGAACTGCGCCGAGCTGGTCGTCACCTTTTCCTTGGCGCTCTCGTAGCGGACGCCGGCGGTGGCGCGCAGGCCATCCGCGATCTCGCCCTCGGCCTGGAAATAGCCGGCATGGATGCGCAGACCCGCCTCATAGGCGGCGGCGCCGTCGGCGCCCGAGACGTTGAACAGACGGATGCAGCCATCGCCCGCCGGGTTGGCGCAGGCGTTCATGATCCCGTCCTGCGACAGGATCAGGTCGGGGCGCAGATAGCTCCATGGCGCCGAGATGCCGCCGCCGAGGTACGAACGGTAGCGGAAGTCGTAGCGGAACGAGTCGCGCTGCGTATCGCTGTAGAAATAGCCGGCCGAAATGGTGATCGGGCGCGCGGTCGGCAGCTTGTAGGCGAAGTCGGCCTGGCCGCTCCAAAGCTCCTCATTGAGCTCGCTGAACGCAATGGTCGCGGCTTCGCCAAGGCCGTTGAGGCTGTTGACCCACGCCCCTTGCCCACGAGCAGCAGCCTTATCGTAGCGATAGCTGAAATAGCGCTCATACGGAGCGTTGCGTTCGGTCTTGGCGTAACTGCCGCGCAGATCGACCTTGAAGTCGTCGAATTTGAATTCGCCGACCAGCTGGGTGTTCATCAGCTGGCGTTCGAACCAGCTGGTGTTCTGCTGAAGCACCTGATCGCCGTTGCTGTTCGGATAGACCGTCGCCGCGCCCATCCGCGCCTGCTTGAGCGTGTCGTGGATATAGACATTGGTCCAGCGAATCTTGTGCTCGCCAAACTCGGCGCCGAAGCCGATCAGGCCGTTCACCACCGCGCGATTGTCGGTCAGCACGGTACGGAAGTCGCTGCGCAGCGCGCCGTTGGTGTCGGTCGTGTCCTGCTGGGTCGCGTCGCGGGTGCGGAAGCTGTTGCTGACGCTCGCCGAAGCGATCACGCCGAGACGGACCGAACCGACATCGACCGAGTGACCGAAGTTGAGATCACCGTTCCAGTTGGGCGGGATGTGGTAGTTCGCCTCGACCAAAGTGGTCTCCGCGTTCGTCAGCGAAGCAGCCTGGGCCGAACTGAAGACCGGCGTGGTCAAGCCACCCGCGCGGATGAACGCCGGTACGTCACGCTCGCCGGTGTCGTAGCCCAGCGTGTCGAGGCGGCCGCCGTCATAGACATAGCCGAATTCGCTGCTGGTGACGGTGTCGAACGCCACGCCGCCGCCGAGCTGGATGAAGCTCTCCTCCGGCACCGCGCGCGTCGTGAGGTTGATCACGCCACCGCCGAATTCGCCGGGATAGTTCACCGAATAGGTCTTCTGCACCAGCGCCGAGCCAACGATCGTGGTGGGGAAGATGTCGAGCGGGACGGTGCGCTTGAGCGGCTCGGGCGACGGCAACGGCGAACCGTTGAGCATCGACGAGGAATAGCGGTCGCCGAGGCCGCGCACGAAGACGAAGCCGTTGCCGACGACGCTGAGGCCGGTGACGCGCGTCAGCGCGCCGGCGATGTCGCCCTCACCCGTGCGGGCGATGTCCTCGGCCGTCAGGACCGAGACCACCTGCGGCGTCGCGCGGATGACGTTGGGGATGTTGCGGCCCGTGACGACGATTTCCTTGCCGGCATCGGCATCGAAACCCGGCGCGGAGACGTCGACGGTTTCTTCGGCCTGGGGTTCGGCCTCAGGCTGGGTTTGCGCCGGGGCCGGGGCCGGGGCCGCAGGCGCGGCAGCGTCCTGTGCCAACGCCGCCGGCGACACCAGCTGGGTCGAGACGAGGAGCAAGGTTCCAAATGCGAGGCGCTTGGTCATGGTCGCGGGATCCGAAGTCTTGAGGTCTGTTCTTGTTGGACTTGTGCCGGGACGGCGGATGAAACCGCCGCCCCGGCACGTGTCCGTCGAGTGCTGGGCGCGGATCAGGCGCCGTTGCAGGCGAAGTAGACCGAGTTGAACTTCGGCGGGCCTTCCTCCTGCAGTGCCGGATCGGCCGGGCGGATCGTGGTCTTGCCGCCCGCAGTCGTCGCGCCGGCGACGATGTTGAGGCACGGGACCGACGACTTCACGATGCCGTTGACGAAGGTGTAGTCGGCACCGCCGCGCAGGCGGATCGCCGCCGGAGCGTTCGCGGTCTGGATGAAGGTGAAGTTGGCCATGCGGCCGAACTGACGCGGCAGCGCGTCTTCATTGCCGTTCGAGTCGATCTCGGTCGAGAAGGAGTCGCTGGTGGCGCCGTTCGGCTTCTGCACCGCGATCAGGAACTGGACGAAACCGCGCCAACCCACATCCGTATCGAAGCCGTCGTCATCGGCGCCGGTGATCGCGATGTACTTGAGGTTGGTGGTGCCGCCGAAGATCTCGATGCCGTCGTCCGAGCTGTTGTGGACATGGACGTGGTCGATCACGGTGCCCGAACCGGTACCGCCGAGCGTCAGGCCCTGAAGCTCGTTGCCCAGGCTGATTTCGATGCCTGAGTAGCGGATCTGGACATACTGGACCGTGCCGCTGCTGTCGTTCTGGACATTGCCGCCGTAGAGCGCGTTGCCGGTACCCTCGACCACGTTCTCACAGGTGGTGCTGGTGCCACCGGCATCGTTCGAGCCGCTCGAGCAGTTCGAGATCGGCGCGCGGCCGGCGAGGATGATGCCGCCCCACTGGCCCTGGGTCGAATCCGAGGTGCTGGCCGGGTTCAGGTTCTGGGCCGAGGTAAAGATGATCGGCGCGCTGGCGGTGCCGATCGCGTTCAGTTTCGAACCGCGGTTGACGACGAGGAAGTCGTTGGCGGCGTCCGCATTGTTGGCGACAAAGAGTGCGCCCGCACCGACGTTCAGCGTCGCGGCGGCACCGCCCGCGCCGGTGGCGCCGACATCGGTGCCGACATCGACGCGGCCGTTGATCTGATAGGCAACGCCATCAACCGCATTCAACGTGACCGTGCCCGACACCAGAGCCGGCAGGCGGCAAAGACGATAATTGCTGTTGGTGCCCGCATCGGTCGTGCCCGCCGGGCAGGCGCTGGCCGCCGGCGCCGCCGCGCTGCGAGCGAGCGAGGTGACGCAGTTGTTGGTCGCCGGGATCGACGCGGCGCCGGTGAAGTTCGCCGTGCCCGAGCTGCAGGTCCAGTTCTGGAACGCGGTGTCGCCCGAACCGCCGATCGCGCCGATGAAGCTGGTGTTCACGAAGAACGAGTTGAGCGTCGAAGCGTTGAACGGCGTCACCGAGGCGGCGGCGCCCTGGGGGATCAGGCCGTTGAGCGGACCCGAACCTGCAACGGTGTTGTTGGTGCCGGCATTGAAGACGGTGAGTTGCTCGTCCTGCGTCACCGTGACACCGCTCTGGGTGGTCTGTGCGAACGAGGCCGTGGGCGTCGGGGTCGGCGACGGCGCCGGGGTAGGCGACGGTGTCGGGGTGGGCGACGGGATCACAATCGTGCCCGGGCCGGGCGACGCGACGCTCGACGCACCGTCGCAAGCGGCCAAGGTGGCGCCGGCGACGCTCGTCATCAGGATGAGGCTCAAACGCTTGAAGTCGGCCATGAAATTCTCCGTTCCGGGGATCCCGGTTCTGTCAGGATTCGGGCGTGCGCCCCGGATCGACTCGGACATCCCCCTGCCGACCACGCCGGTCGCGCTAGGGGTGGCGCATGACGCGCCGATGGGATTTCGGAGAAACTTCGGTGACTCTGATGTTACGTCTTCGTGACGTTTGTTTCAGCGATGTGAAATGATGCCCCCGTGTCGTTGTCGGGTCGCGGGCACAAAAGAGCCCGCCAGACCTAGCCTGGCGGGCTTTTGTGGAACACCGTTTGCGCCCGGCATCTGAAGCGCGGCAGCGCGATCCGCTAGGTCAACCGGTCCGGATCCGAGTGGATCACACGGTTCCGTCCCCCGATCTTGGCCCGGTACAACCGCGCATCCGCAACGCGGAGCGCATCGTCCAACGGCTCGACCAGCGCGGTCACCCCCGCCGAAAAGCTGACCATGCCCAGCAATTCACCCGTTTCCCGCGCCCGCAGTCGGCGCCTGGACAATTCTTCCCGCACCTTGTCGATGCAGCGAGCGGCCGTCGCGGAATCAGCTTCGTCGAAGACGACGATGAACTCCTCCCCTCCCCAGCGACCGACCAGATGCGGCGCACAGCCCTTTTCCAGCGCGTCCGCGACAACCTTTAGCACACGGTCACCAACCTCATGGCCATGGCCATCGTTGATGCCCTTGAACGAATCGATGTCGCACAACGCGATCGTGCGGGGCTGCTCGTCGAGCGCCGCGACATGATCGATCACGCCGCGCCGGTTCAGCAGGCCGGTCAGCGCATCGCGCATCGCATCGCTGCGCGCCTGCGCCACCTCTTCACGCAGCCGATCGATCTGTTCGACAGCGACAGCCAGCTTCTGTTCCGACGCGCGGGCACGTTCGACCATCGTGGTCACGATATTGGTTACCGCCGCCGCTTCCTGATCCAGATCGTCGAGACCGGCAGACAGGTCGCGGCCAAACTGGCCGGTCTCCGCCGCCGCCTGAGACGCGAGGTCGGCAAGTTGCAACGTCTGATGCCGCAAGCGTTCCTCGCCCGCCGCCACCGCTTCGCTCACCCCCGCGGCTGCATCGGTCGGCCCGGCCATCGCCGTCAGGATCGCATCGGCAGTGGTGTGGGTGAGTACACCGTCGCGCTCGACCACCTCATTCACGGCATGCGCGGCAATGCTGGTTCGATCGGTCAGTGCGGCATGGACCAATCCGTAATAGCGTGGCTCGGACGGAATGCCGCGCGCGCGCAGAAACATCAGCACCTCAAGGCCAGGATCGCCATTGGATGACACATCTGTCACCGCATCCTGAGCGGCTTCGCGTGGACGTTGACGCAAACGAGAGAGCATTCGTGGACCTTCCTAGTCGAAGCCCCGCTCTAATGCCCAACTGTTGAAGAAATGCTTTGAAAGCGGCAAAAACTTGCCGGTCCGCTACCCATTTCGAGGCAAAAACTTGCCGCGGCCACAGTATCGAGGTTTGGACCTACCGAATAGTAGTCCTGCCGACTGCCCTCGTGACGAGGCTCCAGGACATCATCGAAGAGATTGAGAACGGCTTCGGTGCACTGAAGAACACCGAAGCCGGCATCCTGCCATTCACTTCAAAGGAGAAGAAAATGACCGGATAGCCGGCTCTTGGGTGGTGGGCGCGGCAAGGATTGAACTTGCGACCCCTGCGGTGTGAACACAGTGCTCTACCACTGAGCTACGCGCCCGATACCCTGGCTTTGCGCCCCGGTTTCCCTGGGGCGTTCCGGCGAGCCGGAACCCCCGAAGTGGCTCGGGGAGCGGTGCCTCTAGGAGGACGGGGAAGGCTTGTCCAGCCCCGTCCTCCCGGAAATCATTCGAAGATCAGTTGACCGCGTCCTTGAGGCCCTTGCCGGCCTTGAACTTGGGCTGCGACGACGCCTTGATCGGCATCGGTTCGCCGGTGCGCGGGTTACGGCCGGTCGATGCCTTGCGCTTCGAAACCGAGAAGGTGCCAAAACCGACGAGACGAACCTCGTCCCCCTTCTTGAGTGCGGTGGTGACCGCGTCGAAGACCGCTTCAACGGCTTTGCTCGCATCGCCCTTGCTGAGGCCAGCGGTGTCAGCCACCGTCGCGATCAGTTCCTGCTTGTTCATGCCCTTAGAACCCCTGCTCTTCTGTGGCTATGTAATGAGAAGACTCAACGGCGCCGAGACGCCGGTGGGGCAGCAAACAGGCTCACGCCCCCGCTGTAAAGGGGAAAGCGTGCCAACGCGCCGAAACGACGCGAGAATCTACCCTTACGCCTTCTCAACCTAGTGGCGAAGCGGCTCACCACCCGAAGTGGATACCGGCGGCTGCGCCGCCAGCTCGTCCGCCTCGGTCCAGTCGATCGCGGCGAGCGGATCGGTGAGCGCAAGCTTGAGCACTTCATCGACATGCGCGACGGGAATAATCTTCAGCCCTTCGCGGATGTTCGCGGGAATCTCGGCCAGGTCCTTCTCATTCTCCTGCGGGATCAGCACGGTGGTGATGCCTCCACGGAGCGCCGCGAGCAGCTTTTCCTTGAGGCCGCCAATCGGCAGCACGCGGCCGCGCAGCGTCACTTCGCCGGTCATCGCCACGTCCTTGCGCACCGGTACGCCCGTGAGCGTCGAGACGATCGCGGTGACGATTCCGATGCCCGCCGACGGGCCGTCCTTGGGCACCGCACCTTCGGGCAGATGGATATGGATATCCTTGCGCGCAAAGATGCTCGGCTTGATGCCGTATGCCGGGCTGCGCGCCTTGATGAAGCTGAACGCGGCCTCGACCGATTCCTTCATCACATCGCCAAGCTTGCCGGTGGTCTTGATCGCCCCCTTGCCAGGTACGGTCACGCTTTCGATCGTCAGCAGCTCGCCGCCGACCTCGGTCCAGGCAAGGCCGGTAACCGCGCCGATCTGGTTCTCTTCCTCACCCAGGCCGTGGCGGTACTTCTGCACCCCGGCGAACTCGGAGAGGTTGTCGGGCGTGATCGTGACGCTCTCGGCCTTACCCTCAAGAATCTTGCGCAGCGCCTTGCGAGCGAGCTTGGCGATCTCGCGCTCGAGGGTGCGCACGCCCGCCTCGCGCGTGTACTTCTGGATCAGTGCGCGCAGCCCCTCATCGGTGAGGGTGAACTCACCTTCCTTGAGGCCATGTGCTTCGATCTGCTTTTCGATCAAATGGCGCTTGGCAATCTCGACCTTCTCGTCCTCGGTATAACCTTCGAGCCGGATGATCTCCATGCGATCAAGCAAAGGTTGCGGCAAATTCAAGGAGTTGGCGGTCGTAACGAACATCACGTCCGAAAGATCGACGTCGATCTCCAGATAGTGATCGTTGAACTTGCTGTTCTGTTCCGGATCGAGCACCTCAAGCAGCGCCGAAGCGGGATCGCCGCGGAAATCCTGACCGAGCTTGTCGATCTCGTCGAGCAGGAACAGCGGATTGCTGGTGCCGGCCTTTTTGAGGTTCGACACGACCTTGCCCGGCAGCGAGCCGATATAGGTGCGGCGGTGGCCGCGAATCTCGGCCTCGTCGCGCACACCGCCGAGCGACTGACGGATGAACTCGCGCCCGGTCGCCTTGGCGATGCTCTTGCCGAGGCTGGTCTTACCGACGCCCGGAGGCCCGACAAGGCACAGGATCGGGCCCTTGAGCTTGTTGGTGCGTGCCTGCACCGCGAGATACTCGACGATACGATCCTTGACCTTCTCGAGCCCATAATGGTCCGCGTCGAGTACCGCTTCGGCCTCGACCAGATCCTTTTTGAGCTTCGACTTCTTACCCCAGGGAAGGCCCAGCAGCACGTCGAGATAGTTACGCACGACGGTCGCCTCGGCGCTCATCGGCGCCATCGACTTGAGTTTCTTCAGCTCGCCCTGCGCCTTGGCGCGCGCTTCCTTGCTGAGCTTGAGCGTGGCGATCTTCTGGGTCAGCTCGGCGATCTCATCGCCCTCGCCTTCCTCGCCCTCGTTACCCAGCTCGCGCTGGATCGCCTTCAACTGCTCGTTGAGATAATATTCGCGCTGGGTCTTCTCCATCTGGCGCTTCACGCGCGAGCGGATCTTCTTTTCGACCTGAAGCACGCCGAGCTCGCCCTCCATGAAGGCGAACACCATTTCGAGCCGCTTCTGGGGATCGGTCTCGACCAGCAGCGACTGCTTGTCGGCGACCTTGACCGCGATGTTGCCGGCGATCGCATCGGCGAGACGCGACGCCTCCTCGATCTCGCCGAGCTGGACCGCGGTTTCGGCGGGCAGCTTGCGATTGAGCTTGGCGTAGTTCTCGAACTGGTCGACCGCCGAGCGCATCAGCGCCTGGATCTCCTTGCCCTCGACCGCCTTCTCATCGACCGGCGAAACGGTCGCCGTGAGGAAGCCGCCGGTTTCCTCCATCGTCTCGAGCTTGCCGCGCTCCTTGCCCGCGACCAGCACGCGGACGGTGCCGTCTGGGAGCTTGAGCAGTTGCATCACCTCGGCCGAGACGCCGATGTCGTAAAGATCGTCGCGACCGGGATCGTCCTGCGCCGGATCGAGCTGGGCGACGAGGAAAATCTCCTTGTCGTCATTCATCGCCGCTTCGAGCGCGGCGACCGACTTGTCGCGGCCAACGAAGAGCGGCACGATCATGTGCGGGAAGACGACGATGTCGCGAAGCGGAAGGACGGGATAGGTGGACTTCATGTGTACTCCAGTACCCACCACGAAGGGCGGATTCGTCCAACTATATGGGGTGCGGGGGCGTCGCATCAATCGGCTCTTGGCTTCGGCGCTGATTCTTCTGTCTTCCCCGGCACTTGCGCAGAAGGGCGAGCCGCCGATCACCCCCACTACCAAACAGTCGGGCGGCGAGATCGAGCCGGAGCGCGCGGCACTCAAAGTGGAACATGTGGCGCTCGATGTTGGGATCGATGCTGAACGCAGGTTCCTTTCCGGGGTGGCGGAACTGACACTCTCGACACGCATCGCGCAGACCCGGCTGCTGATCGACCTGGACAAGAATTTCGGGGTTTCTGGAATCGAGATCGACGGAACGCCGCTGAAAGCCGGAAGCTGGCGCAACCTCGACGGACGGCTCGTCATCGACCTGCCGAGGCCGGTTGCGGCCGGCGGCAAGGTCGTGGCGAAGATCCGCTATGCCGGGCGGCCGCACGAGGCGGTCAACGCGCCGTGGGACGACGGCATCGTCTGGTCGAGCTGGCAGGGCAAGCCGTGGATCGCGACCACCACGCAGGGCTATGGCTGCGACCTGTTCTGGCCGTGCCTCGACTTCCCCGCAGGCGAGGTGCCCGAGATCAGGCTGGCGATCACCGCGCCGCGCGGCACCCAGGCGATCGCCAACGGCAAGCTGGTCTCGGTCGAACCGGTCGCAGGCGGCACGACGCGCTGGACGTGGCTAGCCAAGAACATCAACCCCTATCTCGTCGCGATCAACATCGGCCCTTATGGCGAGATCAAGGGGACATATGACAGCAAGTTCGGGAACAAGGTGCCACTGCACTTGTGGCACCTGGCCGGCAAGGAGAAGCAGGCGCAGGGGCTGTTCGCCGAATTTCCCCCGACGCTCGATTTCTTCGAAAGCGTGATCGGCCCCTTCCCCTTCGCGGACGAGAAGCTGGGCGTGGTCGAAACGCCGCATCTGGGCATGGAGCACCAGACGGTCAACGCCTATGGCAACGACTATAGGAAGGACGAGACCGGGTTCGACTGGCTGTTCCACCACGAACTGGCGCACGAATGGTTCGGCAACCAGATGACCGCCGCCAACTGGGACGATTTCTGGCTGCACGAAGGCTATGGCCAGTACATGCAGCCGCTCTACGGCCAGTGGCGCGAGGGCGAGGCACGTTACGCCGCGATGATGGCCAACCAGCGCAAGTTCATCCTGAACTATATGCCGCTGACGTCCGGCAAGGTCAGGGCATCGGACGAGGTCTACCGGACCGAGCTGGGCGGGCCTGGGCAGGATATCTACTACAAGGGCGCCTGGG
The DNA here is from genome assembly GCF_059415525.1 of Sphingomonas sp. GW821-FHT10C01. NCBI lineage: Bacteria > Pseudomonadati > Pseudomonadota > Alphaproteobacteria > Sphingomonadales > Sphingomonadaceae > Sphingomonas > Sphingomonas sp. GW821-FHT10C01. Next base: position 2,123,490 of record NZ_JBWKNK010000001.1, on the reverse strand, counting down.
TGCTGCACACGCTGCGCTACCTGATCGGCGACAAGCCCTTCTTCGACGCGACGCGGCGGCTGGTCTATGGGCGGCCGGACCCCAAGCCGGGCAATTTCAAGCCACGCTTCACCTCGACCGCCGAGTTCGAGGGGCTGATGAACGCCGAGGCCGGCCGCGACCTCAGCTGGTTCTTCGACGTCTATCTGCGGGAGGCCGCGCTGCCCGAGCTGGTCCAGACGCGCACGGGCGCCAGGCTGACACTGGCCTGGAAGACGGCGAGGGGCGCGCCCTTCCCGCTCCCGATCGAGATCGCGGTGAACGGTACGACGCGTAAGCTGGCGATGGCGGGCGGGCGCGAGACGATCGAGGTACCGGCCGACGCGCACGTGGTGATCGACCCGATGGCGCGCGTGCTGCGGCGGAGCCCGGCAATAGAGGCGATGCAGCGCAAATGAGAGCGCTTACCGCATCGATCGCCATCGCGCTGACGGCCACGCCGGGTGCAACCGCCGCGCAAGCGCTGGATCTCTCGGCGATGTCGGCGGAGATCGAGGCGGGCAAGTATCGCAAGATCGAGGCGATCCGCGTGATCCGGCATGGGGAAACGGTGTTCGCGGGCGACTATCGCGGCAACACCCCGGAGAGCCGGATCGATGCACGCTCGAGCGGCAAGTCGATCACCGCCATCGCGATCGGCATGGCGATCGACGACGGAAAACTGGCGAGCATCGACCTGCCGGTGTTCGGCTTCTTCAAGGACCGCGAACCCTTTGCCCATGACGGCCCGGCGAAACGCGCGATCACGATCCGCGATCTGCTGACCATGTCCTCGGCGCTCGACTGCGACGACTGGACAGACGCCAGCCCGGGGAATGAGGAGCGGATGTACGAGACGCGCGACTGGACCCGGTTCGCGCTCGATATCCCGATCGCCAAGGATTACGCGCGGGGTTCAACCGGACTGGGACGCTATTCTTATTGCACCGCCGGCGCCTTCCTGCTCGGCCGTATCGTTGAGCGAACCACGGGCGAGCGGTTCGACGCCTATGTCCAGCGGCGGCTGTTCGATCCGCTGGGCATCACCGGTGCGCAATGGAAGGCTTCCCCCAATGGCGAGATCCAGAGCGGCGGCCAGTTGAGCCTGCGCGCGCGGGATTTCGCGGCGATCGGCCAGTTGATCCTGGATGGCGGCATGGCGGGCGGAAAGCAGATCGTCTCCCGCGCGTGGCTGCGCGAGATGCTGACCGTCCGCGCCAAGGCGACGCCACTCGACGGCTATGGCTATCTGTGGTGGGTCCGCGACTATCGCGAGCCGGACAATCCCCGCCCCTGGCCGGGATTCTATATGTCGGGCAATGGCGGCAACAAGGTGGTGCTGTTCCCGACCCTCAAGACGGTCGTGGTGATCCTGAGCACCAACTATAACCAGCGCGACATGCACCAGTTGAGCAGCGCGCTGATCGAGCGGCACATCCTGCCGGCGCTGGTGAAGGCCGAAGCGCCGAGGGTGGCGGCCAAGAATCCCAGATGACGTTCACAGCCTATTTAGCGACTCTGTTCGCTATCCAATTGGCGATCACCCTGTCGGCGGCCTTGATCTGGCGTAGGCGCCCGGTCAGGGCGGTCGCGGGTGCGATACTGACCTGCTGTCTACTGGCGACGGCCTACACGATTGTCTTCGATGCAGACGCACAGGCACCGATCGGCCTGTTGTATTTCTACGTGCCGGCTGTGTTCGCCGGAATCCTTGTCCTGGGACTCTGCCATCTCGTCAGGACATTCAGTCGTTGGCTGGCCGCCAGGCGCAGCTAACCCAACGGCAACAGCAAGCCGGAGAGGCAATGCCCCTCCGGCCCTTACTCAGTGCTTATGCTCTTCGGGCTTGCCGTCCTTCGGGCAGCAGCTGCAGTCCTTCATGTCCTTGCAGCATTTGCATTCGGTCTTAGGCCCCTCGGCAGCGAAGGCGGCAGAGGGAAAGGCAATGGCAATCGCCACGCCCAGAATGATCTTCTTCATGTGTTTAACTCCGTTTGATGCTTGAACGTTGGAAGTTCAGGCGGCGCGCGGAGGGGGATAGTCGGGCGGGTCGCGCAGACCCGTAAGCGGCCGAACCAATTGGGGTGCGGCGAATTGCGGGATAGTGGCGAGTTCCGTCGGAGCGGGAAGCGCACCGATCACCAGCACGCAGGGCGCGCGGCATATCGTGTCGCCCGGCTTTACCTTGTCGGGCGTCGAATCGCCGGAGGGCATGCCGGGCATCGATGCCTCGCACTCGCTCATCGCGACAGCCGGCGCGGCGGTCGCGACGCCGCACATCAGCCCGCTCGGCCCCGACACCAGCAGGAAGAGCGGTGCGAGCAGGCGGAACCAGCGGGATAGGCTCAGCGAGAACATGGCGCGAGCTTATCCGTGAAGCACGCGCCGACGCAATCGCGGATCGGCGTTGCGGAATCCGCCGGGAGGCAAGCGGCTGCCCAGCGATTGGGCGGCATTGCCCCCAGGTGGTGTGGATCCCGGTACAAGGCCGGGACGACGGCTGGAGTGCAGTTCAGGCCTGTGGACGGAGCATCGACCAGAAATGCGGGCCGCCGCCGGGGACGTCCCATTCGCCGACGACGCGGAAGCCGAGGCTTTCGTAGAAGCCGAGATTCTTCGGCTTTGACGTTTCGAGATAGACCGGGGCGTTGCCGATGCGGTCGAGGCCCGCCTGCACGATCGCGCGGCCCAGCCCTGTGCCGTGATGCGCCGGATCGACACCGGCGATCTGAAGATACCAGAAGGGTTGTGGCGGGAAATGCGCCTCGACCGCCTCACCCACGCGCTTGAGGCGGAAGATGGCGCTGCCGGTCGCGCGCCACATCCGCCACGCGGCGCGCAAGCCGATCTCGCCGGGCGTGTTCGGCGCCTGCCACAGCGTTACCGCAGCGCAGTCCGGCGTGACGAGGCGCATCCCGGGCGGCGTGTTTCCCGAGAAGAACAGGTCGAAGACCTTCGGCACGGATCGCGCGCGGGCGGCGGTATCGGGGAAGACCCAGTCGAAGACCGGATCCTGCTCGAACGCCCGGCTTAGCGTCGCAACGACGCGCGACGCATCCGCCGGCGTGGCGTCGCGGATATCAATGGGCGTCGGACTTGCCATGGAACAGCTTCCCAATGACGAAGGCGATGACGGCGCCGACAGCGAGGCCGACAATGCCGGAGCCGGTGGCGGTAACGATCCAGGTGATCACGCCATTATGCGAGATCGCTTCGGCAACGTGGTGGATCGCCTGCTCGGGCGCGTGCCAGCCAAGCTGTGCGGCGCCATGGACGAGGATGCCGCCGCCGACCCAGATCATCGCGGCGGTGCCGATGATCGACAGCGCGCGCATCACTACCGGCATGCCCTTGACCAGGCCACGCCCGATCGCCTGGGCGAGTTGCGAGGGACGGCGAGCCAGATGCAGGCCAAAATCGTCCATCTTCACGATCAGCCCGACCACGCCATAGACCAGCACGGTGATGCCGATGCCGACAATGGCGAGCACCACGCCGCGTTCCCACAGCGGCTTGTCCGCGACGTCCGCCAGCGCGATCGCCATGATCTCCGCCGAGAGGATGAGGTCGGTGCGGATCGCGCCGGAAACCTTGGTGGCCTCCAGATGCGCAGGGTCGCCGATCGCCTCTTCCTCGGCGCCGTGATCGCCGGCGCCGAAGGCCTCGATCACCTTTTCCGCGCCTTCGAAGCACAGGAACGCGCCGCCGATCATCAGCAGCGGCGTGATCGCCCAGGGGATGAGCCAGCTGAGCAGCAGCGCGCCGGGGAGCAGCAGCAACAGTTTGTTACGCAGCGACCCCATCGCGATCTTCCAGATGATCGGGAGTTCGCGGTCGGGCGAGAGGCCAGTGACGTAGCGCGGTGTGACCGCGGCATCGTCGACCACCACACCCATCGCTTTGCTGCCCGCCTTCCCCGCCGCGGCGCCGACATCATCGAGCGAGGCGGCGGCGAGCTTGGTGATAGCGGCAACGTCGTCAAGAAGCGCGGCGAGACCGGACGGCATGCGAATCCTTTCGGGAAGTGACTGACGAATCGCTACGCGGCGCGACGCGAAATGTCACACCCCGGCGTGTGCGTGCCTGATCTCCGGTGCGATCGCCTTGCTGGGCGCCCCCGCAGGCGCGCCAAGATAGAAGCCCTGAACCTCGTCGCAGCCTTCGCTTTCGAGCATCTGGAGCTGGGCGGCCGATTCGACCCCTTCAGCCAGGACCGGCACGTTGAGGCTCTGTCCCAGCGCCAGCACGGCGCGGATGATCGCCCGCGCCTGTGGGCTTTCGCCCGAACCCAACACGAACGACTTGTCGATCTTGATCTTGTCGAACGGGAAGGAGTGGAGCGTGTCGAGCGACGAATAGCCGGTGCCGAAATCGTCCATCGCGATGCTGATGCCCAGCGCCTTGATCCGGCGCAGCACCTGAAGCGCGCGGACCTTGTCACTGATGATCGCGCTTTCGGTGATCTCCAGTTCGAGGCGTGTCGGCGAGAGACCGGTTTCGAGCAGGATTTCGGTCACGCGCTCGGCCAGGTCAGGCTGCATGAGCTGGACCGGGGACAGGTTGACCGCGATCTTGGTGTTACCAGGCCAGCGGCCCGCCTCCGCACAGGCTTCGCGCAGCACCCATTGGCCGATGCGGAAGATCTCACCGGTTTCCTCGGCCACCGGGATGAAGTCGGACGGAGAGATCCAGCCACGCGTCGAATGGTTCCAGCGCAGCAGCGCCTCATAGCCGCTGAGTTCGCCGTCACGCAGTGAGTGCTGGGGCTGATAGGCCAGCGTGAATTCGCCGCGGTCGATCGCCTGACGCAGATCGTTGGCGAGCTGGCGGCGTGCACGCGCGGTCTCGTCCATGCCAGGCTGGTAATAGCAGGTCGCGGCGGTGCCGATGCTGGCCTTGGCGCGATACATTGCGAGATCGGCGTTGTTGAGGACCGTTTCGCGGTCATTGCCGTCGGTGGGATAGGCGGCGACGCCGATGCTGGCGCCGACCAGGAAGCTCGAATCGCGATTCTCGAACGGGTCGGCGAAGCAGGTTTCGAGGCGGGTGACGAATGCTTCCAGATCGCCGTCATTCGCGAAGATCTTCGCTGCGGCGAACTCGTCGCCGCCGAGACGCGCGACGACCTCGCCCTCGCCCAGCGCGGCGCTGAGCCGGGCAGCGAGCGCCTCCAGCAGCAGGTCGCCGGCGGCGTGGCCGTGGGTGTCGTTGATCTCCTTGAACCCGTCGAGATCCATCATGACCACCGCCAGACGCTGACCGGCACGCGTCGCGCGTTCCAGCTCGAAATCGAGCCATACGTTGAAGCGCGCGCGATTGGGCAGACCGGTCAGGCCGTCATGCATGGCGAGAAAGGCGATCTTCTCCTCAGAGCGGCGGCGTTCGGTAATGTCGTCGAAGGTGCTGACCCAGCCGCCATCGGGCAGCGCGCGGCTGGCGATGGAGAGGACGAGATTGTCGCCGATCTCGGCAATGACGGGCGCGGCATCGGGATCGGCAAGGCTGTGCGAGAGCGTATCCTGCATTCGCGCATGCCAATCGTCCCCGGCTGGAAACGCGTCACGGCCCCGCGTCACGGTGGCCGCGACCGCCTTCAAGGTCATACCGGGCGTGCAATCGTCCTCGTTGAGGCCCCACAGGTCGAGGAAACGCTGGTTGCGCAGGATCAGCCGCTCGTCGCGATCGAACAGGCACAGCCCCTGATGCATGTTGGAGAGCGCGAGATCGAGCTGGACGCGCAGTGCCGCCTGGGTCCGCCGGGTCACCAGCACCGCCGCGCAGGTCAGCAACAGGATCGCGATCGCGCCGGCCGCAAGGGAAAGCGACATGGCTCCGGACGAGAGCAGCATCGCGGGGACTTCGTCGCCTGGAATGGGAATGACTTTCAGCGCGGTCATGCCGGTGAAGTGGAGCAGCACGATCGCGAGCGTCATCAGCCCGGCGCCGGCCACGCCGCGCCAGAACCGGCCGCTGTCGAGGGTCAGCACCAGTGCCGGATAGATGGGCAGCACCGCGAACAGCAGCGACAGCGCCACATAGCCCGCACGCCACGAAAAGGTACCCGGGAACTGAACCGCCGACATGCCGACATAGTGCATGGTGGCGATACCGCCGCCGACCATCAGCGCCGCCAGCGCCCGTCGGAACCGGTTACGGCGTTGAATCGCTGTGACAAATCCGATCGTTGTCAGCGCCATCGCGATCACCAGCGACAGCGCGGTATGCTCAAGATCATAGCCGACGACGATCCCGGGGTCGTAGCCCAGCATTGCGACGAAATGGGTGGTCCAAATGCCAAGGCCAGTGGTGATGCCCGCCACGATCGACCAATGGACACGCCCACGGCTCCCCGACAGCTTCGCCTGACGCAGCAGCAGCACCGCCGATGCCGTCGAAACCAGGCACACGATTGCCGCCAACACTACCAATCGGAGATCATGCTCGCCGGTGATGCAATAATAGAGATCGAACATGGACGCCTCCGGAACAGCAGGCGTTCAAGCGGCATTCGCGGTAAAGATTTCGTCAAGCAATCCGGGGCGGAGCTGAGAAAATCGGCGGTTTTGCGATGAACCGAAGCTTTGGCCTACCGCGGATGAGAAACCCTATCCATTCCGGGTATGTTCCGCGGGAGAAAGCGCTGGCCCGGCGAAGTCCAGCTGGCCCCGTCGAATTGGTTCTATATTGATATTGTAATTGGCATGATGAATCATCTCTCCAACCAACAGGGAGGGAGAAGGATGAAACATTGGATCGCGCTGGGGCTTGCCGCCGTGACGATGCCGGCCGGGGTGGCGCAGGGCCAGACCGCCGAGCCTGTGATGCTCAACGAGCCCAGCGCCAACTGGTCCGTCTTCGGCGCCGGACAGACCCACAAGGGACGCAAGGACCCTGCAGTCCAAGGCGGCGGAGCGATGCGCGTAACGGTCGCCGCTAAGCCGGCAAACGCGTGGGACGTCGGGGCGTCGGCGCCGATCAAGGGTGCGATCATCAAGGGCGACAAGCTGGTGATGGCATTCTGGGCACGACTGGCAGGCGGTGGCACTGGGGGCCGCACCCATATATCGGCGAGCGTCGTGCAGGCGTCGGCACCCTATACGCCGGTGCTGGGCGGGTCGGTCGAGCTGACCGACAGCTGGAAGCTGGTGCATGTGAAGGGCCTAGCCGCGGCAGACCATGACGCTGGAACCGTCAATGCGGCGCTGACGCTGGGCGGCGCGGCGCATACGGTCGATCTGGGTCCAGTGTTCGTGTTCAAGAACCCCTGACGCGAAACGGGCGCCGGTTAGAGCCGGCGCCCGTTCGCATTTCGGAATTGTCCGACTTGATCAGGCGGCGTCGCCGCTCCCCGACTTCTTCTTCTCCGCGTAGACGCGGATCGGTTCCTTGCGGCCCTCGACCACGTCCTTGTCGATCATCACCTCGTCCACGCCATCCATCGACGGCAGGTCGAACATGGTGTCGAGCAGGATGCCTTCGAGGATCGAGCGGAGTCCGCGCGCACCGGTCTTGCGCTCGATCGCCTTCTTGGAAACCGATACCAGCGCGTCGTCGGTGAAGCTGAGCTTCACATTCTCCATCTCGAACAGCTTCTGATACTGTTTCACCAGCGCGTTCTTCGGTTCGGTCAGGATCTTGACCAGGGCCGCGATGTCGAGATCCTCGAGCGTCGCGACGACCGGCAGACGACCGACGAATTCGGGGATCAAACCGAATTTGAGCAGATCCTCCGGCTCGGTCTGGCGTAGCACCTCTCCGGTGCGACGCTCTTCCGGCGCGGCGACATAGGCGCCGAAGCCGATCGACTTGCCCTGCAGGCGATCGCCGATGATCTTTTCGAGGCCCGAGAAGGCGCCACCACAGATGAACAGGATGTTGGTCGTGTCGACCTGGAGGAATTCCTGCTGCGGATGCTTGCGGCCGCCCTGCGGCGGGACCGAAGCGGTGGTGCCTTCCATCAGCTTGAGCAACGCCTGCTGAACGCCCTCACCCGACACGTCGCGCGTGATCGAGGGATTCTCGGCCTTGCGGCTGATCTTGTCGATCTCGTCGATATAGACGATGCCGCGCTGCGCCCGCTCGACGTTGTAGTCGGAAGCCTGGAGCAGCTTGAGGATGATGTTCTCGACGTCCTCGCCGACATAGCCGGCTTCGGTGAGGGTCGTGGCATCCGCCATAGTGAAGGGCACGTCGAGGATGCGCGCCAGCGTCTGTGCCAGCAGCGTCTTGCCGCAGCCGGTGGGGCCGACGAGCAGGATGTTCGACTTGGAGAGCTCGACATCGGCACCCTTGGCGCCGTGGTTGAGCCGTTTGTAATGGTTATGGACCGCGACCGACAGCACCCGCTTCGCGCGGAACTGGCCGATGACGTAATCGTCGAGGACATCGCAGATTTCCTGCGGAGTCGGAACGCCGCCGTCCTTCTTGCTGACGAGCGCCGACTTGGTCTCTTCACGAATGATATCGTTGCAGAGCTCAACGCACTCGTCGCAGATGAACACGGTCGGTCCGGCGATGAGCTTGCGTACCTCGTGCTGCGACTTCCCGCAGAACGAGCAGTAGAGCGTGCTCTTCGAATCGCCGCCACTCAATTTGGTCATTCAATCACCTTTCGCACCAGAAGGGGGCGCGTTCCTTTTCCGGGCACATATCCTAACGCGCACGGGTAAACCCACAATAAAAATCCGGCATCGCTAGCGAAGCGTCGCGTCGCTCTGCCGCATTGCCTCAATATAGTCATGGGCTTCCCTAAGCCCAACCCCGGTCCGGTCCCGCACCAGCTTGATCGCCATGATCGGATTTCCGGTGTGGATCAGCTTCCACAGTTCGAGCCGAAGCTCCTCGGAAATCTCGACCGGTTCCGCCGCGACCGGTGCGGCCGCGGGAACGGGAGAGGGCCGCGATTCGGCCCTTGGCGGGGCAATAAGATCGTTCCGTTCCCCCGCCCCCCGGCACAATACCCAGAAAAGCACCGCTAGCACGACGACCGCGCCGAGGATCAGCAGGGGAAGCGGAATGAAGATCGTCCGGTCCCCGCTCAGGCGGCGCTGCCGCCCTCACCTTCAGCCGGCTGCGGACGCTTCTCATAGACTTCGTCGACGAGGCCAAAGGCCTTGGCCTCATCCGCCTCGAGGAAAGTGTCGCGGTCCATCGCGCGCTCGATCTCTTCGAGCGACTTGCCGGTGTACTTGACGTACAGGTCGTTCATCCGGCGCTTGATGCGCAGGATTTCCTTCGCCTGGATCTCGATGTCCGACGCCATGCCCTGGGCACCACCCGACGGCTGGTGGACCATGATGCGGGCATTTGTGAGCGCGACGCGCAGGCCCGGCTCACCCGCAGCGAGCAGGAAGCTGCCCATCGACGCGGCCTGACCGATGCACACCGTGCCGACGCGCGGTCGGATATACTGCATGGTGTCGTGGATCGCCATGCCGGCGGTGACCACGCCACCCGGCGAGTTGATGTACATCCAGATATCCTTCTTCGGGTTCTCGGACTCGAGGAAGAGCAGCTGGGCGGTGATCAGCGAGGCCATATGGTCTTCGACCGGCCCGGTGATGAAGATGATGCGCTCACGCAGCAGGCGCGAGAAGATGTCGAAGCTGCGCTCACCGCGGCTCGACTGCTCGATAACGATGGGAACCAGCGCGCCGGTGACGGGGTCGGCGGTCATCTGACCGATAAGGGGATGCATGTGCGGGAATCTCGTGCGTTTGTGTTTGCCCGCGAACTACATCGGCGCTCGGCAAGCCGGGCGCAAGGGGGCAAGGTGGTGAACGGGCGGCTTCCGCCCTGCCCGGTCAGGTTCCGGTGCGAGGCAAGCGCACGCGAACGGTGAAGACGCCGCCTTCGCGCTCGAAGCCGATTTCGCCGCCATGGCTGCGCACCGCGTCGCGGCTGATGGTGAGGCCAAGGCCGGTACCGCCGGTTTCCCGCCCGCGCGAGCTTTCGAGCCGGACGAAGGGCGCGAAGGCGCGTTCGGCGTCCTCGGGCGAAATGCCCGGCCCGCGGTCACGGAAGGCGATCGAGACCCAATCCACTTCCACCGTCAGCACGATATGGACTGCCTCGCCATATTTGCAGCCATTGGCGATCAAGTTGGCAAAGGCGCGGCGCATCGCAACCGGACGGCAGTGGATGTCGAAATGCTCGGGCCCCTCATAGACCACGTCCTCGCCCAGATCGTGATGGGTATCGGCGAGGCTGATCAGCATCGTCGCGAGATCGACCGTCTTCGGCGGCTCGTGACTCGCCTCTTCCCGCATGAAGGCGAGCGCGTCGGCGACCATCGACTCCATTTCGGCGACGTTGGACCGCAACTGCTCGCGCTGGTCCCCGTCCTCGACATACTCGGCGAGCAGCCGCAGCCGGGTCAGCGGCGTACGCAGATCGTGCGAGATCGCGGCGAGCATCTGGATCCGCTCGTCGACGAAGCGCTTGAGACGCTGTTGCATCGTGTCGAAGCTGCTGGCGATCGCGGCGAATTCGGGCAGGCGCATGTCGCCGATCAGCGTCGGCTCACGATCGCGGCCAAGCCGCTCAGCGGCATTGGCGAGGCGGGTGAGCGGCGCGACGATGCTGCGCGCCATCCAGATCGAGAAGATCATCAGGATCAGGAAATTACCCGCGAACGTCAGCACCATCCGCATCTGGTGCCAGCGCGCATCGGTCGTGCGGCGCGCGGTGACCAACAGCCAGCGCCCGTCGGCGCGGCGCACCGCCATCTCGAGCCGACCGAGCACACTGCTGCGATTACTCGCCAGTTCCTCCGCTGTCAGCAGCATCGGCACCTTTGGAATGATCGCAACGGCGGTATCGGAGGACCGCTCCCACGCATTGTCACTGAAGGTATCCGCCCATATGCGGACATCCTGCTCCGGTCGGCTCAGCGCTTCGGCCAGCGACGCGCGGAGTCCACCGGCGAACGCCGCTCCGCGACCGCCCTGCTCGAACGGAGGCGCGGTCACGGTCGCGAACACGAGATAGTCGGCAGCATCCGCCGGGCGCTTCGTTCCTTCGGGCGCCCGCGCCGCGTCGGCGACGGTCGCGACCAGCCAGTCGCGCTCAACCATCAGGAAGGGCGGCGGCGGGATCATCATGCGCAGTGTTTGATCGAGCAGAAAGGACGCCAGCACCGCGAGGATGATCGCGATACCGAGCCGTACCGACAGCTTGAGGCGAGGCAGCTTGAGAAAGGGCTGGCGCGGCATCATGTGGCAGCTACCGGATCGACCGCGGCCGAGAAGAAATAGCCGCCGTTGCGGACGGTCTTGATCAGTTCGGGCGCCTGCGGATCGGGCTCGACCTTGCGGCGCAGGCGACTGACCTGGACATCGATGCTGCGATCGATGTTCAGGCTGGAGCGGCCATGGACATAGTCGAGCAGCTGGTCGCGGCTCAGGACCTGTTGCGGATGCTGGACGAGTGCCGCGAGCAGGTCGAACTCGCCCGTGGTCAACTCGACCAGCGAGCCGCCCGGCGAGACCAGCGTGCGGCGCCCCGTGTCGAGCACCCAACCGGCGAAATGAAAGCGATCCGCGACAATCTCCGGCGCCGCGCTCGCCACCATCGCGGCGCGGCGCAATGCGGCGCGGATCCGCGCGAGCAGCTCACGCGGGTTGAATGGCTTGGCCACATAATCGTCGGCGCCCAGCTCGAGCCCGATCACGCGATCGGTATCCTCGCCGCGTGCGGTGAGCAGGATGATCGGGACGTTACTGCGTGCACGCAGGCGCTGGCACAGGATGAAGCCATCGTCGCCCGGCATCATCACGTCGAGCACGACGACGTCGAAATTGAACTTGCCGATCAGGTCGGTCATCTGCCGCCCGTCCTCAGCCGCCGTCACACGCAGGCCATTGTCGCTCAAATAGCGGGCCAGCATCGTACGGATCTGCCGATCGTCGTCGACGACCAGAATGTGCGGGTTTTCCTGCCTTGCCATGTTCGCCAGATAGCGCCCGGCAAAGGCCGAGTCTGCACCCGTAACAATCTGCAACAATCCGATACCGGCGCGAAATCGGGGGCAGCGGCCAGCGGCGTATAGGCCGGACACCCCAATTCCATGGCCAACCCCTTGGCCCAATCCCCTGGAGTATCCCCGATGCCAGTCATGCTTGCACTCCGCTGCCGCGTCAGTCTCAGCAACCCGCTGCCGCTCCTGATCCTTCCCGCGCTCTGCCTGTTCGCGTCGCAGGCCCGCGCGCAATCCGCCGAAGCGCAGCAGGGCGACTGGCAGGTGATGTTGGGTGCAGGCGGCATTTATGCGCCCGACTTCGAAGGATCTGACGAGTTCGAATTCCAGCCCTTCCCCTTCGTCTCGGTCGAGTATCGCGACCTCGCCTACATCCGCGGGCCGGAGATCGGGGTGAACATCATCCGGCTGAAGCCGTCGGAGGATTTCGCGATCAAGGCCGGCCCACTGGTACGCTATCGCCGCGACCGGAAGGAGAAGCGCAACAAGGACCTGCGCGGACTCGGCGATGTCGGTACCGCGATCGAGGCCGGCGGCGCGCTCTCGCTCGAGTATCGCCAGGCCTGGGTCCGCGTCTCGCTCGCCAAGGATGTCGCCGGCGGACATGAGGGGCTGGTCGGCGAAGGCGAGGCCGGCATCCGCTTCAACCTGAGCGATACGCTTTTCGCATCGGCGAGTGCCAAGGCGAGCTGGGCCGACAAGGACTATATGGGCACCTATTTCGGGGTGACCGCGGCGCAGGCGGTGCGGAGCGGCCTGCCGGTCTATCGCGCAGAAAGCGGCCTGAAGGATGTCGGCGCGGGCTTGAACCTCAGCTACATGCTCGGCCGGAACTGGATGGTCACCGCCGTCGGCGGCTATTCGCGGCTGATGGGCGACGCCGCCGATGCGCCGCTGGTGGTGCGGCGCGGGTCCCCGGACCAATGGCATGGCGGGCTGTTCGTCGCCTACCGCTTCTAGGGTCCGCTCAAACGCCTCCCCGCCTTCCTCCTCCGCCATCTCCCTCCGGCGGGGGAGGATTTTCTATTCGGGGCGAAGCGGCCCAGGCACGGCCAGATAGGCGAGGCGGCGCATCTCGCGTCGTCCCCGCACCACCGTATCGAGGATCAATCCCGCGAACAGGCTGAGCGCCGACAGGATGACGAGGCCCGTGGCGAGGATCGCCGTCGGGAAGCGCGGAACCAGGCCGGTATCGGCATAAGTGAGCGCCAGCGGCACCGAAAGGATCACCGCCAGCAGCGCCAGCGCGGCGGCGACCAGTCCGAAGAACAGGATCGGCTTTTCGATCCGATAGAGCGTCAGGATGGTCCGCGCGATGCGGAAGCCGTCGCGATAGGTGGAGAGCTTCGACGCCGAGCCTTCGGGTCGGGCGAGATAGCGGGTCTCCACCTCCCCCACCGGCATCTTGAGCTCGAGCGCGTGGACGCTGATCTCGGTTTCGATCTCGAACCCGGCCGAGAGCACGGGAAAGCTCTTCACGAAGCGACGCGAGAAGACGCGATAGCCCGAGAAGATATCGGTGAAGCTGCGCCCGAACAGCCGCGCGAGCAGTCCGGTCATCGCGCGATTGCCGAGGACATGACCGCGGCGATAGGCATCGGCGGCCTCATGGATGCGGGTACCGACGACCATGTCGAGCCCGTCGTTCAGTACCTTGTCGATCATCGCGGGCGCGGCGGTGGCGTCATAGGTCGCGTCGCCATCCGCCATCACATAGATATCGGCATCGACATCGGCGAACATGCGGCGGACGACATTGCCCTTGCCCTGCATCCGCTCGCCGCGGACGATCGCGCCAGCCGCACGCGCCACCTCGACCGTGCGGTCGCGACTGTTGTTGTCGTAGACATAGATGGCGGCGCCAGGGAGCGCCGCACGGAAGGCCGCGACGGTCTGCCCGATCGCGGCTTCTTCGTTGTAGCAGGGCAGGATGACAGCAACGGAAGGATTCATCGCGTCAGCCATAAGGGGGATGCCGTCAGTATTCGACCCTTTTGTCGTTTGACGACGTGCTTTCCCGCCGCCATCTCGACCATAAGATCGGGGAGAAAAGATATGCGTGCAGGCGAGTTGCAGATTCTTGCTATCGTCGTGCCGATCCTTGTCTTCATCGACGCGATCATAATACCGATCCTGCTGGCTTGGTTGACCTTCGCTCCGGCATCCTATCTCATTTACGCCCTGCTCGTGCAGCATATCTATCCGTTTGCGATCATGGGCGTATGGGCTCTGACGCTGATCGTCTTCGGACGTTGGATCTATGTGGCGGGCCGCAACCTCGTCGATTGCGGGGTCGAGGGAATGAAGTTCAGCCCCGCGTCCCGAATCTGGTGGTTCGTGGTTCCTTTCGCCAACCTGATCATGCCTGTTGAGGCGATGCGCGAGCTATGGAACGCGAGCCACGGCGAAACGGACCATTCGAAGAATCATTGGGTGATCACCAGTTGGTGGATACTGTGGCTGGGCAATGGTGTCCTGGCCTTTCTTGTCCGCAGCTTCGGCGAGGAAAACGGCAATATTCCCTTGATGATCAAGGGTGCGGTCGGGCTGATGCTGGCCAGCGTTGCAATCATACTGGTCCGCCGGGTTACGGTTGCTCAACTGAAGCTCGGCAGCACGCCAAAACTGACCGAAATCTTCGCCTGAAACGAAGAACCCCGCCGCGCCGGGTGGCGAGGCGGGGTCCTTGTATCGCTTGCGCGTGAGAAAGCCTTAGTCGGCCTTCTTCTTGGCCGGAGCCTTCTTCTTCGGCGCTTCCTCAGCCGCGTCATCGGCCTTGGCAGCCGCCTTCTTGGCCGGGGCCTTCTTGGCAGGCGCCTCGGCTTCCTCAGCCGCCGTTTCTTCCTTCTTCGCCGCAGCCTTCTTGGCCGGCTTCACGTCCTCGGCCGGAGCGGCCTCGTCCTTCTTGGCCTTGGCCTTCTTCGCCGGCTTGTGGTCGTGGTCATGGTCGTGACCGCAGCCCGGACCGTGGACGTGGGGGACGGCGCCCTCCTCGCTCTCGATCGCGGCTTCAAGCTCCTCGCGCGTCACTTCGCGCTCGGTCACTTCGGCCTTCTCGAACAGGAAGTCGACGACCTTGTCCTCGTACAGCGGCGCGCGCAGCTGAGCAGCTGCCATCGGCTCCTGCTGGATGTACTGAACGAAGCGCTGCTGGTCCTCCGGACGATACTGCTGAGCGGCCTGGGCGATCAGGCGGTTCATCTCCGCCTGGGTTACCTCGACGCCGTTCGCCTGGCCGATTTCCGACAGGAGCAGGCCAAGGCGCACGCGACGCTCGGCAATCGCCTGATAGTCGCCCTTCTCGGCTTCCAGCTCGGCCTTCGCGGCCTCGGGATCTTCCTCGTGGCTCGCTTCATGCTCGAGCTGAGCCCAGATCTGCTGGAACTCGGCTTCGACCATCGACGGCGGAACCGGGAAGTCATGGCCGGCGGCGAGCTGGTCGAGCAGCTTGCGCTTCATATAGGTGCGCGTGAGGCCACCGGTCTCGCTCTCGAGCTGGCCCTTGAGGATACCGCGCAGCTGATCGAGGCTCTCAAGACCGAGATTCTTGGCGAAATCCTCGTCGACCTTGGTCTCGCCCGAGGTCTTCACCGAAGTGATCTTGAGGTCGAAGGTCGCGGGCTTGCCGGCGAGCGTGTCGACACCATAGTCCTCGGGGAAGGTCACTTCGATCTGGGTCTCGTCGCCGGCCTTCACGCCGACGAGCTGGTCCTCGAAGCCCGGGATCAGACGGCCGGTGCCGATCTCGACCGCCATCGCTTCACCGGTGCCGCCGTCAAAGGCGACGCCGTCGACCTTGCCGACAAAGTCCATCGTGACCTGGTCGCCCTGCTTCGCCTTGTGCTTGGCGGGGGCGTCTTCCCAGGCCTTTTGCTGGCCGGCGATCTGCGCGAGCTGCGCGTCGATCGCACTCTCGTCCACCGGAACGAGCAGACGCTCGAGCTTCAGGCCCTCGATCGACGGGGTCGGAACGTCGGGCAGCACTTCCAGTTCGACCTTGACTTCGGCGTCCTTGCCGGGCGCGAAATCGCCTTCCAGGCTGACCGAAGGCTGCATCGCGGGGCGCAGCTTGTGATCGGCCAGAAGCTGCTGAACGCCCTGCTGGATCGTGGTGTTGAGCGCGTCCTGGGTCAGCGCTTCGCCGTGCATCTTGCGGACGAGGTTCGCGGGAACCTTTCCGGGGCGGAAGCCGGGCATACGAATGGTCGGCGCCACGCGCTTGACCTCGGCATCGACGCGTGCGTCGATATCCTTCGCGGTGATCTTCAGGGTGTAGGCGCGCTTCAGGCCCTCGTTCAACGTCTCGACAGTCTGCATTTCTTTCAGGCTTCCTGCTCTGGAAGTGGAATCGGTTTCGCGGCGTCCAACCACGCGCGCCGGGCGGAAACTGGTGCGGGCGAAGGGACTCGAACCCCCACATCTTTCGATACTGGTACCTAAAACCAGCGCGTCTACCAGTTCCGCCACGCCCGCATTCAGGACACCGCAGGTCGGCGCGCTCTATAGCAAGGCAGGTGGCCGGGGCAAGCGGCGATGCATGCACGATGTGACAGAGACGTTGCGCGACGAGACTGGCGGAGATGAACCAGGGCTCGGCGTGGTGCGTTAACCGGGCAAAGGAGTCTTCCGATGCCCGTAGAACCCCCGATCCGCCCCACCGTGCCGCCACCGGAGGCACCCCCTGCCCCCAAGCCTGGACAACCGACACCGGGCGGACCGGAGATCCACCCGCCCCAGCCTGACATCGACGTGCCCGCGCCCGCGCCGCAGGGCGATCCGCCCGCGACGCCGATGCAGCCGGTGGCGTAAGCCTATTGCGTTGCCGTCAGATCGACGATGCGGTCGCGGTCGTATCGCATGACGCCCGCGATCGGCGGCATGCGCCCGACCGACACACCGAAATAATTGGGCATCTTCCCAACCGGCCAGAATTTGGCGGGCACGATCGTCGCACTGGAAAGCCGTGGATCGAGCGGCCATGAAGCCGGTGCTGCCTGGATGAACTGATAACCCGCTACCTTCTCGCCGTCGAACAGGCGGGTCGCGTCGCCCTCCTGCGGCTTGACCTCGTCCGGCATCAGTGCGCGCAAATAGCCGAGGTCGGTGACCTGTCCCGCCTTCACCTCGAACGCGACGCTGCCCATGCAGAAGCAGCCTCCCGCGGCGCCCGCGCTCGGCAGCGTCGAAAGCGTGCCATAGATGCGATATTTTCCGGGCGTGATCTCGTGGAGATAGGTCGATGCGCCCGCCTCCCCCTTGGCGAAGCGGAAGAGCGGGCCGATCGACACGCCCGTCATCAATCCGAAGGGAACGAACTCGAAATTCGCCTCGGTCGGCTCGACCAGCTCCACGGGCGGCACCGGCTTGACCACGGTCCTGGGCGACTTGTCATAAGCCGCCTTTGCCTTGTCATACGCTGCCCTCGCCTTCTCGTAGTCCGCCTTCTTCTTGGTGTATTTCTCACGTGCCTCGGCGAAGGCGTCCGCCTTCAGGGCATCATATTTCGCCTGATCCTCGCTGCTCGGGATACGCATCAAATGCAGCGGCATCGCGACGTTGGAGCGGATCAGAATATATGCGCGCGCAGGGTCGAGCGCGAGGGCGGGCTGGTCCTTCACGGCAGAGGCCGTGACGAAGACGATTTTGTCCTTCTTGGCCAAAGCGGGCGAGATGCAGACGGCAAGCGCCGCGGTGGCGATCAACACGCGCTTCACAGCCCCAGCTCCTTTCCTTCGGGTTTCGCGGACGCCGCGACCAGCGCCTGGCGCTTGAGATAGTCGAAGCGGCGGCTTTCAGGCATGTCGGAAAGCCCTTCCTCGAAGTGGAATTCCTCCCACAGATCCTTCTTAAGGCCGTGACGCGCATAGCCCTTGTAGTACATGCAGCTACGCATGTTCACGCGGCGCATGCGGCGTTTCTCGGCCGACCCGAAGATCATCATCGCCATCGCGTTGCCGATCATGCCGCCCGCCGCACCAGCGAACGTGCCGTAATAGGGATACGGGACCTGGGTATAGGTCACCCCGCTCTGCAGGCCACGCGCGTAGCCGTCGCACTCGACGATGTCGCGATAGGCATCCGCATAGGAAACCCCAGTGCGAACGAAGTAATAATATTTGTCGAAGTCCTTCTCGTCCGCGGGCGTCGAAGCGAATGCCAGCTTGGGCATTTCGAGCTTCGCGGCGTCCTCATCAGAGACCTCGACCGCGCCGAACGGCGAACCGCTATCCGTGAGATAGGCCGGCGCCGGCGCGGCAACCGCTGGTACTGCCGCAGCGGTTGGTTGTTGAACCGCCGAATCCTGTGCCGCGGCAATGCCCGGCAAGATCACGGCAACGGCCGTCAGCGTGGCGCACGCATGACGCACCAATCCCTTGGATGGCATCGAAATCCCCCTGTTCAAAAGCGTTCCGGCGAGTCGCCGGAACGCTGCCCCGGGAGGAAATTATCGCACGAATGGACGCGCGCAAGCGGGATCAGATTCCGCCAGACCGCAGCGCTAGCGGGTGCAGAATGTCACGAAGCGCTTGATCGCCTGCTTGCCTGCCGCGCTACCGGTCATGCCGGTCGCCTGGCCCAGCGCGGTCATCCGCAGCCAGCCATTGGCGGCGAAGGCACGGATGAACGGGGAGTTGCCCACGATCTCCTGCGAGGTGAAGTGCGGCGGCTCGTCCTCGTTCGCCTCGGTCGTGCCCGGAAGGCGCAAGCTTTGCGGGCCCGAACTGAGGACGATCCCGCGCAATGCCGGATCGCCGCCGGAAATGCTCGCGAAGATCCGGTTTCCACCTTGTTCGCAGCTGAAGTTGAGCGGCTGATCGTCGGTGCCGTCGACCTCATAGGCGAGGATAGCGCTCGGCACGCGGCTCTCCTCGTCGATGCGAATCGCCCAGTCATAGCCGTCGTTGACGGGCGGCGGAGCGATGCGTTGCGCCGTGGCCGGGCCAGCAAGCAGCAGGCCGAGCGCGGCAAGGGGCAGGAACGGCATGTGCTTCATCGATCTGTCCCCTGCCCGTTCAGCCGACGAGCGCCTTCTTGAGCAGCTCATTGACCACGCCCGGATTGGCCTTGCCGCCCATCGCCTTCATCGTCTGGCCGACGAAGAAGCCGAACAATGCCTCCTTGCCGCCGCGATATTGTTCGAGCTGGCCGGGATTCTTGGCGAGGACGTCAGCGATCACCGCCTCGATCGCGCCGGTGTCGCTGGTCTGCTTGAGGCCGCGTTCCTCGACGATCGCCGCCGGGCTGCCGCCGGTTTCGAGCATGATCTCGAACACCTGCTTGGCGAGCGTGTTGGAGATGGTGCCGTCAGCGACGAGGCCAAGCAATTCGGCCGCCTGAGCGGGTGCGACCGGGCTGTTCTCGATATCCTTGCCCAGCTTGTTGAGCGCGCCGAACAGTTCCGAGGTGACCCAGTTGGCCGCCGCGGGACCCTTGGCGCCCGCGGCGAGCAGCGCGTCGAAATAGCGCGCGGATTCGACCTCGGCGGTCAGCACGCCCGCATTATACGGGGTGATGTCGAGCGCGAGGTAGCGCGCGCGCTTGGCGTCGGGCAGCTCGGGGAGCGAGGCTCGGCACGCGTCGAGGAACGCGTCGTCAAGCTCAAGCGGGAGCAGGTCGGGATCGGGGAAATAGCGATAGTCATGCGCGTCCTCCTTGGAGCGCATCGACCGTGTCTCACCCTTGTCCGGATCGAATAGGCGAGTTTCCTGGACGATCTTGCCGCCGCTCTCGATCACGTCGATCTGGCGCAATGCCTCGATCTCGACCGTCTGCATGACGAAGCGGACCGAGTTGACGTTCTTGGTCTCGGTACGAGTCCCGAATTCCTCACCCGGACGCCGCACCGAAACGTTGACGTCGGCGCGCATCGAGCCCTGGTCCATATTGCCGTCGCACGAGCCGACATAGCGAAGGATCGAGCGCAGCTTGGACAGATACGCCCCCGCCTCGGCGGGCGAGCGCATGTCGGGCTTGGAGACGATCTCCATCAGCGCCACGCCCGAGCGGTTGAGATCGACATAGGACAGGCGCGGATGCTGGTCGTGCATCAGCTTGCCGGCATCCTGCTCGACATGAATGCGCTCAACGCCGATGGTCTTGGTGGCGCCCTCCACCTCGATCTCGATCTCACCCTCGCCCACCAGCGGGTGGTAGAGCTGGCTGATCTGATAGCCCTGCGGCAGATCCGCGTAGAAATAATTCTTGCGGTCGAACCGCGACCATTTGTTGATTTGCGCGTCGATCGCCATGCCGGTGCGCACCGCCTGACGGATGCACTCACGGTTGGGCACCGGGAGCATGCCGGGCATCGCGGCGTCGATCAGCGATACCTGCGTGTTCGGCTCGGCGCCGAATTCGGTCGCGGCGCCCGAGAAGAGCTTGGCGTTGGACGTGACCTGGGCGTGGACTTCCAGGCCGATCACGACCTCCCACTCACCGGTTGCGCCTTTGATGCGATAGGTCGAAGTTGAAGTCTCGGTCATGCCGAACCCGCTAGCACGGCCTTTTTGCCGACGACACCCCCAAGCGTTGCGGATTTTCCATCAGAATCGACCGCGCTGCGCCGCGCTCAGGGCCGTCCTATCCCGCTTGCGAATACCGGCATCGCTGTCAGTATCGGTAACGAAACGACTTTTGGAGGGGAAGTCAGTGGGGGACCAGGATACGGACAGCAATGATTCGGCTCAACTGCGTGCACTCAACTTCCAGAAAGTAGACGCGCTCTACCGCGCGCACATCGACTATGTCCGCCACGAAAATGAACTGATGCACCAGCGCACGACATGGTTTCTGGCCATTCAATCCGTGCTGCTGGCCGGCTTCGGCTATCTGGTCCTGAACTATTTCGAATCGACAACGCTGGCCGTTCAGGGTCGCCCCGACGAGGGCATTGTAAAGATCGCGGAATTCCTGCTGGAATGGTTTTTCATCGCAAGCTTCGGCTTCGCGTCCGCATTCTCGGCCAGCCTGTCGATTGGCGCCGCAGACACTGCGCAGCAGGCGATCGCCCGCAACTGGCAACGGGTAAAGGCTGAATGTGCCAACTCCGAACCCGCGCTCGAATATTATCCGGGGCTGCTGGGCGGCGGGGACGACAGTGCAGGCAGGCTTGGCGGCTTTCTGGCCACCAGCATCGCCTACGTCACCACTCTATTCTGGTTCGTCGCCTTAGCGATCCAGCTTATCACGAGCGGGGTCGTCCTCAATTGTTATCACGACGACCCGGCGATATTCGCGAAGGCGGAGCAGAAGAGTGCCGAACGTGACGACAAGCGCCGTTAGGCGCTTACCACCACTGCTCCGGCCGCGCCGTGAACCCGGCCCGCTGTTCGATCGCGAGTGACGCGTTGAGCACGCCCTGTTCGTCGAACGGCTTGCCGATGATCTGGAGGCCGAGCGGGAGCCCGTCCTTGTCGAGGCCGCCGGGCACCGACATCGCCGGGATGCCCGCGAGGCTCGACGGCACGGTGAAGACGTCGTTCAGATACATCGCCAGCGGATCGGCCGACTTCTCGCCCAGCGCGAACGCAGCCGAAGGCGCGGTCGGGGTGAGCAACAGGTCGCACTGCGCCCATGCTTTCTCGAAATCCTGCGCGATCAGCGTGCGGACCTTCTGCGCCTGCGTGTAATAGGCGTCGTAGAAGCCCGCCGACAGCACATAGGTACCGATCAGGATACGGCGCTGCACTTCGGGGCCAAAGCCCGCGGCGCGGGTCGCGGCGTACATCTCCTGAAGGTTCGCGCCATCAGGCAGGTCGCGCTGGCCGTACCGCACGCCGTCATAGCGGGCGAGGTTAGACGAAGCTTCCGCCGGGGCGATGATGTAATAGGCCGGGAGCGCGTATTTGGTGTGCGGCAGCGAGACCTCGACGATCTCCGCGCCCGCGTCCTTGAGCCAGTCGATACCCTGCTGCCACAGCGCCTCGATCTCGGCAGGCATGCCGTCAACGCGATATTCCTTGGGGATGCCGACCTTCTTGCCGCGCAGATCGGCGGACAGGGCAGTTTCCCAATTGGGCACGGCCATGTCCAGCGAGGTCGCGTCCTTCACGTCGAACCCCGCCATCGCCTCGAGCATGATCGCGCAGTCGCGCACATCGCGCGCCATCGGACCGGCCTGATCGAGCGAGCTGGCGAAGGCGACCACGCCCCAGCGCGAGCAACGGCCATAGGTCGGCTTGATGCCCGAAATGCCGGTGAACGCCGCAGGCTGGCGGATCGAGCCGCCGGTGTCGGTGCCGGTCGCGGCGGGAACGAGGCGCGCGGCGATCGCCGAGGACGAACCGCCCGAGCTCCCGCCAGGAGCGAGCGCGGCGTTGCCGCCGTCCTTGCGCCGCCACGGCGAGATCACATTGCCGAAATAGCTGGTCTCGTTCGACGAGCCCATCGCGAACTGATCGAGGTTGAGCTTGCCCAGCATGCCCGCGCCCGCGTCCCACAATTTCTGCGAAACGGTCGATTCATAGACCGGCGTGAACCCCTCCAGCATGTGGCTGGCGGCGGTGGTCTGCACGCCCTTGGTGCAGAACAGGTCCTTCATGCCGATCGGCACGCCGGCGAGCGGCTTGAGCGTCTCACCCGCCGCACGCGCGGCATCGGCGGCCTTGGCCGCGGCGATCGCATGATCGGGCGTCTCGACGATGAAGGCGTTGAGCGGCTTGGCGGCGCTCACCTTGGCGACGAAGGCGTTGGCGACCTCGACCGCGGAAAAGTCGCCGGTGCGGACACCGTCGCGCAGCGCGGCGACGCCGAGAGTTGTAACGTCGGTCATTATTCGATCACCTTCGGCACGGTGAAGAAGCCATGCTCGGCGAGCGGGGCGTTGGCGAGCACGTCGTCGCGGATGCCGCCGTCGGTGACGACGTCGTCGCGCAGGCGCAGCGTGTTGGGAATAACGGCGGTCATCGGCTCGACCGACGAGGTATCGACCTCGCCGAGCTGCTCGATCCAGCCGAGGATGTTGTTGAGCTCGGGCGCGAGGCGCTCGGCATCGGCATCGCTGATCGCGATGCGCGCGAGGCTCGCGACCTTCTTCACGGTTGCGGTATCTACGGACATGAAGGGGCGCCTAGCAGCGACGCCCCCATTGCATCAAGCGCGGTTATTCGAAGGGGTCGCCGACGGGCTCTCCGCCGACGAAAATCTGGCGGCGTTCGACCTTGCGGATCTGCACTGCACCGGATTTGATCCCTTCGGCAATCCGGGCGCGTGCAGCCGGGTCTTCAGCCCGACCTGGAAGCTTGTCGATACTGATCCACTTACCGCCGTTCAACACGTAGCGTTCCGGGCTCCCAATCGGACAATAGGCGCGCGCGGGCACCGTCACGACGGGTGGAGAACCGGCCTCCGCTGCCGGGGCGGCTGTTGCCGTGGGCGACGGCAGGTAGCAGGAATCGACCAACAGCAACGCCTCGCGCTCGCCCGGCTGGAAGCTCAGCGTGCACGGTTTGTCGCGACACTGCCAATTGGCCGCAATCGCCACGCGCAGTTCGGGTGCTAGCGCAGTTCCGGCGGGCAGGATACGCAATGTCTTGCCAAGTGCCTCCTCGCGCACTGCCTTGTCGCCATCAGGCGCTTCCCAGCGATCCTTTGCGGCGAACGCTTCGGTCGCCTTGGTGCGGATCGTCGAGATGGACGATTTCTTGAGCCGTTCGAGTGCGTGACGCCCCGGCGCTCCAAAGTCGAACGCAAGCGCGCGCCAATCAAATTTGTCCGGGCTGATCCGCCCCGATTCGAGCCGCGCGACCTGATCGCGGGTCGAGATCGCGTTGAAGCTGAGGATTGGCGTAGCAAGAAGCAAGGCAACGCCGCAGGTGACGATGGCCAGGTTGAGGTTGGCAGGACGCACCTTCTCTGCCCAACCGGCACGACCACGGATCACGCTGACGAGATAGGCCATGGCCACCACGCTGGCGAGAATGACGAAGGTCAGCGCCCAAAGCCGCTCGGGCGTGAAGCCATATTGGCCGATGCGAAGGCCCGTGGCGACTGCGGCGATCCCGGCGAGTGGGAAGATCACGAGTGCAAGCAACAACGCCGCCCAGCGCAGCACGCGGTTGCGCGATGTGTCGTCGGCGCCGTTGCCGATCACCGCGTTGACCAGCAACAGCGCGCCAAGTGTGCAGCCGAGCAGGATCGGGGTGGTCGACTTGGTCGCGTCCCACAGTGGCTGAAGCCCCGTGAAGGGCAAGGCCAGCAGGAACAGGCCCAGGCCTATCGCCAGCACCGGCGCCAGTACGCCCAGAACCAGCATCGCGACGCTCCGGAGCAGCGAAACGATCCGGCTATGCTCGCGCAGCAGCGCGAGGCCGACGCCGAAGGCCAATCCGATCAGCGGACGCCAGAACCATTCCTTCTGGAGCAGATCATTGAGGAAATCGATCTTGATCAGTTGGAACAGGGCAGCCAGCAGGAAGCTCAGCAACAGTGTCACGCCGACGAATGCCCAACCCAGACACCACAGGATGGCGTTGGTCCAGGCATGGTCATAGGCGAGCGGGTAGGAAATCGGCCGGAAGCCCGATTCACGGCCCGCCTGGAACAGCGGCGCGGCGATACCGATCGCCAGCGCCAGGCTGAATACGCGCCACCCCTCCGTATCGCCCCAGTCCGACGTGGCCCCGTTGAAATACAGGATCAGCGCCGAAATCACGCCGCAGCCCAATGCGAAGCCGATCGAACGCCGCAGATCATCGCGAACCGCCACAAAGGCAAAGACCAGCGCCGAGACGGTGACGAAGCTCAGCAACGCCAGGCGAACCGCACTGATCTGCGGCTGATAGCCGGTGCCGAGGATCAAATGGGCGACCAACCCGGTAACAAGGCCCAGGCCGGCCAGCAGGAAAGGTAGGAGCGGCCAGCGCTCATCTTGATCCTGAATGCGAATCGTCATGCGCCTGCCCTTCCCCTACGGTGCAACGTCATCAAGGTTGCATCCTTCGCAACCATCGCGCAACGGAACGCGATTGCCCGGCAGCGCATTATGCTGCAATGCACAACAGGAGCCCTGAGTGGCACGCAAGTTCCTCTATATCGTGGCGGTATTGATCGTGCTCGCGATTGCAGCAACCTTTGCCTATCGAATCTGGGGTGCCGAACTGCTGCGGCAGGCGATGGTGCCGGGCGGACGATTCGAGTCGCAGGCGGCGCTGCCCGCCGACAGTTACAAGCGCGCCGAGATGTGGCTGGCGCGGCCCGACAAGCCGGGCAATCCGGCGCTGTGGGTACCGGAAGGATATGCGGCGGCGAAGGAACCGGTGGCTGCGGTCTTCTTCATCCACCCGACCTCGTACCTCAATCGCGCGCACTGGAACGCGCCGTTGGAGGACAAGGAGGCGAATGACCGCGCCGCCCTGTTCCTGCGGGGGCAGGCAAGCGCGTTCAACGGCGCGGGCGCGGTGTGGGCGCCGCGCTATCGCCAGGCGACCTTCGGCGCGTTCCTGACCAGCAAGGAAGATGCGCAGCAGGCGCTGGACCTCGCCTATCGCGACGTCACCGCCGCGTTCGACCAGTTCCTGAGCGAAGCGGGCGGCCGTCCGATCATCCTTGCCGGCCACAGCCAGGGCGCGTTGCACCTGACGCGGCTGTTGCACGACCGGGTGGCGGGACAGCCGCTCGCGAAGCGTGTGGTCGCGGCCTATGTCGTGGGCTGGCCGGTGTCTAAGACGGCGGACCTCCCGAAACTGGGCCTCGGCGAATGTACCGCCGCCAACCAGACCGGCTGCATCCTGTCGTGGCAGAGCTTCGCCGAGCCGGCCGATCCCTCGCTGCTGCTCGACACGTTCGACGCCTCGAATGGCTTCACCGGTCAGAAGCGCGCGGGAACGCCGATGATCTGTACCAACCCGATCACCGGGACACCGGACGTGAGCGCCGAGGCATCGGCCAATCTCGGCACCCTCATCCCCTCCGCCGATTTTTCGAGCGCGGCGCTCCAGAAGGGCATTGTTGCGGCACGGTGCGACGCGCGTGGCGTCCTGACGATCGGCAACCCGCCCGAGGGAATCGGCGGGCAATATGTGCTACCCGGCAACAATTATCATGTGTTCGACTATTCGCTGTTCTGGGCGAATGTCCGCACCGATGCCGAGCGGCGGCTCAAGGCGTTCAAGTCTTGATCACGACCGATCGTGACGCCTTTCGCGAGGCGCTGCCACAGGGCGGGCGGCTGCTGGGCCTCGACGTCGGAACCAAGACGATCGGGACGGCGCTTTGCGATGCGGGCTGGTCCTTCGCCAGCCCAGCGCACCTTATCAAGCGAACCAAGTTCACCGCCGATAAAGCAGCGCTGGCAGTCCTGATCGCGGAGCAGCAGGTGAAGGGGCTGGTGATCGGCCTGCCCCTCAATCTCGACGGCACCGACAGTCCGCGTACCCAGTCCACCCGCGCCTTTGCACGCAATGTCGAGGACATGGGCCTGCCGGTGCTGCTGTGGGACGAGCGCTGGTCGACCGCGGCGGTCGAGCGGCAGATGATCGCCGAGGACCTGTCGCGCGCCAAGCGCGCCGAGCGCGTGGATAAGCTTGCCGCCAGCTACATCCTTCAGGGGGCAATCGACGGGCTGGCCACCGGCTGAGCGGTTTCCCGTGAGACAATGTTGCACAAGCGCTCGCGAATTGGCAGCGTCGCGCAACTTCTAGAGACTCGGGGGTTTCCATGCGTCAGTTGCTTCTCGCCGCCACCTTCCTTGCCATGCCCGCTTTGACACCGGTTGCGCTCGCACAGGATAAACCCGCCACACCCAAGGACGCCAAGGCCGAGGCCGAGGCCGCACAGGTCCGCGCGCCGGTCGAGGAGCAGAGCGCCGTCAGCAAGGGCAGCGTGACGGTTGGCGGGCAGCGCATCGCCTATACCGCGACCGCCGGCACGCTGACGATCCGCGATGACGATGCAAAACCCTCCGCGAGCTATTTCTACACGGCGTATACGAAGGACGGCGGCGGCGCGGATCGCCCGGTCACCTTCTTCTACAACGGCGGACCGGGTTCGCCGACGATCTGGCTGCATATGGGCAGCTTCGCGCCGATCCGCGTCACCACCGCCAACCCGGAATATATCCGCCCTGCCCCTTATGGCTTCGGGCCCAATCCCTATTCGCTGATCGACAAGAGCGACCTCGTCTTCATCGACATGGTCGGCGCGGGCTGGTCGCGCCCGCTGGGCGAGAAGACGGGCAAGGATTTCTGGGGCGTCGATCAGGATGCCGAGGGCTTCGCGCGGGCAATCACCCGCTATATCACCAAGAACAACCGCTGGCGCAGCCCTAAGATCCTGTTCGGCGAGAGCTATGGCACGCTGCGTAACCCGGTCGTCGCGGCAAAGCTGGAGCAGGCGGGCGTCAGCCTCAACGGCATGGTCCAGTTCTCGACGATCATGAACTATGGCGTTCGCCAGTCGGGCTATGACCAGAATTACCTGACTTTGTTCCCGACGATGGCAGCGACGGCGTGGTACCATAATCGCCTGCAGAACCGCCCGGCAGACCTGCGCGTCTTCCTCAACGAAGTACGCGGCTTCACCACCGGTGCCTATGCCGCGGCGCTAGCCAAGGGATCGAACATTCCGGCGGAGGAGAAGCAGGCGGTCGCGAAGCAGATGGCCGCCTATATCGGGCTCAGCGAAGCCTTTATCCTGCGCGCGGACCTGCGCATCGATCTGTCGCACTTCCAGACCGAGCTGCTGCGCGACCGGCGGCTGGCTGCGGGGCGGCTCGATTCGCGCTACACGCTCAACATGACCGACGCCAATGCGGACAGCCCGGGCGACGACCCCTCATCGACCGCGATCTCTGGCGCGTTCGTCGCGACATTTCAGGATTATGCGACGCGCGTGCTCGGCTACAAGACCGACCTCACCTATCGCATGACCGCCCGCGGCCCCGGCTTCAACTGGGACTGGAACCACCGCGCGCCCAATACGACACAGCCCCAGACCACGCCCAACACCGGGCTGGACCTCGCCTGGACGATGCGCACCAACCCCTATCTCAAGGTGATGTTCGTCAACGGCTATTACGACTTCGCTACCCCGTTCTTCGGCGCGGAGTTCGATGCCTCGCACATGCTGCTCGACGAAGGGCTGCAGCGGAACATCGACTTCACTTATTATGAGGCGGGGCACATGGTGTATTTGAACCCCGACGAGCTGGCGAAGATGCATGCCGACCTTGGTCGTTGGTATGACAAGGCGCTGTCGGCCCCTGCCCGCCCCGCGCCGCGGCCGGCGACGCAGCCGGGGGACTAGCCAGTTAGGCCGGGGGCGGTCCGTAGCGATTGTCCCCCGGCGTACCGCGCAGCATCGTGAAAAGCATGAGCAGCGCGATCGTGCCCAGATAGATCACGTTGTTGAGGAACAGCAGGGCAAGTCCCTGTAAATCCGATTCCGGCGCTGGATTCCCCAGTAACTGCTTCGTGCCCCACAGACCGGCGCACAGGAACGGTAGCGGTAGCGATGCCCAGAGTCCGCTGCGGTCGGTATCGTGAAGGCGACGGACAAGCGAAGCGCC
This sequence comes from Sphingomonas sp. GW821-FHT10C01, assembly GCF_059415525.1. Classification (NCBI taxonomy): domain Bacteria; kingdom Pseudomonadati; phylum Pseudomonadota; class Alphaproteobacteria; order Sphingomonadales; family Sphingomonadaceae; genus Sphingomonas; species Sphingomonas sp. GW821-FHT10C01. Next base: position 2,094,991 of record NZ_JBWKNK010000001.1, on the reverse strand, counting down.
GAGGAGAACGATTGCGATCATTGTGACAGCGGCGGTCAGTTCAATGAACGCGCCGAAATCGGGCATCAGTTCCGGATGGGATCCCTCGATGGTCACCGAATAATGGCCGGGGCCGACCGTGCGGGTGGCCAGTTCCGGATTTTCACGCGCGAAACGGTCCATTCGCGCGAAGGAACTGACCATCAAGGGCATCACGGCGAGAATGAACGCGATGAACAGCAGGCAGACCACCGTCCCTGCCCACGCCCAGAACCGGTCAACGGTATCGCGCCCCGAGAAACGGTGCAGGCTGGTGAGGTGATGCCGCAGGATCGCGAAATAGGTCTTCATCGCGCATCAACGTCTCGCAGGCGAAACGATCGGTCAAGCGGCTTGCACCCTCCGCCTTGCACCGCTAACCGCAGGGTTTAATGCAACCGCCGATCGATCATCGCCCCGGCGCCCAGATTCAGGGGCGCGCCGTGTTTCCGCACGCGCACCTGACGGGCATTTCCGGGCTTCAGCCGCACGAGATATTGTTCCTGCTCGACGAAGCGGAACAATGGATCGAAGCCAATCGCAGCCGCGCCAAGAGCGACCACCGGCTCGCTGGCCTTACCCAGATCAACGCCTTTTTCGAGAATTCGACGCGGACCTTGCTGTCTTTCGAGATCGCGGGGAAGCGGCTGGGCGCGGACGTGGTCAACATGCACGCCGCGCAGTCGAGCGTGAAAAAGGGCGAGACGCTGATCGACACGGCGATGACCCTCAACGCCATGCGCGCCGACGTGATCGTGATCCGGCACATGTCGTCCGGCGCGGTGCAACTGATCGCCGACAAGGTCGACTGCCCGGTGCTCAATGCCGGCGACGGCAGCCATGAGCATCCTACACAGGCGCTGCTTGACGCGCTGACGATCCGCCGCCGCCGCGGGAGTATCGCGCACCAGCGGGTCGTGATCTGTGGCGACATCCTGCACAGCCGCGTCGCGCGGTCGAACATCCTGGCACTGACCGCTCTGGCCGCCGAGGTGCGGGTAGTCGCGCCTTCGACGCTGATGCCGGCGGCGATCGAGAAGATGGGCGTCACGCCCTTCACCGATTTCGATGCGGCGCTGGAGGGGGCGGACGTGGTGATGATGCTGCGCCTTCAGAACGAGCGCATGTCGGGGGCGTACATCCCCTCGACCCGCGAATATCACCTCAATTACGGCCTCACCGAAGAACGGTTGAAGCGGGCCAAGCCAGATGCGCTCGTCATGCATCCCGGACCGATGAACCGCGGGGTCGAGATCACCTCTTCCGTGGCAGACATGCCAGGCCGTTCGGCCATCACCGAACAGGTCGAGATGGGCGTCGCGGTGCGCATGGCGTGCCTCGACGTGCTGACACGACGCGCGCGCGGCGTGGAGGGCTGGGCATGAACCTGATCTTCCGCAACGCCCGGCTGGTCTGCCCTGAGGGCGGCGAACGCCAGGGCGACCTGTTCGTCGCCAATCACGAGATCGCCGCCGATGCGCCCGATGGCGCTGAGGTCGTCGAGTGCGGGGGCAAGCTGCTCGCCCCTGCCCTGATCGATCTCGGCGCCTTCGCGATGGACAAGGCGGCGTGCCGTGCAGGCGGCATCGCGCGCATCGGGCTGATGCCCGACCAGTCACCGGTGCTCGACGGCCCCGGCATCGTCCAGCGCGCCGCCGACATGGGCAAACCCGAGCTGTGGGTGCACCCGATCGCCGCAGCGACACGCGGGCTGGACGGCACGGACCTCGCCGAATTCGCGATCAATGCGGAAGCCGGTGCCCGCGCGGTATCGACCGGGCGCCGCTGGATCGCCGATTCGGGCGTGATGCGCCGCGTGCTCGCCTATGCGCGCGACTGCGGCCTGACCGTCATCGCCCATGCCGAGGATGCCGGACTGGCCGGGCAAGCGGTGGCGACCGAGGGCGAGACCGCGACGCGGCTCGGACTTCCCTCGGCCCCGGCAGTGGTCGAGGCGCTGGCGATCGCGCGCGACCTCATGCTGGTCGAACAGACCGGCGCGGCGATCCACTTCCGTCAGGTGACCACGGCGGCGGGCTTCGACCTGATCCGCCGCGCCAAGGATCGCGGTCTGCCCGTCACCTGTGGGATTACCCCGGCGCACCTGCTGTTGTCGGACATCAACGTCACCGATTTCCGAACCTTCGCCCGCCTCTCTCCGCCGCTTCGCGACGAGAGCGACCGGCGCGCGGCACTCGCGGCATTGACGGATGGGACAATCGACATCCTGTGCTCGAGCCACGATCCGCGCGGGCCGGAGGAGAAGCGCCTGCCCTTCGCCGATGCGACGCCGGGCATGGCGGGCGCGCAGACGCTGCTGACGCTGGCCCTCGGCCTCGTCCGCGACGAACGGATCACGCTCGACCGGCTGTTCGCGCTAGTTGCGAGTAACCCCGCGAAACTGCTTGGGATCCAGGCCGGAACGCTAGCGACGGGAATGCCTGCCGACTTGGTCCTGATCGACCCGGAAGCGCCGTGGCAGATCAACTCGGACCGGATGACAGGCAAGGCGGGCAACACCCCGTTCGACGGCCTGCCGGTTCAAGGCAAGGCTGTTCGTCTGTTCAAGGGTGGCGCGGAAATCGCCTGAAACGGAAAAGGCCGGGCGACATGCCCGGCCTTCCCCCTTGTTCCTTGATCCGTGCGTTTAGCGCGAGGCGACCTGCACGCGTCCGGGCTTGCCCCAGCTCGCTACCTTGTCGCCCGCGCCCGAGCGGACGAAGCATTTACCGCCGCCTGCGCGCACCTTGCGGCACAGCGTATCGGCGCCGGCACGATCGAAGCCACCGACCGCGAGCCGCTGGAAATTGCCAGCGCCGGTCGTGACGCTGGCACTGGTCGGGGTCATGCCCTTGAGCAGCGGGGTACGGCGAACCGCGCGGCCCCACGCATCCTGTGCGACACCGGCATTGTCATAGGCGCCAAGCTGGACGGACCAGCTGCCCTTGCCGGGCTTGAATTCTTCCACCGGCGCCTTGATCGCGATGGCAAGCGGCTTGCGCGCGCCGACCTCGACGCGAGCCGGAGCCGGCTTGACCGCCGCGGCGGCTCGAGCCGGGATCGCCTGGACAACCTCCTGGCGCGGCGCGAAGACGATCTGGTTACCGCTGGGCGCGGTGATCGCCGGAGCAATCACGGTCCCGGTCATCGCGGTATCGACCGCAGTTGCCGCTGGCGCCGCAGCAGCGGCGGAAGCCACGCCGGTGTCGGGCATATACGCCTCAACTGGGTCGGCAACCTGCTGCGCGGCGACCGCTGTGGTCATCGAACGGGCGAGCGCGAGTTGTTCGGGCCGGCCGCGATCGTCAATCGGCGTCACGCCGAGCAGCGAAGCGACCTGATCATAGGCGTTCTGCGGGCGCGAGAAGCTGGCCCATTGCATGATCCGAGCGTCGAGCTGGCCGGGCGAGACATCGAAGCTCGCGACCGCACGTGCCTGCTGCCAATTGCCGGCAAGCGCTAGGCTGAGCGCGAGGTTCTGGCGCGTCTTGGCGTCGGCGCCTGGCTGACGCGCGGCGTCAGACAGCAACGCTACGGCGGTGCCGGGGTCACCCGCGAGCGCGATCGCGAGGCCGCGATCGCTGGCCGGGATGCTGCCCGCATGGGTTTCGAGCGTCTGGCGCGCTGTGTTCCACTCACCCACCGCGATCTGCGCGAGCGCGAGGTTGAGCGCGGTGCGACCATTGGCCGGATCGAGCGACAGCGCTTCGTTCAGCGCCTGCGTCGCCGAGACGAAGCGTCCGGCAAAGAGGTAGGTTTCACCCAGAAGCTGGCGATACTCGCCATTCTTCGGGTCGAACGCGACCGCCGCCTCGGCATGGGTCACGGCCTTTTGTGGGTTGCCACCCTTGAGCGCCTTGCGCGCCGCCTGGGCTTCCTTCGCGGCCCTTTGCATGTCCTGCGCGACGGCATCGCTGGCGACGGCGAGACCGCCGATCAGCGACGGACCGCCCACGATCGGCGCACCAAGCACGAAGGCCGAAACCCCGATGGTGAGAAAACGACGTGCGTTCATGGCTCCAATCCCCCGGTTCAGCGAGCCTTGCCCGCGGGGAGCCGGTCAGCCAGCGCCCCCACTTCGGGCAATGTGTCCAGAAACGCGTCGAGCGCTTCGGTAACGAGTATCTGCGCCGAGCGGCCTGACAGGGCCGAGGCGAGACGCAGTTTGAGATGACGTTCGGTATCGAGCCGCAGCGTGAAGGCAGCCTTACCCTTTTTCGAGGCGACCTCACGCCCGATGCGAGCGGCGGTAGCGGTCGAAACGGGGCGCGGTGCCGGCGTTTCAGGCGCTGCAACGATCACCGGCGCGCGTTCGGCGACGGGTTCAGGCTGTACGATCGGTGCGGGCTGCGCGACGGGCTCCGGCTCGAGAAGCGGCTGCGGCCGCTCCACGACTGGCGGTGCAACCGGCGGCTGCGGCGCGAACTCCTCGGCGAGCGCATGGCGCTGCGCGAGAACCTGCGGCATCTCATGATTCACGGGCGGCGCGGATTCGAAGCCCTCGAAGCCCATGTCGTTCCAGCCGAGATCGTCAAGCGACGTCCCCGGATTGAGGCCGACGAACCCCTGCGGGCGCATCGCGGGACGGGCTTGGCCCTTACGAGCCAGGAGGCCCGAGGAGAGCGACGCGGTGGGTTTTGCGGAACCGAACATCAGCTCACCACCCGGCGGCCAAAGCCACCCTGAGTGCGCCCCGTGAATGCGACATGGGTCGCGGCGGGCGCAGTGAAAACGGTACGGCGGAAATTCTTCTCGAGCCGATCGCCGATATACTGCCAGAGCGCAGTAACCTCAGCCGCCGACTTGCCGTTCGGGTCGATTTCCATGACCGTGCGGCCATCGATCATCGACGACGCGAAATCGGTGCGCTGATGGAGTGTGACCGGAGCGACCGTGCCATGCTGCGACAGCGCGACCGCGGCCTCGCTGGTGATCTTTGCCTTGGGCGTCGCGGCGTTGACCACGAAGATCAGCGGCTTTCCGGCGCGGTCGCATAGGTCGACCGTAGCGCCGACCGCGCGCAGATCGTGCGGCGAAGGTCGGGTCGGAATGACGATCAGTTCGGCGACCTGGATCACGCTCTGGATCGCCATGGTAATGGCGGGAGGCGTATCGATCACCGCGAGACGAAAGCCCTGCTGACGCAGCACTTCGAGATCGGCGGCGAGCCGGGCAACGGTGGTCTGGGCGAAGGCGGGGAAATCCGTCTCACGCTCGTTCCACCAGTCCGACAACGACCCTTGCGGATCGATATCGATCAGCACGACCGGGCCATGGCCCGCGCGCTGTGCCTGCACCGCCAGGTGCCCGCTGAGCGTGGTTTTACCCGATCCGCCCTTTTGTGATGCCATCGCGAGTACGCGCATCTACCCCTCTGAAAATCCCGGTTGCCCAACGCTGGGATGCCAGTGGGAAGCTAAGAAGCCGTTAATGAAGCGGTTAATGGGACAATCATGGGCGCAATGTTCATTTCGGGTATCATCGGACCGCGCTTAACGCTTGCTCAAGCATTACTTGGCCAGATGTTGGTTAACTGGCATTATCCAATGGATGCCGATGCGAGCAGGAATTGGCCGTATGCGTAAGATTTCCCTGGCGATATTGCTGACCGCGAGCCTCCTTACCGGAGCGCCCGCGCATGCCGATGTGAAAGCCGGCGTCGATGCCTGGCAGCGCGGCGACTATAAAAAGGCCCTCGCCGAATGGCGCGGCCCCGCCAATGCGGGCGACGCCGACGCGCAGTTCAACATGGGCCAGGCCTATAAATTGGGTCGTGGCGTTCCGGTCGATCGCGCGATTGCGGAGGAATGGTACCGCAAGGCCGCGCTCCAGGGCCACCCGCAGGCCGAAGAAAGCTATGGCCTGACCCTGTTCGAGAACAACAAGCGCGCGGAAGCCGAGCAATGGCTGATCAAGGCTGCCGGCCGTGGCGAGCAGCGCGCGCAATATGTGCTGGGTACGATGTACTTCAACGGCGACGGCGTGGCGCGCGATTGGGTGCGCGCCTATGCGCTGACCGTGCGCGCGGCGGCGCAGGGCATGACCCAGGCGTCCACCGCGCAGGCGCAGATGGACCGCCATATCCCGCTGGCCGACCGGCAAAAGGGGCTGGAGCTCGCCCGGCAATATGAACGCGACGCGGGTCGGCCTCAGGTCGCCGCGGTGCTGCCCCCGCCATCCTCGCGCCCCGGCAATCCGATCGCACGCGTTGACATCCCGGCGGGTCCGGTACCCATGGCGACCGAGGAGCGCCCGCCCCAGACCGGGCAGACACGCCCCGCCCCGCCAATCGTACGTCCGGCATCACGCCAAGCGCCCCCAGCGGTTCAACCCGCCGCCCCGCCGCGTCCGGCGCCGGTCCGCGATGGCGGCTGGAAGCTCCAGCTGGGCGCGTTCGGCGATCCGGGCAACGCACGCCGCCTTGGCGCGCAGATGAGCGGCCGCTTTCCCGGACGGCAAATCTCCTATGTGAAGGCGGGCAACCTCACCCGCGTGCTGGTCGGCCCCTTCGCGTCCAACGCCGAAGCAAGTGGCGCGTGCCGCGGGGTTGGATCCTGCGTGCCGGTGCGGAACTAGGCGGTCAGTCGATCCACTCGCCGCGCGGGATGCCCTGAGCATAGAGCAATGCGGTGAGATCGTTATGATCGATCCGCGCCCCTGCGGCGGCTGCGACGATCGGCTTGGCATGATAGGCGACGCCGAGGCCCGCTTTCCTGATCATCGCGAGATCGTTGGCGCCATCGCCTACCGCCAGCGTCTGGCTTGCGTCGAGGCCGAGTTCGGCGACCGCGCCAAGCAAGGTCGTCTCCTTGGTCGTGGAATCGACGATCGGCTTGGTCACGGTGCCGGTCAGCGCATCATTCTCGATCAACAGTTCATTGGCGATCACCCGGTCGAAGCCGATCTGTTCGCCCACCGGCTGGGCGAACCGGGTGAAGCCGCCCGAGACGAGGATCGCGGTCGCGCCATTGGCCTTCATCGTCTGCACCAGCGTCCGCGCGCCGGGCATCAGTTGCACGCGCTCGGCAAGGCAGCGGTCGATCGCGTCGGCGCCCAGCCCCTTGAGCAGCGCGACGCGGGCATCGAGCGCTTCGGCAAAGTCGAGCTCGCCACGCATTGCCGCCTCGGTCACCTCGGCGATCTGCGCCTTGATGCCGGCATAGTCGGCCAGTTCGTCGATGCACTCGACCGTGATCATGGTGGAGTCCATGTCGGCGACGATCAGGCGCTTGCGGCGGCCCTCGCTGGGCTGGACGACGATGTCGACACAGTCGAATGCGCCTTCAAGCGCGACGCGAGCCTGGTCCGGGTTGGCGACGAAGGGAATATCCACCGCCCTGCCCGCTTCCAGCTCAAGCACTTCGCCGGGCGCGCAGCCGGCATCGCGCAGCTTGTGTTGCGCGGAGGAAATATCGCCCGCTTCAAGCCGATCCGCTGCTATCAGCGTAACGATGAACATGCCGCACTCCCAAAAGCCAAGGGTGGCGCTCATTGCAGGACCGACCGCCAGCGGCAAGTCCGCTTTGGCGATCGCGCTCGCACAGCGCACCGGCGGGACGGTGATCAACGCGGATTCGGCGCAGGTCTATGCCGAGCTGCGCGTACTCAGCGCGCGGCCATCGGTGGAAGAGGAAGCGCAGGCGCCGCACCGGCTGTTCGGCCATGTCACGGGGGCCGCGGATTACTCGGCGGCACGCTGGGCGGAGGAAGCGAAGGTGGAGATCGCGGCGGCGCATGAGCGCGGGAGCCTGCCGGTGCTGGCGGGCGGGACCGGTATGTATATCCGCACCCTGCTCGACGGGATCGCGCCGGTACCGGAGATCGATCCCGAGATCCGGGCCGACGTGCGCGCGCTTCCGGTCGCGGAAGCCCATCGCCAACTCGACGAGGCGGATCCCGACGCCGCTGCACGCCTCAACGCGGCCGACACGACGCGCATCGCCCGCGCGTTGGAAGTCGTACGATCGACCGGCCGAACGCTTGTGGCTTGGCAGGCCGAGCGCATCGGCGGGATTGGCGAGGCGATCGACCTCGTGCCACTGATCCTGCTTCCCGACCGCGCCTGGCTCGCTGAACGTTGCGATCGTCGCCTATGCGCGATGTTCGACGAAGGGGCGATCGCGGAGGTCGAAAGCTTGCTGCAGCGCAGCGACATCTCCGCCAACGCGCCGGTGCGCCGGGCGATCGGCGTCGCGGAAATCGCTGCGTTTATAAGGGGTTCGCTTACCCGAGACGAGGCGCTGGAGCGTGCACAGGCGGCAACGCGGCAATACGCGAAGCGGCAGTATACCTGGCTGCGCCACCAGCCTCCAGCGGACTGGCCGCGCACAGATTCGACAGATATTACCAACCAACTCGCTAATTTAGCATGATTATTACAATCTTTATGCTTGACACGTAGTTTTAATACGCATAGCAGCGCCATTCCCCAACTGCTATTGCAGTGCGGAAAAACCGGAAGGAGACGTACAGTGACCGAGAAAAGCGGAGCAGACATCCTGATCGAGGCGTTCAACGACCTCGGTGTGGAAGTCATCTTCGGTTATCCCGGTGGCGCCGTACTTCCCATTTACGACGCGATCTTCAAGCAGACGAAGATCAAGCACATCCTAGTCCGCCACGAACAGGCGGCGACCCACGCGGCGGAGGGCTATGCCCGCGCCACCGGCAAGCCCGGCGTCGTGCTGGTCACGTCCGGCCCCGGCGCGACCAACGCCGTTACCGGCATCACCGACGCGCTGATGGATTCGATCCCGATGGTCGTCATCACCGGACAGGTGCCCTCGCACCTGATCGGATCGGACGCTTTCCAGGAAGCGGACACGGTGGGGATCACCCGCCACTGCACCAAGCATAACTATCTGGTGAAGGACCCGGCGCATCTTGGCGCGACCGTCCATGAGGCGTTTCATATCGCCACATCGGGCCGCCCCGGCCCGGTGGTGATCGACATCCCCAAGGACGTCCAGATCGCGACGGCCCGCTACAGCAAGCCCGGCCCGATCCAGCACAAGACCTATCGCCCGCAGGTCAAGGCCGACAAGACGCTGATCGAGAGCGCGGTCGAGATGCTCGCCGCGGCCGAACGCCCGATCTTCTACACCGGCGGCGGCGTCATCAACTCCGGCCCCGGCGCGTCGCAGCTGCTGCGCGAGCTGGCCAAGATCACCGGTGCGCCGGTCACGTCGACACTGATGGGCCTTGGCGCCTTCCCGGCCTCATCCGACCAGTGGCTCGGCATGCTGGGCATGCACGGCACCTATGAAGCCAATTATGCGATGAACCAGGCGGACCTGATCATCGCGGTCGGCGCGCGGTTCGACGATCGCGTGACGGGACGTCTGGACGCCTTCGCGCCGCATGCGCGGAAAATCCATATCGATATCGACCGGTCGTCGATGAACAAGACGGTGCGCGTCGATCTGCCGATCGTGGCCGATGTCGGCCATGCACTGGAAGACATGATCCGCATCTGGAAGGCGCGGCAGCATCCAAAGCCCGACCTGTCCGAATGGTGGCGGCGCATCGAAGGGTGGCGTGCGGTCAAGTGTCTCGACTTCCCCGAGGACGGCAACGAGATCATGCCGCAACGCGCCATCCGTGCGCTGTGGGAGGCGACCAAGAACAAGGCGCCGATCATCACCACTGAAGTCGGCCAACACCAGATGTGGGCGGCCCAGCATTTCGACTTCGAAAGCCCGAACAAGTGGCTGACGAGCGGCGGCCTTGGCACGATGGGCTATGGCCTGCCCGCCGCGATCGGCGCGCAACTGGGTCATCCCGATGCGCTGGTGATCGACATCGCCGGCGAAGCCAGCATCCAGATGAACATCCAGGAGCTGGCCACGGCGACCCAGTATCGCCTGCCGGTCAAGATCTTCATCCTCAACAACGAATATATGGGGATGGTGCGCCAGTGGCAGGAACTGACCTATTCCAGCCGTTATTCAGAGAGTTATAGCGACGCGTTGCCGGATTTTGTGAAGCTGGGCGAGGCCTATGGCTGGAAGGGCATCCGCATCGAGGGCAACGATCAGCTCGACGACGGCATCGCCGCGATGCTCGCCCATGACGGGCCGGTGATCGTCGATTGCCGCGTGGCGAAACTCGCCAATTGCTTCCCGATGATCCCATCGGGTGCCGCCCATACCGACATGATGCTCCAGTCCGCCGAGGTTTCCGGCGAAATGGACGACGAAGCCAAGGCACTGGTCTGAACCCATGCACATCAAGGAAGAGAAAGCCGAACGGCATACGCTTGCCGTGATCGTCGACAACGAGCCGGGCATCCTCGCCCGGATCGCCGGCCTGTTCACCGCGCGCGGCTATAATATCGAGAGCCTGACCGTGTCCGAGATTACGTCGGACAAGGCGGTGAGCCGGATTACCATCGTCACCTCGGCCAGCCCCCATGTGCTTGAGCAGATCGTGGCGCAGCTCGACCGGCTGGTCCCGGTGCACAAGGTCCACGACCTGACCGCCGAGGGCGACCACGTCGAGCGCGAGCTGGCGCTGGTGAAAGTGGCCGGCACGGGGGACCACCGGATCGAGGCACTGCGCCTGGCCGATGTCTATCGTGCCCGAGTGGTGGATGCGACCACGTCGAGCTTCGTGTTCGAGGTGACCGGTTCGACCGAGAAGATCGACAAGTTCATCGAACTGATGGGCGAAGTTGGCCTGATCGAGGTCGCGCGGACAGGCATCGTCGCCATCTCGCGGGGCAAAGAGGCGGCCTGACGGCGCTACGGATCAACTGAAGCCCGATAGCGGGCATGAAATCAGGGCGCGGCGGAATGACGCCGACCGCGCACGAATGACGAAAGGGAATTTTCGAAATGCGTGTCTATTACGATCGTGATGCCGACCTGAACCTGATCACCGGCAAGAAGATCGCCATCGTCGGCTATGGTTCGCAGGGCCACGCCCATGCGCAGAACCTGCGCGACAGCGGCGTCAAGGAGGTAGCGATCGCGCTTCGCGAGGGTTCGGCGACCGCGAAGAAAGCGGAAGCCGCCGGCTTCAAGGTTCTGTCGAACAAGGAAGCGGCGCAGTGGGCCGACATCGTCATGATCCTGGCGCCCGACGAGCATCAGGCCGCGATCTGGGAAAGCGATCTCAAGGGCAATATGAAGCCCGGCTCGGCGCTCGCCTTCGCCCACGGCCTCAACGTCCATTTCGGCCTGATCGATCCGCCCGCGGACATCGATGTCATCATGATCGCGCCCAAGGGCCCGGGTCATACCGTGCGCAGCGAATATGTTCGCGGTGGCGGCGTCCCCTGCCTCGTCGCGATCCATCAGGATGCGTCGGGCAACGCGCATGACGTGGCGCTCGCCTATGCCAGCGGCGTCGGCGGCGGCCGCTCGGGCATCATCGAGACCAATTTCCGCGAGGAATGCGAGACCGACCTGTTCGGCGAGCAGGCCGTGCTGTGCGGCGGCATCACCCATCTGATCCAGGCCGGGTTCGAAACGCTGGTCGAGGCGGGCTATGCCCCGGAAATGGCCTATTTCGAGTGTCTCCACGAGACCAAGCTGATCGTCGACCTGCTCTATGAGGGCGGCATCGCCAACATGCGCTACTCGATCTCGAACACCGCCGAATATGGTGACATCAAGACTGGCCCGCGCATCATCACCGACGAGACCAAGGCCGAGATGAAGCGCGTGCTTGCCGACATCCAGTCGGGCCGCTTCGTCAAGGACTTCGTCCTCGACAACCGCGCCGGCCAGCCCGAGCTGAAGGCGAGCCGCAAGGCCGCCGCCGCCCACCCGATCGAGAAGACCGGTTCGGAACTGCGCGCGATGATGCCTTGGATCAAGGCGAACCAGCTGGTGGACAAGGAAAAGAACTAAGAGCCTGCAAATAAGTCCTGCAAAAGGACGGAGAGGAGACTGGGGCGGGGTTGGATTCCCCGCCCCAGCCACATAAACCGGGGTATGTTCCGCCCCGCCCTGCCCCTCGCCGCCGCGTTGGCATTGCTTGCGGGTGGCTGCGATCGACGGCCCGACGATATCGCGGTGGTGGTGAGCGCGATCGGCGGCGATGCGAAGCTCGCCGATCCGGCGCGCAACGAGCTCGATCTCACCAACCGCCTCATGATCGATTCTACCGCACAGGGGCTGGTCCGCTACGATGCCAGCGGCGGGATCGAACCTGGGCTGGCCGAGCGCTGGATCGTCACCGATGGCGGCCGCAGCTACATCTTCCGTCTGCGCGCGGCGGAATGGCCCGATGGCAAGCAAGTCACCGCCGCCGATGTCGTACGCAGCCTCAATCGTGCGATCGCACCGAACAGTCGCATCGCCATCGCTCCCTTCGTTGCGGTGATCGACGAGGTGGTCGAAATGACCCCGCAGATCGTCGAGGTGCGGCTGAAGCGCCCGCGCCCGGACCTGCTCAAGCTGTTCGCCCAACCCGAACTCGCCATCCTGCGCCGTCCTACCCTAGCGGGAACGGGGCCGTTCCGTGTCGAACCGGGCGCGGGTCCGGTTCTGCTACGCCCGGGCTTCGATCCTTCGCACGCGGGTGAGGATGCCGAGGAACCAGACCCCGCCGACAATGTGCGGCTGCGCGGCGAGCGGGCGGCGAAAGCGATCGTCCGCTTTGCGGCGCGGCAATCCGATCTCGTGCTGGGCGGCACCTATCTCGACTGGCCGATGCTCGCACATGCGGACGTCGCGCCGACGAACATCCGCGTCGACCCAGCCGCCGGTCTGTTCGGCCTCGCCATCGTCTCGCGCGAAGGGTTCCTGGCCAAGGCGGACAATCGCGCCGCGATCGCCATGGCGATCGACCGGGTCGCGCTGACAGCCGCGTTCCGGCCGGAATGGCAGTCCGTCGATACGCTGCTGCCAGGCAAACTCGATTCGGCCGCCGATCCGGCGGCACCTCAATGGACAACGCTCCCGTTGGAAGAGCGCAAAGCCACCGCGCGCAACCGTGTTGCGGCATGGCGAACCGCCAATCCCGGGGGTTCGCCTCTCATTCGCGTCGCCCTGCCCGGCGATTCCGGCGCGACCCTGTTATGGAGCCGGATCGGGCGCGACCTGCTCGACATGGGGCTGAAACCGGTCCGCGTCCTCGAGAACGCCGACGCCGACCTGCGACTGATCGACGCCGTCGCCCCCTATGACAGCGGCCGCTGGTATCTCGTCACGGCTTGTCGTTTGTGCGGCGGCCCGTTGATGGCGGCGATCGACGCCGCCCGCGATGCGCCGACCCTGACCGAACGCGCACGGCGGATCGCGGAGGCCGACATGGCACTGACCGCCGACGCCGCCTATATTCCGATCGCACAGCCGCTGCGCTGGTCGCTGGTCGCGGTGCGGCTGCGCGCCTTCCAGCCCAATGCGCGCGCCTGGCACCCGCTCACGCATCTGCGTGAGATCGGACAATGAAAGACGGGCCGATGAACGAAGCGACGCGCATGGACCAGGAACCGGAAGTGCTGTCCTACACCGGTAGCGATGTCGCGTCGGTGCGCTATCGCATCGAAACGATGGAGAAGCTGCTCGAGCGGGTTATCACCATTCCGGGTACCCGACAGACGGTCGGATTCGACTCGCTGATCGGCCTGATCCCGGTCGCGGGCGACATCGTCGGTGCGGCAATGGGCGCTTACATGATCTGGGAAGCGCGCAACCTGAACATGCCCAAGAGCGCGATGTTCCGCATGGCGGGCAATGTCGGATTCGACTGGCTGATCGGCCTGGTCCCCGGGGTAGGCGACGCGGCGGACTTCTTCTTCCGCTCAAACACGCGCAACCTCAAGATCATCAAGAAGCACCTCGACAAGCACCATCCCGGCACCGCGACGATCCAGAACTAGCTTCCGCGCCAGATCCTGAGCGGAACATGCGCGGGCACGCCGCGCTGGTGCGCTGGGCAGGCGCGCGGTTGGAAGCGCGTGTCGAGGCAGACCTGTATCTCGTCGAGCCAGCGATCGCGCCCTGCCTGCACACGCAGCATCGCCGGAGTCATCCCCGGATTGGCACGCGCGACCGCCGCGGCGAGCTGGCCCGCCGTCAGGCCCGGGCGGCGCGACAGGGCATCCATGTCAGGATAGCGGATCGCGCCATAGCTCTCCCGCGCCCGGTCGAAATAGGCGGCAGGCGGGAGGCCCGAACAACTACCGTGCTTGGCATATTGGTAGCGCTGGAGCGCGGGAGAGGGCATCACGCAGAGGTTGCGGCGTACCACTGCCTCCGGGATGCGGGGCGCGGCGGAGCAATATTGCGGCCAGCTCGCCCCCTGCCCATCCGGCCACAGGCCATGGAGCACGAAGCCGAAGCGATTGCCTGGATCGCACTGAAAGCGGTCGCGATTGGCCGATTGACGGCAGAAGCCGGGATTCCAGGTCAGCGCCAACGTGTAACCGCCGACGGGGAGGATGCGGCGCGGGCCGGCGCGGCCAACCTGCTCCGAAGCTTCGGGAAGCCGGTCAGGTACCACGCAGCGATCCGCCTGCGCCGCCGCCACGCCGGGCAGGACCAGCGCCAGAGCGAGCGACGCCGCGCGGATCATTCGAACGGGGTGGTGTCCGGCTGACCGTTGTCCCCGGCGAACCATGCCTGCGCATCGGACCGGAACAACAGCCAGGTCGCCCATCCGGTCAATGCGAAGGTCGCAAGGCTGAGCAGCGTGCCAAGCGTCCCGATCACCGAATAGCTGATCAAGGTGAACGGCAGGCCGATCACCGACAGGCCGAACAACACGACCACCGCCCATTTCGCGACGACGCTCGCGCGGCGCGCTGTGAAATACCAAAGCAACAGCCAAAGCACGAGCGTGGCAATCGTGGTTCCGATCATCATCGTCTCCGCCAGCTCAGCCATTTGCGGATTGCCGGCAAAGGCGGGATTGCTGTGGGCGGCGGCGAGGCGGGTTTTCCACCCGAGCCCCAGATTCACCAGCCAGAGCAGCGTCGCCCCCAGATAGGCCTGCTCAAAACGGACGATCGATTGCGGACGCATGGAAACTCCTCCCCAGTAGCAGGGCAGCTAAGGCTCAAGCCGGCGCGAAGTCCAGTCCGATATCGACTGCGGGCGCCGACTGGGTCAGCCGTCCGACGCTGATATAGGTGACCCCCGTCTCCGCGATCGCGCGGATCGTGTCGAGCCGGACGCCGCCCGATCCCTCGGTCGGTACGCGCCCGCCCACCAATGTCACCGCGCCGCGCAACGTCGGCGGGTCCATGTTGTCGAGCAGCAGATGCGTGGCGCCGGCGGCCAGCGCGGGTTCGATCTGGTCGACCCGGTCGACCTCGACGATGATGCGTTCGATGCCGGCGGTGACGGCGCGGCGCACCGCCTCTCCCACCGATCCGGCGACGGCGACATGATTGTCCTTGATCATCGCCGCGTCCCACAGACCCATGCGATGGTTCTGCGCACCGCCCATCCGCGTCGCGTATTTCTCCAGACGACGCAGCCCCGGAATGGTCTTGCGGGTGTCGAGCAAGGTTGCGCCGGTCCCTGCGATCTTGTCGACATAACCGCGCGTCATCGTCGCGATGCCCGACAGATGCTGAACGGCATTGAGCGCCGCGCGCTCCGCGGTCAGCAGGGCGCGGGCGTTGCCGCGCAGCCGCATCAGGTCACTCCCGGCGGCGACCCGATCGCCCTCACCCGCCAGCAGTTCAATCTCGACCCCGGGATCCAGCGCATGAAAGAAAGCCGCCGCGATCGGCAGTCCGGCCACCACGATTGCATCGCGGCTGTCCATCACCCCGGTGAACACCGCATCCGCCGGAATCACCGCGGCGGAGGTGACGTCCCCCGGCCCGACATCCTCGGCAAGCGTTGCGGCAACAAACGCCGAAAGGTCGAAGCCATCAAGCTGAAACGAAATCATGCGCAAACCCCTGGCGGCAAGTGGCGCTCGCTATAGCCGATGCGACGGAGGCGCGAAGCCCCGTGCGGACGAATTTGGCACACCCGTTGTCATGCCGCGCCACCCAACCTATCTGCCAAGCGGAACAATCAAGGGGTTTTTAGGGATGACGACCTTCGACGATCGCGAACGTGCGTTCGAGGCCAAGTTTGCGATGGACGAGGAAATGGCGTTCCGCGTCATCGCGCGCCGCAACCGCCTGCTCGGCCAATGGGCGGCGGAGAAGATGGGCCTGACCCCCGAAGAAACCGACGCCTATGCCAAGGCGGTGGTTCAAGCCGATTTCGAGGAATCGGGCGACGAGGACGTGATCCGCAAGCTGCTGGGTGATCTGACCGCCGCTGGCGTCGATGTCGACGACGCCACCGTTCGCCAGGCTGTCGAGGCGCAGACCGTCAAGGCGCGCCGCCAGCTGATCGAGGCGAAGTAACCATGCCGATGGCGGCGGAAGAGATCGAGACGCTGATCCGCCAGGGCATCCCCGATGCCCGGGTGGAAATCACCGATCTGGCCGGCGACGGCGATCATTATGCCGCCCGCGTGGTGAGCGAAACCTTCCGGGGAATGCCCCGGATCCGGCAGCATCAGGCTGTCTATGCCGCGCTCGGCGGGCGCATGGGAGGCGTGCTGCACGCCCTTCAGCTCACCACCGCCGTGCCCGCGAACAATGAATGACCTCGGAGCGAGTGACATGACCGACGAAACCCAGACCCACATCCAGAGCCTCGTCGACGGCAACGACGTGCTGCTGTTCATGAAGGGTACCCCGTTGTTTCCGCAGTGCGGTTTCTCGAACCGGGCGATCTCGATTCTCAGCCATCTGGGCGTCGCGTTCGAGAGCGTCGATGTGCTTCAGGATCAGGCCGTGCGTCAGGGGATCAAGGAATTTTCCGACTGGCCGACCATCCCGCAGCTCTATGTGAAGGGTGAGTTCATCGGCGGTTCGGACATCATGATGGAGATGTACGAGTCGGGCGAGCTGGCGCAACTTCTGGAAGAGAAGGGCGTTTCAGCCGCGTAACAACCGCGCGGTGTTTTGCGCGGTTTTGTAAAGGTAGCGTATCATGTTCGTACAACCTCGGGCTGCGACGCTTGGCGTCGCAGCAAGGGACAGTGCGTCCCTGACGATTTGTGATTTGACGCAGAGCTATTCGCCTGCAGGCGGCGGCGGGATCAGCACTTACCTCCGCGAGAAGCGCGATTACGTGCTCAACCATACCCCGCATCAATTGCTCCAGATCGTTCCCGGCCCTGAAGATCGCGTGACGATCAACGGACGTCACATCTTTGCGGAGGTCGGCGCCGAGCCCGTGCGCGGCAGCCCGAATTACCGCTTCATTCTGCGCACCGATGCGGTGCGCGACCTGCTCGCCCATTACCGGCCCGACATTATTGAATCGCTCTGTCCATGGGTGCTGCCCTGGACCGCGATCAATCACCGGCGCGATTTCCCTGAAACCACGTTGGTCGCGGGCTATCGCACCGATTTCCCCAACGCGCACGTCCATCGCGTCGTGCAGGAGAAGGTAGGCGGTCTCGCGGCACGCTTCATGCGCATGCTGGCCTATGGCTATGCCGAGATCACCTATCGCGAGTTCGATCGTGTCTATGCGCTGAGCGAGGACGCCCAGGCCACATTGGCCCGCAAGACGATCACGCGGACCGATGTGATGCCGCTGGGTGTCGATACATCGATGTTCGCGCCGTCCAAGCGCGATCCGGGCTACCGCGCCTCGCTCGGGCTTCCCGGCGACGGCCCGCTCCTGATCTATGCCGGTCGCATCGATAACGAGAAGCGCGCCGACCGGCTGGTCGAGATGTTCCGCAAGCTCCCCGCAGACCTTGGCGCGGCGATGGTGATGATGGGCGACGGCAAGCTTCGCGAGCGGCTGATCGCGCAGTCGCGGGGGCTACCGATCGCCTTCCCGGGATTTGAAAAGGACCGGATCGGTCTGGCTCGCGCCCTCGCCTCCTCGGACATCTATGTCTCCGCAATGGCGGACGAGACCTTCGGCATCTCGGTGCTGGAAGCGCAGGCATGCGGCCTGCCCGTGATCGGAGTCGCCAGTGGCGCGATGCCCGATCGCGTGCCTGAGGGGCTGGGCCTGCTCGGTCCGGTCGACGATACCGGCGCAATGGCGGCCAATGTCGTTAAGCTCTGGAACGACGGCGCACAGCTGGTCGGTGCCCGCGCCCGCGCGATGGTGGTCGAGACCTATGGCTGGCGCCGCACGTTCGAGCGGCTGTTTGGCGACATCTACCCCGCCGCGCGCGCCCGCGCCGCCGAACGACTCGAAGAGGATGGCGTGAGGATCTTTCGTCGCCGCACCCGCCGCGACGGCGCTCCGGTGCTCTACAAGATCTAGCGACGCGCCCCGAAAACGGGCGAGGCGAGCAACCCGGTATGGTGTTGCCCGCCCCTGAAGCGTTACACGCGCCTTGTGAACAGCGGTGTGCCCGGAACCTTGCAGTCCGCGTGCCAGAATGAGTAACCCTCGGAAATCTGGGGTTTTCATGGTTAACCGAAATTCACCTCGCCGCGAACTGTAAGAAGTTTCGACACTTCCTACCCATTTCGGTCCCGGAACGCTGTTCAGATAGCGTTCAGCCTATTGACTACAGATGTGGTCAAGGCGATTACAGCCGTAGTCGAAGGGGAGTGAAATGACCGAACGGATCAGCGATGCCGAGCACGCCGTCATGGAAGTGCTATGGGATGAATCGCCCCTCACGGCCAATGACGTCGCCGAGCGGGTGGCCCCGTCGCGCGGCTGGAGCGCCAACACGGTCAAGACGCTGCTCGGCCGCCTGCTCGCCAAGAACAGCATCGCCGCCGAAGAGGATGGCCGCCGCTACCTCTATCGTCCGCTCGTTGAGCGCGGCGACTATGTCGAGGGCGAATCCCGGCGTCTGATCGACCGGCTGTTCGGCGGCAAGCTGACCCCGCTGGTCGCCCATCTCGCCGAGCGCGACGCGCTCACAGACGAAGACATCGCCGAAATCGAAGCGCTGTTGAAGGAGATCAAGCAATGATCGCCTGGGTAATCGAGACGTTCGTCGCGACGACGCTGCTGATGCTGCTGGTACTTGCGATCCGCAAGCCGGTGAGTCGCCATTTCGGGCCCAACATCGCCTATGCGCTGTGGGCGCTTCCTGTCCTGCGCCTCGCGCTGCCCCCGCTTCCGGAAAGCTGGCGCGCAAGCGCCGAGACACCGGTCGCCACAGCGAGCGAGGTCATCACCTACTATATCGTCGATCCGATCACGGTCCCGCAGGCGACGGCTACCACCGCCTCCGCCGCTACCGCCGCCCTTCCGGTAGAGGCCGCACCGATCGACTGGCTGCCGATCGTGGTCGGGGTCTGGGCGGTCGGTGCCCTCGCCTTCCTGGCCTATCACCTGATTGCCCATAGCCGCTTCTGCGCACGCCTGCTGCGCCGGGCGAAGATCGAGCGTACCGTCGCCGAAGGTCGCGTCCATGTGATCGAGACCGATGCCGCCACCGGCCCGCTCGCCTTCGGCATCTGGCGCAAATACGTCGCCTTTCCGCGCGACTTCAACGAGCGTTACGATCCGCTCGAGCGCAACCTCGCGCTTGCCCATGAACTCGGCCATCATCTTCGTGGTGACCTGATCGCCAACTGGATCGCGCTGGTCGTGCTCGCGCTCCACTGGTTCAACCCGGTCGCATGGCGGGCGTTCCGCGCCTTCCGCGCCGACCAGGAAATGGCCTGCGACGCCTTGGTGCTCTCGGGCCGCGCTCCGGCGCTGCGCCACGCTTATGGCCGCGCCATCGTCAAGTCCGCGCATGGGGGCGCGGTCTCGGCGGCTTGCCACCTGCACACGATCAACGAATTGAAGGGGAGGCTGAAAATGCTTGCCAAGCATAACCGGAAGTCGCGCACGCGGATCACCGCCGGCGTGACGGGCGCCGCGGCGCTGACGCTCGCCGGCCTGGCGCTCACCGCATCGGGCACCCAGGCGGCGGCGAACCTGCGCGCCGATGTCGGCGACGCGATCGGCGTCGACCTGCAGGATGCGCCCGCGGCGCCCACAGCACCGGATGCGGCCGTGGCTCCAGAGCCCGCTCCCGCCGCAGCCCCTGCGGCAGCTCCCGCGCCGAACGGGGCGGGAACGGTCAAGAATATCCGCATCGTCACCCGCGACAAGGACGGCAAGATCACCATCACGGAGGACGGTGACATCCGCACCGCCCAGACCGGGCACAAGCGCATCGTCATCCGCGACGGCAGGGTCGTGAGCAGTGAGGGCATTCCGGCCGACATGCCTACCGTGATCTCCGCACGCTGCGGCGCGCCCAAGGATGGCGACGTCAAGGTCGAGCGGTCCGAAGGCAAGCGCCGCAGCATCACCATCTGCACCGATCGGATCGAGGCGCGCAGCGAAGCCGCCATGGCCCGCGGGATGGCCGCACGTGACGCCGCGCTGGCCCGTGCCGAGGCATCGCGCGAAGCCGCGCTGGCCCGCGCCGACGCATCGCGCGAAGCCGCACTCGCCCGGGGCATGGCGTCACGCGACGCCGCCCTGGCCCGCGCCGAAGCATCGCGTCACGCTGCCGAAGCTGCACGCGAGGCCGCCCGGGACAGCCATGCCATTGCGATCGCCAGCGCCGAAATGGGCAAGCGCCAAGCCCTGTTCGGTCTCAAAATGGCTCGCCGCTCGATCGAGATGCAGAGCGATATGAGCGCGAGCGACAAGGCCTCCGCGCTGAAGGGCATCGATCAGGCGATCCGCGAAGTGCAGTCCGGCAAGGACTGATCGCCGCCACTAACGAGATGGGAGGAGGAGAATCCGCGGTTATGCTGCCCATCGCCGCGGAGGTTGCTCCAACCGGGCCGGTCGCTACCCCTATGGCGGCCGGCCCAACTTGTTTGTCCCCGCTCCGGCCTTGCCTCGCGCCGTCGGAGCCGCCATCTCGGCCGCATGACCGATCCCGCAACTGGTGAAGCGATCCGGCTGGAACCGCTGGTGGCCCGCATCCTCGCGGCGAACCCGTCGGCGTTCACCTATACCGGCACCGAAACCTATCTGGTCGGCACCACCGATCTGGCGGTGATCGACCCCGGTCCCGATTTGCCGAGCCATATCGAAGCACTGATCCAGGCGATCGATGGCCGTCCGGTCGTCGCGATCCTGTGCACGCACACGCATCGCGATCACAGTCCGGCGAGCCGCGCGATCAAGACCGCGACCGGCGCGTCGATCATCGGTTGCGCGCCGCTCGCGCTCGACGACAACGGCCCGCGTGCCGATGCGGCCTTCGATCGCGACTATCAACCCGACCGCGTCCTGACAGATGGCGAGCAGGTGACGGGTCAGGGCTGGACGCTCAGCGCGGTCGCGACCCCCGGCCACACCTCCAACCACCTCTGCTTCGCGCTGGAGGAAAGCGGCGCACTGTTCACCGGCGACCATGTGATGGGCTGGTCGACCAGCGTGATCGCCCCGCCCGACGGCGATATGGGCGACTATATGGCCAGCCTTGAGAAACTGCGCGCGCGCACGGACCGCGTCTATTACCCGGCACATGGCGACCCGGTGGAGACGCCGCAGCGGCTGGTGCGCGGGATGATGGGGCACCGCAAGCAGCGCGAGGGGCAGATCCTGCGCCTGTTGGGACAAGAGATCGGCGACATCCCGGCGATGGTCGAGAAGATGTACGTCGGACTCGACCCGCGGCTGACTGGCGCGGCGGGACGATCGGTGCTCGCGCATCTGATCGATCTGCGGCAGCGCGGGGTCGTGACCGGAAGCGAGGATGGCGCATGGCGGATATCGTAAAGCGCGATGCCCTGATCCGCGGCCTGCTGATCGCCGCTGCGGCCGCGATAATCCTGGCGGCGGCATGGATCGCCTGGGACCGCTATTCCGAGACGAGTATGGCGACCTTGCCCGAAGAGGGTGGCGCGCCGGTAACCCAGATCGTCACCGCCAAGCTTGCCGGGAGCGGCAAGCTCCAGGTCGCCGAGCTTTCGGGCATCGTCCAGGCAACCGCCTCCGACATTCGCGGTTTCGGCTGGCTGCGCAGCGACCAGGTCGTGAAGATGCCCTATTCGGTCGCCTATCATGTCGACCTATCCGGTCTGCGCGATCGGGACCTGCAATGGAATGCGCAGTCAAAGACGCTGATCGTCGATGCCCCCGACGTCATCGTCGCGGCGCCGAATACCGACGAGGGCCGCCGCACTTTGGTCGACACCAGCGGGCTGTTCGTGACGCGCGAGGCAGCGGAAGCGCTGAGCCAGCGAACTTCGGCCCGTGCCGCCGATGTCGCCGGACGCGAAGCGCGCAGCCCCGAACGGATGGCGCAAGCACGCGAGCATGCCCGCCGCGCCCTCGCCCGGCTGCTCGCGCAGCCGCTGACCGCCGCGGGTCTCGGCGACGTCCGCGTCGTCGTCACCTTCCCGCCCGAACGCAGCGCGCAGGTGCGCGAGCATTGGGATGCCTCACGCTCACCCGATCAGGTGATGAAGGACATCGAGGCCCGTGACGCCACGAAGAAGTAGCGGCATTCCTCGCCCGCAATGGGTTGAACGCGGCCCCCGACAAGGCCATGTGGGGCCAAAGAACGAGGGTCCCAGAATGAACGCACCGAGCAACCTGTCCGGCGTCGATATCCGTGCCGAGATCGAACGCCTGCGCAAGGAGCGCAACGCGGTGATCCTGGCGCATTACTACCAGAAGCCGGAGATCCAGGACCTTGCCGATTTCGTCGGCGATTCGCTCGAACTCAGCCGCAAGGCAGCCGAGACCGATGCCGAGGTGATCGCGTTCTGCGGCGTGCGCTTCATGGCGGAGACGGCCAAGATCCTGTCGCCCGACAAGACCGTCATCCTGCCTGATATGGACGCCGGCTGCTCGCTTGAGGACAGCTGCCCACCCGAGCAGTTCGCGGCGTTCCGCGCCAAGCACCCCGATCACATCGCGCTGACCTACATCAACTGCTCGGTCGAGGTGAAAGCGCTCAGCGACATCATTGTCACCAGCTCGTCGGCCGAGAAGATCCTGAGCCAGATTCCCAAGGACCAGAAGATCATCTTCGGCCCCGACAAGCATCTCGGCGGCTATATCAATCGCAAGGTGGGTCGCGACATGCTGCTGTGGCCGGGCGTGTGCATCGTGCACGAGGCGTTCAGCGAGACGGAACTACTCAAGCTCAAGGCACTGCATCCCGGCGCGCCCGTCGCCGCGCACCCCGAATGCCCGCCGCACGTTCTGGATCATGCCGATTATGTCGGGTCGACCAGTGGTATCCTGCAATATGCCAAGGATTTCGACGGCGACACGATGATCGTCGCGACCGAACCGCACATCATCCACCAGATGGAAAAGGCGGTCCCGCATAAGACCTTTATCGGTGCGCCCGGCGCGGACGGCAACTGCAACTGCAACATCTGCCCGTACATGGCGATGAACACGCTGGAGAAGCTCTACATCGCGCTGCGCGACCTCGAGCCACGGATCGAGATCGAGGACGAAATCCGATTGAAGGCGAAGAAGAGCCTCGACCGGATGCTGGCGATGGCGAGCGGCACCGTGGGTCTGGGCGACCTTGGCCCGCTCAAGGTAACCGGCGACTGAAACGGTCGGTTTCCGCTGGCGGGATTGATCTGAGCCCGCAGGCATGAAAGGTTTCACTTGCGCAACGGCGATCAGTCCTTTGCCGCGCAAGGAGAACTTATATGCCGATCCCCGCCAGCTGGTCCGACAAGCTGCTCGCCGTCCTGCGCATCGTCGCTGGACTTGCCTTTCTTCAGCACGGCACGTCGAAATTCTTCAACCTGCCGCCCTTCCCCATGCCGCTCAACCCGCTGCTCTATGCGGCCGGCGCGATCGAACTGGTCGGCGGCGCGCTGCTGGTGATCGGGCTGTTCACCCGTCCCGTCGCCTTCGTCGCATCGGGCATGTGTGCGGTGGGCTATTGGCTCGCACATGGATCGAAGGGCTTCTTCCCCGCCGCGAACGGCGGTGAGGCCATCCTGTTGTTCACCTTCATCTTCCTCTATCTCGCGGCGGCCGGTGGCGGTGCGTGGAGCCTGGACGGGAAGAAGGCCTGACCGCTCAGCGCCACTCCGGGTGAATGGGTAGCGCGGGCGAATAGTAATTGACGTACTGCGCCATCCGGGGCCGCGTCGCGCGGTTCGGGCTGGCGCCGTGCGGCAGATCCTGTCGCCAGATGATCAGATCGCCCGCGCCCGCCGGGATCGGGACCGCCTCCGCATTCAGATCCACCTGACGCGGATCGCGGTTCCCCAACCCGTCCAGCCAGCCATCCAACCGGTGGTGGAATCCCGGTACCAGGGTTAGCGCGCCCTGATCCGCCGCGGTATCGGTCAGATAGAGGATGCCCTGGGTCGCGAACGGGATCGGGGGCGCCAGGCTGACGTCCCAATGCAATCGCGGTCCCTGAAATGGGCGCGCCGCCGTCTCGGGCGGATTGAAGCTCATTCGATCGATCGTGGTCCAGAGATCCGCGGTGCCCCAAAGCTGCGCGAACGCCTTGTGGATGCGCGGCGAGCTGCGGGCGACATCCATCGCGGGGTGCTGAAAATGCTGCACCATGATCCCGTTGCCGCGAAAATCATACCAGCTGGCGGGTCTCCCCGCATCACCTCCGACAATCTCCCATAGCAACGCCTCGGCGGCCGCCGTCTCTTCGGCGCTGATCGCCTGCCGAAGCACCACCCAACCTTCGCGCTCCCAATGCGCCAGATCCTCGGCATCAAGGACCGGGGCGGCAGCCTCAATGGCCGCGACCCGCGCCTGCACGCTTTCGGGCAATGGCGCCGCGTCGAGCCAGGCATGATAGCGCGCGATCGCCTCGGGATCGGGCCTCCCCGCGGTCGCCAGAACCCAGCTTTCGAATTCGGCCAACTCGGGCAACTCTTGCCCCAGATGCTGGATCGCCTGTTCCAGCCCAAGCCCCAGCGCGTCGAGCAGCATCCGCTCGGTCTGATCCTGCGGCATGATCCGTGGCGCGCGGAAGGTGAGCTGAGTCCAGAGTGTTTCGAAACCCCGGATCGCACTGAAATCATGGGTCGGTTGCATCGTAAGCACCATTCCGGCTGCACGATCCGTCGTCAACGGCAGATACCCTCGCCGATCTCGGTCAACTATGCGATCACAAAGAAGAAAGACGGCGTGTCCGCGCCGAACGGAGCCCGCAATCGATGCTCAAGCTTTACGGAATGGCTGCAGTTCTTCTCGCCGGCACCGGCATGGCGGCGGCGCAGGAACCCCGACCGCTCTGCGCCGATCGCCCGGGCCTGGGCACGCCAGCCTGCACGCTCGATCCCGGTCGCACCGTCGTCGAGCTTGGCGGCATCGACTGGACGCTCGATCAGGATGCGACGCAGCGTAGCGACACGTTGATCGCGGGCGATCTGCTGGTTCGCCACGGCGTGACGCCGAATCTGGAGATACAGGCAGGCTGGACCGCGTTCGGTACCGTCCGCACCCGCGACAAGGTGACTGGCGCGGTTAACCGAAGTTCGGGCGTCGGCGATTTCACCCTCGCGGCACGCTATAATCTATCCAATCCGGACGGCTCGGGCCTTTCCGCCGCGATCATGCCTTATGCGACGTTGCCCGCCGGTGGTGACGCGATCGGTGCGGGGGATTGGGGTGCGGGGCTGATCCTTCCGATCAGCTACAGCCTGAGCGATACGATCGGGGTAGCGCTGACCCCCGCGATCGATGCCGCCGTCGATGGCGACCGGAACGGCCGGCACCTCGCCTATGGCAGTGTGATCGGCGTCAGCGCCGCGCTCAGCGATTCGGTGAGCGCCGCGCTCGAGGCCCAGATGACCCGCGACGAAGATCCCGCCGGGCACACAACGCAAGCGCTTGCCAGCCTGTCTTTCGCATGGGTGTCCCAGGATCGCCTTCAGGTCGACGCCGGCGCCGTGGCCGGCCTCAACGCCGACAGCCCCGACCTCCAGCTCTATTTCGGAATAACGCGCCGCTTTTAGGCGGCGCGTATTCGATCTCGGCGAGTCAGCTTCTTGTAGACGAGGCGGGTCGAACGATCCGCCGCGTTGCCCAGCCTAGAATCGCGTTACGGCGCCCGATGCGATTTCGTGGCCGCTGCCGCGGAGCAGTCGCCAGCGGTCCTGCGCGATGAACAGCAGCAGGTCATCGACGGGGATGATTCCGTCGCCTCCGATCACGACCACGGCGGTGCCTGAAGAGGTGGCCCATCGCAGTCGAAGCTGGTTCGTCCCGTCAATGAACCGCCCGCTCGCCTCACTTGCATTGCGCGTACGAGGAATCGCCAGCGGCGCGGCGAGCTGGAACCTTCCCGACCATCCCTGAACTACGCCCGCAGGGGCACCGTTCAGGAAAAGGTCGAGCGGTTCGTTGTAAAGATTGAAGACGTAGACATGTCCTGCAGGCATCCTGATCCGCTCCTTGCGGGCGGACCGGAGTCCCTCAGCGCGTCAGCTTCTTGTAAGCCAATCGCGTTGGACGATCCGCCGCGTCGCCGAGTCGGCGGCGCTTGTCCTCCTCATATGCCTCAAAATTCCCCTCGAACCATTCGACATGGCTGTCGCCCTCGAACGCCAGGATATGAGTGGCGAGACGGTCGAGGAAAAAGCGATCGTGGCTGATGACCACGGCGCAGCCCGCGAAATTCTCGATCGCCTCTTCCAGCGCGCCGAGCGTTTCGACGTCGAGGTCGTTGGTCGGTTCGTCGAGCAGCAGCACGTTGCCGCCGCGCTTCAGCATCTTGGCGATGTTGACGCGGTTGCGCTCACCGCCCGACAGCTTGCCGACATTCTTCTGCTGGTCCTGGCCCTTGAAGTTGAAGGCGCCGACATAGGCGCGCGTCGACTGGTCGTGGCCGTTGACCTTCATGTAATCGAGTCCATCCGAGATTTCCTCCCAGACGTTCTTCGATGGGTCGAGATGGTCGCGGCTCTGGTCGACATAGCCGAGGCGGACGGTGGTCCCCATCTCGATCGTGCCCGAATCCGGCGTTTCCTGGCCGGTGATCAGCTTGAATAGCGTCGACTTGCCCGCGCCGTTCGGCCCGATCACGCCGACGATGCCGCCGGCTGGAAGGGTGAAGGACAGGTTCTCGAACAGCAGCTTATCGCCATAGGCCTTGGAGACGTTCTCGACCTCGATCACCTTGCCGCCCAGGCGCTCGGGCACCTGGATGACGATCTGAGCCTTGCCCGGGGTGCGTTGCGACTGCTGCTCGACGAGCTGCTCGAAGCGGGTGATACGCGCCTTGGACTTGGTCTGGCGGCCCTTCACGCCGGCACGGATCCACTCCAGCTCGTCCTTGATCGCCTTCTGGCGGCCGGTGGCCTCACGGTCCTCCTGCTCCAGGCGCTTGGCCTTCTTCTCGAGATAGGTCGAGTAGTTGCCCTCGTACGGGAAGTACTTTCCGCGATCGAGCTCGAGGATCCAATCCACCACATTGTCGAGGAAGTAGCGGTCGTGGGTGATCATCAGCACCGCGCCGGCATATTCCTTGAGGTGGTTTTCCAGCCACTTGACGCTTTCGGCGTCGAGGTGGTTGGTCGGTTCGTCGAGCAACAGGATCGACGGCTTCTGGATCAGCAGGCGAGTCAGCGCGACGCGGCGCTTTTCACCGCCCGACAGGTTCTCGACCGCCCAATCGCCCGGCGGGCAGCGCAGTGCCTCCATCGCGATCTCGAGCTGGTTGTCGAGGCTCCAGCCGTCGACCGCGTCGATCTTGGCCTGAAGGTCGCCCATCTCCTCCATCAGGGCGTCGAAGTCGGTGTCGTCCTGGGGATCGCCCATCTCGGCCGAGATCGCATTGAAGCGCTCGACCAGGTCGGCGGTCTCGCGCGCGCCGTCCTTGACGTTCTCCAGCACCGACTTGCTCGGGTCGAGCTGCGGCTCCTGCTCGAGATAGCCGACCGTGATGTTCTCACCCGGCCACGCTTCGCCGCTAAAGTCCTTGTCGATGCCCGCCATGATCTTGATCAGGGTCGACTTGCCGGCGCCGTTGGGGCCGACGATGCCGATCTTGGCACCCTGATAGAATTGCAGGTTGATGTTGCTCAGCACCGGCTTCGGGGCGCCGGGGAAGGTCTTGGTCATGTCCTTCATCACGAAGGCGTATTGGGCGGCCACGTGCGGGTCTCCGTTCGAGTATCTGAGTGTTCGGGAATTCGGCGCCGATGTAGCGATGCGCCCGTCGATTGGCAAACTTGTCGCTCGTCGAAAAGAACGCGCGTGCGGGTTGCCGCGGGGGGCGGGCTTCCATTACGCGTCGCCGCAACAATCTTTCAGTGGAGGATGCGAATGCGCGTGAAGACCATGGCCCTGGCCGCGACCCTGAGCCTGCCCTTCCCCGTCCTGGCCCAGATCGATCCGGCAGTGCTCCGCGATGCCGCGCTCAAGGACGAGATCGCCTGGGACATCACCGAAGGCCTCACCACCGAAATCGGTCCGCGCCTTGCCGGAACCGAAGCGGAGGCGCGGGCGCGTGCGTGGTCGGTGAAGAAGCTCACCGCGCTCGGCTTCAGCAATGTCCGCAACGAGCCGTTCCAGATGAAAACCTGGGTCCGTGGCGAAGAGACGCTCGAGGTGCTCGCCCCCTTCCCACAGCCGCTGCGTCTCACCGCGCTGGGTAATTCCGGCGCGACACCCGCGACGGGCCTGCGCGGCGAGATCGTCTATTTCAAGGATATCGCCGCGCTCAACGCCGCACCGGATGGAAGCCTGCGCGGCAAGATCGCCTTCGTCAGCCATGACATGACCCGGACCCAGGACGGATCGCAATATGGTGCCTATGGCGCTGTCCGCCGCAGCGGTCCGGCGACGGCGGCACGCAAGGGCGCCGCGGCGATCCTGATCCGATCGGTCGGTACCGATTATCACCGCAATCCGCATGCGGGCGGCACCGGCTTCCCCGAAGGCGTGACACCGATCCCGGCGGCGGCACTTTCGCTCCCCGACGCCGAACAGCTGGAGCGGATACTCAAGCGCGGCCAACCGGTCAGCGTCAAACTGACCTTGACCCCCAAACAGATCGGCATGACCGAATCAGGCAATATCATCGCCGAAGTGCCAGGCAGCGATCCCACTGCAGGGCTGGTTGTCGTCGCCTGCCATCTCGACAGCTGGGACCTTGGAACCGGCGCATTCGATGATGGCGCGGGCTGCGGCATCGTCACTGCAGCGGCCAAGCGCGTTATGGAAGCAGGCAAGCCCCGTCGCACCATCCGTATCCTCTGGGCCGGTGCCGAGGAAGTCGGCGTGTTCGGCGGCAAGGCCTATTTCGAGGCACATAAGGGCGAACGCCACGCACTTGCCGCCGAATCCGATTTCGGGGCCGACCGCGTCTGGCGCGTCGATTTCAAGCTGCCGGATAGTGCCAAGGCGGTGGGTGACCGGGTGGCCATGGTGCTTTCACCACTGGGGATCAGCCGTGGACGCGATCCCGCAAGCGGCGGGGCCGATGTCGGCGCGCTGGTTGCGTCCGGGGTCGCGGGAATCGATCTGCAGCAGGACGGCACCCGCTATTTCGACCTGCATCACACACCCGACGATACGCTCGACAAGATCGATCGGTCACAGTTGCGCCAAAATGTCGCGGCATGGACGGCGATGCTCGCGGTGGTCGCCAATGCACCCGAGGAAATCGGTGCCGTACAATGACGCAGCGCGTCATTTCGGCTCGCCGCAAAGCTTGCTGTCAGATGAATTCCCATTGACGGCGGCGTAACGGGCGTTATTCCGACTAACTCGCACGGCAATCGGGCCGCCGCGAACCGAATAATTTTTGCTTGGGAGCAAAACGAATGAAGAAGGTCCTCATCGTCGCTGCCGCGACCGGCCTGATGTCGCTCGCCGCTTGCGGTGGCACGCCTGCTGCGAACAACACCGTCGAGAACGTCGCTGACTCGCTCGAGAACGGCGCTGACCTGCTGCAGAACGAAGCTGCTGGCGCGAGCAACGAAGCGGCTGCGATCCTCGAGAACACCGCCGAGACGCTCGACAACGCGGCTGCAAACGTCGCCGAGTAATCGGACCTGTTCTTCCAGGGCTCGAAAGAGCCCGGTCGAATCGAAAGGGCGCTCCTCACGGGGCGCCCTTTTTCGTTGTGCCGGACAGCGCGTCGCTTTGCCTTCGTCGCCGACAATCGGTCGTTCGTCGGATCGAACGGTTCCGGTGGATGTGTCGTTACCTCTCGTCGAGCATTGATGGCCCGTCAGCGATCAGGGGCATAACCGGGATCAGCGTTCGAACAGGACGCACCCCAAAACCCCGGAGTGACCCATGTTGTTCAACCTCGCCCGCGCGGCCGCAACCGCCGCCGCGCTGATCGCCGCCGTTCCGGCCCTTGCCGACGGCGCGAAGTCCGTGAAGGTCTCCTACGCGGATATCAACCTCTCCAGCAGCACCGGCAAGGCGCTGTTCGCCCAGCGCATCGATATTGCCATCCAGCGCGTGTGCGGTTCCCCATTTCAACGCGAGGTCGCAATGGCTGCCGCGTCACGCCGCTGCGCCACCGTCACTCGTAAATCGACGGCACCCGCCATCCAGCTCGCCCACCGCAACGCTGCCAATCGCCAGCTTGCGGCGCGGGACATGAGTGTCACTGTAGCACCCTGACATTCATACCAACTGCCCCGTCCGCCGCAGCCGGCGGACGGGGTCATTTCACCATGATCGCCTTGGCGGCCGCCTGATAGGTTCGTCCAATCCTGACCAGATCGCCGTCGGTGAGTTCGGCGTGCCAAACACCCAGGCCATCGTGCCGGAGCTTGGTGATGCAATCCTTGCGCACGATCGTCGAACGATGCAGCCGGATGAAGCGTCCGGGATCAAGCCGCCGTTCAAGCTCGCTGATCGTCTGGTGGATTAGATAGCTGCGCCCGCCCACGCCAAGCCGCATATAGTCGCGTTCGGCATCCACACGCTCGATGTCACCAGCGCTGACCCGCACCATCTCCGAACGATGCGGTACCCAGAATTCTTCGATCCAGCGTGAACTTGCCACTTGCGGCTCCGTCCGTCCCCGGCCTGCCGCCTCGATCGCACGGCCGATCGCCCGTCCGAGCCGTTGGGCGCTCACAGGCTTGAGTACATAATCCACCGCCGCCACATCGAATGCGGCCACGGCATGTTGTTCGAACGCGGTACAAAAGATCACCGCCGGCCGGATCGCCAGATCCGCGAGCGCGGCCGCCACCCCGATCCCATCGCGATGCGGCATCGCGATGTCGAGCAGCACAAGGTCTGGGTTGAGCGCCTCGATCAGGCGTAGCGCCGCCTCACCGTCGCTAGCCGTACCGATCAGATCGATCTCAGGAATGCCGGCGCACAGGATCTGCATCCGCTCGACCGCGAGTGGTTCGTCATCGACGATCAGCGTACGCAAGCGTTCAGCAGCCATTGGTTACCATCGGCAAAGTCAACATCGCGGTATATCCCCCCTCAGCGCGCTTTCCGGCGGTGAGCCATGCGGAATCACCAAACCGCGCGGCCAGCCTGTCGCGCACATTGCGCAAACCGACGCCGGTTCCGTTGGGAGCCTTGGCACCGTCGCCATCGTCGCTCACCGTCACCTCCAGCTTATCGCCGTTTACCCGTGCGCGAACGCAAATCCGGACAGGACGGCGCGCTGGCGCAACCCCGTATTTGATCGCATTCTCGATGAGCGGCTGCAGAATCAGCCCTGGAACACAAGCGTTGGCGGCTGCGGGTTCGACCTCGAAGATCGCACGTAACCGCTCCGGAAAGCGCACCGCCTCGATCTCTAAATAGAGCTTCTGCACCGCGATCTCGTCGGCCAGCGGAATATCGTCGGTGGGCTCGCTAGCGAGGCTCGTGCGAAAGAAATTCGAAAGGTTGAGGATCATCGCCTCTGCATCCTCCCGCTTGCCTGACATGACGAGTGCAGAGATCGAGTTCAACGTATTGAACAGGAAGTGCGGATTGACCTGGTATCGCAATGCTCGCAGCTCAGCCGTCTGAGCGGCAGCGCGAAGACGCGCCGTTTCTCGCTCGGAGGCGCGTACAGCGCCGGCATAAGATAATGCCAGGTAGAAGACAGACCAGGAAACGAAGAAGAAGTACCAAGCAATCGCGTTCTCCGCGATCAGATGCAAGGCATCGTAATCCTTCTTCTCCTCCACCTCTTCAGGCGACTTTTTCTGCAGTTCGGGCGGCTTGGGATCATAGACGTAGAAGGACGCGTAGTTGATGCCTGAATAGGCCGTCGCCGCCACCGCGGAAAACAGGAATGCCGCTGCCACGCGAACGCGTAGCGTGTGATAGCAGAACAGCCGCAATACCCGATAGAGCAGGTAGGTGAAGCCGATCCCGAACAGCGATACCCACGCCCGATT
The DNA here is from genome assembly GCF_059415525.1 of Sphingomonas sp. GW821-FHT10C01. Classification (NCBI taxonomy): domain Bacteria; kingdom Pseudomonadati; phylum Pseudomonadota; class Alphaproteobacteria; order Sphingomonadales; family Sphingomonadaceae; genus Sphingomonas; species Sphingomonas sp. GW821-FHT10C01. The sequence goes on along the minus strand of NZ_JBWKNK010000001.1, from coordinate 2,062,722 downwards.
GTCGAGCATCAGCCAATAGCCCGGATAGTCCATGATCCACGACCGCAGCGTGATGCTGACGTAGTAAAAGATCCAGAATGCGATGATCGACCAAACCGCAACCCGATGCGGGACGGTAAAGCGGGTAAATTCAGGGCTATTTTCAACGGCCATTTGCGACCCTAGCGCGATGGTTGCTGAAGAAACCATGTGCCGCGACGTCATTGATCGAACAACATTGCACGCTTGTCGAAAGCGTAGCCATGCGCCGTGAAAATGGTCGGGGAGACAGGATTCGAACCTGCGACATCCTGCTCCCAAAGCAGGCGCGCTACCAGACTGCGCCACTCCCCGACGCTGGGCGCGGTTAGGCGCTAATGCGCCGCCGCACAAGGCCCGCCACGGCAAAAATTGCCTCATCAACCCAAGGTGACGGGGCTGCTGGTGGGCCCGGCAGGACTTGAACCCGCAACCTAGCCGTTATGAGCGGCCAGCTCTAACCAATTGAGCTACAGGCCCCCAGCGCCACCGCGCTTACGGGCGAACGCCGCGCCCGGCAAGCGTCGCTCGATCCAGAGCGGCAAGGATTTCGTCGTGAGAGGCCGGGGCGATGCCAAGCTTCGCGAGCAGACCGAACGCTGCTTCCCACCATGCATGGAATGCGCGGAGATCGGCAACGTCGCGAACATAAGGGGTGTAACCAGGCGCAGCCGAGGGAGAATGGTAGGAGAAGAGCAATGTCCGCACGCCCTCCCCCGCAGCGATGCGGATCGCCTCCAGCGCAAGTTCGATCGGCATTTCCTCAGGCGTCAGCGCCACGCGCGTGAGCAGGCGCAGCCGCGCGGCGAGGCCACGTCCACGCGGCACATGGCCCAACGCGCCATAGAGGCCTGCGCCGCCTGATCGCGCGGCACCGGTGTAGATCGTCGTGAGCGGAAGCTCAGCGAGGCCCTGCTCGCCAGCCCAGAAGGCGTGATTGCCGATTCCCGTGAAATCCGGACCGCCTTCTGCCGAATAATTGTAGCCCGATCGCATCGAGGTATCGACGCGATACCCCTCGGCGGCCAGTAGCGACAGCGAGTTGGGGCCGATCCCGTAGCGACCGGCACGGAACATCACCGGCCGCCGCCCGAAGGCCGAAGCGATCTCGCCGGTCAGCACGGCCAACTTCGCCGCCTCCAGCTCGCGCGGCAAATTACCGACGAAGCTGTTGCGCGGCACCACCAACTCGTCGAACGGCGGATTGACCCAGGGATGAAGCTGCGTGCCGATCGCCGACCGTCCGTCGGCGATTATCGCACGCAAGATATCGACCGACATCGGACAGGTGACGATCGGGTGATCGACCATATAGGTCGCCGGGACGCCGTGCGCCGCAAACAGCGCATGCATCTCCGGCAAGGCGCGCATCGCCTCCGTCGCGCGATTCTCGCGGCGCAATGGCTGCGACCAGTCGAACTCTTCCTCGGTATCGACGAATACGGTGAAACGCGTGCCGAAATCGTCCGGCCACACCACTGCGGCTTCCCGCACCGGCGCAGGCACCAGGTAATTCTTCGGCGGCATAAGCTGTTGTTCCATCCCCATGCGGACGGGTTTAGCGCACCTGCTCCAAAGACTTGGTTACCGCCGCAGGCAAGCGGATCGTCAACGTTTCGGCTTCGATCACCAGCGATCCCGACAATTCGTGCGCAAGGTTGCGAATGAGCCGCAACGCGAAGCCGGTGCCAAGCAGCGCGGCCTCCTCGCGCTCATCGTCGATCGCGAAAATCGCGTCGCCCGGATAAGCCGCCAATGCGCGCGGCCGATCGAAGCCGATAGCAACAGCCTCGTTTTCCGCGGTCAGATGTACCGAGATCCGTTCGCCCTCGCCCGCTGCCGACAGCAACGTCGCCAGTGTTCGCGACAGCAACCGTTCGATCGCACGCGCATCACCGACCACGGCCAGATCATCCGAGGGCAACGAGACATCCGCCTCACGCATCACGGCGAGCGGCGCCAGTTCATCCGAAACCCGATCGAACAGCGGCTGCAACGCCACCTCGCCGGGATACAGGCGCAGTGCCGAGGCGTCGATCCGTGCTGCTATGTCGAGATCGTCGATCGCCGCCAGCAGCGCACGGGCACGATCACGGATCAGCGCTGCTCGCTCACGATACACCGCGGCCGCTTCGCCCAGGATTTCGCGCTCGATCAGCTCTGAAAAACCCGCGATCGCGTTCGTCGGGGTGCGCAGTTCGTGCATCAGCTGGCGCAGCGAATCAGCGCCGCGAGTCCCGCCGGTGGGGGCCGCGATCTCATCCACGCGCGGACGGCGAGCCGTCCCCCGATAGCCGATGAACCGGCCGCTCGCTGAGTCGAACGCCGCGTTGGCAGAAATGCGCCAGTCACCACCGGCATCGCTGTCCCCAGCAACGAACAAGCGGGCGCCTGCAAAGCGCGCGCGCTGGCGCAGCGCTCCTGCCGCCACACCATCGACGCGGGACCCATCGGGCATCGCGGTCATGTCCAACGAGAGGCCGATCAGCGGCGCACGCGATACGCCATCGACCCAGCGGATCACGCCCTGTGCATCGGTCTCGAACCGGAAACCGTCAGTGCGGGCACGCGCGCGCGGTGTGGCCGGCAGCCCCTGCTGACGGGTGTAAAAGGCGTCGATGCGGGCAACCACGTCGGCGATTTCGAATGGCTCACTCGATGGATCCGTAGCGGGTTCCGACGGCGCGTCCGTCCGTTTGACTAGACCCCCGCTTAGCGCCGCAGGCTTGGACCCGGCACCGTTCTCCTCGGCCTGCTGGAGCGCGGCGGCGACCACGGGAATTCCGAGTGCCGCGATTCCGACCGGAATGAAAGGCGATGCGGCCGGCATCATCGGCGCCACCACGGGAGCGTCCTCAACCGATTCGGTCTGAGTGGAGAGGCCCGCAGGAAGCTCCGCCGCCACGACTGCGTCGGTACCCAGCACGAAGTCCGCGGCACGAAACCCTTCCAGCGCGCCGTCCACGCCGACAGGCAGATCGCGCCGACCGCGCAGCACGCCGCGCGCGGGCGAAGAGAGCCGCGGCAACAACTCAATCCATTCGCCGGCGCTCAACCGTGCGGTCCGAAGAATCGGCGCGGCGACCGCGATCTCATCGACCACGCATAGCTTCACCAACGCTGCGGGTGGTTCAGCCATTTCGAGTGATCGCGCGCTGGTAATCCGCACCGCAACGGGTACGTCGTCTCGAATCGATTCGAGCAGCAATAGCGCGCGCGAATCGTCGGGGATTCGACGGCGGCCGATCAGGTCGACGAGCTGGCGCCACGCCGAGGCCTTGCCGAACGCCGTCGAGACGTCCGCCGCCAACACCGTTTCAAGAGTATCGTCGAACCGCACCGAATCTATCGTTCCCAGCCGCCGAAAAGCCCGCGGTAATCAAACCTTAACGCGGCAAATCGCCGCCGGGAACCGCAGATTTCAGGACGTCGCATAGTGGGACAATTGCGCTTGCGCGTAATTATCTTATGTGTACGGGACATATGGCGACTGTTGCTGTCGCGCCTAAGGGGAGTTTTCATGGCTTTTGACGAGATCGACCGGCAGATTATGGCACATCTGCAGGCCGACGGCAGGATGACCAACGTCGACCTGGCCGATCGTGTCGGCCTCACCGCGCCACCATGTCTGCGCCGCGTCCGCACGCTGGAGGAAAAGGGTGCGATTCGCGGCTACCACGCCGATCTGGATCCGGTGTGGCTGGGCTATACGATCACCGTCTTTGCGATGGTGAGCCTGAAGAGTCAGGCCGAAACCGATCTGGAAGCATTCGAGGCGCATGTCGCGGACATTCCCGAGATTCGCGAATGCTACATGCTCAACGGCGACATCGACTTCATCCTGAAGATCGTCGCCAAGGACCTGAGCAGCTTCCAGCAATTCCTGACCACCAAGCTCACGACCGCGCCAAACGTCGCGCACGTTCGCACCTCGCTCACCATCCGCTCGTCGAAATCGCTTCCCGGCGTTCCAGTCGAACCCTGATCGGCAAGGACAGCAGCAACAAAAAGGGGCGGCGATGGCCGCCCCTTTTCGTTCGTGAAGCGCAGTGTCAAGCCAGCGGCAGATCCAGCCAGGTCGTCCAGAACTTCGCAATGTCGCCACGCGGCGATCCGGTGACGGCGCCAAATGCCGCCTTCGCCTCCGCCTTCTGACCCGACAGAGCCAGCGCGATACCCAGGCGGGTATTCACGACGTTTGTGTCGACGCTGCCCTTCTGGAGCGCAAGCCGGTACAGTTCGACCGCCTTGGCGTAGTTGCGGGTGCCCAGATAGGCGTCGCCGGTCTGCATCGCGACATCGCCCTTGGCCGCACCGGCCGCCCGCTTCTCTTCGTTGGCGAGCGGGACTTCCGCCTTCTCCTGCGCGGACGCGGTGGTGTAGAGCTGGTTGATCGAGACGTTGGTCTTGGTCACCTTGCCGTTCGCGCGGCCTTCGTCGATCACCGCCTTGACCTCGCCCGGCAGGCCGCGGCGCTGCGCGACATCGGCGTACTGGAAGTAATCGCTCTCGCCGCCCATCGCCTTGGATGCGCGCATCAGGCGGAGCACGTCGAGCCGCTGATCCGGGTCGAGCGTGACATTCTTGTCCTGCAGCTGCTCAAGATAGATCAGCAACGACGAACGCCAGGCGTCAGGGGTCGGATAGGCGGCAAGCTGACGGTTCAGCCAGGTCGTCGCTCCGGGCTTGTCACCCGAGGTGTAGAGCTTCGACACGACAACCTTGTACCAGGATTCGGGCGCCTTGCGGCCGGCAGCCTCTTCGGCCTTGATCGCGGCGTCGATCGAAACGACGCCCGCCGGAATCTGGCCGCCGTCGAGCTGAACCTGGGCGATCCGCAGGTCCAGATTGGTGTCGGTGGGCGCATAGCCGAGCTGACGCGCCTTGGTCAGGTGGGTGAGCGCTTCGGCATATTTCTTCTGCTGATAGGCATAGTTGCCGCGGAAGAAGCTGTAGCGGGCGATATCCGTGGGCGGCGTGTTGGGGTTCGCCAGCAACGCGTCGATCGCGGTCATCGATCCGGGGATGTCGTTCAGGCCCGAAGCGACCTGCAGCCGGAACACTGCCGCATAATATTTTTCGCCATCATTCTGCGCGGCCGCATCGAGAGCGGCGAGCTTGGGCTGGGCACCCGCCCAATCCTTGGCCTTGAGCAGCGGCTCGACCTCGCCGGCCGCCTTGCGGAAGGCTTCACCGACCTTGATCTGGGGACCGGCTGCCTCTTCCTTCTTTTTCTTCTGTGCCAGTGCGGGCGATGCGGTGAACAGCGCGGGGGCGCTCATCACGAACGCCGCGGCGAGTACCGCCTTGGAAACAGACTTCATCCAGGACTCTCCTTACGCGGTTCGCGTAACAATAATGGGGCAGATTCGCTCTAGTCTCCCCTTGGCGGGGGTCAAGGCGAACCGATGCATTCCAGCCCTCGCATCGGCACGCTGAACGCATTTTGAACGATTCGGCTCCCCGCCTCCTCCTCCCGGCTCCTACGCGCGCGTGTACGCGGGCGCGCGGGCTTGGCAGGTGGTCGCTGCCCCGCTAGAGCGGTCACAACACTGAAACAACCCTTCGAAAGCGCGAAACTTTGACCGACGAGACCGTCCTCGCGGACCCTTCCGATATCACGCCCATCTCGATCGTCGACGAGATGAAGACGAGCTACCTCGATTACGCGATGAGCGTGATCGTGGCGCGCGCGCTCCCTGACGTCCGCGACGGGTTGAAACCGGTTCACCGCCGCATCCTCCACGCCGCGCAAGAGGGCGGCTATCTCGCCAACCGACCCTATCGCAAATCGGCGCGCCTCGTCGGTGACGTGATGGGTAAATACCATCCGCACGGCGACAGCTCGATCTACATGGCGATGGCGCGCATGGCGCAGGACTGGTCGATGCGCGTGCCGCTGATCGACGGTCAGGGCAATTTCGGATCGATGGATCCCGATATGCCCGCCGCGATGCGCTATACCGAGGCACGGCTCGCCAAGGTCGCGACCTCGCTGATCGAGGACATCGACAAGGACACGGTCGACTTCCAGGACAATTACGACGGTTCCGAAAGCGAGCCGACCGTCCTCCCGGCTCGCTTCCCCAACCTGCTCGTCAACGGCGCTGGCGGCATCGCGGTCGGCATGGCCACCAACATCCCGCCGCACAACCTTGGCGAAGTGATCGACGCGTGCCTCGCCTACATGGACAATGGCGCGATCACCATCGACGAGCTGATGGAGATCGTTCCAGGCCCCGATTTCCCGACCGGCGCCATGATCCTCGGGCGTTCGGGCTGCCGCAACACCTATCAGACGGGCCGCGGCTCGATCCTGGTGCGCTGCCGCCACGGCTTCGAACAGCGCGGTGAGCGCCGCTCGATCGTGCTGACCGAGATTCCCTTCCAGCAAGGCAAGAACGCGCTGGTCGAGAAGATCGCCGAAGCCGCGAAGGAAAAGCGAGTCGAGGGCGTCAGCGACATTCGCGACGAATCGAGCCGCGAGGGCGTCCGCATCGTCATCGACCTCAAGCGCGACGCCACCCCGGAAGTCGTGCTCAATCAGATCTGGCGCAATACGCCGGCGCAGCAGAGTTTCCCGGCCAACATGCTCGCGATCCGCGGCGGCCGTCCGGAACTGCTCAATCTGCGCGATATCGTCGAGGCATTCGTCAAATTCCGCGAGCAGGTCATCACCCGCCGCTCGAAGTTCGAGCTCGCCAAGGCGCGCGACCGCGCGCACATCTTGCTCGGCCTGGTTATCGCGGTCACCAATCTCGATGAGGTCGTCCGCATCATTCGCGGATCGTCCAGTCCGGTCGCGGCGCGCGAAGCGCTGCTGGTGCGCGAATGGCCGATCGCCGAGATCGCGCCCTATATCCGCCTCGTCGAAGCGGTCGAAACCGAAGTCACGGGCGACGTCTATCGCCTGTCGGACATTCAGGTCCGCGCGATCCTCGACCTGCGCCTGCACCGCCTTACCGCGCTCGGCCGCGACGAGATCGGCGACGAGCTCAAGGGCCTCGCCGATTCGATCGCCGAGCTGCTCGAAATCCTGGCCAACCGCGTCAAGCTTTACGAAGTGCTGCGCGGGGAGCTGATTGCGGTCCGCGATCAGTACGCCACCCCGCGCCGCACCGAGATCGCTCCCGCCGCCGACGGCATCGACGACGAGGACCTGATCGAGCGCGAGGACATGGTCGTGACCGTGACCATGCAGGGCTATATCAAGCGCACCACGCTCGACACCTTCCGCGCCCAGGCGCGCGGCGGCAAGGGCCGCGCCGGCATGGCGACCAAGGACGAAGACGTCGTCACCGAACTGTTCGTGACCTCCACGCACACGCCGGTCTTGTTCTTCTCGACGCTGGGCAAGGTCTACCGGATGAAGGTGTGGAAGCTGCCCGAGGGTGGCCCCGCAACCCGCGGCCGGCCGATGATCAACCTGCTCCCGCTGGCGGCGGGTGAGACGATCTCGACCGTACTCCCGCTGCCTGAGGACGAGAGCGAGTGGGGTAAGCTCCACGTCATGTTCGCGACCGCCAAGGGTTCTGTCCGCCGTAACAGCATGGACGCGTTCACCAACGTGCCCAGCAACGGCAAGATCGCAATGAAGTTCGAGGGCGAGGACGAGGACGATCGCCTGATCGGCGTCGCCCTGCTCGACGAGGCCGACGACGTCCTTCTCGCCACGCGCCAGGGCAAGGCGATCCGCTTCCCCGGCGACGATGTCCGCGAATTCCAGAGCCGCAACTCCACCGGCGTGCGCGGCATGCGGCTGGGTGCGGGCGACGAGGTCATCTCGCTCTCGATCCTGCACAAGGCCGGGATCAAGGACCAGGACGAGCGCGACGACTATCTGCGTCACGCCCCCTGGAAGGCCGACAAGGACAGCGAGCCGCAGATGACGCCCGAGCGCTTCGAGGAGCTCAAGGATCGTGAGCAGTTCATTCTCACCGTCTGCGCCAACGGCTATGGCAAGCTTTCGTCAGCCTATGAGTATCGCCGCACCGGCCGTGGCGGTCAGGGGATCACCAATATCGACAACATCGCCCGCAACGGCCTTGTCGTCGCCAGCTTCCCCGCGACCCAGGCACACCAGCTGATGCTCGTCACCGATCAGGCGAAGATGATCCGCCTGCCGCTGACCAGCCTGCGCGTCATCGGTCGCGGATCGGCGGGCGTGCGCCTGTTCAACGTCGCCGACAACGAGCATGTCGTCTCCGCCGCCCGCATCGAGGAAACCGAGGACGAGGAAACGGCGGTCGCCGAGGGCGAAGTCGAGACCATGGAAACCCCCGATGCGGCCCCCGGCAATGAGGACGCGGCCAGCTCGGACGAGACCGAGTAACCCCGATCCGTCACCCCGGCCTTGCGCCGGGGTCCACCGGGCGGCAAGCATCGGGACCGAACTTCCTGTTCACCGCTTGCGTCACGGTGGATCCCGGCACGGTGGCAGGGATGACGAATGGAGAGACCATGCACCCCACCACCGCCTACAAGGTGCTGACCGCCGATCAGATGACCGCGCTCGAAGCCGGTACCTTTGCCGGCGCGCCGATCGATCTGGTCGATGGGTACATCCACATGTCGACGCGCGACCAGCTCACCGAGACGGTCAACAAGCATTTCGCCGGACAAAGCGACCTGTGGGTCGCCGCGGTCGATCTCGACGCGCTGGGCGATGCGGTGAAGTGGGAAGTTTCGCGCGGCGGCGCGGAATTCCCGCACCTCTATGGCCGCCTGACGCTCGAAACGGTGATCGCCTACTCCCCGCTTGAACGTGCGGACGACGGCACGGTCAGCTTGCCCGTCGCGGGCTGATCTATCCCGTCACGGTCGGGTAGAGCGACCCCACCAGCAACAGCGCCGCCGCGACGTTGAACTGACGCAGCCGGCGCGCATCGCCCAGCCAGCGGCGCAGCTTCACGCCCATTGCCGCCCACAACCCGACACAAGGCAGGTTGATGGCGCCGAACAATGCCGCCACCAGCAACAACCCGATCCACGGATCGACCGGGGGCATGTAGACCGTCACCCCGGTCAGCGCCATCGTCCACGCCTTGGGATTGACCCACTGGAACAGCGCGGCTTGCACGAACGTCATCGGCGTTCCCTTTGCCGCCGCCCCTTCACTCGGCGGGCGGGCGGTCGCGATCTTCCAGGCAAGGTAGAGCAGATAGGCGACGCTGACCCATTTCAGCACCTCATGCGCCAAGGGATAGCGCGCAAACAGCTGGGCCAGCCCGAGTCCGACCAGCACGATCATCAAGGCGAAGCCCAGCGACACGCCCAACATATGCGGGACCGTCCGCCGGAAACCGAAATTGGTGCCGGAGGTCATGAGCATGATGTTATTCGGCCCCGGCGTGATCGACGAGGCGACGGCGAACGCGGCAAGCGCGGGCAAGGTCTGCATCCAAAGCATGGCGCAAGAATATGCGATTCCGCGCCGAATGTGCTTGCAAACACGAGTCCGAATTGCCCAATAATTGCAATCCATGAGCAACTTTGATGCAATTGACCGCAATATATTGCGCGAACTGACCGCAAATGCGCGAATCACCAATCTCGCGTTGGCCGAACGCGTGGGCCTGTCCCCTTCAGCCTGTCTGCGCCGCGTGCAGGATCTCGAGCGGATCGGAGTCATCAAGGGGTATCGCGCCGTCCTTGACCCCGCCGCGCTGGGCGTCACGTTCACCGCCTATGTCGCGGTCGGCCTGTCACGCCACACCAAGTCCGAGCAGGAGGATTTCGAGCGGGCGATCGAAACGGCGCCCGAGGTGCGCGAGTGCCACAACGTCACCGGATCGGTCGAATATCTGCTGAGGGTCGAGGCCAAGGACCTCGAATCCTACAAGCGCTTCCACACCGACGTGCTCGGCGCCCTGCCCCAGGTTTCGACGCTGACCTCCTACATCGTGATGGGATCGCCCAAGGACGAGCGCGCCTAGGGGATCAGGTCGACCACCTCCGCGCCCTCGCCCTCCGCCGCGATCAGCAGGGTCCGGTGGCACAGTCCGGGATCGCGCTCGAAACAAAGCAGCGCGCTCGGCATCTCCGCGATGAGCGCGCGCATCTGCGCGGTCTGAGCCTGAGCCTCGGGCAATTCAAGCTGGCCAGCATAGACCGTCTCCAGCGTCGCCCGATCCCCCTTCTTCGCCGCGTCGCGTCCCGGCTTGGGCGTACCCAGCGCCTTGAGGTGAACATAGCCGATGCCATGTTCCTCGAGCGCGGCGGCGAGCGGCGCCTTGGAGAAGCCCGGCCGGCGCGACAGCGGGAGCTGGCGTACGTCGATCACCCGCCGCACGCCCGCGCTCGTCAGTGCAGCGAGGAAGGTCTCCATGGTCGCGCCCTCATACCCGATCGTGAAGACCTTCATCCCGTTCACTCCGGCTTGTGGCACACCGCCTCGACGTTGATCCCGTCGGGATCGTAGACGAACGCGCCATAATAGCCCGGATGATAGTGCGCGCGAATGCCCGGCGCGCCATTGTCCCGTCCTCCCGCCGTCATCGCCGCGGCGTAGAAGGCATCCACCTCCGCCCGGTTCTCCGCGACGAACGCGATATGGATGCCGGCGCCCTTCGGCCCGCCATTGCTCAACCAGAAGTCGGGCTTGCCGTGCTTCCCATAGCCGATGCCGTGATACGCGCCGCCGGTCATCGCGGGGGTGACTTCCATCACCACGCTCGCGCCGATTGCGCCGAGCGCCGCATCATAGAAACGGCGCGAGGTTTCGAAATCGCTCGCCGAGACACCCATATGGTCGATCATCACATCCTCCCGAAAATGAATAGCCAGACTAACCCAGCACCATCCCTCTGCTGTCAGCAATGTGCGGTGTTCAACAATTATGCCCTGCAATCCGTGACATAGCTGTAGAAATTTCCAAGGCTGCGGATACAGACCCCAGCATGATCCAGATGCTTGCGCCCGAACACTATCATCGTGTCCTGCCATTGCTCGGCCCGGACGACGCGATCAACGCGCTCAGCCTCAATTCAATCATCACCGGCACGAACCGCGGCGCGGTGTATGTCGATGATCCCGAACAGCTACGGTCGGCGCTGGTCGATCAGACGGGAATCATCAGCTTCTTCATCGGCGAGCCCGACAACCCGGCTTTCCTTGGCGATCTCGATCGCTTCCTCGATCACCAACTCGCACCCGACACATTGGCCGCCTGCGGTGGCGACACCTTCATCGCGGTGTTGCACAGCGCCGCGTGGCAACGCGCCCTCGCGCCGTTTCTCGCCGAGCGCGAGGTGGAGGTCGACGAGGAATGCCATTTCGCCTGGCCCCGGGATGCGCCCCAGCCGACACCGCCCACCTTGCCCGCAGGGTTCAGAATCGCGCCTGTCGATGCAGTGCTCGCCCAGCACCCGGATATCGCCGAGCTCCTCCTCGATAGCTGGTCCGATACCGAAAGCTTTCTTCGCGGCGGAATCGGTCATGTCGTGCTGGAGGGCGACCGCCCAGCCAGCCTCGCATTCTCTTGCGCGCTCTGGGACACGCATCACGAAATCAACCTCCTGACCTTCGAGGAAGGCGATCAGGGTCGCGGATTCGCCACGCACGCGTGCGCCGCATGGCTCGATGACACACGCCGCCTGGGCTTCACCCCGCACTGGACCGCCATGGCCAGCAACGCCCCCTCGCTTCATCTCGCGCGGAAGCTCGGATTCGTCGAAACGACACGGCGCCCGACGATCGAGTTCCTGTTCTAGTCCGGTGTGAAGGCTGCCCCCTCACTCGGGCTTGTGGCACACCGCTTCGACGTTCATCCCGTCCGGGTCGATCACGAAGGCGGCATAGTAATCCGGATGATAGCGCGCGCGGATCCCCGGCACGCCATTGTCCCTGCCGCCTGCCGCCAGCGCCGCGGCATGGAAACCATCCACCGCCGCCCGGCTTTCCGCGCGAAAGGCGTGGTGCACGCCGGCACTCACCGGCTCGCCATCGGCGATGACGAAATCCACCTCGTCGACCCCGAACAGCACGATGGCGTTACCCAACCCATTGGTCTCCTCACCCATCACCCGGTAGCCAAGCGGCGCCAGCGCTGCCTCATAGAAACGCCGCGACGCCACGATATCGCCGACCGGAATGCCGAGATGGTCGATCATCGTTGACTCCTTCAATTTCTGAAATTACAGAAATAACCAACATGACCCGCTTCGCAGAACATCCCGACGCCAAGGCGTTCATCCTCCACTGGGGCGAGATGGGAACGCAATGGGGCGTCAATCGCTCCGTGGCGCAGGTTCATGCGCTGCTCTACCTCGCCGATCGCCCGCTCCATGCGGAAGAGATCGTCGATACCCTCGGCCTTGCCCGCTCCAACGTCTCGACCGCGCTCAAGGAGCTTCAGGGCTACGGCATCGTCCGCCGCGTCCATGTCGAAGGCGACCGCCGCGACCATTTCGTCGCTGAGAGCGATTTGTGGGAGATGCTCATGCGCATCGTCGCCGAGCGCAAGCGGCGTGAGGTCGATCCGACGATCCAGCTGCTCGGCGAACTCGCCGCGCGCCTCGCGGCCGACGAAACGGCACCGCCGCAGGTACGCGAGCGCGTCGGCCGGATGCACGAATTCATCGGCACGCTTGGCGGCTGGTACGACCAGGTCCGCGTGCTGCCCAAACCCACGCTCGTCACCCTCATGAAGCTTGGCGGCAAGGTCGCCCGCTTCATACCCGGTTCCCGCAACAAGGAGTGATCCAGCCCCGCGCCCCACGCCCCAATCTCGCACGCCAATCAATTTCTGAAATTACAGAAATATCAGCAAGGGAGAAACACCATGGCCCGCCACCACCCAGCCAGCGATCCGGCGCTTTGTCACGTCGCGTGGCGCGATCTGGTGGCGATGCGTCCGCGCGATGGCCTTCTCGAGTGTCTCCACCCTGTCCCCTGGCTGATCCTGTCCTTGACCCTTGCCAGCTTCGGTTTGTGGCTGCTCGCCATCCCCGCCACCTTCATGTTCTTCCTCACCGCGCTGCGGCTCAATCATGAGGCGATCCACCACAATCTCGGCTTCGGCCCGCGCGGCCATCGCCGTGTGCTGCACGGCCTCAGCGCGCTCATGCTCGGCTCCAACAGCAGCGTCGCGTTCAACCACCTCCACCACCATGCCAGGATCGGTACCCCCGACGATATCGAGGGCAAGTGCGGCGACATGAAATGGTGGCAGGTGCTGCTCTACGGCCCGCGCTTCCCGGTCGAGACGCACCTATACGGATGGCGCAACGGCGGCCCGCAGCTCCGGCGGCGGATGGCGATCGATCTCGCGCTCAACGCGCTGCTAATCGGCACCGCGCTCGCCAGCCAATGGGCGCCCCTGCACTACCATATTGCCGCAATGCTGGTGGCGCAGTGCCTCACCGCCTTCTTCGCGGTGTGGATCACCCATCACGGCTGTGAGGAGGGCGTCGTCGCCCGCACGCAGCGCGGTCGGCTGCTCAACCGCCTCAGCTACAACATGTTCTTTCACCTCGAGCATCACCTGTTCCCCGCGGTGCCCGTCAGCCGCCTGCCGACCCTCGCCGCCCGCCTCGACGCCGCCGCGCCAAGGCTCGCCGCGCGGATGCGGATGGTTGTGCCAGTGCTCGGCATTGAAAGGCAGGTACGATGACTCGCTTCCACTACCGCCGCGGCGCCGCGCTCGCACTGGTCAGCGCTGGTCCATCCTTCGTGTTGCTGGTGTTTCTTGGCGCACTGCTCCGCGAACCGTTCAGCGCAATTCGCCTCAACGAACTCGGCTCGCTTCTCATCGTCCTCCTGTTTGCGACGATCCCCGGCATGATCATTGCCTTCCTGCCAATCCTGCTCGGCGGGCTGACAATGGCCTATCTCGGTGCCCGCTCAATCGAAGCGCGTCACCCCATCATCTGGGCTGGCGCTGGCGCGATCGTCGGCATGCTGATGGCCTTTCTGTTCGACGCTAGCGCACGATCCGGATTGGTTCTCCCATTCCTGCTGACCGGCGCGATTTGCGCGCTCCTCGTCCGTCACGGCGCACACTGGAACGACGAACACCTTCCTACCCCCGCCAATCTCACCAAGGAGAAGTGAAATGATCGAGACCGTCTATGCGCTCTATCTCGCGATCACGATCGCACTCACGATCTGGGTTGCACGCACGCTCAGTCGCAACGGTATCGTGTTCCTGATGCAATGCTTCGGCCAGAACGAGACGCTGGCACAGTCCACCAACCATTTGCTCGTCGTCGGCTTCTACCTGATCAACCTCGGCTTCATCACGCTGACGCTGAGCCTGGGCAACGAGCCGGCGACGATCCCCGACGCGATCCGGTTCCTCAGCGCCAAGGTCGGCCTTGCCGTTATCGTGCTGGGCGCGATGCACTTCTTCAATATGGGTGCGATCGCAAAGTTCGGGCGCAAGGTGAATGACTGGCTGAACAGCACGGCTCGCCCTGCCACCGCATGAAACGTCATCGGAGCGCCGCAAGCGGCGCTCCGACACCCCTGCTATCGTGTGCTTTTCTCCAACGACAGCGTCTGAACTACGCCCCAGGCGATCAGCGCCTGCGCCGCGAAATAGGTCGGCCAGATCAACAGACCAGGCACCGCCGATTCCTTGAACACGCCGAAGCGCGAGAAGATCAGCAGGTCCGAAATCACGAACAACACAGCACCGATCCCTACGCGGTAGCGCGGAAAACGGCTCGTCCATGCGGTCGCCGCCATGACGCCTAGAAACGCGGCATAGGTACCCACCGACAAGGCCTGCCCCGCCGGCGCGGCGAGCAATGCGCTGATCAGGATCGTCGCTGGCGCGAGGAGGTAGCCGAGCAGCTTCTGGCTCGACGACGGGTTCGCCCGGCGGTTGCGCAGGTAGAGCGCGATCGCCACCGCATGCCCGGCCGCGAACGCTGCGCCGCCGATGGTGAAGCCGTGCGTCTCAAGCAGCAGGTCGCCCAACGCGCCAAGCGCCAACGCCCCGGCGATCAGCCAGCCATCGGTGCTCCGCGCCTGGGTCGCCGCCCAGATCGCGAGCAAGGCAACGCCGCTCGTCTTCCACGCCGCCTTCAACGCGCCCGCGTCCGCCAGCCCCCACGCCGTCAGCGAATAACTCGCCCCCGCCAACACCGCTATCCAGAACAGCCCCCGCATGCACTTTCCCTTTTCCTACAGCCCCACCCTTGGCGTAAGGGCTTCAACAGGGGCGTCCGGCACCGCCGGTCGCGTGTCAAGCAGGCGCGAAAAATCCCTGCATATGTGTCAACTTCCCGAGAGAGCCGTGTCAACTTCGCTCCCCCATAAAGTCCATATCATCGGCGGCGGTCTCGCCGGTTCGGAAGCCGCATGGCAGCTCGCCAATGCCGGCATCCGCGTGAAGCTCTCCGAAATGCGCGGGAGTGGCGACATGACGCCCGCGCACCAAACCGATGGCCTTGCCGAGCTGGTCTGTTCGAACAGCTTCCGTTCCGACGATGCCGAACGCAACGCCGTGGGCCTGCTGCATCAGGAGATGCGCGACCTCGGCTCGATCATCATGGCGCAGGGCGATCTCCATAAGGTGCCCGCGGGGTCGGCGCTCGCGGTCGATCGCGACCATTTCTCGGACGGCGTCACCGCCGCGCTCGAAGCCCATCCCAACATCACGATCATCCGCGAGCGCGTGGATCAGCTGCCTGCCGAGGGTCTGACGATCGTTGCCACCGGTCCGCTCACCGCGCCGGGCCTCGCCGACAGCATCGGATCGGCGACCGGCAAGGACAGCCTCGCCTTTTTCGACGCCATCGCCCCGATCGTGCACCATGAGAGCATCGACATGGACGTGGCGTGGATGCAGTCGCGATGGAACAAGGTCGGCCCTGGCGGCACGGGCAAGGACTATATCAACTGCCCGATGACCAAGGACCAGTATCTCGCCTTCCATCAAGGCTTGATCGAAGGCGAGAAAGCCGAGTTCAAGGAATGGGAGAACGTCCCCTATTTCGAGGGCTGCATGCCGGTGGAGGTGATGGCCGAGCGTGGCGTCGACACGCTGCGCTATGGCCCGATGAAAGGCGTGGGACTGGACGACCCGCGCACCGCCTGCGCGGAGTTTCCGAACGGGCGTTGGCCGTATGCCTGTGTGCAGCTGCGCCAAGACAATGCCAATGGCTCGCTGTGGAACATGGTTGGTTTCCAGACCAAGCTGAAGCATGGCGCGCAAGTTGCTTTGTTCCGCACGATCCCGGGTCTCGAGAATGCCGAGTTCGCCCGGCTCGGGGGCCTCCACCGCAACACCTTCATCCGCTCACCCGAGCTGCTCGATCCGACTTTGAGGTTGAAATCGCGCCCGCACATCCGCTTCGCCGGGCAGGTGACCGGGTGCGAGGGTTATGTCGAAAGCTCTGCCATCGGCCTGCTCGCGGGCCGTTTCGCCGCCGCCGAGCTTCTGGGTCGCCCCCTCGCTCCGCCTCCGGTCGAGACCGCGCTGGGCGCTCTGCTCGGTCACATCACCGGTGGCGCGGAGATCGAGACCTATCAGCCGATGAACGTCAATTTCGGCCTCATGCCGCCGATCGAGGGTCGCACCAAAAAGGCCGATCGCAAGCTCATGTACACCGCCCGCGCTCGAGCAGCCTTCGCGGAGTGGATCAAGGCGGCCTGAATTACTCTTCGGCCGCCTCGGCCAGCGCCTTGGCGACCTCGGCCCGGCAATCGCATTGCGGCCGTGCCGGGGTCTTGCGCTTGGGTGCGGTGGTAGCGAACTCCGCGCGGGTCAGTCCGCCCGACTTGTCCTTGTCCGCCTCGGCGAACTTGGTCGAGGTCCGCACCGTCCATTCCTCGAACGACAGCTTGCCGTCGCCATTGGTGTCGAGCTTGGCAAAGGCCTTGCGCCGCGGCTGCTGCAGCTCGGTAAGCGTAACCTGACCGTTCTTGTCCTTGTCACTGCGGTCGAAGCGTTTCTCCTCGCGGCTGCGATCCGCGCGCGGCACATCCGTCGGCGGCGCCTCCTCGCCCGCCGCCTCGGTCTGCGCGGCCTTGGGAGCCGGCGGCACGGGGTCGGGGGTCGCCTTGCTCTGGAACAGGAAGACGCCCGCTCCCGCCATCAACAACGCCGCGATGCCACCCACGAAATAGCGCCACATGCCGACTCTCCCCCCAGCCAGGGGGCTAGCCTACGCCTTCCACAGACGGCAGCAAGACGTCACTTGCCGGTCAGCCGGTGCCATAGCGCCCGCCCCGTCCGTCGCGGCGCTCCAAGCGGCACCCCGGCAAGATCCAGGCGCGCGAGATGCGCCATCGCCCCCAGCGCCCGCCCGTTCCGGCTCCACTTCACCGCGCATGCTTGGGCAAGAGCCTGCTCCGCGATCATTCGTGCAGCCGCTCTTTCGCCCGGGTCACTCAGGCCATCGGCAAGGTCGGCAAGCGCCCAGCCCTCACCCGCAAGCGTCAGCGGATCATCGACCGAAGCTCCCGCAAGCCTGCCCGCCAGCTCGAACAACCGCGCACCACGCTGCGCAAAGGCCTTTAGCCCCGCCGCATCCAGTTCTTCCCGCAACACCGCCTGCCATGCCGTGGCGATCTCCGCCACAGCCGCCCCGGCCACTCCATCTCGGGTCACATCCCGTGCGACCGCTTCCAAAAGCGGTTCGGCAGGCGGGGATGCGTCGTCGAGCTTTGTCAGTGCGTCATACCACCATTGCAGACGGATCTGACCCAGCATCGGCTCAGTCGTGGTGCGCACCGTTTCGGCGAGCTTGTCGTCCAACGCCAGAAGCGCCGCCAGCCCCTGCCCCGCTTTCACGCTCGGCGCGTAGGACAGGATCATTCGCCGTTCCGGTTCCGCAATCATCAGCCTGCTCCGCCCCGGATTGAGGCTATACCTTTCATTAACCATGCGCTTTCAGCCGACGTTAGCTGCACTTGCGCCATAGGCCCCGGTGGAACGGGGTAAGGCGTGCCGATGAACATGCGAGCAGGGGTCGCGAAAAGCGCCCGCACTTGGTTGACATCCCTTGCCCGCGACAAGCGGGGCAACGTGCTCGCGATCGTCGCGGCATCGATCATCCCGCTTGCGGGCATGGTGGGTGGCGGCGTGGACATCAGCCGCATGTACATCGTCAAGACGCGCCTGCAACATGCGTGTGACGCCGGCGCGCTCGCCGGTCGCAAGCAGATGGGCGGCGGCACCTGGTCGTTCAACAGCAACGCGGCTCAAGGGGCCGCGAACCGCTTCTTCGACGCGAACATCCAGGCCAGCCCTTACGGCGCCTCCTCGGTCACGCGCGCCTTCACGGAAAGCGCGGGGAAAGTCAGCGGCGCCGCGTCGGCGGTCGTTCCGATGACCATCATGCGCGTATTCGGCAGGACCACCGAAACACTGAACGTCACCTGCGACGCCGAGATGCGGCTTCCCAACACCGATGTGATGTTCGTGCTGGATACAACCGGATCGATGGATTCAAAGGCGGTCAGCAGCGACAGCCAGACCAAGATCGAAGCGCTCAGGTCCGCGGTGAAGTGCTTCTACGAGATCGTCGCCCGCCTCGATACGGCTGAAGTCTGCGCGACGGGGACTCCGTCGGGCGGTACCGGCAACACCGTGCAGATCCGCTTCGGCTTCGTGCCCTATGCCACCAACGTGAACGTCGGAAAGCTGCTCAAGACCGAATGGCTCGCCGACAACTGGTCGTATCAGACCCGTCAAGCGCGGTTCGTCGACAGGGAAGTCACGACCTGGACCGACGGCCCGGAGAACCAGACCAGTAGCGGCTGGGATCGAAGCAACAGCGGAAGCTGGGGCAGCATCAGCAGTGCAACCATCTACGTCGGCAGCCAGGCCGAGTGCCAGGCGTCGGTTCCGGCGAATGAATTGCGCTGGACCGATGGTTCGGAAGGCGGTCGCGTCAACGAACAGACCACTGGAACCAATCCGCGCACCACCACCTGGTACACCCGACAGACCGCCAACTGGTATGAATATCGCTACCGGGATTTTCAGTCCTCGGACGGTCGTTGCCGCTTCGAACGACGGAGCGCCAGCGGCAGTTTGCTACGCTACTACAGCCAGACCTCGACCGGAACGACGACCACTCAGTCGGTGTTTGACAGGTACAATTACGACAAGATCAGCCTTAACGTCAGCGGATTGAAGAACGGCACCGGCTGGAACAGCTCGGTCAACCTTCCGATCGGCAATCAGGGCGCGAATGTCAGCGTTACCTGGGACGGCTGCATCGAGGAGCGCCAGACCGTCTGGCAGGCCAACTATGCGCCGATCCCCGCCGGCGCCAAGGATCTGGATATCGATTCCGCCCCGACGTCGGGCGATCCGACGACGCAATGGGGGCCGGCGCTGCGCAGCGCGATCTTTGCGCGCGATGTGACCTCGGACTGGAACCAGCTCAAGTACAGCGCGACCCTGTCGGCTTCGAACTTCTACAACAGCGTCCCCTATTATTGCCCCCAGGAAGCGAGGAAGCTTCAGCCGTGGCCGACGGCGTCGACCTTCGAAACCTATGTGAACAGCCTGTCGCCTGACGGGAACACCTATCACGATATCGGCCTGCTCTGGGGTGCGCGGCTGATCTCGCCGACCGGCATCTTCGGCACAGAGAATGCGTTCACGCCGCAGGGCGGTGAGATCGAGCGCCACCTGATCTTCATGACCGACGGTGAGGCCTGCACCAACACCACCGACTATGCCGCCTATGGGCTTCCCTGGCTCGACCGGCGCACGACCGATCCCAGCCAGGCCCCGTCCAGCGGCTGCCTTACCACAGGCACCATCACGCAACAGGTCAACGCCCGAACCCAGGCGATCTGCACTGCGGTCAAGAACAAGAACATCACCTTGTGGGTGATCTGGTTCGGCGCGTCCAACTCGACGATTGAGGGAATGATGACCACGTGCGCCACGCCTGGCCGGTTCTTCGCAGCCCGAAACGCGACCGATCTCCAGAACACGTTCAAGTCGATCGCCGACCAGATCTCCCAGTTGCGGCTTACCAGATGACCCGGCGATTCTCCCTCCGCCGTGTCGTGCCCGGCGCGCTTCTGCGCGACGAGACGGGTGTCACTGTCATCGAATTCGCGATCGTGGCACCCGTACTGGGCATTCTGCTGCTAGGCGCGTTCGACGTGGGTCACACGCTCTATACACGTGCGGCGCTCGAAGGCATCGTGCAGAAGACCGCGCGGGACTCCGCACTTGAAAGCGGCGCCGGCAGCAGCGCACAGAACGCGCTAGACGAAAAAGTGCGCGGTCAGGTCAGGGCTCTCGCGAACAACGCCACCGTGAGCTTCAGCAGGCGCTTCTACCGCACCTTCACCCAGGCTGCGGCCGCGCGCGCGGAAACCTGGACCGACACGAACGGTAACGGCACCTGCGACGGCAGCGAACCCTATGAGGACGCCAACCGCAACAACAACTGGGACGCTGACGGCGGTGACGAAGGTCAGGGCGGCGCAAAGGATGCCACGCTGTACACGGTAAGCGTGTCCTATCCCCGCATGTTCCCCTTCTACAATGTGGCTGGCGGATCGCGGACGACCCAGATCACCGCGTCCACAATCCTGCGCAACCAGCCCTATGCGGATCAAGGCGCCTATGCTGCGCCACAGATTCGCAACTGCCCGGCCGCCATCGAATCTTCACCTACCCCTGTGTCGACAGGAACCCCTACTCCCACCCCGACACCGACTCCCACGCCTTCATCGTCGCCAACCCCTGCGCCGAGCGATCCCTGTGGGGTGCGCTTGCTGGGCATCTGCCTGCTGTGAGGACCGCCGCTCACCTTTTGGCGCTCAGGGCGAGCGCACGCCGGCTCATCGCCGATCGCGGCGGGCTGGCGCTTATCGAATTCGCCTTTTCGCTTCCGCTGGTGCTGACGCTCAGCCTCGTCGGGGCCGAAATGACGAACTACATCATCGCCCGCATGCGTATCAGCCAGATATCGCTACATCTCGCCGACAATGCGGCGCGGATCGGTTCGGGCAGTCAGCTTCAGGCCAAGACGATCAACGAAGCGGACATTAACGACCTGCTGACCGGCGCCGGCCTGCAGGCGGACGAACTCGAACTCTACAACCGTGGCCGGGTGATCCTCTCCAGTCTTGAGCCGGATCCCGCCAACAGCGGAAAATTCCGCATCCGCTGGCAACGCTGCCGCGGCGCGAAGACGACGCAAGTCTCATCCTACGGCAATGCCGGCGCAGTCAACCTGAACGGGATGGGCAAGACCGGGCGCTTGGCGACCGCGCCAGCGGACGGCGTGACGATGTATGTCGAGGTGTATTACGAATACCGCCCGCTGTTCAGCGCCGGGTTCGCGCCATCCACCAACTTCCGCGAAGAAGCATCAATGATGGTTCGCGATCGTCGCGACACGACCGGCGGCAGCAACGGCGTCTATCAGGTCAACGGCGTTGGCGCTTCGACTTGCTGATCCCGCGCCCCCTCTCCCTTCAGGAGAGGGGGGTGGGCAAGCAAGTCAGCGGTAGGCCACCTTCTTGACGCCCGCGACCACCTTGTCCGCGGTGATCAGCGCCAGCTTCTCGAGATTCGCGGCATAAGGCAGCGGCACGTCCTCATTGGTGACGCGCACGACCGGTGCATCGAGGTCATCGAAGCCCTGTTCCATCGCGATCGCCACGATCTCCGATGAGATCGAGCAGACCGGCCAGCCTTCCTCGACCACGACCATGCGGTTGGTCTTCTTGAGGCTCTCCAGCACCGTCGCCGTGTCGAGCGGGCGCAGCGTGCGCAGGTCGATGACCTCCGCGTCGATCCCCTCGCCCGCCAGCGTCTCGGCGGCTTCGAGCGCGACGCCGACACCGATCGAGTAGCTGACGATCGTCACGTCCTTGCCCGGGCGAACGATGCGGGCCTTGCCGATCGGAAGAACCCAATCGTCGAGCTTCGGCACGTCGAAGCTGCGGCCATACATCAGCTCATTCTCGAGGAAGACCACCGGGTCTTCGCTGCGGATCGCCGCCTTGAGCAGGCCCTTGGCATCCGCCGCGTCATAGGGCGCGATCACGATCAGGCCAGGCACGCTTGCATACCACGGGCCGAAATTCTGCGAGTGCTGCGCCGCGACGCGGCTGGCCGCGCCGTTGGGACCGCGGAATACGATCGGGCAGCGCATCTGGCCGCCGGACATATAGTTGGTCTTCGCCGCCGAGTTGATGATGTGGTCAATCGCCTGCAGAGCGAAGTTGAACGTCATGAACTCGATAATCGGCTTGAGGCCGCCCATCGCCGCGCCGCTGCCGACACCGGCAAAGCCATATTCCGTGATCGGTGTGTCGATCACGCGCTTGCCGCCGAACTCGTCGAGCAGGCCCTGAGTGACCTTGTACGCGCCCTGATATTCGGCGACTTCCTCGCCCATCACGAACACGCGCGGGTCCGCCCGCATTTCCTCGGCCATCGCGTCGCGCAGCGCTTCGCGGACGGTGGTCTTCACCATCTCGGTGCCGGCAGGCACTTCGGGATCGGCCACGGTCGCCGCCTTGTCGCTGGCGAGCTGCTTGGTGCCGCTGTCGGCCTTTTTCGGACCGCCATCCTCGCCCGGAGCGGGTTCGGAAGCCCTGGGGGCTTCGACCGGCGCGGCAGCAGGCGCCGGAGTCGAGGCGTCCTCACCCTCTCCCGCGATCGTCGCGATCACGGTGCCGACCTTCACATTGTCGGTGCCTTCAGCGACCAGAATCGACGCGATCGTGCCCTCATCGACGGCTTCGAATTCCATCGTCGCCTTGTCGGTCTCGATCTCGGCGAGGATGTCGCCAGACTTCACGGTGTCGCCTTCCTTGACCAGCCACTTGGCGAGGGTGCCCTCTTCCATCGTGGGCGACAGCGCCGGCATCTTGAGCTCAATCGCCATCTCAGTAGGTCCCCACCAGAACGTCGGTATACAATTCGGCCGGATCGGGCTCCGGCGTCTGCTCGGCAAAGTCGGCGGATTCGTTCACCGCCTTGCGGATCTCGGCCTCAATCGCCTTCAGCTCGTCTTCCTTGACGCCCGCAGCTTCGAGTTCCTTCTTCAGCCCCTCGATCGGGTCGCTGTTGTCGCGCACCGACTGAACCTCGTCGCGCGAACGGTATTTGGCGGGATCCGACATCGAGTGGCCGCGATAGCGATAGGTCTTCATCTCGAGGATGATCGGCCCCTTGCCCGCGCGCACCCAGGCCAGCGCCTCTTCGGCCGCGCCGCGGCACGCCAGCACGTCCATGCCGTCGACCTGGATGCCCGGAATGCGCAAGCTCTCGCCGCGGCGATAGAGCTGGTCCTCCGACGAGGCGCGGTTGACGCTGGTGCCCATGGCATACTGGTTGTTCTCGATCACGTAGATGATCGGGAGCTTCCACAGCTCGGCCATGTTGAACGATTCATAGACCTGGCCCTGGTTCGACGCGCCGTCGCCGAAATAGGCCATGGCGACACCGCCATCCTCATTATACTTGTGCGCGAAGGCGAGCCCGGTGCCGAGCGAGACCTGAGCGCCGACGATGCCGTGGCCGCCATAGAACTTCTTCTCGGTCGAGAACATGTGCATCGACCCGCCCTTGCCGCGGCTGATACCCGCGGCACGGCCGGTCAGCTCGGCCATGATTTCCTTGGGATCGATGCCATAGGCGAGCATGTGACCATGGTCGCGATAGCCGGTAATCACCGAGTCCTTGTCGCCGTCCAGCGCCGACTGAAGGCCAACCGCGACCGCTTCCTGGCCAATATAGAGGTGACAGAAGCCGCCGATGAAGCCGAGGCCGTAAAGCTGCCCCGCCTTCTCCTCGAAGCGGCGGATGAGCAGCATCTGGCGATAGAATTCCAGCAATTCCTCTTTCGAGGCCTTGTACCGATCCGGTTCGTTTGGACGTTCACGGTTAGTTACAACTGGTTCTATTTTACGGCTCTTGGCCGGCGCTTTTGCCACGTTGACCCTCATCCTGGGGAGAGATGGAAGCGGCCCTATAGGCCGGTTTTCGACCGGTGCGCAATGATGACGCGCGCGTAAGGCTGCGACTGGGCGCAGCCTTACGGTAACCGGTGTTCAATTGAGCGGGACGATCACTTCGTCGGGGTGGACGACGTTCAGCTTCTTGCGCGTCAATTCGTCCACCATGTCGGGGTCGGCGCCCTTCTGATTGAGCAGGCTGACGCGGTTGCGCAGCTCAGACCGCTCCTTCTCGAGCTTGGCGAGCTCACCCTGTTTGACCGCAAGCTGTCGCTTGTAGTCGCCATAGGTGAGCACCCCGTTCGGACCCAGCACCGCCGAATAGGCGAAGAAGCCCATGAAGATGATCGCGACGGCCGGGAGACCGGCTCGCGTCAGGATCGCCTTGAACGGGGTTGCTCGCGCCATAGTTAATTGTCGCCCAACTCGAATCCGCGATCAAGCCCGCAAAATCGAGCGACCGGCATAAACCGCCGCGTCACCCAGTTCCTCCTCGATGCGGATGAGCTGGTTGTACTTGGCAAGCCGGTCCGAACGCGCAAGCGAGCCCGTCTTGATCTGGCCGCAGTTGGTCGCGACCGCGAGATCGGCGATGGTCGCGTCCTCAGTTTCACCCGAACGGTGCGACATGACCGCGGTGTAGGACGATCGCTGCGCCAGACTCACCGCCTCAAGCGTCTCGGTCAGCGTCCCGATCTGGTTGACCTTGACCAGGAGTGAATTGGCATAGCCGCCGTCGATACCGCGCTTCAGGCGCTTGGGATTGGTCACGAACAGATCGTCGCCGACCAGCTGGACCTTGCTGCCAAGCTTGTCGGTCAACAGCTTCCAGCCATCCCAATCGTCTTCAGCCATGCCGTCCTCGATCGAGAAGATCGGATACTTGGCGCACAGCCCGGCGAGGAAATCGGCGTTCTCGGCCGAGGAGAAGGTCTTGCCCTCACCCACCATCTTGTAGGCGCCGTCGCGATAATATTCGGTGGCGGCGCAATCGAGCGCCAGCATGACATTGTCGCCCGGCGTGTAACCCGCCGCCTCGATGCTCGACATGATGAAGTCGAGCGCGTCGGTGGTCGACGCGATGTTCGGGGCGAAGCCACCTTCGTCGCCCACGCCGGTCGCGAGACCCTTGTCATGTAGCTTCTTCTTGAGCGTGTGGAAGATCTCGGCGCCGCAACGGACCGCCTCGGCAATGCTGTCCGCGCCGACGGGAACGATCATGAACTCCTGGAAGTCGATCGGGTTGTCGGCATGTTCGCCGCCGTTGATGATATTCATCATCGGGACCGGCAGGACATGCGCCGAAACGCCACCGACATAGCGATAGAGCGGCAGGCCGCGCGCATCCGCCGCCGCCTTGGCAACCGCGAGGCTGACGCCCAGGATCGCGTTGGCGCCCAGACGCCCCTTGTTCTCGGTGCCGTCGAGCTCGATCATCGCATGGTCGATATCGGCCTGATCCTCGGCGTCGAGACCGACGATCTCTTCGGCGATCTCGCCGTTCACGCCCTCGATCGCCTCGAGGACGCCTTTGCCGAGATAGACGCTCTTGTCGCCGTCGCGCTTCTCGACCGCCTCATGCGCGCCGGTCGAGGCGCCCGAGGGGACTGCTGCGCGGCCGAAGCTGCCGTCCTCCAGCAACACGTCGACCTCCACCGTGGGATTGCCGCGGCTGTCAAGAATCTGGCGCGCATGGATGTCGATGATTGCGGTCACGAAATGGTCTCCCTACCTTGGGGGCTGACAGTGTCGCGCGGGCCTCTATCCCGTTCGGCGCCGCCGGGCAAATCATGTAACGGATGGAACCGTCCGTCCGCGCCGTGGTTGATCCGGGGACTCTAGTGGAAGGGATTTTGCGCGATGGCTGACGGGACGAACTCGACCGACGAAGGCGGCACGCTGGTCGCCGCCGAAGCCAAGCGCGGGGCTGCGGACAAGGTACGTGAAGAGGCTGGTAAGCTGGCTGGTCAGGCTGGCGACAAGGCACGCGCCTTTGCCGACACCGGCAAGGAGAAGGCAAGCGGCGCGCTCGACGGATTCTCGGACCTGATGCGCGACGCCGCCGGATCGGTCGATGAGAAGCTTGGCGAGCAATATGGCCAGTACGCCCGCTCCGCCGCCGACCAGATTTCGGGCATCGCCGAATCGCTGCGCGGCAAGCAGGTCGACGAGCTGATCGACGATGCGCGCGAATTCGTGAAAAAGAGCCCGGCGGTCGCGGTCGGCATCGCCGCCGGCGTCGGCTTCGTGCTCGCACGACTGCTCAAGTCCGGCCTCGACGCCGCCGGCGACCTTGCGGACAAGGGCGCCCCGGACAACGCCGGCTCCGGCAAGCCCAAAGTCTGATCGCCGGTTCCGGGGGGTCAGGTGGACGAACGTCACGAGCCGGATGAGGAAGAAGGCATCGGCGCGCTGATCGCGCGCGCGGTCGGCGACGGCCGCGCCTATGCCGAAGCGGAGATCGCATACTGGCGCGCGCTGGCGCTCGATCGGCTTGCCGATGCGCGCGCCGCCGCGATCTTCGGGGCCGCCGTGCTGCTGCTGGCACAAGGCGCGGCGATCGCGCTGATCGTCGGTTTCGTAATGATCCTCACGCCCTATGTCGGCCCCGGCCTTGCCACGCTGGTCGTCGTGTTGGTCGCGGCGGGAGCGGCAGCGCTATTCGCCCGCGCCGCGATCCGCCGCTTCCGTCGCGCCACCCGCCCCAAGGACGCGCCATGAGCGACGACCAGCTTCCGGTCTCGCTGCTTGAGGCCCGCGCACGTACGCAGAGTGCGCGCCAGCGGCTGCTGGGCACGCTCGACGAGATGCAGGGCCGACTCAACCCGGTGACGCTGGCCCAGGATGCGGTCGAGAATGTCGCGGGCCGGCTGGTGCGCGACAGCGTTCAGGCGGTCCGTGCCCGACCCAAGGCGATCGCCGCCGCCGCGGGCCTCGCCGTGCTGTTCATGGCGCGCAAACCGCTGGTGAAACTGCTGTGGTCCGGGACCAAGCGTGCAACCGCGGCGGGCGCGAAGAGTTTGAAACGATCGAAGAGAGGACCGAGTAGATGACCGAGAGCAACGGAGCTTCGAGCCGCCGTCAGCGCACGAGCGACAAGATCGAAAACAACCCGCTGGCGCTGGTCGCGGGCGGTGTGGCGCTGGGCGTCGTGATCGGCGCGCTGCTGCCGCGCCTGAACAAGGAGAAGGAACTGCTCGCCCCGGTCGGCAAGCGCATCGCCGAAGGCGCCAGCGCCGCCGCCGCCGCCGCGCGCGATGTCGGCAAGGCCGAGATCGACGCCCTGCTACCCCAACGCGACGTCGCGAAGGACCAGATCGGCAAGATCATCGGCAACGCCTTCACCGCGGCCAAGGACGCGGCGACCGCGAAGACCGACGCCTGACGGCTTTGTCCGAACCCCACTTGAGTGCGGTGCGAGGTGCACGCTAAGGCGACCGGGATAGCCAATCCCCAGGAGTTTCCATGAGCAAGCTGCACCTCGTCTTCGGCGGTCGCGTGAGCGATCCGATGACGCTCGATTTCCAGGATCCGACCAAGCTCGACGTCGTCGGCATCTTCCCCGACTATGCCAGCGCCGAAAAGGCATGGCGCGGCGCCGCGCAGCGCACGGTCGACGATGCCGAGATGAAATATGTGGTGGTGCATCTGCACCGCCTGATGGAGCCGGATCAGGCCTGAGCCCGCCGAAGCGTTACCCCGGCCTTGTGCCGGGGTCCACCGCGCGGCGAACGATGCCCGTCAGGCTCCAGCGCAGTCCGCGCGGCACCGTGGATCCCGGCACAAGGCCGGGATGACGATGGGTGGGGCCGGGATGACCGGGTGAAGAACGGCCCTTGGCCGCCCCCTTAGATGAACTCGATCTTGTTGACCTCGTACCAGCGGTCGCCCGCGGGGACGGTCACTTCGACCTCGTCACCCACGCTCTTGCCGATCAGCGCGCGGCCGATCGGCGAATTGTAGCTGATCCGACCGGTCTTCACGTCCGCTTCGGCGAGACCGACGATCTGGTAGCGGATCGACTTGTCGTCCTCATCCAGCAGCGTCACCGTGGCGCCGAACACGATCTTGTCGCCCGAAAGCTCCCTCGGATCGATGATCTGGGCGCGCGACAGCTTGTCCTCGATGTCGGCGATGGTCGCCTCATTCTGGCCCTGCTGCTCCTTGGCGGCGTGATATTCGGCGTTTTCCGAAAGATCGCCATGCGCGCGCGCTTCCTCGATCGCATCCACGATCAGGGGCCGTTCGGCTTTGAGGCGCTTCAGTTCCGTCGAGAGCTTCTCATAACCCTCCTGGAGCATCGGCATCTTTTCGACCGTCGCCATCACATTTCGTCCTTCGTCAAAACCCCTTTCCCCGGCGCGCCAGAATTGGCTCGCCCGCACCCTAACCTTCGTTGTGGGGGATCAATTGTGCGATTGCGAATAGTAGGACTGCAACGGGCGGACTTCAAGGGACTGGACCGCAAGTGCAGCAATTGCCCGCGCCGCCGCCACGCTCGCCGGAGCGGTCGTGAAGTACGGAATCTTCAGCGACAGCGCCGAAGCGCGGATCGATTCGCTGTCCTTGAGCGATTGCCAGCCTTCAGTGGTGTTGAAGATCAGGGCGATGTCGCCGTCGACGATGCGATCGACGATATGCGGACGCCCCTGCGCCACCTTGTTGACGCGCTCCACCGGCACGCCATTGGCCTCCAGATAGTCCGCCGTGCCGCCGGTCGCGACGATGGAAAAGCCCTGTTCGACCAGGATGCGAACGCCCGGAAGCACCACCGGCTTGTCGCCGTCCTTGACGCTCACGAACACCCGGCCCTCACGCGGCAGGGTCATGCCGGCGCCGAGCTGCGACTTGGCGAAGGCCATCGGGAAATCACTATCGATCCCCATCACTTCGCCCGTGGACTTCATCTCCGGTGACAAGACCGGATCGACGCCCGGGAACTTGTTGAACGGGAACACAGCTTCCTTGACCGCGACATAGTCGATGTCGCGATCGATCTTCGGCAGATCCTTGAGCTTCTCGCCCGCCATCACCCGGCTCGCGATCTTCGCGATGGGCGCGCCGATCGCCTTGGCGACGAACGGCACGGTGCGCGAGGCGCGCGGATTGACCTCGATCAGATAGACTTCGCCGTCCTTGACCGCGAACTGGATGTTCATCAGCCCCTTGACGCTGAGCCCACGCGCCAGCGCCTCGGTCTGGCGCTCGATCTCGGCGATGATCTCCGCCGAGAGCGAGTAAGGCGGGATCGAGCAGGCGCTGTCGCCCGAATGGACACCGGCTTCCTCGATATGCTGGAGCACGCCCGCGACAACGACATCGTCGCCGTCGGCGATCGCGTCCACATCCACCTCGACCGCGTCGCGCAGATACTGGTCGATCAGCACGGGCGCATCGCCCGACACCTGAACCGCGGTCTGGATATAGTGATCAAGCTGCTCGACCGTATCGACGATCTCCATCGCGCGGCCGCCGAGCACATAGGACGGGCGCGTCAGCACCGGGTAACCGATGCGCTCGGCCACCGCGATCGCCTCTTCGCGGCTGCGCGCGATGCCGTTGGCGGGCTGCTTGAGACCGAGCTTCGACACCAGGTCGGCGAAGCGCTCACGGTCCTCAGCGAGGTCGATCGCATCCGGCGAGGTGCCGAGGATCGGAATCCCCGCCGCCTCGAGCGAACGCGCCAGGTTGAGCGGGGTCTGCCCGCCGAACTGGACGATCACGCCGAGCAATTCGCCCTTCGACTGTTCGACGTGCAGGATTTCCAGCACGTCCTCAGCCGTCAGCGGCTCGAAATAGAGGCGGTCCGACGTGTCATAGTCGGTGCTGACCGTTTCCGGGTTGCAGTTGACCATGATCGTCTCAAAACCCGCGTCCGACAGCGCGAAGCATGCGTGGCAGCAGCAATAGTCGAACTCGATCCCCTGCCCGATCCGGTTGGGACCGCCGCCCAGGATCACGATCTTCTTGCGATCCGAAACCTGGCTCTCGCACTCGGGTTCGCCGAAACTCGGCGCCTCGTACGTCGAGTACATGTACGGCGTCTTCGCGTCGAACTCGGCCGCGCAGGTGTCGATCCGCTTGAACACGGGACGCACGCCGAGCTTGTGGCGGTGCGCACGCACGTCCGCCTCGGTCACGCCGCCGGTCATCGCCTTGACGACTTCGCCGATCAGCCCCGACGACCGCGCCATCGCGCCCGCGCCTTCGCGCAGATTGGCCGATTGAAGCGCCAGCCAGGCGAGGCGTTTGTCGGAAAAGCCCATCGACTTGAGCTTGCGCATCCCCGCCGCGTCCTGCGGCAGGCCGTTGGTCGCGACCCCAGTCTCGGCACGGACGATTTCGGCCATCCGCTCGAGGAACCACGGGTCGTACTTCGTCAGCGCATGCACCTCGGCGACGGTGAAGCCCTCACGCAGCGCCTGTGCCGCGATCAGCAGCCGGTCGGGCGAACGGATCGCCAGTGCCGCCTCGATCTCGTCGCGCGGCGCACCGGCCAGCGCATCGACATTGTTGAAGCCGCTGAGGCCGGTTTCGAGACCACGCAGCGCCTTCTGCATCGATTCATGGATGTTGCGGCCGATCGCCATCACTTCGCCGACCGACTTCATCGCGGTGCCCAGCGTCGCTTCGGCGCCCTTGAACTTCTCGAACGCGAAGCGCGGGATCTTGGTGACGACGTAATCGATCGTCGGCTCGAAGCTCGCCGGGGTCGCGCCGGTGATGTCGTTCTCGATCTCGTCGAGCGTGTAGCCCACCGCGAGCTTGGCCGCGACCTTGGCGATCGGGAAGCCGGTCGCCTTCGACGCCAGCGCCGAGGAGCGCGACACGCGCGGATTCATCTCGATGACGATCAGGCGGCCGTCCTTCGGATTCACCGCGAACTGCACGTTCGAACCGCCCGTTTCGACGCCGATTTCCCGGAGCACCGCGATCGATGCATTGCGCATGATCTGGTATTCCTTGTCGGTCAGCGTCAGCGCCGGCGCGACGGTGATCGAATCCCCGGTGTGCGTGCCCATCGCATCGATATTCTCGATCGAGCAGATGATGATGGCGTTGTCGTTGCGATCCCGCACGACCTCCATCTCATATTCCTTCCAGCCGAGGAGCGATTCCTCGATCAGAACCTCGGTCGTCGGCGACAGGTCGAGGCCGCTGCGGACGATGGTGAGGAATTCCTCGCGGTTATAGGCGATACCGCCGCCCGAACCGCCCATGGTGAAGCTGGGACGGATGATAGCGGGCAGGCCGACCTTCTCCAGCCCCTCCAGCGCCTCGGCTTCGGAATGGGCGATCGCCGAGCGGGCCGATTCCAGCCCGATCTTGGTCATCGCGTCCTTGAACTTCAGGCGATCCTCGGCCTTGTCGATCGCTTCGGCGTCGGCGCCGATCATGATGCAGCCGAATTTTTCGAGCGTCCCGTCATTGGCGAGCGCCAGCGCGGTGTTGAGCGCGGTCTGGCCGCCCATCGTCGGCAGGACGGCGTCGGGCCGCTCCTTCTCGATGATCTTGGCGACCACCGCCGGCGTGATCGGCTCCACGTAAGTGGCGTCGGCCAGTTCGGGATCGGTCATGATCGTCGCCGGGTTCGAATTGACCAGGACGATGCGATAGCCCTCTTCCTTGAGCGCCTTGATCGCCTGCGTGCCCGAATAGTCGAACTCGCATGCCTGCCCGATCACGATGGGACCGGCGCCGATGACGAGAATGGAGGAGATGTCGGTGCGTTTGGGCATTTCAGTGTATCAATCCAGTTTCAGCGACACATCCCCAGCCTTCATATTCGAGGCCAAAGATCAGTTCGATTTGCAAGCAAGTCTCGGTCAGTGCCCTGATCGATGCTTCATCAGCCTTTTGTGAACGCTCGAGGAAGAGGCATGGATCGCCATCCGCAGATGGTTCAGTCTCCAAAACGACGAATCCGAACTCGGCAGCGTGCTCTTCCAGAGCGGCAAGCGCTTCAGGACTTCCGCGAAAATTCACATCGACTGGTCGAGCAATCTCGGGTCGATCACCATTCGCAGCTAAACTAGCGAGGACGTCCAGATCGGCTTCCCATTCCCTTTCGAGCCTTTCAGGATCGATTGGCAATGGGTTCATGCCCTTTCCTCCAGCATCCCCACAAACCGCTCGAACAAATAGAAGCTGTCCTGTGGCCCCGGCGACGCCTCGGGGTGATATTGCACGCTGAACGCGCGGCCGCCGTCGATCTCGATCCCGCAATTGCTGCCGTCGAACAGCGAGACATGCGTCTCGGTCACGTTCGCGGGCAGCGTGTCGCGATCCACCGCGAAGCCATGGTTCATCGAGGTGATCTCGACCGCCCCGTCGCTGAGGCGCTTGACCGGGTGGTTGGCGCCGCGATGGCCCTGGAACATCTTGGTGGTCTGCGCGCCGACCGCGAGGCCGAGCAGCTGGTGGCCGAGGCAGATGCCGAACAGCGGCTTCTTCGTCTCGAGCAGTTCGCGGATCACCGGAACGGCGTACTCGCCGGTCGCGGCGGGATCGCCCGGGCCGTTCGACAGGAAGATGCCGTCGGGGGCGAAGCTGAGCACCTGCTCGGCGGTCGCCGTGGCGGGCAGCACGGTTACCTTGGCGCCGGCCTGGACCAAGTTGCGGAAGATGTTGTGCTTAGAGCCGTAATCGATCGCCACGACGTGCGGGCGGCTATCCTCGGCACCTTCGCCGCCATAGCCGAAGCCCAGCCGCCACACGCCGCCTTCCCAGCCGAAATGCGTTTCGGTGGTGACGGTGATGGCGAGGTCCATGCCCTCAAGGCCCGGCCACGCCTTGGCGCGCTCGAGCAGCCAGGGGATATCGAACTCGCCGTTCGCAGAATGGGCGATCACGCCGTTGGGCGCGCCCTGGCCGCGGATGCGGCGGGTCAGCGCGCGGGTGTCGATCCCGGCGAGACCGATGCGGTCATGCTTGCGCATCCAGTCGTCGAGCCGCTCGACGCTGCGGAAATTGCTCGGCTCGGTCACGTCCTCGCGCACGATCATGCCGAGCGCGTGGGGGTTGTCCGCCTCGACATCGTCGGGGTTGGCGCCGACATTGCCGATATGGGGGAAGGTGAAGCAGATCATCTGGCCCGCGAAGGACGGGTCGGTCATGATCTCCTGATAGCCGGTCATCGCGGTGTGGAAGCAGACTTCGCCCGCGGCGTGACCCTCGGCCCCGAATCCACGCCCCCAGATCACCTCACCCGACGCAAGAACAAGAACGCCTGTAGCTCCTTCAGGCACGGTAAAAGGCGTCGCGTCGGCCATTATGAGAGGGCGCTCCTACAGGGGTTTCCGGCAATGTGTGCTAAGGCCCGCCCGCTAGACCCCTCCCCCCCTTTCGTCAACCCTCGCGTCGGACGGCCGCGGGGTCTAAGGCCGGATAATTCCGATTCACCTGTGGGTAGAGACAAAATGATCCGCGACGATATCCAGGCTGCCGTCATCACCGCCATGAAGGGCGGCGACAAGGAAGGCACGGCCGCCATCCGCCTGATCCAGAGCGCGATCAAGAACCGCGACATCGAGGCGCGGACCCAGGCGCCGGTCACCGACGACGACGCGCTGGTGGTCGAGGTCCTCCAGAAAATGGTCAAGCAACGCCGCGAGTCGATCGAGATGTTCGAGAAGGGCGGCCGCCAGGAGCTTGCCGACAAGGAAAAGGCGGAGGTCGCCGTAATCGAGCGGTTTCTGCCGGCTCAGATGAGCGAGGCGGAGACCAGCGCGGCGATCGAGGCGATCAAGGCCGAGCTGGGCGCGGCGGGCATGAAGGACATGGGCCGCGTGATGGCGGAGCTGAAGGCGCGCCACGCCAGCCAGCTCGACATGAGCAAGGCGTCGGGGCTGGTGAAGGCGGCGCTCGCCTGACGTGGCGCTGACGCCCGCCTTCCTCGACGAACTGCGTGCCCGCACCACGTTGTCCGCCCTGATCGGGCGCAGCGTGAAGATCACGCGCGCGGGTCGCGAGTGGAAGGCGTGTTGCCCGTTTCACAACGAGAAGACGCCGTCGTTCACGATCAACGACGACAAGGGCTTCTACCATTGCTTCGGCTGCGGGGCGCATGGCGACGCGATCCGCTGGATGACCGACCAGCAGGGCCTGCCCTTCATGGACGCGGTGAAGGAGCTCGCCGCGGCCGCCGGGATGGACGTGCCTCAGGCCGATCCGCGCGCCGCCGAGAAGGCGGAACGCGCCAAGGGGCTGCACGAGGCGATGGCCGATGCGGCCAAATTCTATGTCGACCAGCTCCACGGGCTGGGCGGAGCGGAGGCGCGCGCGCTGCTCGAACGCCGGCGGATCAGCGCCGAAACCGCGCGCGCCTTCGGCATGGGCTACGCGCCGGATTCACGCACCAAGCTGCGCGAGACGCTGAAGGCCTATGGCGACCCGATGCTGGTCGAGGCCGGGATGCTGATCCAGGTCGAGAAGAAGGAACCGTATGACCGGTTCCGTGGCCGGTTGATGATCCCGATCAAGGACGCGCGCGGCCGCGTGATCGGCTTTGGCGGACGCATCATCGGCGAGGGGGAACCAAAATATCTCAACTCCCCCGAGACCCCGCTCTTCGACAAGGGGCGGACGCTCTACAATCTCGACCGCGCGCAGGCGGCATCGCGCAAGACCGGGCGAGTAATTGCGGTCGAGGGCTATATGGACGTGATCGCGCTGGCGCAGGCCGGATTCGGCGAGGCGGTCGCTCCGCTCGGCACCGCGCTGACCGAGCATCAGCTGGAGCGGCTGTGGCGAATGGCCGACATCCCCTTCCTCGCCTTCGATGGCGACAATGCGGGGCAGAAGGCGGCGATCCGCGCCGCCCACCGTGCCCTGCCCCATCTCGGCCCGGGCCGCAGCCTCGCCTTCGTCACCCTGCCCAATGGCCAGGATCCCGACGACCTCGTTCGCGCATCCGGCCCTCAAGCGTTCGAGGCGCTGCTTCAGGCCGCTCAGCCGCTCGCCGACCGCATCTGGCAGCACGAACTTGCCGCCGAGCCGCTGGAAACGCCCGAGGCGCGCGCCGGCCTGAAGCGCCGTCTGTCCGATCTCGCCGCGACGATCCAGGATGGCAATGTCCGCCACGAATATGTGACGGAGTTCCGCAACCGCTGCGACGCGCATTTCGCCCCCGCTCCCCGCGCCTTTACGCCACGCGCGCAGGGTAACCGCACACCCGGCCGCCCCGGCCAGCGCTGGCAGCCGCCCGAACCGCCACCCAGCCCCGCCGTCCAGGCGCTGGGCGCCACCGGGATCGACCGCGTGTTGGCCAAGGCGGTGCTCGCCGGACTGATCCGGCACCCGGCCGAAATCGCCCGCCATATGGAGACATTGTCCAGCCTGCGCCTCGTAGACGGCGCACTTGGCCGACTATTCGAGGCGGTCATCGATGTCGCGTTGGAGGATCAGGCGCTTGATACCGCTCGCTTGCGTACCATATTGGCGGCGTCCGGTTTTGATCAGATAGCTGCGGAACTGCTCCGCGCCGACGCGCTGCGCTTCACCTTCACACAGAAGGACTGGGATGCGGAGCGGGCGGCGCTCGACCTTGGTGAAGCGATCGCGGTGCTTGTCGCAAGGCCGCAAGTCGACGCCGCGCTGGCGGAGGCAACCGCGGCGGTTCAGGCGCGTTTCAGCGACGAAGCGTTCGAGCGTCAGGTGGCGCTGGTACGGCGCAAGGCGGAGCTTGAGGCGCGACTCGCGAATCTGATGCTTGCGGACGAGGCGTAATTCAGGAATAGGGCGGCGTATAATAGCCGCCATCCGATACAAAGGCATTCGATGGCAAAGGCAATCATGGCAGACGACGGCGATACGACCGAAACCGGCGACGCGCCGCTGATCGACCTCAATGAGGGGTCCATCAAGAAGCTGGTCGCTCGCGCCAAGAAGCGCGGCTACATCACCGTCGATCAGCTCAACGAAATGCTTCCGCAGGATCAGTTCACGACCGATCAGATCGAGGACGTGATGTCGGCGCTGTCCGACATGGGCGTCAACGTCGTCGAGAATGAAGACGTCGGCGAGGACGAGCAGCCCGACGACGATACGCCGGACGAGGCCGATTCGTCCGACAAGGACGACGAGCCCTTCGAAATCGCGAAGAAGAAGGAGACGGTCGATCGCACCGACGATCCCGTCCGCATGTACCTGCGCGAGATGGGCGCCGTGGAGCTGCTCAGCCGCGAGGGCGAGATCGCGATCGCCAAGCGGATCGAGGCCGGCCGCGACACGATGATCCTGGGGCTGTGCGAATCGCCGATCACCTTCAACGCGATCATCGGCTGGTCGGACGCGCTCAACGAAGGCACGATGCAGCTGCGCGAGATCCTCGATCTCGACGCGATGCTGTCCAAGGGACCGTCGGCCGAGCAGGTCGAAGGCGCCGAGGAAGACGATAACGGCGAGATCAGCGAAAAGACCGCCGGCACCTCGTTCAAGGAAGAGGAGGAGCCCGAAGAGGCTCCCGCCGACGACGATGACGACGAGATGACCGAGCGCCGCACGCCGCGCCAGTCGGACGATGAGGAGGAGGACAACACCCTCTCCCTCGCGCAGATGGAAGAGACGCTGAAGCCGCAAGCGCTGGAGCGCTTCGCGAGCATCACCTCGATCTATAAGAAGTTCAGCAAGGTCCAGCAGCAGCGGCTCGATGCCATGGCGGCTGGCGGCGAACTCAGCGCCGCGGACGAAAAGAAATATCACAAGCTGCGCGAGGAGCTGACCGCTGAGGTCGAGTCCGTGCAGTTCCACCAGGCGAAGATCGAGTATCTCGTCGACCAGCTCTACAGCTTTAACCGGCGCCTGACCGCGCTGGGCGGCCAGATGCTGCGCCTTGCCGAGCGTCACAAGGTCAACCGCAAGGACTTCCTCGACCGTTATATGGGCCATGAGCTCGACGAGAGCTTCATCGCCTCAGTCGAGAAGATCGACAAGAAATGGGCGGCGTTCGCAGCCAATGAGGGCGCAGCGGTCGACCGCATCCGCGTCGAAGTGAGCGAGATCAGCCAGCAGACCGGCATGGCACTCACCGAGTTCCGCCGCATCGTCAACATGGTGCAGAAGGGCGAGCGCGAGGCGCGGATCGCCAAGAAGGAAATGGTCGAGGCGAACCTGCGCCTCGTCATCTCGATCGCCAAGAAATACACCAATCGCGGCCTGCAGTTCCTGGACCTCATCCAGGAAGGAAATATCGGCCTGATGAAAGCGGTCGATAAGTTCGAATATCGCCGCGGTTACAAGTTCAGCACCTATGCGACCTGGTGGATCCGTCAGGCGATCACCCGCTCGATTGCCGATCAGGCGCGCACCATCCGCATTCCGGTGCACATGATCGAGACGATCAACAAGCTGGTCCGCACCAGCCGCCAGTTCCTGCACGAGCAGGGCCGCGAACCCACGCCCGAGGAAATGGCCGAGCGTCTGTCGATGCCGCTCGAGAAGGTTCGCAAGGTGATGAAGATCGCCAAGGAGCCAATCAGCCTCGAAACGCCGATCGGCGACGAGGAAGACAGCCATCTCGGCGATTTCATCGAGGACAAGAACGCGATCATCCCTGTGGATGCCGCGATCCAGGCGAACCTCAAGGAAACGGTCACCCGCGTCCTCGCCAGCCTCACCCCGCGTGAAGAGCGCGTGCTGCGCATGCGCTTCGGCATCGGCATGAACACCGATCACACGCTCGAGGAAGTCGGCCAGCAGTTCAGCGTGACCCGCGAACGCATCCGCCAGATCGAGGCGAAGGCGCTGCGCAAGCTCAAGCACCCAAGCCGCTCGCGGAAAATGCGGTCGTTCCTGGATCAGTGAACTGAAGCGCCGATCATCAAACGCAAGGAAGGCGGAGGATAGTTCCTCCGCCTTCTTTTTGTTTCCGGCATATGAAAACCGACGACTCCGGCGCGATTGTCCAATGATCTGGTTCCACCCAGCCCCAAAGCGCGGTAAGCGACAGCCTCAGTCGTGTATCAGGGGCCAAGATGCTGAACCGTATCGGATATTATATTCTGCCCGCGGCACTCTCAGTAACGGCTCCCGCCCTCGCACAGACTCAGACCATTACGACCGTCGACGGGAGGATCCTCTCCTCCGACGGCTCGCGCATCCTCTATGTGCCGACAAACAGCCCGAACGAGTTGCGCATTCGCACCTCGGGCGGGCAGGAACAGATCATCACCTCCGGTTTGACCGGCTTGCCGACCTACGGATACTTGACCTCCACAGGAGCGATATTCGCAGCGGACATCGGCCAGATCTCGCAACGACTGTTCAATTTCAACGGTTCGGGACTTCAGGCGGTCGCCTCGCTCAACAGTAACACCTCGCTCATCGCACGAGGGGGCTATGCCGCGTTCGCCGGCGACATCACGTTACCGTCCGCAGCCTTGCCTCCCTACGTCTATCGAATGGATACCACCACCGGACAGATTATCCGGATGCCCGGCTCCAATGGGAACATAGACCTCGATATTACGTCTCAGGGAGTTTTGGCTTACTGGACAAGTGAAGGCTATAGCGGCCCCGGAGATCCGTCAATTGACTACAACATCGTTGCGTTTGACGGAACAACTCGACGCAATATCACAAATTTCACCAACAATATCGCCAATTTCCACCCGGTTACAGACGGAGTTAACTTCGTCTTCATTCGCGAGCAGGTTTGCTGTTCGAGCAGTTACTCAAATCTGATCCTTTCCAACGGAACGACAGAAATCATATTACGCTCCGGGGCGGGCGGGCAACGCCCCTCCCATCTGTCGGACTACCAGATCAACGCGGGTTGGGTCGCCTATCGCGCAATTGACGGCACGCTGATGCTGCGGGATCCATCCGGGACCTCCGTTGCAATCGGCAGCAGCCGTTCGATTCAAGCGGTGTCGGAATTCGGCGAGGTTGTCTTCACAAGAGGCACCGAGACTTTCCTTCGTTTGGCCAGCGGCCAGGTGGTGGATATCGGCAGCTACACGAACGCGTTCAATGTCGGCCGCGACTGGTATTTCTACGGCGCCGGCCGTTTGGTCCGCTACGTCGATGGCAGCATGGTGGCGCTCGACACCGCCTTCGCGGCAAATCTCAACCCCTATACCGCGATAGCGGGCGCGACGCTTTACGGTGTTTCCGACATCGCGATCGCACGTGCGATGACACTGACCGGACAGACGACGCTGGACACGCGCGGATACGCGATCCAGCTCAACGGCGTGATCGACGGTAACGGCAGTCTTGACGTCCGCGGCGGCGGCAGGCTGACCTTGCTCGGCGCGAACCGTTACACGAACGGCACCAGCATCACCGACGCTACCCTTATCGGAAATACGGTCAGCCTTGGAGGCGCCATCGCCAATGCCGGCACCCTCGTTTTCGATCAGACCTTCGACGGCATCTTTCGAGGAACCCTCTCCGGTAGCGGCATGATTACGAAGACCGGGACGGGTGTACTTGCGCTGGCGGGCTTTCAGCCCTTCTCGGGCAGCATCCATCTGAACGGCGGGGGCGTCAGCCTGCAAGCCATCGATACGCCGTCGAGATTTGAAGTCATCGCGGGGACATTATCGGGTGCTGGCCGGATCGGCGATCTGGTGATGACGGGAGGCGTCGTGCGGCCAGGCGGGCTACTCGCGAGCACGGGCAACATAACGCTCGGCCCGAGATCGACCTTCGCTTCGGACTTGTACAGCGATGGACGTGCGGGGCAGCTCTCCGCCGCGGGAACGGCGACCATCGGAGGCGGCAGGTTGGCATTGGCCTTCGCCCCCGGCGCCTACCGGCTTGGCACGTCCTGGAAGATTCTGAGCGCGGCAAGCGTCACCGGCAGGTTCGAAGCGATCGATACCGTTTCGCCAAGACTCATGGCTCCTTCCGTCAGCTATGACGCAGGCTCGGTGACCGTGCAGCTCGTATTGGATCGCACCGCCCTGGCCGCGATCGCGGTAACCCGCAATCAAACGGCAACTGCGGACGCCGCCTCACGATTGGCGGTGGGCTCGCCCTTGCTGAACGAGCTGATCAAGCTTTCGGACAATGGGATTCGTACAGGACTGTCCTCGCTGAGTGGTGAACTTCACGCATCGTCCATTGCCGCGATCGCGGACGCGACGACATTCGCCCGCGGCGCGCTGATGGACCAGCTGGACCGGGAACCGGGTACGGTGTGGGGAAGCGCGGCTGCCCGCCGCACGACGATCGAATCGTCCTTCGAGGCCGGCGGCCTCAATCAAAGCGGACGCGACTACATCGTCGGCGCGGATACAAGGCTGTTTGCCGGCGCTACGGGCGGCATCGCGATCTGGTACGGCAATGCGGAAAGCACGGGTCGGAACGGCAGGCTCGATTACGATCAGTTTGGTGTGGCCCTGTACGGCCGGACCAGCCTCGGTCCGGTCGTACTGCGGGGCACCGCTGGCTGGACCCGATATGATCTGAAGACAGATCGCCGGGTAGCGTTCGACACCGACACACCCTTTGCGAATCGTCTCACCGGCAAGTCACACGCCACCGCCGTGGACGCGACGATGGAAGCGGCACTCCCTTACACCATGGGCGATCTCACGCTGACGCCCTTTGGCGGCATCCGCTTTCAGGCGCTGGATCTCGACCGCCTCACGGAAACGGGCGGGGAAGCGTCACTCGCAGCCACGGCACGCACGACAAGCCGGGTGCTCAGTCGCCTCGGTCTACAGGGCAAGCTTGATATCACCGCGGGGTCGGCGAAAGGCTCGGTAAGAGCCGGCCTGACCTGGGAACATGGGTTGTCCGATTTGGAGATCGAACGCGGCATGGAATGGCCCGCCGCCGGTGGCGCTTCCTTCAGAGTCATCGGGGTAGGTCTGCCTGATGATGTACTCGAAGCCTCGCTGAGTGCCGAACATCAAGTGTCGGATTGGTCTCTACAGGCGGGCCTTCACTATAAAGCCGGCGGCTCATTGGAGATGACCTCGGCGAGAATCACGGCCCGCCTGGGCTTCTGAAGCGACACGGATCCTCGCGGTGCGGCAAAGGCCATTCATGGCGACCGGCTACTCCAATGTATCTCCATAACGCCGCACCGCGATCACCGCGAACACAGCGCCCAGCGCGGCGAGGATCAGCAGCTGCGTCAACGCCTCGCCGGGGTACCAACCCTTGAGCATGACACCGCGCACCACGCGGAGATAGTGGGTGACCGGCAGCAGTTCGCCTAGCCACTGTGCCCAGCGCGGCATCCCGGCATAGGGAAAGGCGAAACCCGACAGCAGGATGCTGGGCAGGATGTAGAAGAAGCTCATCTGCATCGCCTGCATCTGCGTCTTGGCGAAGGTCGACAGGGTGAAGCCGAGCAGCAGGCTCACGGTGATGAACACTAGGGTCGCCAGTGCCAACAGCCAGGCGGCGCCCGCAAACGGCACGTGAAAGATCAACCCCGCCAGCACCACGATGATCACCGTCTGCGCCGCGCCGATCAGCACATAGGGCAGGATCTTGCCCGCCATCACCTCCATCGGGCGCAGCGGCATGGCGAGCAGGTTCTCCATCGTCCCGCGCTCACGCTCGCGCGCCACCGCGATCGAAGTCATCATCACCATCGTCATCGACAGCACCACGGCAAGCAGACCCGGGACGATATTGTGGCTGGTGATCCCCTCCGGATTATAGCGGCGCTGGATCACCACTTCGACCGGCGCGGGAGTCGCGGCGCGCGCCGCGAGTGGTCCGATCAGGTCGTGGCGCAGGCCTGACAACACCGCCTGCTCCACCGCCGCGGTCGCATTGCCGGTGGCCGCAGGATCGGTCGCATCGGCCAGCACCAGCAACTGGGGCCGCTCGCCCCGGATCAGATCGCGGGTGAAGTTGCTCGGCACCACGATCAGGAACTGTACCGATCCGCGGCGCAACATCGCCTCGCCCTCGCCCGGCTTGCTCACCGGAACCAGCTCGAAATAGCTGCTCGCCCGCAGTGAGCTTTCGACCGTCCGGGTGATCGAACTATGGTCGTTCATCTCCAGTGCCGCGCGCAGGTGGCGCGGATCGTTGTTGATCGCGAAGCCGAACAGGATCAGCTGGACCAGGGGCAAGCCGACCGCCATGCCGAAGGTCAGGGGATCGCGGCGCAACTGGTGCACCTCCTTGACCAGCACGGCCCAGATGCGGCGCCATGCGAGGATGAAGCCCTGCGTCATGCCCGCGGCTCCGTGCTGTTATCCGTGGCCCCGCGCATCAGGTGGATGAACACATCCTCCAGCGTCGGATCGGTCTCGCGCCAGCTGATCTCGGGCGCGACATTGGCGACTGCCGCCCGCAGCGCAGCCATGTCGCGGCCGCAGACATGGACCGTCGGCCCGAACGCCGCCGCCATCGCGACACCGGGGGCTTTCTCCAGCTTGGGGGCAAGCCGGTCGGCGCCCGGCCCCTCGCCCGCCAGCGCGACCAAGCCCGACCGCGCCACGATCTCGTCGGCGGTGCCGCGCGCCAGCAGCACGCCATAGGCGATATACGCGATGTCGTGGCACCGCTCGGCCTCGTCCATATAGTGGGTCGAGACGAGCACGGTGGTACCCTCGGCCGAAAGCATGTGAACCTGATCCCAGAATTCACGCCGCGCGAGCGGATCGACGCCTGCGGTCGGCTCATCGAGCAGCAGGATCTCGGGGTCGTGCAGCACGCAGGCGGCCAGCGCGAGCCGCTGCTTCCACCCGCCCGACAGCGTGCCGGCGAGCTGGCCCGCGCGGGTTTCAAGACCCAGCCGTTCGAGCGCCGCGTTTACCCGCACTGCCTTGTCGTCCAGCCCGTAAGCATCGGCGACAAAGGACAGATTCTCGCGAATGGTCAGGTCTTCGAACAGGCCGAAACGCTGGGTCATGTAACCGATCCGGCGCTTGATCAGCTCGCGCTGCGTCAGCAAATCCATCCCAAGCACCTCGCCGCCCCCGCCATCGGGGATCAGCAGGCCGCAGATCATTCGCAGCGTGGTGGTCTTGCCCGAACCATTGGGGCCGAGAAAGCCGCAGATGCGCCCGCGACCGACCTCAAGGCTGACCTGGTCGACCACTGTCCGGTTGCCGAACCGCTTGGTCAGCCCCTCGACCGAGATGGCCGCGTCTGCCTTCACCGCGGCTGCACCTCGACAGGAAGGCCAGGACGCAGCCTTTCGACGCCGCTGTCGGGATAGGCCTCGACCAGGAAGACCAACTTGGCCCGCGCCCGTTCGCTGTAGATGACCGGCGGGGTGAATTCGGCTTGTGGCGCGACATAGCGGACCGTCGCCATGATTGGCCCGCCGCATCCGTCGCAGGTCACGCTCACCTTCGATCCCTGCTTGAGCGCGGAGACCGCCGCTTCCGGGGCGTAGAAGCGGATTTTCACCCGGCCCGGCGGAAGCAGCCGCACCACAGGGGTATTGGCCGTCACCCACTCGCCGGGGTTGAAATAGGTCTGTTCGACCAACCCCGCGGCGGGTGCGACCGGTGCGATCTCCTCCCCGCGCCGGCTCTGTGCCGCGATCGCCGCCCTTGCCGCCGCGATCTGCGCGTCGGCCGCGGCGATCTGATCGGTACGACCCGGCAGTTCGCCCGAGGCTTCACTCGCTTGTGCCTGGCTCAGCGACGCGCGGGCGCTCTCGGCGGCGGCGCGCGCGGCGTCGAGCTGCACCTTGGTCGCGAAACCGCGCTGCGCGAGCGTCGCGATGCGCTGATAATCGCGTGCGGTCCGCGTCACTTCGGCCCGCGCCGCCGCCTGCTGCGCTCTCGCGACATCGAGTTCGGCGGGCCGCTGCCGCGCCTTGGTCAGGTCGTCGCGTTGTGCTTGCGCGGAGGAGAGTTGTGCCTCGAGCCGCTGGAGTTCCGCCTGGGTCGTCGCCGCGTTGAGTGCGAACAACGCCTGCCCCGCGGTCACCTGTCCGCCGCGCTGGACGTTGAGCGCCGCGAGCTGGCCCGAAACCGGTGTGGCGACCTCGATCGCCTCGCCCTCGACATAGCCGAGCCAGGGTTCCGGCCCGTCGTCTCGCCGGAACGCCCACCAGATCAGTGCGGCGATCACCGCGATCCCGATCGCGGCCAGGGGCAATATCCGCTTCACATCCGCTCTCCCGTCGAAAGCCCATGCAGGATGATGTCGATATGCGAGGCGGCGAGCGCCCCCATGTCCAGTGGTTTCGCACCGACCGGCTCAAACACCGTTTTCCACAGCACGCCCAGCAGCAGCGCCCCCGCGACGCTTCGCGCCGTCAGATACGGATCGACCCGCCGGAAACTCCCATCCGCCACGCCCCGCGCGACGATATCCGCGACCAAAGCCAGAATCCGGTTGACCGCCCGATCGTGATAGGTGCGCGCGATCTCCGGGAAATTCCCGCCCTCACCGATCACCAGCCGGGGCAGGAACGCGATTTCCAGCTCAGCGAGCTGCGCCGCGCCTAGCCGGACCAGGCCCTCGAGTTGCGTAGCCGGTGAAGCAGAGTCGAGCGCAGGCGGAAGCGCAGCGGGCAGACGCGTTTCGAGCATCCAATCCACCATCTCGCGGAACAGCGCCGCCTTGTCGGAGAACTGCAGGTAGAGCGCGGCCTTCGAGATGCCGACCCCAGCCGCGACATCCTCCATCCGCGTTCCGGCATAGCCGCGCGCCGCGAATTCGATGCGGGCGGCGTTCAGAATGGCCTCGCGGCGGTTCGGCGGCGTACGGCGCGGCATATGAGGTAAATAACTGACCGGTCAGTTATTGAAAAGCGTTTCCGATCGGCCGATCGCACCCTGAGATCCCTTCACCGTGGTAAACTCGATATCAACCAGGTCTTTACGCGCTTCGGTATAGACCTGTGGGTCACATCAGTTCCGCAGGCGCCGGATTCTCCGGTGCGGATCAGGCATGGGGATCGAATGGCTTTGGAGTCGGTACAGACGGCGGGGCTTGGCGGCGCTTCGGGCACTCTGACGGCGCTGGTTGCCGCGGACGGTAGTGCAAGCCATCGTTTCCTGGCGCGGTTGACCACCGGCATCGCGCCGATGCGCGATCTGGCCGACGCCGTA
The DNA here is from genome assembly GCF_059415525.1 of Sphingomonas sp. GW821-FHT10C01. NCBI lineage: Bacteria > Pseudomonadati > Pseudomonadota > Alphaproteobacteria > Sphingomonadales > Sphingomonadaceae > Sphingomonas > Sphingomonas sp. GW821-FHT10C01. Next base: position 2,017,816 of record NZ_JBWKNK010000001.1, on the reverse strand, counting down.
CACATGATCTGCCTGCTCCATGCTCGCCACCCCGATGTGGTCGAACAGGCCGCCACGCACTCGCGTGAGCCGGCCACCACCGGCTGGATGGCACAGGCGGCGGAAGGATTCTCAGCCGAGCGTGCGTTCATCGTCCGCCTTGTCGCCGCGGCTGGTCCGCTGCCCAGCACGCCGGGGCAGGCGCAGTCCGAGGCCGCGGTCGCAGCTCAGCGTCACGCGCTCGACATGCTCGCCCAGTCGGATCGTACCGGCTGCGCGGATGGCACGGCGATCGCGCTGGTACTGGATTGGCCCGCGATCCGCGGACTGCTCGACATCGCAGCCGGACGCCTCGGCCTCGACTCACCCGACTCAGCCCTTCCCCCTGTGCACGAGAGTGCAACGGTGATCGATGCGCTCGCCGCCACCTTGCCCGCCGAACGGGCGATGCTGTTCGGCGCGCAACAGATGCTGGCCCAGCATCGTGGCATCTGGGACGTGCTCGAAGCGCGCGCCTCCGCCCGCGATATGCTCTGAAGCAAGAGGGCGGGACGCGATCACTCGCACCCCGCCCCCAGCATCCCTACGCTAGATCAGCTCTTGCGCTCGCTGCAGCTCGAAACCTTCTTCTCATCGGCATCGGTGCCGCCGACCTTGCCCTCATAGAGCGTGCCCTCGGGGCCCTTGGTCCACCAGACCAGCGTCTTGCCTGCCGAACGCCCCTGATCGGTGACGTACTTCGCGCCGCTCGCCGCCTGCACACCGGTAAGATCGTAGCTCTTGTCACCGATGGTCAGCTTCGCCTTGGGGGTTGCGCCGCTATTGTCATAGGCCGCGCTCAACAGCAGCGCCGGCAAGCAGTCATAGCCCACCGAAACCGGGGCAGCAGCCGTCCCGTTTCCAAGCGGAGCCGTCTCATTCGCCATCATTGCGGGTTCGTTCGTGTTCGCCGGTGCGGTCTCACTCTTCTTGCCGCACCCGGCGAGCAGCGCGAGAGCCAGGACGGGTGAGCTGGCAAGAAGGATTCCGGAAGACGACTTGGGCATCGGACGTTCCTCTCTGTTGGCTATGCGGCGCGGACTCGAACCGCGCGCGGACAGTACGAAAGCGCCATCCGGCTGGCAAACCGCTTGCGTCCAGGCGTTCAACCCCGCTACCCGCATACCCGATATTCCAACTTCAGGCAGGGACGCAGATGCGCTTCGAAGGCACTCAGAGCTATGTCGCGACCGATGACCTAAAGGTCGCCGTCAACGCCGCGGTCACGCTGCGCCGCCCGTTGCTGGTCAAGGGCGAGCCGGGCACCGGCAAGACCGTACTCGCCTATGAGATCGCCAAGGCAGTCGGTGCGCCGCTGATCGAGTGGAACGTCAAATCGACGACCAAGGCGCATCAGGGCCTGTACGAATATGACGCGGTCGCGCGCCTGCGCGACGGCCAACTCGGCGACGAGCGCGTCCACGACATCTCCAACTATATCCGCAAGGGGAAATTGTGGGAGGCCTTCACATCCCCCACGCTGCCCGTCCTGCTGATTGACGAGATCGACAAGGCCGATATCGAGTTCCCGAACGACCTGCTCCAGGAACTCGATCGCATGGAATTCCACGTCTACGAGACTGGGGAGACCGTCCGCGCCACCGAACGCCCAATCGTCGTAATCACCAGCAACAACGAGAAGGAACTGCCCGACGCGTTCCTGCGCCGCTGCTTCTTCCACTATATCAAATTCCCAGATCGCGAGACGATGCAGGCGATCGTCGACGTCCACTTCCCCGGCATCCAGAAGATCCTGGTGAGCAAGGCCATGGATATCTTCTACGACATCCGCGAAGTGCCCGGCCTCAAGAAGAAGCCCAGCACCAGCGAATTGCTCGACTGGCTCAAGCTCCTGCTGCACGAGGACATGCCGCTCGACGTTCTCCAGTCGCGCGATCCCAGCAAGGCGATCCCGCCGCTGCACGGCGCGCTGCTCAAAAACGAGCAGGACGTGATGCTGTTCGAACGACTGGCATTCATGGCCAGAAGGCAGAAATCCTGACCGCAACCCCTTGGCGGGACACCGCTTGCATCTTGCCGACAACGATCTAGCGTACGGCCAACGGAACGCGGGGGAGCGTGATGCGGGGTACGGTTCTCGACTATGACAAGCTGGCCGGCGAAGGCGTGATTTCAGGCGCGGATGGTGGACGATATGCGTTCCGCGGCCTCGAGTGGAAGGCGGCGCCAAGCCAGTTGCAGCGTGGCGCTTCCGTCGACTTCGAAGTGACCGAAGGCCTCGCCACCGCGATCTACGCGACCGGACCGGCCCCCGCTTCAATCGCTGCCGGCGATCAGAAATCCCCCTTGGTGGCAGGACTGCTAGCGCTGTTTCTGGGTGGCCTGGGCATTCACAAATTCTACCTCGGATATAGCGGCCCCGGCATCACCCTGCTGATCGGAACCGTCGTGTCCTGGATCCTGACCGTGGTCATCATCGGCCTGCTGGGACTGATGCTCATCGGCGTGATCTGCCTGATCGAAGCGATCATCTATCTGACCAAGACCCAGGATGAGTTTACGCAGATCTATGTTGTGGGTCGAAGAGACTGGTTTTGAGGTAGAGCTATTGCTCAAGACGCCCAGCCGCCCGTGACTCGTCCTACCGGCGCAACGCGCTTCGCCCGCATTCGCGCGCGGCTTGAGGCTGCCCAGCCCATCTCGGGCTGGCAGGGGGCGTGCTACGAGTTCCTACTGTTCGGGTTCAAACAGGGTTGGGCGTGCCTGTTCGGCGGATTGATGCTCGCCTTGTTGATGGCGACGCATTTCTTCTATCCCGCCGAGGCGCCGATCGCACGCTACGACTTCCTCACCATCGGCGCCGTTGTGATCCAACTGGGGATGCTCGCCTTCCGGCTGGAAAGTTGGAACGAGGCGAAGGTGATCCTCGTCTTCCATATCGTCGGCACGGTGATGGAGTTGTTCAAGACCGCGTACGGTTCCTGGCTCTACCCTGAACCCGGCCTGCTCAAGATCGGCGCGGTGCCGCTCTTCTCCGGATTCATGTACGCCGCAGTGGGTAGCTATATCGCCCGCGTCTGGCGCATCTTCCACTTCCGCTTCGACCATTATCCGCCACGCTGGGCGACCTATGCGCTGGCGGCGGCGATCTACGTCAACTTCTTCGCCCACCATTGGCTGCCCGACATTCGCCTGGTACTGTTCGCCGCCACGGGCCTGTTGTTCTGGCGGACGAGGATCTGGTTCACACCGTTCCGCACACCCCGCTGGATGCCCTTGCTGGTCGGCTGGCTGCTGGTCGCGCTGTTCATCTGGTTCGCGGAGAATATTGGCACTTTCTCGCGTGCTTGGCTCTATCCGGGGCAGGAACATGGCTGGGCGATGGTCCACCCGGGCAAGCTCGGCGCCTGGTATCTGCTCATGATCATCTCGTTCGTTCTCGTGTCGCTGGCGCATCGCGAGCGTCCGTTGACCACTTCCGGGTGATTTGACAGCAACGGTGACGGCGTCCAAAGCGGCCGCCTATGTTTGAACTTGTGTGAACATCCTAGCGTCCCGGTGACCGGGACTGCCGGCGACCGTGGCCGACGCGCAACCGCGCGTGATGCGGGTCGCCTGAGGATCCGTCTCATCCACGAGTCATCCAATGAACGTTTCAAGACCGGAGCAGCGCGTCCTGCACGCACTGGCTCAAGGCGGCTATATTCGTCACCGTCGTGACGAGCATGGCCGCGTGTTCGAAGTCCTGTGCTTCACGCGCGAGGGCTATGTCCTGTCCAGCTGCACGATCGCGATCTTCAAGGCGCTGCGTCGCAAGCGCCTGATCGAATCCAGGGCTTCAGGACCCTATCGCATCTCCCAGATCGGGCGATGCTCGGTACGCGCGCAACCCGACAACCGGTAGCGCGCAGCGGCGAGCGGCCCAGCCGCTCGCCGCATCTGCCGGCTCAATCCGCGATCTTCACCACCAGCTTGCCGATCGCGCCACGACTGGCGAGTTTGGCGATCGCCTTGCCGCCATCCTCGAACGCGAAGATCTCGCTGACATGCGGGTTGATCTTCCCTTCGTCCCACAGGCGGAAGAGGTGATCGACGTTCGCCGCATTGGCTTTGGGATCGCGCGCGGCAAAGGCGCCCCAGAACACGCCGCACACGTCGCAGCTCTTGAGCAGCGTCAGGTTCAGCGGCAGCTTGGGAATACCCGCCGGGAAGCCGACGACGAGGTAGCGTCCCTCCCACCCGATCGAACGCAGCGCCGGTTCGGCATAGTCACCGCCGACGGGATCGTAGATCACCTGCGCGCCATCAGGGCCGACCGCCGCCTTGAACTGCTCGGCCAGTGCCTTGGACTGATCCTTGTCGAACGGCGCACGGCCATAGACGACGGTCTCGTCGGCACCGGCGGTCCTTGCCGCAGCGGCCTTTTCCTCGCTCGACACCGCCGCGACCACGCGCGCGCCGAATGCCTTACCCAGTTCGATCGCCGACAGGCCGATGCCGCCCGCCGCGCCCAGGATCAGCAATGTATCTCCGGCTTTCAGATGCCCGCGGTCGAGCAGCGCATGGATGCTGGTGCCGTAGGTCATCAGCAGCGATGCGCCCTGTTCGAAGCTCTTGCCTTCGGGCAGCGGGAAGAGCCGGCGCTGCTCGACCGCGATCTTTTCGGCCATCCCGTTCCAGCCGGTCATCCCGAGCACGCGGTCGCCGGGCTTCAGGGTTGTGACACCCTCGCCCACCGATTCCACGACTCCGGCGATCTCGCCGCCCGGCGCGAACGGGCGCGGCGGTTTGAACTGGTATTTGTCTTCGATGATGATGACGTCGGGATAGTTGAGCGCGCAGGCCTTGATCGCGACCACCACCTCGCCCGGCTTGGCGACCGGATCGGGTAGCTCACCGACGGTTAGAGTTTCAGGTCCGCCCACTTCCCGCGACAGCAAGGCCTTCATCCGCTCTCTCCCGTGCAATCCACGGGCGCGATTCGGCGACCGTCGATTCGTATTTCGAAATCACGGTATCTTTTGCCAGCGTCAGGCCGACCTCGTCCAGCCCCTGCATCAGGCAATCGCGGCGGAACGAGTCCATCTCGAAGTTGAAACGGTCCTGATAGGGGGTCGTCACGGTCATCGTCTCGAGGTCGATCGTGACCGGATCCGTCTTCGCCACCTCGACCAGCCGGTCGACAGCCTCCTGCGGCAGCACCACGGCGACAATGCCGTTCTTGAACGCGTTGCCCGAGAAGATGTCGGAATAGCTCGGCGCGATCACCGCGGTGATGCCCATGTCCTTCAGCGCCCAGGCGGCGTGCTCGCGGCTCGACCCGCAGCCGAAATTCTCGCCCGCGATCAGGATCGGTGACCCGGCATAGAGTTCGTCGTCGAAGATGTTGCCCGGCTCCGCGCGCACACTCTCAAACGCCCCTTTTCCCAGCCCTTCGCGGCTGATCGTCTTGAGCCAATGCGCCGGAATGATGATGTCGGTGTCGATATTCTTGGCACCCCAGGGATAGGCGCGTCCCTCGACCTTCTTCACCGGTTCCATGTGTCAGCTCCGTTCCATCGCCGGACGGTGCTCACCGGCAAGGGCGCCCGCCCCTGCCCGGACGGCCGTCCGCACGTCTTCAATCCAGTCGATCAGCGGGTGATGCGGCCCTGCGGCTTCGCAACCCCGGGCTTTGCCGTCGGTGCGCTCGCGTTCGCTGCCGCGTAGACCGCCGCCGCGCCGCTCAACACCGTGCCCGCCACCAGCAACACCAAAACACGCTTCACGGGTCATCCCCCTACAAGGTCACGCACATCGGTGAGCCTTCCCGTTACCGCCGCCGCCGCCGCCATTGCGGGTGAGACGAGGTGGGTTCGGGCCCCCGGACCCTGCCTTCCTACGAAATTGCGGTTCGAAGTGGAAGCGCAGCGTTCGCCGGCCGGCACCTTGTCCGGATTCATCGCCAGGCACATCGAGCAGCCCGGCTCACGCCATTCGAACCCGGCCTCCAGGAAGATGCGGTCCAGCCCCTCAGCCTCAGCCTGACGCTTGACCAGCCCGGATCCGGGCACGATCAGCGCCTGACGAATGCCGTCGGCGACATGGCGGCCCTTCACCACGTCCGCGGCGGCACGAAGATCCTCGATCCGGCTATTGGTGCAACTGCCGATGAAGATGTTCTCGACCGCGATGTCCTGCATACGCGTGCCCGGGGCGAGGCCCATATAGTCGAGCGACTTCTGCGCCGCGACGCGCTTGGCGGGATCGGCGAAGCTGTCGGGATCGGGGACGACGCCGGTGATCGGCACCACGTCCTCGGGGCTGGTGCCCCAAGTGAGCGAGGGCGCGATATCGCTGCCATTGAGCGTGACGACGCGATCGTAGGCCGCGCCCGCATCGGTCGGCAGCGTCTTCCACCACGCGACCGCCTGATCCCATTGTTCCCCCCGCGGCGCCATCGGGCGACCCTTGAGGTAAGCGAAGGTCTTCTCGTCCGGCGCGATCAGACCCGATCGCGCGCCGCCCTCGATCGACATGTTGCTGACGGTCAGCCGCCCCTCGATCGAGAGCGCCCGGATCACCTCGCCGGTATATTCGACGACATAGCCAGTGCCGCCTGCGGCGCCGGTCTTGCCGATGATCGCAAGCACCACGTCCTTGGCCGAAACGCCGAAACCGAGCGTACCGTCGACGCGAATCTCCATCGTCTTGGACTGGCTGAGCAACAGCGTCTGGGTCGCGAGCACATGCTCGACCTCGCTAGTGCCAATCCCGAACGCCAGCGCACCGAGCGCGCCATGCGCCGAGGTGTGGCTATCGCCGCACACCAATGTCGTGCCGGGCAGCGTGAAGCCCTGTTCCGGCCCCACGACGTGGACGATGCCTTGCTCCGCCGCGGTCGCACCGAAATAATCGATCCCGAACTCGGCGACATTGCGCTCGAGCGCGGCTAGCTGCTGCGCGCTCTGCTGGTCCGCGATCGGCAGCCGGTTGCCCGCCGCATCGACGCGCGGCGTGGTCGGGAGGTTGTGGTCCGGCACCGCCAGCGTGAGGTCTGGCCGCCGCACCCGCCGCCCGTTGGCGCGAAGCCCTTCGAACGCCTGCGGACTGGTGACTTCATGGACGAGGTGGCGGTCGATATAGATCAGGCACGTGCCATCGTCGCGGCGCTCCACGACGTGCGCGGCCCAGATCTTCTCGTACAAGGTGAGCGGTCTGCTGGACATGATGCCGCCCACTTACGCCTTTGTTGCGCCGGGGCAAGCGCAGGCGGCATTTTCGTGCGCGAAGCTCAGCTAGGCCGGATCGGCCGAATCCGCCCAGTCATCGCGCCGCTTGAGCCATGGATTGAGGAACAGCGCCGGCAGCTTGAGGAACAGCAGCTCGGAATGGATGAACCCATCAACCGCACGCTCCCACCAGCGCGGATCGCGCTTGCCATGCGCCTTGAGCCAGCCGTCATAAGGCGCCCAATGGCTCGGCTCGTCGCGGTGGATCACTTCGAAGATGCGGATCAGCGCGCGATCATGGCGCACCAGTGGGTGCTTCAGCAGAATCTCGACCTGCCGAAAACCACGCTGTTCGGTCAGGGAGATGACGCGGCACAGTTTCTCGAACAACTCATCCTGCGCGATGATCGCCCTGGTATCCAGTTCGTCGATCGTCTGACGAAACATGATCTCGACGAAGCGATCGATATGGCCACAGGTGCGATCGACCCGCAGCGGCATCTTTCCGCGCAGCTCGAACCAGCGCTTGAACATCGTGTAATGCTTGTGCTCGTCGGCACGGTGTTTCTCGATCGCGGCGATCAGCGCATGGTCGTCAGGCGAGCGCGCCCGCACCGCCTCCAATACCCGGTCGATGCTCGTGTAACCGCGATGCTCGTTATAGATGTATATCGAGCAGAGAAGGTCGAGATAGCGGCGGCGAAACCACGCGATCATCGCCGGATGCTACGCCTGTCGCGCACGGGCGGCAAGCAAGCGTTCGGCGTGGCTACGCGACTTCCTTGGGAGAGATATAATCCGCGTCATGTTCGAACGGCAGCGGCGTGTCGTCGCGGAGCGCGGCCAGGATCGTCGCGAAATCCGTATCGAACGCAAAGCCCAGCTCACGCATGATCCGGCCGCTGTCATAGACGCGCCCGATACGCGTGGGCAGTTCCCAGCCGCGCGCGGCGTAGAGAGCCGGCGCTTCGGGGAAATAGCGCGCGATCACCGCCGCCGCGTCATGCTTGAGCTCCGCCGCGTCCTCACGCACGAACGGCGTCGGCGCCGAGACGAGATAGGTACCAAAGCCGATCTCAGGCGCCTTCTCCAGCGCCGCGATATGCGCTCGTGCCGCATCCTCAACCGTCAGCCGGCGATGAAGGAACTCGTTCGCCTTGAGATTCTCCCCCGGCGGATGGCTATGCGTATCGTCCTCCTCGGGGAAGAAGCGGCCGGTACGCAGGACGATGTTGTTCAGGCCATGCTCGGCATGGAACAGGCGGCACAGCTGCTCGCCGGCGTATTTGGTGACGCCATAGATGTTGCGCGGCTCGATCGGGCCGCTGTCCTCGTCGAGCCATACGGCCGCGTCCCCGGCCTCGTCGCGGATCACCTGGCTGATCATCAGCGAGGTTGTGGAGGTTGAGACAAAGCGATCATGCCCCGCGCGCACTGCGGCTTCGAGCAGGTTGAGGGTGCCGGTCACGTTGACGTCGACAAATGTCTGCTTGGAGTAGCGGGCGATGTCGGGCTTATGCAGCGCCCCGCCATGGATGACGGCTTCGATCCCGTACTCGCCGAACACCCGCTCGATCAGAGCGGCATCGGCGACGCTACCGACCACCCCGGTATCCACGCCCGGCGCGACGTCGAGGCCGACGACCTGATGCCCCGCCTCACGAAGCATGGGCGCGAGATAGCGGCCGAGCCAGCCGGACGAACCTGTCAGAAGAATACGCATGGCCGCGCGATTAGCCGGTTCGCGCGCGCAGCGAAAGTGCCAGAGGGTCTGTAAGCCGGGTTCTGTCCACGCGGCCCTTTCCTTGCGGAGGTGTACGCGATGGGCGGCCATTCCTCTAGGCCGGCACTTGCGTGCAGGCTCAAGCAATCAACCCGGACCGCGGGGCGGAACACCCCATGCGCGGTCCCTATTCGATCTTGCTCCCGGTGGGGTTTGCCATGCCGCTTCCGTTGCCGGTCGCGCGGTGCGCTCTTGCCGCACCCTTTCACCCTTGCCCTTAGTCCAAAGACCAGTGGGCGGTCTGCTCTCTGTGGCACTTTCCCTGACCCCGGCCGAAGCCGGAACCGCCGGGCGTTACCCGGCACCGTGTTTCCGTGGAGCCCGGACTTTCCTCGGTGCACCGAAATGCAACGCGGCCGCCCGACCCTCTGGCGCGGCCGGGATAGGCGCAAAGTTTGCTCAGGGCAAACTAGTTACTTTTCGCCGCCAGCCTTCACGGTCGCGGGAAGCCGGTAACGCGCATTGTCGATCGCTACCTCGATCGCGCCATCGCCTACGACCGACACCTTCGCCTGCTGTGCGCCATCCGCCGCGACCACGCCGCGCCCGTCGGTGGTGACGCGCAGGCGATGGAAACCGCCATCGGCATGACGCACGGTCAGAATCAGCCCATCCTGCGTCCGCTCGCGCTCGATCGTGCAGTTGGTAGCGAACTCGGCCTTATCGCCGATCGCGCAGGGAATGCGCCCCTCCGCCTCGGCGCGGGCGAGGTCAGCCTTCTCGCGCTGCGCGCGTTCGGCATCGGTCTCGACTTTGGTACCACAAGCGGTGAGCGAGAACAGGGCCGCGCTCACCGCCAGCGTCTTAGATATCCGCGTAGACATGCTTTTCGGACTTTGCCCCCGGGTGCGTTACCGCTCCCTTATAGGCGGGTCCGACATTTTGCGCATAGCGCCAGAGTGCCCCGGATTGGTACGCATTCTCACGCGGCTGCCACTTCGCGCGGCGCGCGGCGAGCACGTCTTCGGCGACATGAAGATCAATCGTCCCAAGTTCGGCGTCGATACGGATGGTGTCGCCATCCTCGACCAGCGCGATCGGGCCGCATTCGGCCGCTTCCGGCCCGACATGGCCGATGCAGAAGCCGCGCGTGGCGCCCGAGAAACGCCCGTCGGTGATTAGCGCGACCTTCTCGCCCATGCCCAGGCCATAGAGCGCGGCGGTAGTCGACAGCATCTCACGCATCCCCGGCCCCCCCTTGGGCCCTTCGTAGCGGATGACGACGACCTCGCCCTCCCGGATCTCGCGCTTCTCGACCGCCGCGAAGGCATCCTCCTCGCAATCGAAGCAGCGCGCCGGTCCTTCGAAGACCAGCCGGCTCATCCCCGCGACCTTCACGATCGCGCCGTTGGGCGCCAAGCTGCCGCGAAGCCCGACCACGCCGCCCGTGGGGGTGATCGGCGTCTTGACGTCATAGATGACCTTCTGGTCGGGGTTCCACGTCACCTGATCGATATTCTCGCCCAGCGTCTTGCCGGTCACGGTCATGCACTCGCCATGCAGCAGGCCGTTCTCGAGCATCGACTTCATCAGCATGTAGACGCCGCCGGCCTCATACATGTCCTTGGCGACATACTTGCCGCCTGGCTTTAGATCAGCTGCATAAGGCGTTGATTTGAATACTTCAGCAACGTCGAACAAGTCGAAGTCGATCCCCGCCTCGCTCGCCATCGCCGGCAGGTGCAGCGCGCCGTTGGTCGATCCGCCGGTCGCCGCGACGATGCGCGCGGCGTTGATGAACGCCTCCCGCGTGCAGATGTCGCGCGGGCGGATATTCTTCTCGAGCAGTTCCATCACCTGATAGCCCGCAGCGACCGCGATCTGCTCGCGGCTGGTATAGGGCGCTGGCACCATGTTGCTGTTGGGCAGCGACAGGCCGATCGCCTCGCCGACACAGGCCATGGTGTTGGCGGTGTACTGGCCGCCGCACGCGCCGTGGCCGGGGCATGCGACCTTCTCAAGCGCATGGACCTCACTGATCGGACAGGTGCCTGCGGCGAACTTGCCGACCACCTCGAACACGTCGACGACGGTGACGTCGCGATCCTGATAGCGGCCAGGCAGGATCGATCCGCCATAGACGAAGATCGACGGGATATTGAGGCGAAGCATCGCCATCATCATGCCCGGCAGCGACTTGTCACACCCGGCGAACCCGACCAGCGCGTCATAGCAATGGCCGCGCACCGACAGCTCGACCGAATCCGCGATCACTTCGCGGCTGACGAGGCTGGACTTCATCCCCTGATGGCCCATCGCGATGCCGTCGGTGACGGTGATGGTGTTGAAGCGGCGAGGCAGGCCACCATTGTCCGTCACGCCCTTGCGCGCGGCATCGGCCTGCGCGTCGAGCGTGGTGTTGCACGGCGCGCTGTCGTTGCCCGCGCTGGCGAGCGCGACGAACGGACGAGCAATCTCCTCCTCGGTGATGCCCATCGCGTAATAGTAGCTGCGGTGCGGAGCGCGTTCGGGACCGACGGACACGTGGCGCGACGGCAGGCGGGACTTGTCGAAACGATTGGTCATGGCGCGAACGCCTATGTCGCCGGGGACCCCGTTTGCGCAAGTCTGTTGCGCACATCATTTGCTATCGACGCCAGAATCTGCGCCCAATGTGCAACACCTTCGGGGTCGGAAATCAGGTCATTGCGCACCTCGATCCCCAGATAGGGGATGCCGTTGCCTTCGGCATGCCGGTTCATCGTCGCGTTGAGGACCCGGCCCGAATAGGGCTCATTGTCGCCGGTGACGATGCCCGCCGCCTCCAGCAGCCCAATCCCGATCCGCGCCGCGCGCGCATCGCGGTTGTAGAGGATGCCGATCTCCCACGGCCGATCGGCCCCGTCATGCTGCTCGAGCCGGGACGTGAAGCTGTGAACCGAGACGATCAATTTCGGGCGTTTCGCGCGAATCGTTTCCGCGATCAGCCGATGATAGGGCGCGTGGAAGCGCGCGATGCGTGCGGCGCGGTCGACATCGTCATTGCCGGGGATCGCATGCCCATCGCTGCTGTGCGGGATCAATCCCAGACGATCCGGCTCGCGATTGAGATCAATGACCAGGCGTGAGACCGTGGCAAGGATCGCGGGCGCCCCAAGCTGCGCTGCCATCGTCCCGCTGACCTCAGCCGCGCCGATGTCGACCGCGATATGCTTGGTCAGCAGTTGGGGATCGATGCCCAGATCGATATCGGCCGGCACCGCACTGGAGGCGTGGTCGCACAGGATCAGTACGTCCGCTGCACCGTCGATCACCTGCCCCACGCTCATCTCTTACCCTCCAGAAACGCACCAAGACGGCCACGGAACCCATCCGAGCCGAAGGCATCGTCGAATCTCCGCTCGTGCTCCGCATCGCCCGGATCGCGCAGCACCGATTTGAGCGCTCGCACCGCTTCGGGCACATTCGCCGCGATCGCGTCAGCCATCTCGTGCGAGGCGAGCTGAGCATGCGCGACCCGGCGATGCGCCAACCCGATCCGAGCCGCCTCGTCCGCATCGATCCGCGCGCCGGTGAAGAGCATCAGCCCCGCCTGCCCCTCGCCCACCCGCGCCTTGAGTCGCGCGACATCGCGAGCGGGATAGGTCAGGCCGAGCTTAGCCGGGGTGGTGGCGAACACTGCCTGATCCCCCGCCAGGACGATATCACAGGCCAGCGTCAGCGCTACCGCCGCGCCAAAACAGCCACCATCGACCGCACAGATCACCGGCACGGGCAGTGCGGCAACGCCCTCGATCCCCGCCGCCATCGCTTCGCGGAAACGGACTCGCAGCGCCGGATTCTCGGTCAGTTCCCGAAATTCGGCGAGATCGGCCCCTGCCGAGAAGACACCCGGCATCGCCGAACGCAGGATCACCGCGCGGGCATTCGACGCCCCGATTTCAAGCGCTGCTTCCGCTAGCGCCTCCCACCCGGCACTCGCGATCGCGTTGCGTGCGCCATCCCGGTCGAGGGTGAGGATCGCGATATGGTCGCGAAGCTGCCAGCTAATCACGGCCGGCCTCGCCCTGTATTAGAGGGGCGGGATAGCGCCCGCTCGCATAAGCGAGCGGGGGCCATCCACGGACGTTTCGCTCCCGGCGCATGGCCCGCACCTAACCTACAGCAAATCTGGGGCCAATTTCGATTCCCCAGAGCGTGCGGGCGGCCCTTGCCATCAATTGCCTCATTTTGAAACAGCGAAGTGTCACAACAGCACCGTTTCGAGACACCACCAGCCGGGTTTCATCGCCTTCACCGCGCCAGCGGCAGCGTCGCGCGAAAGCGGAGTGTCGAACAGCGCGAAGCAGGTCGCCCCCGATCCCGACATGCGTGCGAGAAACACGCCCGGCTGTACTGCGAGCAGCTCCAGCACGTCCCCGACCACCGGCGCAACCGCCAGTGCCGGCGGCTCCAGGTCGTTGCGCCCGGCCTGAGCGACCGCCAGCAGGTCACCTTGATCCAGCGCCCTACGATCCACCCCGTCCCATCCGCCGAACACCTGGGCGGTCGAGACGGCAACGCCCGGGTTCACCAGCAGCACCGGCGTACCGCTCGCGCCCTTAATCGGTTCCAGCCGCTCGCCGCGCCCCCGCCCGATCGCGGTCCGGTTGTAGAGGCACGCCGGAACGTCCGAGCCCAGCGCATCTGCGCAGGCGAACAGCCGCGGATCGTCGAGCGCGACGCCTTCACGCCTTGCCAACAGCCGCAGCGTCGCCGCCGCGTCAGCCGACCCGCCGCCTAGTCCCGATGCCACCGGCAACCGCTTGGTCAGCGTGATCCGGCCAGCAACATCGACACCGAATACCTCCGCGAACTTCGCGGCAGCGCGGATGACGAGATTGTCGCCCTCCCCCGCCAAAGCACCAGCAAACGGCCCGTCCACCGCGAACCCTTCGCCCTCTTCCAACATCACCGTGTCGCCATCCGCCACAAAAGCGAACAGCGTCTCCAACTCGTGATAGCCGTCATCGCGTCGCCGCCGCACGTGCAGGGCGAGGTTGAGCTTGGCCGGCGCAGGCTCGGTGAGAATCAGTTTGCCGCCGTCCTCTGGCTGAGTCCGTCGGCGACCTTGGCCGAAAGCCGCGTCTTCTGTTCGCCCTCGGCATAGAGCGCCGCCGCGCTCCAGGCATAGCGCGCCTCGAACCGGCGGCCGGCCTGCCAATAGGCATCGCCCAGATGCTCGTTGATCGTCGCGCTGGACGGATCGCCCTGCGCCGCCCGTTCGAGCAGCGGCAGCGCCTTGGCGATGTCTCCCTGCCGGAAATAGGACCAGCCCAGCGAGTCGGTGATCGCCGCATCATCGGGCCGCAGCTTGCTCGCGCGTTCCAGCAACCCAGTCGCCTCGACCAGATTTTCGCCTCGTTCGACCTGTGCATAGCCCAGATAGTTTAGCGCCACGGGTTGTTCGGGCGCGAGTTCCACCGCCTTGCGCAGATGGGGCAACGCGGCTTCCCACCTGCCCGCACGCTCCAACGCACCGCCAAGCTGGAGGTGGTTGACCCAGCTCGCCCGGTCGCCCGCCTGCGCCAATGCCTGGGCATAGACGTCGGCTGCCTCGCTTTCGCGCCCTTGTTCGGCGAGCAGGTCCGCATAGCGCTGCCGATCCACCACCGCCGCACCGGGCACCTTCGCCAGCGAGGCTGCCAGTGTCAGCGCACCGGCCTTGTCGCCCTGTTTGCTGCGCAGTCCCACCCGCTCGCTCAGCGCGGCCGAATAGAAGGCGCTGTCCTTCTTCACCATGTCGAGCGTACCCAGCGCACGATCATACGCCCGCTCCCCGGCCAGCGCATCGGCGAGCAACAGGCGCGCACGATCGTCGGTAGGGTCAAGCAACAGGGCTGAGCGGGTCAGCAGGATCGAAAGTGCCTGCGTTTCCTGCCCCGCCAGATCCGCGGCCAAACGGGTAAAGGCACGGCTCGCCCCGAACGCGGAGCCCGGCTTCGGCCCCTTCTTCAGCCGCACGCGCAGTCCGGACAACACCGGATCGCTCCCCGCCAGCAGTGAGAGCGCAATGTCGCGTTTGCCCTTCGCCATCAGCAAGACCGCAGCATTCCAGCGCAGGTCGATGCTCCCGGGATCGGCGCCCACCGCGGCCTGCAGCGCCGCGACGCCATCCTCGGTCCGGTCGGTCGCAATCAACAGCAGCGCGCGATGCTCGGCAACATAGCGGCGGCTCAGTCCGCTCTCGTTCGCCTTGTCGAGCAACGGCATCGGGTCGGCACCCCGATCGAACGCAAGCCAGGCCCGCAGCACCGGTGCCAGGAAATCGAGCGGCCCGGCGCCGATCTTGCCGAGCGCATCTTCCGCGGCAGCCGAATTCCGCCGCTGCAAGGCAAAGGCGAAATCGAGGATCGATACATCCGCAGGCGCCACATCCGATCGGGTCAACACCCCCGCCGCCCGCTGCGCCAGCGCCATGTCGCCCGCCGCAAGCGCATTGCGATAGGCGCGGATCGCGATCACTTCGTCATTGGGCGCCGCCGCCATCGCCGCGGCATAGCCGGCCGCGGCCACATCCACCGCTCCGTCCGCCGCCGCCGCGCGAGCGCGGACATAGCCGCGCGCATCCGCCAGCGCGGCGCTCGGAAACGCCAACCCGCTCAGAGCCAGTGAAAGGAACAGGCGCTTACATGTTGGGATAGTTCGGTCCTCCACCGCCCTCCGGCACCACCCAGTTGATGTTCTGGGTGGGATCCTTGATGTCGCACGTCTTGCAGTGGACGCAGTTCTGAGCATTGATCACGAACTTCGGCATCCCTTCGGCCTCGCCCACGATCTCGTAAACGCCCGCAGGGCAATAACGCTGCGCCGGCTCGTCATACAGCGGCAGGTCGTACTCGACCGGGATGTCCGGGTCCTTGAGCGTCAGGTGGATCGGCTGATCCTCCTCATGATTGGTGTTCGACAGGAACACCGACGAGAGGCGATCGAAGCTCAACACGCCATCGGGCTTGGGATAGTCGATCGGCTGGACCAGATCCTTGCGCCACAGGCTCTCATGATCGGGCTTGTGACCCAGGGTGAAGGGCATCTTCACGCCCCAGCTCTCCAGGAACATGGTGACGTTGGCGAGGCCCGATCCGACCATGTCGCCGAACTTCTTCACCAGCGGCACGACGTTGCGGACGATGCTCAACTCCTTGTGCATCCAGCTCGCTTCGAAGCCTTCGGTGTATGCCGTCAGCTCGTCGCCCATCCGGTCCGCCTGCACCGCCGCGAACGCCGCCTCGGCCGCGAGCATGCCGCTCTTCATCGCGGTGTGCGTGCCCTTGATCCGCGGCACGTTCAGGAAGCCCGCGCTGTCGCCGATCAGCACGCCGCCGGGGAAGGTCAGCTTGGGGATTGACTGAAGGCCGCCGTCGCTGATCGCCCGCGCGCCGTACGACACGCGCTTGGCGCCCTTCAGGATTTCCGCGATCGCCGGATGCGTCTTCCAGCGCTGCATCTCGTGGAAGGGCGAGAGATAGGGGTTGGTGTAGTTGAGCCAGGTCACGAACCCCAGCGCCACCTGCCCATTGGCCTGGTGATAGAGGAACCCGCCGCCGTTCGATCCGCGCGTCTCGTTGAGCGGCCAGCCCTGGGTGTGGATCACGCGGCCCGGCTCGTGCAGCGCGGGGTCGATATCCCACAGCTCCTTGATGCCGATGCCGTAGATTTGCGGCTCGACGCCGTCGCGCAGGTTGAACTGGCGCTCGATCTGCTTGGACAGATGCCCGCGCACGCCCTCGCCAAAGAAGGTGTAGCGCGCATGCAACTCCAGGCCGGGCTGGTAGTCGGGCTTGCGCGTACCGTCGCGTGCCACGCCCATGTCGCCGGTCGCGACACCCTTTACCGATCCGTCCTCGTTATAGAGAATCTCGGCGGCGGCGAAGCCCGGGAAGATCTCGACCCCCAACCCTTCGGCCTGCTCGGCCAGCCATCGGCACAAATTGCCCAGGCTGCCGGTATAGGTGCCCTCATTGTGCATGAACTTGGGCACGATGAAGTGAGGGACGTCCCACTTGCCGGACTTGCTGAGCAGCCAGTGCTGGTTGTCGTTGACCGGCACCTGCGCCAGCGGGCAGCCCTGCTCGCGCCACTCCGGCAGCAGCTCGTCGAGCGAGCGCGGGTCGATCACCGCACCCGAAAGAATATGCGCGCCGACCTCGGACCCTTTTTCCAAGATGCACACGCTGATTTCGCCGCCGGCCTCGGCGGCAAGCTGCTTCAGCCGGATCGCCGCGGCCAGCCCTGCGGGCCCGGCGCCGACGATCACGACATCGTATGGCATCGACTCGCGTTCGCTCACATTCTGTCTCCCCTCGGGGACTCGACCTGCACATGTCGTCGCATCTGCGGCGCGTCCTGTCCCTCCCCCGATGGCGGTAGATTGACGGTGGCGTCAAGGCATGACTCTGTGAAATCCATGGGCAGTTCGGGGGTAATGGATTGGCGGGCCGAAGCCGCCAGCGCACTGGAATGGTGGCGCGACGCGGGCGTGGACATGCTCGTGGACGACGATCCCCGCGACTGGACAGCACGCGAAGCCGCACCTGCCGTAGCGTCGAACGGGCCTCAGCCCGTCGCGCTGGCCGAGCCGGAGCCGGAAGTTCCGCTCCCCGCGACGCTTGAGGCGTTCATCGACTGGCGTTTCGGCAGCGGCGCACCCGAATCGACGTGGGTCGAACGGATCGTCGCTCCCACGGGCAATCCTGCAGCTCCGCTGATGGTCATCACCGACTTCCCCGAATCTGGCCACGAATCGGAGGGCGAAACCCCATCGTTGCTCGCCGGCCCAGCCGGACGCCTGTTCGACCGGATGCTCGCCGCGATCGGTCTTGATCGCGACTCCGTCTATTTCGCCCCCCTCTGCGCCGCGCGCCCGATCACCGGATCGGTCCCACGCGATGCCGAGGCGCGGCTGGGTGAATTGATCCGGCACCACATCGCCCTCACCGAGCCGAAAAGGCTGCTTCTGCTCGGCCAGACGGTGAGCCGTGCGGTGCTCGGGGCCGATGGCGGCGTCCAGCGCGGTCGTTTACAGCCCGTTAACCAGGAGAATGGACAATCGCTGATGGTCGCGACCTTCCATCCGCGGTTCCTGCTGACCAGACCCGCCGCGAAGGCCGACGCCTGGAAAGACCTGCAGTTGCTTCTTGAGGGGCAAGCCAAGTGAACCCGCGTATCCTGCTTACCGCCACCGCCATCGCGCTGACCCTGCCGACCCTGGCGTACGCCGCCGACGAAAAGGCGGGCGAACGCGTCGAGAAGCGCGAGGGCGGCGACGGCGTCCCCTCGCAACTCGACTCGTCGGAACGCGACTCCTATCGCGCCGTCTTCACCGCAATCCGTGAGCAGCGCTGGTCTGACGCCCAGCTCCGCCTCGATGCGATGCGCCCCGGTCTGCTCCACGCCACCGCGCGCGCCGAACTCTATCTCGCCAAGGGTTCGCCCAGGGCCGAGCTTCCCCAGCTCATCGCCTTGCTTGGCGAGGCCCCGGAACTCCCGCAGGCCGAACAGCTCGCCCGCCTCGCCCGCACCCGTGGCGCGATCGACCTTCCGGCACTGCCGGTCGCGCAGCGCATGGTGTGGCACAACGCCGCCCCTGCCCGCGTCCGCTACAAAGCCACCCCGGCGGCAGACGCCGCCGCGATGCAGGTCGTTCTGGCGATGCAGCCGCTGATCAAGGCCGATGACGCCACCGGCGCCGAAGCCGTGATCGAGACGCGCGGCCCCGAGCTTTCACCTGAAGTCCTCACCGAATGGCGCCAGCGCGTCGCCTGGATGTACTACACCACCGGCCGCGACGCCGACGCACAGCGCGTCGCCGCCAAGGCGCAGGTCGGAAGCGGCGAATTCGCCCCGCTGGCCGACTGGGTTCAAGGTCTCGCCGCGTGGCGGCAAAAGGACTGTGCCACAGCACAGGCAGCCTTCACCTCGGTCGCCCAACGCGCCGTCGATATCGAGAAACGCACCGCTGGCCTCTATTGGGCAAGCCGCGCCGACATGGCGTGCGGCCGCCCCGATCTAGTCAGTGCCCGTCTCAAGAACGCCGCTCAGCATGGCGAGACCTTCTATGGCCTGCTCGCACGACAGATGCTCGGCATGAAGGAAACCGCGGTCCGCCCGGAGAAGTTCGTGTCGTCCGACTGGAAGGCGATCGAGCGACGGCCCAATGTCCGCGTCGCCGCGGCGCTGGTCGAAATCGGCGAGGATAATCTCGCCTCCGACGTGATCCGCTATCAGGCCCGGATCGGCGACGCGCGCGAGCATGCCGCCCTTACCCGCCTGGCCGCACGGCTCGCGCTGCCCGCGACCCAGCTCTGGCTCACCCATAACTGCCCGCCCGGCGCCAGCCCACTTGAAGAAGCGCGCTACCCCGCCCCCGACTGGACGCCCGACGGCGGCTGGCGGATCGACAAGTCGCTGGTGTTCGCCCACACGCTCCAGGAATCGCGCTTCAATCGCACGGTCGAAAGCCCCGCCGGCGCCTATGGTCTGATGCAGATCAAGAGCGGCGCCGCGATCGATGTCGGCCGCCGCCGCGGCGTCACCATCGGCCGCGGCGACCTGTCGCGCCCCTCGACCAACATGGAAGTCGGCCAATCCTATATCGAGCAGCTGCGCGACCAGAGCTTCACGGGCGGGCTGCTGCCCAAGGTGATCGCGGCGTACAATGCCGGACCGACCCCGGTGACCAACTGGAACTACCAGATCCGCGATAATGGCGATCCGCTCCTCTATATCGAGAGCATCCCCTATTGGGAGACGCGCGGCTACGTCATGACCGTGCTGCGCAACTACTGGATGTACGAGAAGAACGACGGCCGTGAGAGCGCGAGCCGTTCGGCGATCGCGCAGGGGCTGTGGCCCAAGGTGCCTGGCCGCAACGGCGGCGGTTCGGTGCGCGTTCAGGCCACGGTCGCGAGCATACCGAGCACCGCCAGTGCCAATTGACCCTGATGCCGCGTTCCGTCCGGTGCGGATCGCGGTACTCACCGTCTCCGATACCCGCACGCATGCCGATGACAGGTCCGGCGACACACTCGTCGAATTGCTAACCGGTGCCGGCCATGACCTCGCCGACCGCGCAATCGTCCCCGACGACCCCGATCTGATCGTCGGCAAGCTCCACGCCTGGATCGATGACGAGAGCGTCGACTGCGTGATTACGACCGGGGGCACGGGGGTAACCGGGCGCGATGTGACGCCCGAGGCGCTCGAACGCGTCGCCGACAAGATGATTCCTGGATTCGGCGAGCTGTTCCGCTTTCTCAGCTACGCCAAGATCGGCACCTCGACGATCCAGTCGCGCGCCACCGCCTGCGTCGCGCGTGGCACCTACATCTTCGCCCTCCCCGGTTCGACCGGCGCGGTGCGCGATGGGTGGGACGGCATCCTCGCGCATCAGCTCGACAGCCGCCACAAGCCCTGCAACTTCGTCGAGCTGATGCCGCGCCTCACCGAGCGCTAGCGGACCGCGCCTAGTTCGCCGCCGCCGGCGGGCGAATGGCATGGAAGAATTTGTTCATGATCTTCCATTGTCCATCGACTTTCAACAACGGCATATGGTCGATGAACGTCACGCCAGGATAGATCAACTCGACCCGAGCAACGCCCGTCGTCGCAGTCAGGTCGAGGATCCGGAAGCTCCGTTTGCGCTGTGCCTCGTCCGCGTTGGGGGTACCGGTCAGCCCCTTCATCCACTCCTCGATCGGCATCGAGATATAGCCGTTGCGCCCGTTCCCGATCATCCGCGCATCCTTGTGAAAGGCCAGCCGCGCATAGTCGATGCTGCTGGTCTGCAGCGCCTTGATATAGTTCTCCACCGGCACCGACGCGGCCTTGATCTCCGCCTCGCTCGCCGCCGTTACGGCTACCTGTGCCGGCGCGTTCGACGCCAGCGCGGACGACGCGAACAGGGGCGCCAGGAACAAGGCGGTGACTGCATATGCGATTTTCATAGATTGCCTCTCCACTTGAACGACTACATGTGTAGTCATCCAAGATGGCTCGCGCGTTACGCTTTGACCAAACCCCATTTCTGTTCGACGAACAACAAAATCAGCCGATCGCTCAGCTCACTTCCCCTCCGCCGCATTCCATGCCGCGACCTTGCCCCGAGCCTCCGCCAGCATCGCATCCAGCGCGGCGCGGTCATAGGTCTTGCCATTCATCACCACCGTGCGGATCGCCCGTGTCGCCGCGATATCCCGCAGCGGATCCTGGTCGAGCAGCACTAGGTCCGCCGCCATTCCCGGCCGAATCGCGCCATAACGATCGAGCTTGCCGAACCACGCCGGCCCCGCGCGCGTCGCCGCCGACAGCGCCTGAGCCGGGGTCAGCCCGTATTTCACGAACACCGACAGTTCGTCATGCAAACCGATGCCGGGATAGTTGTAGGAGTTGAGAAAACCCGCATCCGTCCCCGCGATGATCGTCACGCCTGCCTTCTGGAGCAGCGGAAGGATCGCGCCCATCCGGTCGATGTGCGCATGGCGCGCCGCGATCGCAGCGGCATCGGCCTGCGCGGCACGCTGGACCCGCCAGTCATAGGTCTTGCGTAGCTTTGGCCCGATATAGGCGAGATAGGGATCGTTCTTGTGATCGTCCTGGTCGAGCCAGGCGACGATCCGGCTGCCATTCAGCGTCGGCGTCACGAACACGCCCTTCGCCGCGAAGTTGCGATACGCCGCCATCGCGGTCGTGGCATCGAACCCCGCCGCCAGCCGACGGTTCGCTTCGGCCCGGTCGATGCGTCCCGCCGCAAACTCGGCCGCGATCAGGGCTTCGTCCTTCGCCCCCGCCTTGTAGGCATAATCGAGATGCTCGATCGAGCTGATCCCGGCGTCCACCGCCTGACCGACGGTCAGCGCCATCGGGATATGCCCGGACGTCCGCAGCCCCCGCGCCTTCGCCTGGCGCAGCGCATAGAGGAACAGCTCGGGCTTCAGCGTGCTGTCTGTGATCTTGACGAAATCAACCTTGTCGCGCTGCTGAAGCCGGTCAAGCGCGCGATCGATATCCGCCTCGCTCCCCGTCTCGATCGTGCCTTTCCAAATCGGCGCCAGCCCCTCGATCTTGGCGCCCGAGGTCATCAGATGCGGCCCGAACAATTCGCCGTTCGCAATCTCGCCGCGCCAGTTCAGTACCTGATCGGGCAGATCGCCCGACGCGTCGCGGATCGCGGTGATGCCGTGCGCGACATACAGTGGCAGCAGCGCCTTGTTCTCCTCGATCAGCTCGGGTCCACCGCCGAAATGGACATGCATGTCCCACAGCCCAGGGATCAGGAAGCGGCGCTTGCCGTCGATCGAACGCGTGGCGCGCCACTCGCGTGCGATCCGTGCGTCCGGACCCACCGCGACGATATCCTCGCCGCGCACCACCACCGCCTGTCCGGCCACCGGTTTGGCATGTTCGACATCGATCACGGTCACGTTGCGGATCACTACGTCCGCGGTTTGTTGCTTCGCCAACGCGGAGCCGCCAGCAGCCATCACCACGGTAGCCAGTGCCGCGAACAAGGTCTTCATCGCCAATCCTTCCGAGTCGAATGGCGCGCTTCTGCCACGGACGAAGCGCGCCCTCTACCCGTCGCTAGGGCGTCCAGGGTTCGATGGGGTTACGCCGCGAATATTCCACCCCCTGATCGAGATCGACGATCACGCGAAGCTTGTCGCGCAACCGCTCGAACATCAGCCGGTCTCGCGATTCCGGTTTCCCCTCGGCGACCGGCTTCGATTGCAGATATTTGCCGAGCACGCCCAACAAGAAATCGGGGACGCTGACACGCAGGTCCGGCTTGGACACGAACTGGATGTCGATCATCAGCGGATGGCGGTCCCTGCTCTGTCTCAGCGCGTCATAGGCGTCCGCGACACAGGCCCTGATCGCCTCGCGCGAAACCTTGTCATTCTCTTCGAAATACAGGGTCGCGGAGCGGCTTTCGGCCGCCTTGAGGCGCCGCGAGACCAACGCGCGCAGCAACCGCACATAGGTCGCCTGATAGTCAGCGGGGTCAGCGCAAACGGCGAAGGCGACGAAACCCTCGAACGGCATCTGCTCGAGCCGCTTCACATAATCGAGCCGCAGATCCTCGGTCGCGTCGGCGAAATGCATCCCCTTCTTCTCGATCGCTTGAAGATTGCCTGCCGCCCACAGATCCTCCAGCGTCGCTGCCAGAATCTCCCGCGTTTCGGTGACAATCCGCTGGGTGTACTGCGTCACCGCAATCCCCAGCGCGAGTATCTTTTGCCCGTCGCGCACCAACTCGGCTTCGTCAATGAACAGGTGGAACGGACTACGCTGCTGATTCTTGGGGGCAAAGGCGGACCGCATGCCGGCGGCACGCAAGGCTGCGGCCCAATCGGTCTTCAGACGCGCGGACAGACCCGGCTCGTGATGCGCGACGAACTTCACCAGGCCGTCGAGCCGGTTGACCTCCTCCTGCAAGCGCTGGGAATCACGGATCCCCAGATGCGCGAAATGCCCGTCGAGCCCGAACTTCCCGGCATAATAAAGTTCCTGCCGCAACGTGCGCTTCCGCGCTCTGGGCACATGCGGACGAACGGGGTCACTGATGCTAAGGCCCGTTACATAATGCGCCTGGCCAATCTTCGAGCGTCGCGTCTTCGCGTCCGCCAGCTCGAAACCGTGCCGCTCGATATATCCCCGGATCACCTCAACCTCAGGCAATGGGCCGTTGGCAGAAAAGCTCAAATCGTCGGCATAGCGGGAATAGGTCACTCCCGTCGCCTTCGCCATCGCCTGCAATTCGATGTCGAGCGGCACCAGGATCGCATTCGACAGCGCAGGGCTCGTCGGCAATCCCAGCGGCAATGCCCCGCCGATGGTCACAAACCCGCCGAGCAGCTTCGCCACCTCGGCTTCGACACCTAGTCCCGCGAACAGCCCCTCGATCCGTGTCTCGGAGATCGACGGAAAGAAGCTGGTGATGTCGAGCGCGAGCAGATGTTTGTGCCCGGCATGTGCCTGCGCATTCTCACGGATATTGCGGCCGGGATAATAGCCGAAGGCGCGGTCGTGCGGATAACCACTAAGCGTCAGCCGGAAGAAGGAATCGAGCCGGCGTGCCAGCGCCTTGTACTCATTGTTCAGGAACGCCGCTTCCCACACGGTTCGATAGCCACGGGCGGGATCGCGCTTGGGAATGTCGTGACGAACGAAGATCGAGGCAGCGCCACGAAAAATGTCCGCGTTCGCACTATATTCGGCGCTGCCATATGGCGGCGGCGGATCGAAGGCGATCACTGCATCCAGGCTGGCGTCATCAATCCCCAGCGCGCGGATCAGCGCCGCGCGGCTTTGAACTCGGCGAAGGTCGAAGGGATATGGCACCGCAGCTCAGGAGACAGTTGGAACAGCACAACACACGAAGCAAGTGGTCCCGAAATCGGCAGGTGCGACTCGCACCTTAAACCTTGTAGCCATGCTGCTCCGCCTCCTTGCTACGTCGCGCGCCGCCGCAGTGCAATCACGCAGCGCGAGCGAGCAGCCCTTCCAGCATCGCCTTGAACGCCGGGATCGCGCGGCGCGAGGTTTCGGCGGGATCCGGCGAATTGGCGATCCACATCGCCGCGTCGGTAGAGGAGCCGGTAATCATCCTCGCCGCCGCCTCGGCATCGATCTCCGCTCGCACCACGCCATCGGCCTGGAGCTGCTCGACGCTCCGCCGGATCGACGCGATACAGGCAAGCGCGCCTGGCCAGTTGGCCGGATCGCCCAGCACCGCCGGACCGTCGCGCAGCATGATCCGCTGCACGCCAGGCTCCAGCGCCAGCTCGATATAGCCGATATTCTCCGCCACCAGCCCTTCCCAACGGCTCGGTGCTGCCGCAGCGACCCCCTTGAGCCGCTCGGCCATCTCGTCGTCGATTTGCGCGATTACCGCCTCCAGCAGGCCCTGCTTCCCCCCAAAATGATGGTAGAGCGCGCCGCGCGTCAGCCCGACGGCGGCGGTCAGTTCGTCCATCGATGCCTCGGCATAGCCATGTTCGGTAAAGGCCTCGCGCGCCGCCGCGATCAGCTTGGCACGGGTTTCGGCAATCATCTCGGGGCGCGTTCTGCGCGACATCTTCGTCCTCGAACTTTTTTCCGGATCGGTGCATTGACATACGTAGCGTATGTCACCACCTCACTCGCATACGAACCGTATGTAAGCCGTAAAGGCCTGCATTTCCAGTGACGAGAGTGAGCGCCATGTTTTCAGCCTATCGCGAGATTTTCCGCGCACCCGGAACCAGAGGCTTCGCTGCTGCCGGCTTCGTCGCCCGTCTGCCGATCGCGATGGCGCCGATCGGGATCGTCACGATGATGGCGCAATCGGGCAGCGGCTATTGGCTCGCCGGTGCCGTCGCCGCGACCTTCACCCTGACCAACGCTGTGGCCGCGCCCCAGATCTCGCGCCTCGTCGACCGCTACGGGCAGAGCCGGCTGCTGGTCCCCGCCACCACGATCGCAGTCATCGCCTTCACGCTGCTGATGCTTGCCACCCACTTCGACTGGCCTGTCTGGACGCTCTTCGCCTCCGCCCTCGCCGCCGCCGCGATGCCCAGCATGCCGGCGATGGTCCGCGCCCGCTGGACCGAGATTTTCCGCGACACGCCCGAACTCAACACCGCCTTCGCCTTTGAATCCGTCGCCGATGAGTTGGTCTATATCGCCGGCGCTTCGATCTCGGTGGGACTCAGCGTCGCCCTATTCCCCGAAGCCGGCGTGCTGATGTCGACCCTGCTCCTCGCGATCGGCATGACCGCCTTCGTCCTCCAGCGCGCGACCGAGCCCAAGGTCCGGGTCACCGAAACCAACACCCACCGCTCGGCCATCTTCCTGCGCCCGGTCCAACTGGTCACGCTCACCCTGGTCTTCGTCGGATCGATCTTCGCAACCGCCGAAGTCACCACCGTCGCGCTGACCCGCGACTTCGGCCAGCCAGGCGCCGCCAGTCTTGTCATCGGCGTCTATGCGATCGGATCTTTCGTCGTCGGCCTGATCCTCGGCGCGCTCAATCTACGTTTCCCGCTGCATCGCCAGTTGCTGGTCGTGCTGGCAGTACTGCTGCTCACCACCCTGCCCCTGCTGCTGGTCGGCAGCGTCCCCGCGCTCGCCGCCGCGATCTTCCTGAGCGGTGTGGCGGTTTCGCCGACCTTCATCACCGCCTTCGGTCTGGTCGAACGCCGCGTGCCGCCCGAGGTTTTGACCGAGGGCATCACCTGGGTGATGACCGGTATCGGCATCGGCATGGCGCTGGGCGCGTTCGTCGCTGGCTGGGTGGTCGATCATTTCGGGGCGCAGAACGGCTTCTGGGTCTCCGCCGCCGCCGCCACGCTCGCCCTACTGGTCACGGCGCTCGGCCAGCGGGTGCTCGGCGGCGAAGCGGTAGTCGAGGCGGAACCGGCGGTCAGTGCTGCCTAGATCAACCGCACCACTGGATCATTGCGCCCAGCAGCACGTCGGGACCCACCAGCTGCCACAGCCACAGGCCGCCGCCCAGCACCGCCGCGAGCGCGATCAGGCTCAGCACCTTCATGTCGCGGCTTCCCTCAACCGCGGTACCGGCCGGTCGGGGATCGGAGCGTGAACGACCGCGGCGGCAAAGCCCAGCACGACCGACGCCACCCAGATGCTGTCATAGCTGCCCGTCAGGTCGAACATCAGCCCTGCGCTCCATGCGCCAAAGAAGCTGCCGATCTGATGGCTCAGGAACACGATGCCGTACAGCGTCGATAGGTAGCGGATGCCGAAGATCTGCCCGATCAGCCCGCTGGTCAGCGGCACCGTGCCGAGCCACAGGAACCCCATCGCTGCGGCAAAGGCAAGTGCGGTAAACGGCGTCAGCGGCAGCGCCAGGAACGCAATCATCACCACGCTGCGCGCGGCATAGAGGCCGCTCAGCAGGTATTTCTTGCTGCGCTTATCGCCCCACATACCGAACAGATACGATCCGAAGATGTTGAACAGCCCCACCAGCGCCAGCGCGTTGGCGCCGATCGACAGGCCCAATCCCTTGTCGGTCAGATAGGCAGGGAAATGCGTCGCGATGAACGCGATGTGGAACCCGCAGACGAAGAAGCCGGCATTAAGCAGCCAGAAGCCGCGATGCGCCGCCGCCTCGCCAAGCGCTTCCTTGAGCGATTGCGTCGGAGCATCGGCCGCCGTCTGTGCCGCGGCCGGTTTGCCCGCCACCCCGATCGCCAGCACCATCACCGCCGCGACGATGCCCGCCATCGCCACCAGCGCCATCCGCCAACCCAGTTCGCCGATCAGCAGCTGCCCGGTCGGCACCAGCAGGAACTGGCCCAGCGATCCGCCAGCGGTGACGATGCCGAACGCCACGCTGCGCTTCTCCGCCGGCACCGCGCGTCCGACCGCGCCGAGCACGACGACAAAGGTGGTCGCCGACAGCGCCACGCCGATCAGGACACCGAATGACAAATGCAGGCCGATCGCGCTCGTCGCCAGGGACGCACCGATCAGGCCGGTGATATAGACGAGGGTACCCACCGCGACGACGCGGCCCGCGCCGTGTTTATCGGCGAGCGCGCCGACAAACGGTTGGGCCAGTCCGAACAGCAGATTCTGGAGCGCGAGCGCGAGGCCGAAGCTCGACCGGCCGATGCCCAAGCTGACGCTCATGTCAGGCAGGAACAGGCCGAACGCCTGGCGCACGCCCATCGCAAGGGTAACGATGATCGCTGCTGCTGCGACGACGATGGATGCGCGCTTCATACTAGCCCCCCCTGCCAGCGGACAGGCGCCCTATATCGTGTATCCTCCCCGACTTTCCATGCCCTCTCGGTTGCGAAATGAAATCTTTTCAAGTGTCGTATGCTGGTGCAGCTTCACGCGACCGACTTCGGGGGAGGATAATCGATGCACGCACAGATTCTGGGACCGGTGATCGCGCTGGTCGGCTGGACGCTCGTCATGTGGATATGGCTCTACGCGCGCCGTATCCCGGCGATGCGCGCCGCGAAAATCGACATCGGCAAGCTCACTGGCGGCACCGGCCCCGATCTCAAGAAGATCGTACCGCCCAAAAGTCAGTGGCCGGCCGACAATTACAATCATCTGATGGAACAGCCGACGATCTTCTACGCGATCTGCCTGACGCTCGCGCTGATGGGCCAAGGCGACAATCTCAACGTCCTGATCGCCTGGGCCTATGTCATCCTGCGTATCGCCCACAGCCTCGTTCAGGTGACGATCAACCGCGTCGCGATCCGCTTCACGCTCTTCACACTCTCAACGATCCCGCTGGTGATGCTTACCGTCCACGCCGCGCTGGCGTTCTGGGGCGCGAGCCACCCCTAGGCGAACAAGCGGGCGAGACTCCGTTCGAGCATCATCAACTGCCACAGCGTCCGCCCATGTTCGGCGCGGCCGCTGCGGTGCTCTTCGGCAAGGCGGGCGATCGCCTTGGGCTCGAACCAGCCGCTGCCCGCCAGCACCGCCGATCGCGATAGCGCCGCCGCCTCGTCCGCCAGCGCCGTACGGAACCAGGCCGAAACCGGGGTCACGAACCCCATTTTCGGGCGATAGAGAATGTCCCTGGGCAAATAGGGCTCAAGCGCCTTCTTCATCAGCCATTTGCCCTGCCCGCCCCGGATCCGCATCGATGCGGGGATCGTCGCGGCGAACTCGACGAAGCGATAGTCGAGCAGCGGCTCGCGTGCCTCCAGGCTCACCGCCATGCTGGTGCGGTCCATCTTGGTCAGGATGTCGCCGGGCAGCCAGTGCTTGAAATCGGCATATTGCGCACGGTCCAGCCCATCACGCGCTGGCGCATTGCGCATCGTCTCGACATAGCGGTTCTCGGCGCGATGCCCGCCCAGCTGCGCGCGCGCCGCGTCGGTGTAGAGGCCCATGCGCACCGACGGCACCGTCACCCCCACCGCCTTGGCATAGGCCGCGCCTGAATCCTCGGCGAGCGCGAGCAGCGTCGTCTTGGCACGGAGCGGACGTGGCGCCCAGTCAGCCTTGGGATAGAGGTTGCCGATCGTCCCGAACACGCCCTGCCGCACCGCTGCCGGCAGCAAGCCGCGCACCCGTTCCTCGGCGGCATGGAACTTGTAGCGACGATATCCCGCCAGCGCCTCGTCCGCCCCGTCGCCCGACAACGCCACCGTCACCGTCTCGCGCGCCAGTTCGCACACGCGATAGGTCGCCAGCGCCGACGCATCGGCGAACGGCTCGTCGAAATGGTGGACAAGCGTGTCGATCAGCTGGAAATCGTCCGCGGCGACGGTCTTCACCCGATGTTCGGTGCGGAACCGCTCGGCGATCTCCCGCGCATAGACCCGCTCGTCATGGCCCGCCTCGTCGAAGCCGATCGTACAGGTCTTCACCGCATTGCGGCTCGCCTCGGCCATCAGCGCCACCACCGCGCTCGAATCCACGCCGCCCGACAGAAACGCACCCAGCGGCACGTCGGCGATCATGCGTGATCGCACCGCCGCGCGCATATGCTCGATCAGTTCGGCCTCGAGATCGCGCACCGATCCCTTCGTCCGCTTCGAGAAGTCGAGGTCCCACCATTCGCTCGGCGCCGGCACCGGCTTGCCGCGTTCGAGCAGCAGATAGTGCCCGGCCGGCAGCTTCTTCACCCCGGCCAGCACCGACGCATCGTCGGGCACATAGCCAAGCCCCAGAAAATCCTCGACCGCATTGAAATCGGGTTGCCGCCGGAACAGAGGATGCGCCAGCAACCCCTTGATCTCCGAGGCGAAGGCCACTGCACCGTCGGACAGCTCGGTATAGTGAAGCGGCTTCACCCCCAGCCGGTCGCGCGCCAGCAGCAGCGACTGCGCGCGGGCGTCGTACAGCGCGATCGCGAACATGCCGTTGAGCTTGTCCAGCATCGCCGGACCCCAGACGCGCCAGCCGTGCAGCAACACTTCGGTATCGCTGTTGCTGGTGAAGCGCGCGCCCTTCGCTTCCAGCTCGGCGCGAACCTCCAGGAAATTGTAGATCTCGCCATTATAACTGACGATCACGTCGCCTTCGGGCGTCGCCATAGGCTGGGCGCCGCCGGCCAGATCGATGATCGACAAGCGGCGATGCCCCAGCCCCACACCCGGCGCGGTCCACACGCCGGATCCGTCAGGCCCGCGATGTGCCAAAGCATCCGCCATCGCCTTGACGCGCAGCGGCTCAACCGGCTTCGGCACGCCCGGATAATATAGCCCCGCGATTCCGCACATCAGCTGATCGTTCCCACCCCGTACATTGCTCCCGCTTTCGCGGGGATGGCGTCAAGGTGCAAGCGTCGCGCGGTCGGCAACCTGCTCAACCGGGCCAATTGCACCCAGGAAGCGCTTGATCGCGGCGCGGGTGGGCAGTTCGCCCTTCTCGGCCGAGACCATCACCGCCACCGCGCTCTGCTTGCCGCCCAGCAGCTTGGCCTTGAGCGTCTCCGCCTTCACCCGTGAGTCGCTCGGTGTCAGCGCGTCACCGACGCGATACCAGGTCACTACCTCGCGCTCGACCGGACCGGGCGCGGTCATCCGCATTGCCTTGCCGCCGTCCAGCTCGGGAAGGTCCTCGATCCGCACCCATTTGTCGTTCTCGCGGATCGCGCCCTGGCCAAAGCCGACCAGCTCCTTGCCCTCGCGCTGGCTGCCATAGATGGCGAGCACAAGGTCTACCTCGGCGCCCATTCCGTCCGAATAGCGGCCCATCAGGAAATGGTCGGCACCGGGGAAATTAGGTTTCCACTCCGCACGCTTGCTCAACGGTATCTGCGTCCACCCCGCCACCTGCGGCAGCGCAACTTTCTCCGGCAGCGTGTCAGCGCGTGATGCGATCGCCCCACCCCAAGCCATAAACAGGCTCACGATGAACAGTCCGGTCAGCGCGACCACCGCCGACATCCGAGCGGTGCCCCACCAGCGCCGCTGAAGCTTCGCCGCATCAAACCATGGTGCATCGGGATCGCGGTCGAACCATTTCCAGCCGATCGCGAGCACGCCCGCCATCACCGCCCCAAAGAAGAACCAACCATAGACGATATGATCATAGCCCGTCGCGGCCTCAACCGAGGTCAGATAAGCGGCGTAGACCGTCCCGAACGCGCGCACGCCATTGGCCAGGATCGGCACGATCAGCGCCACCGCCATGAACGCCACACGACGCGTCCAGCTGACGTAACAGACGTTCGCGACCAACGCACCATAGGCGATCATCGCGATCACGAACTTGGATCCCGAACACGCTTCGGCCACCTCGAAATAACCGTTGGGTGTGGTGATCAGCACCCCATCGACATGCGCGGGCACCCCGAACAGGTCGAGCAACGGCACCATGATCGCGACCGTCAGATCCTGAAGCGGCTTTTCCAGCGATCCGCCGAAGGGGACGAGGAAGATCATGTAGGCGAGCGGGAAGAGAACGGCACGGACGACATTGGGACCGAGCAGCGCGACCACCGCGCCCTGCAACATGACGACCAGCCCAAGATGGCGGAACAACGCCACACCCGCTGCGTCGCCCAACAGCCAGGCAAACCCGCCTCCGCCGATCACCAGCAACCCCGGCCACCAGGCCTCGGGACGTACCGCCGGCAAGTCCCCGCGGCGTTGCCACACCAGCCACCCCACCACCGGCGCGATAAACAGGCAATGGCCGAACGTGGTGTTGGTCCAGTAGATCGTCGTCAGATCGGCGACGTCACGATGGAACAGCAGCAACAGCACCACCCACACGCCCACCAGGAGCGCCGCATGCCGTTTCCACACCGTGTCGAACCTGCCCGCAGGCGCTTCGACACCATCGTTCGCCAACGCCGTCGTCATGCCGCCGCCTTCCCGCGCCTATGCAGGCCGCTGCGCCCGTGCCCGAACCCCATGATGGGGTCGAGCGCCGCAAGCTTGGCGTCCCAGCCATAGAGATCGATCACCCGCTGTCGCGCCGCTTTGCCCAGTTCAACGCCGCGCGCGCGATCCGCGATCAGCGCGTTGACCGCATCGGCCATCCCGCCAACGCCCTCGCCGATTTCGATCGTGCCGCCATGATCGATCCCGGTCGCCGCCGCCGTAGAGGCAACCACCGGGCGCGCCATCGCCATCGCTTCCAGCACCTTGTTCTGCACCCCGCGCGCAAGCTTCAACGGCGCAACCACCACCGAAGCCGCCGCCAGCCAGGGACGCACATCGGGGACTTCGCCGGTCACGGTCACCCCGTCGATCTTCGCCAGCGCCTGCACCGCCGCATCCGGCTTGCGCCCGACGATCGCGAACTGCGCCTCGGGGTGACGAAGCCGGATATGCGGGAACACCGCCTCGACGAACCAGGTCACCCCTTCGATATTCGGGCGGTAATCCATCTGACCGGTAAAAACGATCAGCGGCGCCACCGCCTCCATCTGGGCGAACCGTGCCGCCGGATCGAAGGTCACCGTGTCGATGCCGTTCTCGACCGCGTGGACACGCTCCGCTCCGGAGCGTTCGCGAAACAGCCCCACTTCCGCCTCGCTGACGAACAGGCTGGCATCCGCCTTCGCCGCTACCGCTTTCTCGAACTGAGCCAGCAACCGCGCCTCGCGCCGCATCATCCAACCGGTGAAACCACTAGTGGTCTTGCCGTAAGTCGCGAACTTGGCCGAATCCATGTCGACGAAATCCATCACCACGCGCTGGCGCGGCTTCGACGGCAGATACTGCGCCATCTGGCTGGAAAAGACATAGATCGTATCGATTGATCGCTTGGCCAGCGCCGACGTCACCGCATTGCGCAATTCCGGGTTATCGAACGCCGTCAGCGAGAAGGGCCGCCGCCCTATCAGCGCCTGCACGCCCGCAGTCGCCTGTCCCTTGCCGCGCCAGATGATCTCTCGACTTGCCGTCAGCTTGTCCAGGCCGCCGCGATGTTTGAGGTCCGCCGGATCGTCGGCGAACGCGATCAGGTGAACGCGCTTGTGGCGCGACAGGTAGCGCAGCAGGTTGAAGGCGCGGATCTTGTCACCACGATCGGGCGGAAACGGCACGCGATGGGCGAGGAACAGGATATCGCCCATCAGCCGAGGCCTCGGGAAATCCACGGCCCCACGCGGTTGGTGATGGCAAGCGGCAGCTTGCTCCACACCGCCACTTGAAGCCGGTATTTGGGGTTGAGCGGGTTGGCGTCGCGGATCGCCGCGCCATCGGCCACCCGGTCGTAATAGACCAGAGGCTCCGGCTCGAACCCCCAATTCTTCTTGAACGCCGCAGCGCCGGTGCCGACCTTGGAGCGACCGAAGTCGAAACGAGTGCATCCGCGTTTCCGCGCATGACGCATCAGCTCGAAATACATGCGGTCATTGGCGCGCAGCCGGCGCGCGTCCGCGGTTCCACCGCCCCAATAGGGATAGACCGTCCCGCGCCAGTACAGGCTCAATACCCCAGCCACCGCATTCCCCCCGTCCCGTACGATCAGGACGTCGGCAGCTGTGCCAAATTCGTGCAACATTTCCGTGAACAGGCGTCGCGGAAAGACCGGGGTGCCCAGATTCCGTACCGATTCGGCATAGACGGCATAATGAGCTGCGACATCCGCAGCCTCCTGCCCCGCCGAAATGTCGAGGTCATAACCCAGCGACTTGCGCACTTCGGCCCGCTGTTTGCGCGGGATCTGGAGCAGCTCCGCCTCGTCATCCGCCGCCAGGTCGCGTGCAAAACCCAGATAATGGCTGTCGTCCACCGTCCATTCCGGGCCGGGCAATGGTCCGCCGCGCACCTCGGCGCTGGGGCAGCTCAGCCGCACCGCAAGCGTCCAGCACGCATCGGCGAGTTGCCGCGCCACTTCGGGCTTGTCGGTAAGGATGCCTCCACCCACACCGAACCCGGCCGAGGCAAGGACGCGCCCGAACAGCGGCGAGTGCAATTCCGTCAGCGGCATCACGCCGACGACGCCCTGACCATCACGCTCGGCGATCAGATAATGCGCCTTCTGCCCGCATCCCTTCTCGACCGCCACGCTCCAGGCGGGCAGGTGGAACGGCGTCCCATCGGGATGCGCTTCGACGAACGTCTCGATCCGCGACCGTTCCTCCGGGTCAACCAGATCGGCGACGCGCAGGCTCGTCATCGGCAGGCGCACCGGTGCATTCACCGCAGCTTCGCCGCTTCGGCGGCCGCGACGCGGTCGGTGCGGTCCCAACGGTGCCGGCCCATCAATGTGCGCAGCTTGCCCGCCATCGCGCCGAGCCGCGCATAATGCCGCAGTTTCGACTTGAGCGGCGCATTCGCGACGCGCGGCTGGCCGGGATCAACCTCCCAAGGATGGAAATAGAAGATCGCAGGCTTGCCAGCGCCATTGAGCGCATCGATCGCGCGATAGATGACGTTGCCCGGCAACAGCCGGAAAAAGCCGCCCCCGGTCGTGATCTCACGCCCCAGGAAGGTCGCCGTCGTCACCGGTAGCTCGATCAGGTCGCTGCCGGCAACCGGCCGGAACGCACTGCGCGGCGCGTCCGTCCAGCCATAATGGTCGTGCCCGATCGGCGCGACGCTCGACGAATAGGCATAGCCCTGCTCGGCAAGGATCTCGTGCGCCCAGGGGGTGCGGACATCGATCGAGAAGCTCGGTGCGCGATAGCCAGTCACCTTCTGGCCGCTCGCATCCTCCAGCGCCTTTCGGGCGCGGACGATGTCGTCGCGGAACTGGTCCGGCGTGAGGTTGAACACGCGCTGGTGGTCCCAGCCATGACTCGCCACCTCATGCCCCGCATCAACGATGCGCCGCATCAGCGCGGGATATTTGTCCGCGACCCAACCGAGCGTGAAAAAGGTCGCCTTGACCCCGCCCCCATCGAACAGTTCGATCACCTTGTCGGTATTCGCCTCGACACGATGGTCGAGACCATCCCAGTCGCCGCGCGCGATCACCTTTTCGAACGCACCGACCTGAAACCAGTCCTCAACGTCGACAGAAAGCGCGTTGGCGGTCATTGCCAGGCTGCGGTCTCGCGCCGTGGCGCCGCCATCCCCTTGGGGGGTTCTTCGCCCTCGATGAAGTCGACCATCAGCGTCAGCACGCGACGCAGCGCCGCATCCTGTTCCTCAAGCCGCGCCTCAAGCCGCGCCATCCGCACATGCAGCGCATCGATCGCGGCATGATCGACCGACGACCCGGTATCCTCGCGCGCTGCCGCTGCGGTGACTGGCGGGTAGGCTTCGACCGTGGCCGCCGCACTGCCCGTCGCGGCATTGGCCGCGGCCGCCAGCGGCCGCCCGGCGACGACGGTGTCATTGTCTAGATCGGCGATCACCGTCTCGACATCCTCTGCGCTGAAGCTGTCGAGCTGCTCGATCGCGCCGAACAGCATCACCCGGCCGGCCAGCTGGTTGACCTTGCGCGGAATACCGCCCGACCAGGCATGGATCGCATCGACCGCGCCCTTTTCGAACTGCGGGCGCCCAGTGCCGCCCACCACCGACAGACGGTGGAGCAGATAGGGCGCGAGTTCCTCCGGCCCCATCGGGTCAAGCTGGTGCATCGCGATCACGCGCTGGCGCAGCTGCTCCAGCCGCGGATCGGCGAACAGCGACCGGAATTCGGGTTGGCCGAGCAGGAAGATCTGAAGCAGCGGATAGCCGCCCGCCTGGAAGTTGGAGAGCATGCGCAGCTCCTCCAGGCTTTCCATCGGCAGCGCCTGCGCCTCGTCGACGATCAGCAGCGTACGCTTGCCGCTGCGCGCGACGGTGTGAAGTCCGCGCTCGATCGCCGCCAGCGTCTGTGCCTTGGCCAGACCGGTGGTGTCCGCGCCCAGCCCCTGGGCGACGAGGTGCAGCAGATCCTCCGCCTGAACCTGAGTCGTCACGATGCGGATGACGTTCAGCCGCTCGCGATCGATCGTGTCCATCAGATGACCGACCAGCGTGGTCTTGCCCGCACCGGGCGATCCGGTGATGACGATGAAACCCTCACCCTGGCTCAAGCCATAGCCCAGATAGGCCATCGCCTTGCGATGCGTCGCCGTATCGAACCAGAAGGCTGGATCGGGGGTCAGCTGGAACGGCCGACCCGTCAGGCCATAATGCTCGTCGTACATCATTCCACCCGTCAGAAGCCGTAGCGAAGACCGAGCAGCGCCTGGGCAGAAGTATTGCCCGCACCCTCGACATCGTACGTCGAAATCCCAAGCGTCGCCATCGCACTGAGCGATCCGAAGCTACGATAATAAGAGCCGTTGGCGCCAGCCCCGAACACGCCGGGCGATCCCGGCAGATTGCTCTCGTAATAGTTGGCATAGACGTTGCCGCTCAGGCTCGACACCGAGTCGAGCTGATGCGACGCGAAGAGCTGGCCATACCAGTTATCGTCGCTCGTCCCCGCCACGATCACACCCGGCGGCACCAGGTAGCGGCGATTGGCATAGCCCATCCCCAGCCCCAGGGTCGTCGGCCCGGCATTCATCGACAGTACGGCGTTGACGCCGCGCGCGCGATAGCTGGCGGTCGAGATCGATCCCAGCGAGTTGGTCAGGCACCCGCCTGCCGCCGTCGCGGTATCGCCGAACACACAGCCATTGAAGCCGTCGCCGAACGGATCGCGTGGTGTGTTGAAGCTGGTCGGCAGCGCCGCGAGATCGCGGACGAGCTGGCGGCCGAAGCTGTCGACCGAGTCATAGACCCCGACCTGAAGGCCCGAACGGCGCGAAATCTGCCACTGCAGCGATCCGGTGTAGCTCATCGAATCATAGCGGCGACCGACCCGCGCCTCGAGCATCAGCCGGCTGCTCGGCTTGTACATCACGCCCGCGTCCCAGAAGAGGCCGTCGGTCTGATAGGCGATACGCGGCGGCGAAGCCGGATCGGTCACGAAGCGGCCATTGCGGTCACGCACGATATTGCCCGCGCCGTCGCGCAGCGGGTCCTTCTGCGTGATCTTGATCTTCTCGTATCCGACGCCCGCGACCAGCGCGAGACCCGCGCCGACCGGCAGCACCGCATCGCCACGCAGGAACTTGCCGTCATAGACCTGATCGAGCTGGCTCGCATTCTCGCGCTGCCACACGCCCGCGACGCTAAGGCCGACGGGCAGGATCGTCCCCGCCTTCACCCCGGCGCGAAGCTGCGCCAGATGGCTGGTCGAGCTGTCATAGACGTCGAGCGGCGGGAGCAGCGGATCGATCCCGACGATATCGGGCGCCTCCGACTTCACATAGCCGAAGCGATAGGCTGCGCTCAGGCTCGCCGGACCATTGCCGGTGTGGAAGGTCGGCCCGGCGTAAACCGAGTAGATCTGACTGACGTTGCGGACGTTGCCGGCGAGGTTGCCGGGCGCGTCGCCGCGAATGTCGCTGCGGGTGCGCGTGGCCAGCGCGCCGCCCTCGACCGTCAGGCCGGGCGCAAGCTTCACCGCCGCGCGCGCGATACCGCTATGCGTGTCGCCGTCAGCCACATCGCGGCTGTAGGAGAAGCGATGCTCGTATTTGTACGAGAGCTGCACCTCGACCCGGCGGGTCTGGATCGACGCGTCCACGCCGACACCGACGCTGGTATAGGTCAGCACCTCGTCCGAATCGAAGTCGGCGACGAGTACCTGTGCCACCTCGACATAGGGCGTGATCGACTTCTGCCGATCCTTGGCGGCGGCCGGAACGGCGCTGAGGGCGGTGGCGGCGATCGCCGCGGCGAGCAGCCTCATGACTCGGGTTCCCCGTAATAGGCACCATAGCTGCCGAAGCGGCGTCCGCCCGGCTGGAAAGATACGCTGTTAAGGACGAGCTGGATCTGATCGCACCCGTCGAGCATCCCGACCGCTTCGCGCAGGTCGCTCTCGCTCGTACGATCGGCGCGAACCACCAGCATCACCTGCCCCACCAGCCCCGCGAGCACGGAGGCGGGCGACGCGGCCAGCACCGGCGGCGAATCGAAGATCACGATGCGGCGCGGATCGGCGGAAGCCAGCGATTCAAGAATCGTGGTTGCCCGCTCGCTCGCCAGCAATTCGGTATCGGCGTTCGACCGCGTGCCGGCGGGCAGCACCGAAAGCTGCGGCACATCGGTCGCGATCACACAGGATTCGACGTCGTCGATATCGCCAGCCAGCACGTCGAGCAGCCCCGGCCCCTCGCTCGCGCCCAGCCGGTTCATCACATCGGGCTTGGCAAAATCGGCATCGACCAGCAGGATTTCGACATCCTTCTCGGCGGACATCGAAAGCGCCAGGTTGATGGCGCAGAATGTCTTGCCGTCATTCGGCTTGGCCGAACAGACAAGGATCATCCGCGCGCGGTTCTCGTTTGCGTCATTGTCAGCGGCCCAGACCGTACGCGCCGTGTTGATCAGCTGGCGCTTGATCAGGCGGAATTCCTCGGCAAGCGCGGTCACCGGCGCACCCGGAACCAGCATACCTTCCTCGGCCAGCTGCTCCCGGTCGATCGCGATATGCCGGGCCGGCGCGTGCGCGCTTGCCTTTGGCGCGGCGCGCACGATCTCCGGTGCGACGACCGAAACCGGTTCGAACGCCTCCACCGGCGCTTCATCGGCAACCTCGACGATCTCCGCTTCGACCACGGCGTCTTCGATCGCACCCTCTTCGACCACAGGCACATCGGCATTGCCGAGCATCGGAGCGGGCGATTCCGCCGCCGCTTCCGGCTCGGGCTGAACGCGCGCGGGCTCCACCGCCGGAAGCGGCGGAAGCACGCGCGGTTCGTGCATCAGGTCATAGCGCTCGGCCGCCCGCTCGAGGAGCGATCCGCGATAGCGCCGAGGTGTCTGGTCGTTCATCGCGTGCCCCTTACGCTGCCACGCCGCGCTGGAACATCTCCAGCCCGAGCAAAGCGACCCATGCGAACACGAGCCCGCCGGTCGCCGCAGCGAATATCTGCAATCGTTTCTTACGCAACGCGGTCTGCGCCGCGGTCACCACTTCGCCGACCGAACCGATCACCGGCATGCCCGACGCCTTCTCCAACCGCTTGGACGTGGCGAAGGTGCCGGCGAGCTGGCTCAGGCCGAATGCCGCGGCCACGCCGCCACCCAGCCCGACGATCAGCACGCCGGTCAGCAGCAGCATCCGGTTGGGCGCGCTCGGCGCCGTTGGCGTCACCGGCGGATCGACCACATTGAACTTGACCGCATCGGTCTGGCTCGCCGCCTGGCTGCGCAGCTTCACTTGCTCGCGATCGGTGAGCAGCTTGTCATATTCGGTCTTCAGGACCTGATAATTGCGGTCGATCTCGGCCTGTTCCTGCGCTGCGGCGGGGTCGCCGGCGATCTTCTGGTCAAAGGCGTTGATGTCGGACTCGATCTGCGCCTTGCGGTTAGCCAGTGCAGCGACCTGTGAAGCCTTTTCGGCCTGCATCGTCTTAAGGCCCAGATAGAGCGGGTTGGCGCTGGCGCCACCGCCGCCGCCCGCGACTGGCTTCTCGCCCCGCGCGGCGATCTGCGCCTGGGCGAGTTGGCTACGCAGCGCCGCCACATCGGGGTGGCTGTCGGTCCAACCGCGCGCGCGGGCTTCGGCCAGCTGTCCTTGAATAGCCGTAACACGCGCGCGCGCCGGGCCTGCGACGGCAATGCCGCCAGCCCCGGGAGAGGTAGCGGTCGTTCCGGCCATTTGGCCGTTGACCGCGGCAAGTCCGCTTTGCGCAGCCGCAAGCTGCGAGTTGATGTCCGCAAGCTGGCTTCGCGCCGTCGCCAGCCGCTCGGTCAGCGTACCGGTGCCGGGCAGCGACCCCAGATAGCGTGCCTGGAACTCGGCCTGCTTCGCCTCGGCTGCCTGAAGCGCCTTCTGGCGATCCGCCAGCTGCTGATCGAGGAACGTAAGCGACTGGCTCGCCTGGTCGCGTCCCTGGGTCAGATTGTCCTCGACAAAGATGTCGATCAGCTTCTGCACGATCGAGCGCGCGAGCTTACCGTTCGACGCCGTCGCGGTGATTTCGAACAGATTATCCTGCTGCGCGACGACCTTGATCTTCTGCTGCAGGCCCGCGACCCGCGCCGCGACGTCCTTGTCGGTGGCGACGGTGTTGGCCAATTCGGTGCCGCGAACGACCTTTTCCAGGTTCACCGCGCTGGTCAACGTCTGGCGAATCCGGTCGATGTCCTTCTGCTGGTCCTGCTGGGTGGCGATGCTGTCGCCGGGCAGGATCTGGCGCAGCTGTACCTGAACGCGCGCGCGGCTCTCATACTGGTTGGGCATCTGCGACACGACCAGCCAGCCCGCCAGGCACAGCGCCCATGCGATCGCCAGCGCGATCCAGCGGCGTTGCCAGATCCCGTGAAGCAGTGTCCGGATTTCTTCCCAAAGGCCTCCCATCGCCGCGCCGCCCCTAGAACATGCTTTCGGGGATAATGATCACGTCGCCCGGCTCCAGCCGAACATTCGCGCTCGTATCCCCGTTCTTGAGCAGAGCCGACAGACGCAGACGATATTCGCGCTGCTGGCCCGTATTCTTGTCGAAACGCACCAGCCGCGCGCGGTTTCCGGCCGCGAACTCGGAAAGCCCGCCCACCGCGATCATCGCGTCGAGCAGGGTCATGTTCGCGCGATACGGGATCGACGCGGGCTTCTCGGTCGCGCCGACGATCCGAATCTGCTGGCTGAACGTGCCATTGAAATTCTCGACGATGACCGAAACGATCGGGTCCTTGATATATTCGCCGAGCGCGATCTTCAGGTCGTCGGCCAGCATCGCCGGGGTCTTCCCGACTGCGGGCATGTCGCTGATCAACGGCGTGGTGATACGGCCATCGGGACGCACCTGCACCTTGGCCGACAGTTCCGGATTGCGCCACACGAAGATCTGCAGGCTGTCGAGCGGCCCGATCACATATTCCTCGCCCGGCCCCTCACGGCTCGCGACGAAGGTCGTGGAGGGCAGCTCGGGCCGGTTGTTGCCGCCCGTGCAGCTCGAAAGCACGACTGCCGCGATCGACGCCGCCGTCACTACTCTCGCATTGTGCCGAAAACGCATCACCCAGTAACCTCCGTCCCGCGCAAAGGAGCCGGCGTCCCGCCCCCGAATATCACGCGCCTTACGGAACGCTTAGGGTTACATGGGTAAAGATACCGTTAGGGAGGAAGAGCAGGAATTTGTGCGCCACGCACGCTATAGCCGTTTGCAGCTACGGCCCGAATCGGTTTCAGGGCCTGCTAGTGGGAGAGAGACGGCAATGATCCGGAGCCATTCGCTTTCGATGAGCGGCCAGCATGGCGGCTATCCTCCGGCACCGGCGCCCTCGCCATCTTCGCCGACACCTCCGCCGACTACCCGCCCGCAAAAACCCACCAACCCTGGCTGACCAGGAGCCAATGGGTCCGGGGCACCTCTATTATCTGGGAATTCTGCTGACCGGCCTGTTCGTGGCGCCGTTCAGTCCGCTGGCGCGCGTGATCGTGCTGAGTTGGCTTGCCGGGGAGTTTGCCTGGTGGTTTGGCGCGCCCCATTACTGGGTCAATCTGGTCCAGCACCTTGTCGCCCTCGTCATCGGCAGCCGCTATCTGCGCAGCAAATGGTGCATCGCCGCGTGGGTGATGTTCATGCCGATGCTGGCGTGCGACGCGCTCGCGCTGCTCCGCGAGTATGAAGTGTTCGCATGGTGGGGCCTTCTATGCACGGCGCTCGCACAGCTCGTGCTCCTGCCGCTGGGCATGAGCCTCAAGGCGCCGTGGTCGGGCGTGTCAGACAAAGCCGAACCGCCCGAGCATCTGCGCTTTCGCATGTTTTCGGGCTGATCAGCCGCCCGCGACGATCTCCGTGGCGGGACCATGCCCCAGAAAGGCCGCCGGGCTCGCGCTCGCGCCATAGGCCCCCGCCAGGAAGATCGCGACGACATCGCCCGGCTCCGCGTGCGGCAGCGCGACCCGGTCGGCCAGCCGATCGAGCGGGGTGCAGAGCGGCCCGACGACCGACACGGTCTCAACCGGCTCCGCGTCCATCTTACCCGCGACCGCCATCGGATAGTTGCGGCGCACCACCGTCCCGAAATTGCCCGACGCCGCGAGCTGGTGATGCAGCCCGCCGTCGCACACCAGGAACGTCTCTTCCCCGCTGACCTTCCGGTCGATCACGCGCATCAGATAGACCCCGCACTCGCCCGCGATCCACCGCCCCAACTCGATCGCGAAGGCCGATCGCGCCAGCGCCGCCGGCCGCCCCGCCAGCACCTCGCCGAGCGCGACACCCACCGCATCGATATCGACCGGGGTATCGCCCGCGAAATACGGGATCCCGAACCCGCCGCCCAAATTCACCATTGGCGGTTCGGCGCCCGCCTCCTCCGCCAGCCGCGCCGCCGCGCCCACCGTCGCCGCCTGCGTCTCGATGATCGCCGCGGTGTCGAGCGACTGCGATCCGGCGAAGATATGGAACCCCCGCCAATCCGCTCCCGCCGCGATTAGGCGCTTCACCAGCGCCGGCACCCGCGCCGCATCGAGCCCGAAGGGGGAGGCGCGCCCGCCCATCTTCATCCCCGATCCGCGCAGCTCGAAGTCGGGGTTCACCCGCACCGCCAGCTTCGGCACGATGCCCAGCCGCTGCCCGATCGCCAGCGCGCGCTCCGCCTCGCCCTCGGATTCAAGGTTGAGCGTCGCCCCCGCGGCAATCGCCGCCTCCAACTCCGCATCGCGCTTG
Organism: Sphingomonas sp. GW821-FHT10C01; assembly: GCF_059415525.1. Classification (NCBI taxonomy): domain Bacteria; kingdom Pseudomonadati; phylum Pseudomonadota; class Alphaproteobacteria; order Sphingomonadales; family Sphingomonadaceae; genus Sphingomonas; species Sphingomonas sp. GW821-FHT10C01. The sequence goes on along the minus strand of NZ_JBWKNK010000001.1, from coordinate 1,975,299 downwards.
CCCGGCCCGGCAAAACTGATGTGCGCCGCGTCCTTGACCTTCAGCGCCTTGGCCAACTCCCCGCCCGACGCGACATCCAGCCCGCCCACCAGCGGTGCCACCGCCTCAAGAAATGCCGGCAAGGGATTGGCCTTGATCGCGAAATGGATCTCGCACAGCTCAGGCAGCGCCACCCGAAGCCGCGCCAGCCGTTCGCTCACGATCCCAACATCATAGACGAACAGCGGCGAGCCCGCCTCCGCGACCCAGCTCGCAGCGGTCCTGCCCGCGATCGTCAGCTCGCTTTGCCCCGCGAAATAGGGGGGGATCGGTCCGATTGGCTTCATGACGTCAACTCCGCCTTCAGGCCCGATCGGTCGAACTTCCCGTTCGCGTTGCGCGGCAGGCTCTCACGCCATTCGTAACGTGTCGGCTGCATGAAGCTCGGTAATTCGCGCCGCAGCCGTTCGCGCAGCGCCGCCTCGGCCACTGCCGCGTCGCCGCGTGCCACCGCAACCACTACGACCGCTTGGCCCAGCCGCTCGTCCTTGATCCCGAACGCCGCCGCCTCGCGCGCTTCTCCGCCCGCCAGCACCGCCTCCTCGACCTCTGTCGGGCTGATGCGGTTACCCTGCGACTTGATCATCTCGTCGTCGCGCCCGACGAAGCGCAACAGGCCATCGCTCCCCTCGGTCACCGTATCTCCCGAAAACACCGCCATCCCCCCGTACTCGGAAAAGGCCGGCGCGGGCTTGAAGCGCTGCGCGGTCCGCTCTTCGTCCTGCCAATATCCCTGCGCCACCAGCGGCCCGGCATGAACCAGCTCCCCCGCTTCGCCCGCCTCGGCGCGGGTCCCGTCCGGGCGCACCACCATGATCTCGGCAAAGGGGATCGCCCGCCCCATCGAATCCGGGTGTTCGTCCACCAGGGACGGATCGAGATAGGTCGAACGGAACGCCTCGGTCAGCCCGTACATTGGATAGAGGTCGGCATTAGGAAACTTGCTCCGCAGCCCACGCACCATGCCCGTGGTCAACGCTCCCCCCGAATTGGTCAACCTCCGCAGCTTCCGCGCGGTCAACTCCGGCCACTCCGCGTCCAGCAGTTGCACCCACAGCGGCGGCACTCCGGCGATCGTCGTCACCGCATGCCGCTCGACCGCCTTCATCACATCGCGCGCGGTCAGATAGTCGAGCGGGATCACCCGCCCCCCACCGGCCCAGGTCGAAAACAGCTGGTTCTGTCCATAATCGAAGCTCAGCGGCAGTACCCCCAGCACGCGATCTTCGGGCGTGATCTTCAAATAGTGCGCGACCGAAATCGCCCCCAGCCACATATTGGCGTGGCTCAGCATCACCCCCTTGGGCCGCCCGGTGGAGCCCGAGGTATAGAGGATCGCCGCCAGCGCCTGCGGATCGGCGGCCGAAATCGGCAGTCCCGGTCCGTCGATCACCGCCTCATCATCCCCTGCGATCCGGCAATCATCGGGCAGGTCGCCGCTCTCCAGCGTCATCGACCGCGCTGGCTGAGTGATCAGCAGCGACGCGCCGCTGTCAGCCAGGATATGCGCAACCTGCGCGCGCTTGAGCACCGGGTTCACCGGCACATGCACCAGCCCCGCTCGCGGCGCCGCGAGCGGCATCAGGCACGCCAGTCGTGTCTTGGGCAGCCAGGTCGCGACCCGCGCACCCGGCGCGAAGCCCTGCCGCCTCAGCCAGGCCGCCAGGGCGGCAACGCAGCCCTGCAGTTCGGCATAGGTCAGTGTGCCATTCCGGTCTTCCAGGGCGACGTCGTCGGGCGCGCCCATGCCGGGCAGCGCGTCGATTGTCCGCGGGGTCGGGTCCAGTACAACCATCGCGCTTCCTTACCCCGCATCGGTTAACGATACAGTTCCTGTTTGCTGTTAGCAGGTGCAGCACTTGGCAGCGCCGCGCGCAACCGGTATCGGGATCGCAAAAATAGCAGGGGGACGTACGTTGCAGCCGGACGGATTTCACGAGGTCGAGGAAACGGTGCGCGGTGTATTGCGCGACGTGCTGGGGATCAGCGCCGACCGCGCCGCCGCCTTCAACGAGGCGACCCCATTGTTCGGAGCGTTGCCAGAGCTCGATTCGATGGCGGTCGCCGGCGTGCTGACCGAAATCGAGGATCGCCTGGGCATCATCATCGAGGATGACGAGGTCGACGGCGACATGCTCGAAACCTTTGGCGCGCTCGTCACCTTCGCCGCGTCCAAGGCGCTCAACTGATAACGTTCGACGCCTATGACTGGCCGGGTGGCCGCGAAGCGATGCTCCGCTTCGGCCCAGCCACCGGCCCCGTCCCAAAGGCCGTCGTCGTCGTCGCATTGCCGCTGTTCGAGGAAGCGAACCGCACCCGCGCCTTCGCGGTCACGATCCTGCGCGCGCTGGCAGCACGCGGGGTGGCAGGGGCGCTGCCCGACCTGCCGGGTCAGGGTGAAAGCCTCGTCCCCACGCATGAAACCACGCTTGCGAAGTTGCGAACCGCCTTTGCGGCGGCGGTGGCCGGTCTCGAGCCGCCCGTCTTCACCCTCGCCATCCGCAGCGGTGCGTTGCTCGACGGTGAGGCGGCGGTCGCGGGCCGTTACCACCTTTCCCCCATGAACGGCGCCGATCTGCGCCGCGAGCTGGTACGCGCCCGCCAGGCGTCTTCGCGTGAGGCAGGCGAGGCATTCGACCCGGCATCGCTCGACACCGCGACCGAAGCGGTCGAACTCGCGGGCAATCTCATCGCCCCGGCGTTGCTCGCCGAACTCACCACCGCGACACCCGCAACCGGCATCGCGCGCACCGTCCGGCTCGAAACCGAAGCGAAACCCGCCGACACCAAGCTTCCCGGCAGCCCGCTCTGGCGCCGGGCAGAGCCGGACAACGACTTCGTCTTCGCCAACATCGTGGCCGACGATATCGCCCAGTGGATCGCTTCATGCGCCGGCTGACCAGCTTCCCCTGTGCGGGCGAAACCCTCGCCGCCACGCTCGATGAGGCCCCGGGAACCACCGGCCTGCTGATCGTCTCGGGCGGGAATGAGATCCGCATCGGTGCGCATCGCGGCATGGCCGAGCTCGCCGCCACCATCGCCGCTGCGGGCCATCCGGTGCTGCGCTACGACCGTCGCGGAATCGGCGATTCAACAGGCGATAACAACGGCTTCGAATCCACCACTGAGGACATTCGTGAAGCCGTCGCCGCCTTCCGCCGCGAAGCGCCGCACCTCACCCGCATCGCCGCCTTCGGAAACTGCGACGCCGCCAGCGCGCTGATCCTGTTCCACGCGGGCGCGGGTATCGACGCACTCGTCCTGACCAACCCCTGGACAATAGAAGTGGATGAGAAGGGGGGCGACGACCTTCCCGCCGCGGCTGCGATCCGCTCGCGCTATATCGCGAAGCTCAAGAACCCGCGCGAACTGCTCCGCCTGTTCACTGGCGGGGTGAATATCCGTAAACTTGTCAGCGGCTTGCTGAAAGCTTCATCCAAACCATCGCAAGCTCCGCAAGGACTTCCAGCCCGCCTCGCGGCTGCACTGAATGCGACGGAAATCCCTGTCGCCATCTTGCTCGCAAAGGCCGACAACACCGCCCTCGCCTTCGCCGATCACTGGAAGAGTGACGTCTTTACCCCTGCCCGCGCCCGCTGCGCGCTCGAAACCTGCGACACCGACAGCCACAGCTTCGCGCGCCCGCAGGACAAGGCATGGCTGACAGAGCAGGTGCTCGCCGTCCTTACCGATCGCTGACGGGATCATCACTGCGCACTCGATCTACGATATGATCCGCTATGGAACTAACCAATACCTGCCGCAGTTGCTCGGCAGGCGCCGGATCACTCTTCTTCCTCATAGATGCCGGTCCCAGCATTGCGGAAAAAGCGGGAACCAATCGGGGCATCGATCAGGCTGAGCCAGCTATCGTCCCTGTTGAGGACCAGTCCGAGGGCCACATATTGCAGCGTTCGGGCATCCAGCTCGTCGTCCGTCGCCTCCCCCATTCGTCCACGGACGCGCCAGCCGCTGTCGGGGAATTTGTCGTCGTCATCCTGCAAGTCCGGCGCTTCGCGATAGATGAATTCCACGGGTTCGGAGCCGTCGAGGACACAATCATCGACAATACATCGCTCCCAATATTCCCGACGATCACCAGGGCGAGGCGCGGCCTCGGGGCATGCCCACAGAATCGCGATGACGTGATGGCGCGCGAAACGAATCGTCGCACCGGCTTCCAGCAACGTCGTCGGCTCGCTCGGCTGATTATCGAGAATCCCAATGATATCTTCGCCTCGAACATCGTCGACGATGACCCACATGCGTTCGGCGGCCCACTCGGCGGTTTCGTGGGGATATTCGAAGATGAGCTTGACGAGGTCCCCCTTGCCGAAAGCCGAGATCTCAGCAGCGCCCGGAAGGAAAAAGGTGTAGGGCGCATCTTTCGCGATTGGACGTGGATCGACCAGATCATAGGGCAGCGCGTGAATCATGCCCGCCGATCGTAGTGAGCGCGTCGCAAGCGGCAAGCGTCCTCTTTCGGACGCTGTCCTCGGGCGCGTGAAGCCGTCGGCCGAATTTATTACAAGCTCGAACGTCTGCAATGGGGTCGTAAGCAGACGCTCGACAAACCCTTCCAATGTTGGATTTCGTCTGATCTACCCTTGTCGATGGATCGACCACCTGTCCTCAAGCCGATACCCCGCCGCGTCGGTGGCGCAGCAGTGGCGGGTGGCCGGCGCGCAACCGGCGCGTGCGTGTCGCGTCAGTGGCGCGCGGACGGCGCGTCAGTGGCGCACAGGTGCGGCGAACCCGGCGCAAACGCGGCGCGTTTCCGTCCTGTTACCGGCGCGTCCAAGAAAAACCGCTGTTTTCTGTCAACTCTGTCAACTGGTCCGGCAGCAGACGGCAAATGAAGCATATGCCAAAGTGTAAAAATGGAGCGTGCATCCCTTCACTTTGGCGCGCGGTCTCACTCCGCCGCTTCGGCGACCGCCTCGAAATCGGCCTCGGCCAGGAAGCGTTCGGCATCGAGTGCCGCCATGCAGCCGGTGCCCGCCGCGGTGATCGCCTGGCGATAGACCTTGTCCATCACGTCGCCGCACGCGAACACGCCGGGCACGCTGGTGCGCGTGGTGCCGGTCTCGACCTCGATATAGCTGTCGCTGTCGAGCTTCAAATGGCCGCGGAACAGTTCGGTGGCCGGATGATGGCCGATCGCGACGAAGCCGCCCTCGACATCGATGTCGGACAGTTCGCCGGTCACCGTGTCCTTGAGCTTGAGGCCGACCAGCCCCTCGGGATCGCCGCCGCCGACGAACTCGACGACTTCCTTGTTCCACAGCGTCTTGATCTTGGGATTGGCGAACAGCCGCTGCTGCAGGATCTTTTCCGCGCGCAGGCTGTCGCGGCGGTGAATCAGCGTCACGTCATGGCTGTGGTTGGTCAGGTACAGCGCTTCCTCGACCGCGGTGTTGCCGCCGCCGATCACCGCGACCTTCTTGCCGCGATAGAAGAAGCCGTCACAGGTCGCGCACGCGGACGCGCCCTTCCCCTTCATCGCCTCTTCGCTGTCCAGGCCCAGCCACTTGGCCTGGGCGCCCGTCGCGATCACCAGCGTATCGCCCAGGTACACGGTGCCGCTGTCGCCGACCATGCGGAACGGGCGCTGGGTCAGGTCGACCTCGACGATCGTGTCGTACAGCATCTGCGCGCCGACATGCTCGGCCTGCGCCTGCATTTCGCCCATCAGCCAAGGACCCTGGATCACCTCGCGGAAGCCGGGATAATTCTCGACATCGGTGGTGGTCATCAGCTGCCCGCCCGGCTGGATGCCTTGCACCACGATCGGCGCCAGGCCGGCGCGCGCGCCATAGATGGCGGCGGAAAGCCCGGCGGGGCCGGAACCGAGGATCAGCATGCGGGTCGAGTGAGTGGCGGTCATCTTGTGTCCTGTAGGCCCCGAAATGGCGGTGGCGATACCGCATCTAGGGGAACGGCATCGCCTTTCGCAACATGGGTGGCGTCATGCCGCGTACCAGCAAAGTGATTCTGTTGTGGACGAAAGCCGGTTGAAGCGGTCCGCCGCTTGGGCGAAGCTGGCAGCATGATGATCCGCCGCACCCTGCTCGCCGCCGCCTTGCTGGCCCCGCTGACCGCCCTTGCCCAGAGTGTGCCGCCGCCGCCCGTCACCCCGGCGATCGTGGAGTCGACACCCAAACCGGCGACCCAGAAGGTGGCGATCGAGACCAGCCTCGGCCGTATCGTGCTCGAGCTGGAGACCGCGCGCGCGCCGATCACCGCGCGCAATTTCCTGCGCTATGTCGACCAGAAACGGCTCGACGGCATCGGTTTCTATCGATCGGTGAAGGTCGCGGACAAATTCGGCTTCGTCCAGTTCGGGGTCGAGGGAAACCCCAAGCGTATCCTCCCCCCGATCGCGCACGAGCCGACGACCAAGACCGGCGTCAAGCATGTCGATGGCGCCATCTCCACCGCCCGTCTGGCGCCGGGCACTGGGCGCGGGGAGTTCACGATCAGCGTCGGTGACCAGACCTCGCTCGACGCCAATCCCTCGGCGCCGGGCGACAATCTCGGCTATGCGGCGTTCGGCAAGGTGATCGAGGGAATGGACGTCGTCTGGAAGATTCTCGACGCCCCCACCTCGCCCACCGCTGGGGAGGGCGTGATGAAGGGGTCGATGCTGGCTCCGAAGATCAAGATACTGAGCGTGAAGCGACTACCCTAGCCGCTATTTGCCCTTGGCGGCGTCCGCGGCGCGCAGGATGCGCAGGACATTGCCCGACCAGATCTTGGCGATATCCGCCTCAGAATAGCCCGCGGCAACCAGCCGTTCGGTGACCTTGGGCAGCGCGGTGATGTCCTCGAACCCGCGCGCACCGCCGCCGCCATCCCAGTCGGCGCCCATGCAGACATGATCGGGGCCCGCGACCTTGAGCAGATAGAGCAGGTTGGTCATGAAATTCTCGAAGTCGGTGTCCTGAACCGGTGCCACCTTGTCCAGCGCCCGCACCTCGGCCACGAGCTTCGCCTGGTCCACCGGCGACAGCGTGCCGATCTTATCGACCAGCGCCGACAGCCGGTTGCGCTCGTCGGTGTAGGTCATCTTGGTCAGGAACACGCTGTTCATGCACACGGCCCCGCCCTTCGCCGCGAGCTGGCGGATACGGTCGTCGTCGATGTTGCGGTTGTGCCCCCACAGCGCCTTGGGACCGGAGTGCGAGAGGATGATCGGCGCCTTCGAAAGCTCGAGCAGCTGGTCGAACGTCGCGTCCGACGAGTGACTGCCGTCGATGACCATGCCGAGGCGATTCATCTCCACGACCCACTGTTTGCCCAGTGGCGACAGACCCTTCCACGTCCCCTGCCCCGTGGCGCTGTCTGCGAACTGGTTGTCCTTGGAATGCACCGGCCCCGCCATCCGCACGCCGCCGTCGTAGAAGGTCTTCAACAGCGACAGGTCCTCACCCAGCGGATAGCTGTTCTCGATGCTGATGAACCCGAAGCGCAGCCCAGCCTTGTCAGCGCGGATCGCCTGGTCGGCGGTCGTCACCAACTCGATCCGATTGGGATAGGCGCCAAGCGTCTTCTGGATCTCACCCAGCCGCTTGAACGCGAACGCCTTGGCGTCGGCAAAGCCCTGGGGCGTAACCTCCTTCTGGGCGGTGTAGATGACGAACATCCCGCCATCGAGCGCACCGCTGTCCATCCGCCCCAGATCGACCTGCGCCAGGTCGGTCTCCCAGGCGTGGCGGTCGCCGAACTTCCAGTTGGGGTTGGAGAACCAGACCGGCGTGTCGAGATGAGTGTCGAGCGTCAGCAGCCGCTGATGCAGCGTCGGCGCGGGCCCGGCCTCACGCGGCTTCGCCTGCGGCGTCGAACAGGAGGCGGCGGCAAGGGCGAGCAAAGGCAGGCTGATCAAACGCATCGAAGGCTCCATCCACTGGGAAGTGGACGGAACCTATCGAATACGCGCCTCAATACAAGGCGATGGAAGGGCAAGTCCTACTGGACGGGCTTGACGTCCAGCCCCGTCCACTTGGCGGCAAAGGCCCAGAGGTCGGAGGTTTCCTGGATGATCTTATCCGTCGGCTTGCCGGTACCATGGCCCGCGCGGGTCTCAATCCGCACCAGATGCGGCTTGGGACCGATGTCCGCCGCCTGCAGGGCCGCCGTGTACTTGAACGTATGGCCGGGCACGACGCGATCGTCAGTGTCCGCGGTGGTCGCCAGGATCGCCGGATAGGTCTTGCCCGAGGCGATGTTGTGGTACGGCGAATAGGTCCGCAGCACCTTCCACTCCGCTTCCTTCGACGGGTGGCCGTAATCGTCCACCCAATAGCGGCCAGCGGTCCAGCGATCGAAGCGCAGCATGTCCATCACGCCGACGGCAGGCAGCGCCGCCGCAAACAGGTCGGGCCGCTGGTTCACCACCGCGCCGACCAGCATGCCGCCGTTCGAGCCGCCCTGGATGGCAAGGCCATCCTTCTTGGTGATGCCCTGCGCGATCAGATATTCGCCGGCGCCGATGAAGTCGTCGAAGCTGTTCTGCTTGTTGGCGAGACGACCGCCATTGTGCCATGCCTTGCCATATTCGCCGCCGCCGCGAATGTTGGCGAGGACGAACACGCCACCCTGCTCCATCCAGGCGAGACGCGAGGCCGAGAAGGCCGGGCCGTAGCTGACATTGAACCCGCCATAGCCCCACAGCAGGGTCGGCGCAGGACCGGTCACATCCTTCCGCTTGACGATGAACATCGGCACCTTGGTGCCGTCCTTCGACGTGTAGAAGCGCTGTTCGACGCCGTATTTGTTCGGATCGAACGCGACCTTGGGCTGCGCCCATGCAGTCGCCTTGCCAGTCTTCACGTCGTAGCGATAGACGGTCGGCGGCGTGTTGAAGCTGGTGAAGGCGTAGAAGGCCTCGTTCGAATCCGGATCGCCGCTGAAGCCGGAGACCGCACCGATTCCCGGCGTCGCGACCTTGCCCAGCAGCTTGCCGTCGAGCGAGTAGCGGCGCAGTTCGTCCTTGGCATCAACCAGATAGCTGGCGAATAGCTGACCGCCGACGATGCCGGCCCCCTCGAGCGTCGCCGAATCCTCGGGAATCAGGTCGGTTGCGACCGGATTCGCCGACGCGATGTCCATCGACACCAGCTTGAGCTTCGGCGCGCCCTTGTTGGTCGTCCAGAAGAAGCGCGTGCCGATATTGCCGGCGAGGCTCCAGTTATTCTCCAGCCCCGCGATCAGCTTGCGCGGCTTGGCGCCCGGGGTCTTGAGGTCGATCAGTGTGATCTCATAGCGATCATCGGTGCCTTCGGTGGTGGTAATAACCAGCCAGCTGCCGTCGTCGGTGATCTGCGCGAAATGGCCCCGCTTCGGCGTTTCCGGAGTCGAATAGATCAGCCGGTCAGCGCTCTGCGGCGTGCCGATCTTGTGGAAATAGACCGCCTGGTTCTCGTTGAGCTGCTGGAACGCCTGACCTTCGACGGGCGCGGGGAAGCGGGAATAATAGAAGCCCGAGCCGTCCTTCGCCCAGGTAAGCGCGCTGAACTTCATCCACTTGACCTCGTCGTCCAGCGTCTTGCCGGTGGCGACGTCGAGCACCTTGACCGTGCGCCAGTCGCTGCCGCCGTCCTGAATGCCATAGACCAGCAGCTTGCCGTCCTCGGACGGCACCCATTCGGACAGCGCGGTCGCGCCGTCCTTGGCCCAGCCATTGGGATCGATCAGCACGCGGCCGGGGCCATCGACGCTGTCGCGAACCCAAAGCACCGCCTGGTTCTGGAGGCCGGTATTGTGGCTGTAGAAATAGCGGCTGCCCTTGTGCTTCGGCACGCCGAACCGCTCATAGTCGTACAGCTGCTTGATGCGGGCACGGAAGACGTCGCGGCCCGGCAGCGACGCGAGATAGGCATCGGTCAGCTTGTTCTGCGCCTCGACCCATGCCGCGACTTCCTTGTCGTTGCGCACGTCGTTCTCGAGCCAGCGATAGGGGTCGGCGATCTTCTGACCAAAGCTCTCGTCGGTCACGTCGACACGCTTGGTTTCGGGATAGGCGATCGGGGCAGGCATCGTGCTGGTCGACTCCGGGCTGGCATGAACGATGGGGGCTGCGAACAGCAGCGGAAGGGCGATCAGCGACGCGCGGCGCATTGGTATCTCCTGAAACGGGAACCGCGGCACCCTATTCCGACGGTGGCGCTGGTCAAGCACGCCGGTTGACGAACTTGACGCAAATGCGGGGATTTTCGGCGAACGCACCTGCGACGCGACAGGTTCGCGACCACGACGCGACACCCAGGCGCCACCGGCGCGCCGGAAACGGACAGCAGCGCGACACGCACGCGACCTGAGGATGACGGGTTCGGACAGATACGCGACGGGATCAGACCATTACGCGACCGCGACACGGCGGGTTCGCGACGGCATCGCACCCGCGTGGGGGTGAAGGAGTGAATGGCAGACCGGTTCATCGCACAGGATAAACCAGATGAATTCCTACATTGAAAGGGAGAGAGTTCAGTGCCTTCAGACAAGACCGCCGAGCCCGGTCGTCCAGCTGGCCCAGCCCACGACCAGCAGCGGCAAGGCGGCGAAGCCGATCGCCACCGCATTGCCCGCACTGTTGCCCGCCTTCGAACGCATCTCAACCTCCGGTGCGAGGAACCATCCTCGCCATCCTGCCGCAGAGATAGGAAGTCGTTGCGGTTTCGAAAGGTTCAGCAATTCTTTCGAGGCAAAAATACCCGCTTTGCACATCGCAAAAGGGCGGCCGCACCGGAGTGCGACCGCCCTTTCGATTTGGCTTGTGAGCGCGGATCAGGCCGCTTCGTCGAAGTCCTCGTCGTTCAGCACCGGACCCGAATCCTGGCCCTTGGCCGAGACGTCGCGATCGACGAACTCGATGATCGCCATCGGCGCCGCGTCCGAAGCGCGCGGACCAGCCTTGATGATGCGGGTATAGCCGCCGTTGCGGTCGGCATAGCGCGCGGCCAGAACGTCGAACAGCTTCACCAGCTGCGCGTCGTCGAGGAGACGAGCATGCGCGAGACGGCGGTTCGAAAGGCCGCCCTTCTTCGCCAGCGTCACCAGCTTCTCGACGTAGGGACGCAGTTCCTTCGCCTTGGCGACGGTGGTGGTGATCTGCTCGTGCTTGATCAACGCGGCCGACATGTTGCGGAACAGCGCGGCGCGATGGGCCGAGGTACGCTGAAGCTTACGACCGCCGTACTTATGGCGCATGGGTATTTCCTTTCAGTTCGTTCGGGGGCCGTATCAGGTACCCCGGACCAGGCAGCACTTGGGGTGGCTGCCGATAACCCATCTCTTCGGAGCCGGCCCGCCGCGGCAAAGCCGCGGCGTCGGACGGGTTCTGCGACCCGCCGGCCAGGCTGGTTTCGTCTCCGGCGCAGCATCGCTGCGCCGGTGCGAAATCAGCCCATGATCTCCTGCTCGAGCTTCTTGGCCATCTCTTCGATGTTCTCAGGCGGCCAGCCCGGGATTTCCATGCCGAGGCGCAGACCCATCGACGACAGCACTTCCTTGATTTCGTTCAGCGACTTGCGGCCGAAATTCGGGGTGCGCAGCATCTCGGCTTCGGTCTTCTGGACCAGATCGCCGATGTAGATGATGTTGTCGTTCTTGAGGCAGTTGGCCGAACGGACCGACAGCTCGAGCTCGTCCACCTTCTTGAGAAGGTAGCGGTTGATCGTCGCGGTGTCGCCCGAGCCACCTTCCGACGCGGCCGGAGCGGCCACGCCGATCGGCGCCGAACGGGTAACGGCCGAATCGTCGAAGTGAACGAACAGCGCCAGCTGGTCCTGCAGAATGCGCGCGGCATAGGCCACGGCGTCCTCAGGAGTCACGGTGCCGTCGGTCTCGACAGAGAGGCTGAGCTTGTCGTAGTCAAGCTCCTGCCCGACGCGGGTGTTCTCGACCTTGTAGCTCACCTGACGGACCGGCGAGTAAAGCGCGTCGACCGGGATCAGACCGATCGGCGCATCGGCCGGACGGTTCGCGGCGGCGGGGACATAGCCCTTACCGGTGTCCGCGACGAGTTCCATGTTGAGCGTCGCGCCATCGTCGAGGTGACACAGCACCAGATCGGGGTTCATCACTTCGATGTCGCCCGAAACGGCGATGTCACCGGCCTTGACTTCGGCCGGGCCGGTCGCGCTGAGCTGGAGGCGCTTGGCGCCCTCGCCCTGCATCTTGAGCGCGATCTGCTTCACGTTGAGCACGAGATCGGTCACGTCCTCACGCACGCCGGCGAGCGACGAGAATTCGTGAAGCACGTTCTCGATCTTGATCGAGGTCACCGCCGCGCCCTGGAGCGACGAGAGCAGCACGCGGCGCAGCGCGTTGCCGAGCGTCAGGCCGAAACCGCGCTCCAGCGGCTCAGCGACAAAGGTCGCCTTCCGCTTGCCGTCACCGCCCTTTTTCTCAAGGCCGTTCGGCTTCTTCAGTTCCTGCCAGTTCTTTGCGTTGACAGACACAGGCTTCCCCTGGGTTGGGCAGGACGGGGCTATCCTGCCAGGATTGGAGCCGCCTCCAGCCCGGATCCGGCATCCCGAATCCGCGGCGGAGGCGGAAAGTCAAATCAGACGCGACGACGCTTGCTGGGGCGAACGCCGTTGTGCGGGATCGAGGTCACGTCGCGGATCGACGTGATCTGGAAACCAACCGCCTGCAGCGCGCGCAGCGCCGACTCACGGCCCGAACCCGGACCCTTGACCTCGACCTCGAGCGTGCGGACGCCGTGCTCGGCAGCCTTGCGGCCCGCGTCTTCAGCGGCGACCTGGGCGGCGTACGGGGTCGACTTGCGCGACCCCTTGAAGCCCATCATGCCAGCCGACGACCAGCTGATCGCGTTGCCCTGCGCGTCCGTGATCGTGATCATGGTGTTGTTGAAGCTGGCGTTCACATGGGCGACGCCGGCGGTGATGTTCTTGCGCTCGCGACGGCGAAGACGCTGTGGTGCTTGTGCCATTATTCAGTAATCCTTCGAATCTGCGAAGAAAGGCGGGCCGCCGGTCAAGCGGCCCAGCGACTTACTTCTTCTTACCAGCGATCGGCTTCGCCTTGCCCTTGCGGGTGCGCGCATTGGTATGCGTGCGCTGGCCGCGAACGGGCAGACCCTTGCGATGACGCAGGCCGCGATAGCAGGCCAGGTCCATCAGGCGCTTGATGTTCATCGCGGTTTCGCGGCGAAGATCGCCCTCGACGGTGTAGGCGCCGTCGATGGTCTCGCGGATCTGAAGTACTTCCTGGTCCGACAGGTCCTGCACGCGACGCTCGGCGGCGATGCCCAGCTTCGTCGTGATTTCCTTGGCCTTCGCGGGGCCGATGCCGTGGATATACTGAAGCGCGATCAGTACGCGCTTGTTCGTCGGGAGGTTAACACCCGCAATACGTGCCATGAATCTTGTTCTCCCAGCTCCACGGGGCGTGCATGGCAGCAAACCCCATCTCGTAGCGTTGACCCGAAACGCAGTCGCGCGGCACACGCTCTAAAGCGCTGCCGGTCGAACGGGTTTCGGAAGATGCGCGACATATGCAGTCGCACCCGGACTGTCAAGCACCGGTGCGATGCGCGCTGGAATAGGCCTCGTATATAGTAAACGGGGCCGCGGGCCAAGGATGGTATCGCGATCAATCGGCGGGCAGCAGGATCGACGCGACAAGCCCCGGCGCGTTGTCGCTCAGATCGAGTCGCCCGCCGTGGAGCCGGGCGACGCTGTCGACCAGGGAAAGGCCGAGTCCGGCTCCCGGACGGCCGCGTGCGGCGTCGAGCCGACCGAAACGCGCAATCGCCTCGGCGCGCTCGCCCACGGCAATGCCCGGCCCGCGATCGGCGACCGCGAGGGCGATCTCGCCGCCGGGCGTCCGGGCGAGGCGCAGCGTAATAACGGTGCCGGGCGCATATTTGAGCGCATTGTCGATCAGGTTCGCCAGCGCCTGCGACAGCAGCTCGCGATGGACCGGGAGGCTGCCGAGCGGTTGCGCGGGCAACGCAACGTCCAGCACGCCCCCCGCCTCCTCCGCGACGGGCGCATAGAGGTCGCCCAGCTCGCCAAGCATCGCCGCGAGGTCGACTCGCTGAAAGGTCGCGGCGCCGCCGGCCTCTGCGCGCGAGATTTCGAGCAGGGTGCTCAGCATCCTCAGCATGATGTCCGCTTCGGCCAGGACGCCGGCGATCGCGGCGTCCCGCTGAGCCGGATCGCCACTCGTCGCCGCCTGCTCGGCCCGGCTGCGTAGTCGCATCAAGGGTGAGCGGAGGTCATGGCCGACGCTGTCGGTGACCACCCGCAGCTCACTGACCAGCCGCTCGATCCGTTCGAGCATGCCGTCGACCCGTGCGCCGAGCCGGTCGAACGCGTCCCCGCGCGCAGGCCGCAATCCCACGCGGCGCGACATATCGCCCGCGGCGGCGCCCTCGACCACCTGCGCGATCCGGTCGACACGGCGGGCGACATAGCGGCTAAGGATCACCCCGCCCGCGATGCCGAGCAGGACCGCCGCCGCGATGGCCCAGAACAGCGCGCGCTCGATCGCCCGCTGGGTCCGCTCCCAATCGTTGAGCAGGCGTCCGGCGACCAGATAGTCACGGCCGAGCGGGCGCAGTTCAACCCCGGCCTCGCTCTGCGACCAGGGATCGCCGCTGCCGATCGCACCGATCTCGAATCCCGGCCGCAACGGACGGGCGAGCCGGTCCGGGCCGACGCCGACCCGCCGTCTGCCCTGCGCATCGACGACCGCCGCGACCAGCGAATTGTCGGGATCGTCGGCACTGATCTCGGCGATGGCGGCGTCCAGCGCGCGGATTCCCCCGGTACGATAGACCGACGCGAGCGTGTCGGTCTGCTGCGCGGCATCGCGACGCAGCACGCCGATCGCGTCCTCATGTGTTTGCTGCCAGATCAGCGCGGCGAGCGCGATCGCGGTGGCGATCGATAGCAATGCCGCCAGCGCCGCGATCCGCACCGTGATCGGCAGGCGGTTCACCGCTCGATGGCCAGCCGATAGCCCGCGCCGCGCACCGTATGCAGGATCGGTGGCTCCATCCCCTCCTCCAGCTTGCGCCGGAGCCGGCCCATATGAACATCGACGACGTTCGATCCCGGATCGAAATGATAGTTCCAGACCTTTTCGAGCATCATCGTCCGCGTCACGACCTGGCCGGCGTTGCGCGCGAGATATTCCAGCAAGGCGAACTCGCGCCCGCCGATCGCGAGCTGGTGCCCCTGCCGGGTGACGGTGCGCGCGATCAGGTCGACCTCGAGGTCGCCGACCACCAGCCGGGACTGTGCCGTGCCAGCAGATGCCGCCGGGCCCGCTCGCCGCAGCAACGCACTCACGCGCGCGAGCAGCTCGGAGAAGGCGAATGGCTTGGGGAGATAGTCGTCGGCGCCGGCGTCGAGCCCCGCGATACGATCGTCAACGGTGCCGAGCGCCGACAGGACCAGCACCGGCGTCCCGACACCCGCAGCGCGGATCGCTGCGATCATCGCCAGCCCGTCGAGCCCCGGCAGCATGCGATCCGCGACGATCGCGTCGAACAGGCCGTCACTGGCCAGGAACAGCCCGTCGCGCCCGTCGCCCGTCTGCTCGACGGTGAAGCCCGCCTCGGCCAGCCCCTTGGCGACATAGGTCGCGGTGGCGGCATCGTCCTCGACGATCAGGATCTTTCGGGTCATCGTGCGCCTCGCCTTGCCGGGAAGCTAATCATGCGGAAAGCCGGCGGAAAGGGGGTTCCGCCGGCTTTCGACAAGGTTAGGGAAGACGGATCGTCCGGGCTTACGACGCCTTCTTCGCCTTGTGCGGCTTCTTCGCCTTGACCTGCTTGTGAACCTTGACCGACTTCTCGGCCTTGGGCGCGGCGGTAGGCGTGCTGGCCATCGCGAGCGTCGGGGCGGCGATCAGCGACAGGGCAACGGCAGGGAGCAGGAGTTTGCGCATAGCTTGAGATCCACTCGTTTGCGGGAGAGGCATTGCGCCTCGCCCTGCCCCCGCTTCTAGACCCCGCTACCCGTCGTGGCGGTGACGGGCAGATGAAAACTTCTTCATCTTGCGGCCTCGGCCGCCGCCTTCAGCCCCGGCATCTGCGCGCCGATCACCCCGTCCACGGCGCTGACGAAACCGGCGAGTCCGGACGGGTGATAGCCGCCGACGACATAGGTCACCGTCAGCTCGGTCCCCTGCCCCACCGGCTTGAGCGCGAAAGTCATCGTCGCGTTCACCGCGCCGCTCTGCAGCGGACCGAACGCGCCGGAGATACGCAGCGCCTTGCCGCGTACGGCATAGATGGTGCGGCCATGCTCGACGCCACCGCCGGGCAACTTCTCGCACCAGCAGCCACCGGGGTTGGTATCCCAGCTGATGTTGGCGCTGTCGCCCGAGTAGGTGTGGTCCTTGCTCCACCATAGCGACGGTTTGGCAACGGTATCCCACACCTTCTCCGGTGGTGCCGCGATGGCCAGCTTGTGCGTCGAGACGAACCCGCCCGGATCGGACTTGGTCACTTCGCCCGCCGCCGGCCATCCCGCCAGTACTGCCGCCGCCACGATCATCTTGCGCATTGTTCCGCCCTCCTCCCAGAAAGGCTGATCCTGCGGCGATGCCCCGTCAAATCATTTCGCGGACGCATCCTTCTTCGCGGTGCTGCGGTCGAGAAAGTCGAGGATCGTCTTCCAAAGATGGACGCTGACGCCCGGCCCGCCGACCTTGTGGGTCTGGCCGGGGTAGAGCATCACCTCGAACGGCACCGCCGCGCCCTGCAGCTTCGACATCATCACCGTCGAATGCTCCAGCACGACATTGTCGTCGGCCATGCCGTGGATCAGCAGCAGCGGATCGCTGATCTTCGTGGCGTCGGCGACGGTGTTGGCCTTGTCATAGGCGCCCTGCACCTTGCGCGGATCGCCCATGTAGCGCTCGGTATAATGGGTGTCGTACAGTTCCCACTTGCTCACCGGCGCGCCCGAGACGCCCGCCGCGAAGGTGCCCGGCGCGGCCTGGAGCATCTTGAGCGTCATATAGCCGCCATAGGACCAGCCATAGGTGGTGATCTTGGCCGGATCGACGAAGTCGAGCGTCTTCAGATACGCGGCGCCGGCGAGCTGGTCCTGAACCTCGACCCCGCCCATCGCCTGGAAGAGGTGATCCTCGAACGCCTTGCCACGGTTGGCCGCGCCGCGATTGTCGAGCACGAACCAGATATAGCCGCGATCGACGATATATTGCTGGAGCGCGCCGCCCCATTGGCGGCTGACCTGCTGTGAATGCGGGCCGCCATAATGCTGGAAGAACACCGGGTATTTCTTGCCCGGCTCCAGCTTGGGCGTGATCATCTCCCAATGCAGGACGGTGCCGTCGGCGGCCTTGATCGTCCCAAACTGCTTGGCGCGATGCGCGGCGAGATAGGGCGCATAGGGGTGATCGCCCGCGACCTTGTTCTCATTGACCCAGGCCAGGCGCTTGCCGGCCGCGTCGGTCAGCATCACCTGGGTCGGTTGATCGCCTTTCGAACGGGTGACGACGATGCGGCTCGCCGTGTCATTGGTCTTGGCGGCGTACCAGAAGCCCGGCTCACTGATCCGCGTGATCGCGCCGGGCTTGTTCAGGTCCAGCGTGTAGAGGTGCCGTTCGAGCACCCCGTCCTTGTTGCCGAGGAAGGTCACCCGCCCCTTCGCCTCGTCCACCCCGACCAGTTCGGCGACTTCCCAGTCGCCCTTGGTCAGCTGGGTCCAGTTGCCGTCCTTGAAGCGATAGAGATGGCCATGGCCGTCACGCTCGGACCACCAGATCAGGCTGCCGTCCTTGAGCGGGCGATAGGCGTCGGACAAATTGACCCAGCTGCGTTCGCCCGATTTTTCGCTGAACAGGATGCGCGACGTGCCGGTGGCGGGATCGACCGCAAGCATGTCGAGCACGCTCTGCGCGCGGTTCTGGCGCTGGACCAGCAGCGTCTTGCCGTCGGACGTCCAGTCGACACGGGCGAGATAGATATCGGTCTCGGTGCCGAGATCAACCTTCACCTTGCCGCTGCCGTCGGGGTTGATGACGTAGAGGTCGACCAGCACGTTGGCGGTGCCCGCCTTGGGATAGCGCTGGTCGTAGACTCGCGTCCCTTCCGCGCCGATCGCCGCGCGGCTGACGATGCCGACCGGCGTCTCGTCGAACCGCTGGACGGCGATACGCTTGTCGTCGGGCGACCACCAGTAACCGGTGCGGCGTCCCATCTCTTCCTGCGCGACGAACTCCGCCTCGCCGAAATAGACATTGCCCTTGCCCTCGGTCGTCGCCTTGCTCTCCGCGCCAGTGACGAGGTTGAGCACCACGAGGTTCTGGTCGCGAACATAGGAGGCGAAATGGCCGCCAGGGCTGATCTCGGGGTTCAGCTCCCCCGCCTCGCTCTTGGTCAACCGCCGCACATCGCCGGCCAGCGTCGCGAGGTAGAGGTCGCCGTCGAGCGGCACCAGGACCGACTTGCCATCCGGCGCCCAATCATAGGCGACGATCCCCCGCGTCCCGCCGACGCGCGCGCGCTCGCGCTGCATCTTCTCCGCTTCGGACAGTTCGGCGCCGGTACCGACCTTCTTGCTGTCGACCAGCATCCGCCATTCGCCCGATGTGGTGTCCATCGCCCACAGGTCATAGCGGTCGCGGTCCTCGGCGCGGTTGCGCAACACCGTTACATATTTGCCATCAGGCGAAAGTTTCAGTGTGCGCGGATTGCTGCCGGCAAGGTCGGGGCTGGCGAAGACGCGTTCCAGCGTCAGCTTCTGGGGTACCGCCTGTTGCGCTTCAGCCGGCATCGCCCACACGCCCGCCATCATCACACCCGCCAGCCATCGCTTCATCAAACCTCTCCGGAACAAGGGGTCGCTTATTGCGGAGCGTTCACGAGCGGTAAAGCGCCATGGCTGTTGAAGCGAAAACGGTTTGGGGAAATACCCCTTCACGGAACGGACGCGTAACAGTGCGAGTTGTCGCACGGTCCAGTATAACAAGGGAACGATCATGAAGCAGCGAATGACCAAAGGCGTCGCTACCCTGGCTCTCTTTGCAACGGTGTTCACACCGATCGCGGTCGCCGCGCAGGAGAATGACCTGCAGGGTATCCGATCGAGCCGGGGCGACTCCGAATTGCAGCGGCGCGGCTACAAGCTTGAGAAACGGTCGGGCGATTCGCAGTTCTGGTGGAATTCGCGCACCGACACCTGCATCCGCGTGAATGTGTGGCGGGGCCAGTATGAGTCGATCTCGAGCGCTTCCAAGTCCGATTGCGGCAAGGGTGGTCCCTCGGCCGGCGTCGTGGTCGGCGCGGCGGTCGCGATCGGCCTGATCGCGGCGTTGGCGAGCAAGAAGGACAAGGGTCCCGACTATAAGCGCGGCTACGACGACGGCCTGAACGGCAACCCCTATGATCGTAACGGCAACGACCGCTATCGCGAAGGCTATCAGGCCGGCGAGACCGAGGCGCAGAAGCGTCCCGATCCGCAACGCGATCCCGACTACAAGCGTGGCTATGACGATGGCCTCTACGGCAGAAATTATGACCGCCGGGGCAACGACCGCTATCGTGAAGGCTATCAAGCCGGTCAGAACGACGCGCGTCGCCCCGACCCCCAGCGCGACCCCGACTATAAGCGCGGCTATGACGACGGTCTCTACGGCAGAAACTATGACCGTCGCGGCAACGACCGCTATCGTGAAGGCTATCAGGCCGGCCAGAACGACGCGCGCCGACCCGATCCCCAGCGCGACCCAGAATACAAGCGCGGTTATGATGACGGTCTGTACGGCCAGACCTATGACCGCCGCGGCAACGACCGTTACCGCGAAGGGTATCAGGCCGGTCAGAATGACGCGCGCAACCGCCCGGATGACCGCAACTCGCTTCGCAATGTGCCGCAGGTCTCGCGCGACGCCTGCGCCCGCCGCGCCGACGACGACCTGAATGCGCGTCGCGGGACGAGCGTTCCGGTCAGCGCCCGCGAGCTCAACCGCAACGAGTGGGAAGTCGTGGTCGAGACCGGGCGCGAGCGTTCGCGCTGCACGGTCGATTCGCGCGGTTATGTGCGCAACCTGACCGCCTATTGACCCGGCTCGGGCCGCGCTTCGGACAACACGAAGCGCGGCCCGGGACCGTTGGCGGCCATCCGGTCGCCCGGATTGTACAGCCCACATGTCTTGAGCGACAGGCAGCCGCAGCCGATGCAGCTGTCCAGCGTCTCGCGCGTCCGCTCAAGCAGTGCGATGCGCCGGTCGATCTCGGCGCGGAAATGGCGGCTGATCCGTTCCCAGTCCGCCTGGGTCGGCGTGCGCCCATGGGGCAATTCCGCCAGTTCGGCGGCGATCTCCTCGATCTTCAGCCCGAGCTTCTGCGCGATCAGCGCGAAGGACAGACGGCGAATGTCCGATCGCAAGAAGCGGCGCTGGTTGCCGCTGGTGCGGATCGGCGACACCAGCCCCCGCTCCTCGTAGAAGCGGATCGCAGAGACCGACAGGCCGGTCCGCGCCGCCAGATCGCCAATCGTCAGCAGATCGCATCCACGCATGTCCGGCCCTCGAAACTTTGTGCTTGATCTCAACTTAAGTTGAGGTTGTACCGGGGACGGGCAATCACGCAACCGCAAAGGATATGTGGATGTCCGGCCCGATCATCGAACACGTCAACCTCACCGTCACCAACCCCGCCCGCACCGCAGAGCTGATGGAGCGGCTGTTCGGCTGGCACATCCGCTGGGAAGGTCCAGCACGCGACGGAGGCACCTCCATCCATGTCGGGGACGAACGCTTCTACATCGCCCTTTACGCGCCCCCGGGTGAACCGGAGGCGCGGTTTCCGAAAGGCGCGCCGCTCAATCATGTCGGCATCCTCGTCCGCGATCTCGACGCGATCGAGGACAAGGTCACGGAGGCCGGGCTGAAACCGTTCGCGCATGGCGACTATTCGCCCGGCCGCCGCTTCTACTTCCTCGACTATGACGGAATCGAGTTCGAGATCGTCTCCTATGGCTGAGGCCTAGGCCCCGCGCGGCAGCGGGTTGGCGCAGAGACTGAGCATCCGGTTCGCGATTTCGCGCTCGCCCATCACCACCTCGCCCGCGCCCGCAGCTTCGAGATGCTCGACCTCGGCATCCGAATGGGCGCGCGCGACGATCGCGATGTCGGGGCGGATCTTGCGGACCCCCTCGACCACCGCGCCGCCCTCGAACCCCTCGGGGATGGCGATCAGCAGCTTGCTCGCCCGTTCGATCCCGGCCGCCTCCAGCGCGGCGGGGTCGAGCGCGTTACCGCGCACGACGTTCAATCCGCCTTCCTTGGCCTCCTTGGCGGTATCGGCCTGATCCTCGATCAGGATGAACGCCCGGCCCCGCGCCTTCAGGTCACGCGCGATCAGCTTGCCGACGCGGCCATAGCCGATCAGCACGACATGGTCCTGCAGGTCGCCCGTATTGGCGGGCATCTCGACCGGATCGGTCTTTTCCTGCCGCTTAGGCACGCACCAGTTGAACAGGAACGGGTTGATGAAGATCGACAGCAGCGCACCCGCGAGGATCAGGTCGCGGCCCGCCGGCGGCAGGATCGCAAGGCTGGTGCCGAGCGTGGCGAGGATGAACGAGAATTCGCCGATCTGCGCCAGGCTCGCCGCCGCGGTGATCGCAGTGCGGTGGTTATGCTTGAGCGCGCGGACGATCAGATACGCCGCAACCGACTTGCCGAACACGATGATCAGCACCGTGGCGACCAGCGCCAGCGGCTGCGTGACCACGATCTGCGGATTGAACAACATGCCGACCGAGACGAAGAACAGCACCGCGAACGCGTCGCGCAACGGCAGCGTCTCCTCGGTCGCCTGACGGCTGAGCGGGGTCTCGCCCAGGATCATGCCGGCGAAGAAGGCGCCGAGCGCGAACGACACGTCGAATACGACCGCGGCACCAAAGGCGACGCCGAGCGCGATAGCGAGCACCGCCAAGCGGAACAGCTCGCGCGAACCGGTGTTGACCACCCAGTGCAGCGCCCAGGGGATCACCCGGCGGCCCACCACCAGCATCACGAAGAGGAAGCCGGTGATCTTGAACGCAGTCTGCGCCAGCGGCACCAGCAGCGCCGACCAAGTCGCGGGGGCATCGCCCTTCATCACCTCGGCGAGCGCGGGCAGCAGCACCAGCGCCAGCACCATCACCAGATCCTCGACGATCAGCCAGCCGACCGCGATGCGTCCGCGTTCGGTGTCGACGATGCCGAAACTCTGGAGCGCGCGCAGCAGCACCACGGTGCTGGCGACCGAGAGGGCGAGGCCGAAGACGAAGCCAGCGAGCGGATCCCAGCCCATCGTCCAGGACAAGCCCATGCCCATCAGCGTGGCGACCGCGATCTGGCCGATCGCGCCGGGGACCGCGACATTCTTCACCGACAACAGGTCGCGCAGCGAGAAGTGCAGGCCGACGCCGAACATCAGCAGGATCACGCCGATCTCGGCGAGCTCCGCGGCAAGGTCGCCGTCGCCGACAAAGCCTGGGGTGTGCGGACCGACAAGGATCCCCGCGAGCAGATAGCCCGCGATGGGCGAAACCTTCAGCCGATGGGCGACCGATCCCATGATGAAGGCGATAACGAGGCCGGCGACGATCGTGGCGATGAGCGGCGTATGATGCATAGGCAAAAATGTCCCTGTTTAGTGCCCGGGCCGTCAATGCGGCCCGGGTAACGGCTCACTACTCGGTCGTTGCGCCGACCAGTGCCGCGGCGATCGCGGCGCTACCGGCAATCCCGCTCCAGATCGCGGGTGCAAACCACCAGGGCGGCCGTTTGTTGCGTGGCGTTTCCATGACGTGTCTCCCAATGTCGCCGCCCGCGAGGGCGGGTTGGCTAGGGGGAAGTCAGGAAAGCGGCGGACCACGCGGACTGCCGTCCAGAACAGGGGGTAACGACAGCACAGGCGCCATCGCCAATGGTTCGGGAGAGGGAGGAAGGCCGTATTCGGGTGCCGCGGAAATGGCGGGCAGCGGTGCGATGGCGATCGTATCGCCCTGCCCGCTTGCCGGCTCATCGTCGCGGCGGATCGCCTCAGCCTGCTCCAGTGGCTGGGCGCGGCTGGGCTTGAGCGCGACCGCAGTGGTCGCGGGGTTGAATGCGGAGCCGAGCGCCGTGGTGCGCGGCACCCCAGCGAACATCAGTGAGGAGAGCAGCGCGGTAACGAGCGCCAGCCAGATCGACGCGAACTTGAGCGGCAACCGGGGCCGCTGCGTCTTCGCTGTCAGGATCATGCGGTTCGCCACAAGGCGAAAATAATGCGACTCGCCCGAAATTCAACGCACCGAAACGAAACGGGGCGCGGAAGTCATCACTTCCGCGCCCCGCGCTGTTCGTCTGGCGACGCGGCTTACTCGGCCGCGGCGACTTCCTTCGACGGGCGCGGATCGCGGCGCTCGGCGATGCGGGCCGACTTGCCGGTGCGGCCACGCAGGTAATAGAGCTTCGCACGACGCACGACGCCGCGACGGACGACTTCGATGCTGTCGATGTTCGGCGAATAGAGCGGGAAGACGCGCTCGACGCCCTCACCGAACGAAATCTTGCGAACGGTGAAGTTGCTGCCCATGCCCTTGTTGGCGCGGGCGATGCAGACGCCTTCATAGTTCTGAACGCGGGTGCGCTCGCCTTCGACGACCTTCACGCCGACCTTCAGCGTGTCGCCGGGGCGGAAATCGGGGATCTTCTTGTCGGCCAGGAACTTCGCGACGTTCTCGGCCTCGATCTGCTGGATGAGGTTCATCTCATTCGTCCTTCTTTTGCCGCGCGCCAGAGGGAGACTGGACCCGAGCGCCCTCATGGCGCTCCCAAAGATCCGGCCTCCTTAGCCGTGTATCGATCTCTGCCTGTTGCTTTCGCCAGGCCGCGATCTTCGCATGATCCCCCGATCGCAGCACTTGCGGGATCGTGCGCCCTTCCCATTCGACGGGCCGGGTGTACTGCGGATATTCGAGCAAGCCGCTTTCGAAGCTTTCCTCGACCCCGCTGGAAGGCGCGCCCATTACGCCGGGAAGCAGGCGAATGCAAGCGTCAAGCAGGACCAGTGCCCCCATCTCCCCGCCCGAGAGGATATAGTCGCCGATCGACACCGGCTCGATGCCGCGCGCCTCGAACAGGCGCTCGTCGAAGCCTTCGAACCGGCCGCACAGGATCGACACCCCTGGACCCGCCGCCAGTTCGCGCACGCGCTCCTGGGTCAGCGGCGCGCCGCGCGGGGTCATCGCCAGCATCGGGCGGACATAGCCGACGCTGTCGCAGGCGGCGGCGAGGATATCCGCCTTGAGCACCATCCCGGCCCCGCCGCCCGCCGGCGTGTCATCGACCGTGCGATGCTTGTCGGTGGCAAAATCGCGGATCTGGACGGTGTCGAGCGACCACTTCTCCTCCGTGAGCGCGCGCCCGGCGATCGAGGTGCCGAGCGGCCCCGGAAACATCTCCGGATAGAGGGTCAAAACGGTTGCGGCGAAGCTCATTGCGTCAAATGGTCCAGTCTTCGATGCGAAGCCCGGGCACATCCCGGAAGTCGCGAACATTGTGCGTCACCAGCGTTGCGCCCAGCGCCAGTGCATGCGCGGCGATCAGCCGGTCGAACTTGCCCCGCGCTTTCCGTGCCGCGGGGAAACGCTGCGCGGCAGCCGTGTCGAACGGCAGCACGCTTTCGGCAAAAGCGTCCGCCGAGGCAAGCCCGCCCAGCGCCAGTTCGGCGAACGAAATGGCGGAGATCGCGACTCCCTCTTCCCGCGTCGCCCGCAGCGCGACGCGGCAGCCGGGATCGCGCAGGATGCGGATGCAGATATCCGTATCCAGCAGGAACCGCGTCATTGCCGCGCCCTTACTTCCCCGGCTGCGGCGCGAAGCGCAGCGCCTGGATCGTCGGCGGGTTGGTCGGCGCCAGCAGGATCTGGCCGTCGAGCTTGCCCTTCTCGCAGTTCCAGCGGAAGTTGGCCGTCATGTACCCCTGCGGTCGCAGCGGTTCGGCGGTTGCGCAGGTGCCGACGATGTCCTTGATCCGCGCGAATTCCCTCGCCCAATTCTCCGCCGAGCGATCCATCAGGAAATTCATCGCGAGCCTGCCGTCGAGCGGCTTGAGATCAACCGCGGCATAGGCGGCACGGGCAGCGTCCTGCATCTCGCTGAGCACGGGCCGCAACGGGCCGCTTTGCCGCGTTACGGCATCGGCCTTCGCCAGCGCCCAGAGCGACTGCCATACCGGCAATGACGGCCCCTGATAGGTCCGGTTGGCGAATCCGAAGGCGGCGACGCCGCTTTCCGGCGCGAGCACCACGAAGCTGCCATAGCCCGGATAGCCCCCGCCATGCGCCAGCGTCAGGCCAAGGTCGCAATCGGGGGTGACGCGGAAGCCCATGCCATAGGCGCCGGCATGGACGCATTTGTCGTCCGGTCCAGCACCGGGCCGTGGCGTGATCCGCACGAAGTTCAGCCCCTGCGCCATCTCGCGCACCGTCGCGCGCTTGACCGGTCCGATCCCGGGTCCATCACGCGCCGGCCAGGCCGAAAGCAGGAAACCGACCCATTTCGCATAGTCGTTGGCGGTCGTGACGAGGCCACCCATCGCGCCGAACGCACCGTCGCGCATCCGCGGTTCCTCGACCCAGCGTTCATTCTCCCAGCGATAGCCGACCGCGAGCTTGTCGTTAGGCACTTCGCTCACCTCATAGGTCGAGGCGGTCATGCCGAGCGGGCGCAGGATCGTGTCACGGATATAGGCTTGATAGGGCTTGCCCGAGACGTTGGAGACGATGCGGCCGAGTAGAGCGTAGCCGAAATTGGAATATTCGTGGCGGCTTTGCGTCGGAAGCCCCCATGGCACGCCCGCCGCGATCATCCTGGTGAATTCGACCTCGGTCAGCACCTGCTGGCGGTCGCCCCACGGATCATCGGTAACGAAGCCGCCGACATGCTGGAGCAGATCACGGATGCGGATGCGCGGGCTGTCGCTGGTGGGATATTTCCAGCCGCGCATCTCGGGAACGTGCTTTTCGGCGAGATCGTCGAGCGACAGCTTGCCGTCATCGCGCAGCTTTAGGATGGCGAGCGCGGTGAACGCCTTGCTCATCGATGCGATGCGGAAGCGCGTGTCCATCATCACCGGCGCGCCACCGATCGTCTGCACACCCTGCGTCGAGGACAGGACGATTTTGCCGTCCTTCACCACGGCATAGACCAGACCCGGCACAGGCGTACGTTCCTGGAACTTCGCGAACGCATCTCCGACCTCGGCAATCGCGGCGGGCGGAAGCTGCGGCGCGGTCTGCGCGGCGGCGGGCAGCGCGACGGATGCGGCAAGAATGGAGAGCGGACGGATCAGGCGGTTCATCATCCGCCGAGGCAACCAGAGAAACTCCGATTCTGGAAGCGAAAATCAGCCGTTGCGGCCGCTGCGCAGCGCCTCGGCCCAATCCTCTCGCCCCTCGCGCTCAGCCTTGGAAGCAGCGGAAAGGTGATCATAGGGGATGGCGCACAGCTCGACCGTGGTGCCGCTCACCAGCGCGTAGCGGGCAAGCCGATCGCCATTCTCGACCGAATAGAAGGCTGGATGGTCGTCGGTATAGGCCTGAAGGCCGACGCTGCCGGGGTTGGCGAGGGTGCGGCCATCCGCGAGCATCACGACGCGTGCGACATGGGTATGGCCGCACAGGATCACCGGAGCCGCGGCGCCATCAAGACGCGTCTCGATCTCGGCGTCGGATGCATCGCGCAGGCCGATGCCTGCGACGCTGTGGATCAGATGCTCGACATCGCTGCGCGGGCTGCCGTGGACGCAAAGAATATCCCCCATTTTCGTCATCCCGGCCACCGTGCCGGGATCCACATCGCCACGAGCGATGCCATCGAGGCTCAAGCGCAGCGCCTGCGGGACCGTGGATCCCGGCACGGTGGCCGGGATGACGGTAAGCGCTTCAGGCTGATCGGCTAGCCAGGCGAGATGCGCATCGCTGAGGCATCCTCGAGCAAACCGGTCGGAAGCGTTCATCCGCTCCAGCGAATGCGTGAGCAATTGCCGCTCGTGATTGCCCGCAATCGTCGGCCAGCCCTCCCGCATCAGCAGATCGGCGGTCTCGGCCGGCCAGAGCGGCCCCGAAAGACTGTCGCCCAGATTGACGAAGCCGGTCGCTCCGGCGTTGCGCGCATCCGCGATGACCGCTTCGAGCGCGGGAAGGTTTCCGTGGATGTCGGAGAGGATCGCCAGCATGCGCCGGCTATTCCGCCCAGCCGTCGGCGACGGTCAGCGTCGCCGCGTCCCAGCGCGGAACCGCGGCGGGCCGCATCGGGATCATGAAGCGCTTCGCCCCCTGATTCTCGACCGGGGTCCGTTCGATCTCGACCACGTCGCCCGCGCCGAAATTCTCGACCGAAACGACGGTGCCGATCGCGTCCCCACCCTCGGAAACCGCGGCGAGCCCGATCAGATCGGCATGATAATATTCGCCCTCGCCCAGTTCCGGCAACGCGGTGCGCGGCACGGAAAGCTCGGTGCCGCGCATCTTCTCCGCGGCGGTCCGGTCGGCGATTTCGGCGAAACGGGCGATGGCGCCATTATTGCCATGACGCACCGATTTGAGCGTCAACGCACCGCCGTTGAAACTGCGGTGCGCGGACAGGTCATCGGCGAAGACCTTGAGACGGACCTCCCCCGTCACACCGTGCGCGCCGATGATGACGGCGAGCGTGACGGGGGCGTCCTTAACCAAGGGTCAGCCCTCAGCCTTTTCCTCGGTCGCGTCCGAAGCCGGAGCTCCCTCGGCGAGCGCTTCGACGACCTGCTCGGCTTCGGCGGTCGGCTCTTCGGTCGCGGCTTCGACTTCGGCGGCGACGACTTCGACGGCCTCGGCCTGAGCTTCCTCGACGGCTTCGGGCTCGGGCGCCGGAGCGGCAGCGGCGGCAGCGGCCTCAGCCTTTGCTTCCGCAGCGGCTTCCTCGGCGGCCTTCAGCTTCTCGGCGCGCTCTTCAGCGCGCTCGACGGCCTTCTCGCCCGGCTTGCCCTTGTTCGGGTTGTTCTTGGCTGCGCGCTCCTTGACGCCGGTGACGTCGAGGAAACGGGCGACGCGGTCGGTCGGCTGCGCGCCGACGCTCAGCCAATGCTTCGCGCGGTCGGTGTCGAGCTTGATGCGGTCCGCATTGTCCTTGGCGAGAAGCGGGTTGTAGGTACCGATCTTCTCGATGAACTTGCCGTCACGCGGGCTGCGCGCATCGGCAACGACGATGCGGTAATAAGGGCGCTTCTTCGAACCGCCACGCGACAGACGCATGCTGAGTGCCATTGGTAATCTTCCTTCTTAAAAGTCTGAAACTAAATTACTTCTTCTTGTTCAAAAGCTTTGCCAGGTCCGGCGGGATCTCACCGCCAGGCAGGCCGGGGATGCCGCCGCCAGGTCCACCCAGCTTGCCCATCATCTCACCCATCTGCGGGCCGCCCAGCGCGTTGCCGAGACCGCCCATGCCACCCTTGCCGAGCATCCCGAGCATACCCTTGAGGCCGCCCATCTTCTTGATGCGCTTCATCGCGGTGGACATTTCGAGGTGCATCTTGAGCAGCTTGTTCACGTCCTGAACGGTCGTGCCCGACCCCTTGGCGATGCGGATCTTGCGCTTGGCGTTGATCAGCTCGGGCTTGGTGCGCTCCTTGGGCGTCATCGACGTGATCATCGCATCCATGCGGAGCAGGATACGCTCGTCGACCGCGCCATTGGCCATCGCCTGCTGCGCCTTCTTCATGCCGGGAATCATCCCGGCCAGCGCGCCAAGGCCGCCCATGCGGCGCATCTGCGCGAGCTGGCCGCGCAGGTCGTTCATGTCGAACTGGCCCTTGGCCAGCCGTGCCGCCATCTTCTCGGCGTCTTCCTGCTCGATCGCCTGAGCGGCCTTCTCGACCAGCGAGACGACGTCGCCCATGCCGAGGATACGGCCGGCGACACGCTGCGGGTGGAAGGGCTCGATCGCGTCGAGCTTTTCGCCGACGCCGGCGAACTTGATCGGCTTGCCGGTGACGGCGCGCATCGACAGCGCGGCACCGCCACGGGCGTCGCCGTCCATGCGGGTGAGCACGACGCCGGTGAGCGCCACCTGATCGCCGAAGCTCTGCGCGACATTGACAGCGTCCTGGCCGGTCAGGCTGTCGACGACGAGCAGGATTTCCTGCGGCTTGGAGATGTCGGCGACCGCCTTCATCTCATCCATCAGCTGCTGGTCGACGTGCAGGCGGCCGGCGGTGTCGAGCATCAGCACGTCGAAGCCCTGGAGCTTCGCGGCCTGGAGCGCGCGGCGGGCGATGTCGACCGGCTGCTGCCCCGCGACGATCGGGAGCGTCGCACCCTCGATCTGCGTGCCAAGTACGGCAAGCTGTTCCTGCGCGGCCGGGCGATTGACGTCGAGCGACGCCATCATCACCTTCTTGCCCTGCTTCTTCAGCAGCTTCGCGATCTTGGCGGTGGTGGTGGTCTTACCCGAACCCTGCAGACCGACCATCATCACGACGGCGGGCGGGGTAACGTCGAGCGCGAGTTCGGCCGTATCCGGCCCGAGCATCGCGATCAGCGCGTCATTGACGATCTTGACGACCTGCTGCCCCGGCGTGACCGAACGCAGCACCTTTTCGCCGACCGCCTGCTCAGTGACCGTTTCGACGAATTGACGTGCGACCGGGAGTGCGACGTCGGCCTCGAGCAGCGCGATACGCACTTCGCGCATCGCGGTCCGCACATCGGCTTCGGTCAGTGCGCCACGGCCCTTGAGACGGTCGAATACGCCGCCAAGCCGCTCGCTCAGACTATCGAACACTCGCTTCTCCTTACATCCCAGGTCCGAAACGCATAAAACGCCGGCGGACGAAACCTCGTCAGCCAGCGTGCCCTTGGGCAACATGCGTCGCGTTCCTGGGAACGGTCGAGGGCGCGCTTAGCTGGAAACGAAGATAGGTGCAACCTCTCCTCACTTTAACTCCATCTATACCCTCAAGGTGGAATATCCCGCGATTACCAGGGGTGGGAGCTTTGCCGGCATGGCGCTGGATCTCGACAACAAGGACGAACTGAGGGGCGCAGCGCCCGGCGCCGATTTGATCACCGGGGCGATCAGCGTCGCCGCGATCCTGATGTTCGTCGGCACCGGCAGCTCGGTGTTGTCCAAGACGCTCAAACACTATTTCGAGGGCGGCGCGCCAGCGGATCGAACGCTGGTGATCGCGCTGCTGCTCAACGTCGCGCTGATCCTGTTCGGCTGGCGCCGCCACACCGCGCTGCGCCAGGAAGTCCGCATTCGCGCCGCCGCCGAAGAGCGCGCGCACATCTTGGCGAGTCGCGATCCGCTGACCGGATTCCTCAACCGCCGCAGCCTGAACGAAGAAGGCGCGGCGATGTTCGTGCGCGCCAACCATCGGCGCAAGGCGATGGCGCTGATGATCGTCGACCTCGATCACTTCAAGACGATCAACGACATGCATGGCCATGCGGTCGGCGACGCCCTGCTACGCGCCGTCGCGGGTGAAATCGCCACCGCAATGCCCCCGGTCGCCCTCACCGCCCGCCTGGGTGGCGATGAATTCGCCTGTGGCTTCCTGTTCGATCCGGCGCATCCCGAGACGGTCGAGCGGATTGCCGAGAAGCTGGTGGCGCGCCTGTCGCAGCCGATCGAAGCCGACGGGTTCCGGCTCCATATCAGCTGCTCGGTCGGCGTCGCGCGATCGGATTTTGACTGCCAGAGCATCGATGCCCTGCTGCGCTCCGCCGATATCGCGATGTATGTCGCGAAGAAGTCGGGGCGTAACCGCTATGCGTGGTTCGACCAGTCGATGGAACGCGAACTGCAGACGCGGAACGAGCTGGAATCGGGCCTGCGCGCCGCGATCCCGCGCGGCGAGATCGTCCCCTATTTCGAGCAGCAGATCGATCTAGCCACCGGCAAGCTCTATGGTTTCGAAGTTCTGGCACGCTGGGAGCACCCTACACGCGGCCTGATCAGTCCCGACCTGTTCATCCCGATCGCCGAGGAAACCGGCATGATCGCCGATATGTCGCTGTCGATCATGCACCAGGCGTTCACCGCCGCGCGCGACTGGGATCCCTCACTCAACCTGTCGGTCAACATCTCGCCCTGGCAGCTGCGCGACGCGTGGCTGGCGCAGAAGATCATCAAGGTACTGACCGAGACCGGCTTCCCCGCCCACCGGCTGGAGCTGGAGATCACCGAAAGCGCGCTGTTCGAGAATCTGGCGCTGGCCCAGTCGATCGTCGGCAGCCTCAAGAACCAGGGCGCCAGTCTGGCGCTCGACGATTTTGGAACGGGCTATTCGTCGTTGGCGCACCTGCGCGCCCTGCCCTTCGACCGGATCAAGATCGACAAGAGCTTCGTCATCTCATTGAACGAAAGCGCGGACTCCGCCGCGATCGTCAACGCGATCGTCAGCCTTGGCGAGAGCCTGAACCTGCCGATCACCGCCGAAGGAGTCGAAGACGCGGCGATCGAAGCGCGGCTGAAGGCGCTGGGCTGTGCCAAGGCGCAGGGCTGGTATTATGGCAAGCCGCTTTCCGTGGCCGGCGCGCGGCGCCTGCTCGCGGAGAAGCGCCTGCTGGTGGCGCATGACGAGCAACGGCCATCGGCGACGGTGACCCCCATCGTCGCGGATAGCGGGCGCCGCGCCGGCTAAGCCCTCTTCTCCCTGCCGCCGCCCTGTTCTAGAAGCCGAAAGGCACAGCCGGAGGGCGGAAGCGATGGGGATCGATCGACGCGTGATACTGACGGCACTGGCCAGCGGCGCCGGTGGGTTTCTCGCGATCCGCGGGCTCACGGCAGGACCGCGTCCGCCACAACCCGCGGCGAGACCCGATCTCTATAATTGCGAAGGGTGCGAAGCCGTGGGCGAGCGTCCGGCGCGCGCGCTGTCCGCGACCGTCGACCTAGCAGCGCCCACCGAACCCGGCGAGCGCATGATCCTGACCGGTCGAGTGCTGACGGCGGATGGCGCAGCCCCTGCCCCAGGCGTCGTGATCTATGCCCATCACACCAATAATGCCGGTCTCTATGCGAACGGATCGAACGAAAGCATGTGGAGCCGCCGTCACGGGCGGCTGCGCGGCTGGGCACGCACGGGAGCGGACGGGCGCTACACCTTTCGCACGATCAAGCCGGCGGTCTATCCCGACCGGTCGATGCCCGCCCATGTTCACCTGTTCATCGGTGAACCCGGCCGGCGGCCCTATTATATCGACGATGTGGTATTCGATGGCGAGTTCGGGGTCACTGCCGCCTATCGCAAGGCATGCGAATTACGCGGCGGGAGCGGGATCGTAAGGCTCGAACGGACCAAAGACGGGATGCTGCTCGCGCGCCGTGATATCCGGCTCGAGTCGCACCCGGCCTGATCACCAGCGCCCGTTACCAGCCCGCGTCGGGGCGCTTCAGATAGTCCAGCTCTGCGGGAGTCGAGATCCGCCCCAGCGCGACGTTGCGGCTGGGGAAACGACCGAACTGCTCGATCACCACCGCGTGCTCCATCGCGAACCGCAGATTTTCGGGCCGGCCCAGCGCGGTGAACTTGCGCAGGCACAGCCGCTGCGCCTCAGCATCCTCGGCATGCATCAGCGGCATGTAGAGGAAAGCGGCGCGCTCGGGCGGCAAATCTTCGTCCCAATGCTTGCCGATCGCCTCCAGCGTCAGCGACAGTGCCAGCTTGTCGGCGGCATAGGCCTTACCCGACCCCCGATGGATGTTGCGGCTGAACTGATCGAGCACGATCACCGCGGCGAGAAGATTGTCCCGCCGATCGCGCCAACCCGCCGCGCCGCTCGCCATCAGCAGATCGTGCAGGCGGGAGAAGCGCGTGCGAATGGCCGCGTCGACGGCATCGTCCTTCGCGAAATGCTGTTCAGGCGTGAGTTCGCCGAACCAGAAGCCGAGTACCGCATTGGCCTCGTCATGGACTTCGCCGTCCGCCAGCCCTAGATCGCCGCTCATGTCGTCCTCCATTACCGGACCAGAGGTAATCAGCCTGGGTTGCAGGCTCAACCTTGCTGAAAGCGAAACGATCCGGGCGTTGCTTGGGTCCGAGGATGTTGTCGTCGTGAATAGTTGCGCGGTGACCAACGAGGCCGTGCGCCAGACCCGCAAGGCGATCCGCCAGGCGCGGCGCGCGCGCCCGGAGGCAAAACTCGTGGTGACCGGATGCGCGGCGCAGATCGACCCCGAAAGCTTCGGCGACATGCCCGAGGTGGACCGGGTGATCGGCAATGCCGAGAAACTGATGCCGGCGGCCTGGGCTTCGGGCGAGGCCGCCCTGGTGCAGGACATCATGGCGGTGCGCCAGACCGCACCGCATCTGGCCGCGAGCTTCTCTGCCCATGCGCGCGCCTTTGTCGAGGTGCAGAACGGATGCGACCATCGCTGCACCTTCTGCGCCATTCCCTATGGCCGCGGGAACAGCCGGTCGGTGCCGGCGGGCGCGGTGGTGGAGCGGGTGCAGAGCCTGGTCGCGGCCGGGCATCGCGAGGTGGTGCTGACCGGTGTGGATCTGACGAGCTATGGCCCCGATCTGCCCGGCGCCCCGACGCTGGGAATGCTGGTCGAACGGGTGCTGGCGCATAGCGATGTCGCGCGGCTGCGGCTCTCCTCGCTCGACGGGATCGAGATCGACGACCGGCTGTTCGCGCTGCTGACGCAGGAGACGCGGGTGATGCCGCATGTCCATCTTTCGCTTCAGGCGGGCGACGACATGGTACTCAAGCGGATGAAGCGGCGGCATTCCCGCGCGCAGTCGCTGGAGCTCGTGGCGCGCCTCAAGGCGGCGCGGTCGGAGATCGCGGTCGGGGCGGACCTGATCGCGGGCTTCCCGACCGAGGACGAGGCGATGTTCGCCAACACACTGGCGCTGATCGACGATTGCGACATCGTCCACGCCCATATCTTCCCTTACTCCCCGCGCGACGGCACCCCTGCGGCACGGATGCCGCAGGTCGCGCCGGGCGTCACCAAGGCGCGGGCGGCGGCGTTGCGCGAACGGGCGGCGGTCCGGCGCGCGGCCTGGCTGGACTCCCTCGTCGGAACGCGTCAGTCGATTCTGGTGGAACGGCCGGGCGATCGGGGCCATGCGGGCAATTTCGCGGAAGTACTGCTTCCGCCACAGGAAGTCGGGACAATCGCGAACGTGAAGATCAAGACGGTACAGGACGGCAAGCTGATCGGGGTCGCTGCATGAGCGGGCCTTCGTGGCGCGAGCGGCTGCTCGGAGGGTTCAAGAAGACGTCCGACAAGCTGGTTGGCAACCTTGCCGGCCTGGGCGCCGCGCGGCTGGACGACGCGACGCTCGACGAGATCGAGGAAGCGCTGATCGCCAGCGACCTGGGCCCCGGCACCGCAGCGCGCATCCGCAACCGGCTGGCGGACGGGCAATATGAGCGCGGCATGGAGGATCTGGGCATCCGCCTGGTCGTCGCCGAGGAGATCGAGAAGGCGCTGGTCCCCGTCGCGAAGCCGCTGACCACCGACAAGGCGCGGCCGCAGGTGATCCTGGTGATCGGCGTCAATGGATCGGGCAAGACCACGACCATCGCAAAGCTGGCCGCGATCCTGAAGGATCAGGGGCTGAAGGTGATGCTGGCGGCGGGCGACACGTTCCGCGCGGCCGCGATCGGCCAGCTCAAGACCTGGGCCGAGCGGGTCGGCGTGCCGATCATTGCCGGCGCAGAGGGCGGCGACGCGGCCGGAATCGCATTCGAGGCGCTGAAACAGGCGACCGACCAGCGCGCCGACGTGCTGATCGTCGATACCGCCGGGCGGCTGCAGAACAAGCGCGAACTGATGGACGAGCTGGCGAAGATCCGCCGCGTGCTCGGCCGCATCGATCCGGGCGCGCCGCACGATGTGGTGCTGGTGCTCGACGCGACCACCGGCCAGAACGCGCTGAGCCAGATCGAAGTGTTCAAGGAAGTCGCGGGCGTCACCGGCATGGTGATGACCAAACTCGACGGCACCGCGCGCGGCGGCGTGCTGGTCGCGGCGGCGGAGAAATACGGCCTGCCCATCCACGCGATCGGCGTCGGCGAGAAGGTCGACGACCTGCGCGGCTTCGATCCGAACGAGGTCGCCCGGATCATCGCCGGGGTCGAGGCGTTCAACAAAGGCTAGACCTTCATTCGGGCCAACCCCGGACTCGACCCGGGGAAGATCCGCACCCTCAACTTGCCCTTCGACAAGCTCAGGGCGAACGGTAGACTGAGTGTATGACCTCCAACGAATCCTCGACCACGAAACCCGCCCCTGCCCCCGGCCTCCGCATGCTGATCGATTTCGGTCCGCTGGCGGTGTTTTTTGCCGTGAACAGCCTGATGGGCGGGCCGCAGCTTGCGCGAATGATGGCGGCGACCGCCGCCTTCATGGTCGCGATCTTCATCGCGATCGGCATTTCGCTGTGGAAGACCAAGCATGTTTCCCCGATGCTGTGGATCTCGGGCGCGCTGGTGCTGGTGTTCGGTGGGCTGACCCTGTGGTTCCACGACGAGACTTTCATCAAGGTGAAGCCGACCATCGTCTATTCGATGTTCGCTGCGGTGCTGGCCTATGGCCTGATCACCAGGAAGCCGCTGCTGCAGATGCTGCTCGAAAGCGCCTATCCGGGGCTGACCGCCAAGGGCTGGCGGTTGCTGACGATCAACTGGACGGTGTTCTTCGTCGTGATGGCGGTACTGAACGAGATCGTATGGCGCACGCAGAGCTGGGACTTCTGGGTCGGCTTCAAGCTGTGGGGCGTGGTGCCGCTCACCCTGATCTTCGCGATGGGCAATATCCCGATGCTGCTGCGCCACGGCCTGACGACCGACCGCGAGATCGTCGACAAGGCGCTGCCGCCGGAACAATAAACGCCACGGGACGGGCAAGAAAAAGGGCCGCGGTTCGGATGAACCGCGGCCCTTTTCGTTTACGCCGTGAGGCGATCAGCCGTTCTGGTCGGCCCGGCTCACGCCTTCACCGTCGAGGTTCGCCGCGACGAAATCCCAGTCGATGATCTTGGTGATCGCATCGAGATAGCCCGGACGCGCGTTGCGATAGTCGATGTAATAGGCGTGCTCCCACACGTCGATCGTCAGCAGCGGCTTGTAATCATAGACGACGGGGGTATCGGCGTCGTGGAGCGAGGTCACCTTGATCTCGCCATCCTCGAGTACCAGCCAGCCCCAACCGTTGGAGAAGTGATTGGTCGCTTCGGCAACCAGCTTCTTCACCAGCTCTTCCTTCGAGCCGAAGGTCTTCTCGATCAGCTCGGCGAGCTTGCCGGTCGGCTCCTTGGGCTCAGGCGTCAGGCCGAACCAGTAGAAGCTGTGGTTCCAGATCTGCGCCGAGTTGTTGAACAGCGCCTTGTCGCCGGTTTCCTTGGCGTGACGGATCACCTCGGAGAGCTTCTTCCCCTCAAGACCCTTGTCCGCGACAAAGCCGTTGGTCTTGTCGACATAGGCCTTGTGATGCTTGCCATAATGGAAATCGAGCGTCTCGGCCGAGATGGTCGGCGCGAGCGCGTCCTTGGCGTACGGCAGCGTGGGCAGTTCAAAAGCCATGGGAGACCCTCCTTGTTCTGGTGTCGCGCCCGCCTAACGCATCAGCGGGAGCTTCGCCGCACAAATTTTTCTCGATACGCCATCGAAATGGGCGATCAGTGGTGAAGCCACGCCCAGATGGGGTTGGCGGGATCGGACAGCAGCTTCACGGTGAGCGCGATCGACATGAGGACGAGCAACGGGCGGACGCCCTTGCCGCCATAGCGCATCGCCAATCGCGCGCCGATCTGGTTGCCGACGATGTTCGCGGCGGCCATGCCGAGGCCGATCATCCACAACACCTTACCCCCCGCGATCATCGCGAGCAGCCCGGCGACGTTGGTAGCGAAGTTGAGGAACTTCGCATTCGCGATCGCGCGGACGAGGCCAAGGCCGGCGAGCGCGACCATCATGGTGGTCAGGAAAGATCCGGCGCCAGGCCCGAAGAAACCGTCATAGAAGCCGAGCACCACCGACACCGCCGTGATCCCTATCGTACCAAGGCGGGCATGGCGGTCGGCCTCCCCCATCGGCGGGGCCAGGAGGAAGTAGATAGCCATCAGGATCAGCAGGATCGGAACGAAGGCGGTGAGGAAGCCGGGATCGACCCGCTGGACGGTATAGGCGCCCAGCGCAGATCCCAGGAACGCCCCCGCCGCGGGCATCGCGAAACGGCGCAGATCGAGATGCCCGCCGCGCCAATAGGCGATGCAGGCGGAGGCGGTGCCGAACGCGCTCTGGAGTTTGTTGGTGGCGATCGCCGCGACCGGCGGAACACCCACCGCCATCAACGCCGGAATGGTGAGCAGTCCGCCGCCGCCCGCCATCGCATCGATCGTGCCCGCGACAAACGCTACGGCAATGAGAAAGGCGACGATCTCGGCGGTGATCTCCATGCCGGGGGCGATAGGCCGCCCCTGCCCCGCATGGCAACCCGGCTAACCGCCAGCGTTGAGCAGTTCGTGACGCTTGAGCGCATGGCGGAGCTGATCGTAGCTCAACCCCAGCGCTTCGGCGGTCGAACGCTGGTTGAAGCGGTTCTCAGCCAGCGCGCGGCTGAGCAATTCGCGTTCGAAGCGGTTGACGCGGCTCTTGAAGTCGCCGGCAAAGTCGTCGTCGCGGCGCGGCAGCGGTCCCGGCTCCTCCGTGGTGAGCTGCACCGGCGCGGCATTGCCAGGAATGCCGTGCGGCATCGGCGCGGGACGATAGGGCGAGGCGAAAGGATCGATCTGGATCGCGTCGACCGGGCCATAGCCGTCCCAGCGATAGACCGCGCGCTCAACCACATTACGCAATTCGCGGACGTTGCCGGGCCAGCTATGATTGGTCAGCGCGTCGAGTGCGGTGGGCCCGAACCCCTCCCAATCCTTGCCGATCTCCGACGACATGCGCCGGCCGAAGAACTCGGCGAGAACCAGGATATCGCC
This sequence comes from Sphingomonas sp. GW821-FHT10C01, assembly GCF_059415525.1. Lineage (NCBI taxonomy): Bacteria > Pseudomonadati > Pseudomonadota > Alphaproteobacteria > Sphingomonadales > Sphingomonadaceae > Sphingomonas > Sphingomonas sp. GW821-FHT10C01. The sequence goes on along the minus strand of NZ_JBWKNK010000001.1, from coordinate 1,937,282 downwards.
CGCGCGCGCGCGCAGCGGCGGCAGAGTCACCACTTCGAAACTCAAGCGATCCAGCAAGTCGGCGCGGAAGGTGCCCCTTTCCACCCGTTCGGGCAGATGTTCGTTGGTCGCGGCGACGATGCGGACATCGACCTGGATCGGGCGCGAGGCACCGATCCGGGTGATCTCGCCATATTCGACCGCGCGAAGCAGGCGATCCTGCGCGGCCATGCTGAGCGTCCCGAGTTCGTCGAGGAACAGCGTGCCGCCATCCGCCTCCTCGAACCGGCCGGCCCGTCCCTTGGTCGCGCCGGTAAAGGAGCCGGCTTCATGCCCGAACAGCTCGGCTTCGATCAGCGTCTCGGGCAGTGCGGCGCAGTTCATCACCACCAGCGGCTGATCCCAGCGCGGCGACAGGCGATGAAGGCGCTCGGCCACCAGTTCCTTGCCGGTCCCGCGCTCCCCGATCACCAGTACCGGGCGATCGAGCGCGGCCGCTCGCGAAGCAAGCTCCAGCGCATCGAGAAACGCGCCGGATTGGCCAATCACCTGGGTCGTACGCTCCATATCCGAACCATTGGGGTATTTTCCCAACACTTGGCAATAGGGCAATTGCAACAGATCGCCGAAATGCTTTAAAAATGGCGGATTTCCGGGACTTTTCGGACTTGGCACGCACCCTGCAGTATACCATGCATGCCGCAGCGAGCGGCCAACAGATCAAGGGATGGAACGACAATGTACAAGGGCAAGAACAGCTTTCGCACCACGATGGCGGCGCTGGTATGTACCCTGGTCGTGAGCACCACCTGCCTCGCCAGCGTGGTCGGCCCCGCCGCCACCGCGACGGCAAATGTTTCCACTCAGGCCACGGTCTGAGCGGTCCCGCCGGGCGGGTAACCCCTAGCCCGCCCGGCGGCACGAAGTTTCAAGGAGCAAGTTGAAGATGGGCATTTTCTCTCGCACCCGCGATATCATCGCAGCCAACATGACCGACCTTCTCGACAAGGCGGAAGATCCGGCGAAGATGATCCGCATGATCATCCTCGAGATGGAGGAGACCCTGGTCGAGGTTCGCGCCAGCGCGGCGCGCACCATCGCCGACCAGAAGGAAATGCGGCGTCATATCGCGAAGCTGGAGAACCTGCAGGCGAGCTGGACCGAGAAGGCCGAGCTGGCGCTGAGCAAGGATCGTGAGGACCTGGCCAAGGCAGCACTGGTTGAACGTCAGAAGGCATTTGACATGTGCGACCAGCTGGGCGCCGAGATTTCGGTGCTGGATGATGCGCTGCGCGCCTCGGAAGAGGATATCGCCAAGCTGCAGACCAAACTGCGCGATGCCCGTGCCCGCCAGAACGCGATCACGACCCGCCTGGAAAGCGCCAACAACCGCGTCAAGCTGCGCGAGATGACCCACGGTTCGAAGGTGAGCGAGGCGTTCAGTCGCTTCGACCTGCTCGAGCGCCGCGTCGACTTCGCCGAAGGCCGCGCCGATGCGCTGACGCTGGGCGCGCCGAAGAAGTCGCTGGAGGAAGAGATTGCCGAGCTGCAATCGGCCGAGAAGGTCGATGCCGAGCTGGCCGCGCTCAAAGCGCGCCTGAACAAGGAGGGCTGAGCCGATGGAAGAGGTCCTGGTCCCGATCGTCATCGTCGGCATGCTCTTCATCGGCATGCCCTGGGTGATCCTTCATTACGTCACCAAGTGGAAGCAAGCGAAGACGCTGACCGGCGAAGACGAAAACCTGCTCGACGAGTTGCACTATACGGCCCGTCGCCTCGAGGACCGCCTCATGACGATCGAGCGGATCATCGCCGCCGACAATCCCGAGTTCCGCGTTCGCGGGCCTGAGTTGCCCCCGGCTCGCGAACTCCCCGACTATGAACGCGCACGGAGGAACTGAGAGATGTCTGCAAGCCGCACGCAACTCTATCGCGACAAGGTCAACGGCAAGTGGCTGGGCGTTTGCGAGGGTCTCGGTGAGTATACCGGCGTCGACCCGCTCTGGATCCGCCTGGGCTTCCTCGCCCTGCTGGTCGCTACCTTCCCGCTGATGTTCTTCGTCTACATCGGCCTGGCGATGGTCACCTCGCCCAAGCCGATCGGCCTCTACCACAATGATGAGGACGCGAAATTCTGGCAGGGCGTGCGAGCCAATCCGCGCCGTTCGACCCAGGAAGTCCGCTCCAAGCTGCGCGACATCGACCGCCGCATGGCCGACATCGAAACCTTTTACACGAGCCGCAACACGCAGCTCGCCGATGAGATCGAGCGCCTGCGCTGAGCCGCGGCGTTCAACAGGAGGGCATGAACGATGAACTGGGGTGGACCGAGTTTCGTCATCGCGATCATCGCGATCTCGACCATCGGCTGGCTCGTATCGACCTGGATCCGTGCGAAGCATGGCTATCCGATCGAGAATGAGTGGAGTGGCACGACCACCAAGGCGGATCCCGCCGCCGACCGCAAGATCGAGCTGCTGACGAACGAGAATGAGCGGCTGACGGGCCAGATCGGCCGGCTGGAGGAGCGGATCGCCGTGCTGGAACGCATCGCCACCGACCCCGCCGAACGCACCGCCCGCGAGATCGACTCGCTGCGCTGAAACCAGAACAGAATTCAGGAAACGAACAATGGACCAGCAGTTTATTCAGCCCTTCATCGTCCTGGGCGCGATCATGGGTGTTCTGGGTATCGGTGGCTGGGTGGTCACCACCTGGCTCCGCATCAAGCATGGCTATCCGCTCGATGGTGCCTGGGGGCAGGCGGTCTACCCGAAGAAGAATGAAGAGGCGATGGAGCGGATCAAGCTGCTGACCGGCGAGAACGCCCAGCTCCGCGCCGAGCTCGGTTCGATCAAGGACCGTCTGGCGAATGTCGAGCGCATCGTCACCGACGGCAGTGTAGCCTTGGATCGCGAGATCGAAGCGCTCCGCGTCACCAGCAAGAATTGAAGAGGCCAGGAACATGCCGACCAGTGTGCTCATCTTCTTCATGATCGTCGTGGGCATCCCGGTGATCGGCGGAATCGGCTCCAGCATGTTCGCACGCTGGCTGAAGCATAAGGAAAAGATGACCGAAGCACTTAACGCCCAGACCGCCGAGAAGGCCGCGCAATATGCGGCGCATACCGAGCGGCTGGAGCAGCGTGTGCGGGTGCTGGAGCGGATCGCGACCGACAAGGGTCTCGACCTCTCCGACGAGATCGAACGGCTGCGCGACCAGCGGCCGGTGAATTGAACAACTGACTGAACCAACCCCCGAGTATTAGGGAGTAAGAGCAATGTTGATCGGGTTCTTCGCGGTACTGGGAGTGATCGGCGCGATCGGCGTCACCCTCTCCGAAATGCGCGACCGCCCCGTCCGCCGTGCCGAGAAACTGGCGCGCGAACAGGCAAACGTAGTGAACTGAAACAACGCCGGACAACGGCACCGAAGCCAAGAGGAGGCTTTGAATGAATCCGTTTGAGATGGTGATCGGGATCGTGCTGATCGTGACGATCGGCAGCGTCATCCGGGCCAAGATGGGCGTGCGGAAGGACAAATGGGGCAATGAGCGCCACGTCAATGACGGCGCGAGTGCCGCCGAAGCCCGCCGCCTGCAGGAAGAGGTGCGTACGCTGAAGGACCGGATTTCCGTTCTGGAACGCGTGATCACCGACAATCACAGCGCAACTAACCTCGACCGCGAGATCGAGAAGCTGCGCGACGGCCGAAACTGAACCCAACGCGTCTTATGGAGGGCGTGATGAGTGATCCTAATTTCTACCTTGTCATGGCGACCGCAGGCCTTGCCGGCCTGGGCATGATCACCGCGGCGAGCCTTGCCGGATGGCGCGGCTGGCTGTCACTGAAGCGGCAAGAGCTGAGCCTGGCTCATACCGGCGACGTCCACCAGCCGGCGCCGAGCAACGCCGGGGCGCGGATCGAGATCGCAGATCTCAAGGAGCGTATCCGCAAGCTCGAGGCGATCGCCGCCGGCGTCGATCTGTAATGCGTAATCGGGAGCGCCCTTGCGGCGCTCCCGGACAGCACCGAGTCAGTGTCCGACGTGGTGCTTCCCGAGGAAGCGCACGGCATCCGCGTAAAGGCGGGCCTGGACATCATCTTCGAACTGGCCATGACCGCCGCCGGGCACGATGTGGAATTCGGACGGCACCGCCGCACGGTCCAGCGCTTCCTTCAACAGCGTCGACGACTGGATTGGCACGACATCGTCGGCGTCACCATGTACGATGAACACCGGCGGCTGCCCCTTGTGTACCAGTGTCAGCGGCGACATCCGTGCCGCCAGCGTAGCGGCATCCGCCCCCTCTCCGATCCATTTGGTGATCGACGGACTGTGCCACGCGCCAACCGATTCTGGACGCAGATCGCTCGGCCCATAGAAATCGATGATCGCAGACGCGCGCGGCACCGCCCCGCAAGCGGGCAGGTCGATATCCGACTTCGTCCCCATCATCCCGGCCAGCAGCGCCAGATGCGCGCCCGCGCTGCTGCCCATCACCACGACCCGACGCGGATCCAGCCGGTATCGGTCCGCCTCACGCGCAACCCAGGCCATGGCGCAGCGCGCGTCCTGCACCGCGGCGGGCGCCTTCGCGGTGCCCGAAAGCCGATATTGCACGCTGACCACCGCGTAGCCCGCCTCGACGAAGCGCTTGAATCCGGTCCAGCTCTTCGGCCGTTCACCGCGTGCCCAGCCGCCGCCATGCAGGAAGACCAGCACCGGCGCCCGCCCCTTCCCGGCCGGACGATGCAGATCGAGATGCACCGGACCGGTCGCATGGGTCGCATAGACGATGTCGGTGGTGCTGGTGACCGCTGCGGGCGCAACTGTCGGGGTTTTCGCGATGGCCGTTCCGGGCAATGCGAGCAGAAGCGCCCATGCCGTCACTCCCAATCGCCGCCGCGCTGTTGCCATGCCACTCTCCTGTACGTGTCGGCGTCCACAATGCCGGGCTGGCACAGCGACGCAACCCCGCTATAGGCGCGGCCATGTCGAACCTTGACGATATCCGCGACGAATATGAGTTTCTCGATGCCGACGATCGCTATCGCCTGCTGATCGACCTTGGTCGGGCGCTCGAGCCGATGCCCGACGCGCTCAAGACCGATGCGACGCTGGTGCGCGGCTGCTCGGCGGCGGTGTGGGTTTATCCGACGGTCCGCGACGATGGCGCGCTCCACTTCCTGGCTGACAGCAACGCCGCGATCACCAAGGGAATCATCGCGCTGGTGCTGCTCGCGGTACAGGACCGCGCCCCAGCGGGCATCCTGGCGACGAATATCGAGGAAGCGCTGGCGCCGTTCGACCTGCGCAATCAGCTCAGCTCGAACCGGACCCAGGGGATTCCCAACATGATCGCGCTGATCCGCGCGACCGCCGAGCGCTACGTCTAGGGATAGAGGCCCGCGGCGCGGGCAACATCGTCGAGGTCCGCGCCCTCAGGCACGATCAGCCATTCGCGGCTGGCGCTGCCATTGACCATCGTTACCGCCCCGCGCGGACAGACGCCCAGGCATTTGACGTCGATCACACCGGCTTCGGCCTTGCGCCCTTTCTTCAGGCCCAAATGCTTGCGGAGCGCCTTGCCCAACGGCTGTTTGCCCTTGGGGCCGAAACCGCCATCGAGCTTCTTCGAGCATTTGGCGCAGACCAGAACCGCGTTCGACCAGTTCGAGCGGATATGCGTCTTCAATCAGGCCGCCATTGGCGGCGCTCTTCGGCGGCCCGCAACACCTCATACGCCGTCTGGATGGCTTGGAAGCGCTTTGCAGCCTCGGCATCGTTCGGGCGGATATCGGGATGGTTTTCCTTCGCCAGCCGGCGCCATGCTCCGCGCACGCCTTCGAAATCGGCGTCCGGATCGAGCTCGAGTACGTCCAGCGCGCGCATCTCATCACGCGACCGGCTGCCGTCGCCGGGTCCTGCCCAGGCATTGTGACGGCTCGCGGTGAAACCGTCGGCGGTACGACGCTCATCGGCCTCACGTTTGGCCGCTTCCTCGGCGGTCAGACCCTCGAAATAGTTCCAGTTGCGGTTGTACTCGGCGGCATGGGTCTCGCAGAAATACCAGCGCTCAGGGCTGTTGGGCGATTTGGGCGCCGGGCGATCGCCGGGTTCCTTGCACCCTTCCCGGTCGCACAGGCGCACGCGCACGGCCTCGCGTTCGGACCCGTAGGGCCGCCAGCGGGGGAAGCCCCAATCCATCGAACGTGTCGAACGCGCCATCGCCCGCCAGATAGGCGCGAACGCCGCACATTTCCAGCATTGTGACACCTGAATCGCGAAGCGCGACTAGAGTGCTTGACGCTCCCTTCAGCCCCCTGTAATGCGCCGCTTCCCGCTTATACGGCCCCTTCGTCTAGCGGTCAGGACGTCGCCCTCTCACGGCGAAAACACGAGTTCGATTCTCGTAGGGGTCACCAGCGTTTTCACGCGCCTGGGAAGCGAAGCGGGCCATGTGGCCCGCCCGCAGCGTCTCTCAAATGAATGAGCAGCCAGGCCTATCGCGGCCGCAGCTGCGACGCGAAATCCCGGCTCGGCACGCCAAGCCGAACCGTGTCGTTCACCGCCGCGCGCATCCTGTCGAACGTCGCGCGTAACTCGGCGGTATCGAACTGATCGGCACGCACACTATAGCGACGCGGAAGCAGGTCGAACCCGGCATACATGCTGAGCCAGCTCGGATCCTGGAAGCTCTCCCACTCGTACCGTACCAATTCGCCCTGGGCGCGCCAGGCGTCGATCTTGAGCTGCAGTTCCTCAGGCAATTCCATCGACCGCATCCGGTCCCACATCGGCTCACCCTCACGGCGGTTCAGGCAATAATGGAGCAGCAGAAAGTCGCGGATACGCTCGAACTCAAGCCGCGACTGACGGTCGAATACCGCCGATAGCGCCGGATCGAAATCGCGGTCCGGGAATAGCCGGACAAGCCGTTCAAGGCCCGACTGAATCAGCGTGATGCTGGTCGATTCGAGCGGCTCCAGAAATCCGCCGGCCAGCCCGATCGCGACCACATTGCCCCGCCAAAAGCTTTCGCGATGCCCCGGGGTGAAGCGGATACGGCGCGCCTCTCCCATCACGGGTCCTTCGATATTGGCCCGCAATACCGCCTCGGCTTCATCATCGCTGATATAGTCTGAACAATAGACATAGCCGTTGCCGATCCGGTTCTGCAGCGGGATATGCCATTGCCACCCCGCCTGACGGGCGGTCGATGTCGTCACGGGGCGGTACGCGTTGACCGGCTCGCACCCCAAGGCGATCGCGCGATCGCAAGGCAGCCAGTTGCGCCAGTCGATATACGGCACCCCTAGCGCCTCACCGATCAGCAGGCCGCGAAAGCCCGAACAGTCGATCCACAGATCAGCAGCCACGCTGCGGCCATCGGCAAGCCGCACCGCGCGCACCTGGCCCGTGTCCGGCACCTGCTCGACGCCCTCGATCCGGCTGTCGATATGGGTGACACCCAGCGACAGTGAGAGGTCGCGGAGCACAGCAGCGAACTTCGACGCATCGAAATGCAGCGCGAAGTCAAAGACGCCGAGGTCGCTGCCCGGTTGTTCGGGAGGGGCCAGGAACTTGCCCTGCTCCGAGAGCTGAGTGCACAGGCAATAATCCGCCAACGACAGGTTATGGCCTGCCGCGCGCAACTTCAGCCAATATTGATGGAACGGCACGCCACGGGCCGACATGCCGTAGAGGCCGAACGGGTGATAGAAGCGATGCCCCGGCTCGGCCCAGTCCGCGAAATGGATGCCGAGCTTGATCGTTCCCTCGGTCGATTCAAGTACCTGGGCATCGGTGAGTCCGACCGTCGCCAGAAAGTCGCGGATCGCCGGAACCGTCGCTTCACCGACGCCGACGGTTCCAATCTCTGAACTGTCGATCAGGGTGATGTCGAGATTGGCGTGGCCCAGCATGCGGGCAAGATAGCTGGCGGCCATCCATCCGGCCGTTCCACCACCGACGATCGCGATACTGCGGATCGCCCGCCCCTGATCCACCGACTGCTCCATCACCACATTCTCCCCTCGTTTCTATTTTCTACCTCACCCCAACAAAAAACGCCCGCCGAACGCGCTGCGATCGGCGGGCAGTGAGGAGTCAGTTCAAGCGATCAGAACTTGGCGCGGACACCCGCGACGAAGCGACGCTCATAGATGTTGTCCCAACCGATCTGGTCTTCCCAGGTCAGGTAGTAGCGCTCTTTCTCGCCGGTCAGGTTGGACGCCTGCCCATAGAGCGTGAAGTTGTCGGTCACGTCATACGACACCGACGCGTCGAAATAGTTGGTCGCGCGCTGGTAAACCGACAGCCCGCGAATACCACTCCAGTTCTGGCTGTTCAGACGCTTCGAGCGATAGTTGTAGGCGATACGGGCCGAGAACGGACCGGATTCATACCACAGCGCAAGGTTTGCCTGATGCTTCGAGTTGTCCTGGAACGGCTGCTTGTTGCCAGCCAGATCCAAGGCACCCGCGTCGCTGAGCGACAGGGTATAGTTGGCGTCGATACCGAAGCCACCCAGGAACCCATTGACCCCGTAATCGGTCAGAGACTGACGCGCCGAGACTTCGATCCCCTTGAGCGTACCACCGGCACCCTGGACAATCGTGTTGACCGGCAGCGCCGTGTTGCGGACGACGCCGTCATTGTCCGGGATATCGCTGCGCAGGATGGTCGAGGCGACGATGAACTTATCCACCTTGAGGTAGAATGCGCCAATCGCCAGCATGCTGGAACGACCGGTGTAGAGCTCAAGGCTGGCCTCGAAATTGCTCGACCGCCACGGATCCAGGTTCGGGTTGCCGCGCTGCTGTGCCGACTGGGCACGGAAGATCGGCGGGTTGACCGAGGTATCGATCGCGTAGCCGACGTTCAGACCGCCACCCCACTGGATGAAGTCGAGCAGAGTCATCGACTTCGAGTAGGCCGCACGGAACTTCAGCTTCTCGCTCAGCTCGAACGTGATGTTCAAGGCCGGCAGGTAGTCGGTGAACTCGCGCTTGACGGTGAGATCGCCCGCATCGACGCCACCCACACCATAAGGCTGCGGCACACCGACGATGTTCTGACGCACGTTGAACTTGGTGTTGATCACGCGGAGACCCGCATTGGCGCGGAACGGCAATCCAGCAAACTCACCCTCACCGCTGACCTGCGCATAACCGGAAATCTGGCGCAGGTTCATGGCGAACGAGTCCGCCGGGTTCACGATGTTCTTGTTGCCCGGGTAGAACTTGTTCTGGAACGCCTCGGCATCGTCCATGGCTCGCGGGTCGAGAACCCAGATCGCCGGAACGCCTGCTGCGGGCGGCGAGTACTGCTTCACCTGGCCACCAAAGATCGCGTCGGTACCCGGACGCGGGAAGCCCGCAGTGTAGGCGTCACCAGCCGCGTTACGGACACCGCAGTTCGCGTTGTTCAGGTTGACGTCGAACGCCTTCCACTTGACCAAACAGCCGGCTGCCGGATTCCCCGGATTGTCCTTGTTGCCGGCATAGTAAGGCGAGACACGATCGAACACGAACTGCTCGACCGAACGCTCGCTGTAGCGGCCACCAGCGCTGATCTCGAGGCCGCCATCCGACTTCCATTTGAGGTCGCCACGGAGCGTCCAGATATCGCCTTCGCGGCTGTCATTGCCTTCCGACGAGATCGTCTTCAGCGCGTAGCGGCTCAGGTCCTTGGTCTGGTTCACGAAGTTCGTCGGGAAGACGAAGCCCAGTGCCCCGCTCGAATAGTCGACCGTCGCCTTCTGGCTGTAGACGCGATAGCCGCCCGGATTGAAGGCGCGATTGCCGCCCATGCTTGCCGGATAATATCCGACGCCCGAATAGGCCCACTGGAAGCCGTCGGTCATGTTGAGCTGCAGGTAGCTCTGGTCGAGATCGCGGCTGGCCTTGCCATAGGTTCCGCGGATCGTCGCCGTCAGGTTCTCGCCATTATCATAATCGAGCTGCAGGTTGTAGTTCTGCGATTCCGACTTGATGCGGAAGGTTTCCGCATAGCTGTCGAAGTTCGGCATGTCGTATTCGTAGGTCTGGACGGTGTGGATATCATACACACGCCCGCCGATCGCAGCGCTCTTGGCACCCGTGTTGCGCGACTTAGTCGGCTTATAGGGCGACGACATCCAGTTCACGTTCTGGAACTGGAAGCCCGCAGCGCGGTCATACTGGGTCTGCTTGGTGTAGAACGCGTCCGCCGTCAGCTTCAGCGAATCGCTGATTTCGAACTGAAGCGACAGGTTGCCACCGATACGTTCACGCGAAGTGATGCGGTTCCAGACCGTATGCGACTGGGCGGTGATGAACGCGTCATTCGCGTCGCCATCTCCGTTTACGTCGAAACCGATGATGGTGCCCGCCGCATTCCGCACCGGCGTACCGCGGCTGACGCCGCCATTGCCGATGGCAAAGTCGCCCTGATTCTGCGGCACTTCCGCCTGCTGGTCAGCGCTCAGACCTTCTTCGCTGAGACCCACGCCATAGCTCTGGATACCGCGATAGCTGTTGGACAGATCGACCTTGCTGTAGGCGGCCGAGAGGAGAAGGCCGAAGCGACCCGAATTGTAGGAGATCAGGCCGTTGAACGCCGGATTCCACTTCTTCGTCTTGTCACCATATTGCGCTTCAGCAGCAGCCGACACGGTCCATCCGGTAGGCAGGCTAAACGGACGGCGCGTCAGCAGATCGACGGTGCCCGAAAGACCGGCCTGCTGCAGCGAAGCGGTCGGCGACTTGTAGACGGTCGCGCCAGCGAACAACTGCGACGGAATGTCGGTGAAGTTCGGCTGGACGGTCGTGACCGAGTTGGCGCCAAGGAATTCTTCGCCGTTGAGGAGAGTGGTGACCTGCGGAAGGCCGCGGATGTTGATCTGGCCACCCTCACCCGCGTCACGGCGGATCTGAATGCCAGGAATGCGCTGAAGCGAATCGGAGATGGTGCGGTCAGGCAGCTTGCCGATATCTTCAGCGCTGATCGCGTCGACGACGCTGTCCGCTTCACGCTTCACGTCGATCGCGCGCGCCTGCGACGCACGGATACCGGTGACAAGAATCTCTTCTTCCTGACCGACCGCTGCGCCTGCAGCCGCATCCGCGGCGGCAGCCTGCTGCGCCTGCGCGATGCCGGGGACGCAGAGCGCTGCGGCTGATACCGCCGCAAGCAACACCGTCCGCGCACCAACCTTATGACTGGACATTTCCCTCTCCCTGTTCCGCGGCAGACCCATGTCGCCGCACTGCCGCACAACATACGCGCACGGTCAGAACCCAATTCAATACATTTATGAGACCAATAGTCAACTTGTATGGTACCAGAAAAACGCTCTTCCGATTGCGGTCAGCGCCGAACCGTTACGGGTTCGCTGGGCTCAATATTCCCGGCCCGGAACCTCGCTTCGAAACGCCTCGATCGCGCCGCGATCCTGCAGCGTGACAAAGACGGTTCGGCCATCCTTTCCGCCGAATGCGATATTGCTCGGCAAGCGGCCTTTCAGGCGCACCTCTCGCCGAAGCGAGCCATCGGGAGTCAGGATCGCCACGATCCCGCCACCATGACGGGTGACGTGCAGATTCCCGTCGCGATCACAGCGCATCCCGTCAAGGCCGTGCTCGGGGAAACTTGCGAAGAGGCGCTTGCCCGAGAGCGCGCCATTCGCGTCGATGTCATAGACCCAGATGCGGCGCTGCACGCTTTCGCCTACATAGAGGCGACGGCCGTCTGGGCTGACCTCGATCCCGTTGGCCGTACCCATTCCGTCTTCCAGGATCCGCGCATTGCCCTGCCGGTCGATTCGCCAGATTCGCCCGCCGCCATTCTTCCAATCGGGATCGCTCGCATAGATCGTCCCGTCGGGCGCGAGCGCAATGTCGTTGGGCTGATGGGCGCCTGGCAGATCGGCGTGAACCGACACGCCCCCCACTTTGCTCACCGCGAGAATACGATGCCCCTTATAGTCGGCGACCAGCATCCGACCGTCGGCGGTGAAGCGAATACCGTTGCCTATGCTCCCGGTCGGCAGAGTGGCGAACAGTCGAGCCAAACCGAGACCGTTGCGCCCCGCGACCACCCGGCCGATCGTGCCCTCGCGCGCGAAATTGACGACATAGAGCGCCCCGTCGGGACCGCTTGCGGGTCCCTCGATCCCCGAGGTGAACACGCCGTCCACGACATAATCGCGCGCCAGATAGTCACCATGCGCGGAGCGATTCGTGGCTACACAGCCCGCTAGCAGGAGCGTTCCCGCCAGCACCAGACCCGCGCGCATCACAGCACCGCACTCAGTGCCAGCGTCAGCAACAGCGCGACGATCGAGATCAATGTCTCGCACACCGTCCAGGTCTTGAAGGTCTGCGACAGGGTCAGGTTGAAATAGGTCTTCACCAGCCAGAAGCCGCCGTCATTGACGTGCGACAGGATCAGCGATCCCGCCCCCGTCGCCAGCACCAGCAGTTCCGGCGAAACCCCACTCCCGGCAGCGACCGGCGCGACAATTCCAGCCGCGGTCGCCATCGCCACCGTCGCCGATCCGGTCGCGATGCGCATCATCGCCGCGACCAGCCAGGCGAGCACCAGCAGCGGCACCTCCACCGACTGGGCCATCCCGACCACCGAGGTCGAGATCCCCGCCTCCATCAGGATCTTGCCGAAGCCCGCGCCCGCGCCGACGATCAGCGTGATCAGCGCGGTCGGCGCCAGACAGTCCTCGAGGAAGCGACCGATCTTCTCACGGTTGAACCCCCGCGCGCTGCCGAAGGTGAAGAAGCTCAGCAAAAGCCCCGCCAGCAAGGCGGTAACCGGGTGTCCGGAGAAGCGGATCGCGTCGTTGACGAGAGTCCCCTTTGCCGCGAACAAGTCCGCCCAGCTTCCCACCAACATCAACGCGACCGGCAACAGGATCGTCGCGACCGTAATTCCGAACCCCGGCAATTCGCGCGTGTCGTCCATCTTCCGTTCGGTCAGCGCCTCCGCCATCGGGTTCACACCCTCGACCTTGACATAGCGGTCAATCAGCGTGGCGAAGACCGGTCCGGCAAGCGCCGCCGTCGGGATACCGACAATCAGCGCATAGAGCACGGTGAGGCCGATGTCTGCCTTGTACGCGCCGACCGCGAGCAGCGCCGCAGGATGCGGCGGGATGAGGCCGTGGACCACCGAAAGCCCCGCGACCATCGGGATGCCGACTTTCAGGATCGACGTACCTGTCCGCATCGCCACCGTAAACACGATCGGCATGAGCAGCACGAAGCCGACCTCAAAGAACACCGGCAGACCGACGAGGAACGCCGCGGCCATCATCGCCCAGTGCACGCGCGACGGGCCGAACCAGCCGATCATTGTCTGGGCGATGCGTTCGGCGCCGCCCGACTCCGCCATCAGCTTGCCCATCATCGTGCCAAGGCCGACGACGAGCGCGATGTGGCCGAGCGCGTTGCCGACGCCAGCCTCGTAAATGACCAGCAGTTTGTCGAGCGGCAGTCCCGCCGCAGCGCCCAATGCCAGCGAGGTGACCAGCAATGCGATGAACGGATTGAGCTTCAACCGCGCGATCAGGAAGATCAGCCCCCCGACCGACGCGAGGCCGAGCAGAACGAGGAAGACCTCCCGGCTCATCGCGCGGCCTTCTCGCGCAGCTGGACCGACTTGATCGTCCAGAGCGGGTTGTTGCCGTTGCCGGTGAAGGTCATGCACAGGTCCTGCGCACCCTTTTGCGGCGCCACTGACACCGTCAAGCGAGTGAGCGCCGGGCTCGTCGCCCGTGCGAGTGAGACCCAGCCGATCCGCTCACCTTTGCACCCCGCCCGAATCTCGAACTCGCCCGCCGGCGTCTCGGGCTTGCCGCGCGGCGCGATGGGCCGGCCGTTGTTGAGCTGGAAGTTGTAGGGCACCTGCCCGACCTCGACCTCGACCGCCGTCACCGCATCCATCGGGGCGGCTTCATAGGTCCAGCACGGCTCGAGAATGTTGACGAGGAAGTCGGCGCGCGGCCCCTCGGCGGGCGCGTCATCGATCAGCGCGAGCGAGTGCGAGGCGCTGCATGCCTTGAGTTCGCGGTCGTCGCGGCGCAGCACGGCGGCGCGATCATAGCGTCTGTCCACCGCACCGGGCAATTGCTTGCCGCCACGGAACGCAACCGCGCGCAACCGGGTGGGGAACGCCACCTCGACCGGACCGGCATAGAGGCGCGACTTCGCATCCGGCGCACTGCCGTCGGTCGTGTAGCGGATCTCCGACTTGACCTGCGTCGCCAGCTCGACCGTCGCGCTCTTCGCGGCGACCGAGCGGACGCGGGCGGAGGGAATGAACGCGCTCTCCGCGGGCTTCAGCCCCATCGCCTTGACGCGATCGATCTGCGGGATCAGCCGGTCGACGAACCCCTCGAAATCGCGCCCCTTGCCCAGCCAGGCAACCTCGGCCAGCGCCGACAGCCGCGGGAAGATCATGTACGCCGCGCGCTCGTCGCCGCGGATATGCTCGCTGAACATGGTCGACTGGATGCCAAGGATGTGCCGCTGCTGATCGGCGGTCAGCGACGGGGGTAGCGGATCGAATTTGTAAATATCCTCCAGCGTGTTGGGCTTGCCGCGTCCCGGCCCTTCCGCGGCAGTGCTACCCTGGACATGATCGAAATAGAGATCGGGCGACGGCGCGAGGACGGTGTCGTGCCCGGCCTGCGCCGCGAGGACAGCGCCCTTGATCCCGCGCCACGACATCACCGTCGCATTGGGTGCAAGGCCGCCATCGATAATCTCGTCCCAGCCGATCAGTTTGCGACCACGCGCGGTGAGCAGTTTCTCGACCCGCTTCATGAACCAGGATTGCACCGCATGCGCGTCAGCCAGACCCAACTCGCGCATCCGCTTCTGCACCGCCGGGGCGCGTTCCCACTCGGTCGCCACGACTTCGTCCCCGCCGACATGGATATAGGCGGACGGGAACAGCTCGGTCACTTCGGCGAAGATGTCATCGAGGAAGGTGAAGGTCGGCTCCTCGATATTGAACAGCCACGTATAGACACCCCAATCCGAGTGGATCCCGTCGGGCACCCGGCCGCTATTGCCAAGCTCGGGATAGGCGCGGATCACCGACAGCACATGGCCGGGCATCTCGATTTCCGGCACCACGGTGATGTTGCGTGCTGCAGCATAGGCGACGATGTCGCGGATCTGCGCCTTGGTGTAGAAGCCACCGGTACGCGGCAGAGCCGGGGCGCCGGGCGCGCTCGCCGGAATGCGCCAGGCGCCGACCTCGGTCAGCTTGGGATATTTGTCGATCTCGATCCGCCAGCCCTGATCGTCAACCAGATGCCAGTGCAGTGTGTTGAGCTTGTGCGCCGCCATCGCGTCGATCAGCTTCTTGACGAATTCGGGCGACTGGAAGTGGCGCGCGCTGTCGAGCATGAACCCGCGCCATTTGAAGCGCGGCGCGTCCGAAACCGTGATCGCCGGAACCTGGCCACCAGGCGCCGTCGCCAACTGCCACAAGGTGACGGCACCATGGAACAGGCCGGCATCGTCGCTGGCGCTGATAACCGCACCGGTCGGCGAACTGGTCAGGCGATAACCTTCCTTCGGCAGACCGGCGACACGCTCGAACAGGACGGTCGGCGCGCCAGCCTTGGCCTTGGCCGGAAGCCCCAGCCCCTCCCTGAGCCAGAGCGCGGCCTTCTCGGCACCGGCGTCACCCGACGGCGTATGGATCGCCAGGCCATCGGCGATGCTGAAGCCCTTGCCGGTCGTTGATACTTCGAGTGGCTCGGGCAGCAGCGGCAGTGCCTGTTGCGCAAATGCCGGTGCGGTCAGCGCGATCGCCGAGACGGCCCCCGCAAGAATGTTCCGCGCACAAAACCATGCCGCCATGACTCACCTCTCCCTATACATAACATATCCAATCTAATACCTTTCGTGCATAAACCGCGTGGTATCGGGCACGAAACGACACCGGATCGGGCGTTCTGCGCAGCTTTCTAAGCATGAAATCCGCATTTTGCTAGCACCTTGGTATAAATTGGTTATGCTGTTTGCGTGACCAAAAACCCGCGCGACGATCAATACGCGCGGCCATTCGGGAGATGTGAAGGGATGCGTGCAGGCACCGGCGACGATCCGGTCATCGTCAAGTTCGAGTTCAACGAGGTGGTCGTTCCCGCCAAGCCGGGAATCATCAATTCCGAAACGCTGGCCAAGCCACTGCATATGCTGCCCGTCGCGGGGAAGGCGGCGTGGAGCGTCCAGTTCGATGCGCTGCCCAAGCTGGTCGTGCGGATGACGCTGGCCAACGGCGTGGTCGCGCTCGGTGAATTCTATCGCGATCACGAATGGTCGCGGATCGAAGCGATCAGCCAGGGCTTGCTCGGCGTCAACATCGCGGACCTGACGCTGCAGGATCTGCCGTTGCCGCTGGTGCGCGAGTTCGACGGGTTCGAACTGGCGATCTGGGACGGCTGGGCAAAGACATTGGGCGTTCCGCTACACCGCCTGCTCGGCGGACCAGTGCGCGACCGTGTGCTCTGCCATGCCTGGTCGAGCCACCGCACGCTCGACGAGGTCGGTCCCTGGGTCCGCGCCTATCAGGAGCAGGGCTATCAGGGCATCAAGCTGAAGGCCGATCTGGAGGACGATGTCGTCGGCATCTGTGAGCAGATCGCGTCGCACGCGCCGGGCATGAAGGTGGTGTTCGACCCCAATCAGCGTTGGGAGAATATGGCGTCGGCCAAGCTGCGTATCCGTGGCCTGGAGCAGGTCGGCAACGTCCAGCTGCTCGAGGATCCGATCCCGAAATGGATGATCCCCGACTATGCGGATCTATGCCGCTTCTCGTCGATCCCGATCACGCAGCACATCGCCCTGCCCTATATCTATCAGGGCCAACGCGTTCACGACATCATCGCGCTGATCCAGCAGCGCGCGGCCGACGGCTTCAACTTCAACGCCGGCCTTGCCAAGTTCGCGCAGCTCAACGCCATCGCAGAAGCCGCCAACCTCTATTGCTTCCACGGATCCGAGGTCGATCTCGGCATCCTCGAGGCGATGTATCTCCACCAGTCGATCGCGGCCAAGAGCTGCGTCTGGTCGAGCGACATCTTCGGGCGATTGATCCGCGAGCATGACCTGCTCGAAACACCACTCCACTTCGAGCCGCCTTACGCTTTCGTGCCCGAAGGGCCGGGTCTGGGCGTCTCGCTCGATGCAGCAGCATTGGAACGCTACGGCGTCCGTCACGAGGTTTACGCATGAGCAGCATCATCCCGGTCCCGTCGGAACAACATGTCACCGCCGGCCCCTATTCCCCCGTCCTCAAGATCAGCCGCGACGCCGATCTTGTCCTGATCTCCGGCCAGGCGCCGCTCAATCTGGCGGGCGAGGTGATCGGCGACACGATCGAGGAACAGGCGCGCGTCACGCTGGAGAATTGCGCCAAGCAGCTCGCCGCCGCGGGCGCGGACTTCTCCAACGTGTTCAAGGTGAATGTCTATCTGACTGACCTGGCCGACTGGCCGCGGTTCAACACCGTCTATCGCGAGATGATGCCCCAGCCCTTCCCGGCGCGAACCGCGATCGGCTGCGCGCTGCTCGACGAATTCCAGGTCGAAATCGAGATGTGGGCGGCGCTGCCGTGAAGTGGGAACAACTCACCAGTCCCAAGCTGGACGCGGTCGACCGCAACACCCCGGTGGTGCTCAACATCGGCGCGATCGAGCAGCATGGCCCGCACCTCCCGCTCGTCACCGACGCGCTGATTGGTCGCCACTTCACCGACCGGATCGACGCCGAGCTAGGCGACAAGGTGCTGATCCTGCCGCAGATTTCCGTCTGCTGTTCGCGGCATCACATGATGTTCGCGGGCACGCTGACCGTGCGGCACGAGACCTTCCTCGCCTATATCACCGATCTGCTGAGCGCGGTCGCGGCACATGGTTTCCGCAACATCGTGATCTTCAACAGCCATGGCGGCAACCTCGCCATCGGTCAGGTCGTACTCGAATCCTTCGGCAACGATCACCCCGAGGTCGAGCTGTTCATGCTGACCTGGTGGAAGATCGCCGCCGAGGAGCTTGCGAAGATCCAGGAGACCGAGTTCGGCGGCGTCGGCCATGCCTGCGAGTTCGAGACCTCATTGGTGCAGATCATCGCGCCGGAACTGGTCGAGATCGACACGGCGGTCGATCAGTTGCCGGTCCATGGCTTCCACTGGGCTGCAGCGGATCTGCTCAACGCGGGCCGTGCGGCACATCATCGCACGATGCATCAGCTGACCGCCGGAACCGGGGTTTCGGGCTGCCCGTCCAAGGCTTCGCCCGGCAAGGGCCAGGCCATCTCGGACGTGGTCACGCACGCCGCCATTTC
Source organism: Sphingomonas sp. GW821-FHT10C01 (assembly GCF_059415525.1). Lineage (NCBI taxonomy): Bacteria > Pseudomonadati > Pseudomonadota > Alphaproteobacteria > Sphingomonadales > Sphingomonadaceae > Sphingomonas > Sphingomonas sp. GW821-FHT10C01. The sequence continues at coordinate 1,918,939 of NZ_JBWKNK010000001.1, read as the reverse complement.
GATGATCGAAGACATCCGTGAAGCGGGCGCTCGTCGTAGCTGACCGCGAACCCGGCGCCGGCGGCGGGGCTGCCACCGGCGCCGGACACCCCTGCCGTTTCCCACCCTTGCCGCCCGGCGTGCGTCCTGCCATACGCCCCGCCCCGCCGCGCGCCGTGCCGGTGGTCACCAGAACCGGCAAAGGAACCGCGCGTGGACAGCGCCACCCGCCCGAGCGCGCTCGGCCTCGATTTCGGCACGACCAATACCGTCGTCGCATTGGCCGACGGCCAAGGTGATTCGCGGCTGATCGAGTTTGCCGGAGACGCGGTGTTCCGCACCGCGCTGTGCTTCTGGGAGGAAGAGCGCGGCTGGAACGGCATCGCGCACGAGGCGGGGCCCTGGGCGATCGAGGAATTCCTCCAGTCGCCGCTCGACAGCCGCTTTGTGCAGTCGTTCAAGAGCGTTGCCGCCAGCCCGCTGTTCGAGCGCGCGCAGATCTTCGGCAAGCCGTTCCGGTTCGAGGACCTTGGGCAGAAGTTCCTGAGCAAGCTGGTGGCCCATGCCGACGGCGCACTCGACGATCGCCCGCGCCGCGTGATCGTCGGCCGTCCGGTCGAATATGCCGGCGCCCGCCCCGATCCCGCACTCGCTCGTCAGCGCTATGACGCGATGCTCAAAGGGTTCGGAGTCGAGCTCCACTATGTCTATGAGCCCCTCGGCGCTGCCTATAGCTATGCGTCGCGGCTGACCGAACCGGCGACGATCCTGGTCGCGGACTTTGGCGGCGGCACCACCGACTTTTCGATCGTCCGGGTCGCTGAACCGGGGGCGACCAGGCGCTGCGAGCCGCTCGGCTCATCGGGCATCGGCATTGCCGGTGACCGGTTCGACCAGCGCATCGTCGATCATCTGGTGCTACCGTTGCTGGGCAAGGGCGGCGAGTACCGCTCGTTCGGCAAGCTGCTGCCGATTCCAGGCGGCTACTTCACTGAATTCGCCGACTGGTCGCGCCTAGCGCTGATGCGCAATCGCCGCACGCTTGAGGAACTGCGCCGGCTCCAGCGCGATGCGATCGATCCTGAGCCGATCGGCCGGATGATCGCGCTGATCGAGCACGAACAGGGCTTTCCGCTCTATGATGCGGTGGGCAGACTCAAGCGCGCGCTGTCCAGCCAAGCCGAAGCGGAGTTCCGCTTCGAAGGCGGCGACGTCACTATTATCGAAACCGTGCACCGCGCCGCGTTCGAGCACTGGATCGCCGACGACCTCCGCCGGATCGAGGCCGCACTGGACATCGCGCTGGATCAGGCGGCGATGTCGCCGGACCGGATCGACCGCGTGTTCCTGACCGGCGGCTCGTCGCTGATCCCGGCGATCCGCGCACTGTTCGAACGCCGCTTCGGCGGTGAGCGGATCGCGACCGGGGGCGAGCTTACCTCGATCGCGCACGGACTGGCGCTGATCGGCGAACAGGACAATCTCGACCAGTGGGTGGCGTAACCCGCTAGAGCCGCTCAACGATGGTAACGTTGGCGATGCCACCGCCTTCGCACATCGTCTGCAGGCCGTAGCGAGCGCCCCGCGCCCGCAGCGCATGAAGAAGCGTCGACATCAGCTTGGTCCCGGTGCCGCCGAGCGGGTGACCGAGCGCGATCGCGCCGCCATTGACGTTGAGCTTCGCCGGATCACCGCCCAGCGCCTGTAACCAGGCCATCGGCACCGACGCGAAGGCCTCGTTGACCTCGAACAGATCGATCTCGTCCAGCTTCAGCCCCGACCTTTCCAGCGCGCGCTGGGTCGCGCGGATCGGCTCCTCGAGCATGATCACCGGATCACCCGCGGTAACGGTGAGATTGACGATGCGCGCGATCGGGTTGAGCCTAAAACGCTTCACCGCATCGGCGCTGGCTACCAGCGTGCCCGAGGCGCCGTCGGTCATCTGGCTGGCATTCGCGGCGGTGATCGAGCCGCCCTCGATCAGCGTCTTGACCGACGCCATCCCCTCCATCGTCGCGTCGAAACGCACGCCCTCATCCTGCGAGAACGGACCGTTCGCGGTTTCGACCGGGACGATCTCGGCCGCGAACATGCCGGCTTCGATCGCCGCGGCTGCCTTGCGGTGACTGTCGAGCGCAAAGGCATCCATCGCCTCCCGGCTGAATCCATATTTGTCGGCGATCATCTGCGCGCCGACGAACTGGCTGAACCCCGACACGCCGTAGCGGTCGCGGATGCTCTGCGGCCACGGCCCCTCGCCGATCCCGGCCTGTTGATGCAGCGTGAAGTTGGAGCCCATCGGCACCCGCGTCATGCTCTCCGTCCCGGCCGCGATCACCAGATCCTGCGTCCCCGACATCACCGCCTGCGCGGCGAAGTGCAGCGCCTGTTGCGATGAGCCGCATTGGCGGTCGATCGTCACCGCCGGTACGCTATCGGGCAGCTTCGAGGCGAGGACGAGGTTGCGGCCGAAAGCGAAGGCCTGTTCCCCCGCCTGGCTGACGCAACCGACGATCACGTCGTCGATCGACGCCGGATCGACGCCTGTACGATCGACCAGTGCATTCAGGATCGTCGCGCCGAGGTCGGCGGGATGGATGCCGACCAGCGCACCCTTGCGTGCGCGACCGCCTGCTGTGCGAAGGGCTTCGACAATAAAAGCTTCGGCCATGGTGAACGGACTCCAAGGAAATCAGGCCGGCACCACACGGCACTGGCGACGACGATAGGCCATATGCGGGGCCGTCCTGTCCAGACGTCCGACCGTACCCGATCGTCAAATTGTTGGCTTCGCGCAACAATATCGGCGTGATAGCGTTTCCCCGGCACCATCCCGTCGAGGAGACCCGATATGCAGAAGCCGTTGATGCTCGCTGCCGCCGCCCTGTGCATCGTCGCACCGGCGGTCGCCCAGACGCCGACCCGCAACGAACGCGTGCAGTTCGAACGCGGCGCCGATTCACAGGCGGTTCGCGGAACGATCCGCGGCTACGCCACAGTCGACTACATCGTTGGGGCCCGCGCTGGGCAGACGCTGCGGGTCAGCATGCGCTCCAACAATAGGTCGGCCTATTTCAACGTGATCGCACCCGGTGCGCAAAGCGCGATGTTCGTGGGCTCCAATGGCGGCAACAGCTTCAACGGGCGGCTTCCGCAAACGGGCGATTATCGCGTCCGCGTCTATCTGATGCGCAACGCCGCGCGACGCGGCGAGAGCGCAACCTACTCGCTCGATATCGGGGTGAGTGGCCAGATGGGTGGAGGTCCCAGCGGCCCAGGCGGCGTCGGGTCGGGCCGACCGATCTCGGCGGGCAATATGGGCGCCTATTGTCGCGGGGAAGCGGCCGGACTCTATGGCCTGCGCCCCGCCTATGTCCGCATAGGGCGCCTGACCGCCACACCGGGCGGCGGCACCCGGATCGATGGGACCGCGGACAAGGGCCGCGAGGGGATCAAGCGCTTCCGCTGCCGCTTCGACGCGCGCAACCGCTTCATCGAGGTGAGGCCGCTCGACCGCGACGGCGAGTGACCACGCTGCGCTAGGGGGTGCGCGCCGCGGCCTGGCGGGCAAGAATCAGTGCGCCCTCTAGACCCGCATGTTCGAGCGCGGCGGGCCGGATGAAGTCCGGCTCGCCAGCGGCGTGCCCCACGCCATAGCCGCCCAGCGCGGTGCGCATCCGCTCCCCCGCCGCGTCGCGCAATCCCCGTACATCCATCACCCCGCCGCCCACGACGATCCTGTGGGGTGACCAAGCGAGCACGATCGTTGCGAAGAACTGGCCGAGATAATCGGCAACCCCAGCAAAATCGGCGGGAGAGTCCGCGAGCGCCTTTCCACCGAGACGGCGTTGCAACGCAGGGCCAGCCGCCATCCCCTCGACGCAACTCGCGTGGAAGGGGCAGGCGCTGGGTGTTTGATCGCCTTCACACCGCAGCACGGGGACATGGCCCATTTCGGGGTGCAGCGCCCCCGTCAACGTCCGCCCGTCCCGCGCCAGTCCAGCCCCAATGCCGGTGCCGACGGTGACATAGGCGAGGCTGGCACATCCCTGCCCCGCCCCGGTGGCAGCCTCGGCGAGCGCTGCGGCATTGACGTCGGTATCGACCGCGACCGGCACGCCCAGCGCGCGTTCGAGCGCAGCGCGCAGATTGGCTCCGGTCCAGCCAAGCTTGGGGGTTGCCAGCACCTCTCCGTAATTGGCGGCGCCGGGATCGACGACGATAGGGCCGAACGCTGCGATCCCCACACCCGCTAGTGGGGTATGCCCGGCGAAGGCGAGCAGTTCCGCCTCCGCCGCGTCTGGCGTGGTCGTGGCCCAGCGTTGTTCGGCCACGATCGCATCGCCCTGTATGAGCCGCGCCAACAGCTTGGTGCCGCCGGTCTCGATCACCAGCCAGGTTCGCATGTCGTTCATGCGCGTCAGCCTATCCGGCCAATGCGGTCTGCGCGAGCATCCATATGCCGATGGCGAGGAACATGAGGGCAGCGCCGATTCGGACGGTGCGGAGCGGCACGCGCTTGACCAGCTCGTTGCCCAGGAACACCGCCGGGACGTTGGCGATCATCATGCCCAGCGTGGTGCCCGCAGTGACCCAGCCGACCTCGGCAAAGCGGGCGCCGAGCGCGATGGTCGCGACCTGGGTTTTGTCGCCCATTTCGACCAGGAAGAAGGCGATGACGGTGGTGACGAAGGCACCGAACTTCGCAGGCTTGTCCTCCAGATCATCGAGCTTGTCCGGGATCAGGGTCCAGGCCGCCATGGCAATGAAGGAGGCCGCGATCAGGTAGCGGAACCACGCGCCTTCAAGCCAGGCCGCCGCCTGCTGGCCCACCAGCGCAGCAAGGAAATGGTTGGCGAGCGTCGCGACGAGGATGCCGAGGATGATCGGTACCGGCCGCTTGAACCGAGTCGCGAGCACGATCGCGAGCAGTTGGGTCTTGTCGCCGATCTCGGCGAGCGCGACCAGCGCGGTGGAGGTGAGGAAGGCTTCCAAGACAGGTCTCCGGGCCGGGCGGTACGAATTCCAACGACACCATACCCTCCCGCCCGGCCTGAACGGAAAGCATGGCGCCATTGGTCTCGCCCGAACGGGACCGAAGTCCCCGCTCCCTTCGCGCCATGGTCTCTCGACCAAGTATGTTGACGCGGAGGCCCGTCCGAAGACGGCTGGCTACTCCCCAGATGACTGTGGCGGCCTCTACCCGCTTCACCGGCGGAACGCAAGTTGCCCTGCCCCGCCGCTTCGTGGCATACATACCGTAACCACGAAAAATGGAGAGGGTATCATGGCCACTGCCGCCGCCGAGACCAGCCGCGTCATGACCGACGCCGAATGGGAGGCGCGCCAGCAGCTCGCCTCCGCCTATCGTGTATTCGACATGCTCGGCTGGTCGGAGATGATCTACAACCACATCACGCTGAAAGTGCCGGGCGAAGACAATACCTTCCTGATCAACCCGTTCGGACTGCATTTCAGTGAGGTGAAGGCGTCGAACCTGGTCAAGATCGACATTGACGGCAACAAGGTCGACGGTAGCCCCTACCTCGTCAACCGCGCCGGCTTCGTCCAGCATTCGGTGTTTCACCGCAACCTGCCTGACGTGCATTGCATCATGCACACCCACACCACCGCCGGGATGGCAGTGAGCAGCCTGGAGGGCGGGTTGCAACCGATCAACTTCTACGCCTGCAACTTCGCGGGGCAGATCGCCTACCATGATTTCGAAGGCGTGACGGTGCGCGACGAAGAAGGCGAACGGCTGATCGAGAATCTGGGCGACAAGCGGATGCTGCTGCTGCGCAACCACGGCATCGTCGCGATGGGGCGTACCCTGCCCGAAGCCTTCGTCAAACATTGGGCGCTGCAACGCGCCTGCGAGATCCAGCTCGCAACCCTGTCGATGGGCAAGCCGCTGCGCGTCTCCGACGAGGTGGTCGCGGTGCACCAGCGCGACCTGCACATGGCGCAGGCATCGATCGCGCCCGGCGCGGCCGACTTCGCCGCGATGGTTCGGCTGGTCGACCGCATCGACAAGAGCTGGCGCGAATGACCAAATACCTCATATCCTTCCCCGCCGAGGCCATGCAGGTTTCCGACGCGGAGCTTCCGGCCGTGTCGATCGACTCGCATGCGGTGATCGAGGAGGCCAAGGCTGCGGGCGTCTATGTGTTCGGCGGGGGGATCGATGAGAGCGTCGCGCCGCTGCGGGTATCCGGCGACGGATCGGTGTCGAGCGAGACCTATTCTGGCAGCCGACTCAATGGCGGGTTCCTGGTGCTGGAGGTGCCGACGCGCGACGAGGCGGTCGAATGGGCGCGCCGGATCGCGGTCGCGTGCCGCTGCGCGCAGGAGTTGCGTGAATTCGGATACGATCCGGCGAGCTAGGACGCCATTGCAGCGCTAGACTGTCCGCACAAAATCCCGGATCAGGCTCAGCACCTTGTCGGGCATCTCGCGGTGCGGCATATGGTGGCAGTCCTTAAGGATCACCGCGCGGCCGCCGGCGAGCGCGGCGATGCGTTCGGGGTGCGCGTTCGAGCCATATTCGTCATGATCGCCATGCATCGCCAGCACAGGACAGCGTAGCCGGCGAAGCTCGTCGTCCAGCGACCAGGTTGCAAAGGCGGGCGTCCGCCAGGTCTCGATCCACGCGTCGAGCACCCAGCGCGCCTTGTCGCCATGATATCGGGCGACGCGCTCGACCTGGCCTTCCGACTGGAACGCGATCCGCGCCGCCTCGATACCCGCAAGCGTGCGGTCCTCGGTAAAGGCCTGTGCCGCGAGCGTGATCACCGCATCGGTTTCGATGAGGAATGCCGCGCCACTGGCAAGGGCCATGCCGCCGCCGACGCTGTGGCCGAACAGGACCATGTGATCGATCGCGAACGCGTCGCGGATATGGGCAAGGCCCGACTGCGCCTCATCCTGCACGAAATCGCGCTGGAGCGCGCCCGGGTGCGTGTCCGACTTCCCGAAGCCGAGCCGGTCATAGGCGATTACGTTCCGGCCGGTCGCCACGGCAAGCTGCGCGGGAAAGTCGCGCCATTGTTCGACCGACCCGAGACTATCATGAAACAGGATGAACGGCGCGAGGCTGCCGACCGCCGCCGCTTTCCATTCGCGGGCAAAGAGGCGACCGGCAGGGGTCCAGACATAGCTGTCAGAAGATGATGGGAGATCCATACCGAACGCATTCATACCGTTACTGTCGGGGAGAACAGGCCGCGGCCAATCCCGGAGCGACGGCCACTACTCAACCTTCGTGAGCAGTGCGAGAGCGTATCGACCTGATCTTGCGGCTGCGTGGCGCTGCCGGGACCTGCGCTGCGCCGCCGGAGGTTGGCCGAATGAGAGCTGAGAAGCCGATCTGCTCGATCAGGATCGAAAACAAGAGAGGGAAATGATTGTCTGGGCACCCCGACTTTCACGCCCGTATAACATTACGAATAAACCAGCATCTATTCTTATCAAGAGTGCGAACGCCCTTGATTAATTCCACAAACCACTCACACTTCTCAATCAAGATTCGATCTTGAAAAGGAGATGGAAATGAGAAGAACTTCCATTTTGGTTGCATTTGCACTCGCAACGACGGCGATCGCTTCAACACCCGCACTTGCCCAAACATCCAGCGCAGACGAATACGCCGAAGCACAATGCGGCAACGGCGGATACGTGGATAAAGGGTACCTATCCTATGAGGAATGCTATGATGCCGCTGTCCAATATTATTATTATATAACCGCTGGCGGTGGTGGCGGTGGCGGTGGCGGTGGCGGTGGCACTGACCCCGGCGGCGGCGGCGGCACCTGGATTCCCGATCTCGGCGGTGTGCGCGGATGCGCTTCGCGCCTGAAGTGCTACGACATCGAGGGTGAAGAGCAAAACGAAGCCCCACCGCCCTGAGGCGGTTGGCGAGACAGACTAACAGCGCTCCGCTACGCTCAGGCAGTCGGCGAGAAATCCTCGCCACGGCCAGAGCGTAGCGGGCGTGCCAGCTATTCCGCCTTCGCGACCTTCACCAGTAGCGCGTCGACATGGACCTGCGCGCCGGCGACGGCGTTGAGGGCTTCGATCGTGCCGTCGAACGGGGCGGTGAGCGCCTGTTCCATCTTCATCGCCTCGAGCACGAGCAGCTTCTGGCCCGCGGTGACCGCCTGGCCTTCGGTGACCTCGACCGAAACGATGCGCCCGGGCATCGGAGCGAGGATCGAGCCGTCGCCTGCCGCGGCACCCGCGGCGCCGTCGGTGCGGTCGGCACTCACCCGGAAGGTCGCGCCGCCATGGACCAGCAGCGCCGCGCCATCGCGTTCGTGATGATAGAAGTGCGACGCGATCTCGCCATGATCGGCCTTGAACACCACCCGCTCACCATTCACGCTGACCGCACGGGCGGTTGCAGGCGCACGGTTAAGACGGAAGCCCTCGAGGCCATGCGCCATGAGCAGCGTGTCGTCGGGCATGTCCTGCTCGAGCCAGTAGATCGCGCGCGTGAGATCGGCGGCGGTGGGAAGCGGGTCGATCGTCAATTCCTCGCCCCGGCGCTCGATCAAGCCGGTGTCGAGCTGCGCGCGAGCGAAGCTGTCGTCGCCGAGCAGGCGGAACAGGAAGCCGGCATTGGTGCGAACCGGCCAGACGGTGAGGTAGCTCAGCTCGGAGCGCAGCAGCGCGATCGCCTCCTCGCGCGTGTCGCTGTGGACGATCAGCTTGGCGATCATCGGATCGTAGAAGGGCGAGATCGTCGAACCCGCCTCGACGCCGGTATCGACGCGTGCATTGACCGAGAAATCGAGCACCTCGAGCTTGCCCGTGCTGGGCAGGAAACCGCGCGCGGTATCCTCGGCATAGAGCCGCGCCTCGATCGCATGGCCGTTGATCGAAAGCTGCTCCTGCCGCAGCGGGATCGGTTCACCACTGGCGACCCGGAGCTGCCATTCGACTAGGTCGACACCGGTGATCGCCTCGGTCACCGGATGCTCGACCTGAAGCCGCGTGTTCATTTCCATGAACCAGATGCGGTCGGCGTGGAGACCCTGCGACGCGTCGGCGATGAACTCAATCGTGCCGGCGCCGACATAGTTCACGGCACGTGCGGCCTTCACCGCCGCCTCGCACACCGCGAAGCGCGCCGACTTGTCCATGCCGGGTGCGGGCGCTTCCTCGATCACTTTCTGGTGGCGGCGCTGCATCGAGCAGTCGCGCTCGAACAGATGGACGATGTTGCCATGGGTATCGCCGAACACCTGCACCTCGATATGGCGCGGGGCGAGGATGTATTTCTCGATCAGCACGCGATCGTCGCCGAAGGAGGAAGCCGCCTCGCGCTGGCAGCTGACGAGGGCGTCGGCAAAATCCGCTGCGGCGACGACGCGACGCATGCCCTTGCCGCCGCCGCCCGCGACCGCCTTGATCAGCACGGGGTAGCCGATCTTGTCGGCCTCGCGCTGGAGGCGGTCGAGCGACTGGTCCTCACCGAGATAACCGGGGGTAACGGGGACGCGGGCGTCCTGCATCAGCTTCTTGGCGGCGTCCTTGAGGCCCATGGCGCGGATGCTGTCGGGATGCGGCCCGACCCAGATCAGCCCGGCGGTGACGACCGCCTCGGCGAACTCGGCATTCTCGGAGAGGAAACCGTAGCCGGGGTGGATCGCCTCGGCCCCGGTCTCCTTCGCGGCGGCGATGATGCGTTCGCCGACAAGGTAGGATTCGCGCGCCTGCGAGCCGCCGATATGCACCGCCTGATCGGCGCTGCGAACGTGGAGCGCGCTGGCGTCAGCGTCGGAGTAGACCGCGACGGTGCGGATGCCGAGCTTCCGCGCGGTGCGGATGATTCGGCAGGCGATCTCGCCACGATTGGCGATGAGGAGGGACTGGATCATGGCTTGCTTCCTGCTGGTACGCCGCATGTCGGGGGCCAGACTTCGCGGCTCCCGGGCTTGAGATCGGTCAGGTAGATTTCGCCAGAGCGGTCTTGCGATGCCTGGGCGAAGAGCAGTTTTTCCGCACCGGGCGAGAGTAGCGGGCCAACCTGAAAGACGTCGGCACACGCGGGTATGCGGCCGACTTCGCGCCATTCCCCGTCCTGCTTGCGGAAGTGATAGAGGTGCGATCGGCCGCCGCGATCGGCAACCAGGATCAGCGTGTTGCCGTCGCGCGAGACCTCCGCCTCATATTCGTTGGCGGCGGTGCTGACGGGCCCGCCGAGGTTGCGGACTCGCCACGCGCCGGCCTTTTGCTGCGCAACATAGATGTCGCTCTGGCCGTGCCCGCCGGCACGCGAGGAACCGAAATAGAGGTTGCCGGCGGCGTCGATGCGCGGAAGTAGCTCGGACTGGGGCGAGTTGACGGGTGCGGGCAAGCGCACAGGTGCGGCGAAGCTGCCGTCCGCTTCGCGCACCGCGTGATAGATGTCGAAATCCTCGCCCTTCGGATCGTGGCGGGTCGAGACGAAATAGACGCCGTTACCGTCAGGGGTGTAGCCCGCGTCGGCGTCGAAGGTGCCGGCGGGACCGGCGAAGGACGGCGGGGCGGGCTTGCTCCACGCGCCATCGACGCAGCGCGACATCAGCAGGTGCCAGCCGCGGAAGCCGGCATCGGCCGCAAGGTAGATCAGCTCGCGGCCGTCGGGGGAGAAGGCCGGACTGGCCTCGTACCCCGGCGTGGAGATGGCGTCGGGCGTCCAGCGCACGGGGCCTTGCGGCGCGGAGGCACCGGTGAGCAACAGCGCGGCCGCGGCGAGGCCCTTCCCCACGATCATTTCGCCGCCACCGCTTCGATTTCAAGCAGCCAGGCGGAGTCGTAGATGTCGCAGACGATCACGGTGAGCGCGGGCGTGTGGTCGCCAAGGATCTCGCGGCGGATCGCGGAATTTTCCTCACGATAGGCGCGATCGCTCAGGAAGGTGGTGACCTTGACGAGGTTGGAAAGGCTCATGTCTGCCGTGGCAAGCTGCGCTCCGATGTTGCGCCAGACGAGGCGGCATTGCGCGGCGAAATCGCAAGGGACCTCGCCGGCGGTATCGACCGGGATCTGGCCGCTGACGAACAGCAGCGACGCGCCCGGCTCGACCAACATCGCCTGGGCATAGCTGCCGCCGGGTTGCGGGGCGTCGGGGGCGCTGATGGGAGTCATGAGCGCGTCCAGAATCGAATGACACTCACAGCTGCACACCTCCCCAAAGGCCGAGTACAGCGGTGATCGCGAGCAAGTAGCTTGCCGGAAAGCGATGGATCGCGATGCGAGCCTTGATCGTGACCGCGACACTGGTGATGGAAATGCACGCGGCAAGAATCGAGCACAGGATAACCGCATCGCGATGCACCAGTTCAGCCGCGCCGCACGCGAAGAGCGCGGTCAACACCGCGAGCCAGACGGTGCAAACATGCCAAGTAAAATAGTTCAGCCAGATCGTCGCCTTGGGCAACACGCTGGAGGCCAGCAATGGCCGCGCGGCGAAACGACCGCCTACGAATGTGTACACGCAAAAGCTAACCGCCGTCGTCAGCGTAGCACCGATGAGAGCGGTTTTAGCCATCATCACATCCGGAACACGCCGAAGCGGGCTCCCTCCTCCACCGGCGCGTTGAGCGTCGCCGCAAAGGCCAGCCCCAGCACGTCGCGGGTCTGGGCGGGGTCGATAATGCCGTCGTCCCACAGGCGTGCGGTGGCGTGCCAGGGGTTGCCCTCGTCCTCGTACTTCTGGCGGATCGGCGCCTTGAAGGTTTCGGCCTGCTCGGGCGTCCAGCTGTCGGCATCGCGGTGGACGGTGGCGAGGACCGAGGCGGCCTGTTCACCGCCCATGACGCTGATGCGGCTGTTGGGCCAGCTGAACAGGAAGCGCGGCGAATAGGCGCGGCCGCACATGCCGTAATTGCCGGCGCCGAAGCTGCCGCCGATCAGCACGGTGATCTTGGGCACGCTGGCGGTGGCGACAGCGGTGACGAGCTTGGCGCCATGCTTGGCGATGCCCTCCGCCTCGTACTTGCCGCCGACCATGAAACCCGAGATGTTCTGGAGGAACAGCAGCGGGATGCGCCGCTGGCAGGCGAGCTCGATGAAGTGGGCGCCCTTGACCGCGCTCTCGCTGAACAGCACGCCGTTATTGGCGAGGATCGCGACCGGCATGCCCCAGATATGCGCGAAGCCGCAGACCAAGGTGGAGCCGTAGAGCGCCTTGAACTCGTGGAATTCCGAGCCGTCGACGAGGCGTGCGATCACTTCATGCACGTCATAGGGCGCGCGGACGTCGGTGGGGACGATGCCGTACAACTCGTCGGCGTCGAACTTGGGCGGGCGCGGGTCGAGGATCGCGACGTCCGGCGTGCGGTCGCGCGGCAGGTGGCTGACGATGTCGCGGACGATGGTCAGCGCATGCTCGTCATTCTCTGCGACATGATCGACCACGCCCGACTTGCGGCCATGCAGGTCGCCGCCGCCGAGGTCCTCCGCAGAGATCTCCTCGCCCGTGGCGGCCTTCACCAGCGGCGGGCCGGCGAGAAAGATCGTGCCCTGATTGCGCACGATCACGCTTTCATCCGACATCGCCGGCACATACGCGCCGCCCGCGGTGCAACTGCCCATCACACAGGCGATCTGCGGAATGCCCTTGGCCGACATGTTGGCCTGGTTGAAGAAGATGCGGCCGAAATGCTCCTTGTCAGGGAATACCTCCGCCTGATGCGGCAGGTTCGCGCCGCCGCTGTCGACGAGATAGATGCACGGCAACCGGTTGGCCTCGGCGATCTCCTGCGCGCGGAGATGCTTCTTGACCGTCATCGGGTAATAGGTGCCGCCCTTCACCGTCGCGTCGTTGCAGACGATCATGACCTGGCGGCCCGAGACGCGGCCGATCCCCGCGATCATGCCGGCGCCGGGGACCTCGCCCTCATACATGTCGCACGCGACGAGCTGGCCGATCTCGAGGAAGGGCGAACCCGGGTCGAGCAACCGCTCTACGCGCTCGCGCGGGAGCAGCTTGCCGCGCGACGTATGGCGCTCGCGCGACTTCTCGTTGCCGCCCAGCGCAGCCTGCGCGACATCGGCATGGAGCCGCTCCACCAGCGCGCGATTGTGCGCAGCATTGGTGCGGAAGCCCGCGTCGTCGGGCGACAGTGCGGACTTGAGGACCGGCGCGCTCATGCTGTTCTCTCCGTAATCAACATTATCATTCAGTCTCTGGGCAATTCGCGGATCTCGACGGTCCCGCCCGCTTCGTAGACAGGATTGCCTTCCAGAAGCGCCGCTGCGGATTCGGCGCTGTCCGCAGTGACCTTGATATAGCCCACCAAATGCGCCGAGACGCCGGCCGCATCGGCACCTTTGCGATAACTTCGCCCCGGCCCGATCGAACTTCCGCCCTGCAGCGCCCCGGCCTGCCGCAAGCGCGACAGATAGGCATCCCAAGCGCCCTCGCCGGCCGACGCATCATCGTGCATCAACAGAAGATATTCCGAACTCATCTTGTCACCCCACCGCAACGCCAGCACGGTGCCAGCGGAGATCCTTCATGACGACCATCCTGCTACTCATCGCATCCAACATCCTGATGACGATCGCCTGGTATTGGCATCTGGGCAAAGACGGGCTTGAAAAGCCGTTGCTCACCGTCATCCTGATCTCCTGGGCCATTGCCGGGGCTGAATATTGCTTCGCCGTGCCCGCTAACCGCGTCGGGTATCTGGCGGGCTGGACTCCCGGCCAGCTCAAGATCACGCAAGAGGCGATCGCGCTCATCGTGTTCGGGGTGTTCATGGTGGCGGTGCTAGGTGAGGCGCTCCACTGGCGCCACGCCGCAGCGTTTGTATGCATCATGGGCGGCGTCGCCTTCCTGTTCGTCGGGAAGTGACTCACGCCACCGTATCCACCGGCAGCCAGCGGTCCCGCATCCACGCCTCGGCGGCGGCGGTCACCCGTTCAGGATAGTCCGACAGCTCCGGCCCGACCAGCGGCAGCCCGAATTCGGCGACGGTCGTACGGATACCCTCGGCATCGATCGCACGTCCCGCGGCGCGGGCGTGACGCGCGATCTCCATCTCCTGCCCCCAGAAATAGACTGTGCCAGCCGCGACATTGGCCTGCATCCGCCGCACTTCCTCGACCCGGCCGTCGCTGACGAGCGGGAGCCAGATATCGGCCATGAGGATATCGACCGGCGCTTCCGGACGCCATTCCAGCGCATCGCCGGAGACGATCCGCACCTTGTCTCCCAATCCGCCCGGAAGCCGGCCAAACAGGTCGAGATCGCGATGGAGCGCAATGACTTCGGGATCGCGCTCGACCACCGTCACCGCGGTCACGCTCTCACGCAGCGCACTCGCCGCCGCCGCCCAGCCCATGCCGAGCCCGAACACCGCGACATGGCCATGGGCATGCTGCACGCCGATCGCCTGGCTCTCTAGCTCCATCGGAGACATCGACATCCAGGTTTCGCCATCGCGGACCAGCGCACGCAGCGACGTAACGAGGGCCGGCGGACTCCAATAGCCGCGCGTCAGAACCATTTCAGGGGGCAGCAGCGACCAGCTGCCGTGACTGACCGGGCGATACAATTCCTCGAACAGCTCGGTGCCGAGCCCCAGCATGGGATCGATAGGCGACGCGTCCGCGATCATGCCGCGCCGATCAGTTCGCGACCGATCAGCATGCGGCGTATCTCGTTGGTGCCGGCACCGATGTCGAGCAGCTTTGCGTCGCGCAGGAAACGCTCGACCGGCCAGTCCTTGGTATAGCCGGCACCGCCCAGTGCCTGAACCGCTTCGCCCGCGACCTTGAAGGCATTCTCGCTGGCCAGCAGGATGGCGCCCGCAGCGTCGAAGCGCGTGGTCTTGCCCGCGTCGCACGCCTGCGCGACGGCATAGACATAGGCCCGAGCCGAATTGAGCGCGACGTACATGTCGGCGACCTTGGCCTGCATCAGCTGGAAGCTGCCGATCGCCTGACCGAACTGCTTGCGCTCACGCAGATAGGGCAGGACGACATCGAGGCACGCCTGCATGATGCCGAGCTGAATGCCGGCGAGGACGGTACGCTCATAATCGAGGCCGGACATGAGGACGCCGACACCACCGTTGAGCGGACCCATGACGTTTTCTTCCGGCACTTCGCAATCGTCGAACACCAGTTCGGCGGTGGGTGAACCACGCATGCCCATCTTGTCGATCTTCTGCCCGATGCTGAAGCCGGGCATATCCTTCTCGATCAGGAAGGTGGTGATGCCGCGCGAGCCTTCGCCGGTCTTGGCATAGACGACGAGCGTGTCGGCATGGGCCGCGTTGGTGATCCAGAATTTGGTGCCGTTGAGGACGTAGCGGTCGCCCTTGTGCTCGGCGCGCAGCTTCATGCTGACGACGTCCGACCCCGCGCCCGCTTCGGACATGGCGAGGCTGCCGACATGTTCGCCCGAAATCAGCTTGGGCAGATACTTCGCCTTCTGCGCGGGCGATGCCCAGCGGCTGATCTGGTTGACGCAAAGGTTCGAATGCGCGCCGTAGCTAAGACCGATCGAGGCCGAAGCGCGCGACACCTCCTCACAAGCGATGACATGTTCGAGATAGCCAAGGCCAAGGCCGCCGAACTCCTCGTCCACGGTGATGCCATGCAGGCCGAGCTCGCCCATCGCGGTCCACAGCTCGTCACGGGGAAACCAGTCATCGGCGTCGATCTTCGCGGCGAGCGGCTCGATTCGCTCCTTCGCGAAACGCTGGGTGGTGTCGCGGATCATCTCCGCGGTCTCGCTCAGCGCGAAATCCATCTGGGGCAGGCTCATTCAGCTCTCCTGGGACTTTTGCGGTACTCTAGCGACGGAATGCGCCAGAGAAAAATTGAAAGGCGGCGCGGAACAGCATAGATGATATCTATGATAGACCGCTATCTTCTGCGCTATTTCCTTGCCGTTATCGATAGCGGTACATTCACCGCCGCCGCCGCACAGGCCAATGTCTCGCAGCCCACGCTCTCCGCCGGAATCGCCAAGCTCGAACGCGAGGCCGGCGCAAAGTTGTTTCGCCGTAACAGCCAACGCGTCGAGCTTACCGAGGCGGGCGCCCGCTTCGCGGTGCACGCGCGACGGATCGAGCGCGAATTCAACCTGGCACAGGCGTCGATCGACGGATTGGCCCCGGGCGGCACGCTGCGTCTGGGGGTACTGAACACGGTCGCCAGCGCGGAACTGGCCGCCTTCGCCACGCTGGCGGCGCGCGCGGCACCCGAACTTGCTATCGAACTGGTCGAGGGCAATGCGGCGGCGCTGACGCAGCATCTGTCACGCGGGCGAATCGATCTGGCGCTGACCGCGTCGCATGGCGAACCGGGCGCTGAAATGGAGCCACTGCGTACCGAGTCCTACGTCCTCGCCCTCCCAGCCTCGCATCCACTGGCCGGCGAGGCTGCGGTGCCCGGCGAGGCGCTGGCCGGCGAGACGATGATCGTCCGCCGCAATTGCGAGGCGCTGTCGGAGACCAGCCGCTACTTTACCCGGCGTGGCATCC
Organism: Sphingomonas sp. GW821-FHT10C01; assembly: GCF_059415525.1. Lineage (NCBI taxonomy): Bacteria > Pseudomonadati > Pseudomonadota > Alphaproteobacteria > Sphingomonadales > Sphingomonadaceae > Sphingomonas > Sphingomonas sp. GW821-FHT10C01. The sequence continues at coordinate 1,902,473 of NZ_JBWKNK010000001.1, read as the reverse complement.
GCCCCTTCTTCGCGCTGCGCACCACCAATGACGACCGCGCGCTGGAGATGGTCGCGGCGGGCCTGGGCGCGACGGTGATTCCGGAGTCGCATCGACACCCCGGGGTCGCGAGTCCAGCACTGTCCGGCTTCGCGATCACGCGCACACTTGCGCTGGCCTGGGGCGACGATACCGCTGCGATCCGCGAGGCGGCAACGGCACTGACGGATACGCTGCGCGGCCAATTCGGGGGCTGACAGGCGACGACGCGGCGCTATGTGAAGCGCGAAACAAGGGAGAGCAGGACATGGCCGGGCGCTATTTCGACGAGTGGCAGGTGGGCGACCGGATCGTGCACGACCTGCGCCGCACGGTTACAGAGACGGACAATTTGCTCGTCTCCACCCTCACCCATAATCCGCAACCGCTACACCTTGACGCGGAATATGCCGGCGCGACCGAATTCGGACGCATCGTCGTCAACGGCACCTTCACCTTCGCACTGCTGATCGGCATTTCGGTGAGCGACACCACGCTCGGCACGCTGGTCGCGAACCTCGGCTATGACGAAGTTCGGATGCCCAAGCCGGTCTTCATCGGCGACACGCTGCGCGCGGAAACCGAAGTCGTCGCGCTGCGACCGTCCAAGTCACGCCCCGGTCAAGGCATCGCCACCTTCCGTCATACGATGCTGAATCAGCACGGCGACTCGGTGTGCGCCTGCCTCCGCAGCGCCTTGTTACATGGACGAAGCTGAAAAGGACTTCTCCGAAACTAAAGTTAACCCGGCTCACGGTTAAGATACCCTGCTACCCGAAACGATAATTCGTTAACCGAATCGGCGTATGTACACTCCTGTAAACAAGGAGCAGTACTATGCACCTGGTTTCAGAACGACGCGGCACTGCGATAATCGAATTCGCGCTCCTGCTGCCTGTGCTTATAGCGTTGCTGACTGGGATGATCTGCTACGGCCTTTACTTTGGCGCGGCGCACTCTGTTCAACAATTGGCGGCGGATGCCGCACGACATAGTATCGCCGGCGAGACATTGGTCGAACGCCAGACGATGGTGACTGACTTCGTCAATACCAATGGCCCCTCTTACTTCCTGGTCAAACCGGAACGACTGAGCGAGGTCAGCACGACGACGCAGGCGGGCGGGCGGCTAAGGGTACGCATTTCCTACAACGCAACTTGGCTGCCAATCTTCGGCTTCTCCAACCTCGTGCCGTTGCCGCCAGCGACAATCACCCGCGACTGCGTGATCCTTGGGACCGCGACATGAGCCATTCGATCTGGCGCGACCGCGACGCATCCACCACGATGCTGGTCGCCGCGGCCTTCCCCTTCCTGCTCGCGGCGACCGCCGCGGCAGTGGATGTCGGCGCGGTCGCGTTGGAGAAGCGGAGGATGCAAGGCGCGGTCGATGCCGCCGCCCTCTCCGCCGCCCAGGACCTCGCCACGGCCGACGCCCGTGCCCGCAACGTGCTCAACGCCAATCACGCGGACTCGCCGGCGGCGGCGCAGGTCGCAACCGGGACGATCGCGGGTACCGGCGACTCACGGACCTTCACGACGAACGCGTCGGGCGAGGCGGTGCGGGTCACCGCGACCTACCCCAATCCCAGCTATTTCCTGCGCGCGCTCGGGCTGCGTTTCAACGACTCGCAGGTCAGTGCCGTCGCCAGCCGCCGCAATCTGGGCGCGATCTCGATCGGATCGTCGCTGGCGACGTTCGACAATGGGGTGGTCAACAACCTGACTCGCGGCCTCACCGGATCGAGCGTCGGCCTGTCGCTGCTCAGCTATCAGGGATTGGCGAGCGTCGACCTCAACCTGTTCAGCTTCCTCGATGCGGTCGCGGTGCGCGGCAATCTGGGCGTCATGACCTATGATCAGCTGCTCACCCAGAATATCGAGCTACCGGTTCTGCTGCGCGCGCTCGACGATGTGAGTGGGGGCCCAGGCCTGGGCGCGGTCGCCGCCGGGATCACCGGCACGCCGAAATCGATCCGACTGGGCGATTTGATCGGCCTTGACCTCGCCAATGCGGGAAACACGGGAAGCGCCGGCGCGGCGGCCCTGCTTGCCAAGGTCCGGGCGAGCGACCTGCTCGGCGCGATGCTGTCGGTCGCCAATCGCGGCAATATCCTCAACCTCGACCTGGGCACGAGCATCCCCGGTCTCGCCTCGCTGCGTGCCGAAATCAAGATCGGCGAGGCGATGCAGTCGAGTCCGTGGATGGTGATCAACGATCAGGGCGGAGTCGAGGTGAGCACCTCGCAGGCGCGCATCAATCTGATCGCCGAGGTCGGACCTCTGCTGGGCCTGGGCGTCAAGGTGCCGCTGGCGGTGGAACTGGCGTCGGCCCGCGCGATCCTGGATGCCGTGCCCTGCGCCCCACGCGACACCGCCGCGGCGCGCGCGCGCGGTGGAGTGGCGAAGCTCGCCATCACCGACCTTCCCGTCACCAGCGCGATCCCCGCAACCGCGGCCGCCCTGCCCCCCGCGCCGCTGATCCGCGCGCTGCTGATCTCGGTCGATGCCAAGGCGCTCGGCTCGCTCGAGGCATCCAACTGGCAGAATATCTCCTTCACCAAGGCCGAGATCGCCGCGCATCAGGCCAAGACGGTCGCGACGACCGACGGCGTCTCGACGCTGCTCGCCACCACGCTAGGCTCGGCCCAGATCGACGTGACGCTGCTTGGCGCGCTGAATCTGGGTATCGGCCTGCCCGGCCAAAGCCAGATCGCAGCGCGGTTGTTGTCAGTCGCCCCGGCGCTGGAGACGGCCTTGTTCCAGCTGCTCGGTGTCGCGGGCCTCAGCATCGGCAACGCACATGTCCGGGTCGACGGCTATCGCTGCGGCAAACCCGTGCTGATGGTATGAGCAAGGACGGGCAGACCGACGGAGTCAACAGCATCTATCCGTGCGACATCCGTTACTTTCGAGATCGCGCGCGCGAGGAACGGCGACATATCCGTCACGCGGATACAGAACCCGGCAAGCGGGTCCATGCCGAGATGGCCGAGCATTACGAACTGGTCGCCACCTTGCTTGAAGAGAAGGCGGGCCTGGTTCCCCATACGATCGGATCGTCGCTGCGGCGGGTGTTTCAACGATTGCTGGGCTGAGCGGGGTTGGGTTTCGCATCGCAACCACGCTAGGGTGCGGATCACATGACCCGCTTCACCGTCAACAACCAGCCCGTCCAGTACAAGCTCGACGCAAGCACGCCGCTGCTGTGGGCGCTGCGCGACGCATCGAATCTCACCGGCGCCAAATATGGCTGCGGGACCGGCGACTGCGGCGCATGCACCGTCGATATCGACGGCGCGGCGGTGCGATCCTGCCAGGTCACCATCGGCGCGATCGAGGGCAGCTTCGTCACCACGATCGAGGGGCTGGCAGAGAATCGCGCGCATCCGGTGCAGCGCGCATTCCTGGCCGCGAATGTCGGACAATGCGGCTATTGCATCCCCGGCATGGTGATGGCGGCGTCCGCATTGCTGCGGAAAAACCGCAACCCCTCGGATGAGGATGTTGCCGCGGCGATTACCAATCTCTGCCGCTGCGGCGTCTACCCCCGCCTGATCGAGGCGGTGGGCCGTGCTGCGCGGCTGGCGCGCGGCGAGGAGGATAGCGGACCGGAAGAGCAGAACGAGCAGGCGACCACGGTCGAGGAATGAATCCTTTCGCAATGCTGTCAGCGCAATTCAGACATGTGTCAGCCGACTCGGGGCATTAGCGGGTTATTCTGAACGCCGGCGCTCTGCCGGAGCGGAGGACCGAAATGAAGAAGTTTGTTCTGGCCGCGCTGATCGGTGCGACCATCCTGACCCCGACCATGGCGATCGCGCAGGAGCGCGGCCAGTGGCGTGGCCGTGGCGGCGGCGAGATGCGCGAACAGCGCCAGCCGGGCGTCGAACGCCCGATGCAGCAGCAGCGCGACGCCTTCCGGGCGCAGCGTGAGCAACAGCGCGAGCAGTTCCGCGCCCAGCGCGAACAGCAGCCGCAGTTCCAGCGTCCGGAACGGCCGGATCGACCGGACTTCCAGCGACCCGATCGCCCCGAGCGCCCTCAGATCCAGCGTCCAGAGCGGCCGGAAGGCACATCTCCGCAGTGGCGCCAGCGCCCTGACGGCGGCCAGGATTGGCGCCGCGACCGTGGCGAGGATCGTCGCGACTGGCAGCGCGATCGCGACAACCGCGGTCGCGACTGGCAGCGGAATCGCAACGACAACCGCCGGGACTGGCAGCGCGATCGTCGCGATGATCGCCGCGACTGGCGGGACGACCGGCGCAACGGCGATTGGCGTAACCGGGGCGGCAGCTGGAACCGCGGTTGGCGGCAGGATCGCCGCTATGACTGGAGCGACTATCGCGCCCGCAACCGGAACATCTACCGGCTGCCGCGCTACTACGCACCGCGTGGGTACAATTATGGCTATCAGCGCTTTTCGATCGGCCTGACGCTGGGCGCCATGCTGTTCTCGTCAAACTACTGGATCAACGATCCGTACGAGTATCGCCTGCCCCCGGCGGACGGCCCATATCGCTGGGTGCGCTACTATAACGACGCGCTGCTGGTGGATATCTACACCGGCGAAGTGGTGGACGTCGAATACGACATCTTCTGGTAAGATCGTCGACAAGCGTCACGCAGGGAGGCCCGGCCGGCAACGGCCGGGCCTCTTGCGTTTCACTGCGCCCTCGGCAAGTTGCAGGCCATGAGCATCTTCGCGAGACCGAAACCGAAACAGGGCGGTGCATCGATCGCACGCGCACGCGCCAGCCAACAAATCACCGCACGCCTTGAAGCCAACCCCGCGCTTCGCAAGGCGAAGGTCGATGCGGCGCAGATCTATTATTATCCCGGATTCCTGAGCGACGACGAGTGCGACACGCTGATCCGACTGATCGACATCAACCGCCGCCCGTCGACCCTGCTTGCGGCATCGGACGATCCCAATTTCCGCACCAGCGAGAGCTGCGACCTCGACCGCTGGTCATCCGATGTGCGCCCCATCGACGAGCGGATGGCCAGCCTGCTGGGCCTTCCCCCCGAAAATGGCGAAACGATGCAGGGCCAGCGTTACGCGCCCGGCCAGCAGTTCCGCCCGCATTATGACTGGTTCAGCGAGAATCAGGATTATTGGGAAGCGATGAAGGCATCCGGCGGCCAGCGCACCTGGACGACGATGATCTACCTCAACGATGTCGAGGAAGGCGGCGCGACCTGGTTCCCCCAGGCGGGCATTCGCGTGACGCCCAAACGTGGGCTGCTGCTCGCCTGGAACAACATGAAGCCCGACGGCGCGCCGAACCCGGCGACGCTGCATGAGGGCAGCCCGGTGGTGAAAGGCACCAAGTACATCATCACCAAATGGTTCCGGGAGCATGCCTGGATCAACATGCCGATCAAGACATACTGATTGGGTTGCGGCGCTAGCCAACCCAGAATCTAGAGCAGCATCCCATCGCCGCCGCTGCGGAGCGCGAGCACGCGGCCGATCGTGTCGAACAACGCATCCATCGCCACCGGCTTGAACAGCACCTCATCCGCGCCGGCGGTCAGACAACGCTCACGTAGATCGACGGCAGTGTCGGCAGTGACGACGATAATCGGAAGTTCCGCCTTGGCGTCGCCGCGCGCGCGGATACGTTCAATTGCCTCGATCCCGTCCATGCCCGGCATGCGCAGATCGACCAGCACGACGTCGAAATCCTCCGCGCCGATCTTCCGCAGCCCTTCCTCGGCATGCTCCGCCTCTTCCATCGACGCGCCAGCCACGTCGAGCATGTCGCGAACGACACGGCGGTTCATCGGATCGTCTTCGATAAACAGGATATTCATGTGCGGGCTGTGCCCATCTCGTTGGCGTCGCGAGGTGAGGATATCATATGTGTGCTATCGTCTTAAGCCGCTTGTGACACAAGCCGGGTTGCGGTGGATGACGTACTATTTTCTGCACGTCCGGCAACCAGCGCCTCGATCAGCGCGGCCCCCGCAACGGGCTTTGAAACAATCGTGCTCGCGCCCGCTTCTGAGAGCGTAGTGAGCATCGCCTCGTCGGGCTTGACCCACAGGATCGCGACCCGCGCGCCCTTGTCCTTTGCGGCAGCGGCCAATGTGGAAAAGACCGCGACCGCATCCTCCCCTGCCGCCTTGAGCGTGGCTTCCTCGGCGAGGAGCAGAACGGGGCCGGCGCCGGTCAACATGCCAAGTGCCTCGTCCGGAGTTGCTGCGAACTGGACCGCAGCAAAATGGGGTTCGAGCAGGGTGCGCAGCATACCGCGGGCGATCGGATTGCGATCGAGAACCACCACCGCTTCCCCCGGACCATCCGCCGCCCCGGCACCATCGGGCGCCGCCGCCTCGATCAGCGGCAGATCGACGGTGAAGGTCGCTCCCTCCCCTTCAACGCTCGCGACCGAGACGTCGCCGTCCAGCGCACGCGCAAGGTTGCGGACGATCGCGAGACCGAGGCCGGTGCCGCCGAATTTACGCGTGGTGCCGGCATCCACCTGACGGAAGGATTCGAAGATCTCTTCGTGTTTCTCGACCGGGATGCCGATGCCGCTGTCCGATACCGCGATGCGGAGCCGACCGTCTGCCGCATCGGCCTTGACCGCCACCGTACCCTTCTCGGTGAACTTGAGCGCGTTCGACAGCAGGTTGAACAGCAGCTGCCGAAGCCTTCCCGCATCGGTTTCAACCCAGAGTGGGGCGCCGTTCATTTCGAGCGAGAATTCGAGTCCCTTGCCGCGCGCCTGTTCCTCCCACATGCGCGTCACGTCCTTGAGCATCGCATGCAGATCGGTCGCGACAAGCTCGACAGAGAGGTTACCGGTCTCCATCTTTGCGACGTCGAGGATATCGTCGACCAGCGCGCGCATCGTCATGCCCGCGCCATGGACGATCCCGAGACGGTCGCGTGCCTGGGCCGGCATCGACGGGTCCCGCAGCATGATCTGGGTCATGCCGAGGATGCCGTTGAGCGGCGTGCGGATTTCATGGCTGGTGGTCGCGAGGAATTCGGTCTTCGCCTTCAGCGCCTTTTCGAGCGCTACGTTGGTCTGGCCGAGTTCGACGTTCGCCGCACGCACTTGGTTGCGGCTGCGGCGGATCGTGAACAGGCCGATGCTGAGCAGCGTAATGATGATCAGTGTCGCGCTGCCGACCCCGAACAACAGGGTGCGCTGGAATTCGGCCTCGCGCCGTGCCTCATCAGCCTTGAGGTTGGCGATACGCAGTTCCTGGTTCGCGTAATCGAACCGCGCCGCCATCAGTGCCGAGCTAGTGCCCGTCGCGAGCGTTGCCGCCTCTTCGTTCATCGCACTGACACGCTCGAGGTGCGGCAATGCCTTTGCCGGCTCGCCCATCGCGCTGTAGATTTCATAGGCGGCGCGATGCGCGTCCCGAAAGGCAATCGGGGTCTTCGCGATGTCCATGCCCGCGAACGTCTGCTCAATCAGACTGCGCGCCCGCGCAAAATGCTTGCGCTGAAAGGCCGCGATCGCACCGGTCGTCAGAAGGCGCGGATCAGCCCGCCTTCCGCTCCGCGCCGCAATCGTCAAACCTTCCTGAATGGCGACTTCGGCCGCATCGATCTTCTTCTGATCGACCAGCGAGCGGGCCAGGTTGGCAAGGATAAGCGGGAGCAGCTGATCGCTCCTCAGTTGTCGCGCAACGGCCAGGGCTCGGCGATACTGCGCTTCTGCTTCGGGCAACCGGTCCAGGCGCAGCAAGACGTTTCCGCGGTTGTTGTACAGGAAGAGCTGAAGCTGCGGATCCCCCTGGTAGACCTCGGATGCCTGCTTGAAATACTTATCGGCGCTGTCCAGGTCATTGGCCTGAGTATAGAGCGTGGCGATGGTTTGCAGCGCGATCGACTGACTGCGTTTCTCACCCACCGCGGTGAAGATATTGAATGCTTCCTGCAAAGACGCCAACGCCTCTGCGGGGCGGCTCTGCTCTTGCTGCACGCCAGCGCGCGCGAGGAGAAGGTCGCCGCGCAACTTGCTCGGCTCGGGATAGGCGCTGATCAGCTTGAGCGCTCGCGTGATCCGGGGAGCAGCCGCGCCCGCATTGCGTGAGCGGATCAATGCTTCGCTCTGCAGCCACAACGCGGTTGCGGTTGCGATCGCCTTTGCACGCGGATCGGAGATCGTGCCCGCACGGCGCTCCGCGTCGCCCGCCAGCTTCAGCGCCTCGCCAGGTTCGGCGATCATCGCAGCCTTGGCGCGATCGATCAGCGTGTCAGCGGCGCTCTGTTGCGCGAATGCCGGGGTCGAAAGCCCCAGCATCATGGCTCCGGCGAGGGCGAGAAGGCGGCGCATCAACCGCTCTTGCGCCAGAAGCCCTCCGGACGGGCGAAGGTCGGCCGGATCGCGGACGCGGCCTTGTGCCCTTCCTCGTCGAGGAAGCGGATAAACGCGTCCAGCGCCACGGGACGGCTGATCAGGAAACCCTGGACCATGTCGCAGCCCATCACGCTGAGCAGCGCCAGCGCGGCCGGGGTCTCCACCCCCTCGGCCGTCACTTCCATCTCCAGCGCGTGGGCAAGGTCGATGGTCGAGCGGACGATCAGCGGATCGCGGTTGCTGCTGGTCAGCTGCATCACGAACATCTTGTCGATCTTGAGCTCGGTCGCGGGAAGCTGCTTCAGATAGGCGAGCGACGAAAGGCCAGCGCCATAATCGTCGATCGCCAGCGGAATGCCGATCTCGGAGAAGGACTGAAGATGACGGATCGCGCTGTCGGGGTCCCTGATCACCGCGGTCTCGGTGATCTCGAACCCGATCTTGGCACCCGTTTCGCGGATGATCCGGCATGCCTCTGTCACGAACGCGCTGTCGGCGAGAAGGACTCCCGAAATGTTGATGAACACGGGCATGTCGTGCCCATGCGCCGCCAGGATACGCTGATCCGCAATCACCTGACGCAGCGTCCAAAGAGTCAGCCCGGCGATCTCGCCGCCTTCTTCCGCCGCGGAGATGAAGTCGCCGGGTAGGATCAAGCCGCGTACCGGGTGGCGCCAGCGCACTAGCGCCTCAGCGCCAGTGACGGCTTCCTTCCGGACATGGACCTTGGGCTGATATTGCAGGAACAGCTGGCCGGAGGCGATCGCACGCGGCAGCTCGCGGATCAGCGCCAGCCGGTCGAAGGCGACATCGGTCTGCGACAGATCGAGCATTACCACCCGCGATTCGGTCCGTGCCTGTGCCAGCGCGGATTCGGCGGCCTCGGTCAGACGCACCTCGTCATCTTCAATCGCCGGTGCTGCCGCGACACCCCAACGCAGCTGAATCACATGGCGTTCTCCGTCGAGATCGACGGTCCGGGTAAACTCCCGGGCAAGCCGCTCGACGACAGCGGTCGCCGATTCCGCCGAGTCGGCTTCGAACGAAAGTTCGAGCAGCGACCGGCCCGCAGGCGCGAGACGGACATCAGGTTCGAGCCGCGCGATATGGTCGGCGAGATCGCGCACCAGCGTATCGGCTCGCGGACGTCCGAGATGCCGGCGGAGCGATTGGAAATTGGCGATCTCACACAGGGAGAGCGCGCGCCAAAGGCCGCTCGGCGCCCCCTTGCCCGTCTCGATTCGCGAGACAGGTGAATGGCTATGCGAGAGAGTAGCCGGCACCAGCGCATCGAGCGTGGCCGGAAGCCCAGACGACAAGATCTCCCCCGCCTCGGAGGACGAGATCGTGGCAGCAGCGGGGTCGACACGCTCAGACATCGGATCCGCGAATAACCCCTACTCTTGAAGGAACTCTTAAGGACGAAACGACCGCCACAGGGGGCCGCTTTGTCCTCCGCTGTCATGAATTCTTGATTTAGAGTAAATTTTCTATTAATCATTCGAGAGTGCGCTCCATGCGCACGATGGGAGAAAATGAATGTTCGAGTTCCTGCTTCGGGACAGCTACGGCGAAGATCTTCGTCCCTGGTGACCCCGGATAGCCCGGGTGGGCGGCGCCGCGGATGGTCCGCGACCCTCGACCCGTCCGGGCTCTCTTCTCTTTGATGATAGTGCCGACAGCGATGCGCGCGTTCTTAAGAAGCGCGCTTTTTTTGTGCCCCGCCCCCGGGAGCCGTACGCCCCTCCCGGATCACCGCCATTTGCCACGCCCGGTAGAATGAGGACCAGCGGGAGCATCCCGACTCATATGTCGGACACTCGACACCAGCTGAGCAGATCTCGGTCCGCAAGCCCGTTCCTTCGCGTTCGAACATGACGTGGCCAATATGGACAAGCTTGCGAGTGGGGCCATACGCGGCCCCACCTATCGCGGAAGGCTAGTCCACCAACCTCACACTCATCGGGTTCGACAGACCACGGCAGGAAGGGCACGGCTGGCCGAATTCACCTGTCCCAATCCTGAAAGATGCGGCGTTTAATGACGTCCATCCAATGTAAGGATTTGCGTACATGAACATCCTTCAGCTTGCGCGCTGTGCGCTTGGCCAGCACCAGCGAGACCGTTCGACCGTGACAGTCGGGGCATTTTGTCACAGCGGCCGCTGCAAGGGATGCGGGGTATCGATGGTCAAGGACGCGACCGGTTGGCATCGCATACGCGGTCCCGCAAGCTGATCGGCGCCCCGCTCTCGCCTCAAGCGGCCTAAACTTTATCTAGATCGCAGCCGCCGGTTCGTGTGACTAAGTCGGCGGCCATGCAGTCGCTTACCCATCTTGCCCGGCTAGAGGCCGAGAGCATCCATATTCTGCGCGAGGTTGTCGCCGAGGCGGAGCATCCCGTGATGCTCTATTCGATCGGCAAGGACAGCGCGGTGATGCTCCACCTCGCCAAGAAGGCCTTCTACCCTGCCCCACCCCCCTTCCCGCTGCTCCATGTCGATACGACCTGGAAGTTCCGCGACATGTACGCGCTGCGCGACAAGGCGGCGCATGACGCGGGGATGGAATTGCTGGTCCACCGCAACCCCGAAGCCGAGGCACGCGGGATCAACCCGTTCGACCATGGCGGGCTCCACACCGATATGTGGAAGACCGAGGGCCTGAAACAGGCGCTCGACCACTATGGCTTCGACGCGGCGTTCGGCGGCGCGCGGCGGGACGAGGAGAAGAGCCGCGCCAAAGAGCGGGTGTTCAGCTTCCGCTCCGCCAGCCATCGCTGGGATCCCAAGGCGCAGCGGCCCGAACTGTGGCGGCTCTATAATGCGAAGAAGGCAACGGGCGAGAGCATCCGCGTCTTCCCGCTCTCCAACTGGACCGAGCTCGACATCTGGCAATATATCCGCGCCGAGAATATCGAGATCGTCCCCCTCTATTTCGCAGCGCCGCGCCCCACCGTGGTTCGCGGCGGGCTGACGCTGATGGTCGATGACGACCGCTTCCCGCTGGACGGCGAAGTACCGGTCGAACGATCGATCCGCTTCCGCACGCTGGGCTGCTACCCGCTGACCGGCGCAGTGGAGAGCGAGGCCGCGACGCTCGACGAGGTGATCCAGGAGATGCTGCTGACCACCACCAGCGAGCGCCAAGGTCGCGCAATCGATCACGATCAGGCCGCATCGATGGAGAAGAAGAAGCAGGAGGGCTATTTCTGATGACCTCCAGCTATCGCCCCGACGCGCTGATCGCGTCCGATATCGGTGCCTATCTGGCGCAGCACCAGTCCAAGTCGCTACTCCGCTTCATCACCTGCGGATCGGTCGACGACGGCAAATCCACGCTGATCGGCAGGCTCCTCTACGACAGCAAGATGATCTTCGAAGATCAGCTTGCGGCACTTGAGGCCGACAGCAAGCGCGTTGGCACCCAGGGACAGGAGATCGACTTCGCGCTGCTGGTCGATGGCCTCGCCGCCGAACGCGAACAGGGCATCACGATCGATGTCGCCTATCGCTTCTTCGCGACCGAGAAACGCAAATTCATCGTCGCCGATACGCCGGGCCACGAGCAATATACCCGCAACATGGTGACCGGCGCCTCGACCGCCGATCTCGCGGTGATCCTGATCGACGCGCGCAAGGGTGTGCTGACCCAGACGCGGCGGCACAGCTTCCTCGCCCATTTGATCGGCATCCGCCACATCGTGCTGGCCGTGAACAAGATGGACCTGGTTGGATATGATCAGGCGAAGTTCAACGACATCGTCGCCGACTATCGCGAGTTCGCGACAAGCATCGGCATCGACGACTTCACTGCGATCCCGATCTCGGGCTTCAAGGGCGACAACATTACCGCGGCGAGCGTCAATACGCCCTGGTACACCGGCCCCGCGCTGATCGCGCATCTCGAGGAGGTGCCGGTCGGCGACGACGGCACAGACCGTCCGTTCCGGATGCCGGTGCAATGGGTCAACCGCCCCAATCTCGACTTCCGCGGCTTTGCCGGGACGGTCGCGAGCGGGACGATCAAGCCGGGCGACACGGTGCGCATCCTGCCCTCGGGCCGGACCAGCAGCGTTGCGCGTATCGTCACCTTTGACGGCGACCTGGCCGAAGCCGGGCGCGACCAGTCGGTCACGCTGACGCTAACCGACGAGATCGACTGCTCGCGCGGCGACATGATCGTCGCGGCGGGCGATCCGCCCGAAGTCGCCGACCAGTTCGGCGCGACAATCGTATGGATGGACCAGCAACCGCTGCTGCCAGGCCGCAGCTACTGGCTCAAGCTCGCCACACAGACGGTAAGCGCGACGATCCGTGAGCCAGAGCACGCGATCGACGTCAACACGCTGGCCAAGCTCTCGACCAAGACGCTTGCACTCAACGATATCGGCGTCGCCGAAATCGCGACCGACCGCGGCGTCGTATTCGAACCCTATGCCGATGGCCGCGCGAGTCCGAACCGCGACTTGGGTGGCTTCATCCTGATCGACAAGATCACCAACGCCACCGTCGCGGCGGGGATGATCGACCGAGCCCTGCGTCGCGCGCAGAATGTGCATTGGCAGGCGGTCGAGATCACGCGCGAGGCGCATGCCGCGCAAAAGGGGCAGAACTCGCGCCTGCTGTGGTTCACCGGCCTATCCGGATCGGGCAAGTCGACCATCGCCAACCTGGTCGAGAAGAAGCTGCACGCCATGGGCAAGCACAGCTTCCTGCTCGACGGCGACAATATTCGCCACGGCCTCAACCGCGATCTAGATTTCACGGACGCCGGCCGGGTCGAGAATATCCGCCGCGTTGGCGAAGTCGCGAAACTAATGACCGATGCGGGCCTGATCGTGCTCACAGCATTCATCTCACCCTTCCGTGCCGAACGCGAAATGGTGCGTAACATGATTCCCGAAGGCGAGTTCTTCGAGATCCATATCGATACCCCTATCGAGGAGGCCGAACGCCGCGACGTGAAAGGTCTCTACAAAAAGGCGCGAGCTGGGGAGATCGCGAACTTCACTGGCATCTCAAGTCCATATGAGGCACCTTTGAATCCTGAAATCCATATCGACACCACACGAACAAGTCCGGAGGAAGCTGCGGAATTGATCATCGAATCCATTCTGGGTATCTGGTCTCCGATCTTGTGACGTGTATGTCAGCTGTATTTGCATTTGGAGTTGAGCCTTGGGGGAATTGGAGGTTCGCGAGTGGATCGCTTTCGGGATCGTCGCCGCTCTCGTTGTTGGCACGGCCGCTGCGGGGCTCGTTTACCGCCACCGTGCGCACTGGCGAAGGCTACGCATGGCCGGGAATTCTGAAGCCAAGCGGCGCGAACTACAGCGCCGCCGCTGAACTTGCTTCCAACACCGTAAGTGCCTCCTGCGCATGAACGACGCGACGCTGGCGCGTGAAATCGCCGAAGCAGCGGGCAAGCTGCTTCTCCATATTCAGTCGGTTGGCGCCGATGGAGCCCGCGGCGATCATGATGCCAACCAACTGATTCTCGACATGTTGCGTAGCGCACGGCCGGATGACCCGATCCTGTCGGAAGAGTCGGCGGACGATTCGCTTCGTTTGGCCTCGCGCCGTGTATGGATCATCGATCCGCTGGACGGGACGCGTGAGTTCGCGGAAGGTCGTGAGGATTGGGCGGTCCATGTCGCGCTCGCCATCGACGGTGTCGCCGCAGTCGGTGCGGTCGCGTTGCCCAGGCGTCGCATCACGCTGTCGAGCGATTCGCCCCCCCCTCTCGCTCCAGCCGCGATTCCGCCGCGGATGCTGGTCAGTCGTACGCGTCCTAGCGCGCTGTGCGCCGCCGTATCAGGCGCGCTGCGAGCCGATACGATCGGCATGGGTTCAGCCGGCGCCAAGGCGATGGCGGTGGTGATGGGCGAAGCCGAGATCTACCTTCATTCGGGTGGCCAACATCAGTGGGACAATTGTGCGCCGGTCGCGGTGGCGCTGGCGGCCGGGCTGCATGCCTCACGCATCGATGGCTCACCGATCGTCTACAACCAGCCCGAATCGAGCATTCCGGACGTGCTGATCTGTCGCCGCGACCTGGCTGAATCCGTCCTCGAACTAGTTGCCAGACACGAACTCTGATGAATGATTGATTCGATGCGACTCGCGGATTCAGCACGAGTCGCGCTTTGACGAAGGTTACCAGATAAGGTAAACAGCCCGTTGGCAAGGGGGCTGAATGACGACCGATTTCTGGTTCGTGACCGCGATGGGTTTCAGCTTTGCTGCCTATGCGGTCTATCTGCTCGGGCTGCGACGGGAAATCGTCCAGCCCAACCGCGCGTCATGGCTGATCTGGAGCGCATCGGCGGCAGTCGAGGCCGCGACCTATCACGCAGTCAATCCCGGATCGCCGCAAAGCTGGGTCTTCCTGCTCTCCGCCGCCTGTTGCGTTGTCGTGACGCTCGCGCTGTGGCGCCGGTCGAACTGGGCGCAGCCCAACACCATCGAATCGCTGTGCATGGCCGCATGCCTGGTCGCGCTGATCCTGTGGGTCGCATTCCGGGAGACCTTCTGGGCGCACATGCTGGTTGTCGCCGCCGTCCCGATCAGCTTCTGGCCGACCTGGGCCAGCGTGTGGAAGGATCGCAGCCGCGAGCGGTCACCGGCCTGGGGACTGTGGACACTGGGCGACTTGGCCACGCTGCTGGTCGCGGCGCGCGCGGGCGGTACCGGCGTGGACGAGCTGGCGTACATCTTTGTCGAGCTTGCCTGCCATGCCAGCATCTGGTTCATGATCGGTCTGGCGACGATCAACCCGCTGCGCTCGCTCGGCTGGACACGCGGCAACTTCCTGATCCTCGACCGCTACCGTCCCAACCGCAATCTGTTCGCGGTCGGCGACAACCATCTGGGCAAGGCGGTCTATGCTCGATGCCGCTTCGCCGAGGGAGCGGAACTGATGCGCTTCACCGGTCGCCGTTTCCACGTCACCCAGGTGCCAAGCCTGATGCGCGGCAGCGAGGATCGCTTCGTTCAGGTGACACCCGACCATTATATGGGCCCGTCGGGGCAACTCGACGATCTGGTCAATCATAGTTGCGACCCCAATGCCGGGCTGCGCTTTACCGAGGATGGCGTGATCCTGGTCGCGATCAAGAACATCGCATCCGGCGATGAGATCAGCTGGGACTATTCCACCACATTGGCACAATCGAACTGGCATATGATCTGCCAGTGCAGGTCGGAAGGATGCCGCCGCGTGATCGGCAATTTCGACACGCTCGATCCGGCCGCGCAGGAATTCTTCCGCGCCCGCAACCTCGTCGCGCCGTATCTGCGGCGGAAGGACGAACTGGCGCCGCCCAAGCGGGTTGGCTGGGGTCGCTAGGGTCGAAACCCTAGGCAGCGATCCCCGGCTTGACCGCATCCGACGCCTGTAGCGTCAGGATCGCGCGGGCACCGGTCCCCTTGCCGTCGCTGCGCAGCGCCATGCTGCCACCCATCGCCACCATCGAATTGGCGCACCAGTGCAAGCCGAGCCCACCCATCTTGCTTTCGCGGGTGGAGAAGCCACGCTGGAACAGTTTCGCCGCAGTTTCGGGATCAAAGCCCTCGCCATCGTCACGGATGACGATATCGACCTTACCGTCATGCTCGCGGATCGTGACCGAGATGCTGCCATTGTCACGCCCTGTGGCGGTGATCGCCTCCGCCGCGTTGGCGAAGAGGTTGCCGATCACCTGGCTCAGCAGCACCCGGTTCGCCATCGCCCATTGCGGCCGCGACGGGAAGTGGAAGGCGATCGAGCTGCCGCCCGAATAGCGCGCGATTGTGGCATTGCGCGCGACGATGTCGGTGACATCGCAAGTGTCGACGGGCGGCCGCTCATGTGCCTGTTCCTGCTGCCTGCCGATAATCTCGAGCACATTCTGCAGCGCGTCGCGGCCAATCGCCATCTGTTCGCCGCGCTCGCCGCGCGCGCGCGCCTCATTCTCGAAAGCGGCGGCAAGAAAGGCGACGAGCTTCTGCCGGCGCGCCGACGGAACCTCCCCGTCAACCAGTTCGCCCAGCGCGCGATCGATCAACGCGCGATCGGCGACCGGCACCTGCGCCAGCCCCTGGCTAAGCACGGTACTGACCGGGTTCAGCGCGTTGCGCACATTGTGCATCACCGCGACCGCACTCTCGGACTGGCCGAGCTTGAAGGACTGCGCCTCCACCTGCTCGCGCAGATCCTTGAGCTGGCTCAGCATCGCGTTGAAGTTGGTGACCAAGCTGCCGATCTCGTCGCCACGCGGCCTTTCGGTCAGCGGCACCAGGTCGCCCGAACGGCGCACCACACCCATATGCCGTTCGACCCGGTGGAGCGGTTGAAGCACCAGCCGCGCGATCATCAGGCTGAGCACCGCCATCACCACGAGCAGCAGCAGCACCGTGCCGCCGACCGCGAACAACAGCATGTTGCGTCCCAATGCCGAAAGGTCACGTGGAACCTGATAGACGGCGCTTGCCACGGGCACCCCGCCAGGGCCGCGAATGGGCACGGCAACGGCGAGGCCTTCCTCATGGCGCGTCACCGTCGCATCGGGAACCGGATGCGGGACGTCGAGTTGCGCCTTGACCTGCAATAGCGTCGACAGCTGTTTCGAAGTGATCAGGCGCGCCATCACCACATTGCCGCGCGGCTGGCCCGTGCCGTCGGTACGGCGCACATGCGCGATGCCGATCGCGGCGATCTGGTCGCCCAGGCGGACATAGAAGCTGGCGGAATTATCCTTGGCCAGAGCTTTCCGAAAATCAATCCGGCCTATCGCCTCGAGTAAGCGAGCACGCATCGCGGGCACATCGTGGCCCCTTTCGATATCGAGCCAGCGGGCGATCACGACTTTGCCCTGCGGCGTCACATAGGCCATGCCATTGACGCCGAGGTTGATCATCGCGGACGTCGCGAAACTATCCTCTTCGAACGCCTTGTTGGGCGTCCCCATATAATCGTAGCTCTCGCTCCAGTCGCCATAGTCGCGCACCGACGCCTCGACCTTGGACGCGTATTCGGTAAGCGCGGCACGGGTGCGTTCGACATGCCCGTCCACCGCTGCCTGTTCGAGCTGATCGAAGCCAGGCGTGATCACAAGCGCGAGCAACAATGTCACCGCGCCCGCACCCAGCAGCGCCACGCCGGTCAGGATCGCGACCAGCTTGGCGCCAAGCGAAACGGGAATGCGCCGTCGCAGCCGCGCATAGGCAATGCGCCAACGCAGCATCAACCGTGGGTGCCGTTGCCCGGCACCACCGCTTTGGGTTCCACGGTCTCGACCTCTTCGGATACCATGAACCGTTCATGCGCGAGTTCGGTAGCGAGATCGGCCTCAAGCGGCCGCGCAAGGTAATAGCCCTGATAGTGGCTGCATCCGGCAACCTGGAGCGCCGCGAGATGGGCGTCGGTCTCGACTCCTTCGGCGACCACTTCCAACCCCAGTGCACGACCGAGATGGATGATCGAGTGGACGATCGCCGCGCTCTCGCGCTCCTTGCCCATGCCGTCGATGAAACTGCGGTCGATCTTCAGGCAGTCGAGCGCGAACTTGCGGATGTTGTAGAGTGAGGAATAACCGGTGCCGAAGTCGTCCAGCGCGATGCGGAACCCCATCTGGCGCAGGCGGTACAGCGTGTCCGCCGCACGCTCGGCATTGTCGAAGATTGCGGTCTCCGTGATCTCGATCTGAAGTCGGCGCGGCTCGATGCCGGCGCGCTGCACGCGCTCGACGACATGGCCGACGAAATTCTGACGGCGGAACTGGCGCGGGCTGAAATTCACCGAGACATATTGCCCCGGCCATTGCTGAAGCATCTTGAGCGCCTCATCGAGCACCCAGTCGCCCAGTTCGTGGATCAGGTTCGATTCCTCGGCGATCGGGATGAACAGACCAGGTGAGATATGGCCATATTCGGGGCTGTTCCAGCGCAGCAAAGCCTCGAACGCGACCACTTCCAGTCCGTCTCGCGCGACGATCGGCTGATAAACCAGGCGAAGCTCGCCATTAGCGATCGCCTGAGAAAGCCCTCCTTCGATCTGGCGACGGAAGCGGATCGATTCGTCCATGCTCTCGTCGAACAGACGCACTACGCCCCGGCCCGACTTCTTGGATTCGTTGAGCGCCAGATCGGCACGACGCATCACGTCGATCGGATCGTGCTGCATCCCCGGCTGCACAATGACCAGCCCGGCCGATGCCGACCCCTGCACCGAATGACCGAACACGGTGAATGTCGTCGAACAGGCAAGTAGCAGCCGTTCGACCGCCATCACCGCTTCGTCTTCACCAGTCACCTTCATCAGCACCGCGAACTCGTCGCCGCCCAGCCGGGCGACAAAGCCGCCCTCGGGCACCGACTCTTGCACGACGCCGCAAACCATGCGGATCAGTTCGTCGCCCGCGAGGTGGCCGAAGGTGTCATTGACCAACTTGAACCGGTCGAGATCCATCATCGCCATCGCGAAGACGTCGGGTCCGCGCACGTGATCGGTCAGCGCACGCATGAAGGCGAGCCGGTTGGGCGCGTCGGTGAGGCTGTCGTGGTTAGCGAGGTGCGTCGCCTTGCTCTCGTTGGCTGCCAGCTCGGCCTTTTGCTCCTTGAGCAATGCCATCGCCGCCGCGAGCGCGCGATCGGCTTCCCAGCGCTGGCTCAGCGCGGTGGCGGTCTGCACGACTTCCTCCGCCTGGAACGGCTTGGCGATGTAGAAGATCTTGTCCGCTGGCCCCGCAGCACGACTGATCTCAAGCGGCGAGAAATCGGAGAATCCGGTGACGATGACGATATTGATATCCGGATCGAGCGCGCGGATCCGCTTTGCGGTCTCCTTGCCGTCGATCCCGGGCGGCATCCGCACGTCGATGAACGCGACCGCGAACCGCTCGCCGCGGGCAAGCCCGACCGCGACCTCCTCGACGCCCTCGGCGCCCTGCATGCAATGGATGGTGTCGAAACCGGCCGGCGTATCGACGGCCGAAGCGGGGGCATCGTCGCCGCCGAACAGCTCCGCCGCCATCGTGTCGAGCGCATTGTCGGCTCCCCCGCCAGCGCGCTTGAAGCACTGGCGATAGGATTCATGCATCCCCGGCTCATCGTCCACGATCAGAATGCGCAAAGCCTGCTCCCCTTCATCACCTTGCGATGGGGTAACCACACAGGGTTAAGGGGCGGTAAAAGGGTTAACACACCTAACGGTCCGCATCGCAGGCGCCCGCCTTCCGATCTGTTGCAGCGTCACCTTCCTGCAACACTTGCCGCCGATCCGCACATGAGAACGTTCTCAATTCCAGAATGGCTACCAACGACGAATGAAACCGGTTACATTTTTCAGGCGAAGAACATAAGAGCGCGCCGTCGAGTCGTTTCGAGTCGCGAGACGCCGACAAAGGTAAACGTTGTCACGTTAGTGTAACCATAGGGGGGATGCAGTGAATTCAGCACATATCGCCAAGGCTGGCCTTGTCCGTCGTTCGCGGGTTCGCGCCGTCGCGGTCGCGCTCGCCTGGACCAGCGGCACAGCGGCGCTCGCGGTCGGAGTCACCGCCCCCGCCCATGCGCAGGTCTCGTCGTCGCTGCGCGGCACGGTGAAAGCCGAAGGCGGCGTCAGCCAAGTCACGATCGTCAACGTCGATACCGGCTTTACCCGCGTCAGCACGCCGACCGCCGATGGCCGCTACCAGTTCGCCTCACTCCCCCCCGGCAATTACCGGCTCGAGGTGACGACCCCCAACGGTGTGCGCAACACCGACGAGTTCCCGCTCGCGGTCGCGCAGAACGCCGTGTTCGATTTCGATCTGTCGACGCCCGATGCAGCCAGCCCCGCCGACGGCGGTGAGGTCATCGTCACCGGCAGCCGGATCCGTTCGATGCAGGGTGGCGAAGTCGGCACGACGATCACCCCGCGCCTGATCGAGCAGCTGCCGCAGAACAACCGCAACTTCCTGGCCTTTGCCGACCTCGCGCCGGGCGTTCAGTTCATCACCAACGGCAGCGACCAGTCACGCCTGCAGGGCGGTGCGCAGAACTCCAACTCGGTCAACATCTTCATCGATGGCATCGGCCAGAAGGACTATGTCCTGAAGAACGGCATCACCGGCCAGGATTCCACCCAGGGCAACCCCTTCCCGCAGTCGGCGATCGGCGAGTATCGGGTCATCAGCTCGAACTACAAGGCGGAGTTCGACCAGGTCAGCTCGGTCGCGATCACCGCGGTGACCAAATCGGGCACCAACGAGTTCAAGGGATCGGGCTTCGTCGATTTCACGAACCAGGATCTGCGGGACGCGCGTCCAATCGAGTTCATGCCCGCCAACGCGACCGGCAAGGTGCGAACCCGGGATTTGCAGTTCGGCGGCACGCTGGGCGGCCCGATCGTCAAGGACCTGCTGCACTTCTTCGTGGCCTATGAAGGCAAGCGCCGCATCACGCCGCGCGATGTCACGCTTCCCGCGACGCTGAGCTCGGCCCGCCCCCTGATCCCCGCCGACCTCGCCGCGAACTACGGCGCGTACAACGAAGAGTTCAACGAGAACCTGTATTTCGGCAAGATCAACTTCACCCCGAGCGACCGCGACCTGTTCGAACTTTCGGGCAAGTATCGCGACGAGTCGGGCGAGACGTTCAACAGCGGTATCGCCGCCTATGAGACGCGCACGGTCGCTCGTGTGAAGGAAATTCGCGGCCTCGCCCGCTGGGAGCATACCGCCGACAGCTGGGTCAACGACTTCAAGGTCGCCTATGAAGACGTCGAGTGGAACCCGCGTCCATTTACGGAAGCGAACCGCAACGTCTATCGCGTCCGCATTCCCGACCCGGCCCGGCCCGGCTCCTTCCTCGACGGCAACATCCTGGAGACCGGTGGCGGCACCAACTTCCAGAACAAGGGCCAGAAGGGCTGGCAGATCTCGAACGACCTCACCTACACGGGACTTGAAGGCCATACCATCAAGGCCGGCGTCAAGGCGAAGTGGGTGACGCTCAACTCGCTGACGCGCAACGGCTTCAACCCGACGTTCCGCTACTTCACGCCGCTGGGCGCGTCGACGCTCAATACGACGCTGCCGTACCAGATGACCTTCCAGGCGCTGACGGGCAGCTTCACCGACGCGCAGATCAGCTCGGAGAACTTCCAGCTCGGCCTGTACGTGCAGGATGACTGGGACGTCACCGATCGCCTGACCGTCAACCTCGGCCTGCGCTGGGATTACGAGCGCACTCCGGCGTTCCTGAACTATGTCCACTCGGCGGCGCAGGTCGCGGCGGTGAGCCCGGCCAACTACCCGAACCTCAACGGCGCCAACTACAAGATCAGCGACTACATCTCGACCGGCAAGGAGCGTAAGGCGTTCACCGGCGCCTGGCAGCCGCGCATCGGCTTCAACTACAAGCTCGACGAAGCCGGCCGCTTCGCGATCTTCGGCGGTTTCGGTCGCTCTTACGACCGCACGCAGTTCGACTTCATCCAGCAGGAACTGGCACAGGGCCAGGCGGCAAACCGTACGTTCAACTTCAACGTCCCGGGCGATACGGTGAACGTGTGTGCGCCGAGCGTGACCTGCATCCCCTACAGCGCCAACTATCAGACGGCAGCTGGGCGCGCCGCGCTGATCGCGGGCCTGCCGGCGGGCGCGGGGCGTGAGCTGCGCTTCATCAAGAACGACATCAAGATGCCGTACTCCGACCAGTACAGCCTGGGTGTGCGCGGCAACTTCGACCTGCTCGATGTGGAAATCGGCTATTCGCATGTGAAGAGCCGCGACGGCTTCGTCTACATGCTGGGCAACCGCCGTCCGGGCGGCCTGTTCTTCCCGGCGACCGGCGCACCCGACGCACCGTTCACCTTCACGCCAGCACCGTTCGGGTCGATCATCATCGGCGACAACGGGCTGTCGACCAACGCCGACACTGCCTTCCTGAAGCTCATCAAGCGCTACACCAAGGCATCGCCCTGGAGCATCGACGCCACCTATACCTATACCAAGGCGAATGAGAACCGGCAGTTCGGCGAGACCTTCGCACTCGATTACGAGGACATCAGCGACTACCCCTTCCGTCCATCGGCGGGCGTGCGCAGCCATCGCTTCGTGATGGCGGGCACGGTTGATGTGCCGGGCGGCATCACGCTCGCGACCAAGTTCCAGATCGCCTCCCCGATCTGGCTGAAGCGCTTCGTGACGACGCCGGGCGTCGGCACGCCGGGCACGAAGGACGTCGTCGCGATCCAGGCGAACGGCAATGGCGACCGCTGGGGCTATCGCCAGATGGACCTGTCCGCGACCAAGGAGCTGAAGCTGGGCCTGCTGAACGATGACACGCGGATCTGGGTGCGCGTCGACATCATCAACCTGTTCAACGACTATAACTATAACGGCTTCAACGCCACGACCGGTCTACGCGATCCGAACAACTACAACATCGACGGTCCGCCGCGCACCGTGAAGCTGTCGACCGGCTTCTCCTTCTAATCACCCACCCCTTTCAGGGCGTGCGGCCGGGTACTCCCCGCCCGCACGCCCTTTTCTTTGCGCGCATGAGGTCACCATCGGCCGGCCACGCGTCATAGATGGCCAGAGAGGTGTCTGTAGGCATGGCGACGCCCAAAGCGCAGGCTTGGCGTTCACGCCCTCCCCGTCCGCTCCAGGGCTAATTCAGAGATATATAGGGTGCGCAGGCCGGTTTCCGGCGCGCCGCGCGCGCATTTCCATGCCTCGCGCCAGAAGCAACAAAGCCCCGCCGGGTCCTAAGACCTGGCGGGGCTTTGAGTGGCGCGCCCGGAACGATTCGAACGTCCGACCCTCAGATTCGTAGTCTGATGCTCTATCCAGCTGAGCTACGGGCGCACTGTGGAGGGGCGCAGATAGAAGCGCTTTTCGGTAAAGGCAACCCCGTTGCGCACAGTTTCTTCGCGGCATAGAAAAAACCTGATGCGACGCACCATTCCCCACTCCGCGCTGGCCCTTCCCCTGGGGTTGCTGGCCGCCTGTACCTCCACCACCACCGATGGGAGCTACCCCTCACTGCTGCCCCGCCCGATCGAGAGCCGCAACGATGCGGAGCCGGCTCGCCCCGATCCGGTGGCGATCCCCGATTCCACGCTAGACGCACGCATCAGCCAAAGGCGTGAGGCCGCCGCCGCCGCCGCCAAGCGCTTTCAGACCGCTATCGGTATCGCCGAATCGCGCGTCGCGGTCGCCCGTGGCGTTCCGGTGGGCAGCGAAGCCTGGGTCGCCGCACAGACCGCACTCGCCGATCTGGACGCGATCCGTGGCGAGACCGTCCAGCTGGTCACCGATCTGGAAGAGGAAGCCAGCGCGCGTGCGCTGGCGGGCAGCCCCGCCTACCCAGCGCTCAACGCCGCGATCGACGCGATCGCTCATCAGGCGCTCACCCAGGCCGATCGCGCCAAGACGCTTGAGGGCGCACTCGCGGGCTAAATCCGCAGCGCCGGGGAAACCCTGTGTTGGCGAATCGTTGTTTGACCGTCGTGCCCGGCGCGGCGACAGTCCGCACGGTTTTCCGATACAGGGGAGTATTGCCAATGCGTCTCGTCCTCGCCGCCTTCGCGGCTACCATCGCCATCGCCACGCCGATCGTCGCCCAGCAGATGCAGTTGCCGGGATCGAAGAACAAAGCCGCGATCACCGGCGGCAGCTACACCGTCGATCCGGGGCACACGCTGGTCCGCTGGGAAGTCGATCACTTCGGCTTCACCCCCTATTGGGGGCTGTTCGGCGGTATCACCGGCACCGCGACCTTCGACACGGCGAATCCCGCCGCTTCGAAGGTCGACATCACCATTCCGGTGTCGAAGGTGATCACCGCCAATGAAGGGCTGACCGCCCATCTGCTGCGTCCCGGCAAGGATGGCGGCAAGCCCGACTTCTTCGGCGCCGCCGCAGCCGATGCCAAGTTCGTCTCCACCCGTGTGGTCATCGACGAGGATGGCGACGAGGCCAAGGTGACCGGCAACCTCACGCTGAACGGCGTGACCAAGGCCGTAACGCTCGACGTTGACTTCTATGGCGCTGGCAAGACCCCGCCGCAGATGGGTGGCAAGGAGAATGTCGGGTTCGAGGCTGAGGCGACGATCCGCCGCAGCGATTTTGGCATCAACTATGCCCTCCCGCTGGTCAGCGACGAGGTCGACCTCAAGATCGCTGCGGCCTTCGTCAAATAGGTCAGACGGTCTCGCGCGCCGACACCAGATTGAGGAACGGCGCGCGGACCTCCTCGGAAGCATTGGCCATCATCCGCCGAACGCGCTGATCATGCACATCGGCGAGCCCGTCCGCGGTCCTGTGCGCCATCACCCAATAGCCGAACTCGCGCCGCTTCACCGTCCGTTCGACGATCGTCACGATTGCGCGATGCCTGGTATCGGCGTGGATCCGTGCATAACAGGCGTCCACCGCCTCATCGTCGCCCTCGACAACCTGCAGGAAGCGTTGGCCATCGGTCCACAACAGGCCGGTGATCCCATCCAAAGCGTTGTTATGCCGCGACTGTTCGAGGATGCCGGTGACATCCGCCGGTTGCCCATCAAGCCGCGCGTTGACGCTGGCATAGAGAATTTGCTTCATCTTTCAGGAACTTGCACTGCGGAAGCCGGGCTTGCAACCACTCAAGATGAAACCGCCTCACCATGAGCACGCCCGCTCTGGACATTTCCTGTCCGCACGGTCTATCTGCGGCTCCAGATGTTGCGCACGCTTCGCCTTCGCCTGCTTCGACTTACGCGCCCTTAGGCGCGTGCATTTTGCGTGGCCGCAGCGCCGCGCACACGGCCTAAGGGCAAACCGAACCCCGACCGCCACGACTATCGAAGCGAGATTCGCAAATGTTGCGCGACCCCAGCGTCAAATACCGCCCCTTTCCCCCGATCGCCCTGCCCGACCGGCAATGGCCGTCACGGACGATCACGCGTGCGCCGCGCTGGCTGTCTACCGACATGCGCGACGGCAATCAGGCGCTGATCGATCCAATGGACGCGGAGAAGAAGACTCGCTTCTTTGACCTGATCTGCCGTGTCGGCATCAAGGAGATCGAAGTCGGCTTTCCCAGCGCGGGCGCGACCGAGTTCGACTTCATCTCCGGCCTCGTCCGCGACAATCGCATCCCCGACGATGTGACGGTGCAGGTACTGACCCAGGCCCGGCGTGACCTCATCGACACGACGTTCGAGAGCCTGCGCGGCGCGAAGACCGGCATCGTCCATGTCTACAACGCCGTCTCGCCAGCCTGGCGCAAGATCGTGTTTGGCATGGACCGCGCGGAGGTGAAGCAGATCGCGATCGACGCGGCGAAGCTGCTGCGCGACAACGCCGCCGCCCAGCCCGACACCGATTGGCATTTCCAGTACTCGCCCGAGACCTTCTCGACCGCCGAGATCGACTTCTCGGTCGAGGTTTGCGCAGCGGTGATGGACGTGCTGCAGCCCACGGTCGAGCGTCCGATCATCTTCAACCTGCCCGCGACGGTTGAGTGCGCCACGCCCAACATCTATGCCGACCAGATCGAGTATTTCTGCCGCAACATCCCCAACCGCGATGCGGTGGTGGTGTCGCTGCATACGCATAACGACCGCGGCACCGGAGTCGCGGCTGCCGAGCTGGGCATGATGGCCGGTGCCGACCGGGTCGAGGGCTGCCTGCTCGGCAATGGCGAGCGTACCGGCAATTGCGACCTCGTGACCGTTGCGATGAATATGTACACGCAGGGTGTCGATCCGGGCCTCGATTTTTCCGACATCGACGAGATCGTGAAGACGGTGGAATATTGCACCAACATCCCGGTCCACCCGCGTACGCCCTATGCCGGGGACCTGGTCTTCACCGCCTTCTCGGGTAGCCATCAGGACGCGATCAAGAAGGGCTTCGCCGCGCAGGACGCGCGCAACGACCAGATCTGGGAAGTGCCCTACCTCCCGATCGACCCCGCCGATCTCGGCCGCAGCTATGAGGCGGTGATCCGCGTCAACTCGCAGTCGGGCAAGGGCGGGGTCGCCTGGGTGCTCGAACAGGACAAGGGCCTGAAACTCCCCAAGCGCTTGCAGGCCGATTTCAGCCGCCACGTCCAACGCGTCGCCGACGAGAGCAGCCGCGAGTTGAACGCACAGGATATCTGGGCGACCTTCGTTCAAACCTATCGCCTCGAACATCCGCAACGCTTCACCCTGGGCGCCTATGACGAGACGCGCGCGACCAACGGCGAGCGGATCTTCGCCGGCGTGATCGAGGTCGATGGCGTGCAGCAGTCGGTGAGCGGCCGCGGCAACGGCCTGATCTCCAGCGTCGTCGCGGCG
This sequence comes from Sphingomonas sp. GW821-FHT10C01, assembly GCF_059415525.1. NCBI lineage: Bacteria > Pseudomonadati > Pseudomonadota > Alphaproteobacteria > Sphingomonadales > Sphingomonadaceae > Sphingomonas > Sphingomonas sp. GW821-FHT10C01. Next base: position 1,875,830 of record NZ_JBWKNK010000001.1, on the reverse strand, counting down.
ATGCGCGAGGGCTTCGGCGTCGACCTCGACATCGCCGACTATGCTGAGCACGCCATCGGTCATGGTACCGGCGTGCAGGCGGCCGCCTATGTCGAATGCCGCACCGCCGACGGACGAACCGTCTGGGGTGTCGGCATCGACGAGGACGTCGCCACCGCCAGCGTCCGCGCGGTGCTCAGCGCCGCGGGTGCGGTTGAGTAACTCAGCTCGTCACCCCGGCCTTGTGCCGGGGTCCACCGCGCGGCAAATGCTGCGCTCCAGGTTTCAGGGCATTGTCTGCCCAGCCGTGGCCGCCGGCACAAGGCCGGGGTGACGGTGGAAATATTAGGACTGAAGATGCAGCGCTCTCCCCTCGCCCCGCTCGGTTTCCCCTACCTCCCCCCGATCGAAGGCGTCACGCTGCGTATCGCGCGCGCCCGCTACAAGACGTGGGACCGCTGCGACCTGACCTTCGTCACGCTCGATGAGGGCACCAGCGTCGCGGGCGTAACCACCACCAGCAAATGCCCCTCGCCGGAAGTCGAGTGGTGCCGCGAGGCGCTGGTGCTGGGCAAAGCGCGCGCGCTGGTGGTGAACGCGGGTAACAGCAACGCCTTCACCGGCAATCGCGGTCGCGCGGCGGTCGAGGCGATCGCGGCGCGGGTCGCGGGGCATCTGGCCTGCCAGCCTTCGGACGTGTTCGTCTCTTCGACCGGGGTGATCGGCGTACCGCTCCCGATCGACAAGGCCGAGGCCGGGCTCGATGCCGCCTTCGCCGCCGCACCGTGCGGCTGGGAGGATGTCGCCAAGACCATCGGCACCACCGACACGTTCGAGAAGGGCGCGGTCACCACCGCTGTGGTCGGCGGCAAGACGGTGAGCCTCGTCGGCGTCATCAAGGGCAGCGGGATGATCGCGCCCGACATGGCGACCATGCTCGGCTATGTCTTCACCGACGCGGCGGTCGATCCCGCCTTCCTGCAGCGCGCATTGTCCGAAGCCAACATGCGCAGCTTCTCGTGCATCACGGTCGACAGCGACACCTCGACCAGCGACACCGTCCTAGCTTTCGCCACCGGTGCAGCGGGCAACGCGCCGCTGACGAATGACGAAAGCGACGGCGCCGACGCCTTCCGCGCGGCCCTGTCCGACCTGTGCCTCCGCCTAGCCCATCTGGTCGTGCGCGACGGCGAGGGCGCGTCGAAATTCATCCGCATCGATGTCGAGGGCGCCGAGAGCGACGTCAGCGCACACCGCATCGCGCTCAGCATCGCCAACTCACCGCTGGTCAAGACCGCGATCGCGGGCGAGGACGCCAATTGGGGCCGCATCGTCATGGCCGTGGGCAAGGCCGGCGAACCCGCCGACCGCGACCGGCTGGGTATCACCTTTGGCGGCGTACAGGTTGCATCCGGCGGTCTCGCGGTCGAGGGCTATGACGAAGCCCCGGTCGCGGCGCATCTGAAGGGCGAGGAAATCGAAATCGGCGTCGATCTGGGCCTGGGCGAGGGCCGCGCGACGGTGTGGACCTGCGACCTGACGCATGGCTATATCTCGATCAACGCGGATTATCGCAGCTGAAGCCAGTGGCTACCTGAACCTAGGATAAGCCTGCCGTCGCCACGGGTTCAGACCCAACGGCGTACCCAGAGTCGTCGCCCGTCCCAGGACGGGCATGATCATGGAGAGCAGACATGCGAATCTTGATTCTTGCCGCGACGCTGGGCGCCAGCGTGCTCGCGACCACCGCCCCGGCCAACGCGCAATATTACGGCTCCAGGCACCGTGAGGTCCGCCAGGAGCAACGCGAGTGCCAGCGCGAACTGCGCCACGCCCGCAACCGCTACGAATATCGCCGCGAGCTGCGCGAATGCCGCCGTGAGATTTCACGAGCTCGCGCCGGCTATCGCGATCATGACCGCTGGAATCGCTGGGATGATCGCCGCGACCGTCACTGGCGCGACCGCCATGATCGGTACGATCGCGATGACCGCTACGGTCGCCGCTACTGACGGCTGAAACGAAGACGGGCGGGGCCGCAACGGCTCCGCCCGTTCTCATCTCGATACAGCGAGAAAACGGGGCCAGATTACCGGCCCCGCGAATGTTCAAACGACGCTTTCGATCCACGCCTTGAGCTTGGACTTGGTCGAGATGTCCTGGATTCCCACCTGCTGCGCGATCTTCTGTCCGTCCTTATAGACGAACAAGGTCGGGATGCCACGAATGCCGAGGCTGCCCGGCGTATCCGGATTTTCCTCGATGTTGAGCTTGGTGATCGTCACCTTGTCGGCCAGCTCCTCGGCCAGCTCTTCCAGGCTCGGCCCGATGATCTTGCACGGCCCGCACCACTCGGCCCAGAAATCGACGAGGACGGGCTTGTCCGACTGAAGAACGTCGGCTTCGAAACTTGCATCGGTTACGGCCTTGGCCATTTCAAAATCTCCTTTGTGTTGGCGATAACCTAGGGAGGCGCCCTCGCCCCCTCAAGCGTTTCAGATCAAGCTTTGCTCCGCCACGACGAAGCCGGGCTTGTGCGTGGCGAGAAGATCTTTCGGCAGCGCATAGAGCACCGGTCCGGCCGTGTAGAGCAGGCCCGCGACCACCTGTCGTCCCGGAAAGACCACTTCCAGCGCCGCGACATAGGCGGCCATCTGGCGGACATGATAGGGCGGCACGGCGTCGAGCGTTTCCGGCGCGCGGCGACCGGTCTTGAAATCGATAACCAGGACGCTGTCGTCGGTCACGAGCAGCCGATCGGCGGTGCCCGACACGACGTGACCGCCAGCGAGCACGGCCGCTATCGGCGCCTCGGCCAGCGCCTCCGGCCCGAACAACTCCGCGAAATCCGGATCAGAGATCACGCCCAGCGCGGCGGCGGCCAGCTCAACACGCATTGCAGGATCGGAAACGCCTCCTGCCCCCGTCAACCAGCGTTCGGCAACCTCAGCGCGCCGTCCGGGCACAACAGCCGGTAGGCGTTCCAGCAATGCGTGGATCAGCCTGCCCCGCTCCGCCGCCGCGCGCAGTGCCGGTCCGGGCGGCGGATCGCTGACCAGATCGTCCCCCAGCGACGATGGCGCAAGCGGACGCGGCGGACGCGCCTCGACCGGCGCAGACCGCGTCGCCCACGCCGGCAGCTCCGCCACGGCACCGGTCACCACAGCGTCACGCGGCTTGCGTGCCACCGGCGGCTGCGGACGGATGCCTGTGAAGGTACGCTCGTCCTCGCCCTCTGCCACGCCCAGCGCGTCGAACGCCGCACGCGAGGCCGCATACCAGCTCGCCCCCGGGGCCTCGCCCTTGGCCTTGGGGCCCAGCGCACCCGCGATCACCAGCCGCTCCTCGGCCCGCGTCGCGGCAACGTAGAACAGCCGCCAATGCTCCTCCAGCTCGCGCGCATCGACCAGTGCCACCGCTTCATCTACTGGCCCGCCACGCTCGGTCCTGCCAGGACGGAACACCGGGATCGGCGCGCCGTCATGCGCTTCGGGCGACCACTTCACGAAATCGCCGCGATTGCCGCCCTGCGGATCGGCGGTGGCGTCGGCCAGGATCACCAACGGCGCCTGAAGCCCCTTGGCGCCATGCGCGGTCATCACCCGCACCGCGTCCTGCGGTTGCGCGGCGTCGCGCACGATCTCGACGTCCCCCCGGTCGAACCAGTCGAGGAAGCGCTGAAGCGTCGGCGTCGCCAGCCCCTCGAAGCCCAAAGCGGCGGTCACTAGCTCCTCGACCGGGTCGAGCGCCTCCTTGCCCAGCCGCCGCAGCAATTTGCGCCGCCCGTCCATCTCGCCCGACAGAATCGTCTCGAGGAACCGGTGCGGCGTCATCAGGTCGGCGCGCGCGAGCAGACCGTAGAGCGGCGCAAGGCGTTCGTCCGGCTGAGTGGCGCGCAAATGCCGCCACAGACTTCCGCGCTCCCGCAAGGCCGCGTGCATCAGCTCGTCCTGGCTCCAGCCGATCAGCGGCGACACCAGCAGCGACGCGAGCGACAAGTCATCGTCCGGCTGGAGCGCGAAGCGCACAGCGGCAAGCAGATCCTGCACCGCCAGCGGCGCGTTGAGCCGCAGCCGGTCGACGCCCGCTACCGGCACTCCCTCGGCATGCAGCCGTGCCACCAGCAAGGAGGCAAGCTCGCCGCGCCGCTTGACCAGGATCATCACATCCTCGGGCCGCAGCGTCCGCCCTTTGCTCTCCAGTTCGAGCGTGCCGATCCAACCCTTGATCTGCCGCGCGACGCGATTGGCCACCTCACGCGTCGCGTCGTCGACCCAGCCTTCCTCGTCCTCGGGATCGCCGCCCGCGACCACCGGTGGCCACAGCATGACGGTGCCCGGTCCTGCAACGCGGCTGGCGTGAGGTTCCGCCTCAGCAAATTCGCCCATCCCAGGCACAGGAAGGGCAGCAATAGCAGCGTCGACAAATTCCAGAATAGGAGCAGTCGATCGGAACGAATGGACGAGAGACAAGGTGTGAAGCGGATTTAGAACAACATTCGGATCGTCGGGATCATCGGGTTTTGTATTACCCAGTCGTTCGAAATGCCGATGCGCCAGCGCAAAGTTGAACGGATCGGTTCCCTGGAAGCCGAAGATCGCCTGCTTGTAGTCACCAACGGTGAACAGCGTTCGAAGCTCACCCGGCTTAGCGCCATCGCCTGCGAAGAACTCGTCCGCAATCGCCCGAACAATTTCCCATTGTGACCAGTTCGTATCCTGCGCCTCATCGATCAGCACATGGCTGGTCGCCTGGTCGAGCTTGAAGCGAATCCAGTCGCCCATGCCCGGCTGATCGAGCAGCGCGACCGTCTTGCCGATCAGGTCGTCGAAATCGACGGCCCCGGCGCGGCGCTTGGCGGTCTGATAGGCTGCGGCATATTCACGCCCCGCGGTCAGCCCCTGCGCGAGCAGATCGGCGTAGCCCGCGCGCGCGATCATCCCGACGACCGCGATACAAGCCTCACCCAGCTCGGCGGCCAGGACTTCGTAATCCGGGTCGATCGCGGCGAGTTTGGGCGACACCTTCTTGGGCTCATCCTTGGCGGTCAGTACGATCTTGCGCAGGTCGCCGAGCATCGCGACGCGCGCCGCCGGCTCAGCCGCCAGCCATGCTCCCGCAACCGCCGCATTCTCCTGCCCCGTCGCAGTAGCCCATGCATGATTGGCGTCCGCGATCCGTCGCAGTCCTTCGACATCGAACGCGTCGTCGGCGCACCAGCGCGCGGCCTCCTCCAGCACATCGCCCTGCGGCAGATCCATCACCCGCCGCAGCCAGGGCTGCACCCCGGACGGCAATGCCGCCATCGCATCGGGCGCCTTGGCACAGGCGTGGAGGAACGCTTCCGCCCTGCCCTCACCCAGCCTCAAGCTTAGCGCACCGACCGCATCGATCAGCCCGTCGCGCCCCTCGCGTCCTGCATCCGCCAGCATCGCCGCCAGCGTATCGCGCGCGAGCGCGGTCTCTTCGCGCGCCTCCAGCGGCCGAAAGCCCGGCGTCAGCCCCGCCTCGACCGGGAAGGCGGAGAGCAGGGTCTGGCAGAAGCTGTGGATCGTCTGGATGCGCAGACCCCCGCCCGGGGCATCCAGCACCTTGGCGAACAGCGTGCGGGCAAGTGCGATCCGGGTATCGTCGGCGTCCTCGCCCAGAGCCTCCAGATCCTTGAACACCTCCATGCGCGGCGCACGCACCCAATGCGCCAGCCGCCCGCTCACCCGCGCCGCCATCTCCGCCGCGCCCGCTTTGGTGAAGGTCAGGCACAGGATCGCGCCGGGATCTATCCCGCGCAGCAACAGCCGGAACACGCGCGCCGCCAGCACTTGGGTCTTGCCCGTCCCGGCAGAGGCGGACAACCACACGCTCGCACCCGGGCTGGACGCCGCCGCCTGATTGCCCGCCAGCGGGGGTAGCGCGCCGGTGCTAACGCCGCTCACGGCCATACCATTCGTCGCGGCGCATCAGCTGATCGTAATCGGCATAGGGCGCATATTCGGGGTGCAGCTTGGCGGTGAAGGGCGCATCTCCGGTCAGATAGGCGCGCGCCGTCTCGGTGAAATTCTCGGCTACCGTGGGCACGAACTCGTCAGGGAGCATCTTGCCATATTTGCCCGCAGTATCGACCGGCGACTGGACATAGCCGAACTCGCCGCCCTTGCGTGCCAGCGACCAATATTCAAACGCGCTCGCCCGGCCGGAAATACCTTGAAACCCGCCACGCTCGGCGATCAGGCCGAGAAGCCCAAGCTGAAGGCTGTACCCTGCGCGCACCGCCTTCGTACTGGGCGGCTGGCCGGTCTTGTAGTCGACCACGCCCAGCGTACCGTCGCCCATCGCGTCGATGCGGTCGAACTTGCCCTTGAGCGTCACGCCCGCGAAGTCGATCGCGCCCTCCTGCTCCACCGCCAGCACACGCCGCTGGGGTCGGGCTTCGATCTCGCGCACGATCCAGCGCACCGCCTCGATCAGTCGAGGCTGCCATAGCGCGCGCATCATCGGATGCGCCTGGGCGAGCATGCCCAGTACGCGCGGCTCGAGCGCCGTGGGTTCACAGGCGTCGAGCTTCGCCCATTTCTCCAGCACATCGTGTACCGCAGTTCCACGCCACGCAGCGCTGGGATCGGCATCGACCGGATCGAGCTGGCGCAGCCGCAGCATGCGTTTGGCGTAAAAGGCGTAGGGATCAGCCTTGAGTCTGTCGACATCGGTGACTGGGATCGTGCGCGGCCGGATCGCGGCGGGCGGGCATGGCTCGGGCCGCGTTGCGGGCTCATATGCCCCCGGATCGTCGATCGCGCGTGCCCAGACCTCCAGCGCGTCCGCGCGATCCAGCCCGCCCGACAGCGCCTCCAGCCGCAGCCAGAAGCGCGAGGCGATCGTCGGGGACCCCGCGTCGCGCTTCGCCCGCGTCAACACCACCTGGCGCGCGCCAAGCCCCATCGCCAGATCATGCGCAGACAAGCCGATCCGCCGCTCGAGCCCCGGTAGCCCCAGATCGCTGCGGATACGCGGCGCCAGCCACGGGTCGGGCGCGGGAATCCCCGGCCAGACACCCTCGTTCAGCCCGCCCAGCACCAGCAGGTCGGCGGTCTGCAACCGCGCCTCGATCAGACCGTAGATGGCAAGCCGCGGATGCCCGCCCTGGGGCGGGCGCACCGCGATCTCGTCCATCAACGTGCGCAGCATCGCGGCCAGGCTTTCTGGTTCGACCAGCGCCGGGCCGTGCGCAGCCTCGCGCTCCAGGTCGTCGAGCAGCGCCGCCGCCGCACGTCCGTCGGCACGTGCCCATAGCCCGTCACCACATAGCGCCGTCGCGGTCTCGCGGAGCTGCGCCAGCAAAGCGGTCAATGGTGCCGCGCCGCCCGCATAGAGCGCTTCGAGTGGGACCAGCATAGGCGACACGTCCCGCCACCAGCCGAGCGCCGAGCGCCGGACGTGCGCGTCATAGCCCTCGTCATTCGCCAGATGCGTCTCGATCCCGGCCAGCCCCGCTGCCGGACGTGGGCCACGCAGCGCCATGTCGAGCGTCCTCGCTCCCTCCAGCCATGCCAGCCGATCCTCGCCCGCCCCGACCAGCGGGTGCTTGAGCAGCGCGAGCAGCGCGAGCGGCGCGAAGGCCTGCGCGCCCGCCTCTGCCAATGCGAGCAACAAGGTTCCGGGCGGCAGGCTGGCGAGCGCCACGCCCGCGGAATCGTCGATCGCCAGGCCCCAGCGCGCGCAATGCGCGGCCACCCGCTTCGCCAGCGCCCGGTCTGGCGTCACGAGCGCAGCGGTCCGACCTTCGGTCTCCAGCGCCTCGCGCAGTGCCAGCGCGATCGCCTGTGCTTCCTCTGCCGGGGTCGCGACTTCGAGTGCGCGCACTTCGGCGAGTCGGCGTTCGGCGGCGGGCAGATCGCTCCAGCCCTTGGTCAGTTCGGCCGGCATCATCGCACTGGCGATCGCCTTGCTGCGCGCGGGCGGTGCGTCCAGCTCGGTTGCGACGCGCCATGGCTCGATCTCGCCACGCTGCACGCCCATCCGGTCGATCAGCAGCTTCAGGTGGAATTGCGGATGAGTCTCCAGCGAACGCTTACGCCGGCCGGTCACCGGGTCCGCCTCGAACGGCCCCAGCATCCCCCACTCCGCATCACCCATCGCCAGATCGACCCCGGGGAAGACCACCATCCCGCCCGGTAAACCTGCGACAACCCGCAACAGCCGCGCGATCGCGGGGGCCGACGTCGTGATGCCCGCCGCGCAGATGAAGCGATCGGGTGGATCCCGCCGCCACCACGCCGAAACCCGGTCGAGCAGCCGGTTGCGCCGTTCCGCCAGATCGATCCGGCCAAACCTTTCAAGCTCCTGCGGCCATTTGCCCAATGCGATCTCGAACAAATCGAGCGAGCGTTGCCAATGTTCGGACAGTTCCCCCACCGCCACATCGCGCATCCGCCGAGGATCGATTTCCTCGATCAGCAACTGATCGAGCGTGCGTCCAAGGTCGCCTGCGAGCCGCACCGCCTCCGCCGCATCGATTCCCGGCTGCCCGGCCTGAACCAGTCGAGCAAGGATCAGCCGTCGCTGAAGCGGGTCAACAGCGGGCGGAACCGGGTCTTCATCGTCCGCCGGATCGAGGAACGGCCCCGCCGCCTCATCCAGCTCCGGGTCACCCATCGCCACCAACCGGGGCAGTAGCAGCCCGCCCCCGCTCGCACGGACGAACGCATCGGTGATCGCCTTCTTCGCGCGGTTGGTCGGCACCAGCACGATCCCGCGCGCCAGTCGCAGCGGATCGCCGCCGAAGCGACGGATCAACCCTTGTGCAAGTGCGTCGGCAAAGGCCCGGTGCGGCGGGATGGAGTAGAGGTGGAGGCCGCGCCCCTCACCCATCCGCCAGCACCGCTTCGGTCGCAGCAATGGCTGGCGGTGAGCCGACGTCGAACCACAGCCCCTGATGCACCACGCCATAGGCGCGGCCCGCTTCGATCGCACGTTCCCAGAACAAATTGGTCGAGAACGGCCCCTCGGGCCAGTCGCGGATCACCCGCGGCGAGAGAATCTGGACGCCGGTATAGACGAAGGGCGCGAGCCGCCCCGGGGCGCGGCGGCGAGTGATCTTGCCGAACGCGTCGATATGGAAATCGCCATTGCCGGGATGGCAATGCGCGCGGGCCAGCGGGACAAGCAGCAACAGCGCGTCCATCGTCTCATCGTCCCACGCCGCCGCGAGCTGGCGGATCGCGTCGATCGGGCCATCGATCCACAGATTGTCGCTGTTGACGCACAGGAACGGCTGATCGCCCAGCAGCTCGCGTGCTTGCACCAGCCCGCCGCCGGTTTCCATCAGCTGCTTGCGCTCGTCGGAGACGACGACCTCGACGTCCTTGATCCGGTGCGTGACATGCGCTTCCAGCGCATCGGCCAGATAATGGACGTTGACCACCGCACGCTTGACCCCGGCGCTGCGCAGCCGGTCGAACGCATGATCGATCAACGGCTTGCCCGCGACCTCGATCAACGGCTTGGGGCGCGTCGCGGTCAGCGGACGCATCCGCTTGCCCAGACCCGCCGCCATCACCATCGCCGTTTCCGGTACCGCCGCATTGGGCACCGGACGCAACGCGAGCGTCTTCTTTGTCGTCACGCGGTCACCGTCATCGGATCGCCGCGCAGATGCGCGGGAATATTGGCGTCGAACCACGCGGCGACCGGCGCCAGCGCGGAGTGCTTGAGATCACGCTCCAGATAGCCCCAGACACGCGGGCACAGGCTGGGATAGCGCGGCTTGCCGTCGCGCCTCCACAGGCGCGTGAAGATACCGATGATCTTCGCGTTCCGCTGGGCGCCCAGCACATGATAGGCGTCGAAGAAGCGTTCATCGGCGCCGGTGATCCGGCGATAGCGGTCCAACAAGGCGGCTTCCAGGTCCGGGTGTACGTCGCGTCGCGCATCCTGCAGCAACGAGACGAGATCATAGGCGGGATGGCCCGCCAGCGCATCCTGGAAGTCGAGCAGGCCGAAGGTTTCGCTGCCCTCGATCAGCATCAGATTTTCGGCGTGATAGTCGCGCAATACCGTCACCGGAGTCCCGTCGAGCACCGGCGCCAGCACGGCATCCCACGCCGCGACATAGCCGTCGATATCGACGTCCAGCTCCACGGCCGGGCAATACCATTCGGTCAGCAGCGCCGCTTCGCGCTGATAGACGTCGCGATCATAGGGGCCAACCTCGGCCGCCGCATGGTCGCGCAGGCGGACCAGCACGTCGATCGCCGCTTCGTAGAGGCGAAGCTCGCTCTCGGGCGCGGCATCGACGGTCTCGCGCAGCCGCGCATCGCCAAAATCCTCGATCAGCACCAGGCCGGTATCAAGGTCCTCGCCATAGATGCGCGGCGCGGCGAACCCACGTCCAACCAGCCAGCGGGCGACATCGATGAACGGTCGCGGATCTTCATGCGGCGGCGGCGCATCCATCAGGATCGCGCTGCGCCCGGGCGCCTGCACCCGGAAATAGCGGCGGAACGACGCGTCACCGGCCAGCGGCAGGATCTCTCCATCCCCCCAGCCCAGCTCGTCCAGAAAATACGGCGCCCGTGCGGGCGGATTCATGTCGGGAACCATCGGTCCTTCCATGACGCGGGCACCTGCGCTGTCAAGCCGCGCGCGCCATCCGGCTCGATCGTCAGGGTGAGCCACAGCGCATCGTTCCACGCGGATGCCGGCAACCGCTCGGGCCATTCGACGATCAGCAGCGAATCATAGCGCGCATCGTCCAGCCCCAGTTCCTCGGTCTCGTTCGGATCGTCGATGCGGTAGAGGTCGACATGCAGCACCGGAAACCGCACTTCGGGCGGGGCATAGGGCTGAACGATCGCGAAGCTCGGCGACGGCGCCTCCCCTTCCAGCCCCAGCGCGGCGAGCAGCCCGCGCGCGATGCTGGTCTTGCCCGCACCCAACTGCCCCGACAACGCGATCACGTCGCCCGGCTGGGCGAGTGCCGCCAGCCGCGCGCCCAGCGCTTCGCTCGCAGCCGCATCCGCCAACCGGATCATCCGCGCGGCAGCTCCACGATCACCATCGTCCCCTGCCCCGGTTCAGAGACCAGCTCGATCGTGCCGCCATGCGCCTCGACGAACTGCTTGGCGAGCGGCAGGCCCAGGCCCAGCGCGCGATCGCCGTTGCGGCTGATCCCCGGCTGCGCAAAGCGCTCGAACGCCTTGTCGGCCAGCTTCTTGGCCATGCCCGGCCCATTGTCCGAAACGACGATCCGCGCGCCCTTCGGGGTTCCGTCGATGTGCAGAAGGACGCGGCCCTTGTCGGGCGTATTCGCGATCGCGTTGCGCAGCAGATGTTCGATCGTCTGACGGATACGCCGTGCATCGCCCAGTGTCGTCCCGGCGCTGCCCTGCACCTCCACCGCCAGCTCGATCCGCTTGGCCTGCGCTGCCGGCGCGACCGCTTCGGCCGCCGCACCCGCGGTCAGCTCCAGATCGACCGTCCCGCGCGCCACCCCGTCATCCTCGCGGGTGAGGTCGAGAACATCGTCGACCAGTGCGCCCAGCCGCTCGACCGACGACAGGATCGCCTCGGTATATTCGCTTCCGCTCTGCGACAGGTCGCCCGCATAGCCACCATGCAGCATCTCCGCGAACCCCTGGATCGAGGTGAGCGGCGTGCGCAGTTCGTAGCTCATGTTCGCGACAAAGGCGGTCTTGACCCGGTCCGCTGTCTGAAGCGCGTCGTTACGCTCGCGCAGCGCGTTCTCGACGCGGCGTCGGTCCGAAACGTCGAGCATCGTGAACAGCGCGTTGCCGTCGGGCAACGGCACCGCTGCAACCTCGAAGAAGCGCCCATCCTTGAACTCGATCGTCGCGCCGCGCTGTTGCCGTTCGATCGTCGCGGCGCGGATCAGTTCGCCCATCAGCACGGCGCGGCCCGGATTGGCGAGCAGGCTGCCCGCCTGCTTCGCCAACGCATCGACACGCGGGTGGCTGGCGACATAGGCTTCGTCAAAGCCCCAGAGCTGACGGAAGCGGTTGTTCCACAATTGCAGCCGCCCGTCGGCGGTGAACACGCCCAGCGCTTCGAACAGATTGTCAAAGGTCGCGGTACGCACGCGCAGCAGCGTGTCGCGCGCACTGGCAAGCTGAACCTGCTCGGTCAGATCCTCAAAGATCACCAGCAGCCCGCCCTCGGGCAGCGGCTGGGCGACGACGCGCAGATGGTTGCCGCCCGCCAGCGCCCAATTCTCTTCACGCGCGGCATCAGCGCGGAACCAGTCGCGCCGCTCAGCCTTCCAGCCCGGGAAGTCGCGCACCACCGGCAACCGGTTCGCCTCGCGCATCCGCTCGAGCACGCGTTCGAACTCGGGCTTGTCGGCCAGCCATTCGTTGCGCATCGCGAACATGCGCCGGAAGGGCTGGTTGCAGAACACCAGGCTGCGATCGGCCGAGAACTGCGCCACACCCGCCGAAAGCCGATCGAACGTCTCGCGCTGCGCATCGTCGGCGCGCTTGATCCCGGCGCGCGCGCGTTCCAGTTCCTCGACATCGACCGCGAAGCCCGCGACGCCGCCGGTGGGCAGCGGCACGTCGTGGATATGGAGCATCCGCCGCGCGCCCGCGATCGTCGCGGGCAGCTTGACCATTCTGGGCCGCCCTGCTTCCCGCGCCTTGGCCGGGCTGGCCAGCGGCCCACCCGGCGCGGCCGCATCGACCAGTTCGATCCCGGCCTTGACCACCGCTTCGGCATCCTTGCCGTTGACCGCGGCGACATAGGCGCTGTTGACCATCGCCAGCCGCAGGTCGCGGTCGCGATACCACATCGGCATCGGCGCCGACTGGATCAGGCCGGTAAGCGATTCGAACGCCTCGCGATAGCGCGACGCGGTATCGGACAGGCGAGCCACCTCTTCCTGTGCCTCGGTGGCGTCGAACACCCACAGCACGACCCCGCCGGGCGCACGCACAGCGTCGGGCGCGCGCTGACCGATCACCAACAGCGTCCGCGACGATCCACGCGCGCGCACCGTCGCCCGGAACGGACGGGCGGCCCGTTGCGCGGCAGCAATATCCTGTTCCAACGCAGCGGCTTCCACGCGCTCGAACACCGCTTCATTGCCGGTGATCTCGGACAAATGCGTGGGCACGGCCTCCAGGCCCAGCAGATCGGCGAGCTTGTCGCCCAGTTCGACGCGTCCGTCGGCGCGCACCACCATCGTCTGCGCGGGAGCGCTGGCGGCCAGCGCATCGGCGCGCCGATGCGCATCGAGCACATCGGCGGCCCGCGACCGCGCGCGCAACCCCACGAACAGCATCGCCGCGCCCGTCAGGACGAGCAGCGCGACGACCGCGCCGGCGGTGACCGCCGCAGCGTTGGAGAGTTCGATCACCGCGTCGCGCCGTTCTTCATCCTACGGCTCTTAGGACATGCTTTCGCGCCCGCAAACCCGGACGGCGAAACAGAAGCGCGCTCGCGCCCGGTCGACACAAAAAAGGGGCCGGAACAGGTCCGGCCCCCAGATTTCACGGTGTCGTCTTGGCTCAGAACACCTTGGCCTTGACGCCCAGGAAGAACGAGCGGCCCACGGCGCTGATCGGATAGCCGCTGGCGCCCACATCTGGCTTGGTGTCGAACAGGTTGTTGACACCGGCATAGATGTTGAAACGCTCATCGACATCATAGCCGATAAACATCTCGTGCTCCCACTTCTCCTTGTACCAGATGTAGCCGGCCGGCACGTAATCGGGGTTCGCCGCTTCCTGCTCGCGGGTGACGCGGCGGGTCTTGGAGAACCAGTTGATCCCGTAGTTCAGCGTCAGCGGCCCCTTGGTCCAGGTCAGATCGAAATTGGCGGTGTACTTCGGCGCGGGGCGTAGCGACGAGTCCATTTCGTTCTCGGGATCCGCACCGAGGGTAGGTACGAACGTGAGCTTGTTCAGATAGTTGCCGTTCAGCCGGATATTGAAGGTTCCGGCATTCTCGAACGGCGTGAAGCGATAGGCGAGCGAGACGTCGAGACCAGCGGTCTCGTACGCGGCGACGTTCGCCGGGACGATCGAATAGTTGTTGATATAGCCGTTCGAACCACGCGAAATCAGTCCGCAATAGACGTTGGTCAGCGTCGGCTGATCGACGCACAGATCGACAATGTCCTGAGCGGTCGAATAGCGGATCGCCTGGGTCAGGCGAATGTCATACCAGTCGGCGGTGATCGACAGACCCGGAATGAAGGACGGGCGCAGCACGACGCCGGCCGTCCATGTCCTTGCCGTTTCTTCCTGCAGGTTCGGGTTACCGCCCTGAAGGCCGAGCAGGCTGCTGTTCTGCGGCGAGGTGAAGTCGTTCGCGGGGTTGAACGCCGCCTGCTGCGCGGGCGACAAACCGGCGGCGGTCAGCGCCGCCCTACAATTGGCTGCGCGGTACTGCGTGCCTTCCGCCAGCCGGTCCGGACCGCATGGGTCGGTGATGAACTCATAAGTGCCGCCCTGCGGTGCGAACAATTCGTTGATGTTCGGCGCGCGCACCGCCTCCGAATAGGTTCCGCGGAACGTGATGTCGCGCACCGGCGAATAGCTGCCGTTGACGTTCCACGTCGTCGTCGTGCCGATCGTCGAATAGTCCGACAGACGGACCGCGGCGCCGACCGACAGATTCTCCGCGAACGGCATATTGGCCAGGATCGGCAAATTGATCTCGCCGAAGATTTCCTTGACGTCGAAGCTGCCCTTGCTGACGGGCGACTGCGAGCTGTCCATCAGCTGCCCGTTCAGCGTCAGATCCGACGGGATGTAATGGCTCTTCTCCTTGCGATATTCCGCGCCGATCGCGAAACCGACCGGTCCGCCGGGCAGCTTGAAGAACGAACCGGTATCGCCCGAAATCGCGGCCGACACGACATGCTGCTGAAGACGGGCCCAGTCGCTATGATCGACCGTGACGAAATCCAGGGCAGCCTGCGACGGCGAACCATTGCCGAGCATGTTGATCGGAACGCACTGGCCCTTCGCGAAGGTCTTCGGTGCGCCGTTGTAGACGGGCTGGCCACCGTAATTCGCGCCACGGATCGTGGTTTCGCCAGGCAGGTTAATCCGGCAGGTGATGTTGCCGTTGACGTCCCGAACCGCATCCAGCGCCGCATAATAGCGCTCGGTGATACGGTCGTTCAGGTTGGTCGCCCTCTGCGTCGACTGACCAAAGACATAGGAGATGTCATAGCGCAGGTTCGATCCCAGCTCGCCCTTCGCGCCGACGACGGTCCGGAACAGCTCGCGCTCCATCGCCGAACCGCGAATTCCCAAGTCGAAATTGTCGCGGGTCATGACGGCGCCATTCGCGGCGGTGGCCGCACCGAAACGCTGGATCAGATAGGCGTTGTCGGAAAACAGCTCGGTCAGGAAGTCATAGGTCGGCTGCGAATCCGTGAACGCCTTTGAACGGACATACTTGCCTTCGGCATAGAGTTCGAACGCCGGGCTGAACTCATAGCGACCCATGACGTTGGCGATGTGGCGGCGGATATAGGGCGTATAGTCGCCATAATAGCTCTCGCGCGGGGTGCTCGACCCGCCCCGCGTGAACGAGGAGCCTGGAAGCAGGGCACCACGGTCGTAGATGCCGCCTTCGCCGGTACGATCGGGAACCCCGTCGCCGTCAAAGTCGATCGCGCCACCCATCGAGCTATCGGCCCAGCGCAGATCGGTGAACAACAGGCGATCCGGGACATTGGGATCGTCCGTCGCGCTGCCGGGTGCGCCATCGTTCGGGTTGCGCACGAACGCATAGGACGGGCCGGTCAGACCATAATTCAGACGCCGACGCTGGCTGAACTGGTCGGTTTCCTGGAATTCGTAGGAAGCGGTGATATTGCCGCGTCCATCGGCGAAGTTCTTGCCGAGGGTGACCGCGATGAAGCGCTCCCCCGCGTCGCCGCGCTGCGAAATATCGTTCTGCGCGCGCAGCCGCAGGCCGTCGAAATCCTTCTTGAGGACGAAGTTGACCACGCCCGAAACGCCGTCGGCGCCATAGATCGCCGAAGCGCCGCCGGTCAGGATGTCGATCTTCTCGACCAGGTCGGTGGGAATGGTGTTGATGTCGACCGCGGCGGTACCTGGGTAGCCGGCGACGTGACGACGCCCATCGACCAGCACCAGCGTGCGATCGGTGCCCAGATTGCGAAGATTCAGGTTGTTGACGCCCACGTTCTGCGAACCGCCAAGCAGCGCCGAGCCGGCTGCCTTGATGCCCGTCTGCGAGCCGAGCAGCGCGGGAGTCTCGGCAAGAAAGTCGGTCAGGTTAGTCTTGCCCGACTGCTCGATCGCCTCACCCGACACCACCTGAACCGGGTTCGGAAGCGCCAGTTCGGGGCGCGCGATACGCGAGCCGGTGATCACCACGGTCTCGCTGGGATCGGCTTCCGCGGTCGCCGCGTCCTGCGCGAATGCCGGAACGGCGCCCGCCAGAACGATCGCGGTGAACGAAGCGGCGAGACGATAGCCAGCCTTACGGGAGTGGAGCGAACTCATACCTGATCCCTTTTTGTGATTTGCCCTCAATGGTCTTGGATGCGCCCAACCGGTTGCATCGCGCAACCCTATGTTACCGTTTTCGGACAGAGTGTTGCGTTGGCACAACACGTGCCAGCATCCCCCTTCCCAACTGGTAAATAGCAGACATGAAAAAAGGCGCGTCCGGTGCCGGACGCGCCCTCTTCATTTCGACAGTCGCACTTTGTCGACTGTTGCGGACCTTAGTAGCGGTAGTGATCCGGCTTGAACGGACCTTCAACCGGCACGCCGATATAGTCGGCCTGCTTCTGGCTGAGCTTGGTCAGCTTCACGCCAAGCTTCTCGAGGTGCAGCTCGGCGACCTTCTCGTCGAGGTGCTTCGGGAGGACGAACACGTCGTTCGCGTACTCGCCGCCCTTGGTCCACAGTTCGATCTGCGCCAGCACCTGGTTGGTGAAGGACGAAGACATCACGAACGACGGGTGGCCGGTCGCGTTGCCCAAGTTCACCAGGCGGCCCTTCGACAGGATGATGATCTGCTTGCCGTCCGGGAATTCGACCAGGTCGACCTGCGGCTTCACTTCGGTCCACTTGTAGTTCGACAGGGCGGCGATCTGGATCTCGCTGTCGAAGTGGCCGATGTTGCACACGATGGCCATGTTCTTCATGCCCTTCATGTGCTCCGCGGTGATCACATCGGCATTGCCGGTCGCGGTGCAGAAGATGTCGGCGCGCTCGACCGCCTCTTCCATCGTCACGACCTCAAAGCCCTCCATCGCCGCCTGCAGCGCGCAGATCGGATCGATTTCGGTGACCAGGACGCGCGCGCCGCCGTTGCGGA
This sequence comes from Sphingomonas sp. GW821-FHT10C01, assembly GCF_059415525.1. Lineage (NCBI taxonomy): Bacteria > Pseudomonadati > Pseudomonadota > Alphaproteobacteria > Sphingomonadales > Sphingomonadaceae > Sphingomonas > Sphingomonas sp. GW821-FHT10C01. The sequence continues at coordinate 1,858,529 of NZ_JBWKNK010000001.1, read as the reverse complement.
GCGACTGGGCCGAACCCTTGCCGACATCGCCGAAGCCGGCGACGCAGGCGACCTTGCCGGCCAGCATCACGTCGGTGCCGCGACGGATCGCGTCGACCAGCGATTCCTTGCAGCCATAGAGGTTGTCGAACTTCGACTTGGTGACGCTGTCGTTGACGTTGATCGCCGGGAAAGGCAGCTCGCCCTTCTTCGCGATCGCATACAGGCGATGCACGCCGGTGGTGGTCTCTTCCGACACGCCCTTGATCGCCTTGACGGTCTCGGTGAGATAGCCGGGGCGCTTGGCGATGAACGCCTTCAGCGCGCGCTGCATCTCGACCTCTTCCTCATTCTCGGGCTCGGGCATGGCGTGGCCGGCTTCGAGCTTCGCGCCCCACAGCGCGAACATCGTGGCGTCGCCGCCATCATCGAGGATCATGTTGCAGGTCTGGCCTTCGACGTCGCCGTCCCAGCTGAAGATGTCGCCGACATAGTCCCAATATTCGGCCAGGCTCTCGCCCTTCACCGCGAACACCGGCACGCCCGACGCGGCGATGGCGGCGGCGGCGTGATCCTGGGTCGAGAAGATGTTGCAGGTCGCCCAACGGACCTCTGCGCCCAGCGCGGTCAGGGTCTCGATCAGCACCGCGGTCTGGATCGTCATGTGCAGCGAGCCGGTGATGCGCGCGCCCTTCAGCGGTTGTGCAGCGCCAAACTCGGCGCGCAGCGCCATCAGGCCGGGCATTTCGGTCTCGGCAATGTTCATCTCGGCGCGGCCGAAATCGGCGAGCGAGATATCCTTGACGACGTAATCGGTTTTTTCGAGCACGGTGGCCACGACAGGTTCTCCGGTTGTGAAGCATCGCGCCGGGAATCCCGGCGGCATCGCCGCGCCCCTAGCGAATTCGCCGCGCCTGCGCAAATGAAACATAAAGATATCTTTATATGCCACCCGCGCCAAGCGCCGCGACATTCGCATTTCACGCCGGCACGCGCGTGAAATCCATATGCCAGTTGGTCTCCCAGCTCTCGCCGCCATCGGTGGAGAAGGCCTGCTCCCAATGCGCCGATGTCGCGGTGATTGCCGACCAGCGGAACCGTGCCGTCACTGGGACACCCTTGTGCGAGTCAGCCCCCATGAAGGTGCCGACGCCGTCCCGGAACTCGCCCCAGACGGGCGGCTCCATTCGGGCAAAGCGGGAGTCGATCCACCAGATCCCCCACTTCCGCGTCTCCGGGTTGAAGCAGCGCACGCTGACGCCGTGATAATCGCCCGCTGGCAGCGCGATCACATTGTCGTCGACATTCGCCGCTCCGCCCATCAACGGCCAATTGACGCATGTGCCGTCGAACTCCTGCCACTCGGTGCTGCCGGTCAGCCGCGACGTGAGCCGGCGATGGCGCACCTTCCAGCTTCCCGCAAGCCACGCCCAGTCGGACGCCGGTCCTTCCGCAGCATCGGCACGGAAGCCCTGGACAAGCAGTCCACCAGCCGCGGCGAGACCCAGTGCCTGAACCAATGCGCCACGGCGCGTTTCGAGATGAGGGGTGTTCATATCGTCGATCTCCGGTCGATTGCGTGTGACCGGCTTATTGCACCCCTAAACCTGACACCTTTTGTCAGCTTTAATCTGCTAGGGAATCGAAATGCGCGCGAGCCGCCTCGTTTCGATTCTCTTGTTGCTGCAGGCGCGCGGCCGCATGACCGCGCAATCGCTCGCCGATGAGTTCGAGGTGTCGGTGCGCACCATCTACCGCGATATCGACGATCTGAGCGCATCCGGCGTGCCGGTCTATGCCGATCGCGGGCGCGAGGGCGGGTTCCAGCTGCTCGAAGGCTATACCACTCGCCTCACCGGCATGACTCCAGCCGAAGCGGAATCGCTGTTCCTCTCAGGCCTCGAAGGTCCGGCAGCAGAGCTGGGCCTCGGTGAATCCACCGCCGCCGCGCGATTGAAGCTGCTTGCTGCCCTGCCCTCCGCACGCCGCGCCGACGCCTCGCGCGTCGCCGCGCGCTTTCACCTCGACCCGATCGACTGGTATCGCGCGGCGAGCGACCTCGCCTTCCTGCCACAACTTGCCGCCGCCGTGTGGGGCGGCGAACGTATTCGCGTCCGCTACGAAAGCTGGAGCGCCACGGCCGAGCGCATGCTCTCCCCGCTCGGTCTCGTCCTCAAGGGCGGCATCTGGTACCTCGTCGCGACCGGTCGCTCGGTGCCGCGCACCTATCGCGTCGATGCGATCCGTTCGCTCGACCTGACCGGCGAGCGTTTCGAACGCCCCGCCGATTTCGACCTCGCCGCCCACTGGACCGCCAGCGTCCGCGCGTTCGAGGCCAGCCTGTATCAAGGCACCGCCACGCTCCGCCTCTCACCGCTCGGGCTGGAGCGGCTGCCCGTGCTCGCCGCCGCCGCGATCGAGATGGCGCGCCGCACCGCCTCATTGCCCGACACGGACGGCTGGGTAGAGGCGACGATCCCGATCGAGACGATCGACCACGCCACACGCGAATTGCTCAAGCTCGGGGTCGAGGTCGAAGTGCTGGAACCACCAGAACTGCGCGACGCGATGCGGGCGGCGGCGACAACGCTCGCCGCGCGCTATGCGGGCTAGGCTGTGCCCGTGCTCGGCGCGAGCAGCCGGGGGTCGATACCTTCCCGTGCGAAGCCCTGCTCCCAGCGTTTGAACACATCGACATCATAGAGAAGGTCGGTCGCACCCGGCACATTGAACCAGCCGTGGCGGGTCATCTCCTCGTCAAGCTGACCTTTACCCCAGCCGGCATAGCCCAAAGCGACCAGCCAGTGCGCCGGCCCCTTGCCCTCGGCGATGGCGCGCAGCACGTCGATCGTCCCCGACAATGCCCAGCGCCCGGCGACATCGACCGTGTCCTGCCCGCCCCAGTCGGTCGAGTGGAGCACGAATCCGCGCCGCGGCTCGACCGGCCCGCCGAAATGCACCGGCGCATCGGGCGCCTGACCCGGATCGATCTCGAACTGTTCGAGCAATTCGTGAAGGCCCAGCCCCGACACGGTCTGGCCGATGCCGATCCCCAGCGCGCCATGCTCGTCATGCGCGCACATCGCGATCACCGCGCGTTCGAACCGCGGATCGCCGATTCCTGGCAGCGCGAGCAGGATCTGGCCGGTGAGATACGCTGAAGACTCCATCTCCACTCAACATATCGGCAGCCGATCGGCTCCGCCACGCTTGAAAAAGTCGCGGCGTGGGCCAATTGAGGCGCGGGCCGCATGTCGCGGTCCGAGAGGAGATCCAGCATGACCATCCAGATCGGCGATCGCGTGCCTAGCACCACCTTCGTCAAGCCCACCGAAAACGGCCCGGAGCAGGTCACCTCGGACGATTTCTTCGCGGGCCGCAAGGTCGCGCTGTTCTCGGTACCCGGCGCATTCACCCCGACCTGCTCGGCGCGTCACCTGCCCGGCTATGTCGAGAAGGCGGCTGAGCTCAAAGCCAAGGGCGTCGACGAAATCGCCTGCACAGCGGTCAACGACGCGTTCGTGATGGGTGCATGGGGCAAGAGCGCCGATGCCGGCGACATCGCGATGCTTGCCGACGGCAATGGTGAATTCGCCAAGGCCGTGGGTCTGGAAATGGACGGCAGCAAGTTCGGCCTCGGCACGCGCGGCCAGCGCTTCTCGATGCTGGTCAACGACGGCGTCGTCGAGCAGCTGCATGTCGAGGCGCCGGGCGAGTTCAAGGTCAGCTCGGCCGAGCATCTGCTCGAGAATCTCTGACCGCTTTCACTATCGTCTGAACGTTTCGCGGGCGCGACGGCCCCCTCGTCCGAGGGGAACCGCCGCGCCCGCAATCGGTTCTGTCGATGGAAGGAGACGCGAGATGATCGACGAAATCGCCCCAACGACCCCCGAGATCGGGACCCAGGATTCGCTGCGCGACCGCACGAGAGACGCCCTCGCCGATGCGCGCGGCGCGGTCAGCGAGGCCGTGACCAGCGCAATCGAGACCGCGAAGAAGCATCCGGCCGCCACCGCCGCGGTCGCCGCGGGCGCCGCTGCCGCAGTCGCGGGGGCCGCCTATGGCATCAGCAAGCTGCGCGAGAAAGAAGAGACCAAGTAAGCCATCCGGGCGCGCGGGCCGCCCCCGCGCGTCACATTTCGGGCGTTTGCCGGTCTTGCTAATGTCATCTTGGCGCATTAGCCGTGGTAGATGACAACAGCAGAAAAGATCGTAGCCGAACTGGATCGGCTCTACACCGCGTCCGTCACCCGCCTTCAGGACGCCCTTACTCTCTATCTGACGCAGGGCACACCGCCCGATCCGGCGCGCCGCAAGGACGGCAGCTTCGCCTATCCCGAAATTCGCGTCAGCTATCGCAACGAGGTCGATCGCCCAACCCCGGCACGCAGCTTCGGCCGCCTGGTCACTCCGGGCGATTACGCGATCAGCGTGACCAAGCCCGCGATGTTCGCCGATTATCTGATCGAACAGCTCACCCTGCTGATCGAGGATTATGATGTCGAGGTGACCGCGGTCCCCGGGCGTCAGGAAATCCCCTTCCCCTATGTCATCGATCCCGGCCACGCGCTGCGGCTCGACGAGGTGTCGGCGCTCGAGCTGGCGCGGTACTTCCCCGCGACCGAACTGGCGCATATCGGTGACGAGATCGCCGACGGCACCTGGATCAGCCTCGACCAGACGCGCCCTCTTGCACTGTTCGACGGGTTGCGCACCGACTTCAGCCTCGCGCGGCTGCGCCATTATACCGGCACCCCGTCGGAGCACAGCCAGCAGTACATCTTGTTCACCAACTATCATCGCTATGTCGATGAATTCGTTCGCTGGGCCTGCGCGCAGCTTGGCGCGAACGAGGCGGGAGAGGACAGCCGATTCATCGGCGTTTCCGGCCCAGGCGGCATCGTCATCCGCGCCGGCGACGATCCCGAGACGCTGCTGACCGACGGCGCCTGGCGCCGGCACCAGATGCCCGCATGGCATCTGATGGCCGAAGACGGCACCGGCATCACGCTGGTCAATATCGGCGTCGGCCCGTCCAATGCGAAGACGATCACCGATCACCTCGCCGTGCTCCGGCCCGAGGCGTGGATGATGATCGGCCATTGCGGCGGCCTGCGCCCGAGCCAGCGGATCGGCGACTATGTCCTCGCCCACGCCTATCTGCGCGACGACCATGTCCTCGACGACGTGCTGCCGCCTGAAATCCCCGTCCCCGCCATCGCCGAGGTGCAGCAGGCGCTCGCGCGTGCGGCGGAGGTCGTCTCGGGCCAGTCGGGCGAGGAACTGAAGCGCCGCCTGCGCACCGGTACCATCGTCACCACCGACGATCGCAACTGGGAGCTGCGCTTCTCGCGCTCGGCATTGCGCTTTTCACTCAGCCGCGCGGTCGGCGTCGACATGGAGAGCGCGACCCTAGCCGCGCAGGGCTATCGCTTTCGCGTGCCCTACGGCACGCTGCTCTGCGTCTCGGACAAGCCGCTCCATGGCGAACTCAAGCTCCCGGGCCAGGCCAACCGCTTCTATGAGCGGGCGATCGCCGAGCATCTGAAGATCGGGATCGAGGCGTGCGAACAGCTCCGCCGCGAGGGCGCCAAGCTCCATTCGCGCAAGTTGCGCGCGTTCAACGAGCCGCCGTTCCGGTGAACGGCGGCGGCATCGCCCCGCACTTTCCGGTAAACATCCCGCATTGACCGTGGAAACCGAATTGCTTCACGGTGGTTACAGACACGAAACCACTGGAGGATCGTGATGGCCAAGGCGCCGACCAAGCCGACGACTGAAGGGGCCGAGACCGCGCCCGCCAAGAAGCCCGCCGCCAAGAAGGCGCCGGCGAAGAAACCCGCCGCCAAGCCCAAGGCAGCGAAACCTGCTGCCGCGCCCAAGGCGGAAACCACCGCCCCGGCCAAGGCTCCCGCCAAGGCGCCCCCCGCCCGGCGCAAGGCTGCGGCACGCAAGCCCGCCGCCGCAACGGCAAAGCCCAAGGCCACCGCCAAGCCCAAGGCCGCATCCACTGGCCCTCGCGCCGCCGCGCAGGCCGCGGCCGCCAAGGTCAGCGCCGCCGCGCAGTCGGCCGCGCACAGCGTCAGCGAGTCCGCCCCGGTCCAGTTCGTCGCGGAAAAGCGCGAGCAGATGGGTGACCGCAACTTCTTCGCATCGGTGATCGGCGGCGTCGCCGCGATCGGCGCGGCCGCAGTCGGAATCTTCTACGCGGTCAAGAAGGGTGCCGGTGGTCCCACCGACACCGCGGACGCCAAGCCGAAAGGCAAGGGCAAGGCCTGACCGGCCTCCGCCGGAAATAGCAACGGCCGCCGCGGGATGTCCGCGGCGGCCGTTTCCAATTCAGGCAGTAACCCGCCTTACCAGCCGGTCGGCTTGCCCTTGTTCTGCTCGTCGAGCCACGCCTTCAGCGGCGCGAAATACTCGACCATCGCCGCGCCGCTCATCTCGCGGCTGCCGGTGAAGGCTTGGAGGGCATCGGGCCAGGGCTTGGACGCGCCCATCGCCAACATCGCGTCCAGCTTCGTGCCGACCTCCTTGTTGCCATAGAAGGAGCAGCGATGGAGCGGGCCCTTCCAGCCGGCCTGATCGCACGCCGCCTTGTAGAACTGGAACTGCAGCAGACGCGCCAGGAAGTAGCGCGTGTAGGGCACGTTCGCCGGGATGTGGTACTTCGCGCCCGGATCGAACTTGGTCTCGTCGCGCTTCACCGGCGGGGTGATGCCCTGATACTGCAGCCGCAGCGCATCCCATGCGCCCTGATAGCCGGTCGGCTTGATCCCGCCCGAGAACACGCCCCAGCGCCACTTGTCGATCAGCAGGCCGAACGGCAGGAACGCGACCTTGTCCATCGCCTGGCGCAGCAGCAGACCGGTATCCTTGTCCGCGCTCGGCACCTTGCCCGCGTCGAGCAGGCCGATCGAGACGAGGTAATCCGGCGTGATCGACAGCGCGACGAAATCGCCGATCGCCTCGTGGAAGCCGTCATTGGCGCCGTTGCGATAGATCAGCGGCAGCTTGTTGTAGGCGCGCTGGTAATAGTTATGGCCCAGCTCGTGATGGATGACGGTGAAGTCGTCGCCATTGACCTTGATGCACATCTTGATGCGCAGGTCGTCGACATTGTCGAGATTCCAGGCCGAGGCGTGGCACTGAACCTCGCGGTCGGCCGGCTTCACGAACTGCGAGCGCTTCCAGAAGGTATCCGGCATCGGCGCCAGGCCCAGCGACGAGTAGAAGCCCTCGCCCGCCTTCACCATCTTGATCGCGTCATACTTCTTCGCGTTCAACAGGTCGGTGACGTCATAGCCCAGGTCGCCCGATCCCGGCGGCGCGACGACGTCATAGATGTTGCCCCATTCCTGCGCCCACATATTGCCGAGCAGGTCGGCGCGGATCGGTCCGGTCTTGGGCTGGACGGCGTCGCCATATTTCTCGTTGAGCTTCCAGCGGACATAGGTGTGCAGCGACTCATAGAGCGGCTTCACTTCGTTCCAGAGCTTGTCGGTGAGCTTGGCGAACTCCTCCGGCGGCATGTCGTAGTTCGACCGCCACATCGCGCCGACATCCTTGAAGCCCAGCTCGCGCGCGCCCTCGTTGAGCAGACCGGTGGCACGCTGATAGTCCCCACGCTGCGGCGCGCCGACATTGTCGTGCCAGCTCGTCCACATCTCCTTGAGCTCGGCCGGGTTGCGGTTGGTACCCATCGCCGCTTCGATGTCGCTGCCGTTGATCGCCTCGCCCTTCAGCGTGCCCTTGCCGGTGCCATAGACGGTCTGCATGTCGGTCTGCAGCTGGGACAAAGCCGTCGCCGCGCCCGCACGCGTCGGCGCGGGCGAGGTGATGCCGCTGCGCAGAATGTCGAGCTGGCGCTTGGTGTCGGGCGACAGGCCTGGCACCTTCTCATACTTCGCCGCCTCGAGCGCGAAGCGCACCGCCATCTCGGTGCCCTTGGCCCCGCTCTTGGCCACCAGCGCGGAGGTGTCGTCGTTGATATAGGTCGCGTAGAGCCACTGGATCCGCGCATCGTCCTGAGAGAACTCGTCATATTCCTTCGCGGCACGCTTCAGGAACGCGTCGGCAGCCGCCGGCGTCGCGGCGCCCGCGGCTGGAGCCGCTTTCTCTTGGGCGACGGCGGGCGCCGCCAGCAGCATCGCAAGCGCGATCGTCGAAATTCCGGTGCGGATCATGAGGCCCCTCTTAATGGCTTGGTCTTGTGATTGCGGCGGACACTGCTCCCGCCCTTGGAATGGGTCAAGCGGTCAAGAATGTTACGATCGCATCGCCCAGTTCGGCGCGCGTGACGGCACTCATATGGTTGCCCGGGATCTCGACGAAGCGGGCATCGGGAAGCATCGCGACCAATCCCTCGAACGATCCCACCTCGTCATCCGCCGCGCCGCCGACGACCAGCACCGGCAGGTCGAACCGCGCGACATCGGCCTCCGTCGTATCCACGAACGTGTCGAGAATGCCGAGCAGCGCGACCGGATCGCCGCCGGTCGTCTTGAGGAACGCCTGCGACATGAATTCCTTGTCGCCATGCTTGAAGCTGCCGAAGTTGGTCAGCACGCGACGGAAGAAGCCCGCTCGACGCCCGGTATCGACGACACCCTCATCGCCCAGTCCCGACAGCACCACGCGGCGCGGTCGCGGCGCGATCCCGCGCGCCAGCACGCGCACGCTGGTCCGCGCGCCCAGCGAATAGCCGCCCAGATCATAGTCGGTGAGGCCCAGATGGGCGATGAATGCTTCGGCATCCATCGCCAGCGCGTCGGGCGGATAGGCCTCAGCATCGTGTGGCCTGCCACTTTCGCCATGCGCACGCAGGTCGGGCATGATCACCCGGAACCCCGCCGCGACCAGCTTCGCCGCGGTCCCGTATTTGATCCAGTTGGTGTTGGCGTCCGAGAAATAGCCGTGGATCAGCACCACGGGCCGTCCCTCTCCCATCTCTCGCCATGCGATCGATGTGCCGTCGAAGCTCTCGAAAAACTGAGTCTGCATCGGCGCGGGATGCCGCACTTTGCGCCGCCGCGAAACCCTGACCGATTGCGCAATCTGCAATCGTTACGTTTTATAATGCAACTAATCTGCTGTCGTAATATATAAGCATGCTTATTATATGCCGCTCATGCCCGACTCTCTAGGATTCCTCCTCAACGACATCGCCCGCCTGATGCGGAAGCGGTTCGACGTGCGCGCCCGCCGCATCGGTGTCACTCGTGCGCAATGGCACACGCTCAGCATTCTCAAGCGCAACGAGGGATGCAATCAGGGCATGCTCGCCGATCTGCTTGAGGTCGAGCCGATCACCGTCGGCCGCATGATCGACCGGCTCGAGGATGCCGGTCTGGCCGAACGCCGCCGCGATCCCGCCGACCGCCGCGTCTGGCGCATCCACCTCACCGAAAAGGCACAGCCGGTGCTGATCGAGCTGCGCGCCATCGCCGATACGATGATCGACGAGGTGATGGACGGCGTCGATCCGGAAGATCGCGTCCGCATGCACGCCGCGCTCAAGGCGCTGCGCACCAACCTGCTTGCCGACGAACACGACAAAGCGAACGACAACAAGGAAACCGTCAATGGCTGACGCGGACCCCAAGCTCGACCCTACCGAAGCGATCGAGATCACCCCTCCCACCGCTCCCCGCAAGCGCAACTGGCTGCGCCCGATCTTGATGTTCGGGGTGCCCCTGCTGCTGATCGCGGCGGTCGGAAGCTGGTGGGCATTGTCGGGCGGGACCGTCTCGACCGACAACGCCTATGTCCAGCAGGACAAGGTCTCGGTCGCCAGCGACGTCGCCGGCCGCATCGTCGAGGTCGCGGTGAAGGAGAACCAGCCGGTCAAGGCCGGCGACCTGCTCTTCCGCATCGACCCCGAACCTTATCGCATTGCGCTGGAACAGGCGAACGCCGCGATCGCCAATGCGCAGGTCCAGGTCGGCACGCTGCAGGCGAGCTACCAAGGCACCGGCGCCGATATTCAGGCCGCGCGCGACCGCATCGCCTCCGCGCAGGAGGACTATGCCCGGCAAAAGGCGCTGATGGACCGCGGCTTCACCACCCGCGCCCGCTACGAACAGGCACAGCACTCGGTCGAGCAGGCCAAGGCCAGCTATCAGAGCGCCGTGGCCAGCGCCGCCGAAGCTCGCTCCAAGCTCGCCGACGGCGCCGCCGTTCCCGGCATCAACCCCGCCATCGCCGCCGCCCGTGCCCAGCGCGACAAGGCCGCGCTCGATCTGTCGCGCACCGCCCGCTACGCGCCCGTCGATGGCATCGTCAGCCAGGCCGACCGGCTCCAGGTCGGGCAGATGATGATGTCGGGGTTGCCCGCCGTCACGGTCGTCCGCGCGGGCGGCTCGTGGGTCGAAGCCAACTTCAAGGAAACCGATCTCGACAAGATGCGCGTCGGCCAGCCGGCCGAAGTCAGCTTCGACGCCTATCCCAAGCTCAAGCTCAAGGGTCATGTCGCCTCGATCGGCGCGGGCACCGGCAGCGAATTCTCGGTCCTCCCGGCCCAGAATGCGAACGGCAACTGGGTCAAGGTCACCCAGCGCGTGCCCGTCCGCATCGCGATCGACGACAAGAGCCCGCGCGAACTGATCGCCGGTCTTTCCGCCGACGTGAAAGTGGACGTGAGCAAGTAACTCCCCCCTCCCTGCAAGGGAGGGGTCGGGGGTGGGTGCGACGCGCAGCGTCGCTTCCCGCCCGAACCAAGCGCCACCTTACCGTGGCCTACCCACCCCCAGCCCCTCCCTTGCAGGGAGGGGAGCAAGAGCAGCCCAATGGCCACCGCCGCGCAAAGCCCCGCCGCTCCGCCCGCCCCGCCGCCCTCGGGTGCGGCGCTGCCGGTGCGCAACAAGGGGCTGCTCACTTTCGGTGTGATGCTGGCGACGATCATCCAGATCCTCGACACCACCATCGCCAATGTCGCGCTACCGCATATGCAGACCTCGCTCGGCGCGACGGCGGACACGATCACCTGGGTGCTGACCAGCTACATCGTCGCCTCGGCCATCGCGATTCCGATCACCGGCTGGGTCTCCGACCGGATCGGCTCGCGCAACCTGTTCCTGATCTCGATCGTCGGCTTCGTCGTCGCCTCCGCGCTGTGCGGCATGGCGCAGAATCTTGAGGAGATGGTGTTCTTCCGCGTGCTCCAGGGCATCTCGGCGGCGTTCATGAACCCGCTCAGCCAGACAGTGATGCTCGACATCAACGAGCCCAAGGACCAGCAGCGCGCGATGGCCGTGTGGGGCATGGGCATCATGATCGGCCCGATCCTCGGTCCCGTCCTTGGCGGCTATCTGACCGAGAATTTCAACTGGCGCTGGGTGTTCTACGTCAACCTGCCGCTCGGCGCGATCTGCCTCGTCATCCTGTGGTGGCTGCTGCCCAGCCGCCCGATCCGCAAGCGCGGCTTCGACGTGTTCGGCTTTTCCCTACTCGCCATCGGCATCGGCGCGCTCCAGTTGATGCTCGACCGCGGTCAGGGCGAGGACTGGTTCAGCTCGGCCGAGATCTGGATCGAGATGCTCGCGGCGGTCATCGCGCTGTGGATGTTCGTCGTTCACATGGCCACCGGCAAGAATCCGATGTTCGAACGCGGGCTGTGGAAGAACCGCAACCTCGTCACCGCGCTCGCCTTCATGCAGGTGGTCGGCGTGGTGATGATGGCGACGATGGCGCTGCTCCCGCCGATGCTCCAGACTCTCTACGGCTATCCGGTGGTCGACACCGGCCTGTTGCTGATGCCGCGCGGCATCGGCGTGCTGGTGACGATGGCGCTGTCGGCCCGGCTGATTCAGCGCGGCCTCGATCCACGCATCGCGGTCGGCCTCGGCTTCGCGCTCGCCGCCTGGTCGCTCTACGACATGACCCAATGGACGCTCGAGATGGGCAGCCGGCCCTTCATCGTCTCGGGCTTCATCCAGGGGCTGGGCATGGGCCTGATCTTCATGCCGCTGAACGGCATGGCCTTCGCCACTCTATCCCCGCATCAGCGCACCGAAGCCGCCAGCCTGCTCAACCTGTCGCGCAATATCGGCGCGTCGATCGGCATTTCGGCGGTGACGACCGTCCTCGCGCGCGGCAGCCAGACCAGCCATGCCGATCTCGCCCAGCACATCACGCCCGAACGGCTGCAGACGCTCGACCCCGGCCTGCTCGCCAATTTGGGCGGCGCGACCGACGCACTGCTGGCGATGGCCAATGCGGAGGTGACGCGGCAAGCGGCGATGATCGCCTATTTGAACGACTTCAAGGCGATGATGATCGTCACCGCATTGTCGATCCCGCTGGTGTTCTTCCTCAAGAAGCCGAAGGGTCCGGTCGAGAACGATCCGGCTGCGGCGGGACACTGAGCAGCCTGCGCCGCCACACCAGTGGCACCAGGCTTCCGATCAACGCCATCGCCATGTCCTTGGGCGCGTCGAACATGTCGCCCTGCTGCCCGTTATACTGGTCCGCCGCCTCGGCATTCATCCCGATGGTCAGCATCCATTCGAAGATCTCGTAAACCGCGCCGATCGCCAGCACCGCAAGCACCATGACGAATATCGCCATGCGCCGCGTCAGCCCGGCATAGCGGACGCCGACCTCGACCAGCGGCCGCGCGAAGCACAGGCCCGACGCGAAATGCACCAGCCGGTCGAACATGTTGCGCTCGAACCCCAGCGCTCTGTCGATGCTGAACCCGAACGCCGCTTGCCCCCAGGCGTCATAGGGCACGCTGCTATAGGTCCAGCGCGCCGCGAACAGGTGCAGCAGGATGAAGGCGCAGACCCAGCCCACGCTGGCGTTGCTCAGCGGCCAGCGCCGCAGCGCCCACCAGGCCAGGCCGACGCCGACGACGACCGGCCCGACCTGAAGCCAGGTATTGGGCGGATACACCGCCCCCACCGCGCTCAGCGGCACGCCCGCCAGACAGGCGAGCAGCCACCATCGCTGCGCGGCGGGAAGGCGCATCCGCCCGATGCTCACGCCTTCTTGAGGTGCCGGCGGCCGAGCAGTTCGGCGATCTGCACCGCGTTGAGCGCCGCGCCCTTGCGCAGGTTGTCGCTCACGCACCAGAAGGCCAGGCCGTTCTCGACGGTCGAATCCTCACGCACGCGGCTGACGAAGGTCGCATAGTCGCCGACGCACTCGATCGGGGTGACGTAGCCGCCGTCCTCGCGCTTATCGACCAGCATGATGCCGGGCGCCTCGCGCAGGATCCTCTGCGCGTCCTCGGCCGACAACTCGCGCTCCAGCTCGACATTGACCGCTTCGGAGTGGCCGACGAACACCGGCACGCGCACGCAGGTCGCGGTCACCTTCACCTTGGGGTCGAGGATCTTCTTGGTCTCGACGACCATCTTCCACTCTTCCTTGGTGTAGCCGTCGTCCAGGAAGCTATCGATGTGCGGGATCACGTTGAACGCGATCTGCTTGGTGAACTTCTTGGGCTCGGCGGAATCGCCGACGAAGATGTTACGCGACTGTTCGAACAGCTCGTCCATGCCTTCCTTGCCGGCGCCCGATACCGACTGATAGGTCGCGACGACGACGCGCTTGACCGTCGCGGCATCGTGCAATGGCTTCAGCGCCACCACCATCTGCGCGGTCGAACAATTCGGGTTGGCGATGATGTTCTTGGCCTTGTAGCCGTCGATCGCCTCCGGGTTCACCTCGGGCACGATCAGCGGCACGTCGGGGTCCATGCGGTAAAGCGAGCTGTTGTCGATCACGGTGCAGCCCGCCGCGGCGAAGCGCGGGGCGTGAACCTTGGTCGCCTCGCTGCCGATCGCGAACAGCGCCATGTCCCAGCCGGTCGGATCGAAATGCTCGATATTCTGGATCTTATACTGTTTCCCGGTCTCGCCGAAATCGACCATGTCGCCGGTCGAGCGCGAGGAGGCGAGCACCGCCAGCTCGTCGATCGGGAATTCCCGCTCGGCCAGAATGTTGAGCATTTCACGACCGACATTGCCGGTAGCGCCTGCGACAACGACACGATAACCCATGTGAGACCCTTTCATGCGGTCAAGCCGCCCGGAGTTCGGGCAGCGACATAGTCATTTTTCGGTGGGAAGTCAGCGGGCCGTTCGCCCGCCGGTTGAAGATGTTTCGCGGCATAACCCGAACGCCACGACCGGCTGGTTCAGCGGGTCGTGTTCCGGGTGGTCATAATGGGCCGTTTTCGAAACATGAGCGCGCCCCTAGCAGCGTAATTGCGTGGGCGATAGCGAATTTCTTCTTTCATTACGGTGAAGCGCGGGTTCATCCGGTGGACGCGGCGGCGAAGCGTCGCCTAGAACGGGGCAGTTCCTCAGGAGAAGACCCCTTGGCCGATCCCTATGTCCGTCCGGACGCCCGTGTCTTTCTCGACATGCTCGCCGCGATGCCTCAGCCTGAATGGCCGCCCCAGCCCGCGGTGTTTCGGGCGCAATATGCGGGGATGAAGGATCTGGTCGACCTGCCCGTCGGCGACCTCGCGGTGATGCGCGATCTCGAAATTCCCGGCCCCGCCGGCGTCATCCCCGCCCGCCTGTTCGACGCGCGCGAACGTCGCGAGCCCGGCCCGGTCATCGTCTATTTCCACGGCGGCGGCTTCGTGATCGGCAATGTCGATACCCACGCTTCGATCGCTGCCGAAATGGCACGCACGCTCGACCTGCCGATCGTCTCGGTCGACTATCGCCTTGCCCCCGAACACCCCTGGCCCGCAGCCTCAGACGATGCCGAGGCCACGGCGCGGTGGGTCGCCTCGGGGCCCGCCGAACTCGGCCGCGCCGTCACCTCGATCGCGCTCGCCGGCGACAGCGCGGGCGGACAGATGTCGGCGGTCGCCGCGATCGACCTGCGCGATAGCCCGGCCAAGGTGCCGGTGATCGCCCAGCTGCTGATCTATCCCGCTTCGGATCTGCGCACCGACTATCCCTCGCTCGACCGCTTTGGCGAGGGCTATATGCTCACCAAACGCAGCCTCGACTGGTTTTCCGATTGCTATGCCGCCGACATCACGCATCCGCGTGCCTCGCCGATGGCCAATACCTCGCTCGCCGGTGTGCCGCCCACGGTGATCGTCACCGCCAGCCTCGATCCGATCCGCGATCAGGGTCGCGCCTATGCCGCCGCGCTGATCGATGCGGGCGTACCGGTGGTGTTCCGGGAGGCCGCGGGCAACGTCCACGGCTTCATCACGCTGCGCCGCGCGATCCCTTCAGCGCAGGGAGACGTCGCGGGCATGCTCGCCGCGTTCAAGGACGTGCTGGTCGAGGCTGAGGGCAATCGCGTGATGATGCAGGCCGCGGCATGAAGGACCTGACGTCCCTCCCCTATCGCCCCTGCGCCGGGGTGATGCTGCTCAATCGCGACGGACAGGTGTTCGTCGGCCAGCGCCTCGATTCCACGCTCGAGGCGTGGCAGATGCCCCAGGGCGGAATCGACCCGGGCGAGGACGCGCTCGAAGCCGCCTATCGCGAGCTGTGGGAGGAAACCGGCGTCACGCGCGACGCGGTCGAGTTCGTCGCCGAGGCGCCCGAGGAGCTGCAATACGACCTGCCCGACGACCTGATCGGCAAGGTGTGGAAGGGCAAGTGGCGCGGCCAGCGCCAGCGCTGGTTCCTGTTCCGCCTCACCACAGGGGACGAGGCGATCGACATCCAGACGGCGCACCCCGAATTCCGCGCCTGGCGCTGGATCGCCCCCGCCGAACTTCCGCATGTGATCGTCCCGTTCAAGCGCGCGCTCTACGCCCGCCTGCTCGAACTCTTCGCGGATCCGTTGGGGCTCCCAGCCGAATAAACCGCTCGACAAGCCCCGATCTCGATTTTGCCGCATTGCGGCATTAACAGGACAAAGATGCGCCGGACGATCCCCCTGATCCTCGCCCCGCTGCTGCTCGCAAATGCGCAGGCGGACGAAGCCCCGCCCGAGATGCCTGACACGGTCAAGGCCATGCTCGACGCCGCGATGAAGGCGGGCGACGAGGCCGCGGTCAACGCGATCGTCAAATATGCCAAGGCCGCCGACAAGGCGAGCGTCGAGGTCGCCGAAAAGGCGGCGGGTTCATGGAAGCGCGAGCGCCGCGAAGCCGCCGAACGCCGCGTGCGCGAAGCACGCTTCCTCGATCTGGTGAAGGGTCGCGCCGAACTGGGCGGCTATGTCACCACCGGCAATTCGGAAACGGTCGGCCTCACCGGCGTGCTCGACGTCAAGCGCGAGGGGTTGCAGTGGCGCCACAAATGGCGCGCGCAGGCCGATTATCAGGAAAGCCTCAATGTCGTGGTGCGCGAACGCTACCTCGCCAGCTACGAACCCAATTACAAGGTCAACGACCGTTTCTATGCCTATGGCGCGGCGCTGTTCGAAAGCGACCGCTTCCTCGGCTTCAACCAGCGCTATTCGATCTCGGCGGGTGCGGGCTACACTGCGGTCAACGACGGCAAGCTACGCATCGATGTCGAGCTGGGCCCGGCCTATCGCCACACGGCCTTCACCGACAACACGATCGAAAGCCAGATCGCCGCGCGCGGCAAGCTCGACCTCGACTGGAAACTGTCGTCCGCCATCACCTTCAGCCAGGACGCCGCCGCCTATTTCCAGGAAGCGAACAGCACCATTACCACCAAGACCGCGCTGCGCGCCAAGCTGTTCGGCCCCTTCTCGGCGCAGATGTCCTATGCCGTGAACTATGAAAGCAAGCCCCCCGCAGGCCGCAAGACGATGGACACGACCAGCCGGGCGTCGCTGCTGATCGATTTCTAGGGCCGCCGCTCGCCCGCGCCGGTCATCCCCGTAGCGGCAACAGGATATCGGTGCGCAACTCGCTCTGCGGCACCTCGCGCGGATCGTTGAGATAGGCTTCGAGGATCGGCGCGTCATCCGGCTCGTGGCCCGATGCGGGCAACCAGGTTCCCAGCAGCCAGCGATAGGCCCCGGGCATGTCCGCATAGGGGCCGGTGTAGCTGAGCCGCGCATAGAGGCCGCCGCGAAGGACCGTCTCCACCATCGGAGCCGCGATGTCGGTACCGGGGTCCACCGGCAGACACGCCCGCGACCGCAAGCTCTCTTCCGCGCCGAAATCGGGATCGTCGAAGAACATCCCGAACATGGCCGGCTGCGCCGGAAGACCGCCGCTCATGGCCAGCGCGGAGAAGAGGCGGCCCATCGCCTGGTCGATCTCCATATAGGGTCCGCGATGATCCATCCCCGCGGCGCGGCGCTCGGGCAGATGATCCGTCGCGACTGGAAATCCGCGAGCGTTTCCGGCGGTGCTGGCGGCTTTGTAAGCGGCATGCGATCCCGTTTCGCGATAGGCGGCGGGCGGCTGGTCGAACGCACCGGAAAAGGCGCGAGCGAAGCTGTCGGTCGAAGCATAGCCCGCACGCTCCGCGATCACGGCGATGTCGAGATCGGAATTGGCCAGCCGGTCGGAGGCCCGCTGCAGCCGCAGCCGGCGAATGGCGGCAGCGATCGTCTCCCCGCGCATGGCGTGGAAGATGCGGCTCCAGTGATAGGAGGACAGGCAGGCGATTTCCGCCAGCCGGTCAAAGGACAGATCGTCCTCCAGATGCGCGTAGACATGATCCATCACGCGATCGATCCGATCCTGATAGCTCGCCTGGGTCTGGGGTCTCTGCATGGTGCGTCCTCGGTTGGTCCAACCTAACCGGCGTCGCACAAGCGGCACAGGCAAATCCTGCGATTTTGGGTCGAAGCCTCGCCCGGGACCACCGCCTTGCAATGTAGGATTTCGCCTGCTCCACTCTCTTCGCCGGGCAGGCCCGGCCGCTCTTTGAATCCGTCGATAGTCTTGCCCAATATGCACGGCTCGCCTGAAGGAAAGCGACTCGCGCGCGCGTAGGAGTGTGACTTTCGGGACTTTCCAGCCCGCTCCGCGCCCAAACCCGTATCGCTGGAAACTTTCCTTCGCCGGGGGTTCACCCGCCGCGTATCACCCGATACACAATCGCGAATGGGTCTTTCCGCAATCGAAACCGCCGCGATCGAGCATGCCCGCGCGGCACCGATGCTCGCTCAGGTCGAACGCTGGGTCGCGGTCAACAGCGGCACACGCAACCTTACCGGCCTCGCGACGATGGCGGATATGCTGGCCAGCGCCTTCTCCGCGCTTCCAGGTGCGCTGACATTGGTCGATCCCGCCCAGGTCGAGACGGTGGACACCACGGGCGAAGTCCTTCCCCTCGCCCATGGCCGCCATCTCCATCTGCGCGTTCGGCCAGAGGCCCCGGTCCAGATGCTGTTCACCGGTCATATGGACACCGTCTTCCCCGCCGATCACCATTTCCAGGCCGCGACCTGGCTACCCGATGGCCGCCTCAACGCCCCCGGCGCCGCGGACATGAAGGGCGGGATCGCCGTGATGCTCGCCGCCCTTCGCGCGGTCGAAACCACGCCCGCCGCCGAACGCTTCGGCTATGAGGTGGTGATCAACTCCGACGAGGAGACCGGCTCCTTCGCCTCCGCCGCGCTGATCGCTCAGGCCGCGAAGAGCAAGGTCGCCGCGCTCACCTACGAACCCGCTCTGCCCGACGGTACGCTGGCCGGCGCGCGCGGCGGCACCGGCAATTTCTCGATCGTCGTCCATGGCCGCAGCGCCCATGCCGGTCGCAACCCGGAGGAAGGCCGCAACGCCATCGTCGCCGCTGCCGATCTCGCGCTGCGCCTCGCCGCCGCGAAGGGCGATGGCCTGGCGGTCAACCCCGCTCGGATCGAAGGCGGCGGCCCGAACAACGTCGTCCCGGACCTTGCCATATTGCGCGTCAATTTCCGCCCGGCTTCCTCCGAAGCGATCGCCCGCGCCGCGGCGGTGATGGAAAGCGCCACGGCGGAAGTCGCCGCGCTCCACGACGTCCATATCCATGTTCATGGCGGCTTCAACCGCCCTCCCAAGCCCCTCGATCCCGGCGCCGAGCGGCTGTTCGGGCTGGTCAAGCAGGCCGGCGCGGATCTCGACATCCCCATCGCGTGGAAAGCCACGGGCGGGGTGTGCGACGGCAACAATATCGCCGCCTGCGGCGTGCCCGTGGTCGATACCATGGGCGCGCGTGGCGGCGCGATCCATAGTGCAGAGGAATTTCTTATCCCTGAAAGCCTGCCCGAGCGCGCCGCGCTCTCCACCCTCACCATCCTGCGTATCATCGAGAAGGGCAGCGTATGACCTTCCTGATCCGCCCCGCCCGCGAGGACGATCTTCAGGCGCTGTACGAGATGGCCAAGCTCACCGGCGGCGGCTTCACCAATTTGCCGCCAGAGAAGCCCGCCCTGCGCACCAAGCTTGAGCGCAGCGCGCTCGCCTTTTCCCGCACCGACGACGCACTCAGGGACGAGTTGTTCGTGCTGGTGCTCGAGAATACCGAGACCCGCGAAGTGCGCGGCACCTGCCAGATCTTCACCCAGGTCGGCCAGCGCTGGCCCTTCTACAGCTATCGCCTGGGTATCGAGACCAAGCATAGCGAAGCGCTCGCCCGCACCTTCCGCGCTGAAATCCTCAGCCTGACCAACGATCTGGAAGGCTGTAGCGAAGTCGGCGGCCTGTTCCTCCATCCCGGCGAGCGTGCCGGCGGCCTCGGCATGCTGCTCGCCCGCAGCCGCTATCTGTTCATCGCAATGCATCGGGCCCGCTTCGGCGACCGCGTCCTTGCCGAACTGCGCGGCGTGATCGACGAGGCCGGCGGTTCGCCCTTCTGGGATGGTGTCGCGGGTCGCTTCTTCGGCATGAACTTCCAGCAGGCCGACGAATTCAATGCGATCCACGGCAACCAGTTCATCGCCGATCTGATGCCCAAACACCCGATCTACACCGCGATGCTGACCGAAGGCGCGCGCAGCGTGATCGGCCTGCCCCATCCCTCCGGCCGCGCCGCGATGCGGATGCTCGAGCAGGAAGGGTTCGCGTTCGAGAACTACATCGATATCTTCGATGGCGGCCCGACCATGACCGCGCGCACCGATCAGGTGATGACGGTCCGCGATTCCCGCACCGACAAGGTCGCCGAAGTCGCCGATGGCGGCAGCGCCAGCATCATCGCCCGCGGCACGCTCGGCGACTTCCGCGCCTGCCACGGCCGGGTTGGCCTCAGCGACGGCGGCGTCACTGTGGACGCCACCTCAGCGGCAATCCTTGGCGTGGAAGCGGGGCAAGAGGTTCGTCATGCCCCGCGTTGAGATCAACTTCGACGGCCTGATCGGCCCCAGCCATAATTATGCGGGCCTCAGCCCCGGCAATCTCGCCGCGACCCGGAACAGCGGCGCGGTCTCGCAACCCCGTGCCGCCGCGCTTCAGGGCATCGCCAAGATGCGCGCCAATCTGGCGCTCGGGCTGACCCAGGGCATCCTGTTGCCCCACGCCCGGCCCGACCATCGCTGGCTGGAATCGCTGGCAACGACCTATGCCGATGCCGCGCCACATCTTCAGGCGCAGGCGCTGTCCGCCTCGTCGATGTGGGCCGCCAATGCCGCGACCGTCTCGCCTGCCCCCGATACCGCGGACGGCCGCTGCCACCTGACCGTCGCCAATCTCGTGACGATGCCGCACCGCAGTCACGAATGGCCCGGCACGCTGGCTCAGCTTCGCCTCGCCTTCGCCAACGATGCCTTCCACGTCCACGGCCCCGTCCCCGCCCCTTTCGGCGACGAAGGCGCGGCCAACCATATGCGCCTTTGCCCGGAGCATGACGCGCCCGGCGTCGAAGTGTTCGTCTATGGCGTCTCCGGCGGCCCCTTCCCGGCCCGCCAGCATCGTGAGGCCAGCGAAGCCGTCGCCCGCCGCCATGACCTCGACCCCGCCCGCACATTGTTCGTCCAGCAGTCGGAAGAGGCGATCGCCGCCGGCGCCTTCCACAACGATGTCGTCGCGGTCGCCAACGGTCGCGTGCTCTTCGCCCATGAACAGGCGTTCGCGGACAAGCAGGGCTTCTATGCCGACCTGCGCGGCCTGATGCCTGAGGTCGAGATCGTCGAGGTGCCTGCCTCCGCCGTCAGCCTCGCCGACGCCATTTCCTCCTACCTGTTCAACGCCCAGTTGGTGACCTTGCCCTCCGGTGAGACCGCGCTGATCCTCCCGACCGAGGCGCGCGACACGCCCAGCGTCTGGAGCTGGCTTCAAGCTCATGTCGCCGGCAACGGCCCGATCCGGCATCTGGAGGTGGTCGATGTCCGTCAGTCGATGGCCAATGGCGGCGGCCCCGCCTGCCTACGTCTGCGCGTCGTCGCCGATCCGGCCACAATCGATCCGCGCTTCCTGGTCGACGAGGCCAAGCTGGACCGGATCGCCGCGCTGATCGAGGCGCACTGGCCCGAGACGATCGGACAGGACGAAATCGGTGACCCGGCCCTGATCGCCCGGATCGAAGCCGCCCGGACCACGCTGTTCGACCTGCTCGGCACTGTCGAGTTAATTGACAGCTAACCATATCCGTTGACGCGGACTCACGGATTCCCGCCACTGGTCCGGTTCTTGCGTTAACGCGGACATGTTCACACGCGTCAAACGGCTGTTCACGATCAAGACCCGCTTCGAAGCCTTCATGGTGATCTACGCGCTCGGGGTCGGCGCGGTCGACCGCGGCTTGCACTATCTCGAGCAATATCCCGGCATGGGCGGCTGGATGCTCTTCGCCGCCTGTCCGATCGCGGTGTTCATGGCCGGCGCGCGAATCCTGGATTCGATCGACGCCGGCCTAGACTGAGCTATTCGAACTCAAGGATCGCCGCGTCGACTGCCAGGCTCTCGCCCGCCCCGAAATTCACGACCTTCACCACACCCGATTTCTCGGCGCGCAGGATGTTCTCCATCTTCATCGCTTCGACCACCGCGAGTGGCTGCCCGGCCTCGACCTTGTCGCCCACCGCGACCTCGACCCGCGTCAGTAGCCCCGGCATCGGCGCGAGCAGGAAGCGGCTCATGTCAGGCGGGATCTTTTCGATCATGTGCTTGGCCAGTTCGGCCACACGGGGCCGATAGACCTCGACGCGATGCGCGGCGCCACGCGTGGTCAGCACCCATCCCGTGCGGGTCTTCGTCACCTTCACGGCCAGTTCGCCGCCGTCACCGTGCGCCACCGCGATCCGGTCGCCCGGATTCCATTCGACGCTGTCCTCGACCATCTCGCCATCGACGATCGCGCCGTCACCCAGTGTCACCTCATGCGCAATCGAGCCAAGATGCACGACCCAGTCACCTCGCACCGGCAGCATCGAGCCAAGCTGGCCCGAGATCATCGCCGCTCGCTCGGCCTGGCGCCAGGTCAGCACCGCGGCCAGCGCCGCCAGTCGGCGGGTCAGCATCGCATCCGCAGGCGCGCCCACGAACCCCTCGGGATATTCCTCCGCGATGAAGCCTGTCGTGAGCGCGCCCGAGCGGAAGCGCGGGTGCTGCATCAATGCCGAAAGGAAATCGACATTGTTGCCCAACCCCTCCAGCTCGAACCGGTCGAGCGCCGCGACCTGCAGATCGGCCGCTGCGTCGCGCGTCTCGCCCCAGGTGATCAGCTTGGCAATCATCGGGTCATAGAACATGCTGACCTCGCCACCTTCGACAACACCGTCATCGACGCGGACATAGCCGTCACCGCCAACTTCACCGTACGGCGTGTCTTGCGCCGCAGGCGGGCGATAGCGCACCAACCGCCCGGTCGAGGGCAGGAAGCCGCGATACGGATCCTCGGCATAGATGCGGTTCTCGATCGCCCAGCCGGTAAGCTTGACGTCATCCTGCCCGAACGAGAGCTTCTCGCCCGCAGCGACACGGATCATCTGTTCGACCAGATCGAGGCCGGTCACCGCCTCTGTCACCGGATGCTCGACCTGAAGCCGGGTGTTCATCTCGAGGAAGTAGAAGCCATCGCCGGTCGTGTCGGCGCCGCTGACGATCAGCTCGACCGTGCCCGCGCTATAGTAGCCCACGGCGCGCGACAGCGCGACCGCCTGCTCGCCCATCTTGCGCCGCATCTCGGGTGAAACGAACGGTGAAGGCGCTTCCTCGACCACCTTCTGGTGGCGACGCTGGATCGAGCACTCGCGCTCGCCCAGATAGACGATATTGCCATGCTGATCGCCCAGCACCTGGATCTCGATGTGGCGCGGACTCTCGATGAACTTCTCGATGAACACGCGGTCATCGCCGAAGCTCGCCAGCCCTTCGCGCTTGGTCGCCTCGAAGCCCTCGCGGACATCCTGCTCGCTATAGGCCAGCCGCATGCCTTTGCCACCGCCGCCAGCCGATGCCTTCATCATCACCGGATAGCCGATCTCAGCGGCGATCTTTACCGCATGCTCGGTATCGTCGATCACCCCGACGAAACCGGGCACGACATTGACACCCGCCGCCTTGGCCAGCTTCTTGGACTCGATTTTGTCGCCCATCGCCGCAATCGCGCCCGGCGGCGGGCCGACAAAGGCGATCCCCGCCTCCGCGCACGCTTTTGCAAAGCTCTCGCGCTCGGACAGAAAACCATAGCCGGGATGGATCGCATCCGCCCCGGTCGCCTTGGCCGCGGCCAGGATCAGTTCTGCCTTGAGATAGCTTTCCGCCGCCGGCGCCGGCCCCAGCCGCACGGACTCATCGGCCATCAGCACATGCGGCGCGCGCGCATCGGCGTCGGAATAGACCGCGACGGTCGCGATCCCCATCCGCTTGGCGGTCCGGAATACACGGCAGGCGATCTCACCGCGATTGGCGACCAGGATCTTCTTGAACATTGCGGCCCCTATTGGCTCGGTTGCGGGTAAAGCTGGCGGATCGCTGCCAGAGCAGCGGCGTGATAGATGGTGGCGTGGGTTTCGTCGGGACGCGGCGCATAGGTCCAGAGCAGTGCGGCGGGCGCATCGTCCTTAAGGAGTTCGCCAAAGGGCGCGACGCCCATCCCCTGCTCGTTGGCGACGGTCAGCCATAGCCGTCCGTGCGCCTTGGGAAGCAGCGACGGCGCAGCCTTCACCAGCGCCTCGTTATCCCACCACAGGCTCGGACTGATCGCGATATACGTGTCGAACAGCCCCGGCGCGCGCAGCATCGTTTCGACCACGAACAGCCCGGCGAGCGACTCCCCGATCAGCGCATTCTCGCCGCTGGTGCGATAGGTCTTCTCGACCCATGGCTTCACCTCGCTCGCGATGAAGCGGCGGAAGCGTTCGGACTGGCCGGCAGTGGGATAATCCGCCTTGAGCTTGGCATCCGTCACGACCGGAAAGGCCAGCTCATTGCGACGATCCACGGTCTCGATCCCCACCACGATCACGTCGCGGGTGGTGCCGACGATCGTGCCAAGCTGCGCCAGCCCGGAGATATGGTGGAAGTCCTGATCCACGCCGCCGTCGAGCAGATAGATTACCGGATAGCGCTGCGTCCCCTCGGCATAGCGCGGCGGGAGCCACACATTGATGGTGCGCGTGGTGCCCATCGTGGCGGAGGTGAACTTGTAGGACTGACCGATGACGACAGGTTTGCTGGTGGTTTGCGCCAGCGCGGGCAGCGGAATCGACACGACCAGCAACGCGACGAGAAGTCGGATAATCACCGGCGGCTCCAGCGTGTGAAGAGGAAAAGTGTAACCTTGTACCCGGCGAGCGAACAGCAGATTGCGAGAATCAGCGCATAGAGCGCGGCTTCGTCACCTTTGCCGACAATCGGCAACAGCACGAGCCAAAGAACCGGGCCGCCGATCATGGCCCACAAAGTGGCAAGCGATGAGCGACCTAGATTGCCCCAGCTTCCCTGCTCGCGAGCGCGACGCTCAGCCCAATTTGCGAAGCCGACAGGCTTCACTCCGCCGCCTCCAGTTCGACCTTCACCTCGCCCTGCATTGCCCGCATGCCTAGGCGCGCGAACAGAGCCGCGTCCTTATCATCTCCGGCATTTCCGGTGGTGAGCAGCTTGTCGCCGGTAAAGATCGAATTGGCGCCGGCCATGAAGCACAATGCCTGAGTCGAATCGCTCATGCTCTCGCGGCCCGCAGACAGGCGCACCATGCTCTCCGGCATCGTGATGCGCGCCACCGCGACGGTCCGCACGAACTCGATCTCGTCGATCTTCGCCAGTGGGGTGTCGGCCAGCATGTTGCCCAGCACCGTACCCTTGACCGGCACCAGCGCGTTCACCGGCACGCTCTCAGGGTGCTTGGGCAAGGTCGCCAGCGCGTGGATGAAGCCGACGCGGTCGCCGCGCGTCTCGCCCATGCCGACGATCCCGCCACAGCACACGTTGATCCCCGCCTCGCGCACATGCTCAAGCGTGTCGAGCCGGTCCTCGAAGGTCCGCGTGGTGATCACCTCCGCATAGCGCTCGGGCGACGTGTCGATATTGTGGTTGTAGTAATCCAGCCCCGCGTCGGCGAGCATCTCGGCCTGCTTCTCGCTGAGCATCCCCAGAGTCATGCAGGTTTCCATGCCCATCTGACGCACGCCCTTCACCATCTCGACGATGGCGGGCATGTCGCGGTCCTTGGGATTGCGCCATGCCGCGCCCATGCAGAAGCGCGACGAGCCATTGTCCTTGGCCTGTGCTGCAGCCTGCAGCACGGCGCGCACGTCCATCAGCTTGGTGGCTTTCAGGCCCGTCTCGGCGCTGGTCGACTGGTTGCAATAGCCGCAATCTTCCGGACAACCGCCAGTCTTGATCGAGAGCAGGGTCGACAGCTGCACCTCTTCCGCCGCAAACTGCGCGCGGTGCACACTCGCTGCCTGGAACAGCAGCTCGGGGAAAGGCAGGTCGAACAGCGCAGCGATCTCTTCGCGAGTCCAGTCGGTACGCATGGTAACATTGGCAGTCATTCAGCCGCTTCCTCCTCGGGGGGCAAATTATGGCCGAGCAGCGTCAACACCTCTGCGGCGGCATTTACAAGGTTGGTTCCGGGTCCGAAGATCGCTTGCACCCCGGCATCGCGCAGGTATTGATAGTCCTGCGCCGGGATCACACCGCCTGCGACCACCTTGATATCTGCTCGGCCAGCATCGCGAAGATGCCCGATCAACTCTGGAATCAAGGTCTTGTGCCCAGCGGCAAGGCTCGATGCACCGACGACGTCGACATTCTCTGCCAGCGCCAGTTCGGCGGCCTCCTTCGGTGTCTGGAACAGCGGTCCTGGTACCACCTCGAAGCCGAGATCACCGAAAGCGGAAGAAACAAGGTTTGCACCTCGGTCATGCCCGTCCTGCCCCATCTTTGCGACGAGCATGCGCGGCTTGCGGCCTAGCCGCCGCTCGGTCGCGGCGACGCCGTCCTTCAGCCGCTCCCAGCGCGTGTCCTCGGCATAGGCGCCGCCGTAGACGCCCGAAACCGGGGTCGGCACGGTGCCATGGCGGCCGAAGATGTCTTCCATTGCCAGGCTGATTTCGCCCAGAGTGGCGCGTTGGCGGGCGGCTTCGACGGCGAGGGCAAGGAGGTTTTCGGTACCGCGCGCGCCTTCACGCAGCGCGTCGAGCGCCGCCTGGCACGCCGCCTCATCGCGCGACGCCTTGATCCGCTTGATCCGCGCGATCTGCGCCTCGCGTACCGCGTGGTTGTCGACATCGAGGATGTCGATCGGGTCTTCCTCGGCCTTGCGATACTTGTTGACCCCGACGATCACCTGCTCGCCGCGATCGATCCGCGCCGCTGTGGCGGCCGAGGCCTCCTCGATCATCGCCTTGGGCCAGCCCGCGGCGACCGCCTTGGCCATCCCGCCCTCACCCTCGACGCGCTCGATGATCGCCCACGCCTTGTCGACCAGCTCCTGGGTCAGGCTCTCGATATAATAGGAGCCGCCGAGCGGATCGACGACCTTGGTCATCCCCGTCTCTTCCTGGATCACGATCTGCGTGTTGCGCGCGATGCGAGCGGAGAAGTCGGTGGGCAGCGCGATCGCCTCGTCGAGCGCGTTGGTGTGCAGGCTCTGCGTGCCGCCCAGCATCGCCGCCATCGCCTCGATCGTGGTGCGGATGACGTTGTTGTACGGATCCTGCTCGGTCAGCGAGACGCCCGACGTCTGGCAGTGCGTGCGCAGCATCTTGCTGCGCTCGTCCTTGGCGCCCAGCTTCGTCATCACGCGATGCCACAGCACGCGCGCCGCGCGCAGCTTGGCGACCTCCATGAAGAAGTTCATGCCGATCGCGAAGAAGAACGACAGACGCCCGGCGAATTTGTCGATGTCGAGACCGCTCGCGACTCCGTATTTCACATATTCCATGCCGTCGGCGATGGTGAAGGCGAGTTCCTGCACCTGCGTCGCCCCGGCCTCCTGCATGTGATAGCCAGAGATGGAAATGCTGTTGAACTTGGGCATCTCGCGCGAGGTGTAGCCGAAGATGTCTGAGATGATCCGCATGCTCGGCTCGGGCGGGTAGATATACGTGTTCCGGACCATGAACTCCTTGAGGATGTCATTCTGAATGGTCCCGTCGAGCTGAGCGCGCGGAACGCCCTGCTCCTCGCCCGCAACGATGAAGAAGGCGAGGATCGGGATCACCGCACCGTTCATCGTCATGCTCACCGACATCTCGCCGAGCGGGATGCCGTCGAACAGGATCTTCATGTCCTCGACGCTGTCGATCGCCACGCCCGCCTTGCCGACATCGCCGGGCACGCGCGGATGGTCGCTGTCATAGCCGCGATGCGTCGCCAGATCGAAGGCGACGCTCAGGCCCTTCTGACCCGCCGCAAGGTTACGGCGATAGAAGGCATTCGATTCCTCGGCGGTCGAGAAGCCCGCATATTGCCGGATCGTCCAGGGGCGCCCGGCATACATCGAACCGCGCACGCCACGCGTGAACGGCGCCAAGCCGGGCAGGCCCGGATCGACGGTCACGTCGTCCGCCGTGTAGAGCGGCTTGACGTCGATCCCCTCGGGCGTGCGCCAGGTCAGGTCGCGGCCCTTCACTTCCTTGTCGGAGAGCGCCTTCCACGCGTCGAGAGTCGGCTTGTCGGTCATGATGCTACCTGTTCGAGCGCGGTCCATCCGAACAGATGACGGCGCTCCGCAATGGAAAAGGCGTGGACATTGCCCCCGCCGGGATGGCCCCCTTCGGCGGCCTGATCTGCCGAACGGGCGATCGCTTCGCCCTTCACATGGCATTTGAGCAAGGTGCCGACGCCGCCATGGCCGACGAACAGCACCGGCGCGACGTCATCCAACAGCACCGCATCGACCGCGCCGACGATTCGCGCTTGCGCATCCACCGCCGGCTCCCACCCGCGCACCGACTGATCGGGCGCAGCAAAGAACGCGTCGGCGGTCGCCTCGAACTCGGCGGGCGGCAGGAAGCCGGTTGCCGACCGGTCATTCTCGTGGAAGTCGGGCAATATCTCGACCCGCGCGCCATCGGTCATCGGCGCGAGCGCCTCCGCCGTCTCGATCGCCTTGCGTTCCTCGCTCGACACGATCCGCCGTACCGACGCGAGCCAGCCCGCACCGGCCAGCGTCGCCACCCGCTCGCGACCGGCATCCGACAGGCCCCATTCAGGCACCGGCATCGCGGGATCGACCTGCACCTGGGGGTGGGACAAATAATAGGCGATGGTCACCGACCCTTGAACTCCGGGGGCCGCTTCTGGAGGAACGCGATCACGCCCTCGCGGAAATCCTCGGTCTTGCCGGCGGCGCGCTGATTCTGCGCCTCAAGACTCAGCGACTCCGACAGGGTCGAATTGAGCGCCGCCTTCACCTGAGCGCGGATCAGGCCCA
Source organism: Sphingomonas sp. GW821-FHT10C01 (assembly GCF_059415525.1). Taxonomy (NCBI): domain Bacteria; kingdom Pseudomonadati; phylum Pseudomonadota; class Alphaproteobacteria; order Sphingomonadales; family Sphingomonadaceae; genus Sphingomonas; species Sphingomonas sp. GW821-FHT10C01. Next base: position 1,829,886 of record NZ_JBWKNK010000001.1, on the reverse strand, counting down.
GCGCGACGGTCGGCTTGGCGGCGAGCTTCGCGGCGATCTCACCCGCAGTCGCCAGCAGCGTGTCGTCCTCGGCTACGCGCGCGACCAGCCCGGCATCCTTCGCATCGTCCGCGCCCATCTTCTCGCCGAGCAGCGCCATCTCCAGCGCCTTGGCACGGCCCGCAGACTTGGCGACCAGCCAGGTCGCGCCGCAGTCGGGCACCAGCCCGATGTTGCTGAAGGCGAGCAGCAGATAGGCGGACTTCGCCATGACGACGATATCGCCGGCAAGCGCGATGCCGACGCCCGCCCCCGCCGCCGGACCATTGACCGCAGTGACCACCGGGATCGGCAGCTTCGACAGCGTCTCAGCCAGCGGATTGTAGTGGAATTCGAGATTGTCGGCGGGATCGATCGGCTTGCCGTCCATCCGCCCGACCAGATCGGCCCCCGAGCAGAACGCCCGGCCCTCACCGGTCAGCAGCACCGCACGTGCGCCCTCGTTCACCGCGCGCAGCAGCGACGCACGGATCAGGTCGAGCATCTCGCCGGTCACCGCGTTGAGGCGGTCGGGCCGGTTGAGCCGCAGCGTCGCGACGCCGTCGGTCAGGTCGTACAGAACCGTGTCTTCGCTCATACCTAGCCCTCTCCGTCACCCCGGCCTTGTGCCGGGGTCCACTTCGCCACACCCGATGTCCTCACTCCAAGCGCCATCGCTGGCCACCCGATGGATCCCGAAACAAGTCCGGGATGACGATGGTGAGGATCAGTGCAGATCGTCACGCGGCGACTCCATGATCTCGGTCAGCACACCGCCCATGTCCTTGGGGTGGACGAAGAAGATCGGCGTCCCATGCGCGCCGATGCGCGGCTCGCCCAACACCTTCGCGCCCTTCGCCTCGAACCACGCCTTTGCTTCTTGGATATCAGGCACTTCATAGCAGACATGGTGCTGCCCACCCGCCGGATTCTTGGCGAGGAAGCCGTGGATCGGTGAGGCATCGCCCAGCGGTTCGATCAGCTCGATCTGGGTATTGGGGGTATCGACGAAGCACACCTTCACCCCCTGCGCGGGCAGGTCGAACGGCGTGTGGATCGTCTGCGCACCCATCACATCGCGATAGAAGGCGATCGAGTCCTCGATCGAAGGCGTGGCGACTCCGATATGATTGAGACGGCCGAGTTTCATCATTTCTGCTCCCAGCCCAGAATCGAAAGGCCCTTGCGCTGCCACTGGCCGTAATCGCCATAGCTGGTCACCCGGATGCTGCGGCGCGTGCGCGGATGGGCGAAGTTCGCCACGCAATAGCCATCACCCGAACAGGCCTCGATCTCGGGAAGCTCGCGGCAGATGTTGGACTGGCCCGGCTTACGCGTGCCGTCGCCGCCATAGACATTTTGAATGCAGTCCGGGTCGGCCTTGGTCTGCCATCCGGCGGCCAGGAGCGTGCGCCGGAACGCCGCATAGTCCATGCCGACGCGCACCGCGCCCTTCTTGAGGCCCGCCGGAACTGGCGAGGTGAACGAACGCTCGCTCGGCTGGGCCGCTGCCGGGAGCGTCACGGTAAGGGCTACGAACGCCGCCAGGATTGAAAGCCTCGTCATCTCAGCACGTCTTCATCCGGCTCTTGCCTTCCAGCTGGTACGTCCCGTCGGCACCGCGGACATAGCGTTCCGAGAAGCTGTCCGATCCCGCATAGGTCACCGTGAAGCTGCGGCCGCGTTCCGCCGCGGTGATCGTTCCGCGCAACGTCGGTCCGTTGTTGTGGGTGGCGTTGGAGTAGTAGACAGGGAAGCGAGCGATCTCGACCGGGCCCTTCGGCCCAAGCTCGGTCAGCACCGCGGTGTCGCAGCTATAGCCCTGCCAGGTCCCACCGGCCTGGGTGTAGAGCACCGGCGCGCCCGTGATCGCGTCGCTGACGCCCCAGCGCGCGGCGGGATTGCCCCAGGTGCCACTCACCCCGACATCGAGCCATTCGCCGGCCTTCACATAGCCGTAGCTGTCCTTGTCGCGCCGCAGATAGTGCACCGAATTGAGGCCCGCACAGGCATGCGCCTCGCAATCGCTGGCACCCGTGCTGACCAGCGCGGTGACATCGCTCGGCAACTTGATCAGCGTCAGCGGGACGAAGGTGATCTTCTGTCCCTTCACCTCGCGTTCGGCCTCGTTTCTCGGCGACTCCCCGAACACCGCCCAGAACGCCTCGGGGGTTCCGGCGGGCACGGTATCGCGGTCGACATCGGCCACGGGGAATAGCGGTTTAGCTTCCTCCGCCACTGCCGGAATCGTCAAAGCCCAACCCAGCAACATGCCAGCGAAGACCCGCATTCGCTTCACTCCCATTCCGCCGTCACAGCGGAATATTGTCATGCTTCTTCCACGGATTCTCGAGACTCTTGTTCCTCAGCTTCCGCAGGCCCAGCGCGATGCGGCGGCGGGTCGAGTGCGGCATGATCACCTCGTCCACGAAGCCCTTGCTCGCCGCGACGAACGGGTTGGCGAAGCGCGTCTCATATTCCGCGGTCCGCTCGGCGATCTCCTCGGGCGTCTTGCCGCGGAAGATGATCTCGACCGCGCCCTTGGCGCCCATCACCGCGATCTCGGCGGTCGGCCAGGCATAGTTCAAGTCGCCGCGCAGATGCTTGGACGCCATCACGTCATACGCCCCGCCATAAGCCTTGCGCGTGATCACCGTGATCTTGGGCACCGTCGCCTCGGCATAGGCGAACAGCAGCTTGGCGCCGTGCTTGATGATGCCGGAATGCTCCTGCCCGACGCCCGGCAGGAAGCCCGGCACGTCGACAAAGGTCACGATCGGAATCTCGAACGCGTCGCAGAAGCGCACGAACCGCGCCGCCTTCTTGGACGAGTTGATATCAAGCACACCGGCCAGCACCATCGGCTGGTTGGCGACGATGCCCACGGTGCGCCCCTCGATCCGGCCAAAGCCGATGATGATGTTGGCGGCGTGGGTCGGCTGAACCTCGAAGAAATCGCCCTCGTCGACCGTCTTCCGGATCAGCTCGTGCATGTCGTACGGCTGGTTGGCCGAGGGCGGGATCAGCGTATCGAGGCTGTCCTCGATCCGGTCCCACGGGTCGTCGCACGGCCGCTCGGGCACCGGCTCGCGGTTGCTGGCGGGAAGGAAATCCACGAAGTCGCGGGCCGCGAGCAGCGCCTCGATATCATTCTCGAAGGCCACGTCAGCGACCCCCGACTTCGTGGTATGCGTCACCGCACCGCCCAAATCCTCCTGCGTGACGATCTCGTTGGTAACGGTCTTCACTACATCGGGGCCGGTGACGAACATGTAGGACGAGTCCTTCACCATGAAGATGAAGTCGGTCATCGCGGGAGAATAGACCGCGCCGCCGGCGCACGGCCCCATGATCAGGGAAAGCTGCGGCACCACGCCGCTCGCCAGCACGTTGCGCTGGAACACCTCGGCATAGCCGGCAAGGCTGGCGACGCCCTCCTGGATGCGCGCGCCGCCGCTGTCGTTGAGGCCGATCACGGGCGCGCCGACCTTCATCGCCATGTCCATGATCTTGCAGATCTTCTGCGCGTGCCGCTCGGACAGTGATCCGCCGAACACGGTGAAGTCCTGGCTGAACACGAAGACGAGGCGGCCGTTGATCGTGCCGCTGCCGGTGACGACGCCGTCACCCGGCACGACCTGGTCCGGCATGCCGAAATCGACGCAGTTATGCTCGACATACATGTCGAGCTCCTCGAACGATCCCTCGTCGAGCAGCACCTCGACCCGCTCGCGCGCGGTCAGCTTGCCCTTGGCGTGCTGCGCGTCGATCCGCTTCCGCCCGCCGCCCAGCCGCGCCGCGGCGCGGCGCCGCTCAAGTTCCTCGATCGTCGAAGACATGCATGCAACTCCTTGGCTCGCGTCCCTGCACAGGACACGCCGCCCCATGCAAATGCAATGTTGCGAAGTTGCATCGTTCATATCTGCGGATATTGTGCACCCATGGATCAGCCCCGCCGCCGCCTCTTTGCCGGAACCCGTGTCCGCGACCTGCGCAAGCAGCTTGGCCTGCCCCAGGCGGCGATGGCCGCGCGGCTCGGCGTGTCGGTCAGCTACCTGTCGCAGATCGAGAATGAGGAGCGCCCGCTGACCCCGCCGGTGCTGATCGCGCTGACCCGCGAATTTCCGCAGGCCTGGGGCGATATCGGCGCGGACCATGGCGTCGGTGACCTTGTCCGCGCGATCGAAGCGGGCATGGATTCGAGCATCCCGGCGGCAATGATCGATGAGGCCGCGGTCCAGCGCGGGGTCGAGAAGCACCCCGCCCTCACCCATCGCATGGTCGCGCTGCACGAGGCGTGGCGCCGCAGTCAGGCGCAGCTGCGCGTACTCGACGACAGAGTGGAGAGCGGTGGTGGCGCCGCCGGCTCGCTCCCCTGGGAAGAAGTACGCGACTGGTATCAGGCCGAGGGCAATTACATCGACGTTCTGGATCGGGCCGCCGAGGCGCTGGTCGAGGAACTCGACGATCCGCGCGGGATCGAGGCGCGGCTGCGCGGATGGCATGGCGTAAAGATCGAGGAAGCGCGCGACGACGATACCCGCCTGTCGCGCTTCGCCGCCGACAGCCGCCGCCTGGTCATCAGCGGGGTGCTCCCACCCGAAAGCCGCGCCTTTCTGCTCGCCCACCGACTCGCCGTGCTTGAGTTCGGGAACGAGATGCGGGCGGTGAGCGAGAATAGCGGCCTCGCTTCCCCCGCCGCGCGCGATCTGTTGTCGCTGGGCCTCGCCAACTATGCCGCGGGCGCGCTGCTGATGCCGTATAACCGCTTTCGCGACGCCGCACGCGCGGTCCGCCACGATATCGACCGGCTGCGCCAGCGCTTCGGCACCAGCTTCGAGCAGACCTGCCACCGCCTGTCGACGCTCCAGCGGCCGGGCGCACAGGGCATTCCCTTCTTCTTCTGCCGCGTCGATATGGCTGGCAACATCACCAAGCGCCACTCGGCGACGCGGCTGGAATTCGCGCGCTTCGGCGGCGCCTGCCCGCTGTGGGTGGTGCATGAGGCGGTGGCAATTCCCGATCGCGTGCTGGTGCAGCTGGCGGAGATGCCCGACGGCGCGCGCTACGTCTCGATGGCCAAGGGGCTGGTCAAGCCGTCCGCCAGCTATGCCCGCCCGCCGCGCCGCTATGCCGTCGCGCTGGGCTGCGAGGAGATCCACGCGCCCGACTTCGTCTATGCCGACGGTCTACGCACCGGCGGCATCGCCACGCCGATCGGCACCAGCTGCCGCATTTGCCCCCGCCCCGATTGCGACCAGCGCGCCTTCCCCCCGGCGGCGAGCGAGATCCGCATCGACCCCGATGTCCGCGCGCCGGTGCCATACGCGTTCTAACGGCGCACTCGACGTCACGCCCTCGCCTCGGCACAATGGTGCGCTGAACCGCAAGGGAGTGCACGAATGACGGGTACGGACTCGGCGTTGGTACGGTATTCGCGCGGCGCGATCCTGCTTCACTGGCTGATCGCCGCGCTGCTGATCTTCAATCTCGTCTATGGCCTGGCGCATGACAGTCTGCCGCGAGAGTGGCGGATCATGCCGATCCATAAGGCGATCGGGATCACCGTCCTCGCCCTGACCCTCGCCCGGATCGGCTGGCGGCTCACTCATCCCGCGCCGCGCCTGCCCGCGCACATGGTGGGCTGGGAGCGGACCGCCGCCCATGTCTCCCACTTCCTGCTCTATGCCTTCATGCTGGCGATCCCGCTGTCCGGCTGGGCGATGGCCTCAGGACCCGAACCCCGGCCACTGACCTGGTTCGGGCTGTTCGACATCCCCTATCTGCCGGTGTCGGAGGCAATGTCGGATTTCGGGCACGAGGCGCACGAAATCCTCGGCTACGCCGCGATCGCGCTGCTGCTCGTCCATATCGGAGCGGCATTCCGCCACCATTATCTGATTCGCGACGAGGTGATGGCGCGGATGACGCCGGGGGTGCGAGCACCCGCCCCACGCGGCTGACGGTCGAAGGATCCGGCGAGCGCCGCTCGCCGGACCTTATTCCTCGCCCATCCGCAGCGCGGCGATAAAGGCTTCCTGCGGGATGCTGACCGAGCCGTACTCGCGCATCTTCGCCTTGCCCTTCTTCTGCTTTTCCAGAAGCTTGCGCTTGCGAGTGGCGTCGCCGCCATAGCATTTCGCGGTCACATCCTTGCGCATCGCGCTGATCGTCTCGCGCGCGATCACCTTGCCGCCGATCGCCGCCTGGATCGGAATCTTGAACAAATGGCGCGGGATCAATTCCTTGAGCCGCTCGACCATGCCGCGTCCGCGCACTTCGGCGGTGGCACGGTGGACGATCATGCTCAACGCATCGACCGGCTCCTCGTTGACGAGGATGCCCATCTTGACGAGGTCGCCCTCGCGATAGCCGATCTGCTCGTAATCGAAGCTGGCATAGCCCTTCGAAAGCGACTTCAGCCGGTCATAGAAGTCGAACACCACTTCGTTGAGCGGCAGCTCATAGGTCACCTGCGCGCGACCGCCGACATAGGTCAGGTTCTTCTGGATGCCGCGCCGGTCCTGACATAGCTTCAGGATCGAACCGAGATATTCGTCGGGCACGTAGATCACGGCCTGGATCCACGGTTCCGCGATGCTCTCGATCTTGTTCGGCTCGGGCATGTCGGCCGGGTTGTGCAGTTCGATATGCCCGCCACCGTGCGTCAGTTCGATCTGGTACACCACCGACGGCGCGGTGGTGATCAGGTCGAGATCATATTCGCGCATCAGCCGCTCCTGGATGATCTCCAGATGCAACAGGCCCAGGAAGCCGCAGCGGAAGCCGAAGCCCAAAGCCGCCGACGTCTCCATCTCGAACGAGAAGCTGGCGTCGTTGAGCCGCAGCTTCGAAATGCTCTCACGCAGCTTTTCGAAGTCGTTGGCGTCGACCGGGAACAGGCCGCAGAAGACCACCGGCTGGACTTCCTTGAAGCCCGGCAGCGGCTCGGTCGCGGGCTTCTTGGCGTCGGTCAGCGTGTCGCCGACGCGCGCCTGCGCCACTTCCTTGATCTGCGCGGTGATGAAGCCGATCTCGCCCGGCCCCAAGTCGGGCAGATTCTCGATCTTCGGCCGGAAACAGCCGACGCGGTCGATCAGATGCGTCGTGCCCGACTGCATGAACTTGACCTGCTGGCCCTTTTTGAGGGTTCCGTCGATCACGCGGACGAGGATGACGACGCCCAGATACGGGTCGTACCAGCTGTCGACCAGCATCGCCTTGAGCGGTGCATTGGCGTCACCCTTGGGCGCGGGAATGCGTTCGCAAACGGCGTTGAGGATTTCCTCGATCCCGATGCCCGACTTGGCCGATGCCAGCACCGCGTTCGACGCGTCGATGCCGATCACTTCCTCGATCTCGTTCCGGACCTTCTCCGGCTCGGCGCTGGGCAGGTCGATCTTGTTGATGACGGGCACGATCTCGTGATCATGCTCGATCGACTGATAGACGTTGGCCAGCGTCTGCGCCTCAACGCCCTGCGCGGCGTCCACCACCAGCAACGCGCCCTCACACGCGGCAAGGCTCCGGCTCACCTCATAGGCGAAGTCGACATGCCCCGGCGTGTCCATCAGGTTAAGGACATAGTCCTTGCCGTCCGCCGCCTTCCAGTCGAGGCGCACGGTCTGGGCCTTGATGGTGATGCCGCGCTCCTTCTCGATATCCATATTGTCGAGCACCTGGCTCGACATCTCGCGATCGGTGAGGCCACCGGTGCGCTGGATGAGGCGATCGGCCAGCGTCGACTTGCCATGGTCGATGTGCGCGATGATCGAAAAGTTGCGGATACGGGAAAGGTCGGTTGCCATGATTCCGCGCGCCTAGCAGGGGCGGCGGGACTTGCGAAGAGGCTTGCTAACCGTCAGCGTGCGACAATGCGCACCCTGCTCCTTATTTTCGCCTGTCTTGTCGCCGCTCCCGCGCTGGCCAAGGACCCGCCGATCTATGTCACGCGGCACTATGACACGCCCGCCGGCGAGCGGGATCCGGACTTGCTCGCACCGGGCAAGGCGCGCGCCGAAGCCCTGGCGAGATGGTTCAAGGGCAAGAAGCTCAAGGCGATCCATGTCAGCGACTTCAAGCGGACCCGCCAGACAGCGGGGCCACTCGCCGCCGAACGCGGCATCACGCCCGAGACCTACGATCCGCGCGACACGCCGGCGATCGTCGCGAACGCAAAGGCCGCCGGCGTTCCCCTCCTCATCGTCGGTCACAGCAACACCGTCCCCGACATCGTCCAGCAGCTGGGCGGCGATCGCCCCGCGGATCTGAAGCATGAGGATTTCGGCGACATCTGGATAATCAGCGACGGCAAGGCCGAGCGCAGCCGGGTCGATCCCTGAAACAACTTTTTGCATGACGTGCCCCCCGTGGCTTTGATAATGGCTTGCCCACAGGGGGAGGCATCAGCCTCCAAACAGTTTTTTTATTCCTTGTGCCTGCGGATTCGCTCCGACGGCACGTCTGCAATGCCGCGGGTGCGCATGCCCCGCCAGGGAGGACCAGTTCATGCAAATCGTTCGGAGTCTCGTTGCCACCACCGCGCTCGCGCTTTGTCTTGCCCAGCCGGCACAGGCGCAGCGGCTCGCCAAGCAGAGCGGCGGCCAGAAGCTACAGGAACAGACGATGCAGGATGTGCCGCGCTGCACGCGCAAGCTCGGCACCATCTCCGTCGTCGATGGCGATGACCCCCGCCCCTGGACGCAGTATTCGCTGGCCCCGCCGCAGAAGCTGATGAAGGTTCTGATCCAGCGTTCGGGCTGCTTCAACCTGGTCGATCGCGGCTCGGGCCTTCAGGCGGCCGAGCGTGAACGCGCCATCGGCGGCAATCTCGGTCACCAGCGCGGCGCGAATGTCGGCCAGGGCCAGATCAAGGCCGCCGACTATGTCATGGTCGCCGAAATTCAGGGCGCCAACAGCAATGTCAGCGGCAGCGGCGCCGGCGGCCTGATCGGCGGCCTGATCGGCGGCCGTCTGGGCGGGCTTGCCGCCGGTATCAGCAGCAAGAAGATGGAAGCCAATACCGTCCTCTCGGTCACCAACGTCCGCACGACCGAGACGATCGCGACGACGGAGGGCTATGCCGCCAAGAACAGCCTTGCCTTTGGCGGCGGCGCGGGCGCCGGCTTCCTTGGCGGCGGCGTGGGCGCGGTCGGCGGCGGTTATGACAACACCGATATCGGCCGCATCGTCACCCTGTCGTTCATTCAGGCCTATACCAAGCTGGTGACCGAGCTCGGCTTGGTTCGCCCCGGCGACACCGGCACCGCGCAGGCGACCCCGGCCAAGACCTTCACCGCCCAGCGCCCGGTCGCGATGCGCGCATCGGCGGCGGCAGGCGGGAAGATCATTCGCAACCTTCCGGCGGGCGCGATCGTCTATCCCACCGGCAACAAGAACGGCCTGTGGTGGGAAGTCGCCGACGAGAATGACAATGTCGGCTGGGTGCTCAACACCGGCCTCGCCCCGTCGCAATAAGCGGCGCCGGCCAAGTCTAGCGAAGGGCCCGTTCCACCCCGGTGGAGCGGGCCTTTTCGCTTGCGGGCCTCGCCCGAAATGACCAGTCTCCCGCCGCCAGAACCGGAGAGACCCATGCGCCGCCTGATCCTCGCTGCCGCCCTGTTTGCCACTGCCGCCGTCCCCGCCGCTGCGCGCGACTTGCTGCTGGTCGGCAACAAGGGCGAGGACAGCTTCGGCATCTACGATCTCGCCGACGGCAAGCAGCTGGCGAAACTCCCGACCGGCAGCCACCCGCACGAGATCGCGGTGATAGGCGACGGCACCCAGGCCGCGGTGGTCAACTATGGCGGCAGCACCATCGACATCATCGACCTCGACCCGCTGGGCAAGATCGCGACGATCGAGCTTTCGCCCAACAAGCGCCCGCACGGCCTGCTCTGGATGCCCAAGAGCGAACGCCTCATCGCGACGACCGAGGGCAGCAGCTCGGTCGCTATTGTCGAGCCCGACGGCAAGATCACCTCGATCGCTACCGGCCAGCGGGGCTCGCACATGGTCGCATTGCTCGGTGAGGAGCGCGCCTATGTCGCCAATATCGGGTCCGGCACCTTCAGCGTCCTCGACCTCAAGACCAATACCAAGCTGCGCGACGTCACCACCGGCGGCAAGCCCGAAGGGATCGCCGTCGCGGGCGGCAAGGTATTCGTCGGCGACCTGTCCGCCCCGCGCCTCGGCGTGTTCGATGCCTCGACCTATGAAAAGCTCGCCGAACTCACGATCGACGGCAACGCGATCCGCGTGATCGCCAGCCCGGACGGCAAGACCGTCGCGACCAGCCATGTCGACACGGGCAGCATCACCCTGATCGACGCCGCGACCCACAGCGTGCTGCGCAGCTTCCCCGTCTCCGGCAATTCCGCTGCCACGCAGGTCACGCTGATCTGGTCGGGCGACGGCAAGCGACTCTACGCCGCCGAAACCATGCGCAACCAGATCGCGGAGATCGACGCCGAAACCGGCAAGGTGCTACGTCGAATCGACGTCGGCAAGAACGGCGACGGCCTCGCGGTGACCCGCGTCCCCTAGGTTAGGACGCCGCTTCCACCGCGCGCAGCACGCTTTCCCAACGCGCCTCGCCATCGCCGCTGACTAATGCCCAGCGAACACCGCGCCGCTCCAGTTCGGCCTTCGAAAGGTCGAAGAAGCGCATGCGCTGCGCCGGTTCGCCGAACATCCGCGTCCCGTCGGCGACCCACGGCATGTCGATGTCGAACAGCAGGTACAGGTCCGCTGTCCCCTCCCATTTGTCGAACCATGGGTCGCGCACTCCGAACAGCATGTCCGCCCAGACCGCGGTCATCAGCGGATCGGTGTCCAGGATCAACGGCGTCAGCCCCGCCGCCAGCATCGTCCGCACGCCGGCGTCATGGGTACGGGCGATCTCCACCAGATCACGCATCGTGAAGTCCGTTCCGCGCGTCTCGGCATATTCGCGGCCATATTCCTCGACCACCTCGCCGCCCAGATGCGCGGCGAGCCGCGGCGCGAGCGTGGACTTTCCGGTGCTTTCGGGACCGTGGAGACAGATGGTGCGTAGCGTCATGCCGTCGCCCTACGCGCGGCGTTCGCACGATACCAGTCGATCAGTCCCCAGATCGAGAGACCGAGCAGGATCACATAGACCCCTGAGGTCAGCCACAGCCCGCGCACCGCGAACAATGGGATCGCGACGATATCCACGAGAATCCAGAGTACCCAATTCTCCAGGTAGCGACGGGAGAGCAGGATCTGCGCCGCAACACTCGTCATCGCCACACCCGCATCCCACCAGGGCAACGCCGCATCGGTCAACCGGTGCATCAGCCAGCCCCAGCCGCCGGTGAGCGCCGCGCATCCAGCAAGCCACCCGATCCGCGCCGGCCAGCCAAGCGTCAGGACGACAACCTCACCGGAATCCGCCTTCGACCTTGACCAGTTCATCCAGCCATAGAGATTGAGTGCGACATAGAAGAGCTGGAGCAGCATGTCGCTGTAGAGCTTGTTCTGAAAGAACAGCACGCCGTAGAGCGACACCGCCGCAAGCGCGAAGGGATAGTTCCAGATGCTGCGCCGCGCGACGAGCGCGATGTTGATGAGCAGCAACAGCGAAGCGGCGACCTCTAACGGGTTCATGACCTTGACATGCAACAGTAAATCGCGCGCGTCGAGAGCCGCTTGCCCTTGTTGCAATCCCCGCTAGGCTCGGCTCGTGGGTGCGGCACCAGCCCGCTCCGCCACCCGGCGCCAGCATTCCATGGGCGACTGGGTGGGAGAGCGGACTGGTGCCGTCTCTGCGCAGCTTTGAGCTGCGCCACAAAACATAAGAGGGTCGGCTATGCGGTATATCGCGGTGATCGGTTCGGGGCCGGCGGGCTATTACACCGCCGAAGCGGCGCAGAAGCAGTTCGGTGACGATGTGCGCGTCGACATCATCGATCGCCTCCCCGTCCCCTTCGGCCTGATCCGCACCGGCGTCGCGCCCGATCATCAGTCGATCAAGGGCGTCTCACGCCGCTATGAAGCAACCGCGCTCACCGACAATGTCCGCTTCGTCGGCAATGTCACAATCGGCGATCAGGTGACGGTCCCCGAATTGCTCGAACTCTATGACGCCGTCGTCCTCGCGACCGGCGCGCCGCGCGACCGACCGCTGGAGATTCCCGGTGCCGACCTGCTTGGCGTCACCGGCTCGGCGGCGTTTGTCGGCTGGTATAATGGCCACCCCGATTTCGCCGGGCTGAACCCCGACCTGTCGGGGCCGGGTGCGGTGGTGATCGGCAACGGCAATGTCGCGCTCGACGTCGCGCGCGTTCTTGCCAAGACCCAGGCCGAGTTCGCCGGATCGGATATCGTCAGCCATGCGCTCGCCGCGCTGGAAGGGTCGACGATCGACACCATCACCCTGCTCGGTCGTCGCGGCCCGCACCAGATCAACATGACCCCCAAGGAGCTGGGCGAACTCGGTGAGCTTGAGCGCGCCGCACCGGTGATCGACCTCGCCGACTTCCCACCCGACATCGACGACGCGATGCTCGAACCCGGCCATCGCAAGTCGGTCACCCATCTACGCAACTTCGCCGCCGCCCATGTCGAGAAGCCGGTCCACATCATCTTCGACTTCTTCGCCAAGCCCGTGGCGATCGAGGGCGACGGAAAGGTCGAACGCGTGATCGTCGAACGCACCGAGCTCGACTCGCGCGGTGCGGCGGTGGGCACGGGCGAGACCTATGCGGTTCCCGCCAGCCTGGTCGTCGCCTGCATCGGCTATCGCACACCGCCGATCGAGGGCGTGCCGTATGACGATCGCGCCGGGCGCTTCGCCAATGACGAGGGGCGCGTCCTCCCCGGCCTCTATGCGGTCGGCTGGGCACGCCGCGGTCCGACCGGCACGATCGGGACCAACCGGCCCGACGGATTCGCCATCGTCGAAAAGATCGCCGCGGACACACAACCCAACAGTCGCAAGGCCGGCCGTCCCGGCCTCGACGCGCTGCTCGCGTCGCGCAACGCCGATGTCGTCACCTTCCGCGACTGGCAGAAGATCGAGGCAGCGGAGACCGCCGCCGCCCGCGATGGCGCCCCGCGTGAGAAGTTCACCAGCATCGAAGCGATGCTCGCCGCGCGCGGCGCCTGAAAAAGCTTTTGCCCACCCGCTTGCGCAGCACGAAAGTGCTGGTTATAGGCGCCGCTCCAAGCGAAAGCCGGTCCGCCCAACCCGGGGCATTTTCAAGGACTCGGCACTCCGTCGGGGAGTAGCTCAGCCTGGTAGAGCACTGCCTTCGGGAGGCAGGGGCCGGAGGTTCGAATCCTCTCTCCCCGACCACAGTTCGATACCGCTAAACCACTGAAATCCGGATAGTCTCGGTATCCGGACGGATTTTCTCGCCCTTCGTCGAAAAAAATTCGTCGCGCGTGTCGATTCCGCGCAAGCTCACTCGTCGTCAGGATAGAAGGCCGATCCAGGCCCTCGCCAACAAAGGAGAATTCCGATGCGTGTGATGGTATTCGTCAAGGCGACCGAGGACAGCGAAGCCGGCATGAAGCCCTCGCCCGAGCTCAACCAGCTGTTCATCGACATGGGCAAGTTCAACGAGGAACTGGTCAAGGCCGGCGTGCTGGTCGCGGGCGATGGCCTCAAGCCTTCCTCCAAGGGAAAGCGCGTCGCTTTCGACGGCCCTAGCCGCACCGTGATCGACGGGCCGTTCGCCGAAACCCGCGAACTGGTCTCCGGTTACTGGCTGTGGGAGGTCAAGGACATGGACGAGGCGGTTGAGTGGGTGAAGCGTTGCCCGAACCCGATGTTCGGCCCGAGCGAGATCGAGATCCGCCCGCTGTTCGAAATGGCGGACTTCGCCGATATCATCCCGCCCGAAGCCGCCGCGATCAATGACGGCATCGGCGAGAAGCTCGCGAACAACTGATCCGCTTGCCCTTCCCCGCCATGCTCCCCTAACCCTTGAGCATGGCGACGGACAGGGAAACCCAGCGGGCGATCGAAGCGGTCTTCCGGATCGAGCGGGCGCGGCTCATCGCGAGCCTCGCCCGCATGACCCGCGACGTCGACCGGGCCGAGGAGCTGGCGCAGGACGCGCTGCTCGTCGCGCTCGCCGAATGGCCCAAGACCGGCGTTCCCCAAAATCCCGGCGCATGGCTCACCGCCGCGGCGAAGCGTCGCGCGATCGATGGCCTGCGTCGCGCGAAGATGCAGGAACGCAAGCATGCCGAAATCGCCCGCGACCTCGACGAAGCCGACAGCAGCGATGTCGAGGCGCTGGAGGCCGCCATGGACGACGATATCGGCGACGAGCTGCTCGGGCTGATCTTCACCGCCTGCCATCCGGTCATCTCGGCCGAGGCGCGCGCCGCGCTTACCTTGCGCCTGATCGGCGGCCTCACCACCGACGAGATTGCTCGCGCCTTCCTTTCGCCCGAGCCGACCATCGCGCAGCGAATCGTCCGCGCCAAGAAAAGCATCGGCAACGCCGCGCTGGCGTTCGAGGTGCCGCGCGGCGGAGAGCGGGGTGCCCGCCTCGCTTCGGTGTTGGAGGTCGTCTACCTCATCTTCAACGAAGGCTATGCGGCCACCGCCGGCGAAGACCTGATCCGCCCCGCTTTGTGTGCCGAGGCGCAGCGGCTCGGCCGTGTCCTTGCGGGCCTCATGCCCGGCGAACCCGAAGTCCACGGCCTGCTTGCGCTGATGGAGATCCAGGCCTCCCGCCTGCGCGCCCGCACCGGCCCGGACGGCGCTTTCGTACCGATCACGCACCAGAACCGCGCGCATTGGGACCAGTTGCTCATCCGCCGCGGCCTCAGTGCGCTCGCCCAGGCCGAGTCGCTGGGCGGCGCCGACGGCCCCTATGCGCTTCAGGCCGCGCTCGCCGCCTGCCACGCCCGCGCGCGCCGTTCGGAGGATACCGACTGGCCACGCATCGCCGGACTCTATGACCGGCTGCGCGAAGTGATGCCCTCCCCCGTGGTCGATCTCAATCGCGCGGTCGCGCATAGCATGGCGTTCGGGCCAGAGGCCGGCCTCACGCTGGTCGACCAGCTCGCCGAGGCGGCAGCGCTCCGCAACTACGCCCCGCTGCCCGCCGCTCGCGGCGATTTCCTGTTCCGCGCCGGGCGCCTGCCCGAAGCCAAGGTCGCGTTCGAAGCCGCCGCCGCGCTCACCCGCAACGAACGCGAGCGCGCCTTCCTGCTCGATCGCGCAGCGACCTGCGCTTCACACGACTGAAGCATAGCTTTCGTACCCCCAAGCGAAGGTCGTGCGTTCGCACCTTGCGCGAACGTCCCAAGTTTTGGCATTTTACGCGCAAGGGAGATTGCCATGACGCTCGCGCTTGCACCTGCCCCGCATCGTTTCTCCGTGATCACGATCAGCGAATCGCAAACCCCGGCCTGGAGCGAACGCTTCGGCTGGCCGGCCTATGGCGACACGCATCTGGCGCTGAATCCCGACGCCAACCGCTCGATCCTTGCGTCGCAGATCGACACTGCCGTGCTCCGCGCCGACCGCGCGGTGCTGCTGGTGGCCGAGGGGTTGGGCTGTTTCGCCGCATCCTGGTGGGCGCGGCTCTCGCCCTCGCATTATGTCGAGCGGGTCGCAGGCGCGCTGCTGTTCGATCCCGAAGCCGCGAGCAGGCCCGACCTCTTCGCGTCGCCGCGCACCGCGCTGCCATTCCCGTCGATGGTGGTGGCGGACCGCCTGCCAGGCAGCGACCCCGCCGATTTCACGCCGTTCGCGCAAAGCTGGGGCAGCCGCCTGATCGCCGGCAATCGCCACCGCGCGGCCGAAGTCTCGGCGTGGCGCAGCGCTCAGCGGTTGGTCGGCCGCCTCACCGCATCGGTGGTCGCCCGCGATATCGAGCGCGGCCTCGCGCTTCGCGGCGAAGGTTAGAGGCCTTCGCCGCCCACCCAGTGCGCATTGGATAGCCGCCGGGCGACGTCCCAGGTCTGGCGCCTGATATCGGGCACCGCGACGATCTCCCAGAAGGCGCCACGCGTCATCGGCCCAAGCGCATAGAGCAGCTCGCTCGGGCGCCCGTCCGCGCCGATCACCTGCCCCACGCCGTTGACGTCGATTCCCAGATGCGCCGCATCGGGCCGGATCGCCCCGCGCTCGCGCAGCGCGACCAGCAGCGGATCGGTCGTCCGGTTGAGGTCGCCGAGCGGCCCGGTGCAGTTGACGATCCGCCGCACCGCCATCGTCTCGTTCGCATCGGCTCCGCGCGGCCGCCAGGTCATCGTCACGCCGCCATTGGCGGGCGAGAATGCGATCGTCTTGCCCGCCAGCACGTGAAGCTGCCCGCGCTCCTGCATCGCCGCCAGCCGGTCCGCCACTTCGGGCGCCAGGCGGTGGCGGTGCACGTCCCACCAGGGCCGCAAATGCCGCAGGAAACGCGCGCGCTCCGCCTCGCTGGCGTTGGCCCACATCGGCTGGGTGAAGGGCCGCAGCTCGTCGACCGCGTTGCGCCAGCCCACGGCCTCGGCACGCTCGCGCACCCGTCGCACAAGCCCCGACGCCACCGTGGCGGGCCGGTCGCCGATCTTCGCCCAGTCGCTGCCGGCCTCGTGTCGCCGCGGCAGCAGCCCGCGCCGCGACAGCGCGACGATCCTTCCCTGAAACCCGCGCGCTTCCAGCATCAGAGCGACGTCGATCATGGTGAGGCCGGTGCCGATCACCAGCACCGTGTCGTCGGCGGTCAGCCCATCGGCGACACTACCGGCCCAGGGATCGCCCTTGTAGAGATCGTCGGGCAGCGCACCGTCGGACAGTCCGGGCGGATCGTGCGGTGGCAGATTGCCCACCGCCAGCACCGCCGCATCGGCGTCGATCGCCTCGCCATCGGCCAGCTTGAGCGCGACCCCGCGCCCGGTCTCCACCGCGTCGACGACCTCGCCATAGCGCACGGTCAACCGCCCGTTGCTGGTCGCCAGCGCCGCATCGAGCATCTCACGCAGATAGATGCCGTAGGTCACCCGCGACGCGAACGACTTGGCCGCGTCCGGCACGCCGCGCGCCTCCAGCCAGCGCGCGAAATGCCCGGGATCGTCGGGCAATGCGCTCATATTGCCGGCGCGCACGTTGAGCACATGGCTTGGATGCGCGGCGCCATAGGCCAGGCCCTCGCCCGCGCGGCTCCCGCGCTCGATCAGTGTCGCGCGCGGACCTTCATGGCGGAGCAGATTGATCGCCTGAAGCGTGCCCGAAAAGCCCGCGCCGACGATGGCGACATGTTCGACCGGCATTGGTGCCCCTTTGCTGCGGCGCCGGCCCGCTCTCCCACCCGGCCACCCAACGACAGTGATTCTATGGGTGGCCGGGTGGGAGAGCGGGCCGGCGCCGTCTCAATTCAAAAGCTTAGATTTCGTATTCCATCTGCCAGGTCGGCTCGGTGAAGGCCGGCGGCTTTTCGGCGAAGGCCGGCTGGCGAGCCTTCATCCGGCCGTAGAGGCCCTTCACCGTGTCGCTCGCCGTGCGCACGAACAGCGCCGGGATTACCCCATGGACGATGCAGGCAAGCCCGCCCACCACCATCCGCGCGCCAAACCCGGTCGCGGTCGCGAAATGCTCGCCATAGCTCTCGCCCACATCGCGCGGGTGCTTCAGGAAAACTTTGTCGAACATGTACGCTCCTTGGTTTCGACCGATACCATAGCCGCTTCCTTCAGCCTCTGGGGGTGAAATCTTCGACCAGTTGATAATGATCCGCCGGAAACACCTGCCGCGCCGATGTGACCGGTTCCTTGCCGCGCCACGTCCAGCGCTCGATCTGCAGGCACGGCGCGCCCGCGGCGATCCCCAGCTCCTTCGCCGCGACCGGCTCCGCGCCCACCGCGCCGATCCGGTGCCGCGCCTCGGTCCAGGGCACATTGGCGAGCAACCACGCGCCTGGCGCGTTGGCGGCGAAATCCGCATCCTCGGCACCCGGCGCCACCGCCAGATCGAGCCAACGCTCCTCCCAGCCGAACGGAGTCTTGCCCGCATGATGCACGCCGCTCAGCGCTAGCCAGCACCCACCGGCACGCGCGGGAAACCCCTCGGGGGCGCGGCGCTGCAGCTCGACCGACAGCAATTCCCAGCGATAGGGCTCGCCCCGCGCCTCGATCAGCGCGCCGATATCGGGCACGCCGACCACCGCGGTGCGGATCTGCGGCCGCGCGACGAAGCTCCCCGCGCGCCGCCTGCGCTCGATCAAGCCTTCGCGCGCCAACCGGCTCAGTGCCTTGTTCGCGGTCGCGCGCGCGCAACGATAGGTCGAGACCAGCTCATGCTCGGTCGGCACCCGCATCCCCGGCGCCCATTCGCCCGAGCGGATGCGCGTCTCGATGTCGTTGCGGATGCGCGCTTCGATGCTCACGCCATCAGCCTGTTCAGCGCGACGCGATAGCGCGCCTCGATCGCATCGCGATCCCGGTGGCGCCCGCCCTCGACCTGCTTCACCCCACCGCGCCACACGCAATCCACGCCCGCGTGGCTCGCGAACACCCAGCTGTCGATCAGCGCATCGCCATTGCGGTCGGCAAAGACCATATCGTCGCGATTGAGCGACACGATGTCGGCGGGCCGTCCCACCGCGAGTCCCGTCTCGACGCCGAGCGACCGTCCGCCGCCGCGAACCGACGCCGCGAACATCCGCGCGCCCGTGGCCGGACGGTCCTCGCCCGCCAGCACGTTGCGCGCGCGCCGGGTCAGCCGCTGGCCATATTCCAGCAGCCTCAACTCTTCCGCCGCGTCGATCCGCACGTTCGAATCGCTTCCGATTCCGATCATGCCGCCCAATGCCATGAACTCGGCTGCGGGAAACAGCCCATCGCCCAGATTCGCCTCGGTAATCGGGCACAGCCCCGCCACCGCGCCACTGGTGGCGATACCAGCGACCTCGTCCGGCTCGACATGCGTGGCGTGCACCAACGTCCAGCGCGCATCGACCGGCAGATTGTCGAGCAGCCAGCGTACCGGCCGCTTCCCGCTCCACGCCACGCAATCCGCCACTTCCTTCACCTGTTCGGCGATATGGATGTGCACCGGCCCGCGATCCGCCACTGCCAACAGGGCGCGCAGTTCCTCCGGCGTCGCCGCGCGCAGGCTGTGCGGCGCGATCCCGATCACACCGTCCGGCGCCAGCTTCGCCCCGGCGCGCTCGACCAGTGCGGCAAAACCATCGACATCGTTAAGGAACCGCGCCTGCGCCGTCCCCGCCGGCTGTCCGCCGAATCCGCCATGCGCGTAGAAGACCGGCAGCAAGGTCAAGCCGATCCCGGTTGCCTGCGCCGCCACCGCGATCCGGCCCGACATCTCGGCGATATCGTCGTAGCGCGCGCCACCGGGCGCATGGTGCAGATAGTGGAACTCACCGACTCGCGTGAACCCGCCCTCGAGCATCTCGGCATAGGCGAGCGCCGCGATCGCCTCGCACTCTTCTGGCCCGATCCGCCCGACGAAGCGGTACATCAGCTCACGCCACGACCAGAAATCGTCGTCCGCGCGCCCACGCGCCTCGGCCAGCCCCGCCATCGCGCGCTGAAAGGCATGGCTGTGGACATTGGGAATGCCGGGAAGCGCCACGAAGTGCCGCTCGTCTTCGGGAGCCGGATCGACCCCGGCCTCGACCGCCTCGACCCTTCCGTTCGCCAGCGTCAGCCGCACACGATCGGACCAGCCATTTTCGAGCAGCGCGGATTCAAACCACAGTTTCATGCCGATTATGTCTAGACATATTCACGCGCTTGTCCAACCATAAGGCGCATGACGATTCCCGCTGACACACTCTGGCGTAACGCCCGTCTGGCGACGATGACGGGCGACGGGCTGGGCATTGTCGAGCATGGCGCGATCGCCGCGACGGGCGGCATGATCAGCTATGTCGGCTCCGACTCGGACGCGCCCGACGCCGCCGAGATCGTCGATTGCGAAGGTCGCTGGATCACCCCCGGGCTGGTCGACTGCCACACCCATCTCGTCCATGCCGGCAATCGCGCCAGGGAGTTCGAGGCGCGCCTCGAAGGCGCGACCTATGAGGAGATCGCCCGCGCCGGCGGCGGCATCCTCTCCACCGTCACCGCGACTCGCGCCGCGAGCGAGGACGATCTGATCGCCAGCGCCCTGCCCCGCCTCGACCAGCTGATCGCGGAGGGCGTCACCACGGTCGAGATCAAGTCGGGCTACGGCCTCACCCTCGACGACGAGCTCAAGATGCTCCGCGCCGCCCGCCGCCTTGGCGAAGCGCGCGACGTTCGCGTCCGGACAACGCTGCTCGCGGCACACGCCGTACCGCCCGAGTATAAGGGCGACTCCGACGGCTATGTCGATCTCGTCTGCGAGCGCGTAATCCCCGCGGCTGTCGGCCATGCCGATGCCGTGGATGCGTTTTGCGAGGGCATCGGCTTCTCGCCCGAGCAGACCGACCGCGTCCTCGCCGCCGCCGTCGCCCACGGCCTGCCGGTCAAGCTCCACGCCGAGCAACTCTCGAACCTCCACGGCGCCGCGCTCGCCGCACGCCATGGTGCCCTCTCGGCCGATCATCTCGAGTATCTCGACGAGGCCGGCATCGCGGCGATGGCCGCCAGTGGCATGGTCGCCACGCTTCTGCCCGGCGCCTTCTACTTCACGCGGGAGGAACGCCGCCCGCCCATCGCGGCCCTGCGCGCGGCGGGCGTTCCGATCGCGCTGGCCACCGACTGCAACCCCGGCACCTCGCCGATGGCATCGATCCTGCTCGCGGCGAACATGGGCGCGACCTTCTTTCGCCTGACCGTCACCGAATGCCTGCGCGGCATCACCGTCAACGGCGCGCATGCGCTCGGTCTCCAGGCCGGCACGCTCGAACCCGGCGGGCCCGCGGATCTCGCCATCTGGAACATCACCGACCTTGCCGAGCTGGTTTACCGCATCGGCGCCAACCCCCTTCATATCCGGATTTACGCAGGCAAATGATCACTCCCGGCAACACCCCGCTTTCGACCTGGAACGCCATCTATCGCGGCGGACCCGCCCAGCTCGATCCGTCCTGCGCGGCCAAGATCCAGGCCAGCGCCGACGCCGTTCAGGCGATCCTGGCCCGACACGAGCCGGTCTACGGCATCAACACCGGCTTCGGGAAACTCGCCTCGGTCCGGATCGGCGACGAAGACCTCGAGACGCTCCAGCGCAACATCGTGCTGAGCCACGCCGCCGGCGTCGGTGCTCCAATGCCCGCTCCGGTCGTCCGGCTGATGATCGCGTTGAAGCTCGCCAGCCTCGCACAAGGGCATAGCGGCGTCCGCCCCGCGACGATCGCGATGCTGCAGGACATGCTCGATCGCGGCATCACCCCGATCATCCCGTCGCAGGGATCGGTCGGCGCCAGCGGCGACCTTGCTCCGCTCGCCCACCTCGCCGCCGCGATGATCGGCACCGGCGATGTGCTGATCGACGGCGTCGTCCGTCCCGCGCGCGACGTGCTCGCCCCGCTCACCCTCGGCCCCAAGGAAGGCCTGGCGCTTCTCAACGGCACCCAGTTCAGCACCGCTTATGCGCTGGCCGCCCTGTTCGAAGCCGACCGGCTGTTCCGCGCCGCGCTCGTCACCGGCGCGCTCTCGACCGAGGCGGCGAAGGGCTCCGACACCCCGTTCGATCCGCGCATCCATCAGGTCCGCGGTCATCGCGGCCAGATCGAGGTCGCCGACGCCCTTGCCGGTCTGATGTCCAGTTCCGCGATCCGCGCCTCGCACCGCGAGGGCGATGAGCGCGTGCAGGACCCCTATTGCCTGCGCTGCCAGCCCCAGGTGATGGGCGCCTGCCTCGACCTGATCCGTCAGGCAGCCGCGACGCTCGCGATCGAGGCGAACGGCGTCACCGACAATCCACTGATCTTCCCGGATACCGGCGAGGCCCTGTCCGGCGGCAATTTCCACGCCGAGCCGGTCGCCTTCGCCGCCGACATGCTCGCCATGGCGCTGTGCGAAATCGGCAGCCTGTCCGAACGCCGCATCGCGATGCTGGTCGATCCCGCGCTGTCGGGTCTCCCCGCCTTCCTCACCCCGCGTCCCGGCCTCAATTCGGGCTTCATGATCCCGCAGGTCACCGCCGCGGCGCTGGTGAGCGAGAACAAGCAGCGCGCCTACCCGGCCAGCGTCGATTCGATCCCGACCAGCGCCAATCAGGAAGATCATGTCTCGATGGCCGGCCATGGCGCCCGCCGCCTGATGGACATGGCCGCGAACCTCGCCAACGTCCTCGGCATCGAATATTTGGCGGCGGCGCAGGGCTGCGACTTCCACGCCCCGCTCACCTCCAGCGAGCCGCTCGAAGCCGCGCGCGCGCTGCTGCGCGACCAGGTCCCCCAGCTTGAGGACGACCGCCACTTCGCCCCCGACATGGCCGCCGCGACCGCGTTGGTCACCAGCGGAATGCTCGGTCTCTACCTGCCGGGGGTCGAGCGATGATCCATGTCGAACAGGGCACGGCCCCGCTGATCGTCAGTATCCCCCATGCCGGCACCGAGATTCCCGAGGGCATCCACGGTCTCGTCTCGCCCGAGCTCGCCCGCCACGACGCCGACCTCTATGTCGATCATCTCTACGCCTTCGCGCGCGATCTCGACGCCACGATCGTCCGCACCAATATCTCGCGCACGGTGATCGACGTGAACCGCGATCCGTCAGGCCACACCCTCTATCCCGGCCAGTTCACCACCGGTCTCTGCCCGATCCAGACGTTCGACGGCACGCCGCTCTACGAACCCGGCACCCTGCCCGACGCGCATGAGATCGAGCGCCGCCGCGCCGAGTGGTTCGATCCCTATCACACCGCGCTCGCCATCCAGGTCGAGCGCCTCCGCGCGCTCCATCCCGCGATCGTCGTCTATGACGCGCACTCGATCCGCAGCGTCGTGCCCAAGCTGTTCGACGGCGAACTGCCCAATTTCAGCATCGGCACCAATGACGGCGCCTCGTGCGCCCCGGCGCTTCAGCAAGCCGTCGAGGCCATCTGCGACGCCAGCCCGTACCGCCATGTCACCAATGGCCGCTTCAAGGGCGGCTGGATCACCCGCCACTACGCCCGGCCGGACGAGGGCGTGCACACCATCCAGATGGAATTGGCGATGCGCACCTACCTTGTCGAAACGCCCGACCACTGGCCCCCGCCCTGGCATGAGGAAACGGCGCAAGCCTGCCGGCAAGTCCTCCGCCCGATCCTCTCCGCAGCCATCGATTTCGCGAAAGCTCAAGCATGACCAACCGCATCGACAATAGCCGTCACATCAAGGCCCCCACCGGAACCGATCTCAGCGCCAAGAGCTGGCTCACCGAAGCCCCGCTGCGCATGCTGATGAACAATCTCGACGCCGAGGTTGCCGAGGCGCCGGAATCGCTCGTCGTCTATGGCGGCATCGGCCGCGCCGCGCGCGACTGGCAGAGCTATGACCGTATCGTCGACGCGCTGCGCAAGCTCGACGCCGACCAGACCCTGCTCGTCCAGTCGGGCAAGCCGGTCGGCGTGTTCCGCACGCATGCCGATGCCCCGCGCGTGCTGATCGCCAACTCCAACCTCGTCCCCCATTGGGCGACCTGGGAGCATTTCAACGAGCTCGATCGCAAGGGGCTGGCGATGTACGGCCAGATGACCGCCGGCTCGTGGATCTATATCGGCACCCAGGGCATCGTGCAGGGCACCTACGAGACCTTCGTCGAGGCGGGTCGTCAGCATTATGGCGGCGATCTCTCGGGCAAATGGGTCCTCACCGCCGGTCTCGGCGGCATGGGCGGCGCCCAGCCGCTCGCCGCGACGATGGCGGGCGCGTCGTGCCTCGCGGTCGAGTGCCAGCCAAGCCGGATCGAGATGCGCGTCAAGACACGCTACCTCGATCGTGCCGCGAACAGCATCGACGAAGCACTTGAAATCATTCGCACATCGGACAAGCCAGTGTCGGTCGGCCTGCTCGGCAACGCCGCCGAAGTGCTGCCCGAACTGGTCCGCCGCGGCATCCGCCCCGATATCGTCACCGACCAGACCAGCGCGCACGATCCCATCAACGGCTACCTCCCCGCCGGCTGGTCGCTCGACGAATGGTTCAGCAAGCGCGAGAGCGCCCCGCACGAGGTCGAGAAGGCCGCCCGCGCCTCGATGGCCACCCATGTCCGCGCGATGCTCGACTTCCACGACATGGGCATCCCCACGCTCGATTACGGCAACAACATCCGCCAGGTCGCCAAGGACGAGGGCGTCGAGAACGCCTTCGCCTTCCCCGGTTTCGTCCCCGCCTATATCCGCCCGCTATTCTGTCGCGGCATCGGCCCGTTCCGCTGGGCCGCGCTGTCGGGCAATCCGGAGGACATCTACAAGACCGACCAGAAGGTGAAGGAACTGCTCCCGGGCAACTACCACCTCCATAACTGGCTCGACATGGCGAAGGAGCGGATCGCGTTCCAGGGCCTGCCCGCGCGCATCTGCTGGGTCGGCCTCGGCGACCGCCACCGGCTCGCGCTGGCGTTCAACGAGATGGTCGCCAACGGCGAACTCGAAGCTCCGATCGTCATCGGCCGCGATCACCTCGACAGCGGCTCGGTCGCCAGCCCGAACCGTGAGACCGAGGCGATGATGGACGGCTCCGACGCCGTGTCCGACTGGCCCCTGCTCAACGCCCTGCTCAACACCGCGAGCGGCGCAACCTGGGTCTCGCTCCATCACGGCGGCGGCGTCGGCATGGGCTATTCGCAGCATTCGGGCATGGTCATCGTCGCCGACGGCACGCCCGAAGCCGCCAAGCGCCTCGAGCGCGTCCTGTGGAACGATCCCGCCACCGGCGTGATGCGCCACGCCGATGCGGGCTACGAAATCGCCCGCAACTGCGCGACCGAGATGGGCCTGGACCTGCCGGGGATTCTCTAACCTGTCGGGCGGCGGTCAGCCGCCGCCCGCGACATGGCGCATGGCGACATCGCATCGAGTATAGAGCGCGCCGTACGTCGCCATGATCTCCGCATCATGGCGAAAGCCCAACTTCTCGTACAAATGGATCGCCGCCGCGCATTTAGCATTGGTGAGCAGGTAGAGCGGGTCGGCCCCCAGGGACGCCGCCCGCTTGATCGTCGCAGCCAGTAGGAACTCGCCCGCCTTCAACCCGCGCGCCGACTCGCGCACGCCCATCTTGGTCAGTTCGTAGCTGCTCGGCCCGGTCTTCAGCAGCGCGCAGGTGCCGACGATGCCCAGTCCCTTCGCCTCGACGAACAGAATGATCCCGCCGGGATCGACGATCTTGGCGCGGGGGTTCTCCAGCACCTCACGGTCGATCGGTTCCAGACGGAACATCGCGTTGATCCACTCGGCGTTGATGTCGTGGAAATGCCCGGCAAGATCATCGCTATACTCGCGGATCGTCAGGGCTTCGGGAGCGGCCCGGCCGGCCAGGACATCGATCGGCGTTGCCTCAAGCGCGGCTTCCAGCGCGGTGATCTGGGCAAGAAACGCATCCGCCCGGTTGCCGAACAACGCATGCACCGCCTCCCCCACCTGCGGCCAGACGTGCAGCTTGGCCCGCTTCAACACGCTCACCCCTGCGGGCGTGAGCGAAATCGTCCGCTGCCGTTGATCCTCGCCCGGCTCGGACTGGACCATGCCCAGATCCACCAGCTGACCGATCGATCGCGTCACCCCCGGCTGACTGATCCCGACAGTCCGTACCAGCTGCCCGATCGTCAGCACCTGCCCGTCGAGCGCGGCAAGAAATTGCATATGGGAGGGCTGCACGGGCAGACCGGCATCCGCCGTGATCCGCGCTGCGCCCGCCTGCATCCGCTCGCCCAGTCGCTTGAGACGGCTGCCAAGGAACGCCGCACCCATCTGCTCGATCAGGTCCGTCACCCTACACCTCCGAAAACACGTTATATAACGCGATATATAACTACATGTAACGAAGTCAACGGACGCGAATGCTATCCTGCTAGGCTTGGCAGGCCGGCTTCGCCGCCCGCCGCCGCCAGTTCACGATATGCGCACCCGCGAGCAACAGACTGCCCGCCACGGTCACCCCCGTCTCGATCGCCACCATATTCTCGAACGCCAGCCCCGCCGCGAGCAGCACCAACCCCGCCAGACCAACGAAGAGCGGCGCCAGCCCGCGATGCCGCCGCCAGCCCTCGATCAGCGCAAATCCGCTCGTCGGGATCGCGAACAGCAGCACGCCAAGGTGGAAGCCCTCACCCAGATCGACCCGGCTGGCGATGGCGGGCAGCGCGGCGATCAGCAGCGGCAGGGCCAGGCAATGGATCAGGCACAGCGCCGACGCGCCCACCGCAAATCCATCAAACCATTTGCCGATCATCACCCGCATCACGCCGCTCCAAATTGCTCGCGGCTCACATGATACCTTGTATCATTGATTTCAACCCTGTGCTGAGCAAGATTTCCAACAGCCTGTCGCAATTGCGGCTGCGCCTTGGCCAGCGGCTTGCACCGGACAGTTATGCAATATATTGCACAATATATTGCATAACTGTCCGATGGTGGGAAAGATCATGCGTACCAGAGTGATGCGAACCGCCCTGCTGGCGGCAACCGCGTGGATCCTAAGCGTCGCCGCCGCGGACGAAGCGCCGCTGACCGCGGCCGACAAGCGCAAGGTCGTCGAACAGCTCAGCGCAACACTCGAATCGAACTATGTGTTCGCCGACAAGGCAAAGACGATCGCCGCGGCACTTCGCACGAAACTCGATGCGGGTCGTTATGACCGGGCATCCGACAAACGGGCCCTGGCAAGCGCACTCAGCGAGGATCTGGTTGCGGCGAGCGGCGATCTGCATTTCTTCGTCGGGGTGGACCCGGCCTTCGTCGCCGACTTCGCCGCGCGGAAAGATCCCGTTCGCGCGGCCGCCCTTCGCGAACAGGACCGCCGCGAGCAGGCGCGTGACAATTTCGGATTCTCGGATCTGCGCCGCCTCGATGGGAACATCGCCTATGTCAGCCTCTCGAATTTCGCCGATCCGGAGCTCGGCTACGATGCGGCGGCGGCGGCCATGCGCTTCATCGAGAATAGCGACGCGGTCATCTATGACCTGCGCTACAATAATGGCGGGCACCTCGAGATGGCGCAGTTGCTCGCGAGCCAGCTCTTCCGGGGCGACAAGGATCAGGAGCTGTTCGATTATTACTACATCGAGGACGGCCGCCGCGTCACACGCGGCCAATGGGTGTTACCCGCGCTCCCCGCGCGTCGGCTGACGGGCAAGCCAGTCTATGTCCTCACGGGATCGACTTCCTTTTCCGCCGCCGAATGGTTCGCCTACACCCTCAAGAAGCTCGGACGGGCGACGCTGGTCGGTGAGCGCACGGCGGGTGGGGCACATCCCGTCGATCGCAAGCCGGTCGGCACCGACTTCTTCGTGCAGGTTCCCATCGGACAGATTCACGATCCGGTCGATCGCGGCGATTTCGAGGGCAAGGGCGTGATCCCCGATCACGCCACACCATCGATCGACGCGCTGGCAACCGCGCATCGCCTTGCGCTTGCCGATCTCGCGCGCGCCGATCCGGCACGACAGGCCGATGCCGACTGGTTCTTGCCCCAGATCGCCGCGCAGGCACGACCGGTGTCCCTCACCCTTGCCGAACTGCGCGCGATCGCGGGTCGGTACGAAGGGCGACGGATCGAACTGATCGACGGAAAGCCCTTTTACATCTGGCGCGACCGTTTTCGGCTTGCGCTTGAGCCGCTCGGCACCGACTTGTTTGGGATTGAGGGCGTTCGCGATTTCCGCATGCGTGTCGTGCGCAAGGGGACCCGGATCGCGGCGCTCGAACGCGTCAACCGTGACGGAACCACGCAACGCTATGTCCGAACCGACTGATCTGAACGACATCTCGTTCCTAGGCCGGCTCAGCGAGATGCTGAGCATGCGGATCGAGGAGCAGACGCGTGAGCTGTTCGACGCCTCGGGCATCGTCATCCCGGTGCGCTCCTGCTCGTTCCTCACCGCGCTCGGCCAGGCGGGTGAGGCTTCGGCGGCGCAGATCGCGCGCGCGCTCGGCCACTCGCATCAACTCGTCATGCAAAAGGTCCCTGCCCTGCTGCGACTTGACCTGATCGTGGCGCGCGCCGACCCGGCCGACGCGCGCCGCAAGCTGTTTCGCCTGACGGATCGCGGCCGGGAACAGCTTGTCGCCCTCGATGCGTACAGTGCTCGCATTTCCGTGATCTACCGGCAGCTGTTCGATGAGGTGGGTGACGTCCACCGGGTCATCCTCGACACGCTCAAGGCACTGGAGGCGCGGCCGCTATCCCAGCGCACAGACAACTGAAACCGCTGAGAAGGCGGCGCCTTCCCGTTGCAATGTTGGATTTCGCATGCTCGACTTCCGGCACGGCGGCCATGGCCGCCCGCTCTTTGAAACGGTCGATACCCATGCCGCTCCAATCGACTCGCGCGCGCGTAGGAGTGTGACTTTCGGGACTTTCGGCGCCGTCAGCCGCCCACCACCGGCGCCTCGGGCGGCACCGCGGCGTTGCGCCAGCGCGCGACGGGCAGCACCTCGACCGTCCCGTCGTCCTCGCGCTTGCGCTGAATCAGCGTGGCGCCGTCCTGCGCCGTCCCGCCGATCGTCGCGCGTACCCGCACCCAGAAGGTGTCGGAGCGGAACGCGGTCCCCGGCGGCTGGCTCACTTTCTGGTCGGACAGGTCGCGCAGCGTGATCTGGCCGTTGCGCTTGCGGATCGCGACCAGCCGTTCCGCGACCACCGGATCGTCGAACAGGATCGCCAGCAGTTCCTGGTCCGCGGCGTTGAGGTTGATCTGCGTATTGCCTGGCAGCGCCGTCACCATCCGCTCCAGCCGCGCAATGGCGGCCTGATCCGCCCCCGGCAGCAACCGGATCGGTCGTACGTCGGTGACGGGCCCTTGCGAACGGACATAGGCGACGGCCTGCGTCATCTGCTCCTCGTCCAGCCCCGCGATGGTCGCCAGCTTCTGGAAGATCAGCACCGGCGCCACCTCGCCGCTGCGTAGCGCGTTGACGTTGAACCGCCCTTCGGCGTCGCTCACCGCCAGGTCGAAACTGCCGCCGTCGATCGCCACGCCCGCCGCCCCGATCGACGCCCAGCGCTCGCCTTCATGATCGACCTCCGGCGCCTCCCGCGCGTCTTTCCGCAGCGCACTGATCGCCGACAACTCGCCGCCCCGAACGATAGCCGCCGCGCGCGCCGCCTCGCGGCCCCGCAGCGACCGGTCGAGTGCCAGTTCCTCGCGGCTGATCATCAGCAGCACCAACCCGCTCGCGATCGCGACGAACATCAGCACGTTGATCAGGATCATGCCCTGTTCGTCCTGGCGCGGACGCATCATTTGTCCCTCGGCTGGGCTGGCAGCACCACCACACGGCGCAACGTCCCCTGCGGCCCCGGCACCCCGCCTACCTGCATCTCCACCGACACCGCGCGCGGCCATTCCTCCTTGCGCTCCTCGTTCACCGGCCAGCGGTCGATCCAGCGGTCACCGTCGCGAAAGCGCCAGGTTGCTTGCGTCACCCCCTGCAACAGCATCTGCGGCTGCGGTGCCGAACGGACCAGCACTCCATCCGCCGCACCATAGTTCACCGGCACTGGCGGCCCGCCCATGCCTCCGGCGATCCGGGTAAAGGCGATCCCGCTCCCCCCGCCGGAAACCGCGCCGCGGGTAATCTGGTCCAGGTCGCTCTGCACCACGAACATCGCCCGCTGTAGGTCGGCCAACCGGGAGAGCCGCGTCTCGGTCCGTCCCTGAACGTTGAGCACGCTGTCGAGCAGCCCCAGTCCCGCCACCGCGATCAGCGCGAACAGGCCGAGCGAGATGATCAGTTCAAGGAGCGTGAATCCGCCCTCCTCGGGGCGCGGCATCATGCCCCCAGGCTCACCGCGACCGGCTCATAGCCCTGCGGCCCGGCGAGCAGGATCGCCAGTTCGCGCGCCACGCTGCCATCGCTGCGGAAACGGGCATTGCCGGTGACACAGGGATAGCTGACCTCGCCGAGCAGTGCCTTCTCGCTGATCTCGCCCTTGCCCCGCAGCACCTTGACGATTCCGCCCGCGTCATAGGCCAGCGCCGCCAGCGCCCCCGGATCGCCGCCATGCCGCGCGCGATACTCTCCCGCGAATCGGCCGAACGCCGCCGGATCGGGACTTGCGAGCCAGGCGCCATCAAGCACTTCCAGCGCCGCCGGCCGGTGATCCAGTGCCTGCACCGTGCCCAGCAGCTGGATGCCCGTCGCCTTCAGGTTGCGCGCCGCCGCCAGCACCGCCTCGCCGCTGCCGGGCAACAGCACCGCGTCGGGCGCGTCGCCCGCCACTGGCAAGGGCTGCCCCTCGGTCACGGTCAGCACGCGAACATCGATGCCGATCTCGCCCTGTACCTTGCCCGCCGCCAGCGCCGCCGCCGCGCTCCACGGCGAAGCATCGTCGATCACCACGACACTCTTGATGCCGCGCGACCGGGCATAGCGCAGGATCGCGCTGGTCACCTGGCTCGGGGTGATGCCGAACACCCAGCTTCCTGGGCCGCGCGCCACCGCATTGTTGCTGAACGCCACGACCGGAATGATTCCCGCGACCTCGCGGGCCACCGCGGTCATCTCCTCGGCGGTCACCGGCCCCAGGATCATCGCCGACTTGGCCTTCAGCGCATTGCGTGCCGCCAGCGCCGCGCCCGCCGAGGTTCCGCCGGTGTCGTAGGCGGTGATTTCCGGCCCAGAATCCGCAAGCAACACCGCCTGCCGCATGCTAAGGCCCAGCGCGGCACGCGGCCCGGACAGCGGCAGCAGCATCGCCACCTGCCGCTTGTCGCGCTTGGGCTTCTTGTCCTGCACGGAAGCGGCGAGAACAGAGGGACTCGCAAGCAATGCCGGCGGCAGCAACAGGCCTGATTTCAACACATCGCGGCGGTGAAACGCCGGTGTCCGGATTGGCGTCTTGGTCGGCACGGCGGCGTCTTACCGTCTTCGTCGTGCTGGGCATAGCCGCTTATGCGCTGGCGATGTTCGCGACGATGCCCGCCAGCGTGTTTCTCAAGAACCGCCCGTGGCGCACCGGCGTCGCCGGTACGGTCTGGAACGGCGAGGTCGGCATCGCCGGCGGCAGCAAGTTCGAATGGAACTGGGCGCCGCTCCGCTCGCTCACTTCATTCGCCTTCGCCGCGGACTGGAAGGCGACCGGCCCCGATACCGATATGGGCGGTCGTGGGCTGATGCGGTTCGGCCGCACCGTGCTCGACGATGTCAGCGGCAGCGCGCACAGCTCGGTACTTCAGGCGCTCCAGCCCAATCTCCCGTTCACCTGCAATCTGGTGATGCAGCTTCAATTCACCCGGATCGCGATCGGCGGCGGCGATCAGTCGATCGACGGCAAGCTCACCACCACCCCCGGCACCTGCACCGCGAAGAATGGCGGCACCGCGACCCCGGTCCCGGCACTGCTGCTCACCGCCGAGAAGATCGGCACCTCGACCCGCATTCGCGTCGTTCCCGCCACCCAGCGCCGCCAACTCCTGATGGACGCGACGCTCGCCGAGGACGGTCAGCTCAGCGTCCGCATGACTCCTGACGGCGCGCGCATCCTCCCCTTCACCGGCATGCCCGCCGGCGCGACGATTGAAGGGGCGATGTAACGATGCGCTGGGTCCTTACCGCAATCGCGGCATTCCTCGTCGCGGCCCCGACAGCCGCTCAGTCCCCGGCCTCGCGCTGGCCGGTGCAGGAAGCCAATTACGAAATCGCCAAGTTCCGTTTCCACGATGGCGCTACCCTCCCCAGCATCCGCATCCATTATCGCACGCTCGGCAAACCGCACCGCGGCGCCTCAGGCGTGATCGACAATGCCGTGATGATTCTCCACGGCACCGGCGGCACCGGCGCCCAATTCCTGCAGCCGCAATTCGCCGATCGGCTCTATGGCCCCGGCCAGCCGCTCGACATCACCCGTTACTGGATCATCCTGCCCGACAATCTCGGCCATGGCGGATCGTCCAAGCCGTCCGACGGCCTGCGCACGCGCTTCCCGGCCTATGACTATGATGACATGGTCGCGGCCCAGCACCGCCTGCTCACCGACGGGCTCGGCATCCGCCGCATGCGGCTGATCATGGGCACGTCGATGGGCTGCATGCACAGTTTCGTCTGGGGCGAGACCCACCCCGATTTCGCCCGCGCGCTGATGCCGCTCGCCTGCGAGCCGATCGAGATCGCCGGCCTCAACCGCATGTGGCGCCAACTGCTGATCGACGGGATCAAGGCCGACCCCGCCTGGGCCAATGGCGAGTACACGGCACAGCCGGCGCAAGGCCTGCGCACCGCGGCCAGCATGTTGTTCGTCGCCGGCTCGGCCCCGCTCTACCTGCAGCAGCAATTCCCGACGCGCGATGCCGCCGTTACCTATGTCCGCGAGCGTGCGGAACGCTCGATCGCCGGGCTCGACGCCAACGACCTGATCTATCAGGTCGACGCCTCGCGCAGCTACAATCCCTGGCCCCGGCTCGAAGCGATCACCGCGCCGATGATGTGGATCAACTCGGCCGACGACTTCATCAACCCGCGCGGCCTCGATGTTCCCGAACGTGCGCTCAAGCGGATGCCAGATGCGCGCTTCCGAATGATCCCCGAGACCGCCGAGACGCGCGGCCATGGCACGCACACTTGGGCGGTCTTCTGGGAACAGGACCTGCGCGACCTGCTGGCCCGCACAGAGAAGTAGACCGCGTCAGGCGACCGCCTGCGCCGCCTCCACGATCAGTCCGGCGACTTCCTTCGGGCGCGACGCCAGCGACGCATGACCCGCGTCCAGCGTGATGATGTTCCGCGGGCTCATCCGCGCCGACATCATCTCCTGGTTCTCCGGGTTGATCATCCGGTCCTCGGAGGAGATCTGGTACCAGCTCGGCTTGTGCTTCCACGCCGGGTCGCTGATCGGGTCGCCAAAGGTCGAGCCGAGCGGCGCCTTCTGCGTGATCGCCATCACCAGCGAATCCCCGGCATCCAGATCCTGGCAGAAGCTCTCGTGATACAGATCGCGCTTGATCCAAAGATAGCCGTCGCTGTCGGGCGCGATATTGGGGAACGCCGCTGGGGGAACCGCCTGAGAAATGCCACCCGGGCTTTCCCCCGCATCGGGCGCGAAGGCGGCGATATAGACCAGGCCCACGACATTGGGCGCATTGCCGGCCTCGGTGATCACCGCGCCGCCATAGGAATGGCCAACGAGCAGCACATTGCCGTCCTGCTGATCGATCATCTGACGCAATCGTCCAGCATCCTCGGCGAGCGAGGTCAACGGCATCTCCACCGCGTGGAGATCGGTATAGCCGCGCGCCCACAGCTCCGGGATCACCTTCGCCCAATGGGCGGCACCGCCCCAGAAGCCATGCACCAGAATGATTGCGGGATTCGCCACGTCAGCCTCCTCAAGAACCGGCCGCTTGTGCAGCCTGAAGGCCGTAACGTTTCCCCTCCGGTAACGATCCGACCGCCCGGCATTCGACCACAGAAGCTTGACGGTTTCGGGTCAGTCGCGCGTCACAGGGTCACCAGATCGTTGAGGTTGATGATGGGCAACAGGATCGCCAGCACCATCATCAGCACGATGCCGCCCATGAACAGCAGCACCATCGGCTCGACCAGCGCCACCATCGTGCTCGTCACCGCGTCCAGTTCGCGGTCCAGCTCATCCGCCGCGCGCGACAAGGCCGGCCCCAATTGCCCGCTCGCTTCGCCCGACGCGACGATCGCGGTCAGCATCAGCGGAAACACCCCCGCCTCGGTCATCGCCGCGCGCAGGCTGATGCCCTCGCGCACCCGCGCCGCGACGTGCAATGCACGCTCGCGGACCCAGCGATTCGGCGTCACCGCCGCCGCCGCGTGCAGTGCCTCGACCAGCGGCACCGCGCTCGACACCAGCGTGGCCAGACTCCCGGCGAAGCGCGCAGCATTATGCTGGCGGCTGAAGCGCCGGAACGGCCAGCGTTCGGTAAAGGCGCGATGGACCTTCAATCGGTTCACGGGGTTCGCGACCCAGCGACCATAGACGACGAAGCCGACCAACGCCGCAAGTAGGATGTACAGCCCCCAGGCCTGCAGGAATCCGGAAATCGCGATCAGCGTCCGTGTCAGCAGTGGCAGATCCGTCCCGCGCGAGACGAAGACCTTGACGATATCGGGGATGACATAGACCAGCAGCAGCACGATCACGCCCAGCGACACCGTCGCCAGCAGCCCGGGATAGAGCAGGGCCAGTTGCAGTTTCTGGCTGTTCGCCTGCCGGTTCTCCACGAAATGCGCGAGATGCTCCAGCACCTGAGTCAGCTTGCCCGAGGATTCTCCCGCCGCGACCGACGCGCGGTAGAATTCCGGAAAAGTCTTGGGATGCGTCGCCAAGGAATTGGCGAAACTGCGCCCATCCAGGATCGCCGCGCGCACCTCGAGCAGGATCGACGAAACCCGCTGCGCCTCGGACTGGCTCGCCGCCAGCCGCAACGCCTCCTCGACCGGGATGTCCGATCCCACCAGCGTCGCGATCTGCCGCGTCGCCGTTGCCAGCTCGCGCGCACTCATGCCCGAGCGGCCAAGCGCGGGCAGCTTGATGCTCCCGATCGACCGCCGCTCCGACGCCGCGTCCACCGCCAGCGGTAGCAGCCCCTGCTCGCGCAGCATTGCGCGCGCCGCGGCGGCGCTGGTCGCCTCGATCACACCCTTCTTCGATGCCCCGCTTTTTTCCGCGGCGGTATAGACGAAAGCAGCCATATCAGTAGGGCGCGCCCATCCGCGCCGTACCATAGGTGAACTTGATCAGGTAACTGACTGACGGCGGACCGCCCGCGACATCACGATAATCGGGAATGGCGAAGGACGCGCCCTCGCCGCCATGGCTATGGCCGAGCGTGGCGAAGAGTTCGGGATAGATCGCGGCTTCGATCGTGCGACCGTCGCACAACATCCACCCGGTCTGTTCCATATACGTCAACGTCGAAGACGCGCCGGCATAGGCCACCACGCTGCCGACCGGCGCCTGCCCCGACGTCATTGCAGATTGCATTGGTGGCCGCATGTTACGCCTCTTCCCTCACAACCCGCGCCACTTCCTCGACCGTCGTCACCCCGGCCTTCGCCTTGGCCACTCCATCGTCGAGCAGCGCCGGACTCGTCTTGCGCGCATGCGCCTCGATCTCCGCCTCGGATGCACCGTCATGGATCATCGCCTGGAAGCGTTCGTCCACGGGCACGACCTCGTACAGGCCGGCTCGCCCGCGATAGCCGTCACCATGGCACTCGTCGCAGCCGACCGCGCGCCATACCGGCTCGCCCGCCTTGAGCGTGCCACCGAGCAGCATCGCGTCGCCCTCGCTCGCGACATCCTCGCGGCGGCAGCTCGGGCACAGCCGCCGCACCAGCCGCTGCGCTGCAAGGCCCACCAGCATCGGCGCGAGCAGGTAGCGCTCGACCCCCATGTCGATCAGGCGCGTCACCGATCCCACCGCGCTATTGGTGTGCAATGTCGACAGCACGAAATGACCGGTCATCGCGGATCGCACCGCGACCTCGGCGGTCTCCTGGTCGCGGATTTCGCCCACCATGATCACGTCCGGATCCTGGCGAAGAATCGCGCGCAGCCCGCGGGCGAAGGTCATGCCGGTACGTGAATTGACCTGGGTCTGCCCAATTCCTGCAAGTTCATATTCGATGGGATCTTCGACCGTCATGATATTGCGTTTACGGTCATTCAGCCGCTGAAGCGCGGCATACAGGCTTGTCGTCTTGCCCGATCCGGTCGGCCCGGTGACCAGGAGCATGCCGTGGGGGCGTTCGAGTAGGCGAGTGAATACTTCTCGGTCGCGAGCGCTCATGCCGAGATGTTCGAGATCGAGCTTGAGCGAGCCTTTTTCGAGCAAACGCATCACCACGCGCTCGCCATGCTGGGTTGGAAGCGTCGAGACGCGCGCATCGACGTCATGCCCGCCAATGCGCAGCGTCACGCGGCCGTCCTGCGGCACGCGCTTCTCGGCGATGTCGAGCTTGGCCATCACCTTGATGCGGCTGACCAGCAGCGGCGCCAATTCGCGCCGCGGCTCGAGCTTGTCACGCAGCACGCCGTCGACGCGGAAGCGCACCACGACGCGCTTCTCCTGCGTCTCGACGTGCACGTCCGACGCGCCCTCCTTGACCGCTTCGAGCAACAGCGCGTTGATGAGGCGGATCACCGGCGAATCGTCACGCGTGTCGAGCAGATCGTCGACCGCCGCCGCGCTGTCGGCCAGCGCCGCGAGATCGATGCCCTCCAGGTCGAATTCCGCCGCCGCCCCCGCGCTGCCCGAATAGCTCGCCGCCAGCGCCTGATCGAACGCCGCATCCTCGACCGCCACGAAGCGCGCCTCGGGTGCGATCCGCTGAACTTCCAGCAGCGCGTCGAGCGCCGCGTCGGGCCGGTGCACACATTCGAGCCCGCCGGATCCCGCGCGCAACACCACGCCCGCGCGGCGCGCGTAGGCGTATGGCAGCGTCACGTCGGCGTTCATTGCGAAAACTCCACGCTCGCGCTCACCCGGCCCGCCGCGCTCCCCTTGCGCAATTCCACCTTGCGCGCGCGAAGCGGCGTCGTCCGCTCGACATTCGCGATCCAGCCAATCACCGCCTCATAGGGCGCGTCGGCAATTTGAGCGGTCAATCCGGCCCCGGCCGGTGCAATCGTCGCGACGATCCCCGCTTCGCTCGCGGCCGCCTGGGCCGCGTCGCCCGGAGCGCCTTCGCGCATCTGCGGTTTCGCGCCCCGCGGGGTCAGAACCCCCGCCGCGCGTACCCGAGCGGTCAGCGTCTCGTAGGTGCGAATGTCCGCCAACGCATCGGCCCGCGCCGCTTGCAGCGGCTGGACCACCAGAAAGACCAGCGCCACGACGCCAACGATCGCGCCCAGCGTCCCGACCAGCCAGCGCTCGCGGCTGCTCAGCCCCGCCCACCAACCGCCGGCCTTCGCACCCCATGCGTCCAGCGTCGGGCTGCGGGTGATCCGGATCCCGCTCATGCGCGCACCGTCAGGCGCACCGCGCCATCCTGCCCCGCCGCCACGTCGGCGGTCACGCCAGCCGCGCGCATCGCCGCGCGCACCCGGTCGGCCAGGCCTGGTTCGCCCGGCTCGATCTCCATCACCAATGAACTCCCTTCGAACCGCATCGACCGCGCGATCACCGCGCTCGACAGCGGCGCCAGCGCGTTGGACGCGCGTGTGACCAGCGGCACGAACTGGCTTCCCGCCGGTCCCGGTACGGGCAGCATATCGGCGACGCTGGCGCGCAGATCCTCACCCAGATTGGCGCCCGGCGCGGCCTGAGCCACCGCCGCGCGCGTATCGTCGGCACGACGCTCAGCGATCGCGCGCAACATCAGCGTGTCCGCTCCGGCAATCACGACATGCGCCGCGATCCCCGCCGCGGCGATCCAGCCGAGCCGCTTGAGCCAGCTGCTCCCGCCAGCACCACCCCGACGCGCATAGACGCCCTGTCGCAGATCGACCGCGGGCGTCGTCAACCGCTCCGCCAGTCCGCCGCCACCGGCCGGGCGCGGTTCCTGCAGCAATTCGCCGATCGGTACCGCACCGCAATTCCAGATGCGCGGCCGCCCCGCCGCTTCCCAGATCGGCCCGATCAGCGTGGAGGACGCCGCGAACCCGGTGCCATCCGCACCGCGCACAAGCACGCGGCCATCCGCCGCCTCGGCCGACCAGCCCGTTTCGGGCACCGGCAGCGCCAGCGCGTCCGGCACCAGTGCCGCGTGACCAAGCCCTTCGGTCTCCGCGATCTCGACCCAATCGCGCATCAGCGCATGGCGGACCACCGCGACAAGATAATGCTTGGGCGCAATCTCCTCGCCCAGCGCCAGATGCACCGATTCGATCGAATCGGCGATCCGATCCTCGATTGCGAAAGGCAGCGCCGCGAGCCGCTTGGCGTGACTGCCCAGCGGCAAATCGACACCCAACAACAGCACCGATTCGCTCGGCACCAGCACGGTTGCAGGACCATCCGGCTCGGCTATGATCGCCCGCCCGCCGGACAGCGCCCAAACGCCGCCGGTGCGGAAGTCCGCGACAGACACGGATTGACCGGTCATGAGTGCTCCGCCGGATACATTGGTTGTAACATTGCTTTCACGAGAAGGACGCATGGGGCCGCGATGCGCATAGTTTTGAAACAGTTCCATGACACCGTGGCAGTTGGCACCCGCAAGGGCAAGCGCCACACCGTTCCCAACTCCGAGGTTGGCCTGACCCTGCTCGAGATGATCGTGGTGCTCGTCATCATCGCGATCGTCGCGACTCTGGTCGGCATGAATGTGATGGGCCGCCCCGATCAGGCGCGCGTCACCACGACCAGGGCCAATTTGGCGACGCTCTCGACCGCGCTCAAAACCTACCGCCTCGACAACGGTCAATATCCGACCACCGAGCAGGGGTTGAAGGCGCTGGCGGAAAAGCCGGTTACCCCGCCCATCCCGACCGCCTGGCCGGACGGCGGCTATCTGTCCGAGAATCCGGTCGATGCCTGGGGCAATCCCTATGTCTATGCGACCGACGGCAACAATTTCTCGCTGAAATCGCTCGGCAAGGACGGCAAGCCCGGCGGCGAGGGCCTCGACGCCGATATTGATTCCAGGTCCAGGTAACTCCGATGCGGGGGACCAGCACTAGCATTGGTGAGCGCGGAATGACGCTGATCGAGATGCTGATCGTGCTCGTCATCATCGGTATCGCCGTGGGCGGCATCACGCTGGGCGTCGGCGCCGCCACCCGTGCACCCTCGGTCGAAACCGAGGCACGCCGGCTCGCATTGCGACTTCAGGCCGCAGCCGATGACGCGATGATCGGCGACCGCGTCATCGCCTTCACCGCCGAGCGTCACGGCTATGGCTTCGCGGCGATCGGCCGTGACGGAAAACTGGCGCCGCTTGGCGACGCGCTCGCCTTTCACTCCCTGCCCGGCGGCATTGTGGTGACGCTCGACGCCCGCCCGCCGGTCGTGCTGGGTGTCGACGGTGGCGGCAAGCCGTTGACCGCAACGATCGAGAATGGCGAGCAGAAATGGGTCGTCCGCTATGACGGCATGACCGCCGTCGCGACGAAGGTGGAAGCCGCGTCGTGAAGAACGAGCAGGGCTTTTCGCTGATCGAGGCGCTGGTCGCACTCGCGGTGTTGGCCATCGCCGCCGTTGGTCTTGTCCGCGCGACCGAAAGCCATATCGATTCGACCCGCGCGATGGAGCGCCGGGCCGCCGCCATGTGGGTGGCGGAGAATCGCCTTGCGGAAATCCAGATCGCCGACCCCGCCGCCAACGCCCCGCAAGCCGAGCTGCTAGGCCAGCAGTGGAAGGTCGAGACCGCCCGTACGCGCACTGAAGATACCGGAATCGACAAGGTCCGCATTCAGGTATTCGCGGCGGGCGAACGGTCTCCGCTTGCATCGCTCGACGGGTTCGTTGAGGGCGGACGGACATGATCCGCTTGCCCGATCTCTCGCCACGCCAGGCCCGCACCGCGCTCGACATCGTCACCGCGGCGGTGGTCGTGTCGGTCGCCATCGCGCTCGCGGGCCTGACCTGGCGGATCGCGGGCCATGCCAGCACCGGCGCGGTCACCGTCCCATCGGGCGCCCGTTCCGTAGCCGCGCCCGCCGACATCACCGCGGCGCTCGCCTTCGCCCCGTTCGGCAAGGGCGCGATCAGCGACGCATCGCAGGCAACC
Organism: Sphingomonas sp. GW821-FHT10C01; assembly: GCF_059415525.1. NCBI lineage: Bacteria > Pseudomonadati > Pseudomonadota > Alphaproteobacteria > Sphingomonadales > Sphingomonadaceae > Sphingomonas > Sphingomonas sp. GW821-FHT10C01. The sequence continues at coordinate 1,790,153 of NZ_JBWKNK010000001.1, read as the reverse complement.
GCACTCCCGCTCAAGCTGCGCGGCGTCTTCGCCGCATCGCCCGCCGACCTTTCGGTCGCCTATATCGAAGTCGGGGGCGAGCCCGCCAAGGCGTTCCGCGTCGGCGAAGCGCCCGGCGGTGGCACGATCGAGGGAATTTTGCGCGATCGCGTTCTGCTGCGCGTCAACGGCCGCATCGAATATCTCGCCTTTCCCGATCCGACCCTGACCGCAGATCAACAGGCCGATGCCGCGGCCAAGCCCGCCGCCCCGCAACCCGCAGGCGCACAGACCATTGCCGCCGCGCCGCCATCCGCCGCGTCGGCCGCGCTCGCGGGCCTCTCGCCCGCCCCAGGCGGTGGGCTTCAGGTCGGTGCCAGCGCGCCGCCGGGCCTGCAATCGGGCGACGTCATCACATCGATCAACGGTACCGCCATCTCCAGCCAGGCCAGTGCCGCTTCCGCCCTTGCCGCCGCGCAGCAGCGCGGCTCCGCCCAGATTCAGATCACCCGCGACGGAAAGCCTGTGACGCTGACCGTCCCGACCCGCTAGGTATTTCACCCGTGCCGATCCGCAATATCGCCCTCACCATCGCACTTGCTTCCATGGTCGCGCAGCCCGTGCTCGCCCAGCAGAGCGACGCAGCCGACATCGTCGTCAACATGCGCGGGGTCGAGATCGCCGATGTCGCCGATCAGATTTCGCGCCTCACCGGTCGCACGCTGATCCTCGACCCGGCGGTCAAGGGTTCGGTCACCGTCACCTCGGCCCAGCCGCTTTCGCCCAGCGGGGTGTGGGAGTTGTTCCAGTCGGTGCTGCGCGCCAACGGCTTCGCGGCGGTCCGATCGGGCCGGGCGTGGCGGATCGTGCCGCAGGGCAACGCCGTGCGCGACGGCGGCGTGCCCACGCGCGGCGCATCCGGCCAGGAGTTGGTCACGCGCATGATCCGCCTGTCGAACGTGCCCTCGGCCGAGGCGGCCCGCGTCGCGCGGCCGCTGGTCGCGAGCTTCGGCAGCGTCGAACCGCTTGCCCAGCCCAACGCCGTGGTCGTCACCGACTATGCCGACAATGTCCGCCGGATCGAGGCGATCCTGCGTTCGCTCGACGGCAATGGGTCGGGCCTTACCTTCGCCACCATTGCGCTGCGCAACGGCAGCGCGCCCGATGTCGCCCAGGCGCTGCAGGCGGTGCTGGGCGACCCCGCCTCGGGCGGCGCGCGCGTCGCCGCCGATGCGCGCAGCAACACCATCATCGTTCGCGGCACTCCCACCGCCGTCGCCGATGCGCGCCGGATGTTGGCCTCGCTCGATACGCCCGGCGGTGCCACCCCGATCACCCGCGTCTTCCGCCTGAGCTATGCCGATGCCGAATCGGTAACCGAGGTCCTGCGCGGCGTGCTGGGTCAGGAGGCAACGACCAACAACGCCGTCGCCCGCAGCCTTTCGGACAAGCGCGGCGGCAACTACCGCAGTCCCACCAGTGTTCTGGGCGGCATGGTCCAGTCGGGCGGCAGCAACCCCACGGACACCGCCACCGCCGCGGCAACCGCGGCGTTGCGGGCACAGCAATCCCAGCTCGGCCAGCAGAAGAGCGAGACGCCACAGGGCTTCTCCACCCCCGACATCACCGTCCAGCCCTCGCCCGACATCAACGCCGTGGTGGTGCGCGGGACGCCCACCGCCATCGCGGCGATCGAGCAACTGATCACCGATCTCGACGTTCGCCGTCCGCAGGTGTTGATCGAAGCCGCGATCGCCGAGATCAGCGGTGAGGAAGCCGAGGCTCTCGCGGTGCAGCTCGGCACCGGCGGTGCCGCGCTCAAGCAGATCGAAGGCGCGGCGACATCGTTCAACAGCCCGGGGCAGCTCTCGCTCGGCACGATCCTGGGCGCGCTCGGCGTACCGATGGCCAAGGCGCTCGGTCCGGGCCTCACCGCCAATATCGGAATCGGCAACGACTTCTCGATCCTGGTTCAGGCGCTCGGCACCTCGACCAAGTCGAACCTGCTCTCGACGCCGCAGATCACCACGCTCGACAACAAGATCGGCGAATTCGTCGTCGCTCAGGAGGTGCCGTTCGTCACCGGCTCGATCCTCCCGGGCAATGGCGGCAACGTGAACCCCTACACCTCGATCGAGCGCAAGGATGTCGGCATCACGCTCAAGGTACTGCCGCGCATCAATGCGGGCGACACGATCCGGCTCGAGGTCGCGCAAGAGGCCTCGACGATCGCCGCAACGCAGCTCAGCCAGGCGAGCGATCTCATCACCAATCGCCGCGCGATCAACACCACCGTGCTCGCCGACAATGGTCAGACGATCGTGCTCGGCGGACTCACCTCCGACGACTATGGCCAGATCAAGAGCCAGGTGCCGATCCTGGGCGACATTCCGATCCTGGGCGAGCTGTTCAAGAGTCGCCGCGAAAGCCGCAACAAGCGGACTTTGTTCATCTTCCTCAAGCCCACCATCCTGCGCAATGGCGAGGATGCGGCGGCGATGGCCAAGGCCAAATATGCCCGGCTGCGCAGCGAGGAACTGGACCTCAACGCGCCGAGCAACCTGCTGCTCAAGCCGCTCCGCCCGCGCCTGACGCTGGAGATCGACGGGATCTACTGAGCTGCGGTTGCGTCCGGGACCGGGTCGGTTTCGGGCGTTTCCATCGCCACCCGTACCCGCTCGCGCCCACGGGTGAAGAAAGCCGCGTCGATCGCCAGGCTCTCCAGCCGCCAGCCGTCGACGCTCTCACCGACCCCCAGGCTGCGCGCGCTGCCGTCGGCCAGACGCACCATCGCCACCGCATCCTTGTTGAGCCGCCCGGCAATACCGACCAAAGCGGGCGCGTCGGTGGGCAGCGCCTCACCGCCCTCCGCCACCGCGAACAGCGGCCGCTCATAGACTGCCGCGATCTCCGGCGTCGGCGGCGGGATCACGGCTCGTTCCGCCGCGGGCCCGGAAGAAGCGGGCCGCCCACCCCCCGGCCATAGCAGCGCCGCCGGCATCGCCAGTGCGAACCCGGCCGCCGCGCCCAGCGCGATCCAGTCCCGCCGTGTCAGCGCCATGCCGCCACCGCCTCGCCCTCGATCCGCAGCCCGCCGCCCGGCAACGCCGTCGCGCGCCAAGCGGCCAGACGCAGCAACGGCGCCTCGCGCTCAATCCGGTCGGTCAAGGCGAGCACGGCCTTGTCCGGCCCCGACAATCTCAATTGCAGCTTCACCAGCCCCTCGCCGGCCGAGACGCGCGCCGCCTGCTCCACGAGCACGCCTCCCTCCGCTGCCAGCTTCCGCACGCGTGCCGCCAGCACGGCCGCCGCCGCCGTGTCGTTCCCTCCCGGCGCGCGCAGTCCCGCTGCCGTCAGCGGCACCGGCGCGCGTGCGGGCGCACTTGCCATCGCACGCGCCTCCGCCACGGCATCGCGAGCGCGTTCCAACTTGCCCAGCGCGGTCCCGGTTGCGGGCGCCAACAGCGCGACCACCGCCAGCCCGCTCCCGATCCCGGCGATCAACGTTGCCCGGTTCATGCCGCACGCCTCAAGGTGACCGCGATCATCGCACCCGCGCGCCGCTGCCCGGTCTCGCGAAACCCCGCCAGCGCAGGATCGCGCCTTAGCGCAGCGCGCAGCAGGTCCGGGTCCGGCGCGGTAATCTCGATCTCGATTGCCCCGTCCGCGGCCTTGGCCATCCGTACGACCCGGGCGTCCGCCGGGATCGCCACTGCCAGCCGATCCATCCACACCGCAACCCCGGCATCGCGCACCGCGCCACGCAGCGCCGCCCGCGCCTCGCGCTCGTGCGTCTCCGCCTTCACCCGAGGCGCCGCCTGCACGGTCAGCCGCGTCGCTTCGGTCCGCGCGGTCCGTTCGAGCAATCCCGCACCGACGATCGTCAGCAACGGCCCCAGCGCGATCAGCGCGGCGAGCGCTCCCGCGCGCCGCCAATCCACCGGCGCAGCCCCAGGACGCGGCGCACGCGGTTCGCCCACGGCGAACCGCCGCGCCATCCGCTCGGCAAGGCTGTGCCCGATATCCCTGTCCGGCGTTTCCATCGCCGCCCCCTAACGCCCCCATGCCGCGCCGAACAGTCTGTCATGGAAGAGTCGTCAAACCGACACAGCTTCGTCAACGCTTGTCCATCACACCGTAAAGCGGCCCCGTCACAGCCCCCGGCAACCGCATCCCTTCCGGATTCGGATCATAAAGGGGGTCCCAGAACATGACCGAGAGCACCGATCTGGCCTTTGGCTATAGCGACGGCGACGTCGATACCAACGCCAGCACCACGCCCACCCTCAATGCACTGATCGACCAGCGCTATTCGCGCCGCCAGGCGCTGCGCTCGGGCGCTTCAGCCGCCGCCGTCGCGGTGTTCGGCGGTGGCGTGCTTGCCGCATGCGACAGCGCCAACGCCAATGCCGATCCCTATCCCCGACTCGCGTCAGTCGGCTCGTCCGGTTCCGCCAATTCGGGTCAGGTCGTCACGCTCACGTCCAGCGCGACCGACAACGGGCCGTTCAACTCGGCATGGGTCCAGACCGGCGGCCCGGCGGTCACGCTGCTCGGTGCGAGCACGCCGAATGCCAGCTTCATCGCGCCCAGCGTCGCGTCGGCCACCACGCTGACCTTCCAGTACACCGCCACCGACAGCGCAAGCCAGGCGGCTCAGGGCACGACCACGGTCAGCGTGCTGCCCGCCACGCTCGGCTTCGCCGCGGTCGCGAAGAACAAGAACGACGTCGTCACCGTTCCCGCCGGCTACACCGTGTCGGTGCTCTACCGGAAGGGCGATCCGCTCGCTTCGGGCGTGGCCGCCTACAAGAATGACGGCACCGACGCCGGCTATTCGCAACGCGGCGGCGACCATCATGACGCGCTCCAATGGTTCGGCCTCAGCGCCGCCGGCGCACGCAGCGACGCCAGCAGCACCCGTGGCGTGCTGGTGATGAACCACGAGAATATCGATCCTCAGTATCTGCACCCCAATGGTTCGACCACGGTCGGCGGCGCTCGGCCCGAGGGCGAAGCGCTGATCGAGATCGAGTCGCACGGCGTGGCCGTGGTCGAGGTGGTCGAAGGCGCCAACCGCGCCTGGACCTATGTCCAGAACAGCAGCTTCAACCGCCGCGTCACCCCCAACACGCCGACCCAGATCAACGGCCCGGTTCGCGGCAGCGATCTGGTCAAGACCGCCTTCTCGAACGACGGCACGCAGGGTCGCGGCACGATCAATAACTGCGCCAATGGCGTGACCCCCTGGGCAACCAACCTCACCTGCGAAGAAAACTGGGCGGGCTATTTCCGCCGCAGCGGCGACAATGCGTTGCGCACCGCCAAGGAACTGACCGCGCTCAACCGCTATGGCGTCACCAGCAGCAGCGGCAACTATGGCTGGTCGACGGTGGTTCCGGCCGACGCCTCCAACACGCTGTTCCGCAAATGGGACGCCCGCGCCACCGCCTCGAGCGCGCTCGGCGACTATCGCAACGAGCCGAACCAATATGGCTGGGTGGTCGAAATCGACCCCTATGACCGCACCAAGACGCCGCGCAAGCGCACCGCGCTCGGCCGCCTCGGCCATGAAGGCGCATGGCCCGGCAAGTTCACCGCCGGCCGCAAGCCCGCTTGGTATATGGGCGACGATTCGCGTGGCGAGTATATGTACAAGTTCGTGTCGGCGACCGCCTGGAACGCCGCCGATGGCGCTGAGAGCGTGGCGGACCGGCTCGCGATCGGCGACAAATATCTAGACGCCGGCACGCTCTACGTCGCGCGCTTCGATGCCAATGGCAGCGGCGTGTGGCTGCCGTTGGTGTTCGGCACCGGCCCTCTGACCGCGTCGAACCCGACCTATCCGTTCGCGGATCAGGCGGACGTGCTGGTCAACGCCCGTCTCGCCGCCGATGCGGTCGGCGCGACGCCGATGGATCGCCCCGAATGGACCGCGGCCAACCCGGTCACCGGTGAAATCTATCTGACGCTGACCAACAACAGCGCGGCGCTGCGTCCGCTCAATGGCACCAACGCCGCTAACCCGCGCCACTATAACGACCCCAAGGGCTCGACGAACCAGTATGGCAACCCGAACGGCCACATCATCCGCATCCGTGAGGCGGGCGACAACACCGAATCGCTGACCTTCACCTGGGACATCTGGCTGTTCGGCGCGGGTTCGGACCTCAACGCCGCCAACATCAACCTGTCGGGTCTCGATGCCACCAACGACTTCTCCAGCCCGGATGGTCTTTGGTTCGCTCGCTCGTCCAACCCGTCGGGTCTGGTGACGCCGATCGCGTGGCTGCAGACCGACGACGGTGCCTATACCGACGTGACCAACAACCAGATGCTGGCGGCGATGCCGGGAACCGTCGGCGACGGCGGCGCACGCACGATCACCAACACCGGCACGGGCGGCGCCACCGCGACCCAGGCAACGTTCGTCGGCAAGGCGCCCGCAACCACGCTCCGTCGCTTCCTGGTCGGACCCGTCGAGTGCGAGATCACCGGTGTGGACTCGACGCCCGACGGCCGCGCGCTGTTCGTCAATATCCAGCATCCGGGCGAAGGCGGCACGTCCGCAGCGCCCAGCAGCCATTGGCCGGACAGCCAGGCCACCGGCACCGCCGGCGCCACCGTCCGTCCGCGCTCGGCCACCATCGTCATCACCAAGAATGACGGCGGCGTGGTCGGCCTCTAAGCCTTGCCCCCGACCTCAAGGGGAGGCTGGGTTCGCCCAGCCTCCCCTTTCTTTTTTTGGGGTTACTTCGCGTCGGTCCGGCTGGTGATGTTGGCGGTGCCGTCGCGGGTCAGCGTGATGAGGTGCGGCGTCTTGCCGCAATAGATGCGCCAGGTCGGATCACCCTTCACCGGGTCCAGACGCTCGGTCTGCGTCACTTCCTGACAGTTCATCCCCGCGTCGCGCACCGCGCGCAGGAACACACCGTCCCGCGCTGCGGGCGGCAGCGCGATCACTTCGGCCTGGTAGTTCGTCGCCTCCGCCGAATTGGTGGCCACCACATTAGCCACCGCCTCGTTGGCAGCTTTCTCGCCGCCGCCGCATGCGCTCAGCAACAGCGCCGCGGTGATCGCCACACCTATGTTCCGCATTTCTCGCATCTCCTTCACAGCGACAACGCCGATCGTCACGGCTTCGATCCGACCATCTTCAGAAACAGCCGCGTCGCACGCTCCACGCGCGCGCGGATCGCCTCGGGGGCGGGCGCGGGCTCCAGGCCCAGCTTGATACCCATGTCCGAAATTCCCTGCCACAATCCGCACAGATCTTCCGCGGCGAGCCAGGGATCGTCGATTTCGATCTCCCCACTCTCCGCCGCATCGCCCAGCGCCGTGGCCAACCGGCCCAGGCACAATGCGGGGCCAGCCTGATAGAAGCGCTCGGCTAGCCGGCGCGACTGTGCGATCTCGTTCATCAGCACGCGGTCGACCGCGATATGCTCCTCGCTGTAGATGAACTCCATCAGCACGGTGCCATAGGCGTTGAGCCGCTCCTCCAGGCACCGGCCCGCGGCGACGCCATCATCGAACACTGCTGCCATCCGCCCGCTCTCGCTGCGGATCACCTCCTCGAACAGCGTCTCCTTGTCGCCGAAGCGGCTATAGACGGTGACCTTGGATACGCCGGCCGTCTGCGCGATGTCTTCGATCGTGGCGGCGTGGAAGCCGCGCGCGAAGAAAGCTGCGCGCGCGGCTTCGATGATCGCCCCATATTTCGCGGGATCGCGCGGGCGGCCGGCGCGCCGCGGTTCCACCGCGAAGCTGCCGGCTTCCTTTGCCATGCTCAGCGCTCGTACGCCTTGGGCAAGGCGCCTTCCTTGGGGTCGAAATAACGTTCCTTGAGTTTGTCCTGACGCGTCTTCAGGGGCTGCTCCACCCCGTCGATCCACACGCGCGTTGCCGCCGTGCCGATCTCCAGCGGATCGCCATCCCATACCACCACGTCACCGCGGCGTCCGGCACGCAGCGATCCGAACTCGCCGCCCATGCCCATCGCCTCGGCCGGCTTGGAGCTGATCGACGCGAACGCCTGCCCCCAGTCCAGTCCCGCCGCGCCCGGGATCTTGCCCAGCGCCACCAGATTGCCGGCATATTGCTTCACCAGCCGCGCCTGCCGCGTCTCGTCGTCATTGATCATGCCGATGCCGACGGTCACGCCCGCCGCCTGCAGTCGCCCGATGTTCGACTGGGTGGCCGCAAGCTGCTCGAACGAAGCCGGCAGGTCCGCCAGCGCCGACGCCAGCACCGGTACCTTCGCCGCCGCGATCTGCCGCGCCACGGTCCAACCCTCGGTCGCGCCGACCAGCACCAGCTTCAGCCCCGGCACCTCGCGCTTGAGGTCGAGGATGACGAGGATGTCCGACGCCCGCTCGACATGAACCAGCAGCGGCACGACGCCGTTGACCACCGGCACCAGCGCCTGCGCATCGGCCCGGGTCAGCAGCGCGTCCTTGCCGCGATCGGCGAAGCTGCCCGGCGCACGGGCATAGTCGCGCACCTCGAACAGGATGTTCTTGAGCATCGCATAGGCCGCCGGACGGCTGCCGCCGGCACGCGCGGCACCGGTCTCGCCATATTCCATGAACTGGAAGGCACGGGCCTTGGTCACCGCATCCAGGTCGGCGCCCAGATCGATGATCGCGCCCTGCCCGCCGAAGATCGATCCGCGTGCCTGCGGGGCGACCACGGCGCGGGTGATCCCTTCCGCGCGGTTGAGCGTGATCGCGCTCGTCTTCGGGTTCACCGCGGGCACCACGTCGATCGCGGCGTTGAAGGGCGAGCTGCCCGCCCCCGCGTCGTTGGTCTCGCTCACCCCGTCGACCTCGACGATGCCCATCCGCGTGAAGCCGGCGAAGATGCCGGGCGTCACCCAGCGACCGCCCGCGTCCACCACCGGCACGCCCGCCGGCACCGCGACGCCACGCCCGGCCGCGACCACGCGTCCGTCACGCACCACCACCGTGCCGCCCTCGACCGGCGCCGAGCCGTCGCCGATGACGAGCTTGGCATTGGTCACCGCCACGGTCTGCGCCGTCGCCGGAACCGCGACGCCCAGCGCCGCTGCTGCCGTCAGAAGGAGCGCCTTCATTTCACGTCTCCTTCACCCGGCTGGCCCAGTTCGAAGTCCGATACCGGCCTGCGTTTGGGATCAAGCGCATCGTAGAGCAACGCCCCGTCGATCCACACCTTTTCCGGCCGCGTGTAGACGCTGAACGGATTGCCGTTCCACAGCACCACGTCCGCCATCTTGCCCGCCTTCAGGCTGCCGGTGACCTTGTCGATCCCCAGCGCCTTGGCCGGCGTGATCGCCGCCCATTTCCAAGCGACGGCCTCCGAAACCTCGAAACCCGCACGCTTGGCCGACGCGCGCACCTTGGCGATCTCCTGATTGAGCCGCTGGATGCCGTTGGCATCGTCCGAATGGATCATCCCGCACGCGCCCTCGCGCTCGAGAATCGCGAGATTCTCGCCGATCGCGTCATAGGATTCCATCTTGAAGCCCCACCAGTCCGCCCACACCGCGGCGCAGGTGCCGCTGGTCTTGAGCAGATCGGCGATCTTGTAGGCTTCCACCGCGTGGTGGAACGTCCCCACCTTGTACCCGAACTCCTTGGCCATATCGAGGACGATGGCCATCTCGTCGGCGCGATAGCAGTGGTTGTGGATGATGATCTCGCCGTCGAGCACGCCGCGCAGCGTGTCCATCGCCAGATCGCGGGTCGGCGCCTCGCCGCCCTTCTCCTCATATTTGTCCCAGCGCTTCTTGTATTCCTGCGCCTTGGCCCAGGTCGCGCGGTCGACCGCGATATTGCCCATCCGGGTGGACGGCATCCGGCCCTTGCCGCCATAGACGCGCTTCGGGTTCTCGCCGCACGCCATCTTCAGGCCATAGGGGGCGCCGGGGAACTTCATCCCCTGCATGGTGCGCGCATAGACGTTCTTGAGCGTCACGCTGCGTCCGCCGAACAGGTTCGCCGAGCCGGGCAGGATCTGCAGCGTGGTGACGCCGCCATTGGTCAGCGCGCGGCTGAAGCCGGGGTCCTGCGGCCACACGCTATGCTCGGCCCACACCTCGGCGGTCACCGGTCCGGTCATCTCATTGCCGTCCGAATGCGCCTGTACGCCGGGGCTGGGATAATCGCCGAGATGGCTGTGCACGTCGATCACGCCGGGGGTCACATATTTGCCGCGCCCGTCGATCACCGTGGCGCCTTCCGGCGCCGCTATAGCCTGACCGACCTCGACGATCTTGCCGTCGCGGAACAGCACCGCGCCATTGTCGATCCGCCCGCCTTCACCGTCCAGGATGGTGACGTTGGTCAGCAGCGTCGGCACGCCCGGATACACCTTGTAGGTCGAAGGATAGGGATTGTGATCGAATCCCTTGCCCTTGCCCGGTCCCTTGGGTGCCGGCGCGTCCGATGCGGCGCTCTTGGGCTTGTCCTCCGCGCTGGCCGCACAGGCGGCCAGGCTCGCGGCGGCGGTGATGCCGATGATGGTGCGGATCAACTCGTACTGCTCCCCTGCTCGATTTATCCGGTATCGAAAGCCCCGGTTTCCCAACCGTTAGGAGCGAAAAGCGTTGCGCGCAATTTGGCTATTTGCTCCAACCGTCCCGATGGGGGGGAATCGCGTGACGACGGCGCCGGCCGTATCGGTCGTACAGAATGAGGCGGCGGTTCCAGCCGCCTCGACCTTTGGCGATCCCGCGCGCGTCGAAGCCGCGCAACGCGCGGTGCGCGGCGACCCCACGCTTCAGTTCGACCTCCCCTGGCAACAGATCGAACCCCGCAACCCGCCGCCCGCCTGGCTGACCGAACTCGTCTCGGCGCTCGGCCGCTTCATCGACTGGGTCGGCGGCGGATGGAAGGTGCTGATGTGGGTGGCCATCGCCGCCGTGGTGATCGCGCTCATCCTGGCGCTGTTCCCGGCAGTGCGTGAATGGTTCGCGGTGCGGCTGCTCCGCCGGAATGAAGCCGCGGCCGAGCCCCCGCGCTGGGCTCCCGACGCCGGCGCCGCACGCGCGCTGCTGGATGAGGCCGACCGGCTCGCCGCGTCCGGCCACTATGCCGAAGCCGTCCGGCTGATTCTCCACCGCAGCATCGAGGATATCGAAAAGTGGCGCGGCGATTCGCTCCGCCCCTCGCTCACCAGCCGCGACATCGCCGCGTTCGAAAGCCTGCCCGACACCGCCCGCGCCGTGTTCCGCCGCATCGTCGCCGATGTCGAACGCAGCCTGTTCGGCGGCAATGCGCTGGGTGAAGCCGACTGGACACGCGTGCGCGCCGACTATGCGGGCTTCGCGCTGGGCAGACGATGAGCGCGCAACCGTCCAACCCCTTCCGCGCACGGACCGTGCTGCTGCTGATCGTGGCGGGTCTTCTCCTGATGCTCGGCTTCCTGCTGGTCAGCGGCTATGGTGATCGCGTCGATCGCCGGCGCAGCAACGCCCCCAGCCCCACCTCCAGCTTCGCCACCGGCTTTCGCGGCCTGAGCGACCTGGTCGAGAAATCGGGGGGCACCGTCGAGCTGTCCGGGGACAGCACCACCCGTCCAGACCATGGACTGATCATCTTCACCCCCAATCCGCGCACCACCGGCACCGAACTCGACGCCGCGCTCACCGAGGCCGCCAGCGAAACCGCACCCGTTCTGATCGTCCTTCCCAAATGGGGCACCCGTCCCCAGAAGCGGCGCCCGACGCGGGAGGAGCGCATCAGCCCGGTTCCGCCCGACCTGATCGTCAAGATGCTGGCCTCCATAGCCAAGGTCGATGTGCGCATCACCGCAAAGGGCCAGCTGCGCTACCCCTCCAGCCTGGATCTCCGTCCGTTCAATACCCCGGAGGAAGTCCAGTCGATCAACGGCGAGAAGATTTTCCCGCTGATTGCGACAGCGGACGGCCGCGCCGTGCTGGGCGAGGTGCGAGGCAAGCATATCTACATCCTCGCCGACCCGGATCTGCTCAACAATTTCGGTCTCGCCGAACGCCAGAATGCCTTCGCCGCGATCGCCTTGCTCGCGGAGCTCGACCCCGACAATCCCGGCACGATCACCTTCGACACGATGCTTCCCTATGGCGCCGGCGACCGCAACCTCGTGAAACTGATGTTCGAGCCGCCGTTCCTCGGCGTCACGCTCGCCCTGCTCGCCGCCGCGCTGCTGGCGGGCATCGCTACCTGGGCGCGTTTTGGCCCGCCCCGCCGTGAACCGCGGGCGGTCGCGTTCGGCAAGCGCGCGCTGATCGAGAATATCGTCAGCCTCGCCCGCCGCGCGCAACGCGTACGCGAGGGCGGCGATGCCTATGCCGATACAGTCCGCGACTGGGCCGCGCGTCGCCTGGCGCTCCCCCGCACCTTGCAGGGCGAGGCGCTCGACGCGCATCTCGACGCGATCCAGACCGAAACCCCCTATGCCGCCACGATCGACCGCGTACGCAATGCGAAGACCGAGGCGGAACTGCTCCATGCGGCGCAGAAACTCGACGATTGGCGAAAGGAAGTGAAGGCATGAAGCTGGAAGACGTCCGCGCGCTTGGCGCGGCGATCGAGGCAGAGGTGGCAAAGGCGGTGGTCGGCCAGTCGACCACGACGCGCCTGCTCACCATCGCATTGCTTTCGGGCGGCCACGTCCTGCTCGAAGGCGCGCCCGGAACCGCCAAGACGCTGCTCGCGCAGAGCTTCGCACGCACCCTGGGGCTTGAGTTCGGGCGCATTCAGTTCACGCCCGATCTGATGCCCGGCGACATTCTGGGCACCAGCCTGTTCAACTTCCAGACCTCGACCTTCGAACTGAAGCGCGGCCCGGTCTTCACCGAATTGCTGCTGGCCGACGAAATCAACCGCACCCCGCCAAAGACCCAGGCCGCGCTTCTGCAGGCGATGCAGGAACGCGCGGTAACCATCGATGGTGACACGGAAAAACTCTCCGATCGCTTCACCGTCGTCGCAACGCAGAACCCGATCGAACAGCAGGGTGTCTATCCCCTGCCCGAGGCTCAGCTCGATCGTTTCCTGTTCAAGCTGGCGATCGATTATCCCGACGAAGAAGCCGAACGCGCGATCGTCGCTCAATACGGCACCCGCACCGGATCGCCCCGGCCCGAGGATAGCGGCGTCGAACAGGTCGCCGATCACGCCGCGATCGCGGCGGCGAGCGGGGTGGTGCACGACGTCCGGCTGGCGGAGGAGGTGATCGCCTATATCGTGTCGCTGATCCGTTCGACCCGCGGCCATCCTGACCTCGCCAGCGGTGCCTCGCCGCGTGCCGCCGCCGCGCTCGCCGCCGCCGCCCGCGCCGCCGCCGCGCTCGAGGGGCGTGACTATGTCATCCCCGATGACGTCAAGTTGCTCGCCCAGCCGCTGTTGCGGCACCGCGTCGTCCTGTCGCCCGCCGCGGAGATCGACGGGCGCCGCGCCGACGATATCGTCGCGCAACTGATCGACCGGGTCGAGGCGCCGCGTTGATCGTTCCAACCCAGCGCTCTGTTGCGCTGGTGCTGGCGGGGGCTCCGCTGGCGCTGGTGCTCGGCGTCCTGCGTCCCGACGGCTGGATGCTGGCGTTGCTCTGGGTGTTCGCGATCCTGGTCCTCACCCTGCTCGACGCCGCGCTCGCACCGCGCCTGCGCGAAGCCGATCTCGCCACCGACTTCCCCGGCTCGGTCGAGGTCGGCGATCGCGTCGAACTGACTCCGGCGGGAGGAGCGGGACTGCGCTACGCCGTGGATGTCAGCGCGCCGCTCGATCCCACCGATTCCCCTCTCGTCTTCTCCGCTGCACGCCGTGGTACCGCCGGCATCGCGCGCATCTGGAGCCGGGTGGCTGGCCCACTCGGCCTTGCCTGGCGCCAGCACAGCCGGTCCCTCGACGGTGAGGTCCGCGTCCTGCCCAGCCTTCGCCCGGTGCGCGAACAAGGGATGCGCCAGTTTCTCAGAAGCCGCCAGTTCGGCACGCGTATCCGTCCCGACAGCGGCGATGGCACCGAATTCCAGTCGCTGACCGATTTTCAGTCGGGGATGGAGCGCCGCGCGATCGACTGGAAGGCCACGGCACGACACTTCTCGCTGCTCGCGCGCGAATTCAGGACCGAACGCGACAACTCGGTCGTCTTCGCGATCGATTGCGGCCGCGCGATGAGCGAGCCGGTCGACGGCCAGCCCCGCATCGACCGCGCCGTATCCGCGGCCTTGCTCGCTGCCTTCGTTGCGCTCAAGTCCGGCGATCAGGTGCGACTGTTCGGCTTTGCCGGGCGCCCCAGCGCCGATTCGGGCAGCGTCAGCGGCACCGCCGGCTTCGCCACGCTCCACCGCACCGCCGCGGGGATCGACTATGGGACGCAGGAGAGCAACTACACCCTCTCGCTCGTCACGCTCGACCAGCGCCTCCAGCGCCGCAGCCTGATCATCCTCTTCACCGAATTCACCGATCCGACCGCCGCCGAGCTGATGATCGCCGCGGCAACGCGGATGCTCAAGCGCCACCGCGTCCTCTTTGTGCTGTTCCACGATACCGAGCTGGACTCGGTCCTCGACGCAAGACCCGAAGAGGCCGACGACGTGATCCGTACCAACATCGCCCACAGCCTGATCCGCGAGCGCCGCATCGTCATCGAACGCCTCCGCCGCCTCGGTATCGATGTCCTCGAAGCCGCGCCCGACGATCTCGCCATCGCGCTCGCCGAGCGCTACGTCCGGGACCGCGAACGCCCATGACCGCAACTCAGCCCAATTTCGGCGTCCGCCATTTCCGGGCCGAGCGCGAGGCCGACTGGCAGCGGCTCGAAGCGCTGCTCGATCTTGTCGAGAAGAAGTCGCCCAAGCGGCTTACCAACGACGACCTGATCGAGCTTCCCCGCCTCTATCGCGCGACGCTATCGGCCCTCTCGATCGCGCGCGAAACCTCGCTCGACGCATCGATGACCGCCTATCTGGAGAGCCTGTCCACGCGGGCCTATTTCATCCTCTATGGCTGCCGCGACCCGCTGTGGCGCCAGATCGGCGGATTCTTCACCCATGGCTGGCCCGCCGCCGTCCGTGGCGTCTTCGGCGAGACATTGCTGATCGCGGCGCTGTTCTTCGCCAGCGCGCTGGCGGGCTATTTCCTGGTGATCAGCGACCCCGCCTGGTTCAACGCGCTGGTCTCGCCCGAAATGGCGAGCGGCCGCGACATGAACGCGAGCGAAGGGTATCTGCGCAGTACGATCTATGGCCCGCCCGAGAAGGACGGGCTGGAGGTGTTCGCCACCTTCCTCTTCACCCACAATTCCCAGATTTCGATCATGGCGTTCGCGCTCGGCTTCGCCTTCGCCGTTCCGACCTTTTTCCTGATCGCCACCAACGGTGTGCTGCTCGGCGGCATGTACGCGGTCTTCATGTCCAAGGGGCTTGGCTTCGGCTTTACCGGCTGGCTGCTGATCCATGGCTCGACCGAGCTCAGCGCGATCATCTTGGCGGGCGCCGCCGGCCTGCATATCGGTCGCGCCGTCGCCTTTCCAGGACAACGCAGCCGCATGGCCGCCGCCGGCGAAGCCGGCCGCCGCGGCGCACTGGTGATGATCGGCGTGGTGATCATGCTGCTGGTCGCGGGCCTGCTCGAAGGGTTCGCGCGTCAGCTCATTACCGACGATTCCGCCCGCTACGCGATCGCCGCGACGATGTTCGCTATCTGGACGGTCTACTTCTCGATCGCAGGTCGCCGCAGACATGGCTAAACGACCGAAGGGCGTCAGGACGAAGTCCGATAGCCGTCAACGGCTGACGCGTGAACTGGTGACCCCGGAGGGGGTGACGCTGCACCTGCGCCTTGCCAGCGCCGGATCGCGCGCCGGGGCCTTCACGATCGACGCGGTGATCATGCTCGTCACGCTGATCCTGCTCACCGTCGCTGCGGTCATGCTGTTGGGCAGCACTCGTCACGACGGCGCGGCGATGATGATCTGGCTGCTCGGTTTCTTCCTGCTGCGCAACTTCTACTTCACCCTGTTCGAGAGCGGTACGCGCGCGGCAACTCCCGGCAAACGCGCGCTCAAGCTGCGCGTTGTCGCGCGAGATGGCGGACGTCTCACCGGCGGCGCGATTCTCGCGCGCAATCTGATGCGCGAGGTGGAGGTGTTCCTCCCGCTCATGTTCCTGCTCGCCGCGCAGGCGCAGGGCTTCAGCAGCCGCTGGATCGCATTGATCGGCCTTGGCTGGACCGCGATCTTCCTGTTCATGCCGCTATTCAACCGCGACCGGCTCCGGGCGGGCGATCTGCTCGCCGGGACCTGGGTGGTGGAGAATGAGCGACCCAAGATCGCGCCCGACCTGCTCGCCACCAACGACCGTGACGCGATCGACGCCTATGGCTTCACGCCGGAGGAGTTGGAGATCTATGGCCAGTTCGAGATCCAGCGGCTGGAGGAGGTGCTCCACCGCAACGACCCCGACACGCTCATCACCGTCGCGGGCGTCATTCGGCGCAAAATCAACCGCCGCGACGAAGGCGGAAACTGGACGCAAGATCAGGCCTTTCTCGAAGCCTATTACGCAGCCACCCGCCTGCATCTCGAGCGCCGCCTGCTGTTCGGCCAGCGCAAGCGCGACAAGTTCGATTCCGCCGGTTAAAGGACCGGCATGACCGACACCGCTCCCGAACCCAAATCCGACGCGCCTACGGAAACCGCGGGCGTTCTTGCGCCGCCGCCGCTGATCTATCTCGGCTTCCTCGCCATCGGCCTGGCGCTCGAATTCTTGGTGGTACGGACCCAGGGTCTCGACATGCCCGCCTCGCTGCGCTGGACGGTCGTCTCGGCCTTTACCCTTGCCGGCATCGCGGCCATCGCCGCCGCCGTGCTGGGCTTCCGGCGCGCGGGTACGCCCGCTCCGCCCTGGCAGCCGACCACCGCCTTTGTCGTTCAGGGTATCTACCGCTTCACCCGCAATCCGATGTATCTTGGGATGACGCTGATCTACTGCGCCGTCGCGGTTGCCGCGAATGCGCCGGTGGTCTTCTGGATGCTGATCCCGCTGTCGATGACGATCCATTATGGGGTGGTCCTGCGCGAAGAGCGCTACATGGCCGGCAAGTTCGGCGCGGCCTATATCGAATACATCAACACCGTCCCGCGCTGGCTCTGAGGGCTGGCGCCAGCGCATGGGTGCCGCCACCTGATTTGACGCGCGCGCGTGCCAGGCGGATAATGAGTGAATGACCCGACGTGACATGATCCAGGGGGCTGCGCTGCTCGTCGGCGGCGGCAGCGCGGTTGCGTGCACCTCGGCCGCGCCATCCAGCGACGCGCCATCGACGGCCCCGCACTATGAGATGCCGCTCGAAAGCGCGCCGCACAAACGCACGTTGATGCAATGGCCAGTCGCGGTCGGCGTCTATGGCGCGCGCGATCTGGCCGCGGTGCAATCGGTGATCACCAGCATCGCCAATGCCATCGCCGAGTTCGAACCGGTCGCGCTGCTCGCCGCGCCGGGCGCGCGCGGGCTGGATCGCGCCCGACTGAGCAAAGGCGTCGAACTGTGGGACATTCCGACCGACGACCTGTGGTGCCGCGACAGCGGCCCGACCTTTGTGCGCGCGCCCGACGGCAAGCTCGCCGTCGCGCATATCCGATTCAACGGCTGGGGGAATAAGCAGCGCCACGCCAATGACGGCAAGATCGCGGCGGCGGTTGCCACGCGCCTCGGCCTGCCCTTGATCGACAGTGGCGTGGTGGGCGAACAGGGCGGCGTCGAGCACGATGGTGCGGGCACGATGCTGGCGCACGCCAGCTGCTGGGTGAACGACAACCGCAACCCCGGCTTGTCCGCCGATCAAATCGCCGCGCGCCTTGGTACCGCATTAGGGGCGAAGAAGATGATCTGGGCGCCGGGGGTCAAAGGCGCGGACATCACCGATTATCATATCGACTCGCTTGCACGCTTCGTCAGTCCAGGTCGCGTCCTGATCCAGGTCGATGAGCAGGTCGACCGCGACGACCCCTGGTCGCTCGCGGCGCACCAGACATTCTCCGTCCTCAAGGGCGCCACCGACGCGCGCGGCCGCAAGCTGGAGATCGTACGCCTGCCCGATCCCGTGGACATCCGATCGGACGACCCGGATTTCGTGTCGAGCTACATCAACTATTATGTCTGCAATGGCGCGGTCATCGCGCCACAGTTCGGCGACAAGCCCGCCGATGACGAGGCGCGCGAAACGCTGGCGGAACTCTACCCGGGGCGGAAGGTCGTTCAGCTCGACATCGACGCGCTCGGAGCTTCAGGCGGCGGAATTCACTGCGCGACACAACAGCAGCCCGCATAGAAGCTAGTCCCGAGGAACCTTCGCCGAAACCCCGCGCCGCGCGCGCTGTTTCGGTGTCGGCGCGGTGCTCGCTCCGCCAACCTTCGGCTTGCTCTGGGCGAGCCGACCGAAGCCCGCGATGGTGACCCGTCCGGCGGCCACGACTTCAACTTCGACCCAGTCCTCGTTCGCGGCCAGCGCGAAGCTGTAGCTCTGCCCGACCTGAGCCATTCTGCCTGCGCCGACTTCCGCCGTGCCGAATGCAAGCTGGGCACGCCTGAGAAACGCCTGGAACAGGTGCGCCGCTTCTGGCCCGACCTGTCCGGCATAGCCGCCATCCGCCACGAACTGCTGAATAGCGAGCGAAGCTCTTGCGAACCCAAGCTGCCTGCCGGTCGAGAGCCAGTCGCGTATCGCGGCATGAACCTGTCGCGGGGGAGGAAACCCCTGAACCTCCAGACTATCAAGGGCAGGGAAAGCAAGCGGCAGTAGCGTTTGGACGGCGGTCAAGGCAGCCGCGGCACGCGCGACGGGCGTCGCGGCGCTGTGACCGGGCGTCTTCGCATAGTCGAGGTAGAAGCGCAGATAGTCGACGAATTCCGCGACGCTGCCCGCATTGGAAAGCGCGAAGCGAACCGCCTCCGCGGTAAGTGGGTCGGCTAAATCAACTTCACGTTGCAGGATCATCAATAACGACAGCTCAGTAAGATTGCGGAACTGGAAGATCGGCTCGCCATCCACGCCCAGCGCATTCAAGAACGTGCGGACCCGTTCGAAATCCGCCTCCGAGACCAAGCCATGGCGTTCCAGAACCGCAGTCAGCACGGGCCCTGGACCGCTCCCTCCCCTCGCCAGCGTCCGAAGGTCTTCCACGCCTATCGTCATGAGTTTGATCGGACTTATCAATAACCCAATGTCGCTCAGAAACGAGATTGGGGTTCCGTGCAAACCCGATTGCACTGCCACCAACATTTCGGTGGTGTCGCCGAAATCATACTGGCGGGTTGGGCTGGCACTTGCCCAGTTGAGCCATTGAACACCCCCATCGACAAGCGCAACGGCCAGACGCTCGCGTTCCAACATATCGCTGGGTCGAAACTGCCTGCCTGCAACCGAGATCGTCATGTCACGCCCCCTCAATGATCCAAGCGATCATGCCGGGGCAAAAGCGGGAGGCAAGCCGTTTCGCGGTTAACAAAATCCTGCCGGATCAATGAGATCGAGCGCTCTCTTCTGACGGCTCGATCCCGACCGGCGCTACCCGTCGCGTTTCCCGAAGAAATGCTCGACGATATGTTCGGCGATCCGCGCCGGGCGCAGCGTTTCCGCGTCGATGCAGCACCAGCTCGACTTCACCTCGGCCAGGACCTCGTCGCCGCGACGGATGACGGTTTCGTAGAAGGCGCGCACCCCTTGCACCTTCTCCAGCAGCACGGTCGCCACTACTTCGTCGTTCAGAAACGCGGGTTTGCGATAGGTGATCTCGTGCTTCAGCGCGACCCACAGGTGCTTGGCGACCTCCTCGGTCGGCGCCAGCTTCTGCCAATGGCTGAGAACCGCTTCCTGCACCCATTTGAGGTAACTGGCATTGTTTACATGCCCCATGAAGTCGATGTCCGCCGGATCGACGGGGATCGGAACATCGAACGGAGCGGAAGCATGGGTCATGACCTCACCCTAACGTAAAGCACGGAAGCACGCGAGAAGATTCGCCGTCAACACAGCGCTTGAAGAATTTTTAGAATTGACGGTATGCTGTTTTCAACCAGGAGGATTGCCCGCATGACCGACCTTCCCGCGCAGGCGCGCCAGCTCTTCTCGACCGTCACGCAGGACGGCCAGCTTCAGCTTTCCCTCCGCGACGTTCCCGTCTCCACCCCGACAGGTGATGAAGTGCTGGTCCGGATCGAGGCGACCCCGATCAATCCGTCCGATCTCGCCGTGCTGCTCAGCGCCGCCGACGGCAACGCCTTCACCGCCACCGCCGACGGCGCGAGCGCGCCGATCCCTGAAGCCATGCTTCGCGCGGTTGCCCCACGCCTTGGAAAACCGCTACCGATCGGCAACGAGGGCGCCGGCACCGTCGTCGCGGCGGGCGATGATGCGGCAGCCCAGGCCTTGCTCGGCAAGACCGTCGCGGCGGCGGGCGGCGCCTTCTACACGCAATATCGCCTGCTCCGCGCGCGCGACTGTCTCCCCCTTCCAGACGGCGTCAGCGCGGAGGAAGGGGCCTCGTCCTTCGTCAATCCGATGACAGCGCTCGCCATGATCGGCACGATGCGGAAGGAAGGTTTCACCGGCATCGTCCATACCGCCGCCGCCTCGAACCTCGGCCAGATGCTGGTCAAGCTGACACAGGGCGAAGGCGTACCGCTGATCAACATCGTCCGCAGCCAGACGCAGGCCGACCTGCTCCGCGGTCTCGGCGCCACGCATGTCATCGACAGCACCGCGCCCGACTTCATGACCGCCCTGATCAACGCGATCGCCGAGACGCAGGCATTCCTCGCCTTCGACGCGATCGGCGGCGGCAAGCTCGCGGGACAGATTCTCAATGCGATGGAGGCCGCTGCGGTCCGCACCAATCCCGCCAACGGCCCCTATGGCTCGAGCACGATGAAGCAGGTCTATATCTATGGCGGGCTCAACATGGCGCCGACCGAGATCAGCCGCGGCTTCGGGATGAAATGGGGCGTCGGCGGCTGGCTGCTCACCCCCTATCTCATGGAAGCCGGCGGCGAGGAGGTGATGCGGATGCGCGCCAAGGTCGCGGCGGAGATTCGCACGACCTTCGCCAGCGCCTATACCAGCCGCATAACCCTCGATCAGGCGGTCCAGCCCGACATCATCGCCGCTTACAACCGGCGCGCGACGGGAGAGAAGTACCTGATCCTGCCCAACGGTTAGGCCACCGCCATCAGGCTGGCATTGCCTCCGGCCGCCGTGGTGTTGACCGAGGTCGAAACCTCCTCGACCAGCCAGTCGAGCCGTGGCGTACCCACCTGTGCCAGCACGATCGGGCCAGACAGTGCGGCGATGTCCGTCAGCGCCGCGGTCCGCGCCGCCGCATCACCTTCGATCAGTGCGCCACTATACGGCCCCGCCTTGCGCCAGTCGTCGGCCCAGGTCAGTCGCGCGGCGACCCGTTCGGGCAGTCCGGCCAGTTCGCCGCGCAGCGCCGCATTGCCGATCACACCCCGATTGCCCGTTGCCAGCACCGCCGCGACCTGCGCGATCAGGCCTTCGCGTGCCTGAGGTAGCAACAGAACGTTGCCGCGCGGATGCAGCGAGTAGACGTTGCGCTCGCCCACTGGCCCGGGCAGCTCTACCTCGGCGCCGAGCAGCGACGCCTCGCCCGCCGCCCGCGCCGCCTCGCCTTCGTCGCCCAGCCACAGCGCGAAGTCGCGCAGCGCCGGATCGCTTCTGGCCGATGCCACACCGGTCGGCACCGTCGCCGCCTGGACCAGCCGGCCAAGGTAGAGCGGCCCGCCCGCCTTGGGTCCGGTGCCCGAAAGCCCGCGCCCGCCGAACGGCTGAACCCCCACCACCGCGCCGATGATGTTGCGGTTGATATAGAGGTTGCCCGCCTCGACCCGCTGGCTGACATGCGCGATCGTCTCGTCCAGCCGCGTGTGCAGACCAAAGGTCAGCCCATAGCCGGTGGCGTTGATCGCATCGATCACCCGGTCGAGATCGCGGCGCTTGTAGCGCACAACGTGCAGCACCGGCCCGAACACCTCACGCTCCAGATCGGCGATGCTCTGCAGCTCGATGATCGTCGGCGGGACGAAGGTGCCCTGCGCGGTTTCCCCCGCCAGCTCGATCTGTTCGACCGACCGGCCCATGCCCAGCATCCGTGCGATATGGCCTTCTATATTGGCCTTGGCCTCTGCGGTGATCACCGGACCGATATCGGTCGACAGGCTGTCGGTCCGGCCGATCGACAGCTCGTGCAGCGCGCCCTTCAACATCGCCAGGATACGGTCGGCCACATCCTCCTGCAGACATAGCACGCGCAGCGCCGAGCAGCGCTGGCCCGCGCTGTCGAAGGCCGATGCGATCACATCGCCCACCACCTGCTCGGCCAACGCCGAACTGTCGACGATCATCGCGTTCTGACCGCCGGTTTCGGCGATAAAGGGCACCGGCGCGCCGTCGGCGGTCAGTCGCTTGGCCAATTCCTTCTGGATGATCCGCGCGACCTCTGTCGATCCGGTGAACATCACCGCCTGCGTACCTGGCGCCGACACCAAGGCCGCGCCGATCCGTCCGTCGCCCGGCACCAGTTGCAGCGCGGCGACGGGAATTCCCGCTTCGTGCAGGATCGCGACGCCCTGCGCGGCGATCAGAGGGGTTTCCTCGGCGGGCTTGGCCAGCACGGTGTTGCCGGTCACCAGCGCGGCCGCGATCTGGCCGGTGAAGATCGCCAGCGGGAAGTTCCACGGGCTGATGCAGGTCACCGCGCCCAGCGGCCTGTGTGCGGTGCCCAGCGTCGCGCGCGCCTGTGCGGCATAGTAGCGCAGGAAATCGATCGCCTCGCGCACCTCGGCAATCGCATTGGGCGCCGACTTGCCCGCCTCGCGCATGATCAAACCCATCAGCACCTGCATCCGATCCTGCATGATGTCCGCCGCGCGATCGAGGCATGCGGCACGCTCGGCGGGAGCAACCGCAGCCCAGTCCGCCGCGGCCGCCTGCGCCGTCGCGACGGCGGTCTGCGCGGCCTCGGGGCTGACCTCGACCACCGTGCCCACCACATCCTTGCCGTCCGCCGGGTTGTACACCGGACGCGAGGTGCCGAGCCGGTCGGCCGGCTCCGCCGCCCAGCCCGCCGCCGCGCTCGCCTTGAGCGCCTCGGCCAGTTCCGCCAGCACCGTCTCATTCGACAGGTCGAGCCCGTCCGAATTGCGCCGCGCGCCATAAAGACCCTTGGGCAGCGCGATCAGCGGATGCTTGGCGCCGACCACATCCATCGACCGCACTTGATCGACCGGGTCGGCGACCAGCTCGGCGATCGACACGTCAGGATCGGCGATGCGGTTAACAAACGACGAGTTGGCCCCGTTCTCGAGCAGGCGTCGCACCAGATAGGCGAGCAACGTTTCGTGCGTCCCGACCGGCGCATAGATGCGGCACGGGCGGTTGAGCTTCGACGCGCCGACCACCTCGTCGTAGAGCGGCTCGCCCATGCCGTGCAGGCACTGGAATTCATAGTCACCGATCGCGAAGTCCGGCCCCGCCATCTGGTAGATCGTCGCCAGCGTCTGCGCGTTGTGCGTCGCGAATTGCGGAAAGATGCGGTCGCGGTTCGCCAGAAGTTTTCGCGCGCAGGCGATGTACGCGACGTCGGTGTAGATCTTGCGCGTATAGACCGGGAAGTCGGGCAGCCCGTCGACCTGGGCGCGCTTGATCTCCGCGTCCCAATAGGCGCCCTTGACCAGTCGGACCATGATCCGCCGGTCGGCGCGCTTCGCCAGGTCGACGATCCAGTCGATCACGAACGGGCAGCGCTTGCCATAGGCCTGAACGACGAAGCCGAGCCCGTCCCAGCCCTTGAGGTCAGGATCGAGCGCGAGGCTTTCGAGCAGGTCGAGCGACAGTTCGAGCCGGTCGGCTTCCTCGGCATCGATGTTGAAGCCGATGTCATAGCCCTTGGCGAGCACCGCCAGCGCCTTCACCTTGGGCAGCAGCTCGCCTATCACCCGCGCCGCCTGCGCGCGGGCATAGCGCGGATGCAGCGCCGACAGTTTGATCGAGATGCCAGGCCCGCCGACCACGCCGCGTCCCGCCGACGCCTCGCCGATCGCGCGCACGGCATTCTCGTAGTCGCGATAATAGCGGTCGGCATCGGCCATCGTCGTCGCCGCCTCGCCCAGCATATCATAGCTATACTGGAAGCCGCGTGCCTCCAGCGTCCGCGCACGTTTCAGCGCCTCGGCGATGGTCTCACCCGTCACGAACTGCTCGCCCATCATGCGCATCGCCATGTCGACGCCGCGGCGGATCACCGGCTCGCCCGCACGCGCAATCAACCGCGTCAGTGCCGCACCGAGACCGGCGTCGTTGACGCTCCCGGTCAGTTTGCCCGTGACCACCAATCCCCAGGTCGCGGCATTGACGAACAGCGAGCGTCCGTCGCCGATATGCGACTTCCAGTCGCCGTCGGCGATCTTGTCGCGGATCAGCGCGTCGCGCGTCGCATCGTCGGGAATACGCAGCAGCGCTTCGGCGAGGCACATCAGCGCCACGCCCTCCTGGCTCGACAGCGCATATTCCTGGACCAACCCCTCGACGCCCGTGCCCTTGTGCTTGGCGCGCAGCGCGGTGATCAGCATCGCCGCGGTGATCCGTGCCGCTTCACGTGTGCCCTCGGGCAGGCTCGCCTGCTCGACCAGCGATGGAAGGCACTCGGGCTCCGGCCGGCGATAGGCGGCGGTAATCGCGGCACGCAGCGGGGTCTGCGGGCGGATCGGCGGGGCGAAATCGGCGAAGGGCGCGGTCATCGAAAGAACCTCGTGGGCGGGATGGTTTCGTCACCTTATCAGCTTTGGACACCGTGATTGGACTTTTGAAACCCTTCCGGCATATCGCTTCGCCTTCATTTCGAGGCATCCTAAGGCAAATATGACCGACAAACCCACCGATCCGGTCATTCTGGACGCGTTCGACCGCAAGATCATCGACGTACTGCGTGCGGATGGGCGCATCGCCATCACCGACCTCGCGGCACGCGTGGGCCTGTCCAAGACACCATGCCAGGTCCGCGTGAAGCGCCTGATCGCCAACGGCACGATCCGCGGCTTCCGCGCGATCGTCGATCCCACACGGCTCGGTCTCGATCACATCGCCTTTGCCGAGGTGAAACTCTCCGACACGCGCGAGGAAGCCCTCGCCGCCTTCCGCCAGGCGGTGCTCAAGATCCCCGAGGTCGAGGAATGCCACATGATCGCGAGCAGCTTCGACTATCTGCTCAAGGTTCGTACCGCCGATATCCGTCGCTATCGCGAGGTGCTGGGCGAGCGGATCTCCAGCCTGCCACATGTCGCCAGCACCTCGACCTTCGTGGCGATGGAGACCATTCGCGACTCCGGAATGGGCGGTGCTTAAGCTGACCTTCAGGTCGGCCTTCCTATATATCTCATGATGACAGCGCCCGTCGCCTCTCCGCAGACCAGCCGCCGCGCCCCCTGGACGCTGTGGACGACGCTGCTTGCGATGCTGCTGGCGGTGCAGGTGTCGGCGGGTGCGATCCGGCCCGCGGCGCTGGTTGAATCCGGCGTAATCGCGGCAAAGCTCACCCTTCCCGTCCCGCTCGTCGCGCAGTTTCGCGAGACCGGCCAGGCGTTAAAGGCGGCCGGACAGCGGCTAAACACCACCCGGCCTCACGACGGACACGACGGCGCCAACCCGCCGCTTCCGTCTCACGGACTTGCCGTTGCCGCCCCTGCGGCAGCGGACGATCCCGGCTATTTCGCCACGATCGTCACCCCCGCCGGCATCGCGCCGGTCAGCGCCTATCGCGCCCGCGCCCCGCCGCTCCCAGCCTGAGCGGCCAGCCGCACCAATCCACCAGATACTGAAATCAGGCCGCCCCGCGCGGCCGCGGGCGCATGCGCCCGCCCGACGCAAGGAATACCCAATGGACGAACAGAATGGCACCGATCTGGCGCAACGCACCCGTATTGCCGGGCTGCTGGATCATCACCCCAACCTCGCACCCGAGGAAACCGCGGAAATCCTCGACTTCCTCAAGAACGGATCGATGATCGATATCGGCATGCTGCGCGGCGACCCCGCCTATCGCGCGAAGATCGAAGCGGTGAAGGCCGCGAACCATACCTCCTTCCGGCTGGGCATCGGCCGCTCGATCCTGATCGGGCTGGCGATCACTCTGCCCTTCCTGGCCGTCTGCTGGATGATCGCCGATTGGGGCGCATAGAGGCTCCAAACCCCGCCGCGTGATCGCGCGGCGGGGCTTTACGTCAAGGCGCAGCCGCAGCGTTCAACAACCGGGTTACGCCATTTCCGATCAACTTCCGTTTGAGCCCTCGCCAATCATACCGCACGCTTAACCTTGAACGCTTGCGCAACCCGCTCAATTACTTTGGAAACGTCAATACAACATAACATACGTAAAGACGAATTTTACAAAGCTCTAGCGCAAGCATTTAGCTGCAGAACGTAATTAATAATATTATTGATATTTCTCTGCTTGCCCCGAAGAAATCATCATATTAAGCATATCACATTCCCGAGTCGCGTTTGCATATTTGAGTGATATTCGGAAGGGCCTCCGAAATGACTTCAGAGACTGCGCCTGAAACGACGGACGATATTGGCTTCAAGCCGACTGATAGCGATCACACTGGTTCTGCGGAATTAACCCGGGACCTCCAGATCACGTCAGCAGAATCCCTGTTTGATTTCATTTCGAACACATTGTTCGACGATCCGGACGCTATTGAAGATCCAGAGGCGCGCACGATGCTTCGGGAGGTTGGAGTCGCGTTCCATCGGACCGATGCCCCGACTGAATCGCTCGCACAGCCCGTCCGGGTCGGTGATGCGCTGGTCGGGCTGCGACGCCTTCCTTTTCTGACGACCCGGATTGAGGGCGCCGCGCCGGCCTGGAGTTCCGGTCTCGCCGTCGAACGTCGGATCGGCCCCATCCTCGATGGGCTCGGCCGCAATATCTGGATCGACGTCTATCGCCGGGTACGCCAACTTCGCTTCGTCCGCAGCCCCGGCTCAGCTCCCTTTCTCACCCTGCCGATTGTGCAGGCGCGGTGGGCGGCGCGCGCGTCCACACTGCGCGCCGGCCAATCGCTCAACATCGCCGCCGGCAGTGTCTGGTTCGCGACCGGCCTGTTCGCTCCGGCGCCGGTCGGTGTCTATTCGGGCGTCCGCATCGCGCGCGGAACCCTGCGCCTTTCCGCGGATGTGATAGTCGACGGAGATGAAGTGATCGTACCGGCATCGGTATCGATCGAAATGGCACTTAAGCTCGCCCCGCCGACGCCCCCGACGACGGTGGCGGGCAGCGAGTTGGACCTGACCGACTTCGGCGCGCCCCAGGGCCTCGACATCGCGATCCGGCCAGCGGGTGGGACGATCGCCGTTCGAGGCCGTGCGCGGCTTGTCGCCTGGGGAGAGGAAGTCGCCCTCGCCCCCACCGGCGATGCCCCGCAATACCGCCCTGAGCTCCATCGGCTGGTGCTGCCGTTGAAACCGAACAAGACCGGTTTCGCCATCGATGCCGTCGCATCAACGCTGTTCATCCCGTCGGGGCAGGCGCGGATCGCGGCGGCAGGCCTCGCGCTTCCCGCAGCGGTCATCGCGCCCGCCGACCTCGGCCAGGCAAGCGGTGTCGGCGCGTTGATGCTCGAAATGCATCCGGGCCTCTCCGCCAGATGGCAAGGTGAACCACACCCGGTCCATCTCGGGCGAACGCTGCTGCTGCTCGATGAATCGCGCCTCGCCTTTACCGGCCATGCCGTTCGCGCGACGGGAAATCGCGTCCGCCCGGACATGCCCCGACTCTCGGCACCCGCAACGCTCGCCTATGCGCAGATCGACGAAACCGCGGTCCATTATCTCGCCGGCGCCGATGGAGGCGAGGCGGTGGCGTTCACCGCGGAAATCGACATCCGGCTGCCCAAGCCGGTGGACGTCACCGGCAACCGCGTTGGGGTGCGTCTGCCCGTCGCGCTCGTCGTGATCGCGGACGATCCGGCAGGCGTGCGCACAATGATGCTGATCGGCCTGGCGGCGACGCGCCCGCCTGAACGGCCGATCGCCTTCGCCCTCACCAACGCGGTAATCCGCGCGTCGCGTCCACGCGGATTCTTCCTCCTCGGCCGGATCGAGAGCGACCGCATCGTCGAAGCGCTCGCGCTCACCGCCTATGAATTGCGCGGTCTGCTCCCGTCGCTGCCCGATCCCTATGCCGCCAATTCGGTGCTGGGGCAGCGGTTCGGTGCCGCCAGCCAGGGCTATCTGCTCAGCCACTTCCACTTCAGCAACACCCAGGAGACGCTCGGCTTCCGGCTGCCGTCCGGCGTGGCCGTCGATCCGCCGGTCGCCGGCCCCGGCTTTGCTTCCGCACAACAGTCTAGCGCACCCGTGGGGATCAAAGCGGTCAGCGCCGCGGCGCCCCCCGCCTATGGGGACATCTTCGAATTCGAGACGCAACCCAAGATCGTACTGCTCGACGTTTCGACCAACGCCAGCCGCCTCGGCGTCGCGGTGCGTCCTCCGCACAGGACCGACATCAAGGGTTCCGCCGGTCAGCCGTACCGGCCGCCACAGGTGCAGGGACTCGATCTGTCAATCGACGGACGTTTCCTGACCCTGCTGACCTTGCCCGCGGTGCAGTGGGAACCGGTGCGCGCCCTGCCGGGACCCGAACCCTTCCCAGACGAAGTGCGTTTCGCCAACAGTGGCGTGCCCACGGTGATCGATGTGCCCAGCGTCCAGCTGGTGCCGATCAACCCGCTCAACGCCTATCGCACCATTGTCGATAATTTCGAACAGGCGAACTCGCGGCCGGCACGCGCTCGCATGACGCTTCCCTTCGGCATGGTCGCCAAGGCCAACCTTGCCGCGCCGTCGCCGGCTGGTCGCGGCGCAAGGGTCGGTGAGGTGCGCCCGGATACCCCCGATATGAAGGGCGCGCACCAGTTGCGTATCCAGGCCGAAGACCCCAGCCTCGCCCCCGGCGAAACGCCCGCGCTTCCAGGCTTCACCGCACAGCTGTCGGTCGCGATCCCGACGGACGGCAGCCCGGCGACCAGCATCCTTGGCTCGTCGCCGACGCTGATTTTCAACAGCTATCTCGGTTTCGGCGGTCTTTCTCCGCTGGTCCCGGTGACGCGGATCGACCTGTCCGGCCATGGCGAAAGCCTATTCAGCGCCTGGGCCAATCCCACGGATGACGGGGTCGCCGTCTCCAAGGCCGAATTCCAGGTGCTCAACGGCCGCGCCGCGCACGAGGTCGTCCAGGTCAGAAGCTTCCTCCTCCCCTACTTCATCCCAGTAGTACGAACCATCACCCTCGAACGGCGCGGCAATGCGGTGTTCACCCGTGAGGATAGCGGATGGATCGCAGTCCGCGATGGCCTCTACCGCGCCTCTGCGGCCAGCGGCGTCGTTACCCATCCCGGCGTCATCCAGCGGGCAACCCGCGTCACCAACATCCGTGAAACCGGCACCGCCTTCAAGGTCGCTGGCGTCGATTTTGTCGCGGCCTATTTCGACACCGATCTGATCCTCGACGGCGCCGCCGCGCCGGTGCCCGCACGCCGCCAACTCGGCTATATCCGACTGACCGCCGCGAGCCCGGATCTCACCCCCGCTCTCTATGCCGAGCTGATCGAAACCGCCGGGCCAATGGGCGGACCGATCGATGCCAGCATCCAGATCGGCGGCGGGCGGCAGCGGATGCGCCTGCACCGGGTCGGGGTCGGGGCGGCGGGTCCCGAATTCGCGATGACGGCGTGGGGCAGCCTCGCCTTTCCCGGCGGCGGCGAATGGTCGATCCTCGAAGCCGATGACGCGACCGACGCACCATCTTACGTCGCCGCCGATCGCGGCCTGCCGATCATCCGACAGGGTGCGGCGGGTGCCCCGACCTCAGCTCCCTATCGCTTCGCCGATCCTGAGGACCTGTTCGACGCCGCAGCGCCGCAGCGCGACTATGGCATTCTCCATTCGATGGGGACGCAGCGCGCCTTCTTCCGCCGTCCGCGCATCGAACCCGCCTCACCGCACCGGATCGTTTCGACCGAGCGGCCGGTGATCGCCGATCCGCTGATCCTCGCCACCGCGACGGGTCCCTTCCCGCTCCAAGGTGATGCGATCCCGTTCCCGTCAGCCGCCTTCGCGCTCGAAGCACGTGCCGACGGCACCTGGCGGCTCGACGCGCCCGGCACCTTCCCGGCGGGGATCGCGCGCCGCACGATCCGTACTGCAGGAACGGTACGCAGCGACCTCGACTATTCGGGGGCCACGGTCACTTACACGCTCGACACCGCCAGTCCCGCGCCGTGGTGCTTCCGGCTGCAGAACGCGGTCAAGATCATGGCGCACACGGCAATGGGCGACCTCATGTCGATGGCTGCCGATGTCGATGCGCAAGCAGGTCGAGCGACCAGCTTCGCCAATCCCAAGCTCAAGATCGGCGGCCCCTTCGACATCGTTCAGGACCTTCTGACGATCCTCGAGGATCTCGGCATTCCGGCACGGCCGGATGTGCGGATGACCAACAAATGGGGGCTGAGCGTCGGGCTCACGATCCCGTTCGTCGATGCGACCGGTGAGGACTTCAAGGTCATTCCGGGCGAACCGTTTCCGACGATCAAGTTCGCTGATACCGGCCTCAAGATCGAGCTTGCCGTCGCGCCCGAGGCCGACGAGGCCGTCATGGAACTCGGCGGATCGCCGATGTTCGCGATCAAGTCGATCCCCGGCCTCTATGTCGTCGCGATCATCAAGTTCAAGCTGCAGCTCTCGACAGAGAGCGGCACGACCTATGGCTTCCTGATCGGCGTCGGCATCGCCTACAGCCTCGAGGCGGGGCCGTTCGAGCTCAAGGGGCTGTTCGCGATCACCTTCTTCGCGGTGTTCGGCGATACGGTGCTGGGCTACGGCGTCGGCTTCCTGGTCAAGCTCTCGGCCGAGCTCCCGCCGATCGTCGCGATCGAGATCTCGCTCGAAGGCAAGCTCGCCCGCCTTATCGCCCAGAAGGATCTGCCGGACGAGACGGTCTTCCAGATCGCCAAGCTCGTCTTCGCGATCGAGGTGTCGATCTTCCTCGTGTTCAGCATCTCGCTCGAGGTCGAAACCAAGAAGGTCGAGGTCGTCCGCGGGCCGCTGCTCGAAAGCGACGCCCCCGATGTCCTCTGACCATTTCCGGAGCAGGAGCCGCCCATGTCGCTGCCGATCCGCCTGATCCTTCTTCCCTTCCTGCAGGGCTATGACGGAACCGATCTGTCGCTCCGCCTGCTGGTCGCGCCGCAGACAGATCCCACCGCGCCGCCCGCCGCTGGGCTGACGCCTTATGTCGCAACGGATTTCGATTTCGAGCTGCGCTTCATCCCCGACCTGTCCCAGCTGCCGACCTTCGGCGCCATAGCGACCAGCATCGACCGACCGTCGCCCGCTCCCGCCAGCGCCGCCGCGATCTGCGCAGCGCTCAATGCGCAATTCACCATCGACGCAGGCGCCGGTCCGATCGACGGTCGCATCGGCGCCCCGCGCATCCTCAAATACGCGCCGCCCGCCTATCGCCTCGCGACCGGCTATGGCGGCGACAATCCATTCCTCCTCACCGACGACAGCTATCGGTGCGCGATCAATGCGCCAATCCCGCCGGGCACCTCGGTCAAGGTCGAGCCGCCGGTCATGTCCTGGGGCAAGGTGCTTGCCCAGGCACTGCGCCAGCCACTGCTGGCGGAGACGATCGGCCTCGTCCGCCAGTTCACGGTCGCGCCGCCCACCGGCATCGTCGCCGATGGCGGCTGGCTCTACGTCACGCTGAAGCCGGGAAGCCCGTGGAGCGGCCTTGTCGGCATGCCCGGCGCGATGCGCTGTTACGCCGCGCGCATTCCTCCGCTCACCGAAGAACGTCCGCTGTTTACGCCGGTGCTCTTCCCCGTCGGCGCCACGCCGCCGCCCGGGGTCGCCTGGGACGATCTGTTCCGAGAATCGATCGAGTATGACGACGGCTTCGCCAAGGCCGTCTATGCGCGCCAGCCCGCCCAGGCCGATCCGATCGCGGACGAGGATGGCGAACGCCCCGCCGAGGATCGCGGCATCCAGCTCGGCTGGGACGACGAACAGATCGTCACCTGGTTCAATCGCCAGGTCGACAGCTCGCCCGGCGCCGCCGACGCCCCGATGGGCGTGATGGGCTATCGCATCGATGTGCGCGAAGCCGGCGCCACCGATTGGGACTCGCTGGTCCGCGCCAACACCGCCGTCCTTCTCGGCGGCAACAATCTGGGAAATGCCGAGCTCGACTGGCGGATCGAGGTCGCACCGAACCGGCTGATGGGCGACCTAGCCGGGCGCAGCTGGCTGCCCAGCTATTTCACCGCCTGGACCGGCCGATCGCTGATCGGGGTCGATGCGGTCGCCGCGCAGCTGAAGGGCCTGACCCCGGCGACCGGCGCGGTCGAAGGGCTGCCGCCGCTCACCTCGCTTCGCTACGGGCGCAGCTACGAGTTCCGCGTGCGCTTCAACGACTTGACCGGCGGCGGTCCGGCGGCGGATAGCGAGCGGCGCAATGGCGGCCCCCAGCCCGTCGCCACCCTCGACTTCCGCCGCCACGTCCGTCCGACCGGCGTTTCGATCGCGCCGATGCTCCCGCTCGAAGCGGACGAGGCCGATCCGCCCGCCAACCTCGACGTCTCCCGGCCCCTGCTCGGTTTCCCCGCCTGCCTGATGGCAGGAGGATCGGAGACCGATCTCCTTGCGGACATCGCCCCGGCCAAGCTCGCGGAGCGCGCGCCCGGGCTTCCCGACCCCGATGTCGACCAGCTTGAGATCGTCGTGGAGGTCGCCACGCCCGAACCCGGCGCCGCGACGCGCTATCGCCCGCTCTATACCGTCACCCGCGCCTATCCCGGCACGGGCGCACTGACGCTCGACTTCGACTGGACCGACATCGCCGATGCGCACGATCTCCCGATTGCGCCGGCAGGTCCGCTCGCCTTGCCCACATCCCGCAACGTTCGTCTCCAGCTGACGCCGCTCGCCGCCGCCAAGCCCGATTATTATGCGGGCGATGACGTTCGCCGCGGGCAGACGCGCATGGTGGTGATGCGCGCGCCGGCCAGCGACGAACGCGACCTGCTCCAGCAGGGTGGCGGATCGCTGATCGAAGGCTTCTTCCTGCAACCCGCCGAACCCGCCTCCCCGGCTCTGGCGGCGGCACAGAAGAGCGCCGGCCATGGCGCACTGTTGGGCGAGGACCCGCTCGGTCGCCTCGCTGTCGCACTCGATCTGGATCGCACCGGCACCACGCTGCGCGCGCGACGCGGCCAGCGCCTCATGATCGGGGCTAGCCCGCTGCTGCGCCATGTCATCGGTCCGGACGGCGCCAGCCTCAGCTTTGCCACCGCCAACGAGATGACGCGGCTCTGGCTGGTCGCGGTTGTACTCAAGCTCCGCCGCGACTGGAGCTGGGATGGGCTCGACCATCTGCGCATCGAACGCGACGGGCAGGAGGTCGGCCGCGTGGCCGGCAGCACCAGCGCCGGACATGAAGCCGATGGCGATGACGAACGCGATAGCTCGACCATCGTCTTCCTCGATGCGATCGACCCCAAACCGGCGGCCGGCGCCTTTCCACGTCCGCTGGACCCCGAATACCGGATCACGCCCGTCTTCCGCACCGCCCCCGGCCAGGAAGATGCCCCGATCGACGCGGATATCCTGCTCCCTGTGACTACACCTCCGGCACAGGTGCCCAAGCTAGTCTCGGCGGGGCTGGCGCTGTCCCCCTATCGCCGCGATCCCGCCTATTCAGCGAGCGAAGAGCGGCAAAAGGCGGTGTGGCTGGAATTCGATCGCCCGCCCGACGATCCCGAGGATCGCTATTATGCGCGCGTGCTGGCAAGCGCGCCCGATCCGGTGCTGACCGACCAGGCGCTCGGCGTCCCCGATGTCTGGGATCTGCCGCTTCCCATCGATCCCGAACCGATCCGCCGTGTCGTGCCCGGTCAGGGTGACGATCGTGCGGGTCAGGGGAGCATGCAGCTGTTGCTGCCGACCTCTAGTCCGATTCACTTTCTCCTGCCCCTGCCCCCAGGCCTCACGCCCGACGACCCACAGCTGTTCGGCTTCTTCACCTATGAATTCCGGGTCGGCCATTTCGGCATCTGGAGCACGGCGCAGGGATTTCCGGGGAGAGTCCTGCGGGTCGCGGGAATCCAACATGCTGCGCCGCCGCTTGCCTGCGCGGTCACTCGCACCAAGAGCAGGCTCACGGTCAGCGCTGCCTTCGCCGATCCAGTCCGCGACGGACGCTCGGTGCGTCCAACCCCGCCCGTCACCGATCTGTGGGCGCTGCTCTACGCCCGCGTCCACCAGGCCGACGATGCCGATCGGCGTAACATCCTGCTCGGCACGCGCCGCCTCGATCCGCCGCGACGACAGAAATATCCACGCGGCAGGCGACAGGCGGTTGCGGCCCTGAAGGCCAGCGACGGCAAGACCGACTGGTCCAGCGCCGAGATCACGGCCAGCCTGGCCTTGCTCACGCTAGGCCCGGACGCGCCGCTCAGTTGCCTTGTGGTCGAAACGCTGCCCGGCGAGGTCCCCTACCCCGACCCCGTCGCCGGTCAGCTTGGCTATGAACGCTTCCTCAGAACCTCGCCGCTGACGAGCATTCCACCCATCTGTTGAGCAAATATTCCGGGCGACCAGTTCCCCCAACTGGCCGCCCGGAGGCTCTAGCGAATAGTCGAGGCCGCAGCGTCCACCTGTACCGTAGCCACCTGTCGGATGTCGTCCGATGATGCGCCTGCCAGCACGCGATAGGTACCCGGACGAACCTGCCAGCCGCCGGCCTTGGGATCGTATGCGGAGAAGGCGCGCGGATCGAGCTTCAAGGTCACGCTCCGCCGTCCGCCCGCAGGGATTGCGACCTTCTGGAACGCGCGGAGTGTACGGGGCGGCTCACCCGGCTGCGGCTTGACCGGCTCGACATAGAGCTGGACAACCTCCTGCCCCGCGCGCTTGCCGGTATTACGCAGTGAGAGCTGCACATTCACCGCGTCGCTAGCCGCCACGCGCGCCGGCACGCTCAACGCCGAATAAGCGAAGCTGGTGTAGGAAAGCCCGTGCCCGAACGGGAACAGCGGCTTCACACCGCGTGCCTGATAGCCGCGATAACCGACCAGCAGCCCTTCCGAATAGGCGCTCTTCGAGGTCTTGAGATCGGCCAGATCGTCCCCGCTGCGCTGCGGGAAGGTCACCGGCAGCTTGCCCGACGGGTTGACCTTGCCGGTCAGCACATCGGCCAGCGCCGCCGCGCCACCCTCGCCCGGCAGCCACATGCTAACGATCGCCGGCGCCTTTTCGGACCAGGGCATCGTCATCGCGGCACCCGCATTGACCACGACCGCAGTCTTCGGATTGGCCGCGGCAATCGCCTCGACCAACCGGTTCTGCTCGCCGGGCAGGTCGATATTGGCGCGGTCATAGCCTTCGCCCTCGGTAGTCGAGGACGAGCCGACGATCACGATCGCCGCATCCGCGCCCTTCGCCGCCGCGACCGCGGCGTCGAACGAAGGCTGCGGCTCGCGCACGCCGAAGCTCAGATTCTCGTAGGGCGTACCGCCATTGGCGTAGTCGATGCGGATCGGATAGCCGCGTCCCGCCTCCAGCGTCACCTGCACCGTACGGCGCGGCACCGGGAAGCCGAGCACGTCGCGATTGTCGGGAACGACCTTGCTCGTCTTCTCCAGAATGACCTTGCCGTCGAGCGTCACCTGCGGGGTGCCGGTGCCACGCACGCTGAACTCGTGCACGCCACTGGTGCGTGGCCAGAACATCCCGTCCCAGCGGATCGCGGCATAGCCGGTCGCCTTGGGCCCGGCGACATTGCCGCTGATCCAGCGCACGAAGCGCGTGACGCGCTCGGTCTTGACCGGCGTGCCGCTCGCATCCGTGGTCATGAAATAGCTGCCGGTGAGGCCGGTCTCGGCGCGCTTGTCGTCCGGGCTGAACAGCTTGGCATCGGCGGCGGGCGGCGTCTCCTCATTGTCGACGCCCTTCTCATAGGTGATGCGCACGCCCGGCAGCGCCGCACGCAGCGCATCCAACGGGGTCTGCGTCTCGAACGGCACGACGTTCGAGCTGCCGCCGCCCTGCATTCGCACGACATCGGCATTGGGGCCGATCACCGCGAGCGACTTGATCGAGCGGTCGAACGGCAGCACGCCGTTGTTCTTGAGCAGGACCATCGCCTCTTCGGCCGCCTTGCGCGCGATCGCGGACTGACGGAGCGGCGTCGCCGCTTCCGGACGCGAGGCGCCACGCTCGATCACGCCGCTGCGCACGATCAGCCGGACCATGCGCCGGGCATTGTCATCGATCTGCGCCGGGCTGACCTTGCCCTCGGAGACCGCGGCCTTGAGCTTGTCGCCGAAATGTTTGGGCGGGCCGGGCATCTCCAGGTCCATGCCGGCATTGACCGCCTCGGCAGTGGTATGCGTCGCGCCCCAGTCGGAGACGACGAAGCCCTTGTATCCCCATTCCTTCTTGAGCAGATCGGTCAGCAGCCAGCGATTTTCGGCGGCAAAGACGCCGTTGATCTTGTTGTACGACGCCATCACCGACCATGGGTCACCCTCGCGTACCACCATCTCGAACGCGGGGAGGTAGATTTCGCGCAGCGTGCGCTGGTCGACGATCGAGTCGACGACGAAGCGGTAGCTCTCCTGGTTGTTCACCGCGAAATGCTTGAGCGAGACGCCGATCCCCTCGCCCTGCACGCCGCGCACATAGCCAAGGCCCATGCGCCCGCTCAGCCACGGGTCTTCCGAATAAGTCTCGAAATTGCGGCCCCAGCGCGGGGTGCGGACGATGTTGACGGTGGGTGCGAGCAGCACGTCGGCGCCATGCGCCTTGGTCTCGCGCGCCACCGCCGCGCCGACCGTGGCGGCAAGATCGGGATTCCAGCTCGCTGCCAGCGCGACGCCGACGGGGAAGACCGTCGCCGGCTTGCCGTCTGGCGAGCGCACGCCGGTCGGCCCGTCGGTCATCTTCACCGCCGGGATGCCAAGGCGCGGGATCGGATTGAGCGCCATCGAGGATTCACCTGCAAGCAGCAGGATCTTCTCGTCCAGCGTCAGCCGCGCCATCAGGTCGGCGACCCGCGCCTCAAGCGGTGCCTTCGCATCGCGATAGACCGGTGCGGCCTCCTGCGATCCGGCCGGCGCCGTCGTGGCGAGGGTCAGTGCAATTGCCGCACCCAATCTCATTTGATCGCAGCCAGGCTGGCTTCGGTCTTGGCGAGCAGCTCGTCGGTGAGCTTGCCGTCCGAATAGGGCTGGAGCTGCTTGAGGCCGAGGCCCTTGATCATCTCGAGCTGGGGCAACTGGGTCAGGCCCGGCAGCTCCTTGTCGAGCACCGCCTTGGCCGCTTCGTTCGCGAGCAGTTCGCCGATCGGCGTGTCGAGGTTGAACTTGGCGGCGGGCTTGGCGGCATCGGCAGCAGGCGCTGCGGGTGCGGTCTGGGCCATGGCGACGGCGGGAACGAGCAAAGCCGCCCCGAGCATGAGGTGAAGCTTCATCACGTGTTCTCCTTGGTTTCGGCGGTCTGTGCGCCGGATTGGCTGCCGAGTTCGGCGATCATCGCCTCCCGGATCAGAAACTTCTGGACCTTGCCGGTCACGGTGGTCGGGAATTCGGCGACGACGCGGACGTAACGCGGCACCTTGAAATGCGCGATCTGGCCGCGGCAGAAGTCGCGAATGCCCTCGGCATCGGCCTCCGCTCCGGCACGCAGCCGCACCCAAGCGCACAGCTCCTCGCCCATGCGTTCGTCCGGCACGCCGACCACCGCGACATCCTCGATCGCGGGATGGCTGTAGAGGAAACCCTCGATCTCGCGCGGGTAGATGTTCTCACCGCCGCGGATCACCATGTCCTTCAGGCGCCCGACGATGTTGGCATAGCCTTCGTCATCAATCACCGCGAGGTCGCCGCTGTGCATCCACCCATCGGCGTCGATCGATTCCGCGGTGCGTTCTTGTTCGTCCCAGTAGCCGTGCATGATCGAGTAGCCGAGTGTGCAGAGTTCCCCTGGCTGGCCCACCGGAACGATGTTGCCGTTGGCGTCGATCAGCTTGCTTTCGAGGTGCGGCTGCACGCGGCCGATCGATCCGGTGCGCCGATGGATCGGGTCGTCGAGCGCGGTCTGGAAGCTCACCGGGCTGGTCTCGGTCATGCCGTAGCCGATCGTCACGTCGCGCATGTGCAGCCGGTCGATCACCTCACGCATCAGCGGCTCGGGACAGATCGCCCCCGCCATGCAGCCGGTGCGCAGCGAGGTGACATCAAGGCTGTCGAGCACCGGATGCGCGAGCATCGCGATGAACATCGTCGGCACGCCGTAAAGCGCGGTGCAGCGCTCCGCTGCGACCGCGCGCAACGCCGCCTCGGGATCGAAGCCGGGCGCCGGATAAACCATCGCCGCGCCGTGCGTCAGGCTAGCGAGATTGCCCATCACCATGCCGAAGCAATGATAGAGCGGCACCGGAATGCAGATGCGGTCCTGTGCGCTCAACCCCATGCCCCGACCGACGAAATAGCCGTTGTTGAGGATGTTGCGGTGGCTGAGCGTCGCGCCCTTGGGCAGGCCGGTGGTACCGCTGGTGAACTGGATGTTGATCGGATCGCTGGCGTGCAGATCGTCGGGCAGCGCGCCGACCGGATGCGCCGCGATATCGGCGAAGCGCAGCCAGCCCGGCCGTGCGTTCCCGCCGATCAGGATTTGAGCACGCAATGTCGGCAGCCGCGCCGGTCCGAGCGTCTCGATCATCTCGGCATAGGCGCTGGTCTTGAAGCGCTCGGCCGCGACCAGCGCGGCAAGGCCAACCTTGTTGATCGTATATTCGACCTCGGACAGGCGATAGGCGGGGTTGATCGTCACCAGAATCAGGCCGGCGCGCGCCGCCGCGAACTGGGTCAGCGTCCATTCGGCGCAATTGGGCGACCAGATACCGACCCGCTCCCCGGGCTTGAGCCCCAGTGCCAGCAGCCCGGAGGCGAGCGCATCGCTCCGCGCAAGCAGTTCGGCGAAGCTCCAACGAATGCCCTGCGCGACCGAGACCAGCGCATCGCGCTCACCCCATTGTTCCGCCGCACGCACCAGCGCCTCGCCGATCGTATGCTCGATCAGCGGCGGCGTATCGGTGCCGCGAACATGGCTGAGTCCCGGAGTGACAAAGCTCATTTGCCCGGCACCTCACAGGTGAAGCTCGCGGCATCGTCGGTCGAACCCTTGCCGTCCCAGCGCGCGACCTTGGGCCAGGCGCAGAGCGGGCGCGTACGCTGCGCCTTGGCCGGGAAGCCGAGATAGCCGAACATGTCGTTGTCGAACTTGGTCGCGACGATCCGCTCGGGTGCGGGGCCGCCCTTGTGCCAGGTGTCGAGCGTGCCGAGCGCGTCGAACACGTTCGGGCCGGGTCCGGCAAGGCAGTGCGACATGCCCGGCGCCATGAAGAGGCGGATGCGATCGCGGGCCTGCGGATCGGCGGCGAGCACACGACCGACAAAGCCGATCGTGTTTTCCGGCGGGATCGCCGCGTCCTGCCAGCCATGATACATCAGCAGCTTGCCGCCACGGCGGAAGAACGCCTTGAGGTCGGCGCTCTCGATATCCAGCTCCTTGCCGAGCTTCGCCTTGGCCAGCGGATAGTCGCTGGCGAGGTTGAAGCGCGAGGCCGGCCAATCGGCATCGTTGTGGACGAAGTAGCGGAAGAACTCGCCCGAGAATTTCGCATGCTGGGAGTCGGCGGCGGTCAGCCACATGCCCCACGTACCCGGCTCACCCTCCGCGCCCGGCGCGAAGCCGGGGTAGAAGGCCTTGCCGTCGGGACCCTTCGTCCCCTGATAAAGATGGCGTGCCGCCGCGACCTGCGCCGGGGTCAGGCACTCGCCGCTCGCGTCCGGCTTGCACTGAAGCGCGGCCGGATCGAAGCCGCACTTGCGCGGATTTTCGATCACGCCATCGGCGACGCCGTCGATTTTGTCGCATTTGGCGAGCGATGCGGTCTGCAGCAGTTTGAGTTGGGCCAGGCCGAGTACGGCGCCCGGCTGGCGCAGCACTTGAGCGTTGCTGGCGAAGGCGCTGGCCATCCGCGTCCACGGGATCGCCGGGGCGCCCGCGATGATCGCGTCATAATCGTCGGGGAAGCGCTGAGCCTCCATCAACGCCTGGCGCCCACCGTCCGAGCAGCCATGGAAGTAGCTCGCGGAAAGCGGCGCCAGATAATAGGCCGAGATCACCTGTTTCGCGGTCTGCGCGGCGATATGGTTGGCGCGCCAGCCATAGTCCTTGATCTTCTCGGGTGCGTTGAGCGCCCAGCTGCCGTCGACGTCGCTCTTACCGAAATGGCCCATGTCGCTGCCGACCGAGGCATAGCCTTTCGCCACCGCACCGCGCATCAACAGCGCCGGGATGCCGAGATTGGCGCCGAAGCCGCCATTGCCCGCCCCCAGCAGCTTGCCGTTCCACGCCATGCGCTCGGGCAGCCACACCTCGACCTTGATCGATGAGCCGGGGACCGGGGTCATCACCGCCTGCACGCGACAAAAGGCCGCGGCGGCGGGCAAGCCCGGCATGCCCGGGCCGGTATCGACCGGGGTGCCGATCGTCAGCGGGG
Source organism: Sphingomonas sp. GW821-FHT10C01 (assembly GCF_059415525.1). Classification (NCBI taxonomy): domain Bacteria; kingdom Pseudomonadati; phylum Pseudomonadota; class Alphaproteobacteria; order Sphingomonadales; family Sphingomonadaceae; genus Sphingomonas; species Sphingomonas sp. GW821-FHT10C01. The sequence continues at coordinate 1,749,503 of NZ_JBWKNK010000001.1, read as the reverse complement.
TCGCCGCCTCGATCTTGCCATTGGCGAGTACGCGGCCGGTCAGCGCGGCGCAGCTGGCAACGGCAGGCCCCGGTGGCGGGACCAGCGTTGGCGTCTGCGCGGTGGCCGATCCCATGACGAGCGCGAGCGCGCTCAAGGTTGCGAAGCGGATCGCTTTCATTTCTTGAGCACTCCCAGGGAATTCATCCATGCCTGCATGCGATCGGTCCACCCGTCGCTCGGCTTGTCCTGACGTTTCATGCCGAAGCCGTGGCCGCCGCTGGCGAAACTCTCGAACTGCGACCGGGCACCGGCGGCACGCCAGGCGGCGTCGAGTCGCGCACTGTCGCCACGCGAAATCTTGTCATCATCGGCGACCGCGACGAACAAAGGCGGCGCTTTCTTGGGTGCGACGATCGGGTCGGGCAGCAGGCCGGGGTAGATGGCGGCGGCGAAATCCGGGCGCGCATCCGGCTTGTTGGCCAGCATCGTCCACACCGTGACCGCGCCGCCCGCCGAGAAGCCCATCAGGCCGACCCGGTTCGGTTTGACGCCGTAGCGCGCGGCGTTGGCGCGGACATGACGCACCGCCTGTTCGCCGTCCGCCGTCGCCAGCGGCCGCAGCGGTTCGACCGCCTTGGACAGTTCAGGCAGGTTGGTCATGTAACGCAGCATCGCGAAGGGCAGATCGCCGCCGGTCTTGAGCAGACGATAGCGCAACACGAACGCAGTGATGCCACGTTCGTTGAGCCATTGCGCGACCGCCTCGCCCTCATTCTCGATCGACAGCAGGTGGAAGGCGCCGCCGGGTGCGACGATCACCGCGGTGCCGTTCGCTTTCTTGGGGTCGGGTCGATAGACGGTCAGCGTCGCATCCTGGACGTTGGTGACGACGATACCGAACGGCGCGCGCTTTTCCCGCTCGCCGGGCGATGCGGCGGGCTGATTCGGCCACAGCCGCACCACTTCCTGTGCCGAAGCGGGCGCCGCGACCGGCATCAGCGCAACGGTGGCAAGCGCGGCGACCGCAGCAAGCCCGGCCAGAATGCGCAGCGTGATCTTCTTCATTGCGAGTCTCTTACCTTGGCGATGGCGGCGATCGGCGGGGTTGCGGCGGGTGCCATCGCGGTCTGGTCAATGCCGATCACGAGCAGCGCAGGGCTTGCCGGGTCGAGCCGCTGCCATGCGGGCGCGCCCTTGCCGTTGGGGTCGCCGGTGCGGGCGAAGTAAGTCCAGTAGCTCATGAGCTGCGCTGCCGCTGCGCGATCGGCTACAGTGGCGTCTGCAGGAAGGTTGCCGAATTGGAACGGCACGTCGCTGGCGTGCGCGGCGCCCTTGCCGGCCTCGCGCTTGGCTTCCGTGACATAGCCGAAGCGGTAGAGCCAAGTGGGTGCCCCGCCCTTCGCATGACGGCTGGCGAGCGCGAGCGCCGGCTCGACAAAGATCGCGTCGCCGGCAAGATGACGCGCGGTCTTCTCTTCCGAGCCATAGGCCGCCTTCACCGCCTCCGCCCCCGAACCGAGCTGCTTGAGCAGCGGGCCATTGACCATCGGCAGGAACGGCGCGGGCACGAAGCCGAGCTCGTCGTCGTTGCTGCCCGCGATGAACGGGATGCGCGCCTGTTTGCCCAAAGCGAAGACCGCATCGGCGTGGCCGGGCACGATCGTCCCGTCGATGACCGGGCCGGAATAGAAACCCTCTTCCTTGTTGAGGATGGTGATGCCGCCGCGCACAGTGTCGGCCGGGAGCGCGCGGAGCGCGGCAAGGTCGGCGGCGGTGTTCTTAGCCGCGAAGGCACCGCCCTTGATCTGCGCCTCGGCGAGCGTCGGCCAGCGGTCGCGTCCGCCGCCCGACGCGGCGATCGCCTTGGCGAACAGGCCGGTGGCGGCGGGCGATGCCATCAGCCGCGCGACGGACTCCCCGCCCGCGCTCTCGCCGAAGAGCGTGACGTTGGCCGGATCGCCGCCGAATGCCGCGATGTTGCGCTTGACCCAGGCGAGCGCTGCGATCTGGTCCATCAGGCCCCAGTTCGCGCCCTCCAGCGCCGGATGCGCGAAGAAGCCGAAGCGGCCGAGCCGATAGTTGAAAGTGACGACGACGGTATCGCGCTTCGCCAGCTGCGCACCGTCGGTCGGCGCGAGCGCACCCGATCCCGCGACGAAGCCGCCGCCGTGGATCCAGACCATCACCGGGAGCTTGGCGCCCGCCGCAACCTTGGGCGTCCAGACGTTGAGGAACAGGCAGTCCTCGGCCATCGGCGCGCCGAGGCTGACATCGCCCGGCACCGCGTTCTGGACGCAGTCGGCGCCGAAACGGGTGGCATCGCGCGGAGTGGTCCAGCGGGTTACCGGTGCGGGCGCCGCCCAGCGCCCCTCGCCCACCGGCGCCGCCGCATAGGGAATGCCCTTGAACGAGGCGACCCCATCGGCGGTGGTTCCGGTCAGCGCGCCGCTGTCCATGGTCACCTGTTGCGCGGCGGCGGGCGCCGCGGCGAGCAGGGCAAGAGTGAGCAACCGGGTCATTGACCGCCTCCCGTGCGGAATTCGAAAATGCCGGGGCCAGTGCGATAGACCGCATAGCCGCCCTCCCGGCGCAACAGCTCGGCGCCCTGTGGCGCGGCGATGGTGCCGAAGCGTTCGGGCACGCGGATGTCGCCCACGGTGTTGGCGGGGATTTCTGCGGTGAGCGTCAGGCGGCGGCCCTCGACCTTCCAGCGCGAGGCGGCGCGGCCATGGACCGTCTCCATCACCGCTTCCGCCGAGGCGAGACCGGCCGGGATCGCGGGCTTGACCAGCACCGTCTTGTAGCCCGGCGCACCGGGGCGAAGGCCGGCAAGACGCTGGCGCATCCAGTCGGCGATCGACGCGAAATAATGATGGTCGCGCGAGCGGCTTTCGAGGCTCCAGCTTTCGAACATCGTCGAATGGCCGTTGGCGATCCACCAGCCCCAGCTCGGCTCGTCGGTGCGTGTCGCGACGCGATAGGCGAGATCGGCATGGCCGTAATCGCTCAGCATCTCTAGCAGATGACGCGTGCCGTAGACGCCGGTGCGCAGCCCCTGCTTGTCGACATCGCGCGCGATCGCGTCGGCGACACCCTGCTCGCGGCCAGTGGGCGTCATGCCGAAGGCGAGCGGAAGGACGTTCTGAATCTGCGCCGCCGGCCCCGCGACGCCCTTGGCATCGACGGTGCGGTACCAGCCATTGGCGTCGTCCCAGTAGCGGGCGTTGTAGGCGGTGCGGATCGCCTCGGCGAGCTGGCGGTAGCGCGCGGCATCCTCGGCCTTGCCGATCACCGCCGAGGACCGCGCGAGCAGATCGGCCTCGCGGAAGAAATAGGCGGTCGTCACCGCATCGACCCCGCCGCCGCGTGCGTTGAGAAAGTCGAGCGAGCCCGGCGGCATCCACTCGCTCAGCCCCGCGGCGCGGCGATAGTCAGGCGCCTTGATATAGGTCGCGGTATAATCGACCAGCCGCCGCTGCATGTCGTGGTTCTGCGCCAGAATGCGCGTGTCACCATAAGTGGTGTAGAGTTCCCACGGCAGGATCAGCGCGGCGGCATCCCAGGGCGTCGTCGGGCCCCAGATGATGCTCCAGCCCGGCGTGTTCTCATACCCGTAATAAGGGGTCGCGGGGACGATTTCGGGAATTTCCCCGTTCGATGCCTGTGCATCGCGGAAATCGGCGAGCCATTTGGTCCAGACGCGCGCGACGTCGAGGCTGCGCGCCGCCGCGCCCGCCGAAGCCTGGGCATCGCCGGTCCAGCCATTCTTCTCGAACGCCGGAGTGTCGGTCACGAAGCCGTGGAGGTTGTTGAGGATGGTGCCGGTCGCCGCCGCGTCGATCTTGCCGAGCAACGGGTTGGCGCTGGCGAAGCTGCCAGTGCGGGCGACGGCGGAATGGAGGATGCGCGCCTTGAGCTTGACGCCGGACGCGCCGCGCACCTCCACATAGCGGAAGCCGCGATAGCCGAAGCTCGGCTCCCAGCGCTCGATACCCCTGCCCGCCAGCGTGTAGCGGTCGGTCTGGAGCTGGGCGTGGATCAGGCCCGAGACCGGCACGACGCGACCGTCCGCCGCCAGCTTCTCGCCCGCCATCATCGAGACGGTGGCGCCGCGCGGGCCGCTGACCTCGAGCACCGGGCGTCCCGCGACGATGCGGCCGAAATCGTGCACCCAGACACCGGGGGCGGTTTCCTTGACGGATACGGAGTCGATCGTTTCGACCGCTTCGATCGGCTCGGCATTGGCGGCGGCGAACTTGCCGGCGGGGCCGGCGACGACCGCTGCGGGCTGCCATTTCGTGCGGAAACCTGGGCGGTCCCAGCCCGAAGGCAGCAGCCGTGCGTCATAGCGTTCGCCGCGATGGACGGAGTCGCCGCGCGTCGGGCCGTCGGCGGCTTGCCAATCCTCGCCGGTCGAAACCGTCTGGCGGGTACCGTCGGCATAGTCGATCTCGAGCTGCGCCTTGATCGCCGGCGCGCCGCGCCAGGGCGCCGCGTGGAAATACCATTCGTCGGGATCGGTCAGCGCATACCAGCCGCGGCCGAGTTCGGCGCCCAGCACATTCTCACCTGCGCGAAGCTGAGCCGTCACGTCCTGGGTATAGCTCAGCACGCGCTTGTCATAGGCGGTGAAGCCCGCGCCGAGCGGCGATCCGACCGGCGCGCCGTTGAGCAGGACACGGGGCATCCCCGCCCCCGCATAATAAAGTCGCGCACGCGCGATCGGCTTGCGCGCGACGGCGAAGTTGCGGCGCAGCAGCGGCGCGGGTGCCTCGATCGGGAGGACGAAGGCGACGCGGGGGACGCCCGCGGGAATGGCCAGCCCATCCGCTTCAACCGAGCCGCCGGTGAAGGGGTTTTCGTTCCGCGCAAAGCTCGTGCGAAACGGAGCGCTGCCGGTGCCGGTGACCGCGACCGAATGGATCGTCGCGGTCTTCGGCTCGGCGGCGGCGAAGCCGATCGTGCCGTGGCTGTGGGTGGCGTCCTCGAGCGTATCGATCGTCTTGCCGTCGAGCTGGGTGACGATACGCGATCCTTCGGCGCGGATCGTCAGGCGGCTACGCCGGTCCTTGAGCGGCGCGGCGAGTGGAATGCGCTTCAACAAGTCGGTCTTGACCGTTGAGCTCGATCCGCCGGGGTAGCGGCGCACACTTGCCGTCAGCGTGGCGCCCGCGGTGCCGTCGCTCAGCGTCCAGACATAGGCATCGCCATAGGTCTTGCCGCTGGGCAGTGCGCGGAACAGCACGTCGACCGACTTGCCGGTCAGCGTCAGATCGACGTCGAGCGTGAGGTCGCGCCAGTCATGCGCGTCGGGCGAGCGCCCGGCGATCCATTGCGCCCGCCAGTCGGCCGGGGCGAGCAGGCCCATTTCCCAGAAGCCAGGCGCGCTCCAGCCACTTGCCTGATCCTCGCCATCCCAGGCCTGGACGCGCCACCAGTAGCGGCCGCGCGACACGAGCGCGGGGCCGGCATAGGCGATCTGGACATTGTCCATAGACGCGACCTTGCCGCTGTCCCAGACGAACTCGCCCCGCTCAAACGCTTGCGGCGAATGCGCGACCTGGATGCGGTATGCCGTCTGGCGCGCGACCGGTGAGCGCCAGGCGAGCCGTGGCGCGGGCTCGTCGAGACCGATCGGTCCCGACGCATATTCGACGCGCAGCCCCTCCGGCACCTTCGCCGGATCCGCCGCCTGCGCGGGCGCCAAAGCGGCCAGCAGGAGCGCCCCGGTAAAAACCCGGAAGCGGCCGATGCAGTGGCCGCTTCCGGAAAAGGGGAGTGTACGCAACACGCCGATAGGCCTCTAGAATTTGGTTCGGACGCCGAACGAGACCAGCCGACCCAGCGAGAAACCGTTGGTGTAGCCGGTCGAGCTGTTGAGATAGGGCGGGTCCTGATCGAACACATTGTCGACGTTGATCGTCAGCATCGAGTTCTTGAGCGCACCGCCCAGATCATAGGCGAAGAACAGATCGACGGTGTTGAAGCTGCTCACCCGCGTCTGGGGCGCAACGCCCAGCATCGGATAGCCGCCGCGATGGTTCAGTGCCGCGCGCGCCGTGAAATCGCCGACCTTCGCCCCCAACGCGGCGGTGAAGCTCAGACGTCCGGTCCCGTTCTTGAGGTTATCGTCGAAACCCGCGCCCTGAACCGCTTGGGTCTTGCGGTTGAGCGTATAGGTGCCGGCGATGCTGGCATTGACCGATCCGAACCCCGTCTGGCGCAGATAGGCGAGGTTAAAGTCGATCCCATCGGTATGGATCGCGCCCAGATTGGTGCGGCGCGCGTCCATGATCACATAGGGCGACGTGCCGAAATAGAGGCTGTCGAGGCTGGGCGCTCCGTTGAGCGGCCTGCTACCCACCAGCGCCTTTACCTGCGCCAGCGTCGGATTGGTGATGTAGAAGCTGCGATAACCCGGGTCGGTGAAGAAGACCGGCGACAGGAACGGCGGCACCGAAATCGCATCGGTAAAACGGACATTATAATAGGTCGCGCTCACCACAAGGCCCTGAACCGCCTTGGGCGTCCAGTCGAAGCCAACCGACCACGTCTTGGCCTTCTCAGGCTTCAGGTTGGCGTTCCCGCCCGCCAGGATGATCGTCGGGCGAAGGATATCGAGCGGCGAGCCGCCCGGCGCCCGAAACGGGCTGAACAACAGGATCTGCGCGCGCGCGTCAGAGAGGCTCGTCGTGTCCGCTAGGCTCGGCGCGTGGAACGAGGTGCCGTAATTGCCGCGGATCAGCAGGTCGTCGAACGGCTTGTAGTTGACGCCGACCTTCGGGTTGGTCGAGCCGCCGACATCGTCATAGCTGTCATGCCGGATCGAACCCGAGATCTGAAGAGCGCGAAGGCCCGGCATGCCGTTTCCCGGCCCCACCAACGGGATCAGCGCTTCGGCGAACACCGATTTCACATTGCGGCTGGTCACCGACGCCATAGCGTTGGTGAAGACGTTGCGGCGATCGAACGAGGCGATCGAATCGAGCTTCTCGAAGAAATACTCGGCGCCGACGGCCAGCCGAATGTCGCCACCGCCGATCGTCGCGACGCGTCCGTCGAGGATCGCGCGCGTCTGGAACATCTCCTGATCGGCCTGGCCGTAATTCTCGAAGTCGCGGATCGCGGCGAGTACCGCGGGGTTGCTCGCGCCCGGATCATAGGGATTGAGCGCGGTCGCCAGCGAAGTACCGGCGAGCGCGGCCGTCGCAGCGATCGCGTTGATGGTCGGCTCGCGGATCAGCGAATAGCTGCTGCCGTAATTCGCCTCGGTACGCAGTTGCCACCGATCGCTCAGGTCGATCGAGAGGCTGGGCGACACGCCCCAGCTGTCGAAGCGCGCGCGGCTCTTCATGCTCTCGCCGAACGCGTCGGCGAAGGAGATGGCGACGCTCTGCACCGGCGAAAAGCCGATCGGGCGGAAATAGGGGTTGGTGAAGACCATCGTGCCGGTGAACCCCGGCGTAGCATTCAGCCGCGTCGTATCGCGGCGCGACCAATAGGCGGTTGCCTGGAAATCGACGCTGTCGCTGAGAGCCTGGGTCAGGCCGGCGAAGACCGAGTGGCGTTCTTCACGCGGATAGATGTCGGCATAGTCGGTCGTGTCACACTTGTTGACCGTGTTGGGCGCCAGGCCGGGCGCGGCATAGCTGATGCCGCCCACCGTGAAGTTTCCCGGCGAACAGGTCGTCGCGCGAAAATCCTGCCCGCCGCGCGCGGTATGATCGGCGCGCACATAATCACGGTCGATGCCCAGGATATTGTCATGCCAGGCATAGCTGTACGAGGCGAAGATCGACCCGCTGCCCCAATCCTTGCCGACGGTCAGATTGCCGTCGACCGACTTGTAATCGTCAGCGATGCCGTAGCGCACATTGGCGCCGATCCCGTCGAAGCGCTTGCGGGTGATGAAGTTGATGACGCCGCCGATCGCGTCAGAACCGTAGATCGCCGAACCGCCATCGGGCACCACTTCGACCCGATCGATCAGATCGGGCGGAACGATCGACGGATCGACCGAGGTCTGGAGCACGCCCGCGCCGACCATGCGCTTGCCGTTCATCAGCACCAGCGTGGTGGTACCGCCCGAAGCACCGAGATTACGGATATTGGGCCGCACGATCGGGATCGACATGTCACCGCTGCCGCTGGGCACGGTGTTGAAATTACCCACCTGGGGGATCGAGGCGAGCAGGTCGTTCGCCGAGGCCGCGCCGCTGGCGACGATCTCCTCACGCTTAACGCTCACCACATTGGTGCCGGTCGGCGCGACGCCACGCAGCAGCGTGCCGGTGACGACGACTTCACCCTCCGCCTGATCGCTAGTCGGCGCTTCGTCGATCGTGTCGGGTGCGACGGCCGAAGTCTGCTGCGGCCGTGCGGCCGTCGGCTCAATCACGAACGCGCCGCCCGAAGCGGCGCGGGCGCGCAGGCCATGGCCGGCAAGCAGCCGATCGATCGCCTCGACCACCGAATAATTGCCCTTGAGCGCGGCCGCGTGCTTGCCGCGCACCAGCGTGGGATTGAAGATGATCTCGGTCCGGGTCTGACGGCCAAGCTGGGTCAGCGCCGACGACAGGCTCTGCGCCTCAAGCTGGACCGGCGCGCGCACCGCCGCCTGAGCCGCAGCCGGCGCGACCACCACTGCCAGCGGCGCGAGACTGACAAAGGCCAGCAGGTGAAGCGCGGATTGACGACGGCGATTGTGACGCATGTGGTTCCCCTCCCTTTTCAAGCTGGTTTCCACCAGTCTTCAAAAGGGGAGGACGTGCGCTATTCAGTTTTCCACATCGGTCGCCGAAGTTTTTTTGTCCGACGTTGTCGGCGATGCTCGCGCGATCACCATGCTGCCATCTGCAAGCCGCTCGACGCGGACGGGAAGCAGCTCGCGAACCAGCCCCGTGAAGCGATCGGCATCCCCCGTGCGGAACACGCCGCTGATCCGCATCCGGCCCGTTTCATCGTCGAGCACGCGGATCGAAGTCGCGGTATAGCGGCTCATCTCGGCGGCCGCCGTCGCGAGTGGCGCGTCTTCGAGCGACACATAGCCCTCGCGCCACATCAGCTCGCTGCCGACATCGACCGCCGCGACGCGCTGCGGTACGCCCAGCTCCGCCACCAGCGCCTGACCCGGCTTGAGCAGGGTCGGCGCGGGATCGGCGAGCTCCGACGAGGAGGAAGCGCGATCGACCACGACGCGGCCCTCGACCAGCACCACCTTCATCCGGCCAGGATCGAGACGGACTTCGAAAACGGTGCCAAGCGCGGTCACCCTGCGGCCCGCCGCCTCGACCGTGAACGGCCGACTGGCATCCTTCGCCACCTCAAATAGCGCCTGCCCTCGGGTCAATCGGACGAGGCGACTGTTCGGGGTGTACGCGAGTGCCACCGCAGTGTCGGTGTTGAGGGTTACCCGCGTGCCATCGGGCAGCTGGACGGTGCGACGCTCGCCCTTTGCGGTCGAGAAGCGGATCGCCGCCGGCTGAGGCGCGCTGGCAGCAGCAACCTCATTGCCGGGCGCTTGCCCCGGGCCACTGGCGACCTGAAGTTGCCCGGGAAGCAGTACCGCCGCCGCGGCAAGACTGGCCGCCAACCCCGCCCCCACCGCCGGGATCCAGCGGCGGCGTGCGGGCTTGGTGGCGAGTGCCGCCTGGCGCAGGGCGGTCAGATGCGGATCGGCGTCAGCCTGGTCGAACACGTCCCACACGCCATTGGCCTTGCGAAAGGCGCGGACATGGGTGTCGCTCGCCGCGAGCCAGGCGTCGAAGCTGGCTTGCTCGGCCGGCGTCAGGTCACCCCGGTCGTGCTGCAGCACCCAATAGATCGCAGCCTCGTCCGGGCTCATGCCCAGCGTCGGATTGGTGCGCGCGAGCGAGATCATTGGTCGCCCATCCGCTGAACCAGATGCGCCATGGCGCGCGTCATATGCTTCTCGACCGCGCTGACCGAGATGCCCAGCCGCGCGGCGATGTCGAGGTATCGCATCCCTTCCAGGCGTCGCATCACGAAGACCATTCGCGTCCGTTCAGGCAGTTCGAGGAGCGCGGCGGTGGCATGCACCAACGCCTCCCTGCCCAGTAGGACGCGCTCGGGCGAAAAATCCACATCGCCATGTTGCTGGCCGTCAAAGGTTTCGTGTTCCGTCTCGAACCGGCTGCGGCGGCGGCGCAGTCGATCGGTCAGCACGCTGCTCGCGGTTTCGAACACATAACCGCCGACCTTGTCGATGTCGTCGAGGGTCCCGCGCTTGGCGAGCCGCAGGAACACCTCCTGGATCAGATCCTCGATCTCGCCACGGTCGCGGATGCGGCGCGAGAAATAGCGGCTGAGCGACGCGCGGAACCGCGCGTCGAGCGTCTGGAGCGACACGTCGCCACGGTCCGAAAATGGTCTTGGGTTCGCGTCAGTCATTCCATCTCGCCTCGCGCGCGAGGCTGCAACGGTTCAAACGGCTTCGCAATCCAGGTTATGCCAAGAACCGCAACCGTCCGCCAACGTTTCGGATACGCCACGAATATGGTAGCTTGCTCTGCCGCGGCGCTCGATGCGGCGCGCAACGTTCACGGCTTTCCACGATTTTCTCGCCGATTCCCCTTGCCCCTTTCCTGTCCCATTTTAGGATAGTCCGGGACGAATCAGGGGGATTCGTCTGTTGACTTGCGTCATCGGGGGACAAGCGTGGAAGCTGACCGCGCACTCAATCTGCTCAACGACATGTTGTGGAACTGCATGGTCGTGGGCGGACCAGTGCTGATCGCCACGCTGTTGGTCGGGCTCGCGGTCAGCGTACTCCAGGTCGCGACCCAGTTGCAGGAAGTGACGCTAAGCTATGTGCCCAAGCTGCTCACCGCCGCCTTGCTGCTGATCCTGCTCGGCCCATGGATGATCTCGCGCGTCACCGATTTCGCTCGCGCGCTCTATCTGTCCATCCCCTCGCTCGCCGCCTGAATCCGCAGCGTGGACGATTTCACCGATCAGATCGTCGCCACCCTTCTCGTGAGCCTGCGAATCGCGCCCACGCTCGCCTTTGCGCAGCCCTTCACGCTCTTGCGTGTTCCCGCCAGTATTCGGCTGATGCTGTCGATCAGCCTGGCAGCTTGGCTGGTGGCGGGAAACCCCGCTGCGACCTGGCAGTCCGATTTCTGGGGCGCGGGCCTGCCGGTCGTCATCTTGAATGAGTTGCTGCTTGGCATCTCGCTGGCGCTTGCATTGCAACTCGCCTTCGCGGCGCTGCTGGTCGCCGGCCGCACGATCGACATTCAGGCGGGCTTTGGCCTCGCTGTGCTGGTCGATCCCGCGACCCGCTCACAGATGCCGCTGGTCGGCACGGTCTTCGCCTATCTCGGCGCGGCGATTTTCTTCGCGATCGGCGGCCCAGCGGACCTCCTGGCGATCTGGGCCGCGTCGGTCGATCGTGTGCCGCTTGGCGTAGCGGCGATGGCCGGCGCCGATCCAGGCGTGCTGATCGACTATATGGGCGCGGTATTCCTGCTCGCGATCGGGCTGGCGGGGCTCGTGCTGCTTGTGCTGTTTCTGCTCGATCTGGCCATTGCGTTCCTCTCGCGCACCATGCCGCAGATGAACGTGCTGTTGCTCGGCTTCCAGGTGAAGGCGATCGCGACACTGGTTGCGCTGCCACTTGCGCTGCCGTTGTCGGGGGCCTTGTTCGTGCGGCTCCTGCGTCTCGCACTCGAAACCGCACCGCGGATCCTCTGACATGGCGGGCGAGCAACAGGATCAGGATCGCAGCGAAGCGCCGACTCCGTACAAGCTACGCCAAGCGCGCGAGCGGGGCATGGTCGCACGCAGTGTCGAACTGGGCTTTCTTGGCAGCCTGATCGCGTTTGCCGCCTTCATCGCAATCGCCGGTGACGATTTCGCCGCTCGCATCGCCGACATGACCCGGCTCACTTTCGCTGCGGGGATCGATCGCGCAGCAGACCCGCAACAGGCGGGCGAGCTGATCGGCATGACCTATTGGACGATGCTCCAGCCATTGCTGCTGCTCGGTGGAACGGTGATGGCGGTCGTGGTGCTGCTCGAACTCATCCAGCTTCGGGGCTTCATCTTCTCAACTCATCCATTGAAGCCTGATTTCACCCGGCTCAACCCCGCGCAGGGATTGAAACGGCTATTCTCGATGCGGCTGCTCAAGGAGACGCTGAAAACGCTGCTCAAGGCCGCGGTCTATGGCGTCGCATTGTGGTTGATCGTCGCCGACGCGATCGAACGCTATGCGATCGCGTCTGGCGAGGGCGAGCGGCTAGCCGGAGTGCTCGCCGCGGCGGGCATGCGGCTGGCGCTGGTCTTCATCGCGATCGCGGTGTGCTTCGCGATCCTCGATCAGATCCTGGTGCGCGGTGAGTTCACCAAGCAGATGCGCATGAGCCATCGCGAGGTGACCCGCGAGCATAAGGAACGCGAAGGCGATCCCCGCATCCGCCAAAAACGCAAACAGCTTCACCGGGAATATGCAAGCCAGAGTCAGGGTACGGGCAACTTGCCCGGATCGGACATGCTGATCATCAACCCCGAGCATTTCGCAGTGGCGCTACGGTATGACGTGGATTCTATGATGGCACCGACCGTTTCGGCCAAGGGCCGCAACCGGATGGCGCTAGCGCTCAGGGCCGAAGCCGCGCGACTTGGTATCCCGGTGCTGCGCCGCCCCGAACTTGCCCGCGCACTCTATCGCCACGCGACGTCGGGCCGGGAAATCCCGCCCGCGAACTACGAGGCGGTCGCCGAACTCTATATCCAGCTGCGGCGCGAGGCCGCTGCCCAACCTCCTGAAGGTCCGGTCGAGTGATGTTCCAGCGCTTCTACGACAACAACAAGGATCTGGTGCTGGTCGGCGCCACGATCGCGATCCTGGTGATCCTGTTCGCGCCGATCCCGCCGGCGTTGCTCGATCTGGCGATCATCCTCAATTTCGGTCTTGGCCTGTCGATCATGCTGCTGACCTTCTATGTGGCGAAGCCAGTCGATTTTTCGACGTTCCCGTCGCTGCTGCTGGTGGCCACGCTGTTTCGCCTCTCGCTGAACGTCGCGGCGACCCGCCTCATCCTTACCGGGGCGGACGCGGGCGAGGTGATCGGATCGATCGGCGAATTCGCGGTGCAGGGCAATTTCGTGGTTGGCCTCGTCGTCTTCGCGATTCTGGTGGTCGTCCAATATGTCGTCGTGACCAGCGGCGCGCAGCGCGTGTCCGAAGTCGCCGCGCGCTTCACGCTGGATTCGATGCCCGGTCAGCAGATGAGCATCGACGCCGATCTCAACATGGGCCTGATCGACCAGAAGGAAGCAATCCGCCGCCGCGAAGAGCTCGAGAAGGAGGCGAGCTTCTATGGCGCGATGGACGGCGCGTCGAAGTTCGTGAAGGGCGACGCGATCGCCGGGATCATCATCCTGCTGATCAACATCATCGCCGGCTGGATCGTCGGCGTTACCCAGATGGGAATGGACTGGGGCGAGGCGCTGCATCGCTTCACGCTGCTCACCATCGGCGACGGCATCGCGACGCAGCTTCCGGCGCTCATCATTTCGATCGCCACCGGCATCATCGTCACACGCTCCGCGGCCGACAACAAGCTCAGCACGGAAGTGTTCAAGCAGCTGTCGTCCGAACCCCGGATCCCGCTGATCGTCGCAGCCGTCCTGCTTGCGCTGCTGCTCATGCCCGGCATGCCGAAATGGCCGATCGCGCTCATTGCGATGATCGGGTTCGGTGTCTGGTGGCGAGGCCGTCGCCGTGGGGCGTTCACCAATCCGGTGTCGGAGTCCGCGCCGCTGGACGACCCCGCTGCAACGTCTGCGGTCGCACCGCTCGAAATCAGGCTGGGTGCCACATTGCGCGAAGCCTGGCGTGAACAGGAGCCGTTGATCCTCGAACGCATCGCCGGAGTCCGGCGCGCGCATGAGCAGGAGTTCGGGATGCAGCTTCCTGTCGTTCAACTACTGGAAGGTGATGGTCTGGGCAGCGATGAATATGAGATTCGCCTCTTCGGATCGCGTTACGGCGCGGCCGAGATCCATTCCGACCGCGTACTCGCCATATCCTCCAAGGAGAGCCGTGCCTCCCTTGACGGCATCAAGGCCCAAGATCCCGCCTTTGGCCTGCCGGCAACCTGGATCAAGGAGGAGAACGCGGAAGCAGCCCGTGCAGCCGGCCATACGATCGTCGATCCCGTCACGGTGCTGATGACGCATTTCACCGACATCGCACGGACCGAAGCGAGCGCCCTGCTCACTCGAGCCGCCGTCGCGGCATTGCTGGATGGCGTGCGCTCGCGCCAACCCGGGTTGGTCGAAGAGTTGCTACCAAACACGCTCACCGTTTCAGATGTGCAGCGGGTGCTTCAGAATCTAGTTGGCGAAGGTATCTCGATCGCCAATTTCGACCTGATCGTCGAACATCTTGTCGATCTTGCGCGGACGCAGAAGGATCCGGCGGAACTGACCGAACTGATCCGACAGCGAATGAGCTACGCGATCTGCAATCAGCTGCGCGGGCGTCACAATGACCTGGCCGTGCTCAGCCTTGATCCCAGGGTCGAGAATCAGATCGCGACCAGCATCAGCACCAATGCCGGCCGTTCCGGCATCGCGGTCGAGCCCAAACTTGCCGAGCAGATCATCCGCAAACTCATGCCGCTCTCGGAGGAAATGTTCCGCCAGGGCCGCGCCCCGGTGCTGCTGTGCGGTGGCGAGACGCGCCGCCACTTGCGGTCGCTCACGCGCCGGAGCATTCCCAAATTGTCGATCCTGTCGGTCGGCGAAATACCGATGCGTATCAACCTCAAGTCATTCGACGTCGTCCGTCTGGAAGGGTAAGTCATGCAAGCAATCGACGGACATTCCGAAAGCCGCTTCGATCGGCTGATCGCATTTCTCGAGCAGGATCCCGACAACCCCAATCTCGCGGGCGATGCGATCGAGGCCGCGATCGCGGAAGATCGGCTCGGCGAGGCGGATGCGCTGCTGAAGAGCCGGGATATCGGTGAACCGCGCGCGTCCTATCTCAAGGGCCTAGCGGCGATGCGCCGGCAGGATTGGTCCGGTGCTGCTGAACAGTATCGCGGGATGTTCGATGCGGGCGAAGGTGCGCCAGCGATCCGTTTCAACCTTGCCTGGTCACTCGCGATGGAGAAACAGTCGGACGAAGCCCTGTCCTTCCTCGACGAAACCACGGCAGCGGCACTGCCCCAGGCGGCCGAACTTGAGGTTCGCCTTCGGCATGAGTTGGGCGACTTCGAAGCTGCCGAAGCGCGCGCTCGCGCGCTTCTGGAACTTCATCCCGAGCATCGCGGCCTTAATGCGGCGGTCGCGACCCTCGCGATCGATATTGAAGATACCGCGCTTGCCGCACAGTGTGCGGGCAAAGCCGGCGACCATCCTGAGGCCCTCACTACCCTCGGCACGCTTGCGCTCGAAACCGAGGATAGTGAGCTTGCCCGCAGGTTGTTCGCACAGGCGCTGGAGCGCGATCCCAAATCGCCCCGTGCCTTGATCGGCCAGGGCCTTTCGAGATTGATCGACGCTGATCAGGTCGGCGCCGCCGCCGATCTCGATCGTGGCGCCGAGTTGTTCGAGACTCATCTGGGCTCGTGGATTGCCGCCGGCTGGGCGCATTTCACGGCGGGCGACCTCGCAACCGCGCGAACGCGGTTCGAGCATGCGCTGGCGCTGGATGACAGCTTTGCGGAATCGCACGGATCGCTGGCCGCGCTCGATGTTCTGGGCGGTGATATCGACAGCGCGCGACGACGTATTGCGGTCGCACGACGACTGGACCGCGCGAGTTTTTCGGCAGCATTTGCCGAGATGCTGCTGGCCGCGGGCTCGGGTGACACCGAGAAATCCCGACGAATCTTTGAAGCGGCGCTTGCGACACCACTCGATGCGAGCGGCCGCACGCTCGCCCAGTCGTTCGCGCGACTCGGTGCGCGGTCGGGCTAGTATTGCCCGCCGAGCTGCCGGATCGCGCGATCGATCAGTTCATCGCCGCCCGGCGTATCGTGGACCAGCGCCAGCACCCGATCGACCAGCGTCGTAAAGGCCGGATCGGCGCCCGCCTGATCGCCAAACTCCTCGAGCAGTAGCGTTCTCACGATGAGGCGTTTGCGCTCCTCGGGGTCGATCGCGTCGAGCGACGCCAGCGCGCGTGCGCGATCGAGTGGCCGCTGCTCGGCCAGTTTCTCCGCCCCCGCTTTTGTGCCGCTGGTCCGCACGCGGCCTTCACTTGCCAACCGCAACTGCTCACGCAGCAGGAGCAGGATCTGCTCCGCCTGTCCGATACGGGTCACGGCGCGGGCCTAGTGCGTCGTGCCAGGTGCCGCGAACTGGCCGAGCAGCAGCGAAGCAGCGGACGCCTCGTCGTCAGCCTCATGCGAACCGAGCTGCTTGCGGCATTCCGTAATGATAAGTTGCATATCGCCGTTCAGTGGCGGATTCTCGTCGTTGGCCGCAATTCCAGCTTCCAAACGAGCGATTGCAGCTTCGAAATGATCGTCGATCAGTTCACGCAACCCGTCCGCGAACCGCGACAGATAATGGTCAGGCGCCAGTTGCTCGTTGAGCGGTTCCCAGGTTCGACGCGCACGCGCTGGCTCGCCCGAGGTCAATTCAAAGAAGCCGAGCTGAAAACGGGCGAGCGCATAGTCGGGGGCAAGGGCCACCGCCTCGCTTAGAGCCGCATGCGCCTCGATCGCGCGCCCCGCGCCGATCAGTAGCGAGCCGCGTAGAAAATGCAGCCGCGCGTCGCCGGAATAGCGCGAGAGCAACCCTTCAAGCTGCGCGAACGCATCCTCTGCGCCGCTGCCGAGGACAGTCATCAGCGCCGTAATTTCGTCGTCGGGGCAATTGCCGATCATGTCACATTCCTCATTCGTCGCTTCAGCTTTGCCAGAGCGGCTCCGTGAAGTTGGGAAACCCTACCCTTGGAGAGTTGAAGTAGTTCGGCAATATGCGTGAAGCTCACACCATCCTCATAGTGCAGACGCACGATCATCGCCTCACGGCGCGGCAGGCGGGCAATCTCATCGCGTAACACCGCTTGGAGCTCGCGCATCGCAAGCGTTTCATACACATTCGCGCGGAAGTCGGCACCGCCGTCCGGGGCGACCAGGCCGGTATCTTCGAGCAGGATCCCGATCGCCAGCCCCGAGACCAGAGACGATAGCGCTTGAAGCGCGTCGGGTTCGCCGGCCGCCTCTCCACCCAGCGCTTTGAGCCGTTCGCGAACCGCACGGCTGCGTTGCCGGTTTTGCGCCGCAACCTCACTATAACCGACCACGCCGTCGGCAATGCTTCCGGTTATCCTGCGTCTGGCGAATGCGCCGAATGGGATGCCGCGTAACGGATCATAGCGGTCGATCGCCTGAAGCAGGCCCTCATAAGCGAAATGCTCGACATCGCCCGCATCAGCACCATTGATCGCTCGGCGCCGGTTCTGGCGTGCGATGCTGCGTGCCAGGGCCCGATAGCGCATGAAGATCGTCTCACGACAGCCGAAATCCGCCTCGTACCGCAGCCGCCGCCATAGCGCAGCCTCGACGCGAGGCGGCACTTCGATGAGCGCAAGGCCGGTGATGCGCTGGCGTTTCATCGAAAGCTGCCAAGAACCCCTCGCAGGATCAGACCCCAACCGTCGATCAGGACGAACATCAGGATCTTGATCGGCAATGCGATCGTCGCGGGCGGAACCATCATCATGCCAAGCGCGAGCAGGATGCTTGCGACCACCAGGTCGATCAGCAGGAAAGGAAGCAGGATGACAAAGCCGATGGTAAAGGCCACGCGCAGCTCGTTGAGGATGAAGGCGGGAGCCAGCTTGAGCAGTTCGACCTGCTCGGGCCGTTCAGGGAGTGGCGCCTTCGCAATGGCATAGATCGCCTCGATATCCTCGTCGCGTGTCTGTGCGAGCATGAAATCGCGCAGCGGCGCACTGCCGCGTTCCATTGCCTGCTCGACCGTGATCGTTCCAGCCATCAGCGGTTGCAGCGCTCGCGTATTCAATGCGTCGAGCGTCGGCGACATCGTGAACGCCGTCAGAAACAGCGCCAGAGCGACAAGGACCGGATTGGGCGGTGTCTCAGGCATGCCGAACGCGTGACGAACCATCGAAAGGACGACGACGATCCGGATGAAGCTCGTCATGCTGACGACGATTGCCGGCACCACCGCCAGCATCGTGAGGACGAGCATCGTGCGCACCGCGTCCGTCCCGATACCGGCGCCTGCCGGTGCCGCGGCGGCCGGCCCGGCCACAAGCAGCAATGTTCCCGCCAATGCCACCGCAAGCCGCCGATTCATGCGTCGGCGCTTCGAAGTACAGGTTGTTCGCGCAGCAGTTGCTGCTGCTGGGCCGAGCAGAGCACGACATATTCTGTCTCGTCACAGCGGACCAGACAGAGGTCCGCATGCGCGCTAATCCGGCGGGACTCGATGACTTGTATGCGCTGAACGCCAGCCGGCCCTCTCCTCAGTAGGCCTCGCAGCAGAGCCGGGTCAACGCGACCGCCGTTGCGCTTCAGCAGGATTATGACCGACACGGCTATGCCCAGGCAGAGCAGCAGCGAAATCACGATGCGGGTCAGCGAGAGATCGAGTCCGCCCCCTCCCCCTAGGCGCGGCGCGTTGGCGCAGGCGGGGCCGCTCCAAAGCAGGAACGCAGTGAAGCCGGCCGCGTCACGCCAGCGCTTCATTCGGGCCATTGGGCAATCTCGGTGAGGCGCACGCCGAACTTCTCTCCGACAGCCACGAGTTCGCCGCGTGCAACCAACGCGTCACCCAGTCTGAGCTCGACGGTCTCGTTCAGCACGGTGTCGAGCGTGACCGCGTCACCCGGTTGAAGCGCCGCTAGTTCAGCGACGGTAAGGCGGGCGGTGCCGAGAAGAGCCTCAAGCTCGACCCCCACATTCTCGATGATCTTGGCGCTCACTCGCCCTGACTGGTCTGCGGATACGCTGGACGCTACATTTTTGGTCACGGGTTTCTTCCGATGATGGGTGCGGTGATTTCGAGGTGGAGGCTGTCGGCTTCGCGCGCGACAGTACAGGTGCCCCCGGGAGCCGCTGCGCGATTGACGGTCAACGGCAAGGATGCGGAAAGGTCGCGATCGAGTACCAACACGTCACCGGGCGAAAGCGATCTGAGCTCGGCTAGCGTAATCGCGCAGGATCCAAGGCGTGCCGCCAGTTCGATTTCAAATGGCGCCAGGGCCAACCCGGGGGAAACCAGATTCGACCTGGACGAAGCCGGTGGAAGCAACCGCTGCAGCAACGCGATTCTTTCAGCCTCGGACATGACGAATGCCAGGCGAACGGATGTACGTCCGCAATCGATTGTCCAGCCGGCGCCGGCCGCGAGCGCCAGCGTCGCTCCGGCGGAATCCGCGGTCGTCGTGCTTTCCAGCTCGAGGTCCCTGACCAGAGCCCCACGCAACGCGGCGCGGCATTCCTCACCGATCGCGCCGAGCACAGCTTGATCGGCCTCGCCCTCCTGTCCGAGCGCATCCATGTGCAGCGCCCGCCTCGCCATCGCCCGCCCTGATTCCTCCGGGATGACGAGCCAGGCGCCGCGGGCGCACGATTGTGGCTTCGCAGCGTTCCAAACCGCGCCCCGCACGCCGGCGGAAACCACGACATCATCGTCACCAAACCACGCGCGCGACCATTCCCGCACGACACCGTCTATGCGCTGATCGACCTTCCCGAAGTTAGTGCCGGGCGGGAGCCAGGATCTCGCCTCGCTCATCCCTGGCCACGAATCCCGAAGAGCTGCTGGATCATGTCGTTGGACACGCTCACAATCTGTGAGGAGGCCTGGAAACCGCGCTGGATCAGGATGAGGTCACCGAACTGACGTGACAGGTCGACGTTCGAGGCCTCGAGCCGTTTGCCGACGACCTGCCCGACGCGGGCGTCTGTGCTCGACATGAATTCAACCTGCCCGCTACCGATCTTTCCGAACAGGCCAGCGCCCTTCTGCTCGAGCACCTGCGGATCACGGAAGTCGGCGATGGCGACTGCACCCATTTGTACTTTTTGCTCGTTCGAATAGCCCAGTTCGATTTGTCCCTGAGCGTTGACCCCGACGCTCGTCAGCGCACCGGTGGGATAGCCGTCGATCGACGCGGTCCCGAGTGTCGATACGTCGGCACCCGAATAGGATGTGACGCCGCTCGAAAAGTCGAAGGTCACGGACAATCCGGCGTTGGTGTCGGCGATGTCGAAGCGCGCCGTTGTCGGGTCGACGATCCCATTGACGAACTTCAGCGCCTTGGTGACCGACAGGGTTCCCTTGTCGTTGGTGACGGTCACTTTCCAGTTCCCCGCGCCGGCCGCCGTATCCTTCTCGAACTGTGCCTTCCACACATGCGTCGTCCCGCTGGGGTCATGCACCTTGATGTTGCTGACGCTGTATGCGGTGGTCGCGGTCGAGGAGAGGTTGTTGGTGAACTTGACGGTCGTCGTCTTCTTCGGCGCGCTCGTCCGCGAAACATCGATCGAAAGCGCGACCGGCTGGTTCGAGCTATCGAGGGTCGCCAGGCGATATTGAGTACCGGTAAGGACGATGAACCCCTCCTTGTCGATGCTGAAGCTCCCCGTCGTCGCGTAGAGCATCTCGTTGCCGTCGAAGAGCACGAGGAAGCCGGTACCGTCGACCGTCAGGTCAAGGTCGCGGTCCGTCTGGCGAAGCTCTCCCTGGCGCAGGTCGATCTGCGACTTTCCGGTACCGACGCCACCGCCAGTGGCTTGGCCCTCAAGTGAGAAGGACAGTCCGCCCTGATCGCTTCTGCCAGCGTAATTCTCGAACGTGACCGTTTGCCCCTTGAACCCCGACGTGTTGAGGTTGGTGACATTGTTGCTGACTTGTTTCAGCCCGTTCGAATAGGCGTTGAGCCCGCTGAGACCCACATAGATCGCGCCGAACATCTACTTCTTCTCCCTCACCTGGGTAATGCTTCCGATGGCGAGTCCGCTGATGGTTCGCCCGTCGCTGGTCTGAATCGTCACGGTCGGCGCGCCGCTCTGAAATGCGACGGCGGTGACCTTCCCCGAAAGCGTCGCATTTCCAGCCGGCACGTCGACCTCACGACCCAACAGCCCCGTCGCCTGATTGGTCGCCTGCGCCGAGACCAGCGCCTCAAGACGATCATTCATCGTCTGCGCCTGCTGAATCTGAGAGAATTGGGCGAGCTGCGAAACGAACTCAAAATTGTCCATCGGCTTCAGCGGATCCTGATAGGTCAGCTGTGTCAGGATGATCTTGAGCAACGCGTCGAAACTCAGTCCGAAAGCGTTCGTCGCCGCGTTTCCGGCAGCCGGCTGCTGCGCCTGAGCATCGATGGCACCAACCTGCATGTCACCTCTTCCCCGAATTATGAACATGCGCCGGACCCGCGACGCGCACGTCGCGCGGCACCAGCCCGTGACGTGAAAGGAGCGCCGCGATTTCATCGGCCAGCCGCTGTCGCTCCTCCACACTCAACGCCTGGGCCGTGACCAGAATCCGCATCCCCTGTTCGATGTCGCGAATGGCGACGTGTAGCGAAGACAGCGCACGGACATCGTGGAACCGCGTTCGTGTCGATTGCGCCGGGGCGGCTTCGGTTTCCGGCTCGGATAATGATCCGGCCTGAAATTCCGCGACTGGCACCGCACCATCCGGCACACTCAAGATGGTACTGTCGAAAGTTCGGTGAGGCGTTCTGGCGGATACTGGCACCCGGTTCGCGGACGAGCCGCGTCCGGGCAGGATCCCCAGGAATACCTCCAAATGAGGCTCATTGAACGACGGCGCGCGCGATATGGAATTCGTGGATTCACCTACGCTGAATTCAGGTAGGTCAGAGGCCACCGGATCAGCCGTTGTGGGCAGAGAAACCGCGCTATCCTGCGGCGCAGCGAAGAATCCATTCTGGTTGAAAATCCTGGCCTGGTCAGGAATCGGATGTGCGCTTTCGGGCGGCGGCGACCCATCGGGCATCACCGGCAGCTTTGGCCCGGTGCCCGCCACGCCGGCCAGCAGCGCCTGGAATCTGTCAGATTCCACATCGGCTCTTCGTTCGTCTCGCGGCGGCGGGGCCTTTTCGACGCGGGGAGAGGCCGGAAACTGATCAATCATGCTAGCCGCTCCTGATACGCGATCCGGTCCTCGATCCTCGCAAGCGCCCGTTCATCGCGCTTGCGCCGCAACTTGCGGAGGTACCCGGAAACAACCTCCTCGGTTTGCTGCACATTCGCTCGCGCCACCTGTCGTGCCTCTTCCCGTTCGGCCAAAAGGCGGCAGGCTTCATTCTCCTGATCGACGGCGATCCCCAGGGATGCCGCACAACCGACCAACCGGTCACCCAGTGCACTCGCCAGATCGGGGCCCAGGTCGGTCGTCTCCATGGCGCCCCGCCAATCTTGCTGCGCTTCGTTCACCGCCGTTTCGCTCTGGGCGCGTCGACGCTCCGCCGCACTTGCCTCGCGCCGCGCTTCCGCCTCGGCTTGCTGAGCCAGCCGATGCTGTGCTTCGCAAAGCATTGCGAGCCGTTGAAGGTTGAGGAAATCGGCGGATCCGGCCACGTTACCTCCCCGCCGTCGCCGCAACGAGGCCGGCGACCGTTGCCGCAAGCTCAGCATGCTCGTTCCGTTCCTGCCGCAGATAGGAAAGCAGCCGGTCACGGCACTCTATGGCCTGATCGACCTCACGGCTCGCGCCGGCCTTGTACATGCCGCTTTCGATCAGGATGCGCGATTCGTCGTAGATTCCGAATGCAGCGACGGCGCTTCGGGCGGCCGCACCATGCTCTCGCGTCATGAACCGGTCGGCAAGCCGGCTAATGCTGCGGCTGACATCAATCGCGGGGAAATGCCCCCGCTCGGCTAGCGTCCGAGACAGAATGATATGGCCGTCGAGCAGCGACTTCATCGTCTCAACGATCGGATCGTCAACATCGTCGGTTTCACTGAGCACGGTCATGATCGCGGTGATCGACCCGCCATCCGCGCGCGCACCACAGCGTTCGACGATACGCGGCAACGCCGCGAATACGCCTGGGGTATAGGCGCGGACGGTTGGCGGCTCCCCCGCCGCGAGACCGATCTCGCGCAGCGCCATGGCGTAACGTGTCGCGGAATCGAGAATGAGCAGGACGTCGCGGCCCTGATCCCGCCAGTCTTCCGCCAGGCAAAGCGCGGTGTCGACAGCACGCGCGCGTAAGCTGGGGCTTTCATCCGATGTCGCCGCCACCAGCGTTACCGGCGCGCCGCGCTGATCGCCGAGCATGCGCCACATGCCCTCGACCTCGCGACCGCGTTCGCCGACAAGGCAGAGGATGCAATGGTCGCACGCCGACTGAGCGGCGATCTGCTCGATCAGACTTGTCTTGCCGACCCCGCTCGCCGCGAAAATGCCGATCCGTTGCCCCGCACCAAGGGTAAGTAGCCCGTCGATAGCGCGAATCCCGGTAGGAAAGAGGCGTGCGGGCGTCGAACGCGCAAGTGGCGGCAACATCGTTCCGCTCGAACGCGCAAAGCGTTCTGGACGGATTGGCCCCTTGCCATCAAGCGGTCGTCCGACCGCGTCGATTGCGCGTCCGGCAAAGGACTCGCCCACGGCCACTCGCTCTCCACCACTACGGACACGGACCCTCGCTTCGAGCTGGACCGAGCTTCCATGTTCAAGCGGAACGAGCGTGATGCCTGTAGTGTCGATCGCCGCAACCTGAGCCAGAATGCTCCATTCGTTGTCCCGCTCCTCGATCTCGCACACGTCTCCCAACGTGCATGCGGGGCCGGTTGCGCGAACGTGGGTCGACGCGATCGCGGCGACACGGCCATGCGGTGCCACGAGTTCAGCATCGCGCAGACGGGTGACGAAGGGATGCTCCATCCGCTATCTCGCCATGTCACGCAGCAACGAAGCCAGCGACTGCCACTGCGTTGCGAGATCGAGATCGGCTTGGCCAAGCGCGCATTCGAGCCGGGCCTGCCCGGTCTTCAGGGTCGGATCGTGTACCACGTCAACGCCGGTGCCGCTCGCCTGCAGTCGTGCGACAAGCTCAGCGAGTGCGGCTTCGTCCCCGAAATCCGCGCCGCTCACACGCGCCCGCAGGACCTTCGCACGCTTGAGTTCTTGAACCTGCCGGGTGATGAACGACGCGCTCATCGCGCTGCGGGAATCGGAGTCGCCCAGCAATCTTTCCAAGGCGGAGTGTGCCAACTCGGCAGCCAACCGGTCGAGGCCATCCAATCTTTGTTCGAACAGACCTATGGCGGTCTTTAGTGCCGCGCCCAGCGCAGTGAGCCGTTCGGCTTCGCGGTCCTGGGCTTGCGCCCGACCTTCCTTCAGCCCCTCCTCCCGCGCGGCTTCGACCGCTAGCGCGGACTCGCGTTTGAAGTCCGTGATCGCGGCGCCCGCTTCAGCCAGCTCTCGCCGCAGCGCGGCACATTCCGCTTCGAGCGGGTGCACGGACGGTTCGGGGGGCGGCCTGACCCCGGCAAAGGCCCGCACCTCATCCGCCTTCGCTGCAGAGAGCAGCCCGGTCACTGTCGAGTCCGATTTCTGAGCAGGCCAGCCGCAGCATCCGCAAGCGACGAACCCCGTGCCGCCGATCGCCTCGGTGCAGGTGCGTCCGTGGTGATCGCCCGCCTCAGCGCGTCACGGGCCATTGGCGTCAACGGCGACTGGTCGCTGTCAATCTGCTCAATCCGTTCCGCCAGTTGTTGCGAAAATCCACTCGGCGAAGGTACGCGATGCCCCGCCCGCAAGGACGCGATCCGCTCACGCTGACGCGGGGACAAACGTTTGAGAATCGCCGCGCGATCGCCCCTTGGCAGCGCATCGAGTTTCTCGATGAGCAAGATGATCGGTTCATCCGTGCTGAGCATCACCCGGCTCCTCGGTGAGCGCGAGCTGGCGTTGCAGCTTTGCGGCAAAGGCTTCATGTTCGGCACCGGACATCTGGGTCCGGCGACGCAGCACAAGCAGGATGGCGATGGCGATGGCGCCTGCCAGAAGCGGGATCCACAGCCAGCTTGAGATGGAAGCCGATGCGGGTGGCGCGCCAGCGTCCTGGATCACGGGCCCGAATTCGGCGGAGGGTACGGCGCGAGGCGGCAGGGGCGGCGTTGCCATCGCCACAGGCGTCGTCAACGGCCCGGTCTCGAACTCGATGCTATCACCCCGGCCGGCGTCCGCCTTGATCGACTGCGTAATCGCATCGCGGATAGCGGCCTGCTCTTCGGCGACGATAGCGGTCGGGGTAATGATCAGGATACGCAGCGCGAAACCACGCGGCGCGCCATTGTCGCCGCCCGCAGTCGCAGGAAGGACCGCCGCGGCTCCTTGGGTTTGTACAATGGCGCGAACATTGAACTTGTCCGCGCCCAGAACCGGCTCGATCGCCGAGCGCGCGCGCGCCACATAATAGGCCTGTATGGCCTGCCGTTCGTCGAGCTCGTTCGCGATCTCCGGAGTGGCGGCGGCCGCACTGATGACCCTGCCCTGCCCGTCCAACACCACAACCTTGGTTTCAGGCAGATCGGGAACCGCAGCCGCCACGAGACGCTGGATCCCCATGACACGAGCCGGATCGGGAATTCGCCCCTGCTTCATCGTGACGGTGACCGCAGCCGAAGGCTCGACGCGTTCTCCACGAAACAGGCTTCGTTCGGGCAGGCCGAGATGGACTCGCGCTGTATCGACCCCTTCCATCGCGGTGATCGTACGGACCAATTCACCCTGGAGCGCGCGCTGATAGTTGATCTTCTGGGCGAAGTTGGTGAGGCCCATGTCGGATTTGTTGAAGAGCTCGAATCCGATCTGGCCGCGCGCGGCGGCGTCGGATCCGGCGATCGCGATCCGAGTCGCGTCCACCTCACCGGCGGGAACCCGTATCGTGCCGCCGCCATCCTCAATGCGGTAAGCGGTGCCGCGCTTGTCGAGCTCGGCAACGATCGCCGAAGCGTCCTCCGCCCGCAACCCGCTCGCCAGAACCGCATAATCCGCGCGCAGGAACAGAAAATAGCCGATTCCCAACGCGACGCAGATCGCTGCGAGAACCCCGCCAAAGACCAGATACTGCCTGCGCACCGCCGCTCCTGACATGGCGTCGCTCAAAGCTGCATGTTCATGAGTTCGCGGTAGCCTTCGACCAGCCGCGTACGGACCTGCATCGCGAGCTCAACGGAGAGCCGGGCCTGCTCAAGCGCGATCGTGACCTGATGAACCGGGATCGAGTCATCGACCGCGAACCGCCGCACCAGCTGCTCCGCGGTTTCGAGCTTGCCGTCGACGGTCCGAAGTCCCGACATCAGCATCTCGCCAAAGCCTGGCCCGGTCGGCCGAGCGGATGGGAGCGCGAAGCCTGGAAGGCCTTCCATACCCGGCACGGACATACCTAGCGCAGCCACAGGGTCGATCGCGCTCATGCCTTGTTCCCCAGATCGAGTGCGCGCGTGTACATTTGCTGCGCGATCGAGAATGCCGTGAGATTGGCTTCATACGCCCGTGCGGTCTTGATCATCAGCGTCATCTCCCCGGCATGATCGATCGCGGGATACGTTACGAAGCCATCGGCATCGGCGTGCGGATGATCGGGTTCGTGCACCCGCCGTCCTGCCGTCCCGGTCGCGGCGGTCCCTTGAACCTCCACGCCCTTGGGGCCGCCCTGCACGATGGCGGAGAAGCTTGCCTGCGGCCCTGAGAGCAGCCGCTGGGGCCGGTATGCGCCACCGGTCGCAATGCGCGTCGTATTTATATTGGCCAGATTCTCTGCAATCACCTGCAGCCGCTGCCATTCAACATCCAGCCCGGTCCGGCTTATCTCCATCGCGTCCATGGCTTATCTCCCGCCCGAAACAACGGCGCGGTGAAGCGCCATCTGACGGCCCAGGAAGTCGATCAGCGCGCCGTAGCGCATGCTGGTCTGTGCCGCGGTCGCGATCTCGAGATCGAGCCGCAGCTCGTCGGCGATCGCCGGTCGCGGTGCGAGATGCGTCCGAGGCTCGACCGATGCGATCGCATCGACGCCCTGCGTGGCCGCCGCTCGCAAACTCGCCTCGAAGCTGACGGCAAGCGGCCGGTAGCCCGGCGTACCGGCATTGGCGATATTCTCCGCCGTCACCTTCTGACGGGCATGCAGACCATCAAGCGCCTTGGCGATCAGAACGGGTGTGACTGAATCCATGGGAACCTACTGCACAATGATGTCGGCGTGCAGCGCGCCCGCTGCCTTGATCGCCTGAAGGATGGAAATGATGCGCCGGGTATCGACGCGCGCGGCGGTCAACGCCTGAACCAGATCGGCGACGCTGGTGTTCGGGAAACGGAACGCGCGGTCGCCTTCGCCCTGGCTGACCTCGAGTTTTGTATTGGTGACAATCAGGCTGCGGACGTCGCTCGCAAAGCCGGAGATGAAGCTTGGCTGTGACGCAAAGTTTTCCGCGGTTACGGTAACCTTGATGTCGCCCTGTGCGATCGCGACGCTGCTGATCATCACCTCGCTTCCGGCGACGACCGTGCCGGTACGCTCATTGATGACGATACGGCGAGCGCTGTCCGGCTCGACCAGCACATTCTCGATGTTCGCGACGAACGCGGTGAGGTCGTCGGCGCCCCCCGCGTAGCGGATCCGCACTTCATCCGCATTACGGGCGACGGCTGAACCTGAGCCGAGACGACCTGTGATCCGCTCCGCGATGCGCTGCGCGGTCGAAAAACTCGGATTGGCGAGCAGGAATGACAATTCGCCGTTGGTCACGGCAACGGCCGATTGCACCGCCGTCTCGATCGTCGCGCCGCCGGGCAGAACCGCACTGGTCGGGTAATTGCGCTGCTGCTGGTTCAGTTCGCTCTCGAACTTGTACCCGCCTGTCAGCAATGGCCCCTGTGCAAGCGCATAGGGGCGCTGGTCGGGTCCCAGCAGCGGCGTCATGATCAGGGTGCCGCCCGCCAGGCTGCGCGCGTCGCCGATCGACGACACGATCACGTCGATCCGGTCGCCGACGTTCGCGGACGGCGGGAGGACCGCGGTCACCATCACCACCGCGACGTTGCGGCTGCTGATGTCCTCTTCGCTGACCGTGGTGCCAAGGCGGCTCAGAACATTGCGCAGCGCCTGCCGCGTGACCACGCTGCGCCGTGTATCGCCCGACCCGGACAGGCCCGTGACCAAACCATAGCCTACGAGCGCGTTCTCGCGCCAGCCGGCGAACCGGCCGAGATTCTTGAGCGGCACCTGCTGCGCAAGAGCGGGTAACGGGGCGAGCAGGCACAGTGCGGCGATCGCTGAAACCAGATACCGCATCAGCCCAGACCCAGCAGGCTGAACAGCCGGTTGAGCAAGCCGGGCTTCGCGCTGCGCGACAGAAAGCCCTTGCCGTCATAGTCGATCTCGGCATCGGCGATGCGGCTCGACAGGATCGAATTGTCGCTCGAGATATCGGCGGCGCGAATCCGTCCGCGCACGGCGATCAATGTCGTTTCGCCATTCACCCGAATCTGCTGGCGACCGACGATCCGATAGTCGCCATTGGGCAGGACCTGCTCGATCACGACGCTGAGCTGCGCGAGCAGCCGTTCGCTGCGTCGTGCCTCACCGCGACCGGTATAGCCGCCGCCAAAGCTCAGCGCGCCGCCTTCATTGATGCCGCCGGCGCGCAGGCTGGCGCCGGCCTCAGTCGACTTGCGGGTGGCATTCTGGGTCGTATTCGAAGCCTCGGCGACCTGGTGCACGACAACGGTGATCGAATCCCCGACTTGCGTCGCCCGACGATCGGCGGCCATTGCCGCCCAGTTGCTTCCCTGGAACAGATCCTGTCCCGAAGCGCCGGTGGCAAGCATTACGATGGACAGCGCGACACTCATCGGGCTTCGGACTCCCGGTCCGAAACGACCAGCGCGACGGCGAAGACATTGCCGCCATCGTCACGCACGAACACGCGCTGCCCTGACCTGGCGGATTGAAGCATTGTAACCTGCCGCTCGACAATCGCCGGCCCCGACATCGCACGCAATGTCACCCGGGTGCCCTTGGGCAAGACGGGCTGTGCGGATACCGACAGGCGGTCGAGATAGGTGCCCGCGGGCAGTGCCTCGGCGGCTGTTACCGATCCGCTGGCCGGGTCGAAGCGCAATCGTGCCGCCGACCGATCCTCAATGCGGCAAGCTACCCGCTCAAGCAGGCCTGCGGACAGAGGCTCGCCCGCGGCGATATCGCGGATCGCGGCCACGCAGCCCGTCTCCGGCAGCGCGCCGGCCAGCAACGCCAATACCACAGCCGCTGTCGACATCAGCGGCGAAGCCCGTTGATGATGCCCATCAGCTGGTCCGCCGCCTGAACCACTTGCGCGCTCGCCGCATAGGCGCGCTGAACCATGATCAGCTGAACCATCTCATCCGTCAGCTCGACATTCGAGCGCTCGAGCGCGCCTTGGACGAGAAGACCCGCGCCATCATCACCAGGCTCGGCGTCGGTCCTGAGACGCGCTTCGTCGACGCGGTACAGACCGCCATCCAGCCGGGTCACGCCACTGACGTCCTCGAGGCGAACCAGCCGGATCTGGCCGATCTCCACCGGCTCGGCCTCGCCACCGACGCTGGCCCGTACCGTGCCATCCTTGCCGATCGAAAGCTCGGTCGCATCGCGGGGCATCGAGATCGCGGCTTTGAGGGCGATGCCGCTCTCTGTCGCGAGCATGCCGTCTTCAAGGATCTTGAGCCCGCCACCACGCCACAGCAACGTCTGCCCCGCCGGTCCCATCAGCTCGATGAACCCCGCGCCCTCGATCGCCAGATCCATCGGCCTGCCGGTACGCTGCACGTCGCCCTGCTCGTCCAAGGCGAGCCGCGGATCCATGGTCACGCCGGCGAACGCCGGTTGCTCAATGCGCGCTTCAGCCAACGCGGCCGCGTCGAGACGATTTGAAACGACGTCGGCATAGCGGAGCTGTGCCCGCTTGAATCCTTGCGTGTTGACGTTCGCGATGTTGTTGGCGAGCACTTCCAATGCGCGTTGCTGGGTGCGCATCGCGACTGCGCCGACCTCGAATGCCTCGCCCATCAGCCGCGCTGCCCGAGCGTCGTGAAGGCACGACCCATGAGCTCGTCATAGACCTGAACAAGGCGCGCGCCGGATTCCGCCTGGCGCGTCGCCGTCATCAAACTGAGCATTTCGTCTCCTAGCGACACATTGGCTCCTTCGAGCATTCCCTGCCGAATACTTGCCGTTGAGGCCTCGCTCATCGTCATGTCGGAGGCCGCGAAGATGCTGCCGCTAATCGGTGTAAGTTGAGCGGTCTCCCCAGGAACCATCAGCGCGATCCGGCCAACCGGCTGCCCACCGTCGACAACCGTCCCGTCAGCCAGCACGTCCACAAGATCGCTGCGCACGACAAGATCACCGCCTCCTGCCTGCTGCAGGAAATGACCCGCCGCGGCCTGAAGACGGCCGTCCTCCGTGCGCTGGAAATGCCCCTGGCGCGTGTAATGGATCTGGCCGCTCTCTGACGCAATCGCGAAGAACCCGTCCCCTTGGATCGCGAGGTCGAACTTGTTGCCGGTCGAACGCAACGGGCCTGGTGCGAAATTGGTCCGCACATCAGCGCCAGCAAGGCGGGCGACCGCCGCGTCCTCGGTGGACAGGCTACGGAAAGCGACACGCGCCTTGTAGCCCGGCGTAGACATGTTGCCGATATTGTCCGACGCAATGCGCGCGCGCTGCCCCGACCCTGTAAGGATCGCTAACGCTGATTCGACCAGTCCCGACATCCCACCCCCGGATATTGTCCCATAATGGGACACACTTAATCCTGCCGCGTCAACGGGGACGATCCGACAAAGAGCGATTATTTACGACATCGCTAATAAAATTAAATTATTACAGATAATTAGTTCAAATCCCTGAACCGTTTGAGCACTGAGTCGCACACGATGCCGTGGGTCGCTATTTATGACCTTAAACCTGTCAAGCGATTCGTCCGGCTTACCGCGCGCGCCGCCCTTCTCGACCAGCCATCCATGAACGGCGGAATGCGGCAATCATGGGCGAACGCGTCGCCGGCCAGCAAGATTGAAGGCCGCTGTCCGCGAGAGAAAGTCAAAGCACGCAAGCGCCTCGATGCGCCGCGTCCTATCCAGCATATCGAGCACCCCGGAATGGAGCGCTTCGCTGAAAAGGTTATCGATTGGACTCGTGGCGCTTAGCTTCCGCGCGGACTTGAATGAAGATCCGTGGACAGTCAGACAACAGGCATGAGATCAAAAGTTCGCCTTGCAGCGCTGACTGTCGGCATGTCGCTTGCCACCCCGCTCCCAGCCGCTGAACAGCAGTTCGATCCCAATGGCGTGGATATTGCGGATGCTATTGAGTGCCGCCTCGATGCGCCCGTCTATAACGGCTTTGCCCTGGCCCTTAATGGAGAAGAAAAGATCGCGGACCGGCGCCGCTGGATTCGGATAGACACCAAGAACTCGTTTATGAATGAATATGAGTTGCCTGCCCCGATCACGGTGGCCGGGCATTACAGCACGCGGCGCATCGCCTTCACCTCCAATGGCGTCCTCGCCATCCTCGATCTAGCCGATCCCACCGCAATCGCGCGGGAGCAGGGCATCGAAAACGCACTCGATCCGGAGCCGCTCATCGACGCCATGATCGCGTCGGGCAAGGCGACGGGCGAAGAAATCGATGCGATGAAATTCCGCAAATTCCTGGGCGAGAAAGTGACGGTCAATCGCACCGAGCAACCGGCAGCCGGCGAGACTTTCGGGATGCATACGGTGATCGCCCGCAACATATCGAATGCTACAACACATCCGGACAAGACATTCTATGGCTGCACCTACCGGATCGAGTTGATCGATAAGAACGGTAAACCGCTCTAGCCGCAGCGACTGCACATTTTGATATTTCACATAATTTGCTAGAATGAGGCCGGCTGTGGAAAAGGCGGCAGCGAGGCGCTGCGCCCGTACGATCGCATCGCCTGCGGGGGCGCGCGGGGACAAGCCGGGCCGTACCTGTTCAGGTGAAATCAGTTCGCTAGATGCCGGGTGACCTCCCGCACTACGGCAGGGACCCCGCCCTGCTCGACATATTGCGACAGCAGCAAGCCAAACGGCTTTCGCCAAGTCGCAGCGTGAGGGTCACCCCTACGTCATGGTGGTGCCAGAAAAGTGGCGGCCCATACCGCTAACAGAAGCGCTAAGTGGGCCCAGCTTTACAAGGTGGCTTAAACGGCTGCGGAGAGACCGACCATTGGGCCATCTGCGCAACAACTGCCTTGGCGACCGCATTGCGGACGCTCATGCGTCTACCGGACACTCCAGATGTAGGTCAATCTCGCCCGCCAAATCCGCAGAATGAAGCCGATCTGCCGTATCCGATGCGAGGCTCAAGAGTCGCCATCGATACCGCAGCAGCCACTTCTTTTCAGGGCCGAGCGTTGCGATCACTTCCCTACGAACAGCGAGCCGCCCATTCCCATGGACGGACGGGCACGTGCGAGACGGTTAGTAACCACCCTCACCGATCAGGACGAAAGGCGCCCAAGCGGAGGGATGTGCGAGGGTGTCGTCATCAAGATCCAACCGCAACTCGCGGATAGCCGCGCGCAGCGCGCTCGCCAAACTCCCGCGTGAACGACCGTGCAGCGCGATCATGCGATTGACGAGTCTTGGAGCAACATCATCGCGGACCGGCCAGTGCGATGCCAGCACACTACGAGCTCCGGCAAACAGGAAACCCTGGGCAATGCTGTCGAGGCCCTCGGTGGTCCGATCGCCATCGGCTGCCGAGTTGCAGGCCGAGAGGATGACCAGACGCGCCGCCAGATCGAGCTTGGCTATCTCGCTGATCGTAAGCAAGCCGTCATCGATCGCGTCTGGCACGGTGGGTGGAGTCAGGACTAGTCCGGACGGTACGCCGGGACCAAGCTGGCCAGCCAGTACGCCGTGCGTCGCGAACGCAACGATCCTTACCGCGCGCAGATTGAGCGCAGCCAACTCACGCTCAGTAGCCCGCCTGCCGGTATAGAGGGCACTGGGCGGCGCACCGAGCCATTCCGCAATGCTCCTGAGCTCAGCGTTCGAGCCACCCAGACGGGACAGGCCCAAGAGCGCGCCGGGATTGACCAGCATGCCCTCGGCAAAACGCGCCGGCTCATCCTCGGGTGTGGACGCAAGTCGCTTGCCACGCGCCACCGGAGCACCGTTCAGCGCCGGATCACCAAACCCTACGAACCCGCTGGCGGCAGATGGTGTGTCGCCAAGGGCACGCACCAATGACAGCGACTGCAAAGACGGCACATAGGCAATGGCAAAGGCGTCCGCCAGCCACGCGGTGCTCCGCAACGCTCCGGGGTCTCCATCGTCCCCTTCCGGTGCCTTGGTCACGAGCACGCCGAGCGGCACTTTTGCGAACGCGTCGTCAGCAACGATGGTGAGACGCTCTGCTCCAGCAAGACGGCCCGCGAGCGGCTCGAGAAATTCGACATAGAGATGATGGGCGAGCTTGCGATCGAATACCGCAAGGCCAAGCTGCTCGCCTTCTTCTCGCGATGGGGTAAGCTGCTGGCGTAACTTGTCGAGGCTCGCGACCACATCCGAAGCAGTGAGCTTCGAGCGATGCCAATCAAGGCCATGGCGGGTGATCGCCAGCACATGTGTGCCATTGACGGTTGGAACGATGATCACGATCGCTTCGTCGTCGCCGCGCAAGGCACTGGCCCGCTCGATCGACATGGGCGACGGACGCACCATATCGAAGAACGCCGGAAAGGCTTCGCGCAACTGCTTGTCGATCTGAGCGACCTCACTCGTCAATGCCTGTTCGCGCCCCACCATTGCCTCGAGCTTCGAGGAGCCGACAGACCCATCGGCTGCGAGGCGGGCGCGCTCTTGCTCCATCGCACGCCAGTTGGCGGCAAGTTGGCCGCGCCGAGCGATAAGTTTTCCCAGAGCGGGCGAGCGCGCGCTAGCGATCTCGCGCGCGGCCATACGAATGATACCTTCGCTCGAACGCCCAAGTAGCGCGTCCTGAAGGCTTTCGAATGCCTCGGGCGACAAGGTTGTGCCGGTCTGACCGCGCTGAGCTTCCCAGGCAGCATCGGCAAACAGCTCGAAACTCTCGCGCCGCGAAGCCCTTAGCGCCGGCAGATCATCGCTGATATTGGGCTCAAATCCGAGATTAGCGAACTCGGCGCGGGTGATATCGCGCAGGGCCCTCGCAACCGGCAGCGCGTCGTGTATGCGCTCGGGCATCTTGAGCCGGGTCGCGACGAGGTTCGCGCGCGCGTTCTGGGCGAAATGGCTGTCGCGTCCGCGACGAGTCTCGCCAAAGGCAAGCGACTGCTCGAACAATGCTTCGGCGTCACGATAACGGCCGGACCGCAGATATCCGATACCGAGATGGTCGAGGCGGAAATAATATTCCCAGTTCGTCTCGCCGGTCAGTTTGCGCTGATCGTCGAGATTCTGCCTGAATATCGCAAGTGCCTCGTCATATCGCTCTACGTCGAGCAGGATGAGTCCATAGACGCTTTTGGTGTTGATCGTGTCCTGATTTGAGGAACTGGCATTGCGCCTATCGGCGGGGAGCACGGCTTCGATTGCTGCCAGTGCCTCGAGCGGGCGGCCGATCATCGCCAGGCGCCGCGCTTCACGCACCTGACTGCCCATACTCTGCACCATGCCGCCGATCGCAACCTCGCGTTCGGTGAGCAACCGTCGAGCCGCCACCGCTTCATCGCCGCGGCCCAGACTCCCGAGCGTCGAGACATAGAAACCCTGCACCATCAGGGTCCGCCTTTCATAGGGCCCAAGATTGGCCTCGCGATGACGGAAGGCGTCGTGAAACAACGGCAGCGCTTCGGCGTTCCGCGCCGCCGAAGCATAACCGCGCCCGAGCTGCTCGTCGGCGTCAGCGATGTAGACATGCTTTGGCGGCAGGTACTTGCGGTAGGCGGCACGCGCACTTTGGGCATGGGCGATCGCCTTGCCGTTCGCGCCCAGCCGCCAGTACAGATGGCTCAGCATGTAGTGGGTTTCGCCGGCACGCAGATTCCCCGCGCCGAAGACCTGATCCTCAACCGCGAGCCGCGCTAGCAGAACTCGCTCCCGCGAACCATCCTCATCCTTGAGCGCGTCTCGGATAATCGCGGTTGTCGATGCGCGATAAGCCTCAAGCTGCGCCGCGGGAATATGCGACTCGGGAAAGTCCCGATCCACCAGCCGCTTGAACGATCGCGCACCGGCCACGGGGATCTGATTGGAATAGGAGATCTGCGCGTTGATCGAGCAGTTGTTGACCGGCCCGAAATTGGCGAGGCACAGGTCCCAGAGGTGGCGGTAGAATAGCAGCCCGTCCTCGCTTTGATCGAGATCAGAGTGAGTATAGGCGAGTAGCGCGATCACACCGATCTTGTAGTGGTGGCCTGGGCCATAGGCGGCGCTGAGCATGCGCATCGCGCGCATGAGCGGCGGCTGCGCGAGCCGCGGTTGCTTCGCCTTATAGGCCGCGATCCCTTCGCGCAGCGCGGCGGTGAGCGCCACCCGCTCGTCGGCATTCAGCTCACGGCACGCAGGCGGCTGCGGGTTGCTCGGGCGCGACATCATGAACCAGAAGGCAGCGATATCGAACTCATCGCTGAGATCGTCCGGATTGCCGAACAGGTCAGCGACCGGAGCAATCGGGTCAAACGACTCCTCGCTCGGCGGCTGGCATTGCGGGTTGCCGGGCTGCGCCGCAGGTGCTTCCTGCGCCGCGGCGGACATGCTCCCCGGCAAGGCCGCAATCAGGAACGGCGCCGCCACCCCCAAGGACCGCAAGCGTACAACGCTTCTCGCAAGTCGTCGCAAGACCATGATCGCCCCCCGCACGAAATCTAACGACAAACCTTGGGGTTGGAAGCCGAATTAGAACGATTCTGGTGGCAGCCGCTTGACTAGCCGGCACCCGTGGCCCGACAGGTTTTCCGGGGAGGAAGGCGCGCTTGCCGGGGATCTATCGCCGCCGCTGGTTCAGGAAGGGCGTGGCCCAGGGCCTCGCCGGGATCCTGGTCGGCCTCATTCTCACCGCGGTGCTTTCGGCACTTCTGGCCTTCGACATTGGCTGGGTGAAGGCCTTGGAGCGCCGCGGCCACGACCTGACCATGACCACCGCTATCGCCGTCCACGGATCCGCGCTGGAGGCGCTGCCGCCTCAAGTTGCCGCGCGCATCGCCCCGATCACATTCATCGACATCGACGAAGCCGGGTGCGAGCGCTTGTCTCCAGCAGCGCCGGTTTGCCGCACGCAAGGGGTCGGGCATCCCGCCATTCTGGTGCCCCTTGGCGAAGCGTTGGCCAAGAGCGGCGCGCGGCTCATCATTCTCGACATCCTCTGGCCCGCCGTTTCGACGGCAGAAGAAGCGGCAGCGATGCGCGCGGCCTGGGCACAGGCAGACGGGCCCAGGGCATTCGCTGCGCTCCCGGGAATTGCGCAGCACGACGGCAGCTTCAAGGTCGATTGGGATCGGACTCCGGCCTTGCGGGTGGGGCGCTTACAATTTCACCCGACGGCAACCTGGCTCGAGCCGGGCGAGGCGCAAGCACGCGCCTATCCGCGCACGGTGACGCTAGTCGCCGACGAGCGCCTGCCGACCGGCGCCAGGATCGCCTCACTCACGGTCGCCGCGAGCACCGAACTTGGCAGCGCAAGCTCAAGCGAGGGCCAGCAGGCGATCTTGTTCACCTTGCCGGCATTGTCGGTGAGCTCGGGCGACACGATGGCCAATGCCACGATCGGCAATTGGGAGCGTCGCGCGCTCAGCCAGATGATGCAGCCGGCGCAAGGCGCTTCACCCCAGATCGCCGTCGGCGGTTTGGCAGGGCAAATCATCATCGTCGGGTCGAGCACGCCGGCAGCGCAGGATATGCGCCAAACGCCGCTCGGCCCGATGACCGGCGCCGAGATCATTGCCAACGCCCTGCGCTCGAGCCAGCTGCTCCCGCAACTCACGCCGCCCACCGGTGCATCGGCATTTCTGGCGAAGGCCGGCGCGACCCTTCCCGCCATGGCGGTCAGTATCGTCGTCGCCTTTGCGATGAGCAGGATCGCGTCATGGCGCCCGCGCCGGCGCGGCAAACGCGCGCTGCGGACACTAGCGCTGATCGGGGTGTTCTGCGCGGGAATCGCCCTCTCCCTGTTTCTCAGCGTGTGGACAGCCCTGTCCGACTATCTGTTCTCTGCCCGCGCTGGCCTCCAGACCGACCTGCTGCTCCCATGCCTCTGTATCTACGCAGAGGGCTTCATTTCGGCTATGAAATGGGTGATCGGCCGCGCCGAAACGCTTGTTCTGCGCGGCTATGACTGGATACTGAAGGAGCGCGGTCAATCCTGATGTCGAAAGTCCGCACCACAGTCCTGGCGATCGCCCTTATTGCCAGTGGGCCATCGGCTATGGCGCAGCGCCCGGCCGATCAACCGGAACTACGGGTACTGCAGGCGCTAGCGCGGATCGAGGCGATTTCACGAAGTAAACCCAATGAGGTCCTGCTCGTTCGCAAGAATGGCTCGCGGCGCCCGGCCGCGCTCTACGACTATATCTATGCGGGCGATGCGATCGAGTTGGGCGGACAACAGAGCCGCGTGGGCGTACGGCATCGCAAGGGAGCCGGTATCACCACCTATCGTGGGGAGGACCGCAACCGGATCGCCTTTGGCGAGGATAGCGGGCGCGACGTCGGCACGCGGCTGCGGCGCCTTGCCGCCCGGCTTTCCTATTGGCTCAGCAAGGCGCAGCCAGTTGCCAATGTCCATGTCGGGCGCGATCCTGAAGCGATCGGCACGATCGGGACACCGCTCCGGCCGGCGCTGGGCAAGCTCCAATATGTCTCCGCCGCTCGCGGATCGGCCACCCTGGTGTGGAAAGGAAATGCGGCCAGTCTTGAACTAGCTTCACCGACCGACGAGCGGACGACGCGGATCGTCTACGGTAAACGCGCTACCCTGGTTGAGCTTGGCCGGTTAGGCCGCAATCTCACTGCCACGCTGCGCGACGACCAACGCGAGGTTCGCATGAAGCTGATCCAAACGGACAAGGGCCCGCCGCTACCACCCAATCTAGAACCCGCCGGCGCGGATGCCGACACGCGTCAGCTCACTGGGGCGCTGTGGCTGGCGCTGGAGGGACCCGAAGCCTGGCAGCTGGAGGGGGCTTCGCGCCTCGCCGAACTTGCGAAACGCGACCTTGCGGCTCGCAGCCTGTGGGAAGCTTATCTAGATCGTGCCACGCAATAGGTCCTCGCGAGCCAACTGCGAACCGCCATCTTGTCGCTTGGCGCAAGGGAGACTGCTTGCCGGACATAGCAATGCACTTTGTTTGGATGCGCGCCGATGAAATCCGCTGCCTGTCGCAAGTTCAGAAACCCGGCTGTATCGGTCATGGCGACAATCGGTTCGTCTCTCCCTGACGGCCAGAAATGGATGGGACCTAGGTCGCGTTGCAA
Organism: Sphingomonas sp. GW821-FHT10C01; assembly: GCF_059415525.1. NCBI lineage: Bacteria > Pseudomonadati > Pseudomonadota > Alphaproteobacteria > Sphingomonadales > Sphingomonadaceae > Sphingomonas > Sphingomonas sp. GW821-FHT10C01. The sequence continues at coordinate 1,711,040 of NZ_JBWKNK010000001.1, read as the reverse complement.
ACTGGGAACAGCGTTCCCGTCGTTTTGCGCGCAGTTACATATATGACTTCCAACTCCTCTTCTGGAGGGAACCGATCGCCAGGCGGAATTCATTGATCGTTGGTCGCTTACCCGCCATAGTGGCAAACTGCCAATGAGACGCCACTGCGTAGCCATGCTCATCAGTCAGCTTCAGGGTCCGATTGTCTGCGCCCAGCCGTTAGACGCCCTGTCGATGCGCTCCGACTGAACCGGCAACGCGGGGTTGATGGCCTTCACACATCGGCGGCACGCAACGCCGTCTAGTCCAGCTGTTTGAAGCGGATTGCCGCGCCTCCGCCGGGGCGAAGCGACAGTTCAAGGCGATCGGCACTGGTGACGACGCGCCGCTCGATCTCGAGTCCGAGCGGGTTGTGGCGAAAGTCGGCATCGGGTGCGTCGCGATAGATCTGCGCTTCATAGCGCCTGCCGGGGACGAGGAAGTCGAGCGGCTGGACGAGGCGGCGCGGGTTCTCGTCGGTCACCGCACCGAGGAACCAGTCCTGCCCACCACGCGGCTGGCGCGCGACCACGGCATAGTCTCCGATCTCACCCGCCAGTGTCTTCGACACTTCCCAGTCGGTCGGCACGTCGCGGATGAACTGGAACGCGTCGAGCCTTGCCTCGTAATTCTCGGGCAGGTCGGCGGCCATGTGTACGGGCGAGTAGAGCACGACGTAGAGCGCGAGCTGCGTCGCCAGCGTCGATTGCACGCGACGGGTCAATTCAGTCTTGCCCTGGACGAGATCGAAGATCCCCGGCGTATAGTCCATCGGCCCGGCCAGCATGCGTGTGAACGGCAGGATCGCGACATGCTCGGGGGGATTGGTGGGATTACCCCAGGCGTTGAACTCCTGCCCGCGCGCGCCCTCCCGGCTGACCCAATTGGGATAGGTGCGGCGCAGACCAGTGTCCTTGACCGGCTCGTGCGTGTCGATGGCGATGCGGTGCTTCGCCGCCTCCTCCACCACATGCAGATGATGGCGCACCAGATACTGATCTGCGAACCAGTGCTGGCCGCCCAGGGTGTCGACCAGCGTGCCGCTCGGACGGACATAGCCGGTCTTGATCACCGACACCCCGGCCCCCTCATAGAGTTTGAGCGCATCGGCAAGCTGCGCCTCGTAATTGGGGATCGCGCCGGCGGTTTCGTTATGGCCGATCAGCTTGACCCCGCGCGCCTTGCCATAGGCAGTGAGCCCGGGAAGGTCGAAATCGGGATAAGCCTGCGTGAAGCTGAATTTGTCGCCATTGGCGATCCAGTCACCGTCCCAGCCCTTGTTCCACCCTTCCACAAGCACGCCGTCGAATCCGTACTTGCCGGCGAAATCGATGTAGCGCTTGACGTTGGCAGTAGTCGCGCCGTGATAGGCGCCGCTGCCCCAGCTGGTTTTGTTGAGGTGCATTTCCCACCACACGCCGACATATTTCCCCGGCTTGAACCAGCTGACATCGCCGAGCTTGTTGGGATCGTTGAGGTTGAGCGTGATGCGGCTGTCGGCGAGCGCGGCGGCACTGTCGCCGATCAGCACGGTGCGCCACGGCGTGACGAACGGTCCCGTCCGCCGCGCCGCCACACCGTCCGGCAGCGGCATTAGCCATGCCCTGAGCGTACCCGCACCGTCGCCCTGCAGCAGCATGCTCGGGAAATCGACCAAGGCCGCTTCGTGGAAGGAGAGATGGGTGCCGTCCACGCCGCGCAGCGTCAGCGGTGTCTCAGCGAGGGTGATTCGGCGGGCCTCGGTCTGGGTGTAGAGATATTCGTCACGATCTGTGCCCAGCGCCTGGTACCACCAGGCCTGCCAAGCACCCGCTGGGCGGAACTCGGTCCGCTCGCCCGCGACCTCCACAGCCTGCCCGGCGGGGATCGCATCATAGGCGTAGCGGAAGCCGAAACCGTCATCGAACAGGCGGAAGATGACGCGGACCGCGCGATTGAGCGGCGTGTCGCCGGTGAGCGTGACGGCGAACTCGATATGATGGTCGCGGATCAGCCGCTGCTCGCCCCAGGGCTGTTCCCAGCTGGTGTCGATCGCCCGCCGCCCGGCCAAGGTCAGTGTCGTGAACCGGACGGCGGGCTCCCCCTTAAAATCGAGGCCGAGGCGCGCGGGCGCAAGTAGTTCCTTGCCGTTGCGGCGGACTTCGTAGCGAGCCTCCCCCAGCGCCACCGACACGCACAGCTCGATCACCTTGCCCGGCGATTGCGCGCACTCGGCGGCGCGAGCCGCGCCAGGCGCTGCGACAAAGGCCAGCAGGATCAGGATACGCAGGATCATCGGGCAGTCTCTTCCGTGGGAGGGCGGATGCAATCGTGTGGGGAGCCTCATGACAGCGGCTTCACCAAGATGCGGGCGAGATACTGGTCGTGGGTCGGTGCCTTCAGCACCTGTTCCCGCACGAAGCCGAGCATGCGCCGCAGCTGCACCTTCACCTCGTCGGGCGAGGTGCGGTCGATGGCGGGCAGATAGCTGTCGGGCACCACGCCATGACCGACGAGCAGCGCGCGCCAACTGTCGGGAAGGAAGCTCTCCTCCTCGAACGAGGCCACTTCACCGCGGGCCTGGAACAGATTGATGGCATGCACCACCGCGTCCGGCCGTGGTGCGGCCCGGCCCTCTGCCCAGAAGATTCCGAAATATCGGGCCAGCGCATAATGCGCCGACTGGAAATCGCGCACCCGATCGAATGCGGCGTGCATGGCGCGATTGTACTCGGCGCGCCGGGCTTCGTAACCGTCATTGCTGGCAGGAAAATTCGCCAGCAACCGAACCAGCCCGAGCTGAACCGCATGCAATTCGACCCCGAGCAACAGATCGAACACGCAGGCCGCCTCGCCGATCGCCACACAATTGCCGCGCCACGCCGTCCGCCGGCCGGGATCGAGCGGACGGATCACGGCGTCGTCCAGCGCAAGCCCACTCGCCGAGCGGGCGCGGTCGAGCGCCGCGTCGTCGCTGCACGCGGCGGAGGCATAGGCCTGTACCACATGCGTGTGGCCGATGGCGGGGTGAAGCGCGGTCCACCCGCCTTCCCAGGCGCGGATTTCGGCATAGGTCGGGATCGGCGCGATGCCCAGCCCGCGTGCGGCGAGCAGGCGATCAGCCGGGAAGTGCGCACGCCAGCTCTCGCGCGCCGGATCGATCACCGCGATCAGCCCCGCCTCCGGCCCGGTGGCATCGACGAACAGATCCCCGTCGATCCAGCCGGTTGGGGTCTCCAGCGCCACGATATCGCCGGTTTCAGGGTTCAGCACTGGCCGCAGGATCTGCGCTGGATGGATCGCGACGCCGGCCTTCTCCGCCAGCGATTTCAGACTTTGCGCATAGGCGACAGCGGGCAGATGATAGCCATAATCACTGCGGCCATAGAGTTCTGTCTCTTCGTTCGGGATCAGCAGCCGGCCCTGCCGCGCGGCCGCGGCGGCAAGCGAGAACTCCTCCAGCGGAACAGGCAACCCGTAACGGCGCGCTTTCAGCCAATAGGCGAAGAAGTCGCCACCCGCGATCGGCGCACCAGCGGCGCCATAGGCGTGTAGAAAGGACGGCAACCTACCCAAGGCGTCAGTGAAATTCTGCCCGAGCGAGAAGCAGCCGCCGACGGCACGCAGCAACGCCGCCTCGTCGATGCCGATGCGGTTGTGCAGCGCCTCAAGTGGCGGCAGCGCGGGATAGACATCGGCAGGTTCGCGCGTGCCGGGTAGCTCGACCGCGGCGACCGTGACACCGGCCGGGGCCAGAGCGCGCGCCAGCATCACCACGCTCAGCCACAACGCCGCGTCGCGCCCGGCGACCACGATGCGCGTCGGTGCGCTCATCGCGCGCGCTCCAGTTCGACTTCGCCGCAATAGCCGGCGAGGAAATCGGCGTGCGAGGGGGTGTCGGCAGCATTGGTGGCGATGCGCACGCGCAGCTCGTTCAGCCGCGCCTCGAGCTGATCGAGCGGAATGCGGTTCGCCAGCGGGTTCCAGGTGCGCGGGATCACCCCCTGCCCCTCCAGCACCGACAGCCAGCTATCGCGTGAGAACAGGCCGAGCGTGTATTCGGGCGCGGCGGCGCATTCCTCGAACAGTGCAATCTTATGCGCGAGGCTGTCGGGCAGCGTCATCGACCGGACATGATCCCATAGCGGTTCGCCGGCGCGCGCGTTGGTGGCGTAATGCAGCACGACGAAATCGCGCGCGCGATCGTAATGGATTTCGAACAGCCGGTTGAACTCGGCGGCGAGGCGCGGGTCGATTCCCGTCGCCCGCGTCGGCATCAGGCTGGCAAGATCGACGACCGCAGCCTGGATCAGGAAGATGCTGGTCGACTCCAGAGGCTCAAGAAACCCGCCGGCGAGACCAATCGCCACGCAATTCCCCACCCACGCCCGCGCACGGCGGCCCGCCTGAAACCGCAGCAGCCGCGGCTCGGCGAGCGCGGGACCGTCGATCGCTGCCATCAGCGTGGCGTGCGCCTCATCCTCGCTGCAATAGCCGCTCGAGAAGACATGGCCGTTGCCGGTGCGGTGCTGAAGCGGGATGCGCCAGATCCAGCCGCCGCGTTGCGCGGTCGCGCGGGTATAGGGGGTGAGCGGGGTGACACGCTCGCACGGTACGGCGAGCGCGCGATCGCACGGCAGCCAGTGGCTCCAGTCGCACCAGTCCACGCCCAGCGTCTGGGCGACGAGCAGCGAGCGGAACCCGCTGCAGTCGACGAACAGGTCGCCGGATACGGTCTCGCCGGACTTGAGCGTCAGTGTCTCGACGTTGCCAGCGTCCGCATCGCGGGCGACATCCATCACCTGCCCCTCGATCCGCTCCACCCCGCGCGCGGTCGCCCATTTGCGCAGGAACGCGGCATAAAGGCCGGCATCGAAATGATAGGCGTAGGAATAGGTCGAGCGGATCGACTTCGGATCGGGATCGGGCGGCTCGAACGCATTGGCGCGTGCGAGCGCGATCGCGTAGCTGTACTCCTGCAACGAACCGACGTCGCACCCGGCCAGCCGCGCACGCGCCCAACTATGCTGGAAATCCACTCCGGCCCAAGGCTCGCCGAAGGTACCGAACGGGTGGATGTAGCGGCTGCCCGATCCGGTCCAACCGACGAACTCGATGCCCAGCTTGATGCTGCCGCGGGTGTCGCGCAGGAACTCGGCCTCTTCGATACCGAGCATGTCGTTGAAGGTCTTGATATGCGGAAGCGTTGCTTCGCCGACGCCAACAGTGCCGATCTGGTCGGATTCGATCAGCGTGATGTCGTAGTCGACAGGGTCGAGCTGCCGCACCAATGCCGCGGCGCACATCCAGCCCGCCGTGCCGCCGCCCAGGATCACGATCCGGAGCGCATCGGGGGAAGACGGGCGGGACGACGAGCTCGTCTGTGCCAGCATGACTCGACCGATCAACAAGAGAAAAATGGCGCCGCCACGGCAGATCGCGGCGGCGCCAAGGGGAAAGTCAGAACTTGAAGCGGGCGCCGAACTGGATCCGGCGGTCGACGCGGTTCCAAGCCGAGTCGATGAACTTGGGCGCTGCGCCGGGCGTCTGTGGGGAATCCCCGAAGATCTGCTGCTGATAGGAGGTCGTGGTGTTCAGCAGGTTGGAACCCTCGATCGAAAGCTCGAGGAACCGGGTTGGCGAGACGCGGAGTGAGGCGTCGAGGAACCCGGCCGCCTTCTGGAATACCGGGAAGCCGATACAGCAGTCGAGATTCTGGGTCAGGTAGCGCGACCGCCAGTTATAGGCGACGCGCAGACCGATCAGCCCCTTCTCGTACAGCGCGACCGCATTGAACGTGTGGTCCGAAATGCCGGCGAGACGCCCTGAGTCGATCACGAACCCGGTGCCGCCCAGCGCCTGCTGGCCCGCGCCAAACGCCCCGATATCTCCGCTCGATGATGCGGTGATCAGATTGGAGTTCTTGATCCCGGACTGGTGGACATAGGTATAGTTGAGCTGCGTGCCGAACCCGCTGAGCCAGCCGGGCAGGAAATCGAAGAAGGTCTGGTAGCCCACCTCCACGCCCATCAGCTTCCCGCCATTCTTGATGTTGCTCGGCCCGTTGATCTGAACGGTCTGCGTCGAGGGGCCGTTGGGAATGGTGCGCAGGAACTGGCCATAGGAGATGGCGTTATGCAGCTGCTTGTAGAACAGGCCGATCGTCAGCGAGGTACTGGGTCCCATATAGCGCTCGAACGACAGGTCGAACTGATGCGCGCTCAGCGGCTTCAGCGCTGCGTTGCCCGAATTCGCTGCGAACACGAAATTGTAGCCCACGACATTCGCCGCGGTTTTCGGCGCGGTCGGCGAATTGAAAATGATGTAGGGCGAGTCGGGTGTAGTGTTGATGAGCAGGTTGTTGATCGCCAGCGTGTTGCGCAACAGGCCGATATCAGGCCGCGACATCGCCTTGGAATAAGCAAAGCGGATGAAGTTCTTGTCATCCAGCCCAAACCGCACGTTGAAGCTCGGCAACCAGTCCGTCCGTGAAGACTTGAAGGTATCGGGCGTCGCAGCACCGTTGGCATAGGCGCGGATCGCAGATGTCAGATAGCAGCTGATATTGACGATGTTGGTGGCCGAGAGCGGTGCGTTGCACGCTGGCAGGCTGTCGAACAGGTTCGTCGCCGGGAAGGCGATGTTGCCGATGCTGTCCTCTTCGGTGCGGACCACCCGCAGGCCGACATTGCCGACCACTGTGACACCGCCGAAGATGGCCTTGTCGCTGCCGCCGAAGCGCAGCATCGCATAGGCCGCCTTGGTCCGCTCACGGATCTGCATCACCTCGCCAGGGGTGAAGCAATCATCGACCGTCGCCTCTGCGCGGTCGCAGATGGCGGTGTATCCGGTGCCGAGCGGCGAGTTGGTGTTCGCGCCGCCTAGCGCCGAGATCAGGCGCGGGAAATCCTGGAGCGTCGCGCGGTTGAGATAGACCAGCGGCCCGTTGGGATAGGACTGTCCGTCGTAGAAGTCGCCGAGGCTCGCAGATTCCCAGATTCCCGCGCCATAGCCCTTGAAGGGCGCGTGGCCGGCATTGCCGCCGCAATTCCCGGTGCCGGTCGGATAGGCGCCGCCAGTGGTGTTGTCGATGTTGAAGCCCGGGCCGTTGCAGTTCCAGCTCGCCGCGATTGGGGTCCAGTTGAAGGTCGAGTAACGCACCTTCTGGCGACGGTTGGCATAGCGCACGCCGACCTTGAGCGAGTCGAGCCAGCCGCCCTCGTCGAATTCATATTCCGCGTCGGTGCGGAAGGCGAATTCCTTCGCGTCATTGTCCTCGACATGGCCCTGGATGAAAGGGAGCCAGTAATTGTGCGGATTGGCCAGCCCACCGGCCGCATAATTGACGTTGGCACCGGGCAGCAGTTCCACCCGCGGCGTGCCGTCCTTGTTCACGCTGTACTGCATGTTGGCCATCGACCCGGTCGCGACCAGAATGTCGTTATTGTAGGTCGAGGCGTCGATGAACTGCACGTCCGCGCTAAGGTGGAGCCGGTCGGTCGGATCCCATTTGATGTTTGCAGAGAGGTCGCTCGTCCCTTCCTTGTGCGCGAAATTGCGCGCCTCGTTCTGGAAATAGAGACCGTTGCGGGGATCGGCGCCGCAGATGCCGCCGCCGCAATAGTTGACGAAGGGCATCCCCGGAACGGCGGAGCCGGCGTTGATCGCCGCCTGCACGCTCTCATAGGTACCGCTGAAGCTACCATGCGGCTGAGTCAGCAGGCCGGATTGCAGCATGCCGTTCGACCCGAAGGTCAGTCCGCTGCTGCCGGCAAGGACCGAACCCGAGCGTGGGTTGAACGCGCGCGTGCCGAAGTAATTGCCATCGAAGACGGTATGGCTGGCGCGCTCTAGCCATGCATTGGTGTAGTGCGAGTCGATATATTGGACGCTCGCCTTGAGCGTGCCCGCGTTGTTCTCGAACTGGGCTGCACCGGCGATACCGCGGCGCTTGCGGTCGTAGTCGACCTGTGAATAGCGGATGCCGTCCGGCGCATAGGCCCAGCCGGTACCGCCAAACGGGTTGGTGGTGCACGGGATAGTGCCGTCGGTCGACACGATCGCGCGATCCACGGTGCCGAAGCCGGCGGTGCAATAGGTGTCGATCTTGTCCATGATGACGCTTTCCGTGCGCGTCACCACATGGCTTTCGGCATAGTTGCCGAGGATGCCGAAGCGGCCGATCCCGGTTTCGACCGAATAGCTGACCAGCCCTGAGAATTCGTGCGTCCAGCGCTCAGAACGGTCGCCATAGTTCGCCTTGACGCTGCCGGTCACCAACAGCCCCTTCTGATCGAGTGGCAGGCGCGTGCGCAGGTTGACGGTGCCGGCGATGCCGCCCTCGATCATCTCCGCGGTCTGGTTTTTGTAGGAATCGACACCCGCCAGCAGCTCCGGGGAGACGTCGTTGAACTGAAGTCCACGCGCGGAGTCGGCGGAGAAGCTGTCCCGCCCGTTGAATTCGGTGCGGACCTGGGTGAGGCCGCGGATCAGCACGCTGGTCGGCTCGCCCGACGGATGGGTGCTGTCGTCGGCGGACTGCAGTCGCCCGACGGTGATGCCCGGCACGCGCTGGAGCGCTTCGGCGGCGGACTTGTCAGGGAAGGCGCCGATATCGGTCGCGGTGATCGAATCGACAAAGGTATCCGCGTTCTTCTTGATGTTCTGCGCCGAGGCGAGTGCGCCGCGAACACCGATGACAACGATGTCGTCACGTGGCGCGTCTTCCTGAGGGATATCACCTGTGGACGATTGCCGCGCCGCGGGCGGGCCGTCCTGAGCCTGCACGGCGCCTCCCATTGCGATGATTGCGAGTGCTGCCAGCGATACCCCGCCGCGCAATGCGACATGACAGCCGCGACCCAAGTCCGTTCCCTTCATCCCCGTCCTCCCCATGACCGCCCCTTCGGGGTCGATCCGCTTTGATCAGCGGGATCAGGCGCAAGCACAGCCCGCCCCATCTGACTTGCGTAACTTTGCGTAAACTGCGCAAAGTGGCAAGCATAATTTTGCACGCCGCAGCAAAGCACCAAGTTTTACAGATATGTAAAATATTTTCAGTAATTTAATGAGCATGCTTGGGGCCGCATCGACAGTATTTGCACCCGCAATAGTCGATAGTTATTGCGCTTTATGCAAATATTTGCATAACTTGCAGCCATGTGGAGTCACTCCCCGCCCCCTGCACGCGCCGACTCGGGCGCGGCAACGGCCGTTTCAGACCGCGCCGCGCCTGGGGATCGTAAAGGTACAGAGCGCCGCCAGCGCCAGCGACCCGGCGGAGAGCAGCAAGGCCGCGATCGCCTGGCCGTGAAAGACCTGCCCGACCAGCGGGCCGAGCACGGTTGCCGCGATGAGTTGGGGCAGCACCAGGAACATGTTGTGGATGCCCATATAGACCCCGGCCTTGCCCGGCGGCACCGCGCTGGCGACCATCGCGTAGGGAATCGAGAGGATCGCCGCCCACGCGCAGCCGAGGCCGAGCGCGGACAGCCACAGCATCCGCGGATCGTCGATCACCGCAAAACTGAGCAGGGCCGCGGCACCGGCCAGCAGGGAGACGGCGTGCGTGGCGCGCCGGCCGATCCGCGCCGCCACCAGCGGCAGCAGGAAGGCCCCGACCGCGGCGACCCCATTATAGCCGGCGAACAGGATGCCGACCCAGTCGGCCGCCTCGTGATAGGCGGGCGAGGCCGGATCGACGGTGCCATAGTGACGCGCGGCGACGGCCGGGGTCGCATAGATCCACATCGCGAACAGGCCGAACCAAGTGAAGAACTGGACGATCGCGAGCCGCGCCAGCAGCCGCGGCATGTGCAGGATATCCTCGACGATCTCCAGCATGCCGAGCGAGCGCCGGCCGCGACGTCGCAGCCATACCGCCGCCAGTTGGGCGAGACCGAAGATCATCGCCATCGCGGCGAGCAGATAGATTTCACGCTTGCCCCCGGCGAGCCACGCGGCCAGCGCCACCCCCGCCCCGCCGAACAGCCATACCATTCCCCTGCGCGCCAGCCTCGCCGCGCCCGCCGCGCTCGGGATCACATGCGCCGCCGCGCGATCGGGGCCGGCGCGGACCGGGCATTCGGACGTGGTCAGCACCGACCATCCGACCGCCAGGAACAGACAGATACCGCCGATGTAATAGGCGACATGCACCGACATCGGCAGTGCTCCCGGCTCGGCATGCGCGCTGACGGCGAACCAGTTGGTCAGTATCCACGGCAGCGCGGACGCGAACACCGCGCCCAGCCCGATGAAGAACACCTGCATCGCGAAACCGGTGGTCCGGCGCCCCTCGGGCAATTTGTCGGCAACGAGCGAGCGGAACGGCTCCATCGCGACATTGATCGACGCGGTGAGCAGCCACAGCAACAGGCTCGCGGTCCACAGCGTCTGTGCGTTGGGCATTGCGAACAGCGCCACCGCGGCCAGCGTCGCGCCGATGAAGATGTACGGCCGGCGCCGGCCGAACCGCCCCGCAGTGCGATCACTCAGATGGCCGATCAGCGGCTGGACCAGCAGGCCCGCCGCAGGGCCTGCAATCCACAGGATCGCGAGCTCGTCGACATTCGCGCCGAGCGTCTGGAAGATGCGGCTCGTATTGACGTTCTGCAGGCCCCAGACGATCTGCACGCCGAACAGGCCGAGGCACATGTTCCAGATCTGAACGAAGCGCATGGGAAAAGGACCGGCGGCATCCGCACCGGCGTGCTCCCCACGCGCCGCTCCCTTTTCTTGCAAACTCACCCTTTCGGTGCGTTAACCCGCCGGTGCCGGCGAAGAGGTCAATTTGAGGCGAATGAACAGCACGGGCAATAACAATACGACGCTCGAGGATCTGGCGCGGCTCGCCGGCGTCTCGATCTCGACCGTGTCGCGCGCGCTCAACGATCACCCGTTGATCAGTACGCGGACCAAGCAGCGCATCTGGGCGCTGGCGCGCGATCACGAATATCCGTTTCGCCGCCACATGCCCGCCGCGCCGATCGGGGCCGAGGGATCGATTGCGATCGTCACCCCGCACATGCGCGGCGGCCCGCTGCCGCTCTCGCACCCCTTCTTCCTCGAACTGCTCGCCAATATCGGCGAGGCGGCGCGCGCGCGCAGCTGCGACTTCACGGTCAGCCACACCGCGCCGACCGATTATGACGACCTCGTCTCGGTGGTCACGACCAGCCGCGCAAGCGGGGTGATCTTCCTGGGCCAAAGCATGTTGCATGAACAGTTCAACCGGCTTGCTGACACAAATGCCCGTTTCGTGGTGTGGGGCGCGCGCATGCCAGGGCAGGCCTATGGCACTGTCGGCTCGGACAACCTGCTCGGGGGGCGCCGCGCCACGCTCCATCTCGCACGGTTGGGACGGAAGAAGATCCTGTTCCTCGGCGGCAGCGATCCCGAAGCCGAACAGCGCCGCCGTGGTTACCTCGAAGGTCTCAAAGAAAGCGGGCTAGAGGTCGATCCAAAGCTTGCCGCGCAAGTCGAGTTCGAGCTCGAATCGGCCGAAGCCGCCGTCACCCGCCTATTGCGCCGTCACGTCGTGTTCGACGGAATCATCGCCGCCAGCGACCTGATCGCACTCGGCGCCGTCCGCGCGCTGCGCCGTGCGGGGTTATCGGTGCCGCAGGATGTGTCGGTGGTAGGTTATGACGACATGCTGCTCGCACGCCTCAGCACCCCTGCGCTCAGCACGATCCGGCAGAACACCCAAGAAGCCGGACGCAAGCTTGTTTCGCGAGTGCTTGATCTGACGCCCGACCATCAGCCCGAATATCTTCCTACCGATCTGATCGTCCGTGAATCTTGCGGCGGTTAAGTGGCCGTAGTTTGGGCGGGTTGCGGGATGGCAGCCTTCGCACGAGAGCGTACCGACGCCGACATTCAGGGATGTCGTATTCAAGCGAAGACCGGCCGCCTCTACCGCCATCGCACCGCCATGCACCATGCACCATGCACCATGCACCATGCACATAAAGCGCGGCTTCGCTATTCAAAATCCAAAGCGTGTGTTGCGGCCTCCATTTCTCGTGGGAATGGAGTAAGGGTCAACTCGGCTAGATAGTCGCTTCGTTGGGAAAGAGCCGATGAAGTGAACGGGCAAGGTCAGCTTGTCGAAATGGCTTGGTCAGTTGCGGCAAACCGATATTGAGATCGCCCCCGGCATATCCTGTTATCACGAGAACCGGCAAGGTTTGCTTGAGCGCAGTAGCCCGTCGCGCTAGGGCAGCGCCATTCATGCTTGGCATCATATAGTCCGTGACTAGAAGATCTATGGGGAGCCCTCCCGCCAGCTTGCTCAGGGCCTGTGAGCCGCTGGCCGCCTCATGAACGACATGACCGAGGTCTCTTAGCATTTCGGCGGTCCCGGCGCGAACCAACTCCTCATCATCAACGAGCAGAACGTTGAGTGAGGACAGCGCTGGTGGGAGAGTGTCTGATGAGACATCGCTCGCCCTAGCCGCATCGCTAGCAATCGGTAGATAGAGATTGGCCTGCGTGCCCTGCCCCAATTCACTCGTTAAGACGAAGGCTCCGCCCAATTGGCCAGCGAGACCGTGCACCATCGACAGGCCAAGCCCCGTGCCCTTGCCTAGTTCCTTGGTCGAATAAAATGGCTCGATCGCGCGTGCGAGGGTTCCAGCGTCCATACCGGTACCCGTATCAGTCACTGTGATGCGCACATAGTCACCGGCCGCGGGCCCAGTCGCGTCCCCCCCATCTACTCGCACCTGCGAGGCAGCGATCGTCAGCGTGCCGCCTTGGGGCATCGCATCGCGCGCGTTGACACTCAAATTCAGTATTGCGAGTTCGAGCTGGTTGGGATCGGCGAGCGCCGCCGGCAATCCTTGCGGGCATTCGAGGTGGAGCGTGATGGAGGATCCAATCGAACTGGTTACGAGATCCTGGACACCAGTGAGCAAGCTGCAGACATCGGTTGCCCGGGTCTCCAGCGCCTGCCGCCGGGCAAAACCGAGCAGGCGGCTGATCAGCACGCGCGCGCGCTCGGCCGATTGCAATGCGCCATCGATCAACCGCGCCATACGAGGGTCCTGCCCTGCATAGCGTCGGCTTAGAAGGTCGAGTGCCCCGCTAATCGGGGTCAGAAGATTGTTGAAGTCATGCGCCACGCCACCCGTCAGCTGGCCGATCGTTTCCAGCTTTTGCGCCTCATGCAGCTGCTCAGCCGCGGCCTGCCGTTCGGCCACCGCCGCTTCTACGCGTCGTTCGAGTGTCTCATTTAACTCACGCAGCGCAATCTCGGCGCGCTTACGCACGGTCACGTCCTGGAAAATGACAGCGACCTCGTCGCGTTCGCGCGGCTCTACCCGGAATGCGGAAAGCTCGAGATGCCGCCCAGTGGCGACCAGTTCGCGCTCGAACCGAATCGGCTCGCCCGATATCAGAACGTCACGATATAGATCGACCCATCCATCCGCCTCATCAGGGACCATCTGCCGGACAAATTGCCCGACGACGTCCGAAATGCCCGTATGATGCTCATAGGCGGGGTTGGCCTGCACATGCACATAGTCGCTTTTGGGGCCATGTCGCCCATCGACGAACCGGATGATGCAGAAGCCCTCATCCATCGTCTGGAACAAGGTTGCGTAACGCTCTTCGCTCTCCCGCAACTCGATCAAGCGAGCACGCGCTTCATATTGCCGGCGGCGGCCGCGCAGCGCTGATTGCACCAAGCTGACCAATGTCGTGGGATGGAAGGGCCGTTCGAGGAAGGTGACGTTGCCAAGTACGTCCAGATGGCGCGCGGCTGCCGGATTTCGCTCAAGACCGCCACCACGGCTGGTGAGCAGCACGAACGGTAAGTCCGACCACTCTTCCTGGCTCGCCAGCCACTCGACAAGAGACCGCAGGTCGGCGGTCGCAAGCGCCTCTTCCGTTATCAGAACGCAACCCGCGCCAGACTCAAGACCCGCGATCATGCTTCGTAGCGAGCCATGCGCCTCTGCCTCGATCCCGGCTTCGGCGAGCATGGCGGTAGCGACCGAAGCGTCGCGTCCGCGGGGCGCTAATACCAGCACCCGTTCCGAGACTGTCGTCTGCTTCACGCCTGGTCGGACTTTAGCAGACCTGCCTCACCGACAAAGGTAGGCACCCCGCGCAAAATGCCTTGAAACCCGACAAGCGGCGGACCGAGCGTGAAACCTTGCGGGCCGATCTTATACTCACGGATGACATCCTCATGTGCACTCATTCGCTTCTTAACTATCGAGATCGCCCGTCGGACCCGTCCCACGGCCTCGAAATAGCGCAACAGAATGACGGTATCGGCGAGATAGGTGATATCGACCGGCGACTTCATGTCGCCAACCAGACCGTGCTGCGCGACCGTCAGGAAAGTGGTCGCGCCCTGCCGGTTGAGATACTGCAGCAATTCGTGGACGTGCAGGACGAGCGCATGCTCTCCTGGCATCGCTGCTTGGTAACCATTTAGACTGTCGATCACGATCGTTCGCGCGCCGTGTGTTTCGACACATTCGCGCACGCGCGTGGAAAACTCGCCAGGCGTGAGTTCAGCGGCATCGACCTGCTCGAGCACCAAATTGCCCGCATCGATCATTGCTTCAAGATCAATGTCGAGGCCCCGCGCACGCTGCATGAGCAGGCCGATCTCTTCGTCGAAGACAAACATCGCCGCGCGCTCGCCACGGTCGATGGCGGTCTTGACGAATGTAAGCGAGAGAAGCGACTTGCCGGTGCCTGCCGGTCCCAGCATGAGGACGCTCGATCCGCGCTCTACCCCGCCACCAAGCAGCGCAGTGAATTCGGGTAGATTCGTCTCCAGCACTTCGCGGTCGAAGCGGCGGTGATGCTCGCTCGACACCAAGCGGGGAAAGACGCGAACTCCGCCAGTATGAATGGCAAGGTCGTGATAGCCGCCGCGAAAGCGCCGGCCACGATACTTTATCACGCGCATCCGCCGGCGTTCCGCGCCGTATTCCGGTGCCAGCTCTTCCAGTCGAACGACCCCGTGCGCTACTGAATGGACAGTCTTGTCGTTGGCGTCGGTGGTCAGGTCATCAAGCATAAGCACGGTCGCGCCGCTGCGCGCGAAGTAATGCTTGAGTGCCAGAATCTGGCGGCGATATCGCAACGAGCTCTGTGCGAGCAGCCGGATCTCCGACAGGCTGTCCAGGACAACCCGGGACGGGCCGACCCGCTCGAACGCTTCGAAAATCCGCTTCGTTGTCTCGCCAAGCTCGAGATCGGACGAATAGAGCAGGCTCTGCTGCTGCTGTTCGTCCAACAAGCTCTCGGGGGGTACGAGTTCGAAAATATCGATATCCTGCAATGGCCAGCCATGTGAACTGGCCGTTGCGCGTAGCTCGTCCTCTGTCTCCGAAAGCGTGATATACAGACAACGATCGCCGGCCAAGGCGCCCGCGATAAGGAACTGCAGCGCAATCGTCGTCTTGCCCGTGCCCGGGCTGCCCTCAAGCAGATACGCCCGGCTTCGTTCGAAGCCCCCGGCCAGAACATCGTCAAGGCCGCGAATGCCGGTATCGGCGTGTTGAGACGGGGTTGTTTCCATTGATCACTCCTGAGACAACAGCGCGCGACTCTCGTTACGGTTCCGATCAACCCGCCAGAAAGGCTTGATTCAATGCGGTTTCCGTATTGCTCATGGCATTGCGCAGGCAAAGCCAGAGATCGCGAGCAACTAGCTGGAAGCCCTGCGAAGCACCGCGAATGGTGCTGGTCACCCAAGTTCAGAACCGAGGTGACGCAAGCCGGAATGGTGTGAGATTGCTCACCGCCAGTCTCTGTCCTCGACGATGGCAACGATGCACGAAAGCAAAGGCCAGCTGCCTTGTGCGTCGGGACGAAGCCAAGGGCCCTCACCCATTACGGCATACGCCTTAATCCAGGTCGTTGATCGAGCGCTGTCCGCTGTGATCCTGCTTATGCCTCGGACGCCCGCATAGTAGCGCCACCGACTGACAAATCTTGTGGAGCAACCTGGTAGTAGCTCGTGACGCGGTCGGCATACGCCTGATCGAAGATTGGGGGATTGGCAGCCCAGCTTGGGCCGCCCTCGAGAACGCGCCGGTCAATCGTCACAACATAAGCATCCGAGGTTGGCTCGAACTGCAAAAGCTGGAAGGGGATTGGGTAATAGGCTTTACCGATACCGAGGAAGCCACCAATCGAGAGGATCGAGTAGATCGTCGCCCCAGTCCGCTTGTTGATCATGAAGGCGTAGACCGATCCCAGCTTGTCACCGTCACGGGTCTTTACGGTCATGACATCGGCTTTGTTGGACTGGATCAGCAGTTGGGTGGGTTCATCGAGTTCGGCCATAGACCCTCCTTTTCGACCTATCACAACATGCGGGCACGGCACGGGTTCCGGATACACAGGCCGCGCACCCTGACAGCTACGCGGTGCCCTGCCCGGCTCCAACTGGTCTGGGGCCATCAGTCTCGACGACCTATGGACTGACATCCTCCGCAGCGGTGGAGCTGATTTCCCGAAGAGAAAATACGGCGATGATCCTTTTCCTCATTTGCTCGTTGTCGCTAGGTAGTTTGGAGTTAGAAAAATGAATCGAGACACCCTCGAAGGCGAAGGTCGCGACATTGTTGGTAAACTTAAGGAAACCGCCGGTGACGTGACCGGTGACCGATCCCTTCAGGGTGAAGGCCTGATCGATCAGTTGAACGGAAAGACGCAGAAGATCTTTGGCGCGGCGCGTGAAGTGTTGGCGACTGATGGTGCTCCACTCATCGACAAGGCCCGGCGGTTTGCTCGCGAGCAACCCTTAGCCTCGGCGGCGCTCGTAGGCGTCGTCGGCCTTGCCATTCTCAATACATTGCGCGGCAAGCGCTGAGAAGGGCGGCCTTGTAACAGGTAAGGCAGCCATCTCCAGACGACATATGGGAGAATAATAATGGGTTTGATTGTGTGGATCATCGTCGGCGGCGTCATTGGCTGGCTGGCTAGCATCATCATGCGCACCGACGCGCAGCAGGGAATCCTTCTCAATATTGTCGTCGGCATCATCGGAGCATTTGTCGGCGGCCTGCTGATAAGCGGCGGCTCGATCAATAGTGCGCCACTGACGATCACCTCGTTCCTCGTGTCACTGCTTGGCGCAATAGTTCTGCTTGGGATCGTCAACCTCGTTCGTCGCGGTAGAGTACGATAACCCAGCCAACGCGTCGCAGGTGTGAGCTGAGCTCGCACCTGCGACAACTCCCTTCGATAGCCGCGCGGCATCGCGTGCCAACTGCGCCAAACACGATCTGAAAGGCACGGCTAGACCTGTCGCCCGTTCAGCACCGACGCGGCGAACTTCGCTCGACGCATCAGTGATCTGGTTCGAAGGGCATCTTCTAACCAGCAGGAAGGCATTTCAGCGGCCGTCCGGCAGGGTGTATCAGACAAGAGGCTGGCGTATTGGTCCCTCGTCGAACTGCGATTAAGCGACGGGATACATCGCAAGAATATTCGCGTATCCCGGATCGGTAGCCCCTGATGCTCGTTCAGTTGGCGAGGCGAGCGTCGCACTCTCCGTCCGCATCAAACTCTCCAGTCATGCGTTCTAGCAGCGACACTCGCCACGCATCACTGCTTGCTGGCAGTTGTCCGTGTAACAGGCGACCAATGGCTCGTTAGTCGCCACCCGGCGAAGCTAGCGCTCGACGGTCCAGCGCACTTAACGTCATTGCTCAATTGCTCAGCGGCCCGCGCGCAATCCCCATAGCTGCCGTATCCGCCTAGTCGTGCTGGATCATCGGCATCCGCGCGAAGGAGCCCTCTCAAGGGCCGCGTCGGACAATATTGGAGGGGCCCGAGTAATTTCTCGGAAGAGTTTCGAACCGCGCCGGCCATAGAACGGGCTCACAGATATGGCCCTGTTCGCCCGTGCGAAACCCTCAAAGACCGCCTCAGCACACATCATCGGGCACACCCACACCACTTCGCGTACGCGAGGCTCTTGAAGGTGGATGCTAGGCGGCAATGGCCGTGAAGCCGCGGGCTTCGGACAACGCGACATGCCTTCTGGCGGCTTCGATATAAGCGAAGATGCCAATGACCGGGTCATCGGTCTCATGGAATGTGTTCCGGTTCTGCGCAAGCTTCCCGCCTTCCAGCAGCGCCTCAAGTGCAGCCCGGCCCCGCGAAACCCGGCTTTTGACGGTCCCGATCGCAACGCCAATAATCTTCGCCGCCTCCTCATAGGAAATCCCTCCAGCGCCAACCAGGATCAGCGCTTCACGCTGATCTGGCGGCAATTGCTGAAGGGCGCGCAGCATATCGCGAAGTTCGACCACATTATCCTGGTTCGCCGGGGCACAGAGCAGACGCTCGGCAACCAGATCGTCCCATTCGCCGACGAAACGCTTGCGGCGCTGGAGTGAGAAATAATGGTTTCGCAGGATCGTGAATGTCCAAGCTCGAAAATTGGTACCCGCCTCGAACACTGCCCTGGCACTCCATGCTTTGAGCATCGTCTCCTGCACCAAGTCGTCGGCAAGCTCGCGATCCCCGCACAGACCCCGGGCGAACCCACGCAACTGGGGAATCACATCCGCTAGCATTTGCTTGAAGTCGCGGTCAGCGATCAACGTTGAGCGGATACCCGACGATGGCGTGATGCCCATGGCATATTCCCGATTGCTAAAGATAAAAACACAACATTCCAGTAATGTAACGGTTCCAAGACCGATTCGGCTGAATCTGGTGAAACGATAGACGAGCATGTCTGGCCAGCGGCTTAGACCCGCTCGCACACGATCCCGAAATACGCCGTTCGTTCGGGCTCCCTTAATAGCAGCTCTTGGGTGGCAAGCGGGCATTGCGATTGGTCTAGGCGAGCGCGGCCCCGCCTCATGGATGACGACGCTGCAGGCATTTTCGCCTGCCCATCGGATCGAGTTTGAAGAGATCGCCAGTTTCGATGCTCGGCGGTCGCAACATCTTGTATCGACAAAATTATTATTGGAACATAAAAGGAACATATGGCTCAGCTTGATGTTCAGCAAAAGCTCGCGATCCTCGCCGACGCGGCGAAGTATGATGCGTCCTGCGCATCGTCCGGCACCAGGAAGCGAGACAGTTCGGGTGGCAAGGGGATCGGCTCCACCGAAGGCATGGGTATCTGCCATGCTTATGCCCCCGATGGGCGCTGCATCAGCCTTTTGAAGATTCTGCTGACGAACAGCTGCATCTTCGACTGCCATTATTGCATCAACCGCAAGAGCTCGAACATTCGCCGCGCCCGGTTCACGGCACAGGAGGTGGTCCGCCTGACGCTTTCCTTCTACCGCCGCAACTATATCGAGGGATTGTTTCTCTCATCCGGCATCATCCGCTCACCGGATTACACGATGGAGCAGATCGTCGAGGTCGCACGCTCGCTCCGCGAGGATCATGAATTCCGCGGCTACATTCACCTCAAAACGATCCCCGACGCCGACCCCGATCTCGTGCGTCGCGCCGGCCGTCACGCGGACCGTATATCGATCAATGTCGAGCTGCCCACTGTTGCAGGCCTGGAGCGCCTGGCTCCCGAAAAGAGTGCCGGACGGATCGAGGATGCAATGGGCGAAATGAATGCGGCGATCCTCGATCGCGCCGATGCCAGGGCGCGTTACAAATCGGCGCCCGACTTCGCCCCGGCCGGCCAGTCGACGCAGATGATCGTCGGCGCGGACGCGGCCACCGATACCGCAATCGTGACGCGCGCCGCAACGCTCTACGATCGCTATCGCCTCCGCCGCGTCTATTATTCTGCCTTCTCGCCCATTCCGGATTCAAGTGCGGTACTGCCGCTCGTCCGGCCGCCGCTGATGCGCGAGCACCGCCTCTACCAGGCAGACTGGATGATGCGCTTTTACGGATTCTCCAGTCGCGAGGTGGCGAGTTCGGCGGATGAAAGCGGCAATTTGCCTCTCGACATCGATCCCAAGCACGCCTGGGCGCTGAAGCATCGCGATTTCTTTCCGCTCGACGTCAACCGGGCGCCGCGCGAGGCGCTGCTGCGCATCCCCGGCCTCGGCGTCCGCGCCGTGGACGGCATCATCGCCGCGCGGCGCCATCGCCCACTACAGTTGGACGATATTGGCCGACTGACCGTGTCGATTGCGCGGCTGCGCCCGTTCCTGATCGCCGCCGACTGGCGCCCCACGGGCTTGGCAGACGCGATCCTTCACCCGCGCCAGCCAAGACCCGTACAGCTGGAATTATTTGGCGCATGAAACGCCGCACTACCGCGGTAATGGAAGGGATGAAGCCAGGAGGTGACACGCCTCACGCCCATGGCATCGGCGCCCACACGGTCCGCCTCGCCGCCGAGGATGATTTCGATGGCTGGCGAAGCAAAGCCCGCGCCCTGGCCCTTGTCCATGCTGCGCCGCACGAAGTACTTTGGCAAGTTGAAGGGGCAGCCGATCTTTTCAGCGGGCTCCCGGCCGCAGCGCCGACCGCTGCGGAAGGTGCATTTTCGGTGCCGCGCCCGTTCGTCGAACTCGCCCGCGCCGTCATTTGCCATCGCGATCCCGAGCGCTTCTCGCTTCTTTACGCCTTTCTCTGCCACCTACGCGACAATCCACGCGCAATAGAAGACAGCGCCGATCCGCTGCTACGCCGCCTCGAACTGATGGCGCGCGCGGTCCGCCGCGATATGCACAAGATGCGTGCCTTTCTCCGCTTTCGCGAGGTGAGCGAGGGCGCCACGCCGCATTATGTCGCCTGGTTCGAACCAGAACATCATATCGCGCGTGCCAACGCCGGCTTCTTCGTCCGCCGCTTCGCGAGCATGCGCTGGTCCATCCTGACGCCGGACCTGTCAGTCCACTGGGACGGCGAAACACTGTCCGAAGGTCCGGGCGCAAATAAGACCCAGGCCCCCGATGGCGACCCGGTCGAGGAGGTCTGGAAGACCTATTATGCGTCGATTTTCAATCCGGCGCGCGTGAAGGTCGGTGCGATGCTCAAGGAGATGCCGAGGAAATACTGGAAAAACATGCCCGAAACCGCGTTGGTGCCGGGCCTGATCGCAGGCGCGCAGACCCGGGAGAGGAAGATGGTCGCGACCTCGGCCGCCGAGATGACGGGCCGCAACGTAACGAAAGGCTGGGAATCGATCCGCGCCGAAGCGATGCATTGCACCCGCTGCAATCTCTACAAGCACGCCACCCAGACGGTATTCGGCGAGGGACCGCTTGGGGCCGACATCGTCTTCGTCGGCGAGCAGCCCGGTGACCAGGAAGATCTGGCCGGAACCCCTTTTGTCGGCCCCGCCGGTCAGCTGTTCGATCGCGCGCTCGAAGAGGCAGGCATCGACCGTCAGCGCGCCTACGTCACCAATGCGGTCAAGCATTTCAAGTTCGAGCGCCGCGGCAAGCGACGCATCCATGACAAGCCGCACGCCGGCGAGATTTCCGCCTGTCGTTGGTGGCTGGAACGCGAGCTGGCACTGATCCGTCCGCGGGTCACAGTTGCGCTCGGCGCCACGGCGGCGCGTTCCATCCTGGGCAAGGTGGTAACGATCTCAGCACTGCGCGGTGAAGCTCTGAGAATGCCGGAGGGCGGAGAAGCGTGGGTCACGGTGCATCCAAGCTTCCTGCTTCGCGTCCGCGACAACAAGGAAGAAGAATATGCCAAGTTCGTCGAGGACCTCCGCCGCATTCGAGAACGCACCAAGGAGTCCGTATGACGATGATTTGGCGTAGCATTGCCGCCCCGCGTCGGCAAAGGGCGTGCAGACGCGCCTTCAAGACGCCGGTCGCGGGTGTCAATCCGAAGGTTTGCACGCCGAGCCGTTCGCTTCATCCCGTTCAAGGGCACGCTCGACCAGCGGGGATCGCTCCGATTGCCATTCGCCGAAATTGTCGTTCACGCACATGACGGAAAGACCAGCGCGTTGGGAGGTCCGGACGACGCTTCTTCCATTGCACGCTCAGACAATCATGGTGCCGTGGCGGATTTCATGGTGACGGGGTCTTCCACCTCGTCAGGCAGAGGAATGATCGCAATATCGGCCCCTTGCCCTGGATACAGCATGGCCGCTGGGCGGCCAATGCTGGAGATAATCGCCGCAAAGCCATCGCGCCTGCCGACGCGCCCCGAATAAGCGCGACCGCGCCCCGCGCTCGCTCGAGCGATGAATATCTAATCTATGTTATGGAGTCCGGTCGGGCGCAGTTTAGGTTTGGAGCATCGCTGGCCCCTGGGCCTGCTGGCGACTGAGAGCCGCTGTGCTCCCGCCATCAACGGGAGATACGAATGCCGGCAGTTGCTCCGCTAGCCCCTTGGGTGCGAAAGATGGATTCCTGGGCCTTTCTGAACAATGAGGAACGTGAGGCCCTGCTTGCGCTGCCGTACACGCTAAAGACGATCGAAGCGCATCACTATATCGTTCGGGAAGGAGACAAGCCCACCCAGTCCTGCGTGATGATCAGCGGCCTGAGCTATCGCCATAAGGTGACGGCCAACGGTGCCCGACAAATCCTCTCCATTCATATGAGCGGCGATATCGTCGATCTTCAAAATTCGCTGCTGGGCATAGCCGATCACAATGTGCAGATCCTGACGGCTTCCCAGGTTGCGTTCATTCCGCGCGAGGCGATCGTCGAGCTTGCCTTCGACCGACCCGCGATCGGCAAAGCATTGTGGTACGACACGCTGGTCGACGGCTCGATCTTTCGCGAATGGATCGCCAATGTCGGTCGCCGGGATGCGCGGACGCGATTGGCCCATCTTTTGTGCGAGTACGCGCTGAGACTCGAAGCAGCGGGGCTAGGCAGCCACAGGGAATGGGAACTGCCGATGACTCAGGAGCAGTTGGCCGACTGCACCGGCCTGACCCCGGTTCATGTCAACCGGATGCTGAAGAGCCTGGCGAATGAGGGGCTGATCCGCCGCACCCGGCGCTCGGTCACGATCAATGATTGGAAATCCCTAGCCGCGGCAGCAGATTTTGACAGTAGCTACCTTCATCTGCCTGAGGAGAAGCTTGCTTTGGCCCAGTGAGGGTATGTGCCTGCAGGGGACCGAAGCGAACGCGAGCTGCTATCGACACATCGCTGCACGCCGACGATCCGCAGCCCATCGCGTGGATAGGCGACAGAACCCTGGCGCCGAAAGAGCGAGATCTGCAGAACAAAATGCGGCCGCTTCCAGGGAAGCGGCCGTACATGCTAAGCCAGTCGGGCCGATCAGTCGCGTTCGCGCTCGCCTTCTATGCGATCACGCTGCGGCCCTTCGTTTTGCTCCTCTTGCTCGGGCTGGCGCGCCCGACCGTCTGAATCTTCCTGCCGCTGGCCGCCTTGATCCTGCTGCCCCTGACCATCCTGGCCAGGCTGCCTCTGATCATCCTGGGCCGGCTGCTGTTCGATCCCACCGCCATGCTGGCCGGGGTAATTGTTTTCGTCGCTCATCGGAGTCTCCTGTGGTGTCCCGCGTCGCAACAGAACCGGTTGTGCACGGCGCATGTTCCACAAGATAATGCCAAGTTGATCTGGATCAGTAAGATTTATCAATCTGTTACGTAACGCTTCATCGCGCCTCGAGGTCGCGATCCTCATATCGTCATAGCCCTTTCCAATCTCAATCCGCCCCTCCCCCGCATGAGTAGCGTGTTCGACTGATGAGCGATCTATTCAACCATCCCGCCGTGCCCGGCCTTCGCTATGTCGAGGACTTCCTCGCCCGTGATGAAGAGGCCGCTTACATCGATGCGATCGACGCGTGCGATCGACGCCATTTTCGATTTTACCCGGATGCGACGCATTTCTATCGGCGAGCTATTCTACCATTCTTGCCAGTACTGGCATCTCGATCGGACTACTATGCCAACCTCTTTGGCAATGGGCAGGCTCCTCACGAAGCAACGAGGCTGACATGGGTTAGGACAATTGCCCGGGATCGACGGCTGCCTCACTCGGGTGTCAACTGGTGCCGAGAACCGCGACCAGCGCGCGGCGGAGCTCAGCCTGCCCGAACGGTTTGCCAAGGCGATGAACCGCCGAACCGATCTCACCCGGCGTCTCACCATAACCGGTCGCAAGGATGACAGGCAGTTCGAGGCGCTCTCGCCTGATTTCGGCAATGAGTTCGCTGCCCGTCATACCCGGCATGGCCTGGTCGGTGATCAACAGATCGATCTCCGGGTGGGTGCGATAGAGTTCGAGGGCTTCCACTCCCGACGTCGCCTCGAACACGCGATGACCAAGGTCCTCGATCATGATCGCGGTATTCATTAGCACCAGCGAATCGTCGTCGACGGCGAGGATCACCCGCGGCGAGATCGCGACCGCTTCCGGCGCCTCGGATGAAACGGCCTGCGCCGGGGGACTGCCTTCGTCCGAGCGGAGCCAGAGATGGACGCGGGTGCCCTTACCCGGCTCGCTTTCGAGTTGGAGCGTGCCGCCCATCTGCCGGGCAAAGCCATGGACCATGGAAAGGCCAAGACCGGTGCCCTTACCGATCCCCTTTGTGGTGAAGAAGGGATCAGCAGCCCGGCGCAGCGTGTCCGCATCCATGCCGCTGCCCGTGTCGGCCACGGTCAGCCGGACATAGTGGCCCGGCGCCAGATCCTCAACCTCGCCCTTCGCCACACGATGCTCGTCGGCGTGTATCGACAGGCGTCCGCCTCCCGGCATCGCGTCCCGCGCGTTCACCGCCAAGTTCAGTAGCGCCATTTCGAGCTGGTTGATATCGGTCGACACGGGCACGAGTCCGGCGGAGAAACTGGTCTCGATCAGGAACAACGGCCCCAGCGAACTCTGCAAGAGCTCGGTCATGCCCGCAACGAGCTGGGGGACGTTCACCCGTTCGGCGGTCAGTTCCTGGCGGCGCGCAAAAGCGAGCATCCGTTGCGTGAGCGCCGCGCCGCGCTGCGCTGCTTGCGTGGAATTGTCGAGTAGCTTCAGGATCTGCGGCTCCTCCGGCACGCGCCTGCGCAGCAGTTCGAGGCCGCTTAGAATCGCCGTCAGAAGATTGTTGAAATCGTGGGCGACACCGCCGGTCAGCTGGCCGATCGCTTCCATCTTCTGCGACTGGAACAACGCCTCTCGTGCGAGTTCAAGCTCACGCTGAGCATCCTCACGCTCAGTGACATCCCGGGTGATCTTGGCGAACCCGACCAGTTCCCCGCCATCATCATAGATAGGATCGATGACCACGCTCGCGCGGAACTGGGAGCCGTCCTTGCGGACGCGCCAACCTTCCGCGGAGAACCGCCCCTCGCGCCGCGCTGTCTCAAGCGCGCGTTCGGGTTCTCCCCGTGCGCGGTCCTCTTCCGGGTAGAAGGTACGGAAGTGTCGCCCGATCACTTCGCTGGGCGCAAAGCCCTTGATCCGCTCGGCACCGGCGTTCCAGCTCGATACCAGTCCTTCAGTATCGAGCATGTAGATCGCATAGTCGGTCACGCTCTGGACCAGCAGCCGGAACTGGGTCTGGCTGCGAGTGAGGGCCTCCGTCCGTTCTTCTACGCGGCTTTCGAGGGTTTCGTTGAGCTCGCGGAGACGATCCGCCGTGAGCCTGAGCTCTTCCTCGGCCGCCACGCGCTCGATATGCGCCCAGCTGCGTTCAGTGATCTCGCGGATCGTCGCCAGTTCTTCAACCGTCCAGTCATGCGGTGCGGCATGATGGATCGCCATCAACGCGGTCAACCGGCCTTCCTTGACGAGCGGCATGCAGATCGTCGCGCCGATCCCGATTGCCTGGAAGCTCGCTGCTTCCTCAGGGCCGATTTCTTCGAGATTGTTGTTGATCACGAGCGGCAGGCCGGCGCGAAGATTGCGTACCGCGAGCGTGCCGAAATCGGCGAGGCTGTAATGGCCCACGATGGAGCGCGAGCCCTGGCGTGCCCAGTCCCCGCGGATGGTGAAGCCGTCCTGATCCTCGTCCATGTCCGCATAGGCGCAATTGGAGACGCCGAGCTCCTTGCCGACCATCCGGGTCGTGATCGCGAGGATCGCGTCCGCGTCCGTCAGCGCCGCGGTGCGTTTGCCGAGCGCGTCAAGGAAGCGCAGCCGGGCCTCGCTTTCGCGCAGCGCCTTGGTAGCCTTCACAGCTTCGGTGGTCTCGACCACCACCGCGAGCACGCCGGCGGGACAGCCGTCATCCTCATAGACCGGAGAATAATCGAGGTTGAGCCAGACATCCTCGAACCTGCCGGTCCGATTGAGGCTAAGGACATGGTCCTTGTAGGCGAGCGTGCCTCCGGCGAGGCCGACCTTCATTACATTGTCGTTGAAATCGGCAACCTCGGGCCAGCCTTCGCGTACCTTGCAGCCGAGCAAGCGAGGGTGATTATCCGCCGCGAAGACCGAATAGCCATCATTGTAGATCATGATGCCGTCTTCGCCCCAAAGCATCACCAATGGGACGGGGCAATGGACGACGAAGGCGACAATCGCGCGCAGGCTTTGCGACCAGTCTGTGATCGGACCGAGCGGTGTAGTCGACCAGTCGAAGCCAGCGATCCGCTCGCCCATTTCTCCGCCACCCGCGAGAAAGGCTTCGCGGTCTCCGGTCGGTTCGATTGCTGAACTGGCCACGCCAATCTCCGTCGTTCACAAAGCCTACACTACGCACATTGGGAGAGACTGTTCCGGCACCACAATGAGATGGATTGCTATGACGCAGTCGGCGAATGCGTCCATCACCTATGTTCTATTCGTCGGCCTTTCTGAAACCGCTCAACCTCGAAGATCTCGGCCGGACGGTCGATGAGTGGGTGCTCAAAGGGCCCCAGGCTAGCGCTTTTACCAAGCGGAAGCGGAGATCTTCAGGCACGAAGTTGCCTCGCGGAACTGTGTCAGTGGCCGAGTGCGCGCTCCTGGCACTAGCCAACCTCGCCTCCGACGCTTGCTTGGTTGCAAAAACGGTCGGTTACCATCGCATCGACATTACCTCCCTGGTCGGCGACGGAGGCATTGGCGGCTTACGTCAGCTGCCCCCGAGGCGCTGATCCGTGAACAACAGTAGAGATCAAACCGATCCGATTCAGTTCTATGTGGAGAGAAAAGCTCTGATGCGGCTATCGGGTCGATGGCGGGCCTGACCAATTTGAGAACCAACCGGCAGAAGCTGCCATTCGTCGTTGAAGGCCGGAGCACTCCTTGTGTTTCCTCGCCCGCAGCTTGATGACAGGTCATGGGATCTGGAACGAAACGCGTCGGACAGACCGCACGCGCGACGCAAATGAGCGTCATCGTCGACGCCGATGACTATTTCCGTGTCGCGCACGCCGCGATGCTGGAGGCTCGCAAGCAGATCATCCTCATCGGATGGGATTTCGATGCGCGGATCAGGCTGATCCCGGAGGGCGAAGCGCAAGCCGCCGCTGCGCCCTCATCCATCGGCGATTTCATTTATTGGCTAGTCCAGAACCGGCCGGAGCTCGAAGTCTTCCTGCTTCGTTGGGATCTGGGCGCGATCAAGTCGCTGTTCCGGGGGAAGACCGTGTTCACCGTCGCGAAGTGGATGGCGCACCCGCGCATCACGGTGAAGCTCGACGCCCACCACCCGACCGGCGCTTCCCATCATCAGAAGATCATCGTGATCGATGATTGTTTTGCCTTTTGCGGCGGCATCGACATGACGGGCGATCGCTGGGATACGCGCGATCATCGTGACGATGAGCCCGGGCGCGTCCGCCCCAATGGCGCACCCTATGAGCCCTGGCATGACGCAACGACGGCCCTGCAAGGTCCAGCAGCAGCGGCGCTTGGCAAGCTCGCGCGAGATCGCTGGAAACGCGCCGGAGGGGCGCCGCTCTCAGCCGTGAGGACCCGGCAAGATTGCTGGCCCGACCTCTTGCCCGTCCAGTTTTCCAACGTCGATGTGACGATCACCCGTACGGTACCAAAGATGCCGGGGCAGCGCGCGGTGTTGGAAGTCGAACATCTCTACCTGGCACAGATCGCCCGAGCCAAACGCTTCATCTATGCAGAAAGCCAGTATTTCGCATCGCGACGCATCGCCGAAGCGCTGGCGCGCCGCCTTGACGAAGCCGATGGTCCCGAGATCGTCATCGTCAATCCGCAACGCGCGCAGGGGTGGCTTGAACCGCTTGCCATGGACACAGCGCGCGCGCGGCTGATTGCCGCGCTGCGTCAACGCGACAAGCATGATCGCCTGCGGCTCTACCATCCGGTCACACGGGACCGCGCGCCGATCTACGTCCATGCCAAGATCCTGATTGTCGACGATCAGATCCTGCGCGTCGGCTCGTCCAATATGAACAACCGCTCAATGCGACTCGACACCGAATGCGACGTCGCGATCGATTGCGCGACGGGAAATAACCAAGGCTGCGCCGAGAAGATCGCTGCGATCCGCAACGACCTCCTGGCCGAGCATCTCGGCGTCTCGCCAAAGGCGATTGCCACGAGCATCACCAGGACAGCCTCGATCATCGCGACCGTCGAGCGACTGCGCTTTACCGGCCGCAAGAATGCGCGCGACCGGCGGCGTACCCTCGTGCCCTACGAGATTCCGGATTTATCAGAAGTCGAGAGGTGGCTCGCGGACAATGAGATTCTCGATCCCGAGCAGCCCGACGACATGTTCGAAGGGTTGAGCAAGCCCGGCCTCTTCCGCCATTTCCATCGCCCGGGCAGCGGCGTCTGAGCCGCCACGATCGATCTGCGGTATCTCCCGCGTCCGACAAGCCGACGTGCACGCACCGGTACGGGCACCTACGACCCGAGCGATACAGACCAATCGCCGCCGTTAAGTGGGACCCGCGCTTCGAAGGTAGTCGAGACCAATCTGCACCCGACCGGCTGACCCGTGCCGAGATCGAATCGGAGATGCGGCTGGCGGGCATCGCCCATCTGGAGAAAGTCGTTTGGGCGATGCTCGCGCCGAAAGGGAGATAAGCTTCTCAAGTCAGGGCGGCTCGTAGACGCTATCTCACGAAAAACGATAGGGATCGAAACAAGCGGCATCGGGATCCAATCGCCCGGAAAGAGCCGCTGTTAGAATCTCGCTCGCCAATGCCGCGAAGGCAATGCCATTGCCGCCGAATCCGGCGCTCAGCCACACGCCTGGCAAGTTCACGGCGGGCCCGATGGCCGGTAGGCCGTCGGGCGAGCTTCCGAACATGGCTGACCAGCGACGATCAACCGAAAGCGGGGCATCAAGGCCCAGCAGCGCTGCGGCTTTGTGCGCGATGATCGAGGTCCGCTCGGAGGTTTCACGATCCCGGCGCGCCGGATCGAATGCGTCGATATCTTCGCCCCCGACAATAACCCGCCCATCGCGACTGGTGCGAATATACAGGTAGGGATCGGAAGCTTCCCAGATCATCGCATGTTCGCGCCATAGCGGCGCGGTCCGTGGTGGGGTTGCCATGACGAAGGTCGAGAGCAGCTCGAAAGCCGGTGGCAGAAGGAGTGGCGCTCGCTCGTAACCGCCGGCGAAGATCGCATGGCGCGCGCTGATCCGTCCGCCATTCTCCAAAGTAAGCACAACAGCGTTCTTTTCGGTTTCAAGCGCCACGACATCGCATGGCCAGCAGACTGTCGCGCCTCGACCAAGTGCTCGATTGAGCAAGCCCAAAGTGAGCTTGACAGGATCAAGCTCGAAGCCGCCCGTGGAGACCAACCCGGCACGCGGTGCAATGTTGAAGCGCGTCGCAATCGCGTCGGCCGTCAGGAGATCTGTCGGCAACCCGGCGCGCGTATGAAATGCAACCTCTTCAGCCAGCCCGCGAGCGTCGAGTGTGGTGCCTTCCAGGTAGAGGGTCGGTCGATCGGTGCGGTGACACGGTATCCCAATATCGTCGATCCGTGCAGCAAAGGCACGGGTTGCCTTGTAAACGCGCTGCCAGCGCCGCCTTGCTTCCGCTTCCCCGAGTCTGGCGGCGAGCTCGCGCATCGGCAAGTCCATCGCCCACATGATCTGCGCGGTAGAGGCCGCGGTGCTACCATGGGCCGGTGGGCGGCGATCTAGTAGCGCTACTCTATGTCCATCGACTGTCAGGCGCTCAGCAAGGACGGCTCCCATTACACCGGCGCCGATGATTGCCACATCGCAGTACCGCGGCGCCGGAGTGCTCGACGGAACGGAATAGTCCTCCTCGTCCCACGCGGGATCGCCACTGCGGAGGTCGTGCTTCTCGCTTAACGGCATGGGCAGGGCGATGAAAGACAGGATTGCATGTGACGAAGCCCCGTCGATCGGAGATGCACAAACCGGCGGCTCTATGACAAACGCCGCCCCTCGCAGGGCGGCGCCTGTGCGTGGCTAGATGCGGGCGTCAATCGGCGCCGCTGCCGACTGGTGCGGTCTTCGGCGGTTTGCCGTCCTCGACCCTCCCTTCATTGCGTAGAGCACGGCCTTCCTCAGCCCTTTTCTTTGCCTCGGGGCTGTCACCATGCTCGTTCAGCTCCTCTTCCACATACCCAGCGGCTTCTTTGAGTTTACCTTTGACACTCATCGATACTCTCCTTGAATGCTTCCGCCTCCCGACCGCGAAAAGATAAACTCCTTCAACTGCTTAGTGTTCCATGAATCTGCCGTTCGAGGGTACGTCGAACCGTTTCAAATGGGGCGGCTACCTGTTTCTGCGGGCGAATAGGAAACTTCCGATCCCTATCTGTATGTGAGCAACAGTCGCGATGAGCGGATAATTGTCGGGGGCGGAGATATCGACGTATTCGATCCGACACGCGGGAATCGTGAAACCTCCGAGCGGACGTCGATTATCGCGCACAAGGCCGCATCGCTGCCGAGCCTTGATGCCCCGTTTCGGTTGATCGCCGTTGGTCAGCAAGTTCGGAAGCTCGGCACACGCCGTGCGAGCGGCCACCGCGCCGACGCGCAAACTCAACCTCCGGCGTCTAGGCGGGCGACGCCAGACCAGGTTCGCTCGAGCCAGGCTGCGGCTTATGCTCGCTGCGGGTGGTCGAGCGGCAGCGCGGACAGGGTCTCGACCGCTATCGGCCGGTCGCGAAGCTGTCGCATCTCAAAGGCGAAGGCCTTGTCGAGATGATCGCGGAGCGATCGTCCAGCTACCGTCATGCTCGCGCTCGACACCCCGCATTCAAGCGCCGGTTCCCGAGCCTTGGAATCGAGCAATGCCATCACCGCGCCGCCGCCAAGCGGTGACCAGGCGAGAACTCCCCAATCTAGTACACAAGCCTAACGCCCAGCGAAAAGTATCGGCCGATCACATCATAGAAGGGTGAATAGAGCGACCCATTGGGGGCCGGTTTGTCGAGAAGGTTGGTCACGTTGCCGTAAACCTCCATCTTCGTTCGTGGACCGGTCGCGATGCGCGCGCGCGCGAAGAGGTCGAGATAGCTATAAGCGGGAATGTGATTGTTGAGCAGATTGATGGTGGAGTTGTAGTTGCCTGGAGAGATATAACGCGCGCGAAGCTGCGCGCCAAAATCCTCACTCTCATAGCCGATGCTGGCGTTCGCCCGCCATTTCGGCACGCCGAGGCTGAAGGAGTTGCCCTGAGACCGGACATACTCGATCATCGTTACACCATCATTGGTCTTGAGGCTGTTGACCCAGTGCGCCCGCAACCGCAGTGTGAATTCGCCGGGAAGATTGGCAAGGCGACGGGAGGACAGTGTCTGCGAGAGTTCGGCATCGATGCCGTCAGTCCTATACTCGAACAGGTTCAGATATGAGGTGAGCGTGCGGATAATGTTGCCGTCCGCATCCCGCTCGACATTCGCGCACAGCGTGTGGTTGCCATTGAAACAACGGATGACGAGGTCCTGGGCGGAGACCGTGGTGATCACATCGTCGATACGGATGCGATAATAATCAGCCGAAAAGCGAAGACCGCGGACCCCTGGCGGAGCATAGAGAAATCCCGCGGTGAAGGTCGTCGCCGTTTCGGGCCGCAGGCGGGGGTTGCCGCCGGTGTGGTTGATTACATAGACACTGACATTCCGCAGCGGATCGGTGAGCGTGTTGTAGCCCACCGTGAGCTGCGTGAAGAGTTCGGCAAGGTTGGCCGACCGGATGTCTCGTGAGCGCGTGAACCGCCCGCGAAAACCGGGAAAAAACTCGTTTGTGGCCCCCAACTTCCAGGACCAGATCGATCCCGTGGTGTCGTAATCGGACAAGCGCACCGCCGCGTTCAACTCCAGCTTGCGCAGCAGTGGTCGGTCGCGCACCAGCGGAACGAGTACCTCCCCAAAGGCCTCGTTGACGGTGAAACCGCCATCGATCGGCGCGAAGTTGAACGATCGGAACGCGCGGGCGAGATCGAGATCGCCCACGGCCTGCCGGATCGCCTCGCGCCGCACTTCGATCCCCGCCGCGACGGAAACGGCGCCGGCCGCGAGCGTCAACGGCTCGCCGCGTAGACTGATGCCACCCACATCCAATGTGGTCGTGGCGCGCTGGCGCGGCGTGCCGGTGATATAGGCGAGCGCTTCCGCCGACGGTGCGCCGTCGCCGAACAGGTTGATCGGCACGCAAGCGCTCGAGGGCTCGCTGAGCTTGATGCGGCAGACCGGCCGCCCGGTCACGGGATCGCGGACCGTATCCACAGCCTGGTTGAAGTTGGCACCGATCACGAAGCCGGGCGTGTCGATGTCGTTGCGATACTCGCCATGGCTGTAATAGCCGCTCAGACGCCAGCTCGGCCCTATCGTCGCGTCGAGCGCGATCGTTCCCTGCGTCGTCACCCGCTCGAAATCGATGCGGGGGAAAGGAAAATCGGAATTGAACCGGCCCATCGTGAAGCCAGATTCTCCCGCCGCCAGCAGCCGTGCGCCGATCTCAGACGACAGGAAGGCATTGTCCCGCGCGATGAAGATGTTGCCGCGATTATGGTCACCGAACCAGATATAGTCGTTCCACATGCGCGAATGGCGCAATTCCGCCGTGATCTTGACGGAGTCGTTCGGCTTGAAGGTAACGCGGCCGAGCGCGCTGTAGCGGCGTTGCGGCGTAACGAGCGCGCTGAGATCGTCGTTCGATGGCCCCTCCCCGCCGATCATCTCGGTGCCCACCACCGTGCCGTACCGGAAGTCGCGAAGCGACCCGTCGGGGTTGAAGACCTGACCCGCCAGGACGCCGCTCAGGATCAGCCCGCCGCGTGCGGCATTGGCGAATCCCACATCTGGGGCCAGCACGAAGTTGCCGTTCCCGGCAGCCACGCTGGCCCAGCGCCCGACGCTCGGACGGGAGCGCTTCGGAATGACCCCGTCATTGTCGAGATACTCGGCGCCCAGGGTTACCTGTCCGCGGCCGGCCGCGAATGGCATACCGAGCGCACCCTCGAACCGGCGTTCCGCCGCATCGCCTCGCGCCGAGATGCCCGCCTGGCCGCCGAGCCGAACTCCGCGCAGATCGTCGTCTAGGACGATGTTCACCACGCCGGCAACCGCACCCGACCCCCAGGCCGCGGACGCGCCACCAGTCACGATATCGACCGACTTGATCAACACCGTGGGGATGGTGTTGAGGTCGTTGTCGCTCGAGAAGCGGCGTCGGTCGAGCAGCACGAGCGTACGATTGATCCCCAGGCCACGAAGATCGACCGGCGCCATGCCGGCACTCGTATTGGTGCCGCTGGTCTGCGGTGAGATCGTACCTCGGAATTGCGGCAGATCGTTCAGCGCGGCGGCGACGTTGGCGCGGCCGCCCATTTCGAGGTCCAGACGCCCCATATGCGACGTCGGGGTCGGCGCCTCGAAGCCGAGCAGGTCGATGCGTGAACCGGTGACGACGACGTCCTGTACTTCCTCCGGCTTCTCCCGTGGAAGCGCGGGCGGTGCCGAAGGCGGTCTGGTCATGGCGAGCGGGCGCTGCGCACGTCGTTCGACCGCGCGCCTAGCGACCACGTAAGAGCCGCCTGCGGTCACGGTGAAATCCAGATCCGTCCCCCTGAGCAGGCGGCGCAACGCCTCGGCCGCGGTGTAAGTGCCGTCGAGCGCCGGTGCGACACGTCCCCTGGCGGCGGCCGGCAGGAAGATGATGTTGGTCCGGGTGATCGTCGCCACGGCCTCCAGCGAGAGCGAAAGGTCCTGGCGGGGCAGCGCGAACCGGAACCGGGCGGTGGATTGTGCTTCGGCGGCGGGCACGGCGATGCACGTGAACGCGCCTATCATCGCCAGCTTGCCGCCTTGAATCACGTCCCGCCTCTACGCCATTCCACCGGATCGTTCCGGCCGACGAAACGACGATAGGGGATGACGCGCTGTCGGTGGCAGGAAGATGTGGTCAAGGCGTCAAAAGCACCGCTTCGCCTTCCGACTGCACGTGCAGGCCGTGAAGCTGCGCCACCGCCGCGGCGAACTCTGCCGGATTGGCAGTCGCAAAGACGCCCGAGATGGGGAGTGAAGCGAGCCGCGCGTCATTCACGATCACGCGCCGCCCGCCATACCGGTTCACTTCGGTGACGGCCTCCGACAGGGGCGTATCGCGAAATCGCAGTTCGCCGTGGCGCCAGGCGGTGATTGAATCGAGTAGTGGACGATCAAGTACCGGGACCGCGTCGGGGGTTGCCGAGAGGCGTTCGCCGGGCGCGAGGACCGCGAGCAGGCCCCCCATGCGTGTGACCTCGACCTTGCCGGTGAGCAGCGTGACGCGGACGCGATCCCCATCCCGCCGCACGATGAAGCTGGTACCGAGCGCCCGGATCCGTTCGTCACCGGCCACCACCACAAAGGGCCGCGCGGCATCATGTGCCACGTCGAACACGGCCTCGCCACGGTCGAGCGAAACCTCACGTTCGTCGCGAGCGAACTTCACCGTGACGTGACTATCGGTGTTGAGCGAGACCCGGCTGCCATCGTCCAGCGCCGCCGTGCGCTGCTCGCCGACGCGGGTGTCGAAGGTCAACGGCCGGTCGAGCAAGGCCGTCATCGCGCCGACGCCGGCGACCACGGCCAGCGAAGCGGCGATCGCCAGCGGCACGAACCGCCGCGAAACCGATCGCTGCGGCGCTTCTTCTTCAGACGCGGCAACCGCGCCAGGCAGGAGGTCCCACATCTCGGTGGCGCGCTCGAACGCTTCCTGATGCGCCGGATCGGCCCTGAGCCAGTCCTGCAGCGCACCCCGCGCCTCACCGCCCCGCGGCCCCTGGATGCGGGCGAGCCAGGCCGACGCCTCAGCGTTCAGGCGCGTTCGCTCCTCTCTGGATCGCATCACCATTGTTCCATCCAGTTCATCATTTCCAGGGTCGCCCGGGCAACCTGTTTTTCAACGGCAGGGATCGACATCCCCTCTTCGCTGGCGATCGTCGCGTAACTGACCCCGTCGAGACGCCGCCGGAGCAGGATGCGGCGGGTGCGTTCGGGCAATCGCGCGAGCCCGGCAGCCGCGTGGTTCAGGCGCGCCTGGGATTGCAGCACCTGTTCGGGGTTGGGAGTGGCATCGGCGATACTGAACACATTTCCGCTGGAAAAGGGAGCGCGGCGCTCGCGCCGTTCCTCGTCGATCGAGAGGTTGACGGCGGCCTTGACCATGAGCGCTTCCTGCGACCGCACCGAGTGCCGCTGCTCGTAGCGCTCCACCTTCAGAAAGGCCTCATGGACCAGGTCCTCGGCATCCTGATCCGCCACGCCGCGTCGCCGCAGAACGGCCCGCACGTGCCGCAACATCTCGCTCAACTGGTTCATCGCGTTCCCTGCCCGTCCCCTACATGACCTCGCTGCCAGAATTCGACAGGATTCTTGCGCGGAGCGGCATGATCGGCGCCGGGCGTGTCATGGGCCCTTGTTGCGGGCGATCTGCCGCCATTCGGAGCGCGTCAACGGAAGGGCGGCGAGTCCGGCATAATAGACGCGGAGATCGCGCGCGAACGGCCAGTCCGATGCCGGCAGGAAATGCTCGATCCCGATCCTGCGCATCAGGCCGACCAGCGCCGCCTTGTTCTGCCCCGATGCGGCACCGGGCGTGATGGCGGCCAGGTCGAAATAGAGATTGGCGCAACGCGCGCGATCATGCTCGCAGGCGTCGGCGAACACGCCCAGCGCGTCGAGGGTCGCGGAATCGATGCCACCCCAGCCCGCCGCATGCGCGATCTGCACCGTCGTGCCGTGCGCGGCCGGCAGCACGTCGCTGAGGAATATCCGCGCCTCGTCCGCGCCATAGCCGGCTGCCCGGTTACGCATATGGATCATGATCCGCAGACGCGCCGCCGCCGCAGCGCGCACGGTCGTCGCCAGCGTCTTGACCTGATCGGACTGGTGATAGTCGAACCGCGAATTGGCGAGGTGAATCTTCACGCCGGCAACGTTGCGATCTCCATGCCAGCGGTCGATTTCCCATAATGCCGTCGTGGTGAGCGGATTGACACCGATATAGGCTTCGAGCCGCCCGCGATGCTCGCGCGCCAGCGCGACGGTGAAGTCATTCGCCTTGCGCACGATTGCCACATGATCCGGAGCCGGCGGCACCATCATCGGACTTTCCGCCAGATAGGCGGTCGACATCACCCGTGCGCGCCGAATTCCCGCCTTGTCCATCGCCAGCAGCAGATCGTCAGCGGTCAGCGGGTTGGAGAATTCGGGATCGCATGGGCTGGCCCGGCCCGGGCTGGCGCAATAGTCGGGCAGAATGGCGAGGATCGCCGGCGAATGGATATGGACATGATGATCCACCGCCACGGCGGGCGCCCTCCGTTCCGCCGCCTTCAAGGGGGCGACGGACAGGAGGACGGCCATGGCGACGGTAAGCACGAGCACTAGTGTCACCGAGGCGCGTCGCCGAGCAGCGTCTGTTTCCAGAACAACACGCTCGTCCAGAAATAATAGTCCTCATTCTCCTTCTTGCGGAAAACGTGCCCGTCATTCTGCGCGAGCAGATGCCACACCGTGCCGCCCTTGCCGCGGACCGCCTTGATGATCTGATCCGCCTCGCTGGCCGGAACGCGCGGATCGTTGCCGCCGGTCGCGATCAGCAAAGGCAGGTCGATCTTGTCGACGCTGGTCAGCGGCGAGATCTCGATCAGCTTGGCGCGCTGCTTCGGGTCGCGCTCGTCGCCATATTCGACGCGGCGCAGATCGCGGCGATAGGACTGGGTATTCTCGAGGAAGGTGACGAAGTTGGAGATCGCCACATAGCAGTTCGCGCCCTTGAGCCGCGCCGAATAATGGGTGGCGGTGGCGTAGCACATATAGCCGCCATAGGAGAGGCCGGTGACCGCGAACCGGGCAGGATCGAGCGTCGTATCGCCCGACAGCGTGTCGAGGAAGGCGCCGATATCCTTGACCGAATCCTCGCGCTTGAACGGCCCGTTGTCGAGGTTGACAAAGCGCTTGCCGAAGCCGCTCGAGCCACGGACATTGGGGAAGAACAGCGCGATGCCGAGCTCGTTGAGATAGTAGTTCTCAGCCCCGAGGAAATCGGGCCGGGTCTGCCCCTCGGGTCCGCCGTGGATGTTGACGACGAGCGGACGCTTGCCCGGGAAGCGCGCGGGATCGGGGCGATAGAGGAAGCCGGTCACCGCCTCGCCGTCGAAGCTCTTCACCTCGACAAGCTGCGGCTCGACATTCTTCGTCGGGTCGAGCCCGCCGGTCTCGCT
Source organism: Sphingomonas sp. GW821-FHT10C01 (assembly GCF_059415525.1). Classification (NCBI taxonomy): domain Bacteria; kingdom Pseudomonadati; phylum Pseudomonadota; class Alphaproteobacteria; order Sphingomonadales; family Sphingomonadaceae; genus Sphingomonas; species Sphingomonas sp. GW821-FHT10C01. The sequence continues at coordinate 1,673,559 of NZ_JBWKNK010000001.1, read as the reverse complement.
CGCGGTCCAGCGCGTCACCGCCAGCGTCTTGGGATCGACGGCAAAGGCGTCGCCCGCGACGCGCGCCGACGACATGCTGAGGCCGATCGTGCCCCAGGGCGCGATCTCGATCGACGAGCCGATCGAGTAAGGGATCACGCCGGCGGGAAGGCCAGTGACATCGCGGGTCGCACCGGTCGCGGCGTCGAGCACGTGCAGCCGGCTAACGCCCGCCTCATTGGTCGCATAGGCAAGGAAGCTGCCATCGGGCGCGAGTGCATAGTCGGTCACGTCCCATTTCGGTTCCTTCGAGACCGCCGTGAACTTGCCCGTGCGCGGATCGAGCCGGCCCAGCCGGACGAAATCGGAATCGACATCCGACAACACCCAGATGCCGCCGTCGGGCGCGTAGCGCGGGGCGATGTGCGACACCTCGCGCTTCCCGTCGTTGAGCGCGCGCATCTTGCCGGTCTTGAGATCGAGCTCATAGAGATCGGCACGGTTGATCGACATGCGGTTGATCACCAGCGCCTTGGCCCCGTCGGCGGAGAAGTCGGCGATGTTCCAGCCGCCGCCCTTGACCGTCGCGACCAGCCGGTCGGACTTGGGATCGCGCGGATCGACCACATAGAGATCGGCGTCGGCGCCGTTGCGCCGCGTCGAGGAGTAGCCGAGCAGCTTGCCGTCGGGACTCCATCCGCCGAACCAGTTGCGGCTCTTGCCGTCAGTGAGCAGTTGAAGCCGCCCGTCGGCCAGCCGGAAGAGCTGGTAGAATTCGCCGCCGCCAACGTCCTTTTGCACCACGGTGACGTCGCCGACACCGGGCGCGATGCTCGCCATCAGGATCGGTTCGTCCTCGAAGCTCAGCTGGGTGCGATCGGCATTGGGCGCGCGCACCCGATGCACCTGATCGGTATTGGCGAAGCGTGTCTTGACCAGCATCGAGCGATCGACCGGGTTCCAGCCGAGGAAGTTCGCCTTGCGCGCCTGGAGATAGGGCAAGGTGTCGGCGGCGAGCGCCTCGGGAATGGCGGGCAAGCCGTCGGCAACGATCGCAGCGGGCTTGGCGACCTGAGCGATCGCAGTGGAGGGGAACAGCGCGAGCGCCGCGGCAAAGGCAGGGCGAAGGAACATCGGGCACTCTCCTAAGGTCAAACCCGCCGCGGCATGGCGCCGGGCGGGTTTGCCGAAACGGGGATCAGAAGCGGACGCGGGCGCCGAGGGTGAAGTAGCGGCCCAGCACGTCGTAATAGGGCGAGAACAGCGACCCCGGCGGGGGATCCTTGTCGAACAGGTTGGAGATGTTGGCGTAGACCTCCATCTGCCGCCCTTCCGCCACCGGCACCTTCATCTGCGCCTGCAGGTCGAAATAGGTGTAGGCGCCGATGTGGTTGTTGGTGAGCGGGACCTGGTTGTTGTACTCGCCCGGCGAGATGTAGCGGGCGCGGACCAGGCCCGAGAAGCTCTTGTCCTCATAGCCGATCGAGCCGTTCACCCGCCATGCCGGCACGCCGAGGCCGAACGAATAGCCCTGCGACCGGACATATTCGAGCTTCACGACGCCATCGTCGGTGGTGAGGCTGTTGACCCAGGTGCCGAGCACGCGGAACTTCATGCGCCCTTCGGACGAGGCGAACAGGCGGTCCAGCGGCAGGACATAGGAGATTTCCGCGTCGATGCCGTCGGTCTTGTAGTTCGCCAGATTGACAAAGGTCGAGACGGTACGGGTGATGTTCCCGGCCCCGTCGCGCTCGACGCGTGCACACAAGGCAGTGTTGCCGTTATAGCAGCGCGTCACCAGATCCTGCGCGGCGACGGTGGTGATGACATCGTCGACGTCGATGTTGAAATAGTCGACCGACAGGTTGAGGCCCGAAACCGCGGGCGGCGAATAGGTGAAGCCAACGGTCCAGGTATCGGCCTTTTCCGGATCGAGATTGGGATTGCCGCCGCCGTTGCTCAGCACATAGACGTTCTGCTTGGTGACCGGGTCGTAGATCGTGTTGTAGCCGGTCGTCGTCTGCGTATAGAGCTCGCTCAGATTGGCCGAGCGGATGTCGCGCGAGCGGGTCGCGCGGCCACGGAAGCCGGGGAAGAACTCGTTGGTGAGGCCGAGCTTCCACGACCAGATCGAGCCCGTCGTGCTATAGTCGCTGACGCGCACCGCGCCGTTGAACTCCAGCTTGCGCAGCAGCGGCGTGTTGTGGATCAGCGGCACCAGCACTTCGCCAAACGCTTCCTTCACATCGAAGCTGCCCGACATCGCCGAGAAGCTGAAGGTGCGGAACGCCTTGGCGGCATCGAGCGCACCGACGGTCTGGACGATGCTCTCCTTGCGCGCCTCGACGCCCACCGCGAACGAGACCGCGCCGGCAGGCAGCGCGAACGGCTCGCCGCGCAAGCTGAGTCCGCCCACATCCAGCTTGGTCGTCGCGCGCTGGCTCGGCGTGCCCGTGACATAGTCGATCGCCGCCTGAGACGGAGCGCCAAGGCCGAACAGGTTGATCGGCACGCAGTTGGTCGAGGGGTTGGTCAGTGCGATCCGGCAGATCGGTGTCCCGCCCGGCCCGGCCACCGCATCGACGGCATTGGCGAACTCACGCGTCAGCAGGAAGCCGGGCGTGTCGATGTTGTTCTGGTACTCGCCATGGCTGTAATAGGCGCTCCAGCGCAGGTTCGAGCCGATCTTGCCGTCGAACGCCAGCGTACCCTGGGTGACCTTCCGCTCGAAATCGATCGTCGGGAAGGATAGATCGCTGTTGAAGCGGCCCATATAGAAGCTCGTCTGGCCGGCATTGGCCAGCGCGGTGCGCACCTGATTCGAGAGGAAGGGATTGTCCGACTTGATCTGGATTCCGGAGGTCGCCGTGCCCTGCACATGCTCGCCGAACCAGATATAGTTGTTGTACATGCGCGAGTGGCGCAGCTCGGCCGTCACCTTGATCGACGGGGTGAGCTCATAGGTCAGGCGTCCGAGCGCGCTGTAGCGGCGCTGCGGGGTCATCAGCGGGCTGAGATCGTCGTTCGATCCGCCCTCGCCACCGGTCATGTAGCCGCCGACCACCCGGCCATAGTTGAAGTCGCGCAGCGAACCGTCGGGGTTGAACGCCTTGCCCTTGAGCACGCCCGAGGTGATCAGGCCGCCATAGGCCGAGGTCGAGAAGCCGACGTCGGGCGTCATCGCGCCGTCGAACGAGGCCCAGCGGCCGATCTTGTCGCGCGCGACCTTGGGCACGATGCCGTTGCTGTTGAAATACTCGCCGCCGATCACGAAGTGGCCGCGACCGTCGGCGAAGCCGAACCCGGCCTTCCCGTCGAAGCGGTGTTGCGCGGCATCGCCATAGGTCGAGAGACCGGCTTCGGCGCCGAGCTGGAGGCCGCTGAACTTCTCGTCGATGCCAATGTTGACGACGCCCGCGACGGCGCCCGAGCCCCATGCCGCGGATGCGCCGCCGGTTACCACCTGCGCGCTGCGGATCAGTACGTTGGGAATGGTGTTGAGATCATTGTCGCTGACGATACGGCGGCCGTCGACCAGAACGAGGGTGCGGTTGATGCCAAGGCCGCGCAGGTCAACCGGGGCATTGCCTGCGCCGGTGTTGGTGCCGGTGGTCTGAGCCGAGGTGGTCGCGCGGAACTGCGGCAGATCGTTCAGCGCCGCGGCGACGTTGGGACGTGCGCCGACCGAGAGATCCTCGGCGGTGACGGTGATCGTGGGGGTCGGCGTATCGAAGTTGCGATCGATACGCGAACCCGTGACGACGATCTCGCCGCCTTCATCGGCGATCGGCGCCTCTGCCGGAGCGGCTTGCTCGTGTGTTGCCGTCTGCGCCCAGGCGGCTGCAGGGATGAAGATTGCTGCGCACGCGCCAACTACACTGCCAAATCGCGTCATATGACCCTCTGTTGCAGCCGGCGGTCCATCGCCGCGGCTTTCACAAGGGAGACGAACGGATTTCACAAAACCGACATCGTTCTGAAATTTTTCCGACCGCAGATCTGTGGAGATGAGCAACGCCTCTTATTCGCGCTCGATCGCCTCTTCCCGATTTCGACATCAACTCGCGATCGAAGGCGGCTGGTACTGCTCGGCTTCGTTCGCCCAGGTCGACGCAAGCCCTCGAAAACCATGCACGGTCCGACGGCCGAGATACCCCATTCGATAGCAGGCATAGATCATGGTGTTCTCGGAGATCGGCTTCCCAGGCTTGGCTCCAGGAAACACATAGTCGCCCTTGGTTTCGCGGCGGCGGCGGCGCAAAAGTTCGACAGCCTGACGCGGCAAGGGCACGATATGTTCGCGATCCATCTTCATGCGTTCGGGTGACAGGCGCCAAATCGGTTCCGCACCTTCAAGTTTCTCGAACTCGCCCCATTTCGCGAAGCGCATCGCGCGTGATCTCACGCCGACGCGGCGTCTCCTCGCCGTCGTAATCCGTGATTGCCCGGACCAGTGCGGGGAACCCGCCGATGAAACCCGCGCCATGTGCTCAACCGGCGGCTTGGGTTTGAGCGCATCGCTCAAACTAAGGGTCGGATCCGACTTGGCCCAGCCGTTGGCGATTGCAAAGCGAAAGACCTGGCTGACGCCCTGCTTGACGCGCCTGCTGATGTCGAGGGCACCCCGTGCCTCAACTAGACGGATCAAACCCAGAATCTCGGGCGCATCGATTTCCGCAATCGCGCGCTTTCCGATGACCGGAGATACATCGCGCTCCATCCGATTGATGACACGCTGGGCATGCCCTGGATCGAGCCCTTCGACGCGATTGGCGTGCCAGGCCCGCGCAATTTCCTCGAACAGCATGAGTGCCTTCCGCTCGCGATTCTTCCGCTCCTTGACTTCTGCGGGATCTCTACCTTGATCGAGCGGCTGTTTGGCCTCTGTCCGCTTCTCGCGAGCGATCGCCAGGTTGACGACCGGATACTTGCCGAAGCTCAGCGGCTTTTCCTTGCCGTCGAAGCGGTATTTCAAGCGCCACAATTTCGAGCCGCTCGGCTGCGCGAGCAGGTGCAAACCATCACCATCCGACAGCTTGTAGGGACACTGTCGCTTGCCGGCATATTTTAGTTCGAGTTCCTTGTGCGGCGTCTGGGGGTATCGCCTGTTCTGGAAACAGGCAAAATCACCCCCAAAATACCCCCAACTCAAATTGACGTGGGCGACCGCAACAGGTCACAGCGGGACACTGCCGCGCACAACGGGCATCAAAAATATTTGATTTTACTTGGAAAAAATCCACCGGCGGCCAAAACGGATCGTCGACGGAAAATGAGGAATGGTAGCGGAGGAGGGACTTGAACCCCCGACCCCAGGATTATGATTCCCGTGCTCTAACCAACTGAGCTACTCCGCCCTACCAAGGCGGCCCGTCACCTGTTCCGGTTCGGGCGAGCGGCGCACATAAGTGGGGTTTTCCGGCCGGTCAAGCGAACATGTGACGCGAAAGCGCTTCCCAGGGGCCATCGCGATAATACCAGGTGGCAAGTCCCGCGATTTCCACTTCGCGCACCCGGAATTCCTTGCCCAACGCGCCCAGCAGCAGCTTCGCCATCGACGGCGCGACCTTGTTCTGGATCGTGACATGCGGCCGCCACGCGCCTGCGTCCTGCGGCATCATCAGCCCAGCGAACGCCCCCGCCAGTTCGCTGCGGATCGTCGCCAGCCCGGGCGATTCGATCTTCACGGCCACCCCTCGCCCTAGTGACATCAGCCCCGTCGCCCTGGCCACGGGCACGCGCACGCCACGCGTCGCGCCGGTCAGCCGGTGCTTCAACTCGTCCTCCACAGAAGGCGGAAGGTGATGGAACAGTGTCAGATGCGCCGCCAGGACGTTGCGCTCGGGCGGATAATGTTCACGCCGCAAAGCGTCAAACGCCGCCTGATCGGCACGGCCGAGCAATGCGGTGACGATGATCGGCGCAGCAGCCATTCCTATCCGTCACCCCGACCTTGCGCCCGGGGTCCACGGAGCCCCGGCAATGCTCTCAACGCGCCACACCATCGCCTGCCGCCCGGTGGATCCCGGCACAAGGCCGGGATGACGGAAGGCACCGCTCAAATCTCGACCTGGCTGCCCAGTTCGACGACACGGTTGGTGGGCAGGCGGAAAAACTCCATCGCGCTTTCCGCGTTGCGCAGCATCCAGGCGAACAGCTTCTCGCGCCAGATCCGCATCCCGGGCCGCTCGGACGGCAACAGGGTCTGGCGGGACAGGAAGAAGCTCGTGTCCATCATGTTGAACACGCCACCGCACTTGCCGCCGCACGCCCCCACCGCCTTCAGTGCGCCGGGCACGTCGGCCTCCTGCATGAAGCCGTAATAGAGCAGCATCCGGTGGAAGCCCTGCCCCAGATCGTCGACCTTCACCCGCGCCTCCTCGGCGACAAAGGGGACGTCGGCGATCTTCACGGTCAGCAGGATCACCCGCTCGTGCAGCACCTTGTTGTGCTTGAGGTTGTGGAGCAGCGCGTGCGGCACGCCCTCGGGGGTCGAGGTCATGAACACCGCAGTGCCGCCCACCCGCGTCGCGGAGCCCGCGGCGGACTGGATGAAAACCTTGATCGGCATCGCGCCTTCACGCATCCGCTCAACCATCAGGCGCCGGCCCTTCGCCCAGGTGGTCAGCAGCGTAAAGATGATCACACCGGCGAACAGCGGGAACCAGCCGCCATCGGGTATCTTGGTCAGGTTCGCGCTGAAATATGCCAGATCGATCAGGAAGAAGACCGCCAGGAACGGGATCGCATAGCGCTTCTTCCACTTCCACAGGCTGAACAGCACCACCGCCAACAGGCAGTTGTCGATCAGCATCGCCCCAGTCACCGCAATGCCATAGGCCGCAGTCAGGTTGGACGAGGTCTGGAAGGTCAGCACCAGCAGGATGATCGCAACCATCAGCGCCCAGTTGATGAGCGGGATGTAAATCTGTCCCGCAGTCGATGCGCTGGTATGCGAGATGCGCAGGCGCGGGATGAAACCGAGTTGGATGCCCTGCTGCGTGACCGAAAAGGCACCGGTGATCACCGCCTGCGACGCGATGATCGCGGCCATCGTCGCCAGCCCCACCAGCGGCAGCCGCAGATATTCGGGGGCGAGCATGTAGAAGGGGCTCTGCAGCGCGGAGGCGTCGCGCATCAGCAGCGCGCCCTGCCCCATATAGTTGCACATCAGCGCCGGCAGCACGAACCACAGCCACGAGATGCGGATCGGCTTGCGCCCGAAATGGCCCATATCGGCATAGAGCGCCTCGGCGCCCGTCACCGCGAGCACGACCGCGCCGAGCGCGAGGAACGCGGCAAGCCCATCACTCAGGAAGAACTGCACCGCATAGTGCGGCGAGAAGGCCCACAGGATCTCGGGCGTCTGGATCGCGCTCAGCACGCCCAGCGTCGCGATCGTCGCGAAATAGGTCAGCATGATCGGCCCGAACATGGCACCGACACGCGCGGTACCGGTCCGCTGGATCGCGAACAGCCCGACCAGCAGGCCCACGGCGATCGGCAGGATCCAACCCTTGGCCGCCGGCGCGGCGACCGCGATGCCCTCGACCGCCGACAGCACCGACACCGCCGGGGTGATCATCGAATCGCCATAGAACAGCGCGGTCGCGAACACGCCGAGCAGTACGATCCCCGCAGTCCAGCGCTTCTGTCCGCTGGCGGCATTGATCAGCGCCAGCAACGCCAGGCTACCGCCCTCGCCCTTGTTGTCGGCGCGCATGATGACGGTGACGTATTTCAGCGTCACGATCAGCAGCATCGACCAGAACATCAGGCTGATGACACCCATGATGTGCGCTTCGTCGAGCGTCAGCGGATGGTGCCCCGCAAAGGCTTCGCGAAACGCGTAGAGCGGGCTGGTACCGATATCGCCGAACACGATCCCGATCGCACCGACGACCAGCTTCGCGATGGCCGCCGGGCGGCCATGTCCGTGATGCTGATCATGGGTAAGATGAGAAGACGAGTCGTCGGCCGGCTCGGGGCTTCCGTTGGCCTCGCTCACGGGAGAAACTTGCGTACCGTGGCGAGCAATGCAGTGGTCATGTCAGACCGGCTACCTGTCCGTTGAAACGGCGGCGCAGTTAGCACGCGCAGCATCGGGGTGCAATTGCAGTGAAATTCACCGTCCCGTGGTGGGAAATAGTGCGTTGGCTTCGCTCCGCGTCGGGACCGCGCGCAGGACGAAGCTGGAACTGATCTTCACCACCCCGGGCAGCCGCCCCATCTCTTCCCGGTGCAGCCGTTCATAGTCGTCGAGGTCGCGGCACAGTATCTTCAGGCGATAGTCGTATCCGCCGGAAACCAGCGCGCATTCGACGATGCCGTCGATCTGCGCCACCGCCGCCTCGAATCGCGCCAGATCCTCACCCACTTCGGTGCCCAGCGTGATGTCGACCATGGCGGTGACGCTGTATCCCAGCCGCCGCAGCCCCAGCCGGGCATTGTAGCCCAGGATATGCCCCGACGCCTCCAGCGCCTGGATGCGACGCGTGCACGCCGATTGCGACAGGCCCACCTGCCCCGCGATCTGGCTCACCGGCGCTCGCGCGTTGATTGCGAGCTGTTTCAGTATCGCCTCGTCAATTCGGTCCATCTTGCATGAATTCCACAATTTTGCGCTAACATCACAATATTCATGCAACCTGCCCGCGCAAGTCACATAAGTTTGCAGAGATTCGCGGCGGCTTCCTGCGTTAGGCTGCGCTCCGAAACAAAACCAAGTTCGGAGAGTGCATGATGCGTGTCGGCGTCCCCAAGGAAATCAAGAATCACGAATATCGCGTCGGTCTCACGCCGTCGCTGGTCGCGGAACTGACCGCGCATGGCCATGACGTGGTCGTGCAGACCAATGCGGGCAGTGGCATCGACATCCAGGACGCCGACTATGTCGCCGCCGGCGCGCGCATCGTCGCCACCGCTGCCGACGTTTTCGCGCAGTCCGACATGATCGTGAAGGTCAAGGAACCGCAGGCCCAGGAAGTGGCGATGCTCGAACCGCGCCATACGCTGTTCACCTATCTCCACCTCGCGCCCGATCCCGAGCAGGCGGCGGGCCTGATCAAGTCGGGTGCGACCTGCATCGCCTATGAGACCGTCACCGCCAACGACCGCTCGCTCCCGCTGCTCAAGCCGATGAGCGAAGTCGCGGGCCGCATGTCCGTGCAGGTCGGCGCGCATTATCTCGAGAAGGAACAGGGCGGCCGCGGCGTGCTGCTCGGCGGCGTCCCCGGCGTCGCGCCGGCCAAGGTCGCGATTCTCGGCGGCGGCGTGTCGGGTATCAACGCCGCGCAGATGGCCACCGGCCTACGCGCCGACGTCACCATCTACGACATCAGCAATGCCCGCCTTGCCGAGCTCGACTTGCACTTCGGCAGCCAGATCAAGACCGCCTATGCCAGCAAGGCAGCGATCGCGGCGGCCGTGACAGAGGCGGAACTGGTGATCGGCGCGGTGCTCGTGCCGGGCGCCGCCGCGCCCCAGCTCGTCACCCGCGACATGCTCAAGACGATGAAGCGCGGCTCGGTGCTGGTCGATATCGCAATCGACCAGGGCGGCTGCTTCGAGACCAGCCGCGCTACCACGCATGAGGACCCGGTCTATGAGGTCGACGGCGTGATCCATTATTGCGTCGCCAACATGCCAGGCGCGGTCGCGCGCACCAGCACCTTCGCGCTTAACAACGCGACGCTGCCGTTCGTGATGAAGCTCGCCAATCTCGGCGCGGAGGCCGCGATGGCGGCCGATGCGCACCTCGCCGCGGGCCTCAACGTCTACAAGGGTGCGATCACCCATGAAGCGGTGGCCGAAGCGCTCAACCTGCCCTTCACGGCCTGGAAGCCGTAACCGGCACGCTCGCCGCCGCTCTTCCCTTTCCCGGGCGGCGGCGGGCAATTCTCAATCGAGTGCGGTCAGCCAGGTCTCGGCGGCGCTCGGTGACAGGAAGATGTTCTGATATTCGACCAAGGTGCGGCGCAGCTGCATCTTGAGCAAGCTGGACTCGACGATGAGCGCGACCCGGTCGCCCTCCCGATAGAGCGCCAGATTGCCCAACCGCATCCGTTCTGCGGCTTCCTGGGTACGGATCGGCGAATTACGCAGGTCGGCGAGCACGCGGACCCTGCCGAAACGCAGCCGGGCATCGCGCACGACGTCACCCACCGCCGAAAGATAGCGGTCGACATCCGCGAGCTGTTGCACGGCGATGCGGTTGATCCGCAGGATCTTGATCCGATCGTCTCGGATGATCTCATACAGGCCGGGCTCCGACGCCACGATCTGACAATCCCCGTCGACCGCCGATGGTACCACCGGTGCCACAGCCCCTCCCCCGATATTTGCTGGGCGGGTGGTTTGCCGTGCTTAGGTAAATAATCCGTATTGAGTAGCGGGCTGCCCTGAAACCGGGGGATTTTCTTGCCTTTCGCGCCCGCTGCGGCTAAGGCGCGCCCCGTCCGACGAGTGGTGCTCACGGAGGGGAGGCGCGGAGAGATGATCTCACGCGCCATTTTCGCTTTGGATGCAAAGCGTTCCGCCTCCCGCCGCAACCGCCCAGCGGATGCCGTGACCGGCATGCGGCCGCCACGGCATTTCGGCCTTCAAGACCGCTGGATCCAACCAGCCGGCCGGAAAAACGATAGTTAGGACTGAACCCTTTATGGCCACTTCGGCAAACCCCACGCGCGACGATTTCGCCGCGCTGCTCGATCAGACCCTTGGCGGTGCTGAGAGCTTCGAAGGCCGCGTCGTCATCGGCACCGTCACCGGCATCGAAAACGATCTCGCCATCATCGACGTTGGCCTCAAGAGCGAAGGCCGCGTGCCGCTGCGCGAATTCGCGGCGCCGGGCCAGCCCGCTGACCTCAAGGTCGGCGACGAAGTCGAGGTCTATGTCGACCGCGTCGAGAATGCGAACGGCGAAGCGATGCTCAGCCGCGACCGCGCCCGCCGCGAAGCCGCATGGGACAAGCTCGAGCTCGAATTCAGCCAGGGCAACCGCGTCGAGGGCGTGATCTTCGGCCGCGTCAAGGGCGGCTTCACCGTCGACCTGTCGGGCGCCGTGGCGTTCCTGCCGGGTTCGCAGGTCGATATCCGTCCGGTGCGCGATGTGCAGCCGCTGATGGACCTGCCGCAGCCCTTCCAGATCCTGAAGATGGACCGCAAGCGCGGCAACATCGTCGTGTCGCGCCGCGCCGTCCTTGAAGAGAACCGCGCTGAGCAGCGTTCGGGCCTGATCCTGAGCCTGGCCGAGGGCCAGGTGATCGACGGCGTCGTCAAGAACATCACCGATTACGGTGCGTTCGTTGACCTCGGCGGCATCGACGGCCTGCTGCACGTCACCGACCTCAGCTACAAGCGCGTCAACCACCCGTCGGAGATGCTGAACATCGGCGACACGGTGAAGGTGCAGATCATCCGCATCAACCGCGACACGCAGCGCATCTCGCTCGGCATGAAGCAGCTCGAGAGCGATCCGTGGGATGGCGCCGGTTCGAAGTACCCGGTCGGCGCGAAGCTGTCGGGCCGCGTGACCAACATCACCGAATATGGTGCGTTCGTCGAGCTGGAAGCCGGCATCGAGGGCCTCGTCCACGTTTCGGAGATGAGCTGGACCAAGAAGAACGTCCACCCGGGCAAGATCGTCTCGACCTCGCAGGAAGTCGAAGTCGTCGTGCTCGAGGTCGATCAGGACAAGCGCCGCATCTCGCTGGGCCTCAAGCAGGCCCATCAGAATCCGTGGGAAGCCTTTGCATCGGCACACCCGGTCGGCACCGAAGTCGAGGGCGAAGTCAAGAACGCCACCGAGTTCGGCCTGTTCATCGGTCTGGACAACGACGTCGACGGCATGGTCCACATGTCGGACATCGCTTGGGGCATCTCGGGCGAGGACGCGCTGGCGCTCCACCGCAAGGGCGAGATGGTCAAGGCCGTCGTTCTGGCCGTCGAGCCGGACAAGGAGCGCATCTCGCTCGGCATGAAGCAGCTTGAGCGCGGTGGCGTCCCCACCGGTGCGGCTGCTGCCGGCGCCAGTGCACGCGTCAACAAGAACGAAGTCGTCACCGTCACCGTCCTCGAAGTCCGCGACGCGGGTCTCGAAGTGCAGGTTGGCGACGATGGCGCGACCGGCTTCATCAAGCGCACCGACCTCGGCCGCGACCGCGACGAGCAGCGTCCGGAGCGTTTCCAGGTCGGTCAGAAGTTCGACGCGATGGTCACCGGCCTCGACCGTTCGAAGAAGCCGACCTTCTCGGTCAAGGCGATGCAGATCGCCGAAGAGAAGCAGGCCGTTGCGCAGTATGGCTCGTCCGACTCGGGCGCGTCGCTGGGTGACATCCTCGGCGAAGCCCTCAAGGCTCGCGAAGAGAAGAAGTGATTGCGTGCGGGGCGGGCGTTTTTTTTCCGCCCGCCCCGCCAATCATTTCAACGGCTTCGCTGCCATGCCTCCTAAAACGGGATTCCCGCCTCAAGATTTTATTGATGCAGGTAAGGAATCGGGCCTAGAATCCGCTCGAGCCAAGACCCCGCGATAGGGCGAGGCGCGTTTCCCGGCACGATTAGCCGGATATTTGGGGATACGCGATGATCCGATCGGAACTCGTGCAGATGCTGGCGGCAGATAATCCCGGCCTCTCCGCGAGCGAGATCGAACGTATCGTAGATACTTTCTTCGAAGAAATTACCAACAGACTGGTCTCCGATGGCCGGGTCGAGTTGCGCGGCTTCGGCGCCTTCTCCACCCGCTCTCGCGATGCGCGCACAGGCCGCAACCCACGCACTGGCGAAACCGTCGATGTCGACGCAAAGCGCGTGCCCTATTTCAAGCCAGGCAAGGAAATGCGCGGACGCTTAAACGTCTGACGCGCTTGGCACTTACCCTTTGAGCCGATAGAGCCGTCCGATGCGCGCGGGCGTGGCGGAATGGTAGACGCACCGGACTTAAAATCCGTTGGGCTTTGGCCCGTGGGGGTTCAAGTCCCCCCGCCCGTACCAGCAACCTGGTTTCAGCGACGGCGCTGCCCTGTCGACTGACGCACCGTCAGCGTCGGCGCAACAACCACCGGTCCATCCGGCACGTCGTGCCCCCCCCGTTCGGCAATGATCAGTTCGACCGCACGCGCGGTTACGTCGGCGATCGGTTGGGTAACCGCCGTCAGCGGCGGGTGATTGAAGCGCGCGATCGGCGTATCGTCAAAGCTCACCAGCGAAAGGTCACCGGGCACTGCCAATCCGCCTTCGCGTGCGATCTCCAGCGCCCCCAACGTCATCTGATCGTTACTGGCGATGATCGCCGTCGCGCCGGCATCCAGCAACAGCGGTGTGGCGGCGCGGCCCGACTGGCGCGAGAAATCCCCTTGTGCAAGCAAGCCGTCCGTCGGCAGCCCCGCTTCGGCCATGGCTGCCCGCCAGCCATCCACGCGCCAACCGCTCAGTTCATACTCGTCGGGCCCGGCGATCAGTCCGATCCGTTCATGGCCAAGTTCGATCAGATGCCGCGTGGCTAGGCCCGCGGCGATATCGTCGCCCATCGTCAGCCGGAATCCCGGTCCTTCGGCGAGCGAACCGATCCGCGCGAGCCCGATATGCGCGTCGTCGAGCAGCGCCAGGATCGCGGGATTGGCCGAGTGCGGCGGCGTCAGGATCACCCCGTCGGGCTGCAGTGCCGCCAGTGCCGCGCTCAGTTCGCGTTCGATATGATCGCTATGCGTATCGACCAGCTCGACGATCAGGCGATAGCCATGCTCGGCGCAGGTCAACATCCCGCCCAGAAGCATCTGATCGACCCAGTCGGTGCCGTCGCGCGCGCGCCAGCCGTCGATTGTACGTTCGCGATCGTTCAACGCCATGATGAGGTAGGATCGCGATCCGCTCATCCGCTGCGCGGCGATCGATGGCACATAGCCGAGCTTGGCAATCGAGGCGCGGACGCGCTCAGCCATTTCGGGCCGAACGTTCGGCTCCTTGTTGATGACGCGACTTACCGTCTGGAGCGACACTCCAGCGTCGGCGGCGACGTGCCGGATCGTAACGGCCTGTTTGCGGCGTGCCATGCGTCAGTCCGTTCCTTCAGGCCACCAGCGGGTCGGCCGAGCCGCAATATTGTGCAACATAGGCATGATGATCGGGCAGCGTCGCGACGGTGCGCGTCACATCCTCTCGCAGCGTCGCCATCAGCCGCACCAGTTCCTCGTCCGACAGCTTCTCCGCGATCGGATGCCAGCTGCGCGGATCGATCCCCTGCCCCATCATCACCTGCACCCAGCTATTCTCCGCGAACAATTCCTCATTCTTGCGGAAGGTGCGACCAGTTTCGCGGAACAGTTCGATCTTCTGCGCCAGCGAATCCGGCACCGGCATGTTCGCGACGTGCCGCCAGAAGGCGCTGTCGCGCCGGTCGGTAGCCTTGTAGTGCAGGATCACGAAGTCACGGATCTGCTCGATATCCTGACGTTGCTGCTCGTTGAACTCTGCGGCGTCGCGCTCGCTGACCCGGCCGTTGGGCATCAGCCGTACGAAGCGCAGTACCGCGCGCTGGATCAGATGTACCGTGGTGGCCTCCAGCGGCTCGACGAAGCCGCCTGACAGGCCGATAGCGACGCAGTTGCGATACCATTGCTTGCGCCGCACACCGCCGCGGAACTTGATGTCGAACGGCTCGATCAACGGCTCCCCCACGGTCGAGATCAACCGGTGATGCGCCTCGTCGCGCGACAGATAGCCGCTTGAATAGACGATGCCCGCACCCATGCGATGTTGCAGCGGAATCCGCCATTGCCAGCCGGCATCGTGAGCGATCGCCTGGGTATAGGGCTGAGGCGGTCCCAGATGCTTCGCCTGCACCGCGATGGCGCTGTCGTTGGGCAGCCAATGTCCCCAATCCTCGAACCCGGCGTGCAGCGCGCCCTCGATCAACAATCCGCGAAAACCCGTGCAGTCGACGAACATGTCGCCCTCGATCCGCCGTTCGCCGTCGAGATGCAGCGCGGCGATGTCCCCGGTCTCACCATTCAGTTCGACACGCTGGATTTTTCCCTCGACGCGCTTGGTGCCCGCCTCTTCCGCCAGCTTGCGCAGATAGCGGCCATACAGCGTCGCATCGACGTGATAGGCATAGTTCATCCGGTCGTGCGGCAGATGCGCGAACTTGCCCTGCATCGCCGCCGCCAGCTCAAGGCAATAGTCGTCATAGGGCTCGGGGAAGCCGCGCGAGCGGGCGTAGAGCCAGAAATGCTGGAACCCGGCCGACCAGTGATCCTTGCCCGACAGGCCGAAGCTGTGAAAATAGCTGTGCCCGTCATGCTTCCAATTGTCGAACAGGATGCCGAGCTTGAAGGTCGCCTGTGCCGCCGCCATGAACTCGGCCTCGCCGATACCCAGGATGCGGTTGAAATTGACCAAGGGCGGGATGGTCGACTCCCCCACGCCGATCGTGCCGATCTGTTCGGATTCCACCAGGGTCAGGTCGATCGTATGGCCCAAGGTCCGGCTGATCGCGGCGGCGGCCATCCAGCCCGATGTGCCGCCACCGGCAATGACGACGCGCGTAGGACGCTTCCCGCTCATTGGCTGAGCTGCCGCAACAGATAGGCGCGGATGCGCGAAGCGGTCTCGGGTGTCAGCGGGTCCAGGATACCCCGGGTTCCTTCGGGCAGATGTTCCGTCACGTCATCCCCATTGGCAAAGACATAATGGTCGAACAGCGCGTGCCACCGCGCCTTCTCGCTCGCCGGCAAATCACGGATCGCGAGCAGGGCATGATGCAGCGCGTCTTCGGGCTGGCCGAGCCAGCCCGGCGTCTCGCGCCACCAGTAATTGATCAGCACATTGAACGGCGCCAGCCCCTCGACATGGTGGTACCACATCGAAGGGATGAAGATCGCGTCGCCCGGCTCCAGCTCGGCGACCTGCCCCTGAGCGAGCGCGTCACGGAAGTTCGGGTGCGCGGCGAAGTCCGGCGCCGCGAAATCGACCATGCTTACCGGGCGCCCCGCAGGCGTGTTGTCGAGCGGCCCCAGATAGAGGTTGCGGAACTGATCGGGCGGAAACAGCGTGAAACGCCGGCGTCCGACCGCGACACAGGCGAGATTGTCGGGAAAGTCGTTGTGCGCTGCGATCCGTGTGTACGTCCCCATCCAGATGCCTGCGCGGCAGCGGTGTTCACCCAGCTCGACATGGTTATCGGCGTGCAGCCCGTCGAAATAGTCATGCACGTCGGTCGAGGCGACATAGATGGGCGCGGCCATGGGGTCGCCTTCAGCTGTATCGATGTCTGCGAAGATGTCGGTCAGCCGCCCACGCAGGGTGCGAAAGTTCACC
The DNA here is from genome assembly GCF_059415525.1 of Sphingomonas sp. GW821-FHT10C01. Lineage (NCBI taxonomy): Bacteria > Pseudomonadati > Pseudomonadota > Alphaproteobacteria > Sphingomonadales > Sphingomonadaceae > Sphingomonas > Sphingomonas sp. GW821-FHT10C01. The sequence continues at coordinate 1,657,263 of NZ_JBWKNK010000001.1, read as the reverse complement.
GCCATCGCCGGATCGTAGAATATACGCTCATCGCCCGCCGCATTGCCGACCGCGACCGTGAAGGGGACATCGCGGTGCTTGCTCAGCAGATAGGCGCGAGCTTCCTGCGCCGATCGCCTGCCGGCAGCGACCAGCGGCCAGTCGAAAGCCAGTCCACGTACCACGAAGGGTGCCTTCGCTTCACGCAGCCGTGCGTCGAGCTCAGCGTCATTCGCGACAGCGACCTCCCGTATGGCGGCAAGTCCGCTCAACGAGCCTGGATCGGCCTCAGCCATCGCCCAACCGCTTGTTCTTGCGCGCAACCAATGCGTTGAAGTTGCCGACCGAGGCCACCGCCATAAAGATCGGCATCAGATGCCCGTCAGCATGCAATGCGCCGAGCGAAGCGGCGTCGAGCGCGGCCAGCCGCGCCTCGTCGATCACATGAAAGCCGACCAGCCGATTGACCGATCCGTCGTCCAGCGTAATCTCCAGCGTCAACGGCTCAAGCAATTCGTGGCGCCGCAGCGCCGTGAAGAAGTCGCCCGAGGCGCGCCAACCTTCGTCCAGTTCGCCCAACTGCTCCGCGACGGATTCCAGATAGGGAGTCGGTCGCCCCGCATCGTCGAACACTTGCTCGCCATCCGCGCCGATCCGCGGGCTCGCCAGATCGACATGCACCTGCTTCGCTCCATCCGCGCCGCCGATCAGGAAAGGCTGGATATTGATCGCGAGCGGGACATAATCCGCATCCCAGACCCCGCGCTCCAGAAACAGATTCTCCCCTTCCTGAAAGCCGAACAGCGCGAGCGCTGTGAACGCGTCGCGCTCGGCATTGCGCCGGAACAGGATCGGATAATGGACCTGCACGCGCCGGAACTCGGCAGGCATCGTCACACAGCTCATCACCCCGTCGCCCAGCGCGACACCGTGGTCGCGGCGGATGCGGAGATCGCGATGCGCCTCCGCCGTCAGCATTGCATGACTCGTCGTCGTCACCGTTTCGTCCATTGCCTCTCCAGCTCTATCCTACCCCGTAACAAAAAAAGGCCACCCTCCGAAGAGGGTGGCTACAGGGAGGCTTAGAAATTGAAGCGGACACCCGCCGCGTAGCGCGCATAGCCGGGAGAGGCGAAATAGACGTTGTTCTCGGATCGGCGATGTCCGCGGCGGCTTTCGCCCGTCAGGTTGATCACCTCTCCGAACACCGTCAGCCCCGACTTGAACTCGTAGCTCGCGCTCGCGTCGATCTGGCCATAATCCTCGACATAGAAGGGGTTGGCCCCCGTTCCTGCCAGGAACTTCTGACGCCAGTTATAGGCAACGCGTGCCTGGATACCGTTCTTGTCATAGAATAGCACCGCGTTGGCACTGTCGCTGAGACCGGTCAGCGCGAACTGGGTCACCGACGCCGGTTTGGTGTTGTCGTAGGTCGCGTCGCCCCGGACGATCGTATAGTTCAGGATCGCACCGAAGCCGGTATCCCAGAAGCTATGCTGCACGGCGAATTCGAAGCCGTAGAGATTGGCCGTCTGGTCGCTGTTGACCGGCGTGTTGACCTGGAACGGCACCAGCGGGTCTTCCGGCAGCGCGAAGATCTTGCCGGTGATGTAGCCCGCCGGATCGACACCCGTCCGCTGGGTCGAACCCGGGAAGTTGGTGAAGATATACTGGCGGATGTCCTGCGTGCTGGCATTCGCCCCCAATGCCGCCAGCGCCGCCTGGTAACGCGGCCCGCCAGCCACCGTGTGCAGGCCGAACGCGTTCTGGGTCACGCGATCCTGCGAGATGAAATTCTGGACATCCTTGTTGAAGAAGCCGACCGAGATGTAGCTGCTGGGTCCGTAATACCACTCGGCCGACAGATCGATATTCTTCGACTTGTAGGGAAGGAGGCCCGGATTGCCGCGGCTGCCTCCGCCAAAGGCAATGCGGAATTGCGTGTCGAGCGTCAGGCCGCCCTGAAGGCTGGCATAGTCGGCACGGGCGATGGTGTGGCTGTACGACGCGCGCAGCTTCACATTGTCGAACGGCGAGATGTCGAAGTCCACCGCGGGGAGCCAATTCTGGTAGCTGCCCTTGAAGCGCGAGAAGTCGGAGCGACCCGAATAAGAGATGTAGAACTCGTTCGCCGCATCCCATGACGTGCCGTTCGGGATCGGCACCAGCGCCATGGAATCGATATTGGTGTGATCGTAGCGTACGCCGGCCACGACATGCGCGTCATTGCCGAACGCGCTGAACTTGCCCGCGACCTGAATATAGGGCGACAGCGTCTTTTCGGTGATCCGCCGGTCGATGGTGTAGTCGGCTAGGCAGCTTCCCGCTGGCGCCTTGCCGGTCTGCGGCCGACTGCAGGTGCCGTAGCGCTGCTCAATGATCCCCACCATCCGCTCGAAGTCGAACGCGTAGAGGCTCGGGATGATGTTGGCCGCGCCATTCATGCCCCGGAACTTGTCGGGCAGGCTAACCAGCTTGAAGATATCGTCCGGGATATCCGACGCCGGGCCGGCGCCGCTCCACGTCTCGTTCTGCAGGAAGCCATAGGCCGACCGCACCTTGTTCTCGACGTACGAGACGCCGAAATCGATGCTGTCGAGCAGCCCGCCATCATGATCGTAACGCGCCTTCAACTGCGCCTGGTTGATCTCGTCGCGGAAATAGGCGTTCCGGAAGGCGTTGCCGGTCGGCATGATCTGCCCGGCATCGAGCGGATTGTTCCCGGGGTGGAAGGCCGTCGAAATGACCGGCAGATAGCTGTCGAAGCTGATCTTCTGGTTCGACAGGCCGACCACCGCATTGCCCACCGACACGCTCGAGCCGTATTTGTTGGTCGGCTTCGACGTCGCGGTCGAATGGTGGAAGTCGAGCTGCGCGGTAACCCCACCCGGCGCGGCCCAGGTCAAATTGCCGCCAAACGAATGGTTCTCGCTGCGGTTGGCGGTCAACGCCCCGCTGTAGGACAGGTCCTTGCGCTCGGCCGCGCCGAACGCTTCGGAATAGAAGACCGGGGCCGCGACGGGCCCGTCGGTCCAAGCGCTCGAGGTGTTGTTGTGGTTGAACCAGATGCCGACGCTGCTGGTACGCACCTCGACCGTGTTACGCGAATAGGTGTAGTCGAGCGTCGCGGTGAGCGATTCGATCGGGCGGAATTGCAGGACCAGCTGCCCGTTGATCCGCTCACGCTCGATATCGTTGAGGTTATACGATCCGTTCTGCGCGACCTCATACACATCAGTCGCATCGGGCCGGTTCTGGATCTGGCCGTAGCGCGGATCGCCCGGATTGGCGAGCGAACCCCAGTTGTTCTCGTTGCCGAGATAGCCGTCGCGCCAGTCGGTCTTGTAGTCGTTATTGCTCGCCTTGCGCTTCTGGTACGAACCCGCAAGCATGATGCCGATCTTGTTGTCGGCAAAGGTCGTGCTGAAGATGCCCGAGACCTCGGGCGTGATCTCGTCACCGTGATTGTATGAGCTGTCAAACACGCCCTTGACGGCGATGCTCCCGCGCAGGCCCGGCCGGTCGAGCGGGCGCGGCGTCTTGATGTTGATCGACGATCCGATGCCGCCCGACGGGATCGCGGCGCGACCGGTCTTGTAGACCTCGACACCGGCTATCCCCTCGGACGCGAGATTGGCGAAATCGAACGAACGGGTGGCCGGCGCACTCGCGCCGTCGCCAAGCCCCGATGTCGGCATCTGACGCCCGTTGAGCGTCACGAGATTGAATTCAGGACCGAAGCCGCGGACCGTGACGAACGACCCCTCGCCGTTCGAACGGTCGATCGACACACCGGTGATGCGCTGGAGCGATTCGGCCAGGTTGGTGTCTGGGAACTTGCCCATATCTTCGGCGGAGATCGCATCGACCACGCCCTGCGCGTCACGCTTGATCGTCATCGCCTGAGCAAGGCTGGCACGGATGCCGGTAACCAGAACCTCTTCGGCTTCCTCGGTCGGCGCCGCTGCGTCCTGAGTGTCTTGTGCAAGCGCCGGAGTCGCGGCCATCGCCAGCGTCGAAGCCCCGATCACAAGCCGCGAAATTGCCAGTCGTGAAACTGAGCGAGTCGTGCCCCGCATCCTCATCCTCCCCTTCAGCGGCGCGTGAATCCGCGCTCGTTGAGAACGTTCACTTGAACCGATTGTACAACGTTGTCAAGCTTCAGCCATTCATTGCCAGAAGCGATGCGAACGGCGGAAAACCGTTATTGTGAACGTTCTCAATATATGCTGTTGTCCCCCGCAGACAGGCACGGCGGACAGGCCGGGAATTAGGAGAGGGAAACGCATGAGTCGGACTATCGCCGCATTGCTCGCGGCCAGCGCGATCACGGCATTCACGCCGATTTCGACACTCGCGCAGCAGGTTCCAGCGGCGACCGACGTTCGCGTCCGCGCCGAATCCATCGTTGCCCGGATGACGCTCGACGAGAAGATCGCGCTGGTCCACGGGCTGTTTCCGCCGTTGACCAAGGTGACACCACCAAACCAACTGGTGCCGTCGGCGGGGCATATCGAAGGCAATCCACGCCTTGGCGTGCCGCTCGTGCGAGAGAGTGACGCGTCACTCGGCGTCGCCAACCAGGTCGAACAACGCAAGGGCGATGTTGCCACCGCCCTCCCCTCCAGCCTCGCAACCGCCGCAACCTTCGATCCGGAGATCGCGCGAGCGGGCGGCGCGATGATCGGGGCCGAAGCGCGCGCCAAGCGTTTCAACGTGCTGCTCGCGGGCGGCGTGAACCTCAACCGCGATCCCTGGGGCGGCCGCAACTTCGAATATCTGGGCGAGGATCCGCTGCTCGCCGGCGAACTGGGCGGCGCGCATATCGCCGGGGTCCAGTCGAACCACATCGTCTCGACCATCAAGCATTTCGCGCTCAATTCGCAGGAAACCGGCCGGATGGTGCTCGACGCGCGCATCGGCGAGGCGGCGCTGCGCGAGAGCGACCTGCTCGCCTTCCAGATCGCGATCGAGAAGGGCAAGCCCGCCTCGGTCATGTGCGCCTATAACAAGGTCAATGGCGACTGGGCGTGCGAGAATGATTTCCTACTCAACCAGGTGCTCAAGCGCGACTGGGGCTATCGCGGCTGGGTGATGAGCGATTGGGGCGGTGTCCATTCGGCCGAGAAGGCGGCGAAGGCGGGACTCGACCAGCAATCGGGCCAGGAACTCGACCGCGCGATGTATTTCGACGCGCCGCTCAAGGCCGCGGTCGAACAGGGCCGCGTGCCGATGGCGCGGCTCGACGATATGGTCATCCGCTACCTCACCGGTCTGATCGAAAGCGGCGCCTATGACACGCCGATGCCGGCGGCGGCGCAGACGCCCGACTATGCCCGCAACGCGCTCGTGGCCCAGCGCGCGGCCGAGGCGGGAATCGTGCTCCTCAAGAATCAGGACGGCATCCTGCCCCTCGCCGCCACCGCGAAGAAGATCGTCGTGATCGGCGGCGGCGCGGATGTCGGCGTGCTGTCAGGCGGCGGGTCGAGCCAGGTGCGCTCGGTCGGCGGCGCGCCGATCGAGATCCCGCTGGCGCATGGCCCCGCCGCTTCGTTCGTGCGCGTGACCTATCACGCCTCCTCGCCGCTTGAGGCACTGCGCAAGGCGCTGCCGGGTGCGCAGGTCAGCTTCGTCGATGGCCGCAACCTCAATGCCACCATCGACGCGGCCAAGGCCGCCGATCTCGCCATCGTCTTCGGTACGCAATGGACGACCGAGGCGGAGGACGTGTCCGACCTCAAGCTCCAGAATCACCAGGACGCGCTGATCGCGGCGGTCGCGGCCGCTCAGCCGAAGACGGTCGCCGTGCTCACCACCGGCGGCCCGGTGACAATGCCCTGGCTCGATCGCGTGCCCGCCGTGGTCCAGGCTTGGTACCCCGGTCAGCGCGGCGGCGAGGCGATCGCCAATATCCTGACCGGTAAGGTCAATCCCTCGGGCCGCCTCCCGATCACCTTCCCCGCGCATGAGGGGCAGGCACCCCGCCCACAACCAGTCGGCCTCGACACCTTCACCTCGCTCCAGGCGGCGGCCGCGGCCAACCCCGCCAACCCCGGCGGCTACGAGCTCAAGAGCTTTCCCGTGGAGTATGTCGAGGGCAGCGACGTCGGTTATCGCTGGTACGAGAAGAAAGGGCAGAGGCCACTCTTCGCCTTCGGCCACGGCCTCAGCTACACCAGCTTCGCCTATGCCAAGGCGACCGTCACCGGCGGTAAACGCCTGACGGTCTCGTTCGACGTCACCAACACGGGCAAGCGCGAGGGCGCTGACGTGCCGCAAGTCTATGTCACGCGCGAAGGGTCACACGTCCCGATGCGCCTCGCCGCGTTCAAGCGCATCGACCTCAAGCCTGGCGAGACGCGCCGCATCACTCTAATCGCGGAACCGCGCATCCTGGCCGATTACGACACCAGCTTGCCCGGCTGGCGTATCCGGGGCGGTACCTATCGCATCGCGATCGCGCGCGATGCGACCGACCGTTCGATGCTGCTCACAACCAGCCTCGACCCGGCGACGATGAAGCCCTAGCGTCCCTGCTCCCCGGCGGCGCCCGCGATCAACGCGGGCGCGACGGCCGGGGTGTGCGGGGTGCCTTGTGGGGAGCAGTATCGAGCCGGATCAGCCGGTGCGGCGGTCGCTGCGCTTCATCCTGCTCGTCGCGCTTGCCAATGCCGGCGGGGTGATCGGTTTTCTACCGCTGCTCACCCTGCTGCTGCCGCTCAAGATCGCCGAGGTCGCGGGCGATGATCGCATCGCGGTGTTCACCGCCACCGTCATCGCGGGTTCGGTCGCGGCAAGCGCATCGAATGTCCTGTTCGGCTGGCTGAGCGACAGATCGGTCGCGCGTGGCGGCGGGCGCCGGAAGTGGGTCGGACTTGGTCTCGCCGGTCTCGCAATATCCTTCGCGGCGGTCGCGGCCGCAACGACTCCATTGCAGATCGTCCTGGCGGTAGTGCTGTTCCAGACTGCGGTAAACGCTGTCCTTGCCCCGATGTTTGCGGTCATGGCCGACGAAATCCCCGACGCGCAGAAGGGCTTGTCGGGTGGCTTGATCGCACTCGGCGCGCCACTCGCCTCGGCGGTCGCAGCGCTGATGATCACGATGGGCGTGACCGGCGAGCCGGCTCGCCTTGGCTTCGTCCTCGCGGCTGTGCTGCTATGCGTCGTCCCGCTGCTCGCCGTTCCGTCCCGGATCGCGCCTGTCACCGTCGCGCCCGAAGAAGCGCCGCTGCTCGGGCGGGATCTCGCTGTCGCCTGGGCCTCTCGCCTGCTGGTGCAGGTCGCCGGCAATGTGCTGTGGCTGTATCTAGTCTATTATTTCGCCAGCATCGATCCGCACACCCCCACTTCGAAGAGCGTCGGGCCGCTCGGTCAGTTGATGACCGTGGCCTACCTGATTTCCGTACCCGTGGCGGTGCTCGCGGGCCGCTGGTCGGACCGGATCGGGCGGCGCAAGCCGTTCCTGATCGCCTTCGCGCTTCTGGCCGCGCTGGGTCTAATCGGCCTCGCCGTGGCGCGCGACTGGAACATGGCCGCCGGGGCGTTTGCCTTCTACGCGCTCGGCTCGGCGGCGTTCCTGTCGCTTCATTCGGGGTTCGCGATGCAATTGCTGCCCGATCCGCGCCACCGCGGCCGCGACCTGGGGCTCATCAATCTCACCAACACGCTGCCGGCGCTGATAGGCCCCCTGCTCACCTGGGCGCTCGCCAAGCCGCACGATTTCCGCGCGGTGATGCTGGTGCTGGCCGGGCTTACTCTGCTGGGCGGGCTGCTGGTCCCGGCGATCCGGCATCGGCGCTAGCCCAGTAGCGGACATAATCGACCGACATGCGCTGCGGCAGCGCCGCATCATCGACGCCCTTCTGCCCGCCCCAGTCACCGCCGACCGCCAGGTTGAGGATCAGTTCGTACGGCTTGGTGAACGGCCACGCCGCCACACCGCCCGGCTGATCGTCCTTCACCCGCATATGCCCGCGCCCGTCGATGCCGATCGTGATCGAATCCGGGCGCCAGTCGAGCTGATAGCTGTGGAACTGCGTGCACGCCGTCGGCAGCTTTGTCTGCGCGCCGCGCTGCGTTCCCTTGACGTGGTAGAATGCGGAGCTGTGGACGGTCGCGTGGATCACGTTCGCGTCCCAGCCGACCATTTCCATGATGTCGATCTCGCCGCCTTCAGGCCATTTGCCGTCGGTCGGCAGCATCCAGATCGCCGGCCACATGCCGCGTCCGCATGGCAGCTTCGCGCGGATCTCGTAGAAGCCGTAGCCGTAGCGCTGGCGCGTCACGAGCTTGGCCGATGTATAGGCCTGCCCGCCCCAGTCGGCGACCTTGCCCTTGAGCGACTCCTGCCGCGCCTCGATGACGAGCACGCCCTTTTCGATCCGGGCATTCTGCGGCCGGCCGTCGGCGTAATATTGAAGCTCGTTATTGTACCAGCCGGTCTTGTTGCGGTGCATGTCGAACAGCCATTTGGCGGCGTCGATGCGGGGGCCGTTGAACTCATCGGCGAAGCTTGGCCTAGTCGTCGGCGCGGCCATCGGCACGTCGGCGGAGACGTTGGTCGCGCTCAGGGTCGACTGCAGCATCAGCGCAAACGTGACGAACATCGCCTACTCTCCCATCGGCCAATGTGAACGTTCACAAGATGCCAGATCGCAGACGCTTTGCAAGAGCCGGAAGCGCCGATCAGGCTGGCGGCGCGACCAGCCGGTAGCCCACGCCGGGTTCGTTGCGGATCAGTGCGGGGCGGCTGGCGTCGGCCTCAAGCTTCTGACGGAGGTTGCGGACGACGATGCGCAGATAGTCGACGCGGCCCTCGTGCGCCGGGCCCCAGACGGTGCGCAACAGTTGGGCGTGGCTGATCACCCGGTCGGGGCGTTTCGCCAGTTCGGCGAGCACCTCATATTCCTTGGGCGAGAGGTGGACTTCCTCCCCCGCCCGCTTCACGCGGCGATGGGTGAGGTCGATCTCGACCTCGCCCAACGACACTGTCGCCTGCTCGGCATCGCTCGCCAGCCGATGACGCAGCGCGGTGCGGATACGGGCGAGCAGTTCGTCGGTATCGAACGGTTTGGTCAGATAATCGTCGGCGCCGAGGTCGAGCGCAGCTACCTTCTCCGCTACATCCTCGCGCGCCGAAACCACCAGCAGCGTCGCGGTCGAGCGCGCCTTGATCGGCTGGATCAGTTCCAGCCCGTCGCGGTCGGGCAGGCCGAGGTCGAGCAGCACTGCATCGGGCTTGTCGATGTCGAGCAGCGACAGCCCTTCGCGGGCCGTCGCTGCCTCGACCACCGCATGCCCCGCGCGCTGAAGGGCGGCGCGGAGCAGGCGACGGATATGGACATCGTCCTCGACGATCAGAACCTTGGTGGGCAACGCCATCCCCGGGGCTTAGCGCCCGGCCGTCATCTGGTCGAGCGCGCGGTTCAGCGCGAGGACGTTCACGCGCGGCTCGCCAAGGAAGCCGAGCAGCGCGCCTTCGCTGTGCTGCTCAACCAGCGCCCGCAACTTCTCCGGGGCAATCGCGCGTGCCTTGGCGACGCGGTCCACCTGGAAAAGAGCCGCCTCGGGGCTCACATGGGGGTCAAGCCCCGAGGCGGAGGTTGTCACCAGATCGGTTGGGACCGAAGCGGCTGGTGCATTGCGGAGGGCGTCGGCATCGGTCTTCACGCGATCGATCAGCGCTTGCGATGTCGGGCCGAGATTGGAGCCGGCAGAGGCGGCGGCGTCATAGCCGTCACTGCCCGCCGCAGAGGGGCGACCATGGAAATAGCCCGCGCCCGCGAATTTCTGCCCGATCAGCTCGGAGCCGATCACGCGGTCCCCGTCGCGGATCAGGCTGCCATTGGCCTGATGCGGAAAGATCGCCTGGCCGATGCCGGTGAGCAGCGCTGGATAGGCGAGACCGAGTAGCGCACCGAATAGCAATGTCAGCACGATCGCGGGACGCAGGGCGGATTTGAGGTCGGTGAGCATTTCTGTTGTCCTCAGGCGAGGTTGAGAGCGGTGACGGCGAGGTCGATCAGCTTGATGCCGATGAACGGTGCGATCAGGCCGCCAAGGCCGTAGATGGAGAGGTTGCGCGCCAGCAGCGGCCCCGCCCCCATCGGCGTGTAGGTCACGCCCCTGAGCGCCAGCGGCACCAGGCACGGGATGATCAGCGCGTTGAAGATGATCGCCGACAGGATCGCGCTTTCGGGCGAGCTGAGACCCATCACATTGAGCACGCCGAGGCCCGGATAGAGGGTGACGAACATCGCCGGGATGATCGCGAAATACTTCGCGACATCGTTGGCGACCGAGAAGGTGGTCAGCGCGCCGCGCGTCATCAGCAGCTGCTTGCCGAGCCCGACGATCTCGATGAGCTTGGTCGGATCGCTGTCGAGATCGACCATGTTGCCCGCCTCGCGCGCGGCCTGGGTGCCGGTGTTCATCGCCACGCCGACATCGCTCTGGGCGAGCGCGGGCGCGTCGTTGGTACCGTCGCCGCACATCGCGACGAGCTTGCCGCCCGCCTGTTCCTTGCGGATCAGCGCCAGCTTGTCCTCGGGCGTCGCCTCGGCGAGGAAGTCGTCGACCCCCGCCTCGGCCGCGATCGCCGCGGCGGTGAGCGGGTTGTCGCCGGTGATCATCACCGTGCGGATGCCCATGCGGCGCAGCTCGGCGAAGCGCTCGCGCACCCCGGCCTTGACCACGTCCTTGAGCGCGACCGCGCCGAGCAGACGACCGTCCTTGGCAACCGCGAGCGGGGTCATCCCGGCACGCGCGATCTCGTCCGTCAGCTTGCGCAGCTCGGCCGCAGCGGGTGTGTCGCCGAGGCCGGGATTGGCGCGCAGCACCGAATCCACCGCGCCCTTCTGGATCAGCGTCCCCTCAACCTTCACGCCCGAGATGCGGGTCTGCGCGGTGAACGGGATCACCTCGGCACCCGCGGGCAAATTCGGTACCGAGATGCCGAATTTCTCCCGCGCCAGCGTCACGATCGAGCGGCCCTCGGGCGTCTCGTCGGCCAGGCTGGCAAGCAAAGCCGCGCGGGCAAGGTCATCGACCTGAACGCTGGCGAGATGGCGGAATTCGCTCGCCTGACGGTCGCCGATGGTGATCGTGCCAGTCTTGTCGAGCAGCAGCACGTCGACATCGCCCGCCGCCTCAACCGCGCGGCCCGACTTGGCGAGCACGTTGAAGCGGACCAGCCGGTCCATGCCCGCGATGCCGATCGCCGACAGCAAAGCGGCAATGGTCGTCGGGATCAGCGTGATGAGCAGCGCGGCGAGGATCGCCACCGGGATGCTGCCGCCCGCATAGCTGGCAAAGCCGGGAATGGTCGCGACCGCGATCAGGAAGATGATCGTCAGGCCGACGAGCAGGATCGTGAGGGCAATCTCGTTCGGGGTCTTCTGGCGCTCGGCGCCTTCGACCAGCGCGATCATGCGGTCGAGAAAGCCCTGACCTGGTTCCTGCGTCACGCGCACCTTGATCCGGTCGGAAATGACGCGCGTACCCGCGGTGACGGCCGAGCGGTCGCCGCCCGCTTCGCGGATCACCGGCGCGCTTTCGCCGGTGATCGCTGCCTCGTTCACGGAGGCGACGCCCTCGATCACCTCGCCATCGGCGGGGATCAGGTCGCCGGTCTCGACCAGCACGATTTCACCGCGTGCGAGCCGGGCGGCGCCGACCAGCTCCCACACCTCGCCCGTGCCGATCAGGCGCTTGGCCTGAAGTTCGGATTTGGTGGCGCGGAGCGAGGCGGCCTGCGCGCGGCCCCGGCCCTCGGCCAGTGCCTCGGCAAAGGTGCCGAACAGCACGGTCAGCCACAGCCACACGATCAGCTGCGCCTGGAAGGGAATCGAGAGCCTCTCCCCGCCCATCGCCAGCAGGACGGTGAGCAGCAGCGCCACGATCGCGGTGGTGAACAGCACGGGGTTCTTGATCAGATCCCGCGGGTTCAGCTTCTTGAAGGCGTCGCCGATCGCCGGAAGGATCAGCTCGCCCGAGAACATGGTCTTGGTGGTCATGATGGACCTCAATTGAAAGCGTTTCCGTCACCCCGGCCTTGTGCCGGGGTCCACGGTGCAGCGGGGGCTGGTGGCGAGGTGCGTGCGCGAACTTCGCCAACATGGTCGGTGGAGGGGTGGCCCCCGGCACAAGGCCGGGGTGACGAACCAGCGGGGCGCATCAGAACAACTGCCCGTTGATCATCGCGAGATGATCCGCGATCGGGCCGAGCGCGAGGCTGGGAAGGAAGGTCAGGCCGCCGACGATCAGGATGATCCCGACAAGCAGACCCACCCACAGCGGCCCGGTGGTCGGGAACGAACCCGCGGTCGCTGGCGTGTACTTCTTGGCGGCGAGGCTGCCTGCGATGGCCAGCACCGGCACGATCATGAAGAAGCGGCCGAGCCACATCGCGACGCCGAGCAAGCCATTGTAGAAGGGCGTGCCCGCGGTAAGGCCAGCAAAGGCCGAACCGTTGTTCCCGGTCGCCGAGCTATAGGCGTAGAGGATCTCGGTGAAGCCGTGCGGCCCCTTGTTGAGCGGCCCGGCAAGGCCCGCCGGGAGGACCGACGAGAGCGCGGTGAAACCGAGCACGCAGAGCGGGACGATCGCGATCGCCAGCACCGCGAGCTTGACCTCTCGGCTTTCGATCTTCTTGCCGACATATTCGGGGGTGCGGCCGACCATCAGGCCCGCGACGAACACCGCGAGGATGGCGAACAGCAGGAAGCCATAGATTCCCGCGCCGACACCGCCGATCACGATCTCGCCCAGCTGCATGTTGAACAGCGGGATCATGCCGCCGAGCGCGGTGAAGCTGTCGTGCATCGCGTTGACCGCGCCGCATGAAGCCGCCGTGGTGACGACCGAGAAAAGCGCGCTCGCGGCGATGCCGAAGCGGACTTCCTTGCCCTCCATGTTGCCGCCCACGACGCCCAGCGCATGCAGGTTAGGGTTGCCCGCGGCTTCGGCCCAATAGGTGACGCCGACGCCGACAAGGAACAGCACCAGCATCGCCGACAGGATCGCCCAGCCCTGACGCGGGTTGCCCACGGCCTTGCCGAAGGTCCAGGTGAGACCCGCGCCGATCACGAAGATCGACAGCATCTGGACGAGGTTGGTGAGCGCCGTCGGATTCTCGAACGGGTGAGCGGAGTTGGCGTTGAAGAAGCCGCCACCATTGGTGCCGAGCATCTTAATCGCTTCCTGCGAAGCGACAGGGCCGAGCGCGATCGACTGCTTGGCGCCCTCAAGCGTGGTCGCGTCGATCATGGCGGCGAAGGTCTGCGGCACGCCGCTGGCGATCAGGAAGGTCGCGTAGACGATGCAGATCGGGAGCAGCAGATAGAGGGTGACCCGGGTGAGGTCGGCCCAGAAATTTCCGACCGTGCCCGTCTCGCGCCGGGCGAAACCGCGGAAGATCGCGAACGCGATGGCGATGCCCGTCGCGGCCGAGAGGAAATTGTGGATCGCGAGGCCGAGCATCTGGCTGAGATTGCTCATCGCGACCTCACCGGAATACCATTGCCAGTTGGTGTTCGCGACGAAGCTGATCGTGGTGTTGAACGCTCCGTCCGCGCCGATCGGCGCGAGATCGCGCGGGTTCATCGGCAGCACATGCTGAAGCCGCAGGATCGCGTAGGTGAACAACGCGGTCGCGATCTGGAACATCAGCATATGGACGGCGTAGCGGCGCCAGCCCTGCTCGGCCGCGGGATCGATCCCGCCGAGCTTATAGAAACCGCGTTCGACCGGCCCCAACACGACGTGAAGCGGCGTGCGGCGGCCTTCATAGAGTGCGAACAGCCACATCCCGACCGGCTTTGCGAGCGCGACGAGGATGGCAGTAAAGACGAGGATCAGCCCCCAACCCTGGATGGTCATGGCGGTTCTTTCAGAACTTCTCGGGCCGCACGAGCACGGCCAGGAGGTAGAGGAGGAGGCCGAGCGCGGTGAGCCCGGCGAGCGTCAGGTGAAGGCTCATCGCATCAGGCCTCGTCACAGAGGCGGAGATAGGCGAGCGTCACGAGGAAGAGCCCGCCGAGCACGGCGAGCCAGATCACGTCCTGCATGGGGCAGACTCCGAATGGTTTCGGAGGCTCAATTAGGCGTGCATGCCGTTAAGGTTCGCCGGTGAAAGCCCAGCCGGAGCATTAAGAAAGCATATGGATCGCGCGCCTTTGGTGGCGTTCACCGATGCGCGCGCGTAATTATCCCGTGATGGAATCCCGCCCCTCACCCGAAGCCCTGCTCCGCGCCGCCAAGCGCGAGGCACGCGGCAAGCTCAAGATCTTCCTCGGCGCCGCGCCGGGCGTCGGCAAAACATTCGAAATGCTGCGCGAGGGCGCCGAGCGGATGAAGGCCGGCACCGATATCGTCGTCGCGGTCGTCGAGACGCATGGCCGCGCCGAGACCGCGGCGCTGCTCGAGCCGTTCGAGGTGATCGCCCGCCGGACGATCGACTATCAGGGCCATGCATTGCCCGAGATGGATCTCGACGCGGTGCTGGCGCGCCGCCCGACACTCGCGCTGGTGGACGAGTTCGCCCACACCAATGTCGAGGGCAGCCGTCATCCCAAGCGCTGGCAGGATGTGCAGGAACTGCTCGACGCCGGGATCGACGTCTACACCACGCTCAACGTCCAGCATGTCGAGAGCCTCAACGACGTCGTCGCCAGCTTCACCCGCGTGCGCGTGCGCGAGACGGTGCCCGACAGCGTGTTCGAGGGCGCCGAGATCGAGGTGGTCGACCTGCCCCCCGACGAGCTGATCGAGCGGCTGAAGGACGGCAAGGTCTACATCCCGGACGAGGCGACGCGTGCGCTCGGCCATTTCTTCTCCAAGGCGAACCTCTCGGCATTGCGTGAGATGGCGCTGCGCCGGGCCGCGCTCAGCGTCGACCGGGCATTGCTCGACGAGCTCGACGCGGGCGCGGTGCCCGGCACGTTCGCGGGCGGCGAGCGGGTGCTGGTCGCGGTGAGCGAGCTGGCGGGATCGGACACGCTCGTACGCGCCGCCAAGCGGCTTGCGGATGCGCTGCGCGCGCCGTGGCAGGCAGTCTATATCCGTACCCCTCGCGCGGAAGGGTTCGACGAAGCGCAGAAGCGCCGCATCGCCGATACGCTGCGGTTGGCCGCCAGCCTGGGCGCGACCATCGCCACCGTTCCGGCGGAAAAGGTGATCGACGGACTGGCCGAACATATCCGCATGACGCGCGCGACCCAGCTCGTCATCGGCAAGTCGGTGCGCAGCTGGTGGTTCGAGCTGCGTCACGGATCGGTGGTCAACACGATGTTGCGCACGGGCGACGGCGTCGCCGTGCATGTCATCCCAGCGGTCGTCTCGGGCGAAAGCTCGTCACGTGCACCGCGCCTGCCCGGCCGCTGGGGCAGCCCGGCCATCTATGCCGCGGTTGCCGGACTCGTCGCCGCTGCCACCCTACTCGGCAAGCTGGTCGAGCCGCTGATCGGGCGCGGCGGGGTCGATCTCATCTACCTGCTACCCGTCATCCTCGCCTCGGGCCGCTTCGGTCTCCGCCCCGGCCTGCTCACCGGCATCGCGTCGGCGCTGGCGTATAATTTCTTCTTCCTCCCGCCGGTCCACAGCTTCACGATCACCGATCCGCAAAGCCTGCTGACCATGTTCGTGCTGATGGGCATCGCCGCCTTCACCGCGAACCTTGCCGGGCGGCTGAAGGCGCGCGCGACGCTCGGTGCTCGCAGCGCACAGGAGAATGCCGCTGTCGCCGCCTTCGGTCAGACGCTCGCACGCGTGTCGGACTGGCAGACCACGAGCCAGCTGGTGTGCGAGGAGATGGCGCGGCTACTTGAGGTGAATGTCATCCTGCTGCGCGAGAAAGGCAGCGAGCTAGTGCGTGCCGGTGCCTCACCCGAGACCGGCCCACTTGGCCCGGTCAACCAGGCCGCAGCGGAATGGACAATGAAACGCGGCGAGCCAGCCGGTGCGGGCACCGCGACGCTCAACGCCGCCGACTGGCAGTTCCACCCGCTGAGGACCGCGCTCGGCGTGCTCGCGGTGGTCGGCCTGTCGCGCGAGGACGGGCGCGAGCCGGTGACCGCGGACCGCGCGGTGCTGCTCTCGACCCTGCTCGGCCAGGCCGCGCTCGCGCATGAGCGGTTGAAGCTCGAAAGCGAGGTGCGCGAGGTTTCGGTGCTCAAGGAGCGCGACCGGCTACGCGCCGCCTTGCTCTCTTCGATCGGGCATGATTTGCGCACGCCGCTGACATCGGTCGCGACCGCGATCGAGGGGCTCGGCGTGGAGCAGCCGGACTCCCCCGCGCTCCCGGTCGCGCGGATGGAGGTCGCGCGGCTGCGCCGCTTCCTCGACAATCTGCTCGACATGGTCCGCATCGATTCCGGTGCGCTCAAGCTCGCCCCAGAGCCGATCGACCTGACCGACGCGGTCGGCAGCGCGGTCCATGATCTCAAGGATTTGTTCCGCGGTCGTCATATCGACTTGAAGGTGCCCGCGAACCTGCCCTTCGTCACCGCCGACCCGACCTTGCTGCACCACATCCTCATCAACCTGCTCGCCAATGCTGCGCAGCATGGCGGAGAGGCCGGACGAATCACGATCGAAGGATCGCGCACTCCCGACGCGGTGCTTCTCGCGATCCGCGATCAGGGGCCGGGACTTGAGCCGGGGATGGAAGCACGCATCTTCGAGACCTTCGCGCAAGGCCGCGGCAGCGACCGCCAGGGCGGCAGCGGCCTGGGTCTGGCCATCGTCAAGGGCTTCGCCGACGCGATGGAGATCGGCGTCAACGCGAACAACGGCGCGGACAGCGGCGCGGTCTTCACCCTGACCTTCCCCAACCGGCTGGTTCATTCGGGCATCCAGCCCATGGAAGACTAGCCGAACAGCCGCTCGGGCAGAATCTGCTCCGGCGCAACGCCTTGCGCCCGAAGCGCTTCGGGCCAGTGCAGGTCGAACATCAGCGCTTCAGTCGCCATCGCCATGGCGGGCGCGGTCTGCAGGCCATAGCCGCCCTGCCCCGCCAACCAGAAGAAGTCGTCCGCATCGGGCGCGAACCCCGCAGTCGGCACCTTGTCCGCGACGAAGCTGCGCAGGCCCGCCCAGCGCGTGCTGACACGGCCGACATTGAGGGTAGTCGCCTCTTCGACCCGCCACGCCGCCAGTGCGATCTCATATTCGTCGGGCTGAACGTCGCACGGCTCGACCGGAGTCACGTCCATCGGCGAGGCGAGCAGAAGGCCCGCGTCGGGCAACATGTAGAAGCCCTCATCGGCGACGGTCTTGAGGAACGGCCAGCCGGACACGTCAAGCTCTGGCGGCGGCGCGAAGCCGATGATCGTGCGGCGCAGCGGCTGAAGGCCGAGCGGACGAACCCCCGCCAAGCCCGCCACCACATCGGCCCAGGCTCCCGCCGCATTGACGATGATCCGCGCGGCATAGGAACCGGTCGGTGTCTCGACCTCCCAGTTGCCGCCCGACCGCACGATCGATGTCACCGGCGCATCGAAGACCACTTCGCCCCCGGCGCGGCGGAACGCGCGCGCATTGGCCTGGAGCAGTGCGTCGGCGTCGAGCTTGCGTCCGCCGGTATCGAGCAAGCCGGCGACGATGCCCTCATCCCCCGTCTTCAGGACAGGAACGATGTCCAGCATCTCTTCCGGTCCCACGCGCGATATGGTGGTGGTAAACCGGTCCATCTCGACGTGCAGCGCCTCAAGCTCGGGCATGGACTGCCGGTCGGCGATGAACAGCGCGGGCTTGGCGGTCCAGAGTGGGCCGTCATGATAGTCAGCGGGCGGTGCCGCGAAAAAGTCGCTGCTCGCCGCGGTCATGCCGCGCACGGCGTCGTTGCCGATCCCGAAATGATAGAAGGTCGCGCTACGCCCGGACGAATGATAGCCAAGCGCGGATTCGCGTTCGAGGACGATGGTTTCCGCATGTTGCGCGATCCGCGCCGCCGCGGAGATGCCCGCGATACCACCGCCAATCACAAGAACTTCGACACTTCTGCGCATTGAGGCGGTCTCTCCAGCGTTGCCGTTCGCGGCACCGATTAGCATTCGCTTCCTAAGACGCGCGGTTTGCCGTTAAGCGAACCTGACGAACAGTGACGCGTCGGGGAAAAATCAATGGACCTCAAGCATCTCGAGGATTTTGTCAGCCTGTGCGAGACACGCAGCTTCTCCCGATCCGCAGCCGCGCGCAACGTCACCCAATCGGCATTCAGCCGCCGCATCCAGGCTCTGGAACTGTGGCTCGGCGTATCGCTGATCGACCGTAGCACCTTTCCCACCTCGCTCACCGATGAGGGACGCCTGTTCCGCGAGACCGCGGACGAAGTACTCAACATGCTGCAGGACGCACGCGCCGACATGCAGGCGCGCCGCTTGCTGTCGCGCAAGACGGTCAGCTTCGCCGCGCTGCACACACTGGCGCTCAGCGTCTTCCCCGAATGGCTCAAGGATATCGAGCGAACCCTTGGGCCGCTCAAGACCGATGTCCTCGCCGACAATTCGCACAATTGCATCCAGTCGCTGGTCGAGGGGAAGAGTGACTTCCTGCTCACCTTTCACCATGATGCAGTGCCGATGTCGCTCGATCCCGAGCGGTTTCCGTTCATCGTGCTGGGCGAAGACCGGCTCCTCGCCACGTCACGCTGCGAGGACGGCAAGCCGCTGTTCGCGCTCGATGGCGAAGCCTCGCTGATGGCCTATGGCCCTAACTCCTTCCTTGGTCGCCTCAGCAATCATGCGGCGCGGGTCTTCGGCGTCCAATTGCTGACCAGCCATGTCAACGACAATGCCGTGGCCGAGATATTGAAGGCGATGGTGCTGGCAGGACACGGCATCGCCTGGCTGCCCGAAAGCTTGATCCGCCGGGAACTGGCGAGCGGCTATCTCTGCGACCTGGGCGCGGACGTGCGGATGCAGATCCGCATGTACCGATCGGCCGATCGCACGCGGCAATCGGTCGACCAGGTGTGGAAGGCCGCGAGCGCACTGCCCGCGATAGGCGGCAGGTAACGCCGCAGCTACGCTACTCTGCCCTGCCGCCCGGCGCGGTGAGACGAATCACCCCCACGCCATTCTCGATCCGGATTGTCGTGCCCAGTGGCGCCGACAGTGTACGCAGCCGTTCGAGAATCTTGTCGCCGTGCGCGCGTGAAGCCATGCGCGGCACGCCGCGATCCGCACCCTTGATCTCCACCCCCAAGTCGATCGGGTAGAGCTTGATCTCGACCACCTGCCCGCCCGAATAGCGCGATACGGCGATCACCGATTCATAGAGGTTAGGGTCGGAGAAGGTCCGCGTATTGCGCGCCTGGAGAAGTTCCGGGACGGTGCCGGCTTCAGGCGAAACTCCGAACTGATCGTACATGTCGGGCGCGACGACATCGAGCGAGTTGTTCATCATCGCGAAGTTGCCGAGCGAGTAGAAGATCGGCTTGCCCTTGTAGATCTCGATCCCGCGCAGCTGGTGCGGGCCGTGCCCCATATAGGCGTCGGCGCCCGCATCGATCGACTTGCGCGCCAGCTCGATCGCGAAGTCGGCAGGTTCCTGGAAATCATTGCCCGGCTCGTGATTATGGACCGAGTAGATCACGAAATTGCCGTTCTGCTTCGCCTGTCGGATCGAGCGCAGATTCGCGGTCAGATCAGCCGCATTCATCGAATAGCGATAGTCGAGATGCTTGCCGCCGGTCGCGCCGGGCGCGAAGCGGTTGCCGAACAGGGTTACCGCATCGCCCTTGCGCCCGTCGGTGCGCAGCGGCGACTTGGCGGCGACGGCCGCAAGCGCGTCGAACTGCTCGGGCGTGACCAGCGCTGTACGGACGGTACGGAGGGTGTTGGCGCCGGGGCGGCCGGCGACTTCGCCATAGCCGTCGCTCGCCCGCGACATGGGGGTGAAGGTCGAGGTTGCCGAGACGATCGCGACACGCCCCTTGGGCGCATCAAGATAGCGCGGCGCGCGCGCGGCACTCATGCTCGGGCCGGTGCCTGACCAGACCAGCTTTGCGTCGGTCAGGCGCCGACCGGTCTCCGCCATCCCTTCCACGCCCCAGTCGGTCGAGTGGTTGTTGGCATGGCTGACGATATCGAAGCCGAGACCTGCGACGTCCTGCGGAACACCCGGATCGGCGAGGATCCATGTCCCGCCCGATTCCGCCTGGGCCACCCCCTTGGTGGTCGCGAGATCGAGCACTGTCATCTCGAAATTGCCGAAGGTCACATCGGCTCCGCGCAACAGACGCACCATGTCGGGGCTGCGCGCCTCCAGCGTCGCCAGCATCGGGCGCAGGTAGATAAGGTCGCCGACCGCGGCGAGCGTGAACTCGCCCGCGATCGGCGTGGTCGGAACCGGCGCGGTGACCAGCGGCTCCTGTGCCGAAGCGGCGTTGAGCGGAAGCATGGCCGCAGCGGCCAGCAGCGCGATGCGGACCATGCCCGAGCTCACTTGGCGCCAGCCGCCGCCAGGAGGATGCCGAGGCCGACCGACATGCCTTGAACGCTCGCGCCCTTCTCGACATCGATCCATTCGTCGAGCGAATGGGCGCGATCGCCCTTACCGCCCGAACCGATCGTGATCGCGGGGATCCCCAGGCTCATCGGCAGGTTGGAATCGGTCGAGGAATAGGATGCGCTTGGGGTCATGCCCTTGGCGGTGATGACGCCGTTGGCGATCCCGACGATTTCGGCGGTGGCGGGCGTGCTGCCCGCGGGCCGATCGCCGATCATCTTGAGATCGGCCGAAATCTTGCCTTCACGCGTATCACGCGCGGCATTTTCGGCATCGACGCTCGCCTGGACGATCGTCTTGAAGCGCGCCTCGACCTTGGCGAGCTCGGCAGGATTCTCGGAGCGCATATCGAACTCGACGAAGATCTCGTTCGGGATCGAGTTGACCGAGGTGCCGCCGCCGGTGACGCTGGCGGCATAGGTGGTCTTGGGCGACTTCGGCACAGGGATGGTGTAGAATTCGGTGACGGTGCGACCCGCCGCGACCATCGGGTTGACGAGGCCAAACGCGCCATAGCTGTGTCCGCCCGGCCCCTTGAAGGTGACGCGATAGCGCTTCGATCCGACGCCACCGGTGACGATGCGCTGCGGATTGGTGCCGTCCATCGAGATGAAGGCCCGCACCCGATCCTTGTACTTGCCCTTGGTGAAGAGATAGCGGACCCCGCGCAGATCGCCCGGGCCTTCCTCTCCGACATTGCCGACGAACAGGATGTCATATTTGGTCTTGATCGCATTCGTCTTCAGCGCGCGCGCATAGGCGAGCAGGACAGCGAGGCTGCGCGTGTCGTCGCCGATACCGGGGGCGTGAAGGCGCGTTCCCTCGCGCCGGACCTTCACATTGGTCTCTTCCGGGAACACCGTGTCGAGATGCGCGGCGAGCAGGATGACGGGGCCGCCCGCCGGGCCGGTACCGCGATGGAGGCCCATCGCATTGCCCTCGGCGTCGATCTCGACATCGGTCAGGCCAGCTTCCTGCAGCATGTCGCGATAGGCCGCGGCGCGCTTCGCCTCCTTGAACGGCGGCGCCGGAATCTCGGTCAGCTTGATGATTTCCTCGACGATCCGGTCATGCTCGCGATCGAGCTGCGCGGCGGCGGCGCGATAGGATGCGCTCGACAGCGTCGCCTTGACGGCCTTGTCCCCCGGCGTAGCCGAAGCCGGCGCGCTTCCTGCGGCCAGAAGAAGGGCGAGGGTTGCGAGAGAAGACATGATAGAACCTTTCGTGAAGTCGGTCGGCACAGTGCTAGAGCACCGGCTAGAATATTTCCCGCGCGAGTTCGCAACCACCGAGCGCATCCGTCTAATCAGAATCGACGCGGTGAAAGGCGCAGCATATGCTGAGAGAGACAGGTGAGGACGGAGCCGCGTGATCGATCCCGAAACCTTTGAGCGACTGGTCGCACGCATCACAGCGGACACGCCGTTGCCCGATGCCGCGCTCCCGGACCTGACAGACGACCCCGAAGCCTATGCATGCGCTTGCGAACTCGACGTCATCTGGCGCCTGACCGGCGAGTTGACCCCGCCGTCATCGGACACCACGTCAGCCTGATCGCCGTAGAGGAATGGGCTGAGCCGCTCCTGCAGATGCGCCATCGCGGTGACCATATGCTTCTGCACCATCCGCGTTGTGATCGACAGGCGCTCGGCGACATCCGGCGTTGCCATTCCGTGACGGCGGCGAAGCAGGAAGACTTCCGCGCACCGCGGTGAAAGCTCGGCCAGCGCGGCATGATAGGCGTGTTCCAGATCGGCGAGGCGGCGCCCCTGCTCCTGCGACGCTTCCATCGCGAGACAGCTTTCGGCCACCCCGTCGATATCCACCGAATTGGTCAGCGGCGTACGCCGCCTCCCCTGATCGATGATCACGTTCAACGCAACGCGGCACAGATAACCCAATGGATTGACGATCATCTGATCCCGAGACGCCGAGTGAAACTTCAGGAATGATTCCTGAACCACGTCATCGACATCGCCCCGGTTACTGACCCTGGCCGCAACGAATAGACGCAACCGCACTTCCAGTTCTTTGAAAGATTGTTGCGCGTACTCCATATTCAGATGCTGCCGCGTTGCGGCGGAAGCGTCCAATGCCGATGTCGAAAGGGGTATTCGGAATTTGCATAACGTCAATGCCCTTACGGAATCCTGGAGAATCTGACGTTGCGCGCACGTTCGACGCTGACCGTGAGCGAGACCACCCGGCCAGCCGCATCGCGCTGGAACCGGAACGTGGCTCCCTCGCCCTGAAAGGCGTCGCGATAGGCGGGTTTCAGCGCCTGCTGGAAATCGGGACGACCGCTGATACGCCAGGTCAGTCCCTCGGTGCGGGACTCGATCCGGTAGGCCGCGCCGACCTCGTCGCTTGCATAGGTTCCGGCATAGTCGACGAGCTTTACCGCGCCCGCGGCGATCGGCTCGGTCCGTAGATACACGGCGATATTGCCATCGCGCCCGATCAGTTCGATCCGGTCCTTCGACACGATCCGGCTCTCATTCGCGCGGAAACGCCCGGCATCGAGCGGCGTGCCCGATGCCTGATCGACGAACAGTCCCTCCGGCATCGGCTTGGCGATTTCCGTGTCGGGCGGGCCGGGCAGGAACAAGGCCGCGACCTTGCGCCCCATGCCGGTATCGGCGTTGGCGGCATTGCACAGCAACGCCACAGACAATTTCTGCGACGGATAGCGGCCCAGCCAGGCGCGGTAGCCGGCGGTCGCGCCCGAATGGGCAATCTCCTCCGCCCCGTGGAAGCGGTAGTTGAATAGCCCGCGGCCATAGGTGATCTTGCGCCCGTCGCGCAGCGCACTGCGCTCGGACAGCTTGGTCGTCACGAACTTGCCGAGCTTGCCGCTGTCAAGCGCGTGGTTCCAGATCTGCAGGTCGCCGACCGTCGTCAGCAAGCCGCCATTGCCGTACGCATCCTCGAACGGCATGTCTTGTTCGTAACGGTCGCCCTTCCGGTCATAGGCTGGCGCGCGGCCCGGCACGATGCGGCGGAAATTGTCGCGCCACTGGGTATGCGTCATCCCGAGCGGCACGAAGAAAGTTTCGCGGCTATACTCGGCAAGCGATTTGCCGCTGATCCGCTGCACGATCTCGGTCAGCAGATTGTAGCCGGTATTGGTGTAGCTCGATTCCGCACCCGGCTCATAATTGAGCGCTTTCTGCTTCACGGCGATGGCCAGGAAGTCATTCTGGGTGTTAATGCGAGTGCTGCGGGGCCAGCCGGCAAGCGCCAGGATCGCGCCCCAGTCGCGCAGCCCGCTGGTGTGGTTGAGCAGCTGGTCGACCGTGATGACCTGGCCGTAGTCGGGCAGTTCGGGAATGATCGTCCGCACATCGGTGTCGAGCTTGAGCTTGCCTGCATCGACCAGCGCCAGCACCGCCGCCGCCGTGAACTGCTTCGACACCGACCCCGCCTCGAACACCGTGTCCGCCGAATTGCGGATGCCATGCTCAAGGTCTGCCATGCCATAGGCGCGAGTCAGCACCCGCTGCCCGGCCTGGTCGACCGCCACGGCACAGCCCGGCGCCGTGTCCGAATTGAACGTCGCGAAGATCGGATCGACCTGCGCGGCGGTGACCGGCGTCGCGGACTGGGCGGTGGCGGGCAAAGCTGCCAGCACCGCGACGCCGGTCGCGAGGGCGACGCCCCCGCGGATGGATCGGGTCAGGACAGGGTCGGTCAAGTTCATGGCAATTTCCCCTGTGCGTATCAGAACCGGATTTTCGCCGTGGTCGAGAAGTAGCGGCCGATCTGATCATAATGGATCTGTCCGGTCGTCGTCAGCGGCGGATCAACATCGAACAGGTTGTTGACATTGAGCGACAGCGTCAGCTTGTCGATCGTCACCCGTGCGCCGAGATCGACATAGGTGCGGGCCGAAATCCGGTTGTTCTCCAGATCCTTCAGCGCGCTGTTCCACATGCCGCCAGCGACATGGCGCACGCGCGCATCGACGCTCAGCGTCTGATCCTGATAGGTCAGGCTGCCGCTTGCGCGCCATTTCGGCGTGCCGAACGGAAGCGCCTCGCCGACCTCGCCAGCATATTCGATCTTGCTGACGCCGTCGTCGGTGGTCAGGCTCGGGACATAGGTCGCGAGGCCACGGAATTTGAGCGTGCCCGGCCAGGAAGCCGACAGCTTGCTGAGCGGCAGGTTGTACGACGCTTCGAAATCGATCCCATGCGTCTTGTATTCGGCGAGGTTCACGAACGTCGCGAAGATGTGGCTGATCTTATTGTCGGTGCCGCGGACGATCTGTCCGCACAGCGCGGTATTGCCGTTGGCGCAGCGCGTGATGATGTCCTGGCCGCTCAGCGTCGAGATCGCGCCCTTGATGCGGATATCAAAATAGTCGACCGACAGGCTCAGGCCCGGAATGAAGGACGGCGACCAGGATGCGCCGACCGTGGTCGTCTCGCCGATCTCGGGATCGAGCGCCTGGTTGCCGCCGCCATAGGTGATGATCTCGTAGCTTCCGTTGCTCCCGTCGGCGACGGTCGACCGGGTGGTCGAGCGGTTGGTGAACAATTCGCTCAGGCTGCCCGAACGAATGTCGCGCGACCGCGATACCCGCAACAGCAGCTCGCTGTAGATGCGGTTGGTCAGGCCCAGCTTCCATGAGTTCACGCTGCCGGTGTTGCTGTAGTGGCTGTACCGGCCAGCGGCGCTGAATTCGAGCTTGCTGAAATCCTGGTCGAGCAGCGGCACCGCGACTTCGGCAAAGCCCTCCTTGACGTTGAAACCGCCGTTCAGCTCGGAGAAGTTGAAGGTGGTGAACCCGCGCGCGGCGGAGATTGGGTCTAGTCCGCTGGACTCGATCGATTCCCAGCGCGCTTCGGCACCGATCGCGATCGAAACCGGCCCCGCCCACAGCGAGAAGGGATCGCCGCGCAGGCTGACCGCCGCCGTATCGAGCTTAGTGGTGTTGCGGACGTGCGCCGTGTTCGAGAAGGCGTAGGCGACCGCCGCCGGATCGGCATTGCCCTCACCGAAGACATTGAGCGGACGGCATGCGGTGGTCGGATCGGTCAGCGCCACCCGGCAGATCGGCGCCCCGGTCACCGGGTGTGCGACGACATCGATCGCGCGCGTGAAGTTCGCGTCCACCTTCTGGTTCAGATAGCCGCGATCGTCGATCAGCTGGCCATGGCCATAATAGGCGCTGTACCGCCATTTCCCGCCGCCGAACGATCCGTCGATGCCGATCGCGGCGTCGATGGTCTCGCGCGTGTAGCCGAAGGTGCGATAGCCATAATCCTCGAACACGCGGCCCATGCGGAAACTGGTCTGGTTCGCCGCGATCAGCCGGTCGCGCACCGCCTTGGGCAGGAAGGGATTGTCGCGCGACACCGTGATGACGCTGCCCCCGCGATTGCTTTCAGCGTAGAAGGGATATTCCGCCCACATCCGCGAATAGCTGCCATCGACCCACAGCTTCGCGTCGCCCAGTTCGAAGCTGGCGCGGGCATAGCCGTTCAGCCGCTGATAGGGCGCCGACAATGCGGTCTCGTCGCGAAGGCTGGTGCCCTCGCCGCCGACCATCGAAGACCCGTCGTTCGGGCTGCCGAAGCGGAACGGGCGCAGCGTGCCGTCACGCTCGAAGGTCTGCCCGGCCAGGACACCCGTAGTGATCAGGCCGCCGACGCTGGCGTTGGAATAGTTCACGTCCTGCGCGATGACCCGTCCGCCGCCCGGCTTGGAGAACAGCGTGGTGCTGCCAAGATTGGGGCGAGAGTCGCGGTCGAGCACGCCCTCATCGTTCAGATACTGGATGCCGATCATGAAGTGGCCCGCGCCACCGGCGAACCGCGTCCCGAAGGTCGCGTCGAAGCCGTAGCGGAACGCGTCCTCGCGCGACGAAATGCCGCTCTGCGCACCAATCGTCAGCCCTTCGAGCTTCTCGTTGAGCATGATGTTGACTACGCCGCCGACCGCGCCCGATCCCCACGCCGCCGACGCGCCGCCGGTGACCACCTCAACCCGGCTGATCAGCCCCTGTGGAACGGTGTTGAGATCGCCGGCGCCGGTGAAGCGACGCCCGTTGAGCAACGTCAGCGTGCGCGTGGAGCCAAGGCCGCGAAGGTCGGCCGGCGACGAGCCCGATGCGGTGCCCGAGAAGTTGGTGACCGGCGTGGTCGATGCGCGGAACTGCGGAAGGTCGTTCAGCACCTGCGCAATGCTGGGGCGGTCGCCCTGCAGTAGCGATTCGCCGCTCAGCACCGTGGTCGGCGTCGGCGCATCGAAGCCCGCGCGGTCGATGCGCGAACCGGTGATAACCAGCTCGCCCGGTTCCGAAGCGTCCTCCTCCACGGCAGGCGCAGCTTGCGCGCTCACCTCGTCGCTCGCTTGCGCCCATGAAGGCACCGCGCTGAAGACCAGACCATTCGTCGCCGCGGTGAGCAGCAACAGACCCCGAAGACCCCGAGTTTTCATGTTATCTCCCTGTGTGGCGGGGTCGAACGCCCCTTCGCTTGAGAGAAAGACGCCAGGTGACCGGCTTTCCGAATGTCCGGACCGAAACTTTTTTGTCACCGGTAACAATGCGGCGACGGTTCAGCTCATGCGCAAGCGAAACTCTCGGCCTCTGCCGGCGCTTCCATCTCCACCAGCATCCGCCCAAAAGCGCGCGCAGCAGGCGACGCCGCACCCCGGCTCTGGATCAGGACGAAGTCGGCACTGGGCAGTTCGGGCAGACCATAGTCGCTGTCCAGCACGCGCATTCCCGGCTCGATATCGCCGCGCATCAGCACCGCGACAGCTAGGCCCGACCGGACCGCCGCGCGAAGGCCCGTCTCGCTCGGCGAGGTGAAGGCGATGTGCCAGTCGACCGGGGTCGCCTCCAGCGCCGCCACACCGACCTGCCGGTTGATGCAATTGGGGGGATGGAAAGCGAGCGGCAGCGACGCGTCCGGCTGATGCACGAAACTGTCCGCCGCGACCCACACGAACTCCGCCCGGCGCAGCCTGATCCCGCCCTTCTCGCCCCCGGCGGTGGAGAGCACCACGGCAAGGTCCAGTTCGTCCGCCTCGATCATCGTGCTGAGGTCGAGATAGGTGCTGACATGGACATCCAGCCGCACCGCCGGAAAGGCACGCGAGAAGCGGCAGAGCAATTTCGGCAGCCGCTCACCCATGAATGCCTCGGGCGCGCCAAAACGCACCGCGCCCGCCACCGCGGAGGGACGAAAGCGCTGCGACAGCGCGTCGAGCCCCGCCAGGATCTGCCGGGCGTGGTTCAGGAAGTCCTCCCCATCCTCGGTCAGCGTCAGGCTGCGTGTGGTCCGGCGGATCAGCGGGCTGCCGATCTGCTCCTCCAGCCGCCGGATCTGGTGGCTCACCGCCGGCTGAGTCAGGTTGAGCCGTCGCGCGGCGCGCGTGAAGCCGCCGGTTTCACTCACCGCGACAAAGGCGCGCAAAAGCCCAGGGTCAATGTCCATACCGCAACATTAATTATCAACTATCATGAATACCAGAAAATATAATCATTTCCGTTATCGCTTGCCGCTCTTCAGATAGTGCGCCTGCCGTGGCCAGTGCCCCGGATAGTCGAAAGGCGCTTCCATGACCCTCCCCTCCGCCCGCAGGAATATGCTGGCCCTGCTCGCCATCTGCCTCGGCGCATTGATGTTCGGGCTGGAGATCACCAGCGTGCCGGTGATCCTGCCCACGCTCGAACGCGTCCTGCATGGCGACTTTCAGGACATGCAGTGGGTGATGAATGCCTACACTCTCGCCTGCACCACCGTACTGATGGCCACCGGAACCCTCGCCGACCGCTTCGGGCGCAAGCGCGTGTTCGTGGCCAGCGTGATCGCGTTCGGCGCCACCTCGGCACTTTGCGGGCTGGCGCCGAGCATGGACATCCTCATCGCCGGCCGGTTCCTTCAGGGCCTTGCCGGCGGGGCGATGCTGATCTGCTCGATCGCGATCCTCTCGCACCAGTTTCAGGACGCGCGCGACCGCAGCCGGGCCTTCGCGACCTGGGGGATCGTGTCGGGCATCGGCCTCGGCTTCGGCCCGCTGGTCGGCAGCGGCCTGATCGCGCTGGCTGGCTGGAAATGGATATTCCTCGTCCACTTGCCCCTCGCCCTGATCACACTGGCGATCACCATCGGCGCTGTGAGCGAATCTCGAGATCCTGAGGCGAAGCGCCTCGACATCGCCGGGATTGTCACCCTCTCGCTCGCCGTCTTCGGTCTGGTCTATTGCATCACCCAAGGGCCGGCGCTCGGCCTGCACGGTGCGGCCATGATCGCCGCGACCACCGCCGCCTGTTTCGCGATCTTCCTGATCGTCGAACGGCGACAGGCGCACCCGATGTTCGACTTCACCGTGTTCCGCAACCGCGCCTTCTCCGGCGCCATCCTCGGCTGCATCGCGATGAACATCAGCTATTGGCCCTTCATGATCTACCTGCCGATCTATCTTCAGATCGGCCTCGGCTACGATCCGCTCACCACCGGCCTGTGCCTGCTCGCCTACACCCTCCCCGCGCTGATCTTCCCGCCTTTGGGCGAGCGGCTGTCGCTGCGCTACGGGGCCGGTACCGTGATTCCGCTCGGGCTGTTCACGATCGGCCTCGGCTTCGTGGCGATGAAGCTTGGCACCGACGCCGCACAGCCGGGCTGGCTCACCCTGCTCCCCGGCCTGCTGCTCGCCGGAATCGGCCTGGGCATCACCAATACGCCGGTGACCAACACCACGACCGCTTCGGTTCCTCCAAGCCGCGCGGGGATGGCGTCAGGCATCGACATGAGCGCACGCCTCATCACGCTCGCGGTGAACATCGCGGTGATGGGCCTGCTCCTCGTCGAGGGGATCGCGGCGGCGTTGCAGCGGGGAGTCGTGAACGTCGATTCCAGCCAACTCCGCGCCATGGCCGAGGGCATTGCCGCCGGTGACGCCACGGCGCTTTCAGGTGGCGTGCTGGGCAACATGACAGACCTATTCGTCGGGCGAGCGCTGGGCGACGGCTTCGGCCTCGTCATGCTCTATGGCGGGATCGGAGCGTGGATCCTGGCCGGACTCAGTTTCACGCTGTTCCGGCCTGACAAGGCCGGCGCGCCGGTACCGTGCAAGGCAGGATGAACTCCGGTCTCAGGCCGGGTCGAGCACCCCGGCCACCATCGGCGCCACCTTCCCCACGATCGCGTCGATCCCCTTGGGGTTGGGGTGAATGCTGTCGGGCAGCATCAGCGCCCGATCGGTCACCACCCCCTCGAGGAAGAAGGGGTAAAGCGTCGCGTCGTAGCGCTTCGCCAGTTCGGGATAGATCGCGTTGAAACGATCGGCATAGTCGCGGCCCATGTTCGGCGCGGCGATCATGCCCGTCAGCATGATCGAGATACCCCGGCGCTTCAACTCCTCGCAGATCGCGGTGAGGTTGGCGCGCGTCTCCTTGGGGTCGATCCCACGCAACATGTCGTTGCCGCCGAGATTGACCATGACCAGGTCCGGCTTGCGCTCCAGCCCGTCGAGCGTGAACGCCAGCCGCCGCAGCCCGGCAGAGCTGGTATCGCCCGAAACCCCGGCATTGCGCACGGTTGCCGGAACCCCACGCGCGGCCAGCGCCTTCTGCAGCCGCGCCGGAAAACTCTCCTGCGGCAGCACGCCATAGCCGGCATAGAGGCTGTCGCCGAACGCCACGACCAGCCTGCCATCGGCAACGTCCGCAGAGGCTGCGACGTTCGTCTGCGCCGCCGGCGTCTCCGCGATCATTTGGTTTGCGGAATTATTCTCACCCGAACAGGCCGCCAGCCCTTGGAGGAGCAGCACTGCGCCCGCATATGATGCAAGTCTGTTGGCCAAGGGTGTCTTCTCCAAGCATGTCGATCGATCCGGCGGCGGATATCGCAATCCGCGCACGCAATGTCACCCTCACCCTCGGTTCGCGCGAAGCGCCGACAGAAATCCTCAAGGGAATCGATGTCGATATCGCGCGCGGCAGCAGCGTCGCCATCCTCGGCCCATCCGGCTCGGGCAAGTCGTCGCTGATGGCGATCCTGTCAGGCCTCGAGCGCGCCAGCGGCGGTGAGGTCAGCGTGGCCGGGGTCGCATATAGCGCACTCGACGAGGACGGGCTGGCCCGTGCCCGGCGCGGCCGGGTCGGCATCGTGCTCCAGGCGTTCCATTTGCTCCCGACAATGACCGCGCATGAGAATGTCGCGGTACCGCTCGAACTGGCCGGAGCGCCCGACGCCTTCGCCCGCGCCGGGGCGGAGCTGGAGGCTGTCGGCCTCGGCCACCGCCTCACCCATTATCCGGTCCAGCTTTCGGGCGGAGAACAGCAACGCGTCGCCATCGCTCGTGCGG
The DNA here is from genome assembly GCF_059415525.1 of Sphingomonas sp. GW821-FHT10C01. Taxonomy (NCBI): domain Bacteria; kingdom Pseudomonadati; phylum Pseudomonadota; class Alphaproteobacteria; order Sphingomonadales; family Sphingomonadaceae; genus Sphingomonas; species Sphingomonas sp. GW821-FHT10C01. Next base: position 1,626,453 of record NZ_JBWKNK010000001.1, on the reverse strand, counting down.
TCGCGGGGCGGCCCGAAATCCTGTTCGCCGATGAGCCTACCGGCAATCTCGACGGCAGCACCAGCGACGCGATCGTCGACCTGTTGTTCGAGCGCCAGCGCGCCGCCGACGCGACCCTGCTGATCATCACGCATGACCCAGCGCTGGCCGAGCGTTGCGACCGCGTGCTGACGATGCGCGACGGCTTGATCGTAGCGGACAGCGCCGCTTGAGCGCCGGGAACGCGCTGGGCTGGCGCGCGAGCTGGAAGATCGCGCGGCGCGATCTCCATGCTGGGTTTCGCGGGCTGCGACTGCTGCTGGTCTGCCTGTTCCTGGGTGTCGCGACGCTCGCCACGATCGGAAGCCTGACCGCGTCGATCACCAGCGAATTGTCCTCGCGCGGTCGCGTGCTGCTCGGCGGCGATGTCGAGGTGGCGATGACCCAGCGCCAGGCCTCCGCGCCGGAACATGCCGCGCTCGCCGAGCTGGGAACCGTCGGCGATACGATCCGCACCCGCGCCATGGCCCGCCGCGCGGCCCCCGTCGCCGGCGCGCCCGACGCCGTCCTGACCGAACTCAAAGGCGTCGACACGCGCTATCCGCTCTATGGTAGCCTGACGCTCGCCGCCGGCGCCTATGCCCCGCTCGCGCAAGACGCCGTGCTGATCGGCAAGCCCCTCGCCGAGCGGCTGCTGCTCAACCCCGGCGACCGCCTCCGCTATGGCGAGGCCGAGTTCCGCATCGCCGGGATCATTGCCGACGAGCCGGACCGCGTCGGTGAGGGCTTCACCCTCGGCCCGGTCGCCATCGTCTCGCTCGACGGGCTGGCGCGGACCGGGCTGCTCCAGCCGGGCGCGCTCTACGAGACCAAATACCGCATCCGTCTCAACCCCGGCATCGCGCCCAAGGAAGCCGTCGACCGCCTCAAGGCGCGGTTCCCGACGGCGGGCTGGGAATATAAGGACCGTGACCGCGCCGCCCCCGGCGCCGTGCGCTTCTTCGAGCGGATGGGGCAGTTCCTCTCGCTGATCGGCCTAGCCGCACTGGTGATCGCCGGGATCGGCGTCAGCAATGGCGTCGCCTCATATCTCGGGCAGAAACGCACCAGCATCGCGACATTCAAGATCCTCGGCGCAACTTCCGCCGACATTAGCCGCATCTACCTGCTCCAGATCGGCGCGGCGACGGCGATGGCGGTGATCGCTGGCCTCGCGGTCGGTGCGCTGCTCCCCGTCGCGTTCGTAACGCTGGCTGGCGACCTTCTGCCCGTCGCCCCGGGCATCGGCCTGTTCCCGCTGCCGCTCGCGACAAGCGCCGCCTATGGCGTGTTGATCGCGTTCGCCTTCGCGCTTCCACCGCTCGCCCGTGCGCGCACCCACCCCGCCGCCGCGCAACTGCGCAGCGGGGTCGAGGGAGCACGACGGATCGATTGGCGCAGCATCACGCTGGTCGCCATAGCGGGCGCATTGGTCGTCGCCCTCGCCCTCCTCACCGCGCGTGAGCCGATGTTCGCCGCGGCCGTGCTCGGCGCGGTCGCTGCGGTACTGCTAGTGCTGCTCGGTATCGGTGCGCTGATCCGCTGGTTCGCCGCGCGCATCCCACGTCCGCGCCGGCCGCTGTTGCGGCTTGCCATCGCCAGTCTCTACCGACCCGGTGCCCAGACGGTCGCGCTGGTGATCGCGCTCGGGCTCGCGCTCACCCTGTTCGTCACGCTGGCCGCCATCCAGACCAGCCTCGATGCCGAGATCAGCCGCGCCGTGCCCGAACGCGCGCCCAGCCAGTTCGTGCTCGATATTCCCTCGGAGTCGCGCGACCGCTTCACCGCTCTGGTTAAGCGCGAAGCCCCCGAGGCGAAGCTGAACATTGTTCCTTCGCTGCGCGGCACGATCACCGCCTATGGCAAGCAGCGTGTCGCCGATCTCGAGACTCTCCCCGAAGGCGCCTGGTTCCTGCGCGGCGAGCGTGGCGTCACCTATGCCGAGAGCCTTCCGCAAGGCAGCGAGTTGGCCGCCGGCCGATGGTGGCCCAGGGACTATACCGGTCCACCGCTCGTCTCGCTCGACCGCGAAGCCGCACGCATCCTCAACCTGCGTGTCGGCGATACCATGACGGTCAGCATCCTCGGGCGCGAGATCAATTCCCGCATCGCCTCGCTGCGTCAGGTCAACTGGGACACCATGGGGTTCAACTATGTCCTCGTCTTTTCGCCCAACACGCTGGCCGCCGCGCCCCACAGTCTGACCTCGACGATCGACATGGACGCAAAGCACGAGGGCGCAGTCTCGCGCGCGCTGCTCTCAGCCTTCCCCTCGGCATCGATCATCGCAGTGAGCGAGGTGATCGGTCAGGTCCGCACGATCCTCGAGCAGATGGCGACCGCGATCCTGCTTTCGGCATCGGTCGCGATCCTCGCCGGTATCGCGGTGCTGATCGGCGCCATCGCCGCCGCGCGTCAGGCGCGCACCTATGACAGCATCATCCTCAAGACGCTGGGCGCGACCCGGCGCCAGATCCTCGCGGCTCAGGCGCTCGAATACGCCCTTCTCGCGCTGATGCTCGCGGCGCTCGCGCTAGGCCTCGGCACGCTCGCGGCTTGGTATGTGATTACTGGCGTGTTCGAATTTCGTTGGGCCCCCGACTGGGGCGTTGTGCTGGCGACGCTCGGCATCGGCAGTCTGCTCACGCTCGGCATCGGTCTGCTCGGATCGCTTCCGGTGCTGTCGGTGCGGCCGGCACAAGCTTTGCGTCGATTGTAAGGCCTATCCAGCGCAACGCAGCCGCTCCGGTCAGCAGGCAATGGACCAGGCAACCGTCCGAGCTACAAGGCTCGAAGTCGCGTCGCCCGGTCCACGTCGTTGCTTTAGAATGTATAGCCGAGCTTGACGCCGATCGTCCGCGGTTTGGTGCGGCTCGATTGGTGCCACGACCAGAAGGGGTCGAGCGCCTTGTTGGCATTGGCGATGTTGGCCGCGAACAGCTCCGCCGTCACCTGGCTCCACCGCGCACCGATGCGAGCGTTCAACAGCCCCACGGCGTCGGACGACTGTACCCGGAACGGTTCGAGATAGATGTTGCTGTCGGTATAATAGACCTTGTCGCGATAGTTGAAATCGACATGCGCAAAGCCTTCGACCATTGAGCTCCAGTTGAAGTCCGCGTCTGCCGCCAGGGTAAAACTGAATTTGGGGATATAGTCGCTCCGGTCGCCGACGCGGACCGCCGACGACCCGCCATTGCCCAGCTTCAGCGACTTGACCTCGCTGTCGGTATAGGCGCCCGATGCGCTCAGCCGCACCCGCGACGCCGGCTTCCAAGTCAGCCCAAGCTCGACGCCTTTGACATCGACCCGACCGATATTGCTGATGACATTGCGAAAATCGTGCAGCGAATCGATGTAGATCAGCCCGCGCCGCAGCATGTTGGAGTAACGCGTGTAGAAGGCCGCGATTTCGAAGTGGAACCGGCCGTCGGCGGTGCTGCCCTTGGTGCCGATCTCATAGTTCCACAGCTCTTCCGGGTCGAACGGCGGATTGCCGTTCAGATTGAACCCGCCGCTGCGGAAGCCCTTCGAGACATTGGCATAGACGTTCCAGCGATCGGTCAAGCCATAGGTCAGGTAGAAGCGCGGATCGACCGAGGTGAAGGTTCCGCTCTCGAACGGCGCGGCATCTTCCCGCATTCGCGCCTTGTCGCGGAAATAGCGGACGCCGACCCCCGCCTCTAGCCGGTTCGCCAGCTTGTAGGACACATCCGCGAAGACCGAGAAGGACTTGGACGCGGAATCGCGGCTGTAGGTGTAGGGATAGGTCACGCCGTTATAGATGTTGACGCCGTCCGGTACCTCCAATCTGCTGCTGACATCGCGATAGAAGAAGCCGAGCGTGTAGTTGAGCGAGCCGGTGCCGTCGGAAACCAGGCGCAGTTCCTGTGCGAACTGCCGCGCCTTGTCGTTGATGATGTCATAGCCTTCGTTCTGCACGCCATACGTCGTGATGGCGGGGTTCGAGACATAGGTCAGGTGATAGTCGCGGCGCAGGTTGGTCAGGCTGGTTGAGCTGATGATATCGGCAAACCCAACATCGAGGCTGGCGGTCAGATTATTGACCTGAAACCGGTCGTACCGTTCCGGAAACGCGCGCTTGGGATCGCCGGGAACGTGGTTGGTTCGGTCCGCATCCTCATAGTTCAGGCCAAAGCGGCTGCGATTTTCGTAGCGGATGACGTTCGCCTGAATCTCCAGATTGTCGGACGGTTGCCACAAAAGCTTGGCGTTGATGTTCGACAGGTCCTGGTTGTTGCCGTCGCGGATGCCCGCTTCAGGTTGGTCGATCCAACCGCCGCCCGTCTCAAGCGCGGCGGCCACGCGCAGCGCCAGCTTATCCTTGACCAGCGGCACGTTGATCACGCCGGTCAGCTTCTCGTTTGAGCTGCCCTGATCAATGAACGACAGCTCGCCCTCGACGCTGCCGCTGATCCGAGTGAGGTCGGGTTTGTGGGTGATGAACCGGATCGCACCCGACGCGGCGCCCTGGCCATAGAGCGTGCCCTGCGGCCCCTTCAGCACCTCGATCCGCGCGATGTCGAGCGTGCGGACGTCGAGCTGGCGAAACGCCTCGCCCAGCGTCATCGGAATCTCGTCCAGATAGACCGAGACGAGCGGGTTCTGTCCCGCAAGGTTTCCCGATCCGCGCATGAACACCTGAAGTGACCCCGGCCCTTCGGAACGGAGGACGACACCGGGGACCGACAGCGACAGATCCTGGATATCCTGGATCCCGCGCTCCTTCAGCTCCGCGTCGCCCATCACGGTCATGCTGATCGGCACGTCAATGCTGCGCTGGGCGCGCTTCTGTGCCGTAACCAGGATTTCCGCTTCCGGCACCTCGGCCTGCTCCTGGGCCGCATGTGCGGCCGACGACACAGCAAGGGCCAGCATCGAGACCGGCGCAAATATTGCGATTCTCACCTTGTTCATCCCCCCGAATTTTCTGTTCTAAGGTGAGATGATCCTGACGCCGCCCCGCGCCGAAACCAGATGTCAAAGCCGCATAAAGCGGTGTGCGGAACGCACCAGTCCCTATGGGCGGGTTCCGGTCTGCTGCCACTGGCCCGGGTTGACGATCAGCTTGCCGCGCTCGGCGAAGCTGAGCGTCAGCGGGTAGCGTCCGGGCAGGGTGAAGAGGGTATTGCTGACCGGCTTCAGTTCGACCGACGCCTCGCGGGTGATCTCATAGGCGTCACGCTCTCCCCTCGCCTGGGCATAGAGCTTCCCGTCTTTCTCGGTGATGCCGATGCTGACGAACGAGCTGAAGCGGTAGCTGCCGGAATAGCCGCGCAGCACGGGCGCCGCGACCGTCAGGCCCGAGGTCGGCGCGACCAGCTTGGGCTGTTCGGGGGTCGAGGCGAGGACCGCGTCCCACATCACCTCGGATGCGATCGTCCCGATCTGCATGCTGTTGAACGGTTCCTTGCCTTCGGGCGGATCGAACTCGGCGGTCGAGACGGCATAGAGCATGTCCCCGTCGACAATCGTCGCATAGGGCTGCAGCGCGCGCGACATCGATGTGTGAACCTGCGCGGCCAGACGGGCCAATTGCGCGCGGTCCAGCTTCTGATTGATCACGACCAGGCTGATCGTGGTGTTGCCGCTCTGCAGCTTCTGTCCGCTCCACCCTTCGCCGAAGCTGTCGGGAAGCCCGGCCATCAGGTCATTGATCTTGACGTCCTTGGGCCAGGCCGGATCATTGTAACAGGCGGCTAGCGCGCCCTTGCGGTCGACGACCGCGCCAAACGCGTTCACCACCGTGAACGCCGCGATCTTGAGCTCGCCGATCTGGCGGAAAGCGCCGCCCTGTCCGCCATGCGCGCGGCAATTGAACACCGCGCCAGTCTTGGCCATACGTCCGGCCCCCGTCGCCCCCATGCGGAACACGCCGGGCTTCGCCGCGCGGAAGGCCGCCTGCGCCAGGCGCTTGTCGGGATAGATTTCGTTGAAGCGGCGCGGACCCAAATCGTAGATGATCGAGCCGGGCGTCAGCGCGATGCTGTCCCAGTGCCCATCGCGCAGGCCGTCATCCTTGATCGCCGTGCCGACCGCTGTTGCCGATTCAAGCCCGTACCAGGAACCGCCGGAGAAGACGATCGCATCGAGTTCGGCCTCGTTATAACCCAGCTCGATATGCTTGGCGTTGACGTCGCTCGGCCCACCGCCCCGGGCATCCACCGCGACATAGGCCTTTTTGGGGAAGTGGAAGACGGTGACGCCGGTCGGCCCACCGGGATATTCGGCGGTGCCGATCTTGAACGCTGGCCAGTCGAAGGTCAGTTCGCTGCCTCCGGAATTGACGATCAGGGGTTCCTTGTCCTGCGAATCGGGACCCGGCGATGCGTGCCCTGCGGACGCCAGCGTGAGCGCCAATAGCGCGAAGGCGGGTTTCCGGATCGTCATTTTCTTCCCTTCACAGAGCGCTTCGATGGCAATCAGCCTAGCGATTTCAGCGCGCCCAGCGAGATGACAACGACGAAGCCGTTGGTGCAGCCCAGACACCATCCGCAACGCAATTGGCATCTGCGCTCGAGGGAGAGGCGACAGGAAGGCTCCGCGTCGTTCCAAACATGCTCGACGCCGAATTGGGGCAAATAACCCTAGCGAACATCAGCAGCCTTCGCGCTCTATCGTTGCGCGGCCGTCATTGCGGCCTTCGAACAGGTACCGGCACTTCAACGCGCTGCCCGGAATATCTGGCGCGCGCGATGCTTGCCTAGCCCACCGCCCGGCACAAGGCATCGGTCGCCAGCGCGACACGTGACTCGGCGGTGGTTCGATTCGAGGGATCGTTCCGCACGCCCCGTGTTTCGGTGTTGAACGCCAGCAGCGTGGCGATCCCCTGGTCGGGGCATAGGCTCAAATAGGCGCGGAAGCCATTCTGGTCGCCATTATGGCCGATCACGCGGACGCCTTCGACCCGGTCGATGAAGAAGCTGAGGCCGACCTGTGTGGTGGGCGCCATGCGGCCCTGGCTGAAATCCTCACCGGCGGAATGTTGGGGCTGCCACATCTCCTCGAGCGAGGCACGCTTGAGGATGAGGTCGTAGTCCGCCTTGCGCACTGGGTCGCCGAGCAGGAACGCGGCGTATTTCACCATGTCCGGCATCGGGGCGTTGAGGCCGCCATTGGAGACGGTGATGCCGGTGTCCGCGTCGAACGGCGCGGCGCTGCGCTTGCCCTCGCGCAGATAATAGCTGTGCGAGCGATGGCGGAGCAGGTGCGGCGGGGTGCGGTCGAAATAGCTGGCGTGCATGCCGAGCGGCCGCAGGATGTTCTTGTCGATGTAGACTTCGTAATCCTCGCCGCTGAGGCGCTCGATCACTTGGCCGAGATAGACGATGCCGGGGTTGGAATAGCTGTAGCGACTGCCCGGTTTGAACTGGACTTCGGTATAGGGGAGCATCGCTTCGAGCTGCTTCCAGCCGGGCGGCTCGAACGGCTGCCAGTCCTTGTCGCGCCACGGCCAGGTGCCATTGCGGAAGCCCGCGCTATGGCTGAGCAGCTGGCGGATCGTGATCGCGCCGGTGTCGCCGAAGGGGTTGTGCACCCGGGCGAGCTCGGGGACATACTTCACGATCGGATCGTCGAGCTTGAGCAGGCCGCGATCGCGCAATTGCAGGATCGCGATGCCGGTCATCGTCTTGGTGACCGATGCCCAGTGGTAGATGGTGTTCGCGTCTACCGGGACATGGGCGTCGGCGTCCTGCTCGCCGAGATGGTCGGCGGCGAGCGTGCGGCCGCCTCGGATCAGATAGAAACTACTGCCCGCGATATTGGCGCGCTGAACCTCGGCGCGGTGGAGCTTGCGGAAATCCGTCAGCGCCTTGTCCAGCGGGGCGTCCTGCGCCGCGGCGGGCGCAGCGAGGAGGAGGCAGGCGGCGATGTGACGGAGCATGGTCCCCCTCAGGACGGTTTGAGCGTGGTGCGCGAAGTCGTCGCCTTATCCACCGCGGCCCGGCTGTAGAGCAAGGGCAGCGTGTCGCCTGCGATCCACGAGCCATATTGGTCGCGATAATGCGGCGAGCGCGGGTCGATCGACTGGCCGGGGATGATCAGGATCTGCGAATTGTCCCATGCGCCGACATCGATCACCTGCTGGTAGCTCGATCCACCGCCGACATTCCAGCTCGGGCCCGAACCCAGCCAGCGCGCCATCACGGTGAAGCCGTCGCCGCCCGAACCCTGTCCTTCGATCGCCGGGAATGCCTTGGCGATGGCGGGAATGGCGGAGAGTGGGTGGCGCAGCTTGACCTGATGCAGATTGCCCCAGCGCCACGCGGCGGGATCGGGCCCAAGCAGTTGCTGTGCCGAGGCCCAGCCCGCGGCGAGCGCGGCGTCGAGGATCGCGTCGCGCGTGCCCTTGGGGTCAGTGCCGAGGCGGGCGTCGGGCTTGGCGAGCAGGCCGATCAGAACCGAGGGCGAGATTTCGGTCACCAGGTTCTTCGCGCGCTCGGGCACGATCGCGGCGAGCATCCGCTTCGAAAGGTCGCGCCAGACGACCTCGAACAGCGCGGCGGGACCGCTATTGGCGTCGAGATGAGCGTTCCAGCCGCGCAGCAGGTCGACGGCGGGCTTCGCGGTAGCGGAGGGATTGGCGGGCAGCTGGGCGAGGAATTGCTGCGCCGGCTTGGACAGCGTGTCGTGCTGGAGCGCGACACTGTCGGCGATGCTGTGCTTCGGCTGTGACGCGAGCACCTCGGCACAGCGGTCGTAGCGATAGGGCTCACGGAACGAGAAGGCCGGAATGCGGTCGCGCGGCCAGTCCGTTGGGAGGTTGTTCTGGTTGGCGGAAGCGAACCAGCCCTTCTTGGGGTTATACTCGCTGGGCAGTGTGCTGAAGTTGCGCAGGCCGGTCCAGTCATGACTACCGTCGCCCGGGACGGGGAGCAGGCCGTCGCCGTCCTTGCGCACGGGCACGAAACCGATCACTTGCCAGCCGGTATTCCCCTGAACATCGGCATAGTGGAAGTTGGTCGGCGACGGGTGCAGCGCGAACGCCTTGCGCAGGCTGACCCAGTCCTTGGACAGATTGATCGCGATCATCGCGAAGCAATCGGCCGAGCCGGGCTGCATCGCGACGGTGGTGAGCACGCTGGCGCGGCGGCGGGCGGGATCGTGCGCGATCACCGGGCCCTGCACGGCATAGCGGTGGGTGACGGACTGTGCCGGGCCGCCCTTGACGGGGATGGTCTCGGTCACCGTCTCGAAGCGCTTCCAGCCACCATTGTGGCGATATTGCTCGGAATCCGCGGGGTTGAGCTCAAGGATGAACAGGTCGCTCTGGTCGATATGGAAATTGGTGCGGCCAAAGGCGAAGCGGTCGGTATGGCCCTGCATGATCCCGGGCTGGCCGGGTGAGCCGCCGCCGATCACGTCGAGGCCTGGCGCGGTCAGATGCGCGACATGGCGCGGGCTGAACCCGCCAATGCCGAGATGCGGATCGTTGGCGAGGATGGGTCGGCCGGTGGCGGTGCGCGAGGGCGCGACGGTCCAGGCGTTGCTGCCGGCATTGTTGCGCTCGGCCGACACGGCATGATCGAGCGAGGACACGCGTGCAGCCGGCGCGGCGGGATCGGCGGCGGGCGGCGGACCGCCAAAGGGCAGCCGGCCGATGCGCAGCACGCCGAGATCGGCATCGGTGACGGCGGCGGCGTCGAGGCCCTTGGGCACGCTCATCGTCCAGGCCGGGCGCAGCGGCGCGACCACGGCGTCGAGATCGAGCAGGCCGAGCGCGGCAAGCTGTGCGCGGCGGACGCTGTCGTCGGTATTGCCCTCCGACGCCTCACGCTGGCGCACCAGATCCTCGAAATCCCATTTGAGCGGGGCGATGCCGAGGATGCCATATTCGAGCGGGAGCTGGCTGGGATCGGCGGTCACCTCGTCGATCCGGGCATTGATCCCGGCGACATAGGCGCGGGCGCAGGCGATCACGTCGGCGGGGACGCGCGCCAGCTCGGCATCGAGGTCGCCGCGATAACGGAACAGGCGCGCGACGCCGTCATGCTTGGCGAATTTGGGTCCGAACGCCTCAGCGAGCCGGCCGAGATCGCGGCGATAGGACAGGTCGATCTGGAAGAGCCGATCGCGCGCGACGACATAGCCCTGACCGAAGAACGCATCGGGGACGGTGGCGGCGCGGATATGGGGGATGCCGTAGCGGTCGTCGACGATGTCGATGGGCGCGGACAGCCCTGCCACGCTCCGGGTGCCCCCGGTCAACACGGGTGCGAGCCGAAGCGGTGCGCCGACGGCTGGGAGTGCGGCGAGCGCGGCGGTCGAGCCCAACAGAAAGCAACGTCGGTTGAGCATCGGCAAGTTTCCCCCAATATCCGCATGAACGGGAAAACTGGCCGTGCGTCCGCTGGGTGTCCATGGCTCAAGCGTTGGACGCCAATAGACCGGGGTTATGGGTGCAGCGTCATTCGCGCGGCGCGTCGGGGCGAGGATGCGCGGCGGCCTGGGCGGCGAGCAGCGCCTCGATGCGGTCGAGGCGGGCGAGGATCAGCTCCTGCTCCTCATGGGTAAAGGCATCTCGATTCTCGTTCAGGCGGTCGATCAGACGGACGATGATCATCGGGGCGACGCCGAAGATCGAGATGTGCATCAGCGCAAGCGCCAGAATGCGCCCGCCCCCGGTCTTGGGCGAGATGTCGCCATAACCGGTCGATGTCGCCGTGGTGCCCGCCCAATAGAGGCTGTCGAGGAACGGCGCGCTTTCGAGATACATGAACAGCGCCGCTGCGGCGAATATCAGCACCAGATACGCCGCCGCCAGCTCACGCAGCGTGTCGGTCGCGGCCTTCAGATTACGCATCCCCTACCCCCTGATGACATGCGGAACGAAGCGGGCGCGGTTGCCGGTGATCAGCCCGTCCTCACGGATCCCCATCCCCGCCGCCGCGCCATCGACCACCCAGCAGCCCAGCACCGGATAGCCATTGCCGAAATCGCGCATCGGATAGAGTTCCTGGTACATGGTCAGCCCATCGCGATACTCGCCCTGCGAGCGCGCGAGAGTCTCGCCGTGCCGGACGACCTCGATATTCGCGCCTTCGCGCGCCAGGAACGGCTTGGCGACATAGCTGTCGCCGATCCGCTCGCGCACCACCGACGCGGCGAGCAGATTGGGATGCCCGGGGAACATCGCCCATAGCACCTGCAGGATCGCCTTGTTGCTCCACAGCATCTTCCAGATCGGCTCGATCCAGACGGTTGTCGGCAAATGCCGGATGACGTCCTGCGCATAGCTTTCGCGGACGATCCATTCCCAGGGATAGAGCTTGAACATCGCCGAGATCAGCTGATCCTGCTGATCGACGATGCGGCCCTGCGCGTCGACGCCGATATCGTCGATCAGCACGGCATGCGTCTCCAGCCCCGCCTGCGTGGCGAGGTCGCGCATATAGGTGGTGGTGATCGTATCCTCATGCGCGGCGTCGGCGACATGGGTGAACCAAACGCGCTGCCCGGGCAGGCGCGAGCGGATCGCGGCCCAGCGGCCAATCAGCTTTTCGTGCAGGCTGTTATACTGGTCGAGTTGGGGGAAGCAGGCTTCCTTCCAGTCCCATTGCACCACCGCCGCCTCGAGCATCGAGGTCGGGGTGTCGCAGTTGAATTCGAACAGCTTGGGATCGCCGTCGCCGTTATAGCCGAAGTCGAACCGGCCATAGTTGAGCGCGGGCGGTTCGTCCTTCCACGCAGCGCGGATCGCCTTGTGGCAGTAGTCGGGAATGCCGAACTGCTCGAGGACGTCATTGTGGCCGACGATCCAGTCCCCAGCCTCGAGGAACAGCTGATAGACGGTTTCGCTCGCCGCCTCGAACCGCTCGATCTCGTCGAGCGTGAACGAATAATAGGCGCTTTCATCCCAATAGGGGCCGTCGGCATCGCTGTGCCAGATCAGCCCCTGTTCCTCGACGGCGCCCTGCCAATTGTCGCGCGGGGCGATCGTGTGTCGTTCCATCCGGTCAGGACCTACCGCCGCCGAAGCTCCGGCCGCTCGATCCGAAGCCGCCGCGCGACACCGCCGCCGAACGGGTCATCCGTGTGCTCGCGGGTGCGGTGGAGTAGCTGGCACCGGGGCGTGGTTGATAGGAACCGTAGCCAGCGTACCGCTTGTCCCGGATCGAATCCCCATAATAGGGAACCGCCGAGCTGCGCCCGAGATAATACCAGAGGAAGGCGCTGGACCCGCCCCCGCCCGAATAATGGACGCGATCTTTGCTGCACTGATCGTCGTCGACGCGCTTGCCCTCCTGGTCGACGCAGATTGCGGTGTCACCCGAGGCATAGACATCCTCGTTCCAGTCGTCCCCTCCCGAACAGCCGGGCAGCGCCAGCATCGTCGCGGCCATCGCGGTCGTCATGGTGAGATGCTTCTTCATGTCGGATCTCCTCGCCCAGCCGATCAGGGGACCATGCACGCGGCCTGGAGGATGCCGACGCCAAGCCCCATGCCGCCGACGAAAATGCCCGAGGAGACGCAGTCCTCGGCGATCTTGTCGGAGATCGATTTGAACAGGAGCCGCGAGATGACGAAGAACACCGCGAGCTGGACGATCGCGGCAACCGCGCCCCACAGCAGCATGTCGGGGATGCTCACCGAATTGCCGATCACGATCGCGACGGGAATGGCGAAGCCGAGAAAGGTGCCGGTGAGCTGCGTCGCGGCGGCGCTGTTCCCTTCACGGATCAGCTTGAATTCGCGGTGCGGCGTGACCGTCACATAGAGCAGCAGGAACACCACCGCGAGCGCCACGGCGGCACCGAAATAGGCCAGAAAATGCGGTACCGTGGCGATGAAATAGTCGAACATGCTTCCCCTCCCCGTCGCGCGGAACCTCCGCGGCGGCGCCTGTCTATCAAGCGATTTACGGCCGGGGAAGCAGGGACTTATCGCCCCGTGTCAGCGTCCCGGATCGGTCATCGACGGCGGGTCGCTGGCGGGGAAGCTGTCGTCGAGCGCATCGTCCAGCTCCGCCTCGCGCCGGTTGCGGGCGATGCTCGCCTCCATCCGCGCGATCTGCTCGGGCGTTGCGTCCTTCTGGTTCAGCGCCTTCCACTCGGCATAGGGCATGCCGTAGATCGCCTGGCGCGCGCCGTCCTTGTTGAGCTGACCGCGGCTTTCCTCTTCCAGCCAGTCGGCAAGGCAGTTGCGGCAAAAGCCGGCAAGGCCCATCAGTTCGATATTCTCGGCGTCGGTGCGATGACGGAGGTGGCGGACGAGGCGACGAAAGGCTTCCGCGGCGATTCGATCGTCGATACGGTCCAACGTTGTCATTGTTTCGCCTCCACGGTTGTATCGTCTGCATTTGGCGCTAGGGAACGGCCCGCACAAGCCCGTGTTACGACGATCCGCTCGAGACGGATCGCGAGCGCGGGACGGCGGAACGATTTCGATCCAGCAGCCGGCGGAACCCCCTCCGCCCCCGAAATCGAGTGAGGAGACAAGAACGATGTCGAAGGCGATCCATCCGCGCTCGCGCAAGGTGCGCATCCTGGCGACGCTCGGCCCCGCGAGCAATTCGCCCGAGATGATCGCCGCGCTTCACGCCGCGGGCGCCGACGCCTTCCGCATCAACATGAGCCATGGCGACCAGGAGTCGAAGATCCCGGTAATCGCGGCGATCCGCGAGCTGGAGAAGTCGACCGGGCGCCCGTCGACGATCCTGGCCGACCTTCAGGGTCCCAAGTTGCGCGTCGGCAAGTTCGCCGAGGGCAAGGTGATGCTGGAAACCGGTGCCAGCTTCCGCCTCGACCGCGACGCCGCGCTGGGCGACGCCACCCGCGTCGAACTGCCCCACCGCGAGATCTTCGAAGCGGTAACCGAGGGCGCCCGTCTGCTGCTCGACGACGGCAAGATGGTGCTGCGCGTCACCGGCTATGGCGATGGCTGGATCGACACCCGGGTCGAGGTCGGCGGCACGCTGTCCAACTCCAAGGGTCTCAACGTCCCCGACATGATCCTGCCGCTGGCGGCGCTGACCGAAAAGGATCGCAGCGACCTGGCGTTCGCGGTCGAGCAGAAGGTCGACTGGATCGCCCTCTCCTTCGTCCAACGCCCCGAGGACCTGGCCGAGGCGCGGCGCCTGATCGGTGGCGGCGCGGCCTTGCTCGCCAAGATCGAGAAGCCGAGCGCGGTGACCCGGCTGGAAGAGATCGTCGAGGCATGCGACGGCGTGATGGTCGCGCGCGGAGACCTGGGCGTCGAGCTGCCGCCGCAGAATGTGCCGCCGATGCAGAAGCGCATCGTCGAGACCGCGCGGCGCCTCGGCCGGCCGGTGATCGTCGCGACGCAGATGCTCGAATCGATGATCACCTCGCCCTCGCCTACTCGCGCCGAGGTCTCCGACGTCGCGACCGCGGTCTATGACGGCGCCGACGCGATCATGCTCTCGGCCGAGAGCGCGGCGGGCGAGTGGCCGATCGAATCGGTGACGATGATGGATGCGATCGCGGATTCGGTGGAGCGCGACCCGGCGCATGGCGACCGCGTCCACTTCACCGTCACCCGCCCTGATCCCACCACCGCCGACGCGCTGGCGGAGGCGGCCAAGTCGATTGCGGCAACGGTGTCCGCGACGGCGATCATCTGCTTTACCATGTCGGGTTCGACCGCACGCCGCATCGCGCGCGAGCGGCCCTCGGTGCCGATCCTGGTGCTGACGCCGAAGATCGAGACCGCGCGGCGCATGGGACTGCTCTGGGGTACCCATGCCGTCCACACCAAGGATGTCGATTCATTCGAGGACATGGTCGCCAAGGCCAAGCGCATGGCGCTGCGCCAGGGTATCGCCAAGGCCGGCGACCGCGTGATCGTGTGCGCGGGCGTTCCGTTCGGCACGCCGGGTTCGACCAACGTGCTGCACGTGGTGCGGATCATCGGGGATGAACTGAAGGGGCGCTGAGGGGCTTGGCGCCGTCGCCTACCCCCGTCACCCCGGCCTTGTGCCGGGGTCCACGGCGCCTCACCGTTCGACCTTCGACCTATTGCCCATGGCTCGTCTCCCGGTGGATCCTGGCACAAGGCCGGGATGACGGGTTAACTACGGCGTAATGGGTGGATTCAGGCGGCCAGCAGGCCCGCGTCCGCCAGTTCGCGGCGGGTGGCCTCCACGTCCTGAAAATGCACCGAGCGGATACCGAGCGCGCGGGCGGCCAGCACGTTCGCCTCATTGTCGTCGATGAACACCGCCTCGTGCGGCTGCAACCCGAACCGGGCGAGCGAGAGGTGGTAGATGGCGGGATCGGGCTTCACCAGCTTCTCGTCGCCCGAGACGACGATGTCGCGGAACCGATCGAACAGCCCGGTCCATTCGGCGCGGAAGGGCGGGAAGAATTCGTGGCTGAAGTTGGTGATCGCGAACAGCGGCACGCCCGCCGAATCGAGATCGGCGACCAGATCGTGCATACCTGGCACCGGGCCGCCGATGCTCTCGTTGAAGCGTGTCTTCCACGCCGCGATCAGATCGGCGTGCTGCGGATACAACGCGACCAGCTCCGCCGAGGTGTCGGCGAAGTCGCGACCTTCGTCATGCTGGAAGTGCCACTCGATCGTGACAACATCGTCCAGAAACGCCGCGAGCGCCTGATCGTCGCCGATCAAGCGCTCGTAGAGAAAACGCGGGTGCCAGGTGAAAAGGACGTTGCCGATATCGAAGATAGCGGCTCGGACCCCTCCCATGGCCGACTTCAGCCCTGGCGGGCCTTGAAGCGACGCTGCGTCTTGTTGATGACATAGACGCGACCGCGACGGCGGATCACGCGGTTGTCACGGTGGCGTCCCTTGAGCGACTTCAGGCTGTTCACGATCTTCATGACCGGTCTCTACTATCTCGAATTGTGTGGCTGGTGCCGGAAAGAGCGGCTCGCCTAGAGGTGGATGCTGGGGAAGTCAAGGCGAGCGAGGCGGAATCCCGGGTAAATCGGGCCTTTGCCGATCATCTGGGGCTTGGCAGTGGAACCCCCTCGCGCGTAACGATGTTGACCGCGTTAGGCCGTTCGTTGCGGACGGCAGGAGGAGTACGTCCGATGAAGACCCGCGTCCTGATCGCCCTTACCGCCGTCGCCGCCTTGGCCGGCGGCTGTTCGACCACTGGCGGCGGGCGTGCAGCGCCGGTCGAGGCGACCCGCTATCACCTCTCTCAGCCGATCCCGCCCGGGACCGTCGCCGTACAGGCGGGCACGGGACAGCTCGCCGGGCCGGAATTCGGCATCTATTCCAACGCCGTGACGACTGAACTGGAACGGCTTGGCTTCGCGCCGGCAGCCCCAGGCGGTAGTACCGATTATGTCGCGGCGGTCGGCTTTACCCGTACCGATCGCGGTCAGGTCCGCACGCGGCCGCCGCTGACGATCGGCGTCGGTGGTGGCAGCTTCGGCGGCAATGTCGGGGTCGGCCTCGGCACCAGCGTGGGCGTCGGCGGCAAGACCCGCACCGTCTATGGCATGGAATTGTCGGTGCAGATCCGGCGGCGCGGCGACAACACCGTGGTTTGGGAAGGCAAGGCCGTCACCGAGACGCTGAGCGGCGCACCGGGCGCACAGCCAGGCGATGGCGCGGCCAGGCTCGCCGCCGCCCTGTTCAAGGAGTTCCCCGGTCAATCCGGCATCACCACCACGGTGAAGTAATCCCCCTCCCTTTTCTCCAGACCAGCAACGGTGACATGACCATTCAAATCAACGCCGCGTTCGACAGCGGCAACATCCGCCTGACCGGGATCGACGGCGATACCGTCGACCTCGAGATCGTTCCGGACCACCTTTCGGAATTCTACCAGTGGTTCCATTTCCGTGTCGCCGGCGCGCGCGGGCGGCGGCTGACCTTCCGTATCACCAATGCGGGCGGATCGGCCTATGCCTTCGGCTGGCCGGGCTACAAGGCGCGGGTGAGCACCGATCGTGAAGCCTGGCGGATGACCGATGGCGACTATGCCGACGGGGTATTCAGTTTCTCCTATCAGTTCGAGGGCGACATCGCCTGGTTCGCCTATTTCGCGCCCTATTCGATGGAGCGCCACGCCGATCTGATCGCGCGCATGGCCGCGCAGCCGGGCGTGACCCATCGCGAGATCGGCCAGACGCTCGACGGCCGCGCGCTCGACCTGCTGACCCTGGGCGAAGGCCCCAAGCAGGTCTGGCTCTATGCCCGCCAGCATCCCGGCGAATCGATGGCCGAATGGTGGATGGAAGGCGCGCTGGAGAAGCTGGCCGACCCGAACGACGCATCGGCGCAGGCGCTGCGGGCCAAGGCCACCTTCCACATCGTCCCCAACATGAACCCGGATGGCAGCTTCCGGGGACATCTGCGGACCAACGCGGCCGGGGTGAACCTCAACCGCGAATGGCATTCGCCGACGCTGGAGAAGAGCCCCGAGGTCCTGTACGTCCGCAATGCGATGGACGCGACAGGCGTCGACTTCGCGATGGACGTTCACGGCGACGAGGCGATTCCCGCCAATTTCATCGCCGGGTTCGACGGCATCCCCAGCTGGACCGAGGAACTGGGCGCCAAGTATGACGAATTTGGCAAGCGGCTCGCCGCGGCGACCCCGCTGTTCCAGCTCGAAAAGGGTTATGAAAAGTCGGCGCCGGGTCAGGCGAACCTGTCGATGTCGACCAACCAGCTCGCAGAGCGGTTCGGTGCGGTGTCGATGACGCTGGAGATGCCGTTCAAGGACCACGATCCCAGCCCCGACGCCGAGTTTGGCTGGTCGCCGGAACGGTGCAAGGCACTGGCGCATGCGTGCCTGGATACGCTGGCGGGGTTCATCGACGAGGTGTGACGATGCGGTGGGGGGCGACAGCATTGATCCTGGCCGTCTCCCTGCCGGCCGCCGCGCAGGCACAGGAAGCGCGCACGCGGATGCTGGGCGAGGAATGGATCGGCGCGGACGGGAACCGGCGAATCGCGAAAGTTGGGCTGGGATTCGATCAGCCGGCCCGCGCGGATGCGAAACAGGTGCGCCGGCTAGAGATCAACTGGCGGGACTTTCCCTATCAGAAAGGCCCCTTCCCGGTCCCCGTCGGAGAGAAGGACGAGCGCGCCCAACTGCGCGTCACACTCGATATCGATGATGCGGGCTTACCCCGCGATTGCCGGATCGCAGAACCGAGCGGCACGGCCGCGTTCGATATTGCCACCTGCCCGTTCCTGCTGAATTACATCCGCCTCTATCCGGCATTGACCCGCGAGGGAAAGCGGGTGGGGGGCACATTGGGCGTTCGCGTCACCTATTCGGCAGGACGTATCACAAGCTATGCGACCGGCGGGACGCTACCGACCATCTGGCGGCCCAAACCGACGCCGCTCAAACCGATCGATGCCGCCGCCATGGGTTTCTCATCGAAGGACGGCCTGTCCGCGCATGTCGGCGGGGCGAGCGGCTGGCTGCGTGTCGAGGCCGACGGGTCGGTAGGCGGCTGCACGCTGGCGGCACCGACCCAGGACGACCGTTTCGACCTTAGCATCTGCGAGCGGCTGCGCAGTTGGCCGTTCAAGCCCGCAGTGGATCAGGCAGGCAAAGCCGTGGCGGCGGACTATGGATTTGGAGCGGCGCGGCGATGATCATCCATGAAGGCAAGCTCGACGATCCCCAGGTGATCGCGCTGCTCAAGGTTCATGCCGGCGGCATGGTCGCCAACTCGCCGCCGGGGACGACGCATTTCCTGGACCTGTCGAAGCTGAAGACACCCGACATCACCTTCCTCTCAGCATGGGATGGCGACGCGCTGCTGGGGATCGGCGCGGTCAAGCAGCTCGATCGCGAGACCGGTGAGATCAAGTCGATGCGGACCGCACAGGCGGCGTTGGGGCGCGGTGTCGGCACCATTATCCTGCGGCATGTCATCGGGCTGGCACAGCGGCGGGGCTATACCGCGCTCAAGCTGGAGACCGGGACCGGGGCGGCATTCGATGCGGCGCATACGCTCTATGCGCGGCACGGTTTTGTCTCCTGCGCACCCTTTGCCGATTACGAAGCGACAGACTTCAACCGCTTCTTCGTGCTGCCGCTCAGCTCCTAATCACCTGTTAGGGATAGTTCTTGGCGGGCGATTGACGCCCCTCGGCTATTCGCCTCGATGAACCATCGGGGGTAGCGATGAAGGAAATCATGTTCGGCGGGGCCGCGATCGCATTGGCGACGGGCGCCTATTTCCATGGGCCGCTCAAGACCGGCGAGACCTATAACCGCTCGGCCACCGAAGTGTATCGCATCGTCGAGGCGAGCCCCCTTCCCTCGGTCTTCGACAAGATGGTGTACAATCAGCGCGGCGGCGCGGTGACCCGCGGCGGCGAACCCGAAAAGTCGATGATCTGGTACTTCCATGCCAACGGGAAGCAGGTCGCCAAATACACGGTGAACATCACGCCGTCGGGCGCGGACAAGACGCGGGTCCAGACCAGCTTCGAAATGGGCGAAGGCGCCGAACAGGTGCTGGACAAGGGGTTCGCGATCGCTGGCGCCGATCAATATGCGGTGATCGGCCGGGTTTCGATGAACGAGCAGATCGATTCACGGCTCGACAAGCGCCCGTTCGATTCGGGGAAGATCGCCGAAGCGATGTCCGCCTATGTCCTCACCAACATGAACAAGATCCAGGGCCAGGCTATCGAGTCGATGGACAAGGCCGCGACCGAGTTCAAGAAGATGGACGCCGAACGCGACTATCAGCGCGCGCAAGCGGAGAACCGCAAGTACAAGCCCGGCGAGCCGATGGTGCGCTGAGCCCCGCTCAGTTCCAATAATCGAGCATGTCGGCGGTGATCCATCCGCTGACATAGTTGAGGTAGAACAGCGAAAACAACACGGTCGCGACCGCCGTGGTCCGCAGGGCGATCTTCACGCCCGGGAAATGCTGCGGCGCGCTTTCGGCCTGGCCCTTCACCAGCGGTTCCCCCGCCTCCACGCTGGTGCGCGTATGGAAGGGCAGCACCAGGAACAGCGCCAGGAACCAGAACAGGAAGTAGATCGCCAGCGCGCTGGGCCAACTCATTGCCTTAGACCTCGATCAACAGGACATCGACGACCGGTTTCTTCCCGGTCCACTTCACGGCCACACGGCGGGTGGCGAGACGCACGGCCTCGCGCAGTTTCTCGCGGTCCCCGCCCTTGAAGCCCGACACCGCCTTTGCGGCCGCCTCCGCGGCCTCCTCCAGATAGGGTTCGCGATCTTCCTCGACCGGGACCCCCTGAATCCGAATTTCAGGGGTCGCCGCCAGTTTTCCGCTCACCTTGATCGCGACCGCGACCGACATTTGGCCATAGAGGCCGAGCTTACGGCGCTCGTTCATCGTCGCGCCATCCGCGGGAAGGATCACATCGCCGTCGAGCACGAGGCGACCGGCAGGGGCATGGCCGAGCTTCTCCGGCTTGCCGGGGGCAAGCCGGATGATCTCGCCATTGGTCTGCACCACGGCGCCCGGAATGCCCTGTTCGATCCCGAAGCGTGCCTGTTCGGCGATGTGGCGCATCTCGCCATGGACTGGGACTAGTATCTCGGGGCGGATCCAACGATACATCTCGGCCAGTTCGGGGCGGCCGGGATGACCGGAGACATGGACGAAGGCCTGACGGTCGGTGATCATTTCGACGCCCTTGGTCGCAAGCGCGTTCATGATCCGGCCGATCGCCAGTTCGTTGCCCGGGATTTGCTTGGACGAGAAGATCACGCGATCGCCCTTGTCGAGCTTGAGCGCGTGCGTGTCCTCGGCGATGCGCGCTAGCGCGGCGCGCGGCTCGCCCTGCCCGCCGGTGGCGACGATCATCACCTTGTCGCGCGGCAGCGTCATCGCCGTGTCGAAATCGACCGTCTCGGGGAAATTGCGGAGATAGCCGGTGGCCTTGGCAACGCGCAGGATGCGGTCGAGCGAGCGGCCGGCGACGCACATCGCGCGGCCGGTGTCGCGCGCCGCCTCTCCCAGCGTCTGGAGCCGCGCGGCGTTGGACGCGAAGGTGGTGACGAGGACGCGGCCCTTGGCGCCAGCGATGACCTTGTCGAGGCCTTCGCGGACCTCCTGCTCCGACCCCGATGCCTCGGGGTTGAAGACGTTGGTGGAATCGCAGACCAGCGCGAGGACGCCTTCGTTGCCGATCGCGGTCAGTTCCTCGGCGGTCGAGGGGGAACCCATCACGGGCGTGTCGTCGATCTTCCAGTCGCCGGTGTGGAACACGCGGCCATGGGGCGTGTCGATCAGGACGGCATTGCCCTCCGGGATCGAGTGCGCCAGCGGCACGTAGCGGATGCCGAACGGGCCAAGCTCGAACGTCTCGTCCTCACGCACCACGTTCAGCTCGACCCGATCGGTCAGGCCTTCCTCGTCGAGCTTGCCGTGGATCAGGCCGGCGGTGAACGGCGTCGCGTAGAGCGGCACGCCGAGATCGCCGGCGAGATAGGGCAGCGCGCCGATATGGTCCTCATGCCCATGGGTCAGCACGATGCCGAGCAGATCGTCGAGCCGCTCCTCGATGAACTGGAGGTCGGGCAGGATCAGGTCGATGCCAGGATAGTCGGGATTGCCGAAGATCACCCCGCAATCGACCATGATCCACTTGCCGCGGCAGCCATAGAGATTGACGTTCATGCCAATCTCGCCGGAGCCGCCGAGCGCGAGGAAGAGAAGTTCGTTACCGGGGTTCATCTGGTCTTTCGTCATTTCAAACTGCCGACGCGTGCCGCATGGGCACCGCCATCCGTTCCTTATCCGTCACTCCGGCCTTGTGCCGGGGTCCACCGGGAGGCCAGCGATGCGCAAGAGGCTATGGGTCAGCGCGTAAGGACAAGTGGCCCCCGGCACAAGGCCGGGGTGACGGTTGGGATTCTCTACGCGGGGCGCTGCCGCTCCCACAGGATCGCCAGGCCCTGAATCGTCAGATCCGGCTCGATCACGTCGAACGCATCGGTATGCTTTTCGAACAGCACGGCGAGGCCGCCGGTGGCGATGACCTTTACCGGGCGGCCGATCTGCGCCTTCACGCGCGCCAGCAATCCCTCGATCATTGCGATATAGCCCCAATAGATGCCGATATGCATCTGGTCCGCGGTGTTGAGGCCGATCACGCTGGTGGTCTTCGGCGCCTCGATCGCGACGCGGGGCAGCTTCGCCGCGGCGTTGACCAGCGCGTCGAGCGAGAGGTTGATGCCGGGCGCGATGATCCCGCCCTTGTACGCACCCTCGTAATCGGCGACCTCGAACGTCGTCGCGGTGCCGAAATCGATGACGATCAGATCGCCGGGATGCTTGTCGTGCGCGGCGATGATGTTGAGCGCGCGATCGGCGCCCATGCTTTGCGGCTCCTCAACATCCAGCCGGATCGGCCAGCCATCCTTGCCCGCGATCACAGCGTCGGTCTTGAAATATTTGCTGGCGAGGACCTGAAGGTTGTGGAGCGCGCGCGGGACGACGGTGCCGACGATCACGCCGGTAACATCGCCACGCTCGAACCCCTCGAGCGCGAGAAGCTGGCTGAGCCACACGGCATATTCGTCGGCGGTGCGGCGCGGATCGGTGGCGATGCGCCAGCGCGCCTTGATCTCCCGCCCCTCAAGCAGCGCGAAAACGACATTGGTGTTGCCGGCGTCGATGGCGAGCAGCATCGCGGAGCCTCTTTCAGATAAGGAACACGTCGCCGGCGTGAATGACACGACGCGTGCCGCTCGCCAAGCGCAGGATGAGCGCGCCATCGCCAGTGAGGCCGTCGAACAGACCGTCGACCGCCTCGCCATCGGGCAGGCGCGCGGTGAGCGCGGTGCCGGGGGCATGCGCGCGATCGAGCCAGCGGAGGCGAAGCGGATCGAGCCCTTCCTGCCGCCAGCGGGACAGCCAGCGCGCGAAACCCTCTGCAAGGACGTCGAGGAAAGTGCCCGGGTCAACCGGGGCGCCTTGCGCCGACAGGCTCGTGGTCGGGCGGTCCGGCAGGTCGGGATGGTGCGCGAGGTTGACGCCGATGCCGATCACGATCGCGTCATTCGCGCGTTCGAGTAGTATACCGGATAGCTTTGCGCCGGCGATCAGCAGGTCGTTGGGCCATTTGATCGTCGCGCCGGACGGCAAAAACACGCGAACGGCCTCTTCCAGCGCGACCGCGGCGACCAGAGCGAGCGTCGCGGCGGGCGGATCGGCGGGGCGCAGGCGGACCAACGTGCTGGCGTAGAGATTGCCGGGAGGCGAGTCCCACGCCCTGCCCTGGCGCCCCTTGCCGCCGGTCTGGCGCTCGGCACGGAGCCAACTGCCCTCACCCGCGCCCGCCGAAGCGAGCGCGAGCATGTCGGCATTGGTCGAACCGGTCTGCGCGACCGTGCGGATCAAGCCTGTCAGAACAGCGTCCGTGCCGCAGCGAGCGACCAGGCGCCAATCGCCGGGATCAGCAGATAGCCGAGCGGCGAGACGAACAGCGCGGCGGCGGCAATCAGGCCGCCCTCGACGGGGTTGGTCTCACGACCATATTCCGGCGCGGGCGCGTCGAAGTACATCGTCTTGATGATCTTGAGGTAATAATAGGCGCCGATCACCGATGCCGCGATGCCGATCACAGCAAGCGGAAACAGTCCGGCACGCGTCGCCGCCTCGAACACCGCGAACTTGGCCCAGAAGCCGAACAGCGGCGGAATACCCGCGAGGCTGAACATGAAGATCGCGAGCGCCGCCGCCAGCGCCGGACGCGTGCGCGACAGGCCCGACAGGCTGGCGATGGTCTCAACCGGGTGACCGTCCTTGTCGCGCATCTGGAGCACGACGAGGAAGCTGCCCAGCGTCATCACGACATAGATGGTGAGATAGGTCAGTACGCCCGCCACGCCCTCAGCCGTACCCGCGGCAAGGCCGATCAACGCAAAGCCGACATTGTTGATCGACGAATAAGCAAGCAGGCGCTTGATGTTGGTCTGGCCGATCGCGGCGACCGCGCCGAGCACGATCGAAGCGAGCGCGGCGAAGATGACGATCTGGCGCCAGTCACTGGTCACCGGACCCATCGCGTCGATCGAGACACGAACGGCAAGTGCGACGGCGGCAACCTTCGGCGCCGAAGCGAAGAAGGTGGTCACCGGGGTCGGTGCGCCCTCATACACGTCCGGGGTCCACATATGGAACGGAACCGCCGACATCTTGAACGCGAAGCCCGCGAACATGAAGACCAGGCCAAACAGCAAGCCGATCTTGGCGCTGCCCGCCGCACCGGCATAGGCAGTCGCAATGTCGCCAAAAATCGTGGTGCCGCTAAAGCCATAGACCAGCGAAATGCCGTAGAGCAGGATGCCCGAGGCGAGCGAACCGAGGATGAAATACTTCAGACCCGCTTCGGCCGAACGCACGTCACGGCGCATGAAGCTCGCCAGGACGTAGGACGCCAGGCTGTTGAGCTCGAGGCCGACATACAGCGTCAGCAGGTCGTTGGCCGACACCATCATGCCCATGCCCGCGGTCGCGAACAGGATCAGGATGGGATATTCGGGACGCAGATCCTCACCCGAGGTTCGCGCGAAGAAGCGCGGGGCGATGATGATCGAGATCGCCGCAGCGAAGAAGATCAGCGCCTTTGCATAGGCGCCGAACAGGTCGGCATTATACAGCTCGTGGAAGGCGAGGCCGCCGGACGAGGCCGGGCCTGTCAGCGCGATACCCGCGCCCATCAGCACCAGGACCGCGACCCAGCTCACCAGACGTGACACCGCCTGGCCGCCCCAGGCGGCGACCATCAGCAGCGCGAGACCACCGACCGAGAGAACGACCTCGGGCAGGACCTTCGTGATTTCAGCTGCGTAATCCATCAGTGCGCCGCCCCCTTGGCAGCTTCGCCGTGTCCGGCGGATTTGTGTTCAGCGGCGTGCGCGGCGGCCGGGTTGCCCGGCGTCGGCAGGCTGTCGCCCGCCGGCTTGGCGCGGTCGATCCGCTCCAGCAGCAGCGCGACGTCGTTGCGCATCGGCGCCAGGAAGCTTTCGGGATAGACCCCCATCCACAGCACCACCGCGGCGAGCGGGGCGAGCAGCGCCATCTCACGCTTGTTGAGGTCCGGCATCGCCTTGACGTCGTCCTTCACCAGATCGCCGAACACGACGCGCCGGTAGAGGTAGAGCATGTACGCGGCGCCGAGAATGATGCCGGTGGTGGCGATCAGCGTGACGAGGGTCGATACCTGATACGCGCCCATCAGCGCCAGCAGTTCGCCGACGAAGTTGCTGGTGCCCGGCAGGCCGACCGAGGCCATGGTGAACAGCATGAACAGGATCGCGTATTTGGGCATGTTGATCGCAAGGCCGCCGTAACGGTCGATCTCACGCGTGTGCAGGCGATCGTAGATCACGCCAACACACAGGAAGAGCGCGCCCGAGACCAGACCGTGGCCCAGCATCACCATCATCGCGCCTTCGATGCCCTGACGGTTGAAGGTGAACAGGCCGATCGTGACGATCGCCATATGCGCGACCGACGAATAGGCGATCAGCTTCTTCATGTCGTTCTGGACGAGCGCGATCAGGCTGGTGACCACGACGGCGACGCACGACAGACCGAAGACCAGCCAGATGAGCTGCGCCGACGCTTCCGGGAACATCGGCAGGCTGAAGCGCAGGAAGCCATAGCCGCCGAGCTTCAACAGCACGCCCGCCAGGATCACCGAACCCGCGGTCGGCGCCTGAACGTGCGCGTCGGGAAGCCAGGTGTGGACCGGCCACATCGGCATCTTGACCGCGAACGAGGCGAAGAAGGCGAGCCATAGCCATGTCTGGACATGCGCCGGGAAGTCGTACGCCATCAGATCGGGGATGTAGGTCGTGCCGGCGGTGATGGTCATGTACATCATCGCGATCAGCATCACGACCGAGCCGAGCAGCGTGTAGAGGAAGAATTTGTACGACGCGTAGATGCGGTTCGCCCCGCCCCAGATGCCGATGATCAGGAACATCGGGATCAGGCCGGCTTCGAAGAACACGTAGAACAGGAAGATGTCCTGCGCCGCGAAGGTGCCGATCATCAGCACTTCGGTGATCAGGAACGCCGCCATATATTCCTGGACGCGATCAGTGATCGCTTCCCAGCTGGCACCGATGCAGATCGGCATCAGGAACACCGACAGCAGGATCAGCAGCAGCGCGAAGCCGTCGATGCCGAGTGCCCAGGCGAAGCGCCCGAAGACCGGCGTGTATTCGACGAACTGCCACTGCGGCCCGCCAATCTCGAAATTGGCCCAGAGCACACCGCCCAGCGCGAGATCGATCAGCGTCGCGCCGAGCGCGATCCAGCGCGCCTGGTTGGCATTGACGAGCAGGCAGATCAGCGCCGCGACGAGCGGCACGATGAGCATGAGGGAGAGAATACCGCTCATCGCGCGATCACCCAGGTAACGGCTGCGGTCAGGCCGATCAGCATGACGAACGCATAGCTATAAACATATCCGGACTGGAGCTTGCCGGTGAGGATGCTGCCGAACTTGACGGCCGCCGCCGAGCCGTTCGGCCCGAAGCGGTCGATGATCCCCTCGTCGCCCTTCTTCCAGAAGATGCGGCCGAACCAGAAAGCAGGCTTCACGAAGAGCGCGTTGTAGAGCTCGTCGAAATACCATTTGTTGAGCAGGAACTTGTAGAGCAGCCCGAAGGTCGCGGTGAAGCGCGCCGGGATGCTGGGCGACTTGATGTACGCCACCCATGCGCCGAACAGGCCGAGCAGCATCACGATCGTTGCCGAGAGTTTCACCCACAACGGCACTTCGTGCATCGCATGGGCGAGATGCTCGTCGAACGCGACGGCGCCCTTCCAGAAGATCTCACCAGCCTCGGGCTGGATGAAGAACTTGTTGAAGGCGAAGCCGGCGAACACCGCACCGACCGACAGAACCAGCAGCGGGACCAGCATCGGCAGCGGGCTTTCGTGCGGCTTGTAACCGCCGGTGCCGTCGCCGTGATCCACATGGCCGTGAGCGTGCGCGTCATGGGCGTGGTCATCGTGACCGTGCGCATGGTCGTCATGACCGTGCGAGTCATGCCCATGTGAATCGTGGATCGCGTGCTGGATATGCTCCGACTGGGTCCAGCGCGGCTTGCCCCAGAAAGTGAGGAACATCAGGCGCCAGCTGTAGAAGCTGGTGAGCAGCGCGGCGAACACGCCGACCCAGAAGGCGCCCTGCCCGCCCCCGCCGGCGGCATAAGCCGCCTCGAGGATCGCATCCTTCGAGTGGAAGCCGGCAAAGCCCGCATGGAGCCAGTAGATGCCGACGCCAGTGATCGCGAGCGTGCCCGCCATCATCGTCCAGAAGGTGATCGGGATGTGCTTACGCAGGCCGCCATAATAGCGCATGTCCTGCTCGTGGTGCATCGCATGGATCACCGAGCCGGCACCCAGGAACAGCAGCGCCTTGAAGAAGGCATGGGTGAACAGGTGGAACATCGCCGCGCCGTACATGCCGACGCCCGCGGCGAAGAACATGTAGCCGAGCTGCGAACAGGTCGAATAGGCGATGACGCGCTTGATGTCGGTCTGGGTCGTGCCCACCGTCGCAGCGAACAGACAGGTCGCGGCGCCGATGAAGGTGATGAAGCCCAAAGCCACCGGCGACTGTTCGAACAAAGGCGACAGGCGACAGACCATGAACACGCCCGCGGTGACCATCGTCGCCGCATGGATCAGCGCCGACACTGGGGTCGGGCCTTCCATCGCGTCGGGCAACCAGGTGTGGAGGCCGAGCTGCGCCGACTTGCCCATCGCGCCGACGAACAGCAGCAAGCAGAGCACGGTCAGCGTGTCGAAGCGATAGCCGAGGAAGCCGATGGTGCTGCCGGCATGGTTCGGGGCGGCGGCGAGAATCTCGGGGATCGAGATGGTGCCGAACACCAAGAACACGCCGAAGATGCCGAGCATGAAGCCAAGGTCGCCGACGCGGTTGACGACGAACGCCTTGATCGCGGCGGCATTGGCCGAGGGCTTCTTGAACCAGAAGCCGATCAGCAGATAGCTCGCCAGGCCCACGCCTTCCCAGCCGAAGAACATCTGAAGCAGATTGTCGGCGGTCACGAGCATCAGCATCGCGAACGTGAAGAGCGACAGGTAGGCGAAGAAGCGCGGCTGATCCGGATCCTCTTCCATGTACGACCACGAATAGAGGTGGACCAGCGCGGAGACGCTCGTCACCACCACCAGCATCACCGCCGTCAAGCTGTCGACACGTAGTGCCCAGTCGACGTTGAGACTGCCCGAATGCATCCAGGTCAGCACCTGAACCACGTGAGGTTCGGCAGTGCCGCTGAGATACGGGATGAAGGTCATCCAGCTCAGCAGCGCGGCGACGAACAGGCCACCGGTGGTAACGATCTTCGGGAAGAACGTGCCGAACGCGCGGTTGCTAAAGCCCGCGACGATCGCTGCCAGCAGCGGCAGAAAAACGATGAAATGGATCGAAGACATCAGCCCTTCATCCGATTGACGTCGTCGACCGAGATCGTGCCGCGGCCGCGGAAATAGATGACGAGGATGGCGAGGCCGATCGCGGCCTCGCCCGCGGCGACGGTCAGCACGAACATCGCGAAGATCTGGCCGACCAGGTCGCCAAGATAGGACGAGAACGCGACCAAGTTGAGGTTCACCGACAGCAGGATCAGCTCGATCGCCATCAGGATGACGATGAGGTTCTTGCGGTTCAGGAAGATGCCGAGCACCCCCATGGTGAACAGGATCGCGCTGACGACCAGATAGTGGGTCAGGCCGATCACAGCTCTATCCCCTGCCCAACGGGCTGATTGACCTTGCGGATGGCGTCCTCCGAACGGCGATTGATCTGTTTCCAGACGCTCTGCTTCAGCACGCCGCCGCGCTGACGGTGAGTCAGGACGATCGCACCGATCATCGCAACGAGCAGGATGAAACCGGCGGCTTCGAACACATAGAGATAACGGCTGTAGAGCAGCAGCCCCATCGCCTTGATATTGGGAACCTGACCCAGCGCGGTACCCGCGTCGGTGGGTGCGATGCGGTTGGCGAGATCGACGCCGCCCGCGCTCCACGCGCCGACGCCGATGACGACCTCAGCCAGCAGTACGACGGCGAGCGCGAGGCCGAACATCGCGTAGCGGACGAAGCCCGCGCGCAGTTCGGCGAAGTCGATGTCGAGCATCATCACGACGAACAGGAACAGCACCGCGACCGCGCCGACATAGACGATGACGAGCAGCATCGCGATGAACTCGGCACCAGCGATGACCATCAGGCCCGCGGCGTTGAAGAAGGCGAGGATCAGCCACAGCACCGAATGGACCGGGTTGCGCGAGCTGATCGTCATCGCGGCGGACAGGATGACCACCGCGGCGAACATGTAGAAGGCGATTGCTTGGATCACGGAATCATGTGCCCCTTTGGTGCGCGCGCTTACCGGTACGGTGCATCGGCGGCAAGGTTCGCGGCGATCGCGCGCTCCCAGCGGTCGCCGTTCTCGAGCAGCTTTTCCTTGTGGTAGATCAGCTCCTCACGGGTTTCGGTCGCGAACTCGAAATTCGGTCCCTCGACGATGGCATCGACCGGGCAGGCTTCCTGGCACAAGCCGCAATAGATGCACTTGGTCATGTCGATGTCGTAGCGCGTGGTGCGGCGGCTGCCGTCCTCGCGCGGCTCGGCCTCGATCGTGATGGCGAGCGCCGGGCAGATCGCCTCGCACAGCTTGCACGCGATGCAGCGCTCCTCGCCATTGGGATAACGGCGCAGGGCATGCTCGCCGCGAAAGCGGGGCGAGATCGGGTTCTTCTCGTACGGGTAGTTGATCGTCGCCTTGGGCTTCCACAGGTATTTGAACGTCAAGGCGTGCGCCTTCACGAACTCCCACAGGGTGAACGAACGGACGAGTTGGGCGACGCTCATGCGGGGACTCCAACACGGGTAAGCATGAGATACCCGGAAACGAGGAACACGAAGATCAACGACATCGGCAGGAAGACCTTCCAGCCCAGGCGCATCAACTGGTCATAGCGGTAGCGCGGGACGGTGGCCTTCACCCAGCTGAAGACGAAGAAGAAGAACAGGATCTTGGCGAACAGCCAGATGATGCCAGGAATGTCGAACCACGGGATCAGATCGATATCCATCGGCGGGAGGTAGCCGCCCCAGAACAGCACCGCGTTGAGCGTGCACATCAGGATGACGTTGGCGTACTCACCGAGCCAGAACAGCGCGAAGGCCATCGACGAATATTCGGTCTGATAGCCCGCGACGAGCTCCGATTCCGCCTCGGTCAGGTCGAACGGCGCGCGCGCCGTCTCCGCCAGCGCCGAGATCAGGAACACCACCGCCATCGGGAACAGCAGCGGGTTGAAGCCGAAGCCGTTGAACAGCCCGAGGACATGGCCCTTCTGCGCATCGACGATGCCCGACAGGTTGAAGGTGCCGGCCCACAGCACGACCGAGACCAGCACGAAGCCGATCGCGACTTCGTAGCTGACCATCTGCGCCGCGGCGCGGATCGCCGAGTAGAAGGGATATTTGGAGTTGGACGACCAGCCCGCGAGGATGATGCCGTATACGCCGAGCGACGAGGCCGCGAGGATGTAGAGCAGGCCGAGGTTGATGTTCGACAGCACCACGCCGGCCTGGAACGGGATCACCGCCCACACGATCAGCGCGACCGTGAAGGTAATGATCGGACCGATCAGGAACAGGCCCTTGTTCGCGCTCGACGGAATGATGGTTTCCTGAAGGAAGACCTTGAGACCGTCGGCGAAGGACTGGAGCAGGCCGAGCGGGCCGACGACGTTGGGGCCGCGGCGCAGCGCGATCGCCGCCCAGATCTTACGATCGGCATAGATGATCATCGCCACCGCCAGCATCAGCGGGAGTGCGATCAGCAGGATGCCCGCGATCGTCGCGACGAACCACGCCCATTCGAAGGGCAGGCCGACAATGTTCTGGAAGAAGTCGGTCACTCTGCGGCCTCCGCGAAGTCCTGGCCGTGGATCAGTTCGGCCGAGCAACGCTGCATCGTCGGCGAGGCGCGACAGATGGCGTTGGTAAGGTAGAAGTCGGCGATCGGGTAAGCGACCTCGCCTTCGCCCTTGGCGTCAAGCGCCGGCGGGTTCCAGTCGAAGCTGGCAAGGCCTTCCTGGCCCAGGGCCGGGGCGTCGACGGCCATCGCGGCACGAAGCTGCTCGAACGTATCGAACGGCAGCGTCTTGCCGAGCTTTTCCGACAGCGCACGCAGGATCGTCCAGTCCTCACGCGCATCGCCCGGTGCGAACACGGCCTTGTCGCCGCGCTGCACGCGCCCTTCGATGTTCACATACGTCCCGGCCTTTTCGGCATAGGTGGAACCGGGCAGGATCACGTCTGCTGCGTGGGCGCCCTTGTCGCCATGATGGCCGATATAGACGTTGAAGCTGTTGGCGAACTTGCTGAAATCGACCTCGTCAGCGCCGAGGAAGAAGGTCAGCTTGGGCTCCGCCGCGACGATGTCGGCGATGCCGCCCTTCATCGCGAAACCGAGCATCAGCCCGCCCATGCGGCTCGCCGCCATGTGCAGCACGTTGAAGCCGTTCCAGCCATCGCGGACCAGGTTGAGCTTCTTGGCGAGCGCAAGGCTGGCGCCATGGCCGTTCTTGAGCGCGGCGCCGCCGACGATGACCATCGGACGCTGCGCGTCCTTGAACGCATCGACCGCAGCCTTGGGCAGCTTGCCGAGCAGCGACAGATCGTTGCCGAGCCACTCGACCTTGTAGGTCAGGTCGGTTTCGGGGCCGATCGCGAAGACCTTGGCGCCCTTCTTGATCGCCTTGCGGACGCGCGTGTTCACCAGCGGCGCTTCCCAGCGCAGGTTGGTGCCAACGAGCAGCACGACATCGGCGTCCTCGACACCCGCGATGGTGGTGTTGAAGTTGACCGCGGCCATATTGCTGGCGTCATAGGCCATGCCGGTCTGGCGGCCTTCGAGCAGGTCCGAGCCGAACGACTTGACCAGCGCCTTGGCGGCGAAAATGGTTTCGCAATCAAGCAGATCGCCATGGATCGCGGCGACCTTATCGCCTGCCCCGGCTGCGGCGACCGCAATCGCCGAGAAGGCTTCGTCCCAGGTCGCTTCGACGAGCTTGCCGTCGCGACGGACATAGGGCTTGTCGAGGCGGCGGAAGCCGAGGCCGTCGACATGGTGGCGCGTCTTGTCGTGCGCCCATTCCTCGTTCACGTCTTCGTTGATCCGCGGCAGCGCGCGCAGCACGCCGCGACCGCGGCTGTCGATGCGAATGTTGGTGCCGACGGCATCCATCACGTCGATCGCGAGGGTCTTTTTGAGCTCCCACGGGCGGGCTTCGAAGGCATAGGGCTTCGAGGTCAGCGCGCCCACCGGGCAGAGGTCGACGACGTTGCCCGACAGCTCCGACGTGACCGCCTTCTCCAGATAGGAGGTGATCTGCATATTCTCGCCGCGATAGATCGCGCCGATTTCTTCCACGCCGGCGACTTCCTCGGCGAAGCGCACGCAGCGGGTGCACTGGATGCAGCGGGTCATCACCGTCTTGACGATGGGACCCATGTACTTCTCGGTCACCGCGCGCTTATTCTCGGTGTAGCGGCTGTGCCCGCGCCCGTACGCGATCGACTGGTCCTGCAGGTCGCACTCACCGCCCTGATCGCAGATCGGGCAATCGAGCGGATGGTTGATCAGCAAGAACTCCATCACGCCTTCGCGCGCGGCCTTGACCATCGCGCTGTCGGTGCGGATTTCCTGATTGTCGGCGGCGGGAAGCGCGCACGACGCCTGGGGCTTGGGCGGCCCCGGCTTCACCTCGACCAGGCACATGCGGCAATTGCCGGCGATGCTCAGGCGCTCATGATAGCAGAAGCGCGGGATTTCCTTGCCGGCAGCCTCGCACGCCTGCAGCACGGTGGCGCCTGCGGGGACTTCGACTTCGATCCCGTCTACGGTAACCTTGGGCATTACTCTGCTGCCTCTTGCATCGTGCTCAGCCCGCCACCCTGCTTCTCAAGGATGCGGCGCTCCATCTCCGGACGGAAGTGCTTGATCAGACCCTGGATCGGCCACGCCGCCGCGTCGCCGAGCGCACAGATGGTGTGACCTTCGACCTGCTTGGTGACGTTGAACAGCGTGTCGATCTCGCTGATGTCGGCGTCGCCGGTGCGCAGCCGCTCCATCACGCGCCACATCCAGCCGGTGCCCTCACGGCACGGGGTGCACTGGCCGCAGCTCTCATGCTTGTAGAAGTACGAGATGCGGCTGATCGCCTTCACGATGTCGGTGGACTTGTCCATCACGATCACCGCCGCGGTGCCGAGGCCCGAGCCGACCGCCTTTAGACCGTCGAAATCCATCGGTGCGTCCATGATCTGCGCCGCCGGGACCAGCGGAACCGACGAACCGCCGGGGATCACCGCGAGGAGATTGTCCCAGCCACCGCGGATGCCGCCGCAATGCTTCTCGATCAGCTCGCGGAACGGGATGCTCATCGCTTCCTCGACCACGCACGGCTTTTCGACATGGCCGCTGATCTGGAACAGCTTGGTGCCGCGATTATTCTCGTTGCCGAAGCTGGCGAACCACTCGGGCGAGCGGCGCAGAATCGTCGGCGCGACCGCGATCGATTCCACGTTGTTGACCGTGGTCGGGCAGCCATAGAGGCCCGCGCCTGCCGGGAACGGGGGCTTGAGGCGCGGCTGGCCCTTCTTGCCCTCCAGGCTCTCGATCATCGCGGTCTCTTCGCCGCAGATATAGGCGCCGGCACCGCGATGGCAGAAGACGTCGAAGTCATAGCCCGAGCCGCAGGCATTCTTGCCGAGCAGACCCTTCGCATATGCTTCCTCGATCGCCGCGAACAAAGTCTCGGCCTCGCGGATATATTCGCCACGGATGTAGATGTACGCGGCACGCGCACGCATCGCGAAGCCCGCGACCAGAGCGCCTTCGAGCAGCAAATGCGGATCGTGGCGGATGATCTCACGATCCTTGCACGAACCCGGCTCGGACTCGTCGGCGTTGATGACAAGGAAGCTGGGGCGTTCGGGCGTCGGGTTCTTGGGCATGAAGGACCACTTCATGCCGGTCGGGAAGCCCGCGCCGCCACGACCGCGCAGGCCCGACGCCTTGATCTTCTCGATGATCACATCGGGGCCGAGTTCGAGCAGCTTCTTGGTGTTATCCCACGCGCCGCGCTTGATGGCAGCCGCCAGGTTCCACGGCTGATAGCCGTAGAGGTTGGTGAAGATACGATCCTTGTCAGCGAGCACTTACTTCGGGCCCCCGATACGCTTGTTGTTCTGGACCGCGATGTACACGGCCACGCCGACGCCGACCAAAAGCAGCGGAATGAACAGCTTGACGGCGAGCTTGAGCACCCAGCCGAGGACGACAAGACCGCCGATGACGGCGAGGATCGTGTAGATCGTGCTCTTGTTCACCATTCGCTCCTGTAATCGTGGTTGCCGGAGACCATTTCCTTGAGCGTGGTCGGTCCACCGGTCGGCTCGACGGTGTGGCGGCCCGGCTCCTGCGTGCCCGTCTTGGGCTGCTGTCCGTTGGCCAGCGCGTCGAGGATCGCGACGGTGCGGTCGTAATCCAGATCCTCGTAATTGTCGTCGTTGATCTGGACCATCGGCGCGGACGAGCAATTGCCCATGCACTCGACCTCGGTCAGCGTGAACAGGCCGTCGGGCGTGGTCTTACCCTTGGCCATGCCGCGGTTCTTGCACGCGGCGAAGACGTCGTCCGACCCGCGCAGCCAGCACGGCGTCGTGCCGCACACCTGGACATGGTATTTGCCCACCGGGTGCAGGTTGAACATGGTGTAGAAGGTCGCGACCTCGAGCACGCGGATCACCGCGAGGTCGAGTTCCTTCGCGACGAACTCGATCACCGGGATCGGCAGCCAGCCCTGAGTATCGGTCTCCGCGCCAACCTGACGCTGGGCGAGGTCGAGATAGGGGATGGTGCAGCTCTGCTGCCGCCCGGCGGGATAGCGCGCGCGGATGGTCGCGGCCTTGGCCGCGTTCTCCGCCGTCCAGGCGAACCCGCCCCAGCGCGCCCGCAGTTCGGGCGTGTCTTCGATTGCTTTTGCGTCGGCCATTAGCGGATGAACTCCACGCGGTTCACTTTGTCGCCGCTGAAGGTGTAGATGGACATGACCTCGAACTGCTCGCCATCGGGCGCGCGCGAGACCGTTTCGTGGAGCAGCACCGTCTCACCCAGCTCATAGCTGGCGAGGATCTCGGCGCGGTTCTGCGGGAACTGAGCGAACATCGCCGCAAGACCCGAACGGACGCCTTCCCTGCCCTCACGCAGCACAGCGCCGCGATAGCCCGCTTCGCAGGCATCGTCGGTCATCAGCGCGACATAGGCGTCGGCGTCCTGCGCGTTGTAGCGCGCGATCATCTCGTGCGCGGTGGCGATGCGGGTGCTCACCGGTCGCACTCCCCGAACACGATATCCATCGCGCCGAGAATCACGGTGATGTCCGCGAGCATGTGGCCGCGCGACATGAAGTCCATCGCCTGAAGGTGGCTGAACGCGGTCGGGCGGATCTTGCAGCGGTACGGCTTGTTGCTGCCGTCGCTGACCATGTAGATACCGAACTCGCCCTTGGGGCTTTCGGTCGCGACATAGACTTCGCCCGCGGGGACGTGGAAGCCCTCCGTATAGAGCTTGAAGTGATGGATCAGCGCTTCCATCGACTGCTTCATCTCGGCGCGCTTGGGCGGCACCACCTTGCGGTCGAGCGAGGCGATCGGGCCGGTCGGCATCTCGTTCAGGCACTGACGCATGATGCGTGCGGACTGATAGACTTCCTCGACACGGACCATGAAGCGGTCGTAGCAGTCGCCGCGTGTGCCGACAGGGATGTCGAACTCCATGCGGTCGTACACGTCATAGGGCTGCGA
Source organism: Sphingomonas sp. GW821-FHT10C01 (assembly GCF_059415525.1). Taxonomy (NCBI): domain Bacteria; kingdom Pseudomonadati; phylum Pseudomonadota; class Alphaproteobacteria; order Sphingomonadales; family Sphingomonadaceae; genus Sphingomonas; species Sphingomonas sp. GW821-FHT10C01. Next base: position 1,590,575 of record NZ_JBWKNK010000001.1, on the reverse strand, counting down.
CTTGCGCAGATCCCAGGGCAGGCCGGCGCCGCGGATCATCGGGCCGGAAAAGCCCCATTTGATCGCGTCTTCGCGGCTGACGATGGCGATATCGACGTTGCGCTGCTTGAAGATGCGGTTTTCCGCGACCAGGCTGACCGCGTCGCCGAACAGCTTCGGCAGGCGGGTGTCGAGCCAGTCACCGATGTCGGTGAGCAGCTTCAGCGGCACGTCCTGATGGACACCACCGGGGCGCAGGTAATTATGGTGCATGCGCGCACCTGACATGCGCTCGAAGAAGTTGAGGCAATCCTCGCGCAGCTCGAACATCCACAGGTTCGGCGTCATCGCGCCGACGTCCATCACATGCGCACCCAGGTTGAGCATATGATTGCAGATGCGAGTCAGCTCGGCGAAGAACACGCGCAGATATTGAGCACGGACCGGCACTTCGAGGTCGAGCAACTTCTCGACCGCCAGCACGAAGCTGTGCTCCATCGCCAGCGGCGAGCAATAGTCGAGGCGGTCCATGTATGGGAGCGCCTGGGTATAGGTCTTGTACTCGATCAGCTTTTCGGTGCCGCGATGGAGCAGACCGACATGCGGATCGAGCCGCTCGATAATCTCGCCGTCCAGCTCGGTGACGAGGCGGAGCACGCCGTGCGCCGCAGGGTGCTGCGGGCCGAAGTTGATCGTGTAGTTGGCGATCATGGTATCGCCGACAGTCGGATCGGCGTCGTCGGTGATCCCCGCGATTTCGTCGAGATACTGGGACATTACGCCTCACCCTCCCCCTTCTTCGCGCGCGGAGCCTTGGGCTTCGCGGCGGCCTTGCGGGGCTTCTTCACAACATCCGGATCGGCGGGCTTGGGACCCGCATCGGGCGATGACTTGCCGATGCCGGTATCCTTCGGGCCGTCACTGGTCTTGGGCTTACGCACGCGCGCCTTGACCGGCTTGGCGGCATCATCGGCCTTGACGATCTGATCAGCGGTGAGCGGCGTCGGTGCGCCCTTTGCCTCGGGCACCGCGGCGACGGGCTTGGCCTCGGACACCTTGGCGGGCGCGGGCGGCGGCGGCGCGGCGGCCGGAGGTGCTGGCGGAGCCTTCTCGTCGCCCGGGAGGACGTATTGCGCGCCTTCCCACGGGCTCATGAAATCGAAGTTGCGGAAATCCTGAGCGAGCTGGACCGGCTCGTACACGACCCGCTTCGCCTCTTCCGAGTAGCGCAGCTCGACAAAGCCGGAGAGCGGGAAGTCCTTGCGCTGCGGATGACCGCGGAAGCCGTAATCGGTGAGAATGCGGCGCAGATCCTCATTGCCCTCGAACAGCACGCCGTACATGTCGTAGACTTCACGCTCGAGCCAGCCGGCGACCGGCCAGATGCCCGTCACCGACGGCACCGGCTGAACCTCATCCGTCGTCACGCGGACGCGGATGCGGTGGTTCCGCGTGTAGCTGAGCAGCATGTAGCAGACGTCAAAGCGCTCGGACCGGGCGGGATAGTCCACGCCCGCGATTTCCATCAGCGCCTGATATTCGAGGCCAGCGGTGTCACGCAGCGCGATCATCGCATCGACCAGCGAGTCGCGCTTCACGGTCAGGTTGACCTCACCGACCAGGTCGGTCGCCTCGACCAGCTTGTCGCCGAGCGCCGCCTGCGCAGCCGCGATCACGCCGTCATTGGCGGCGTATTTCGGAGCAGGCGCCCTCACCGGGTCACCGTGCCCGAACGGCGGATTTTCCGCTGAAGCTGCATCACGCCATAGAGCAGCGCTTCAGCGGTCGGCGGACAACCAGGGACGTAGATGTCGACCGGCACGATGCGGTCGCAGCCGCGCACGACGCTGTAGCTATAGTGGTAATAGCCACCGCCATTGGCGCAGCTGCCCATCGAGATGACGTATTTCGGCTCCGACATCTGATCATAGACGCGGCGCAGCGCCGGGGCCATCTTGTTGCAGAGCGTGCCCGCGACGATCATCACGTCCGACTGGCGCGGCGAGGCGCGCGGGGCGGCACCGAAGCGCTCCATGTCGTAGCGCGGCATGTTCACATGGATCATCTCGACCGCACAGCAGGCGAGGCCGAAGGTCATCCACCAGAGCGAGCCGGTGCGCGCCCACTGGAACAGCTCCTCGGTCGAGGTGACGAGGAAACCCTTGTCGTTGAGCTCGCCGTTGAGGTCGGTGAAGAAGCCCTGATCGGGCTGGACCACGGAGCCGCCCGCAGGCGGCATGAGGATGGAGGAAGTCTGGTTCACGTTGGTCATTCCCAATCCAGCGCCCCGACCTTCCACGCATAAGCGAGGCCGAGCGCCAGTTCGCCGATGAAGATCATCATGGAGATCCACGCCGCCCAGCCGAGGTCGAACACGCTGACCGCCCAGGGGTAGAGGAACGCCGCTTCAAGATCGAAGATGATGAAAAGGATCGCCACCAGATAGAAGCGCACATCGAACTGGCTGCGAGAATCCTCGAACGCGGGGAACCCGCACTCATATTCGGTGAGCTTTTCCGGGGTCGGCTGATGCGCCCCCGTGAAGCGCGCCGCGATCATCGGCAGGAACACGAAGGCACTCGAAAGCACCAAGGCGACCCCCAGGAACAAGAGGATCGGCAGATATTGCGTCAGATCGACCAAGACGGCTCTCGCGGTTGCGGAATCTTCGGGCCGCTTTAGGCCGATGGATGGGGGGCTTCAAGGCGGAAACCCTTGAGAATCACTCGCAACTAAGGAGTTGGCGCGCGCCCCTGATCTGTCGCTATGAATAGGCAGTACGAATCAAATTTGGGGGACTAGAATGAACTGGCTTCGGATTGCAGCGCTGGCTGCCGCGACAACCGCCGCCGCCCTTCCCGCCTCTGCCCAGATCATAAACGCCCGCGACCCCGAGGCGGTCGCCGAGCTGCTGCGCAAGGAAGGCTATCAGGCGAAGGTGGACCCGAAGAAGGAAGGCGAGGACCCGGTGATCACCAGCGGTGCATCGGGCAGCACCTTTGGCGTCTATTTCTACAATTGCGACAAGGGCAAGAATTGCCAGAGCGTGCAATTCTATGCCGGGTTCCAGAAGCCGAAGATGGACCTGAAGCGGGTGAATGACTGGAACCGGGACAAGCGTTTCGGCCGTGCCTATATCGACAAGGACGGCGATGCGGCGATCGAGATGGACGTGAATATCGAACCCGGCGGGATGCCGCGTGAGCTGTTCGCGGACAATCTCAGCATCTGGTCTGACTTGGTCGGCGAGTTCCGCACCCGCGTCTACGCTGCTGAGTAAGCGGACTTCGCCCCCTGGAAATTGTCCATCACTGGACACCGACCACGTGAATGCGTATTAGCTAGCTAATACAGTTCTCGGCACGGATTTCCAGGGGGAGGAAAATCGATGTTCCTGACGATCGCGGCGGCGATGCTGGCCGCTCAGAGTCCGGCGCAGGAGCGCCCGGCCCCGCCCGCCACGCAGCCGGCCGCGCCCGCGGTGACCGAATCCGCGATCGCGGGCTTCCCGCGCGCGAAGCTGTACAGCCTGCCCGGCGTGGAACGCCGCCCCGTCCTGGTCATCCTGCCCGGCGCCGAGGGCGGTGACGGCGCGGGCAAAAGGTTCGGGCCAATGCTGGCACGGCTCGGCTATGCGGCGGTAAGTTTCCCCTATTACTCCCCCAATTGGGGACCGACGATGCCGCCGCCGCAATATTCCGATCTGGCGGGCAGCTTCGTCGATATCCGGATCGACCAGCTCGCGACACTGCGGAATGCGCTCGCGAAGATGCCGGGCGTGGATATCGAGCGGTTCGGGCTGTTCGGGGGGTCCAAGGGGGCTGAGTTCGCGCTGATTGCTGCGAGCCGCTATCCGTGGATCGACGCGGTCGCGGCATTCGCGCCGTCGGACCTGGTGTGGGAAGGCTGGGGACTCGAGACGATCGAGGCGGAGGGTACGCGATCGTCCTTCGCGGTCGATGGCAAGCCCCTGCCCTTCATGCCTTATCGCGGCTTCACCGAAGGGCTGCTGAACCCCACCAAGGCCGATCTGCGTGCGATTCACGAGAATGGCCGCGCCGACCATCCCGACCGCGAGGCGGCGGCGCGCATCCCGGTCGAGCGCTATCGCGGCAGACTAATCCTGATCGCGGGCGACCAGGACCGGCTATGGAACTCAGGCCGAATGGCCCGAAACATGGTCACCGCGCGCACTAAGGCGGGCCTCAAGACCGAAGCCCTGATCTATCCCGAAGCCGGACACGATCTGGGCGGTGGATCGGCCACCCCGCGCGAAGATCCGCGCGGCGGCGGCACACCGGCCGCCAATGCCGCCGCCAGAGGTGATGCCTGGCCGAAGGTTGTCGCGTTTCTGAAGGATGCGCTCAAACCCTGAAGCTGGCTGGAGCCGGCGTCAGCGCAGCGAATTCGCCAGCAGCTTGTGCAGCTTCGAGTGGAGCTGGTCATTGGCGGCGAGCACTTGCCCCTTGTCCAGCGTCGCGTCCTGGCCGCGATAGTCGGTGACGAAGCCGCCCGCTTCCTTGACGAGCAGGAGGCCCGCAGCGATGTCCCACGGTTTGAGCTGGCTTTCCCAGAAGCCGTCAAACCGGCCCGCGGCAACCCAAGCGAGGTCAAGCGCCGCCGAGCCGAAGCGACGGATACCGGCCACCTCAGGCGCGACCGCGCCGAAGATGCGGCTCCACTCGGCAAAATTGCCATGGCCCATGAACGGAATGCCGGTGCCGATCAGCGAATCCGCCAGATCCTTGCGCGCCGAAACGCGAAGCCGCTGGCCCTGAAGCCAGGCGCCCCGGCCCTTTTCCGCCCAGAAGCTTTCATCGGTGACCGGCTGATAGACATAGCCGTGCGTGATCTCCGGCTTGCCCTGCGCGCCGAACGGATCCTCGACCGCGATCGACATGCAGAAATGCGGGATGCCGTGGAGGAAGTTGCTGGTGCCGTCGAGCGGATCGATGATCCAGCGCGGCTTGTTCGGATCGCCCTCGATCACGCCGCGTTCCTCGACCAGGAAACCCCAGTCGGGCCGCGCCTTCTGCAGCTCCTCGATCAGCGTGTCCTCGGCGCGCTTGTCGGCGATCGACACGAAGTCGGCCGGTCCTTTGCGGCTGACTTGGAGGTGCTGGACCTCGTTGAAGTCGCGCCGCAGCCGCGGACCCGCCTTGCGCGCGGCGCGCTCGATAACGGTGATGAGGCCGGAATGCGAAACCATCAGACGGAGCCTTTACGTTCAATCACGAGGATACGGGCCTCGCCCCGGGGATGCGCGACATGTTCGTCGCCGACATCGGCGGCGAAGATTTCGCCGCTGTTCAACAATGCGCTGTGCTCCTCACCCGCCACCCGGTATCGCATCTCCACGATACCATCGAGAACGAGGAACACTTCCGCGCCGTCATTCACATGCCATTGATAGGGCTGGTCCGTCCAATGCAGGCGGACGCTCGCCCCTTCGATCTCGGCGATGTCGCGCGCCCCCCAGGCGCGGTCGGCGCGGAAGCTGCGCGCATCGCTGATGATCGTCGGCATATGCCTTAGTCCGCGCGGCGGACGTAGGTCTGCTCGTACACGTCGACGACGATACGGGTGCCCGCGCCGATGTGCGGCGGAACCATGACGCGCACGCCATTTTCGAGGATCGCGGGCTTGTAGCTCGACGAGGCGGTCTGCCCCTTCACCACGGCGTCTGCCTCGACGATCAGCGCCTCGATCGTGTCGGGCAGCTGAACGCTGATGGCTTCGTCGTCATAGAGTTCCATGACGACGTCCATGCCGTCCTGAAGGAACGCAGCGGCGTCGCCCAGCAGGTCGCGCGGGAGCGTGGTCTGGTCGTAGGTGACCTTGTCCATGAAGACGAGGCCATCGCCCTCGGCGAACAGGAACTGGAAGTCCTTGGTGTCGAGGCGAACGCGCTCGACCGTCTCGGCCGAACGGAAGCGGACGTTGTTCTTGCGGCCGTCGCGCAGGTTCTTCATCTCGACCTGCATATACGCGCCGCCCTTGCCGGGCTGCGTGTGCTGGATCTTGACCGCGCGCCAGATGCCGCCTTCATATTCGATGATGTTGCCGGGACGGATGTCCACGCCGCTGATCTTCATGGGATCGAACCTACCAGTGCTGAGAAAGAACAGGCGCGCGCCTTAGCGGGGAGACGGCTCGCCCGCAAGCAGCGGATAGGGATCGACCGGCGTTCCCTGCCACCACCCCTCGCCCGGCGTCATCCGCGCGACCCCGAAATGGAGGTGGAAGTTGCCCGCCCCGGCGTTGCCGGTGTCGCCGACATAGGCGAGCGTCTCGCCCGCGCGGACCGATCGCCCCTCGGCGATGCCGGGCGCATAGCCGCGTAGATGAGCGTAGTAGAACATCCAGCGCCCATTGTCCGAACGCTGGTAGAGCGCGATGCCACCCCCGCCTTTCGAGAAATAGAGCTTCTCGACCCGGCCGTCCGCGGCGGCGATCACCGGCGCTCCCGATGGCGCCATGACGTCAAGACCCTGATGCCCGCGCCGACCGCCTCCCCGCGCATCGCCCCAACTGCTGCGGATCCGGGCCATGCCCACCCCCTCGACCGGGACGATCAGCACCGGAGCGTCGGCGTCGGGCAGGGGCGATCGCTCGTGCCGTGGCTCGATCACGCGGACCGTTGCGGCGAGGAAGCCAATCGCCCCGGCAAGGCAGGCGAGCAGCGACCAACCGACGATCCGGGGGACATTCATTCCTGGAAAATCACCACCGTCCCCGGCTCAACCATCAGCGCGAGCCGCGCGGCGTCCCAGTTGGTGAGGCGAACGCAGCCATGGCTCTGGGTCCGACCGATCAGATGGGGCTCGGGCGTGCCGTGGATGCCGTAATGCGGCTTGGAGAGGTCGATCCACACCACCCCGACAGGACTGTTGGGTCCTGGCGGAAGAAGGACTTGAGGTTTCTTGTCGGAAACATCCCAGAACAGCTTGGGGTTATAGTGAAATTCCGGGTTAGTCGCGATGCTCAGGACCTTCCAGCTGCCGATCGGTAGCGGGTCGCGGGTACTGCCGGTGCTGACGCTGAACTGGGCGGCAAGCTTGCCCTGCTTGTCGAACACGCGCAGCACCTTGTCCGACTTGTCGACCACGATCCGCCCGGCCTTGGGCTGGACCGCGCTGACGTTGAGGTCGTTCAGCGTCTTGCGCCATTCGGGCTTCAGGTCGGCGGGATAGTCGCGAGAAACGGGGATCGCGTTGGGCACCTGAACCGGCACACCCGGCGCCAGCTGAGTATCGGGGCTGTTGAGTTCGATCAGCACCTGCGGCGTGGTGTGGAACATCTCCGCCAGCTTCTCGATCGCCGAACGATAACCCAGCGCCCTGAGCTTCGCCTGCGCCTGCGGGTCCTTCGGCCAGGGCCGGACGAAAGGGCCGGCGAGCGAGTCGGCGGTGAGGCGAAGCGTGCGGGTCGGGCGGATCGCGCGGTGCGGGTACAATGCCTCAAGCGTGCGCGCATCCGCCTTTCCCGTGACGGGCAGCTGGCGCGAGATCTGGAACCCCTGGAGCGCCGCGGTGAGCGACTGCCCCTCCCGCCCGTCGAGGATGCCGGGCGAGAAGCCGAGCTGATCGAGGATCACCTGAACGTGCAGGATATCGCGGCTGAGCGCCGGAGCGGCGGACGGACTCGCGGGTGCCGCCGGCTGGACCTGGTTCTGCGCGACCGCAGCCGCCGCCCCCAGCGCCACAACACCGATCATCACCGCAACCGCCCGATTCACGCACGCTCTCCACATGGTTTTCAATGGGATAACGACGAAACGCGCCGCGGGTTTCCCGTCAATAGCGATCGCGCAGCCGTTCGATCGCGGCGATCGGGTGCCCATCGTCGCCATGTCGGCACTCCGCCTCGATCTCAGCGCGGATCTTCTCGATCTCGGTATCGCTGCGATGCTCGATGCCGATGAACTCGATACGGGCGCCCTCGAGCGCGCGGATCAACTCATCGAGCTTGGCCTGCATCGCCGCTGCATCGCGGTTCTGCGAATTCTGGATCAGGAACACCATCAGGAACGTGACGATGGTCGTCGAGGTGTTCACGATCAGCTGCCAGGTGTCGGAGTAATCGAATAGCGGACCGGTAAGCCCCCACACCAGGATCAGCAGCACCGCGACGATGAAAGCGATCGGTTGGCCCGTGACCGCGGCGATGCGGCCGGCGACGACGGTGAAGATACGATCGAGCATCTGGCCTCCTGACTATCGGGCAAGCAACTCCGTAAAGCGCCGGACCGCATCGGCTTCGTCGCCATTCCACACCGCGCCCGACACCGCGAGGAAGTCGGCACCGGCGGCAACCAAGGGCGCCGCATTGTCCGGGGTGATCCCGCCAATCGCGACGCACGGAATCTCGAACACCGTGGTCCACCACGACAGGATCGAGGGATCCGGGCGGTGACTGGTGTCCTTGGTCGTGGTGGGGTGGAAGGCGCCGAACGCGACATAGTCGGCGCCGGCTTCCCCCGCTTCCATCGCGAGGTGGCGACTGTCATGACAGGTCACGCCGATCTGCGCCGAGGGGCCGAGGATTGCGCGCGCCTCGCGCGGGTCGCCATCCCCCTGCCCCAGATGCACACCGTCGGCGCCGAGGCGCTTGGCGAGGCTGACGCTGTCGTTGACGATGAATGCGACCTCACGGTCCGAACAAACGCGCAGCAGCGGTTCGGCAAGGCGCGCCGCCTCATGCTGGTCGACATCCTTGACGCGAAACTGGAAGGCCGCGACCGGCCCGGCGTCGAGCGCGCGCGCCAGGCGACCGGAAAAGGCGCCCGATACGTCGAGTGGGGAAACCAGGTAAAGCTGGCAGGGCGGGCGTTTGCCGTCATGCTGGAAGCGCTCCGCGAATTGAGGATCGAGCGCCAGTTCGTCGTCGGTGAAATCGGTCATCCGCGCCTTATAACCACTCACGCGCAGGACGCGAGAGCACTTGCGCGATGAGCGCGAACCGGCAGGATGCGCCGCGAATCTTCCCCGGAGACCGAACCCATGCGTGTTGCCCTTGCCATCCTGTTGTTGCTGTCCGAAACCTCGGCGATGGCGCAGGAGAGTGCACGGCCACGGGCGCGCGAGGCGGGGGTAAGCGTCGGCATCCTCCAGCCGGGGCCGCTCAACGCGATCACCGACGTCGCGGGCGTGAAGGTGGGTCAGGTGACGCTGCCGCGCAGCCGGGAGGTGAATACCGGCGTCACGGCGGTGCTGGCGCATGGCGGCAACCTGTTCCAGGACAAGGTGCCGGCCGGGTTCGTCGCCTATAACGCGTTCGGCAAGTTCATGGGATCCACGCAAGTCGCCGAACTGGGCGAGGTCGAAACGCCGATCCTGCTGACCAATACGCTGAGCGTCGCCGAAGCCGCGGGCGGGGTGATCGAATGGACGCTGGCACAGCCGGGGAACGAGAATGTCCGGTCGGTCAACGCCGTGGTGGGCGAGACCAATGACGGCGAGCTCAACGATATCCGCGCGCGCCGGGTAACCATCGCCGATGCGCGCCGCGCGATCGAAACCGCCAAGGACGGACCGGTCGCCGAAGGCGCGGTCGGTGCCGGCACCGGCACGATCGCGTTCGGCTACAAGGCCGGGATCGGCACCTCGTCACGCAAGCTGCCGGACTCGCTCGGCGGATGGACCGTGGGCGTACTGGTCCAGTCCAATTATGGCGGAGTACTCACCATCGCCGGCACGCCGATGGGCACCAAGCTTGCTCATTACGACTATCGCGAGCAGGTCGAGGCGAGAAAGGCCGACGGGTCCGTGGTGATCGTGATCGCGACCGACGCGCCGCTGTCGGACCGCAATCTGCGCCGCGTCGCCGAGCGCGCCTTTGCCGGGATCGCGCGGACGGGGTCGAGCTTCTCCAACGGGTCGGGCGACTATGCCATCGCCTTCTCGACGCATGAGGCGGTGCGACGGACTCCGGCGCGGCGCGGCGCGGCCGCCAATGTCGCGGACCTACCGAATGACCGCATGTCTCCCCTGTTCCAGGCGACGATCGAGGCGACCGAGGAAGCGGTGCTCAATTCGTTGTTCAAGGCCGAGACCGTCGTGGGGCATCGCGGTACCGCCAATGCGCTGCCGCTCGACACGGTGCTCCCGATGCTGAAATCAGAAGCGAAGAAACCACGCTAATAGCCTGATTTATCGAATGTGTGCCCGCCGGGATCGAGATCGCGCAGGTCGCGGCCCCGCGTCTCCTTACCGTAGCGCCAGACCAGCAGGAGCGCGAGCGCGGTAGGCAGTGCGATCACCCAGGCCGAGGTGCCGAGCGCAGGTATCATCGCCACGATGCTGAGGATCTGCGCCAGCACCCCGCCAAGCTTGCTGCACGCGGCGATCCAGCCGGTCGCGCGGCCACGGATGCGCAGCGGAAAGCTCTCGGCGGCATAGGGCAAGAGCATCGCGATGATGCCGTTGCTCCCGACGATCAGCAGCGCGACGGGCAGTACCGGGCTGCCCCCACCCGAGCGGTCGAGCCACAGCACGCCGGCCAGTCCGGCCAGCGTCACGCCGATCGCGACCATCAGCGAGTATTTCGTACTCCAGGCATGATAGATCCACGCGACGAGGAACACGGTAGGCAATGCGATCAGGGACGAGGCGGCGAGCAGCCCGCTCGACACCTTCATGCTGTAGCCGCGCGCGACCAGTTCGACCGGCAGCCACAGCAGCAGCCCGAAATTGACCAGCCCCCAGCAGATCGCGAGCAGGCTCAGCGCGGCGAGCTTGCCGGCGAAGGCCCGGCCGGTGAGCGGCATGGCGGTGCCGCGCGCGATGGCGGCAACCTGGACCGGCGCGACCTTGCGAACCGCCGATCCGAACGCGACCATCACCCGCTGCGCCTCGGCGGTACGGCCGCGCGCCATCAGGAATTTGGCGGATTCGGGGATCAGGCCGCCGAGCAGGACGAGCATCAGCCCGCTCGGCAGATTGGCGAGCCACAGGATGCGCCAGCTGTAGATTGGCTCGAGCCAAGTGGCGATCAGGCTGGCCGCGGCATAGCCACCGACCGCGCCAAGCCCGCCGACCAGGACCAGACTCCAGCCGCGATGGCGGCTCGGCATCATCTCGGCGAGCAGGGCATAGGTGACCGGGAGCATCCCGCCGGCCGCCGCGCCCATCAGGAAGCACATGCCGATATTCCAGTGGAGCGACGGCATCGCCCCGCAGATCGACGTGCCGACGAACATCACGGCGGAAAGCAGGATCGACGCCTTCCGCCCATAGATGTCGGCAACCCAGCCCCACAGAAACGAACCCACCACCGTGCCGCACAGCGCGAAGAAGGGCACCAGCGACACCGTCTGGCGCGGCACGCCATATTCACGGATCATCCCGGGAATGGTGAAGCCGAGGCTCGCCGGCTTCATGATGTCGATCACCAGCGCGACGACCAGCACCAGCATCAGCCGCCAATGCGCGGCAGATAGCGGCGCATCCTCCGGCGCCGCGACGATCAGGGCGTCCGATGCGGCCTTCTGTGCGGCGAGGTTGCGCGGGAGCAGACCATAGGCGGCGACACCGATCCCGGCGACGATCAGCCACATCCCCGCGATCATGCCGTCGTCCATCGGCATCCCGGCCATATGGAAGCCCATGTCGCGGCCCATCCAGAACATCGGAAGATGCAGCACCACCCCGATCGTCACCGCGATCACCCCGATCACGAACGCCCATATCCGCCGATCCGCCAATGCGATCCCCGCCATGTCGCCCCCCTTTTCCACCCGATGGCGACCCATTCATGCGCGCGTCAGCCAGTGGTGGCTAGCCGGTTGTCATGTCATCCAAGATCGCCCTCGCCGTCTTCGCTTCCATCGCCCTTGCGGGCTGCACCGCGACCGCGGCCAATCCCCAGCCGCCCTCGGGTCCGGCCCGGCTTGGCCAGACCGTGTTTGTCGACGGCCCGCACGTCACCCCGATCAAGGTGATCGAGGACAGCCGCTGCCCGATCAACGCGCGCTGCGTGTGGGCAGGCCGCGTCGTGCTGCGTGTCAAGGTAACGGGCGGCGCGTGGCAGCGCGAAATCGACCTGACGATGGGTGAGCCCATGCAAGTGGCGGACGGCGGACTGACGCTGGTTTCGGTAACGCCGGACAAGCGGACCGACCTGGCGATCAAGCCGCGCGACTACCGCTTCGCCTTCACCTTTCACGGTGGATTCTGAGCCGTGACGGCGCTAGGCTTGATTTTCACAGCAAATCCGGCCACTTGCCCTGCTCCTCGAACAGGAGATTGATGCGCAGAAGCTGAAAATCCGGCCGCATTGAAGCGGCGATTGCACGGTGCCTCCCGGCGCCGTGTCTGCGCATATTCTGTTTTCAGGAAATCAACATGACATATTCGGATCTGACGATCCGCGGCTATCGCGCCGCGGACATGGAAGCCCTGTCGGCCATCTGGTTCGACGCATCGCGGATCGCCCATCCCTTCATCGGCGAAGCGCGTCTGCGCGAGCAGCGCACGCTGATCGAGACGATCTACCTGCCGCAAGCGGAGACGCTGGTTGCGGTCCGTCGCGGCGAGCAGGCGGGCTTTATCAGCCTGATGGGCGATTTCATCGGGGGCCTGTTCGTCTCACCGAACCATCAGGGCGCCGGCATCGGGCGCACGCTGATCAAACACGCGATCGAGTCCAGGGCACAGCTCCAGTTGGAGGTGTACACCGCCAACTCGGGTGCTTGTGCCTTCTACCGGTCGCTGGGTTTCGTCGAAACCGGGCGGCGGCCGGTCGACGATCAAGGCCTGCCGTTCGAAAACGCGCAGATGACGCTGACGCGCTGATCACCGGGCCGTACGGCCACCCGCGCGACGCCAGGCGTCGCGCGGGTTTATCACAGCGTCAGGCCGCGACGGCGACCTTGGCAGTGGACGCCGCATGGATCTCATCGATCGCGCCGCCGAGCGATGCGTCGAACTCCGCATCGGTCATGCCGTGGCGCAGATCCTCGAGCAGCGCGCGGCTGAAGCTCGCGATCATGCCGCGGTTCTTGGCCAGCTCCGCGCACGCCTCCGGGCGCTTGAACCCACCCGACAGCGCAACGACGCGTAGCACGCGCGGATGATCGACCAGCGCGTCGAACAAACCGGGCTCGGCGGGGATCGACAGCTTGAGCATCACCTTGTCGTCGCCGGTCATCGCGTCGAGCGCCTTGAGAATCTCGTCACGCAGGATCGCGTCGGCCTGCGCCCGCTCGGGCGACTTGATGTTCACCTCGGGCTCAAGGATCGGCATCAGCCCGGCGGCGAGCACCTGACGGCCCACTTCGAACTGCTGCGCGACGATCGCGGCGATGCCCTCGGCATTGGCGAGGTTGACGACCGAACGCTCCTTGGTGCCGAACACGCCCAGCGCCTTGGCGCGGGCGAGCAGCGCGTCGAGCTCAGGCATCGACTTCATCAGCTGAACGCCGTTTTCCTCAGCCTCGAGCCCCTTGTCGATCTTGATGAAGGGCACGACGCCGCGCTCGACCAGTGCCTGAGGGGTCGGCTTGCCGTCGACCTGGCCGTCCATCGTGCGCTCGAACAGGATCGCGCCGATCACCTTGTCGCCGTTGAAGCTGGGCGCGGTGATGATGCGGCTGCGCATCGCGTGGATCAGGCCGAACATCTCCTCGTCGCCCGAATAGGCGTCTTCCTCGATGCCATATCCCTTGAGCGCTTTGGGCGTCGAACCGCCGCTCTGGTCGAGCGCGGCGATAAAACCGTTTCCTTCCGCGATCTTCGCGGTCATCCCGGTGAAATTCATTGTGGCTAGTCTCCAGCTTTCGGCTTTTTTCGTGCCGCGACTTCGTTGAGTCGTTTGTAGCAACCCGGCCTATTGCAGTGCGGCACGCGGCTGAAAAGCCTGACAACGGTAGTCAGGCCCGCAAACGCCCTGCTTGACGTGTCGCCGGGCTGCCGCCACCCTTGCCGCAGGGGGAAACGAGAATGGTCGATCGGCGCGCGATGGTCAGCCAACTGGCCGCCCTGCCCTTCGCGGGGCTGCTGGCCGGGGCGATGGCGCCGCCCAAGCAACCCAAGGTGGGCGAAGTGGCGCCCGAATTCACACTGAAGATGATCGACAACAGCCAGGTCACACTCACCGAGCTGCGCGGTCGCGTCGTCGTCCTCAATTTCTGGGCGACCTGGTGCGTGCCGTGCAAGCGCGAGCTACCCTTGCTCGACCGCTATTATGGTCTGCAGAGGGACGCGGGGTTGAGCGTCTTTGCAATCACCACCGAAGGATCGCTGCCGCTCTACAAACTCAAGCCGCTGTTCGCGGCGATGCAGATGCCCTCGGCGCGCTCGATCCGTGGCCCCTATGGACCGATCGGCGGCGCGGTGCCGACCAACTTCGTGATCGGCCGCGACGGTGTGCTCCGCTATGCGAAGGCCGCCGCGTTCGATCTCGACGATCTCAACCGGCTTCTCGTGCCGCTGCTGCGCGAACGGGCCTGACGCTATCGCGTCAGCGCCGCGACTCCCGGTAGCGCCTTGCCTTCCATCCACTCAAGAAACGCGCCGCCCGCGGTCGAGACGAAGGTCATGTCGCCCGACACGCCCGCCTGATTGAGCGCCGCGACGGTGTCGCCGCCGCCCGCGACCGAGACGAGCGACCCTTCCTTGGTCAACGCCGCGACGGTGTGGGCAAGGGCCATGGTAGCGGTGTCGAACGGCTTGGTCTCGAACGCGCCAAGCGGACCGTTCCACACCAGGGTGCGACAGTTCTTGAGCACATCCGCCAACGCCTCGCTCGCCGCCGGGCCGACGTCGAGGATCATCTCGTCCTCGGCCACCTCGTGGACGTTGACCGTGCGCAGCGACGGCGGGTTGGCGGCGAATTCCTTCGACACCACCACGTCATAGGGCAGATGGATCGTGCAGTTCGCCTTCTCTGCCGCATCGAAGATCTCCTCGGCGGTACCGGTCAGATCATGCTCGCACAGCGACTTGCCGACATTGACGCCGCGCGCGGCGAGGAAGGTGTTTGCCATGCCGCCGCCGATGATCAAATGATCGACCTGGCCGACCAGATGCTTGAGCACGTCGAGCTTGGTCGAAACCTTGGCCCCGCCGACGACTGCGGCGACCGGATGCTCGGGCTTGCCCAGCGCCTTGTCGAGCGCATCGAGCTCGGCCTCCATCTGGCGACCGGCAAAGGCGGGGAGCCGGTGCGCAAGGCCCTCGGTCGAGGCGTGGGCGCGGTGCGCGGCGGAGAAAGCGTCATTGACGTAGAAGTCGCCGAGCGCGGCGAAGCGGTCGATCACGGACGGATCGTTCTTCTCCTCGCCGCCGAAGAAGCGGGTGTTCTCAAGCACCGCGATGTCGCCGGGCTGGAGCGTCGCGGTCGACTCGATATCGCCTTCCCAGTCGATATAGCGGACCGGGCGGCCGAGCACCTGGCTGAACGGGCGGACCAGCTGTGCCGTCGAAAGCTCCGCCGAGGGGCCCTTGGGGCGACCGAAATGGGCGAGGACCAGGACGATCGCGCCCTTGTCCGCGAGTTCGCTGACCGTCGGCACGGCGGCGCGCAGGCGGGTGTCGTCGGTGACATGGCCGTCGGCCATCGGCACGTTCAGATCCTCACGGACCAGCACGCGCTTGCCGGTGACGTCGCCCATGTCGTCCAGCGTCTTGAAAGCCCGAGTCTTCTGCGCTTCGCTCATTCTTCGATCCTGATCTCGTCGCCCACCGCGATTTCGCCGGGGGCGATCACCATCGTACATATGCCGCCGCGCCAGTCGGGCGTCAGCGCGTCGCGCAACCCGTCGGCCAGCGCGTTCATCCGCTCGCACGGCTCGGTCTCGACCGTCACCTCGAGCACCACGTCGGCACCGATGCGCAGTCGCTTGCCCGCGACCTGCGGCAGGTCGAGTCCCTCGACCAGCAGATTGGCGCGGCGCTGTTCCCAGGGGAGGTCGCCCCCCACCTCGGCCATCGCCGCGGCCCAATCCCCGGCCTCGATCAGCGAGACCTGGCGCTTGTAGGGCTTGCCCTTAACCCCGCCGCGGAAATCGCCGCCAATGCCGCCCTCCAGCGTCACCGCGGCGCGATCGATCGTCTCGATCGGCGCCTTGGCGAACGCGTGGCGGGCGATGCCGGCGATCCGGCCCATTATCCCAGCTTCGCCATCGTCGAAGCGGTGTCGACCATGCGGTTCGAGAAGCCCCATTCATTGTCGTACCAGCTGACGACGCGAACGAGCTTGCCGTCGATCACCGCGGTCTCGAGGCTGTCGATCGTCGACGAGGCCGGAGTATGGACGATGTCGATCGAAACCAGCGGTTCGTCCGAATAGACCAGCACGCCCTGGAGCGGGCCTGCTTCCGACGCCGCCTTGAGGATCGCGTTCACTTCCTCGACGCTGGTGTCGCGCTTCGGGGTGAAGGTCAGGTCGATCAGCGAACCATCGGGAACCGGCACGCGAACCGACGAACCGTCGAGCTTGCCCTTGAGCTCGGGCAGAACCTCACCAACCGCGCGCGCGGCGCCGGTGGTGGTCGGGATCATGTTCATCGCCGCGGCGCGGGCACGACGCATGTCCGGGTGGATCTGGTCGAGGATCTTCTGATCGTTGGTGTAGGCGTGGATCGTGGTCATCAGGCCACGCTCGATGCCGACCGTGTCGTTGAGCACCTTGGCTACCGGCGCGAGGCAGTTGGTGGTGCACGACGCGTTCGAGACGATCGTCATGTCAGCGGTCAGCTTGTCGTGGTTGACGCCATAGACGACGGTCAGGTCGACATTCTTACCCGGCGCCGAGATCAGCACCTTCTTGGCGCCGGCATCGATATGCTTTTGGCAGCTCTCACGGTCGGTGAAGAAGCCGGTGCACTCCAGCACCAGGTCGATGCCCTGCTCGCCATGCGGCAGGTTGGCGGGATCGCGCTCCTTGGTCACGCGAATGCGCTTGCCGTCGACGACGATGTCGTCGCCGTCCGCTTCGACCGTGCCCGGATACTTGCCGTGCACGCTGTCGCGGCTGAACAGCCAGGCGTTCGACTTGGCGTCGGCCAGGTCGTTGATCGTCACCAGTTCAAGACCGCTTTCGGGGCGCTCGAGAATGGCGCGCGCCACCAGCCGGCCGATACGTCCGAACCCGTTGATCGCAACTTTCGTCATCAGTGTCTCCTAAGACCTTAGAGTCGTGCAAGAATCTGGGGCGTGATCGCGGCAGCGGTCAGCCCGAAATGTTCGTAGAGCTTGGGTCCGGGGCCCGAGGCGCCAAAGCGGTCGATGCCGAAGCGCAGCCCCTGGATGCCTGTATAGCGCTCCCAACCGATCGTCGTGCCCGCCTCGATCGAGACGCGCAGCACGCCCTCGGGCAGCAGGTTGGCGTGATAGGCCGCATCCTGCGCGTCGAAGCGCGACCAGCACGGCAGCGAAACGACATCGGCGCCGATGCCCTGCGCTTCCAGCTCGGCGCGAACCGCGACCGCGATCTCGACTTCCGAACCGGTGGCGATCAGCACGACCTTGCGTGCAGCCTCGGCCGCCTGGAGGCGGTAGCCGCCCTTCGCGGCGCCGCCCGAGCTGAGCTGCGGCAGGTTCTGGCGCGACAGCGCGAGCAGCGACGGCCCGTCCTTGCGCGCGACCGATGCGCCCCAGGCCTCGGCGGTCTCGACCACGTCGCACGGGCGCCACACCTCAAGGTTCGGGATCAGGCGCAGCGACATGACATGCTCGACCGGCTGGTGGGTCGGGCCGTCTTCGCCCAGGCCGATCGAATCGTGCGTCATCACATAGACGACACGCGCATTCTGCAGCGCCGAGAGGCGGATCGCCGGGCGGGCATAGTCGGAGAAGACCAGGAAGGTGCCGCCATAGGGCAGCACGCCGCCGTGCAGCGCCATGCCGTTCATCGCCGCGGCCATGCCGAACTCGCGGATGCCGTAGCGGACATAGCGGCCCGCGCGGTTCGCCGCGGTGAAGTCCTGCAACCCCTTGGTCAGCGTGTTGTTCGACGGCGTGAGGTCGGCCGAACCACCGATCGTCTCGGGCAGCGCGGCATTGATGACGTCGAGCGCCATCTGGCTGGCGGTGCGCGTCGCGACCTTCTTGGGATCGGCGAGCAGGCCCTCGATATAAGTGTCGAGCGCGAAACCGTTGGGGAGGTCACCGGCCATGCGACGCTCGAATTCGGTACGATCCGAGTGATTTGCAAGGCGCTCATTCCACGCGGCGTGAGGCGGCGCCCCGCGCTTGCCGGCGTCGAGCCAGGCGGCGCGGATCTCGTCAGGCACGACGAAGGGCGGGTAGTTCCAGCCCAGCTCCACGCGCGCGGCGGCGACTTCCTCGGCGCCCAGCGCAGCGCCGTGCGTGGCCGAGGTGCCCTGCTTGTTCGGCGCACCCTTGCCGATGATGGTCCGGCAGCGAACCAGCGTCGGACGCTCGTCTGCCAGCGCGGCGTCGAACGCAACCTTGATGCTCGCCGGATCATGTCCGTCGCATTCAACGACATGCCAGCCGGTCGCGACGTAGCGTGCGGGGATATCCTCGTTCGACGACAGTTCGACCGCGCCGTCGATCGTGATCTTGTTGTCGTCCCACAGCACGATCAGCCGGCCGAGCTTGAGATGCCCGGCAAGGCCGATCGCCTCATGATTGATGCCTTCCATCAGGCAGCCATCGCCCGCGACCACCCAGGTGCGGTGATCGACAAGATCGTCGCCGAAGCCGGCATTCAAGTGGCGCTCGGCGATCGCCATGCCCACCGCCATCGCCAGACCCTGGCCCAGCGGGCCGGTCGTGCATTCAATGCCCGGAAGCTCGAAATTCTCGGGGTGGCCGGCGCACGGGCTACCGACCTGCCGGAAGCTGGCGATGTCCTCGATCGTCGGGCGCGCATAGCCGGTGAGGTTGAGCAGCGCGTAGATCAGCATCGAGCCATGGCCAGCCGACAGCACGAACCGGTCGCGATCGGCCCATTTTGGATCGGTGGGATCGTACTTCAGATAATCGCTGAACAAGACGGTCGCGACATCGGCCATGCCCATCGGCATGCCGGGGTGGCCCGAATTGGCGGCTTCAATGGCATCCATCGCGAGCGCGCGGATGGCGTTGGCGCGATCACTGAACGAAACGGTCACGGCGAGTCCCCTGATGCCGGGCCCGCATCCCGCCTGACCCGGCGAATCGAATGTGGCGTGCCAATGGGGCGAGCGGGCGCAGAGGTCAACACCGAGGGGTTGCGGTACCCATAAACCGTGCCTATCCACCCACTATGGTGGAGGCGGAATCCCCTGCGCTCGGGAGGATCGAGCGTGCACTCGCGCGGATCGAGGCAGCGGCGGCAAAGCGTGCGTTCGATGCGGACGCGCTCCAGCGTCGCCATGCGATTCTGCGCGAGAAGGTCGAGGACGCGATCGAAGCGCTCGACGCGCTGATCGAACAGCAGGCCGCCGAATAATGGGCCAGATCACCCTGACGATCGCTGGACGCGCCCACAGCATCGCCTGCCGCGATGGCGAGGAAATTCACCTTCAGCGGCTCGAGGCCATTCTCAACCAGCACGCCGAGACCGCGCTCGCCGCGTCGGGCGGGCTATCGGGCGAGCGCACCTTGTTGTTTCTCGCACTGATCCTGGCTGATCTGTACGACGAGGCGGAGCGTAATCCCCCGGGCGGCGTCTCCCCGGTCTTGCTCGACAATCTTGCCGACCGGCTCGAGGCGGTTGCCGCAGCCCTTGAGGATCGCGGCGAAAATCCCTAAATCATCCGGTGGCGGTTCTGCCCGGTACGAGCTTTAGCGATTATCCCTGAGGCGATTCATCATCCATGGGGACTGTCCCTGTGCAGATTCAGGTCTGTCGCACATGGTTCCCACCTGACGTACTTGGCGTCAGAGGATATTCAGGCAACCGGCCCATGGTGGTTCCGCCACACGAGTTTTTGTCAGCGATGCTGAAGCGGTGCTGGCACCGTAACCGCTTCGCGAATAGCGAAGCGTGGAATGGCTGACGACAAGAAGACCCTTCGCGCCCGCATGCGCGCGTTGCGCGACGAGTTCGCGATGACGATCGGCGGCGTGATCGAACCACCCCCCGCCCTGCTTGCCCACTTTGCGCCCGGCGTGATCGCTTCCAGCTACATCCCCATCGGCAGCGAGGCCGATCCAAGCGGAATCGCCTTCGCGGCCCGTGAGCGCGGCTGCACGATCGTGCTACCGCACGTCACCAGCCGCGAATCGCCGGTGCGCTTCTTCGCATGGGATCCCGACCAACCGTTGATCGACGGCCCGCTCGGGCTGCGCCAACCCTCTACCGACGCTCCCGAAATGGACCCCGACATCGTGCTGACTCCCCTGCTTGCTTTCGACGCCACGCTCAACCGACTGGGGCAAGGCGCCGGCCACTATGACCGAGTATTCGAGCGGTTGCCCAATGCGTGGCGGATCGGGATCGCCTGGTCGATCCAGCAGGTCGAGTCGCTCGCGACCGATCCATGGGACATGCCGCTTCATGGCGTCGTCACCGAAGCAGCGGATTTCGGCGCGGTGGCGGCATGAGCAGCGGCCCGTCCTGGCGCCAGCCCGTCGGCGCACTCGCGATCATCGCGCTGATCGTGATCTGGTGCGTGGCCGTCGCCAGCCTCTCCGCCATCGTCGGCCAATGGCATGCATTGGTTCAGCTGGTCTTCTACGTCTTTACCGGCATCGTGTGGATCCTGCCGTTGAAGCCGGCGCTCCGCTGGATGGAGACCGGGCGCTGGCGCCTGCCCAAGGCCGACTAGAGGTAGGGAAAGCCGTAATAGGTATAGACCTGCTCCTGATAGGCGCGGTCGTATTTCGGCTCCTCACCCTGCGCGTCATAGCCCGGGGCGCCATCGATCTGGTCCTTGGTCAGATCGACGACATAGCCGCCCTTCTCCGGCTCATAGTCGAGCGCCTTCCAGGGCAGCGGATAGTGGCGGTTGCCGACCCCGAACAGGCCGCCGAACGACATCACGGCGTACTGAGCGTGGCCCGAAACCTTGTCGACCATGAAGCGCTCGACCCTGCCGAGCCGTTCGCCGGCGCGGTTGAATACCAATGTTCCTTCCACGCGATCCGACGCGATCATCGGATGGCCGGTCTCGATCATCTCGTTCATCACATTTCTCCTTACCGGAGAAGAACGCATGAGGCGCGCGTAAGTGTCAGCGCCCCAGCGCGGCCCGCGTTGCCGCGTCGGCGGGATAGAAGGCCTCGATCGCCAGCTCAGACAGCGTCACATTCTGCGGCGTGCCGAACACGGTGGTGGTCGAGATGAAGGAGAGTTCGCCAGCCTCGGTCCGCAACTTGAGCGGGACCACGGGACTGGCGGCCACCACCGGCGGCTGGCGGCGCTGTTCGAGCGAGGGCATCGCCTCCAGCTCGGCCAGCACGGCTTCGATGGTTGCGTCGCCCGTCGCCTTTGCTTCATGCCGCAGCCGCGACAGGATATGCGCGCGCCACTCGCCATAATTGACGATGCGCGGCCCCAAACCCTCGCGATGCAGGCTGAGCTTGAGGACATTGCACGGCCGCGCGAGCAGCCACGGCGCGACCCCGACCAGCAGCGGCGCCAGCGCATCGTTATGCGCGACCAGGTTCCAGGCGCGATCGACCACCAGGGCGGGGAACGGCTCATGCCCCTTGAGGATCATCATCATCGCCTCGCGCACATCGGCCATGGCGTCGTCCTCCAGCCCATGCTCGGCGAAGTGCGGTGCGTGCCCCGCGCCCAGCAGCAACCGGTTGCGCTCGCGCAGCGGCAGCTCCAGGCTCTCGGCGAGCAGCAGCACCATGTCGCGCCCCGGCCGGGAGCGTCCGCTCTCGACGAAGCTCAGATGCCGTTGCGAGATTCCCGCCTCCATCGCGAGATCGAGCTGACTGAGGCGACGGCGCGAACGCCAGTGGCGGAGCTGGTCGCCCACCGGCTGGATGGACTGCTGGGCGGCGTGCTGGATGACGTGCTGCATGTGCGGAACCTAAGCCGCCTTCCGCGAATAGAAAACCATTCGCTTGGGCGGTTGCGGAGGATACCAACCCGGCCTAGCAACACGCTCCATGCGTAACCTTGCCCTCGCAGCCCTGCTGCTCGCCACCGCCGCCTCCCCCGCTTTTGCACAGAAGGTCGCGCCGATCCTCACCACGCCGGAAGCGAAGGATGCATGGACCCATGCCCGCCCCGCCGAGGCGCGGGTGACGCATGTCGATCTCGACCTTGACGTCGATTTCGACAGCAAGACGATTGGCGGGGTCGCGACGCTCGATGTGCTGGCGGCGAAGGGCGCGAAGGAGATCGTGCTCGACGTGCTCGACCTCGATATCCAGTCGATCACCGACGCCAAGGGCGGCAAGCTCGCCTACACCGTCGGCGCCAAGGACAAGGAGCTGGGCAGCGCGCTGACGATCCAGCTCGGCACCGCGAAGAAGATCCGCATCGCCTATCGCTCCAAGCCCGGCGCGCAGGCGCTGCAATGGCTCACGCCCGAACAGACGCTGGGCAAGGCCAAGCCGTTCCTGTTCAGCCAGGGACAGGCGATCAACAACCGCAGCTGGATTCCCACGCAGGACAGCCCGGGCATCCGCCAGACCTGGTCGGCGACGGTGCGTGTGCCCGAGGGGCTGGTCGCGGCGATGAGCGCGCGCGCCGATACGCCGGCCGGAACGCCGGAGGCGGGCGGCAAGCGCGCCTTCCGCTTCACCATGGCCAATCCCGTCCCGCCCTATCTGATCGCGCTCGCCGTCGGCGACCTCAAGTTCAAGGCGATCGGCCCGCGTTCGGGCGTGTGGTCGGAGCCGGGGATGCTCGACGCGGCCGTCGCCGAGTTCGGCGATGTCGAGAAGATGATCGACGCGGCGCAGGCGCTGTACGGCCCCTATCGCTGGGGTCGCTACGACATGCTCGTCCTGCCGCCCTCCTTCCCCTATGGCGGGATGGAGAACCCCAACCTCACCTTCCTCACCCCGACGCTGCTGACCGGCGACCGCTCGAACACCGATGTCGTCGCGCACGAGCTGGCGCATAGCTGGTCGGGCAACCTCGTCACCAACGCCACATGGGCGGACGGTTGGCTCAACGAGGGGTTCACGACCTATTTCGAGAACCGCATCATGGAATCGCTCTACGGCAAGGAGCGCGCGGCGATCTATTCCGACCTCGACTATGCCGGGATGGTCCGCGACGTGAAGAATGCCGGCGGCGACGCGGCGAAGAGCACAAGGCTGCGCGGCGATCCCGGCGACGGTGCTGGGCAGCTCGACTATTTGAAGGGCAGCACCTTCCTGCGCACGATCGAAGTCACAGTCGGCCGCGCCAAATGGGACGTGTATCTCAAGGGCTATTTCGATCGTTACGCCTTCCAGCCGCAGACCAGCGCGGGCTTCCTCGCGGATATCCGCAAGCATCTGATCAAGGGCGACAAGGCGCTCGAGACCAAGCTCCAGCTCGATCGTTGGGTGTTCGAGCCGGGCATTCCGTCCAACGCCGTGCATGTGCAGTCGGATACACTGGCCCAGGTCGACGCGATGCTCGCCGCGTTCAATGCCGGCGGGCCGGCCAGCGCGATCAAGACTCAGGGATGGCAGACCCAGCAGTGGCAGCGCCTGATCGGCGGCCTCCCACGCCAGCAGAGCACGGCGCGGCTCAAGGAGCTGGACGACGCGCTGGGCCTGACCAAGTCGACCAACGCCTATATCCAGTCGGCCTGGTTCGATCTCGCCATCGCCAACCGCTATGACCCGATCGTCCCGGCGCTGGAGGAATATCTAACCCGCGTCGGGCGCAACCTGCTGGTGACGCCGCTCTACCGCAGTCTCAAGGCGCAGGGCGACTGGGGCATGCCGATCGCCCGGCGCATCTTCGACAAGGCGAAGCCCGGATACCACCCGGTCACCGTCGGTGCGGTGACGCGAATCCTGGGCGGCAATTGATCAGGCCATCGGCATCGCGCGCTCGATCAGGGCGCGCGTGTCGATGACCGCATCGAAGGCGCCATAGGCACTGCCGCACGGGGTCAGCCGCAGCCGGCAGAACGCCTCAGCCGCCGGACTTTCCCAGCCGAGCAACACCGCAGCCTGCGCCGCGAGCGCGAGGCGCTCGACCAGCAACCGGGCATTGCCCTCATTCGCCACCTTGAGGTCGATCGCGTCGATCCACGCGTCATACGCGGCATCCTGCCCGCGCTGTGCCATCAGGAAGCCCTGCATCGCCTCAACACCCTCCGGCTCGCGGCCAATCGCGCGGAGCAGGTCGAGCGCGATGACGTTGCCTGAGCCTTCCCAGATCGCATTGAGCGGCGATTGACGGAACAGGCGCGGCATCGGCCCCGCCTCGATATACCCAGCGCCGCCATGACACTCCATCGCCTCGTAGACATGGCCAGGCGCGCGCTTGCACACCCAGTATTTGGCGATCGGGGTGAGCAGGCGGGCAACCGGGTCGCCTTCGTCGAACGCCTGGGCAAGCCGCAGGCCGAGCGCGGTCGCGGCCTCGCTCTCCACCGCAAGATCGGCGAGTACCGCGGCCATGGCAGGCTGATCGATCAGGCGGCGCTGGAAGGCTGAACGATGCGCGGTGTGCCACAGCGCCTGCGCCAGCGCGCCGCGCATCTGCTGCGCGGATCCGATGACGCAATCGAGCCTTGTGTGCTGCACCATCTGGATGATCGTCGCGACACCGCGCCCTTCCTCACCCAGCCGCTGCGCCAGTGCGCCATGATACTCGACCTCGGACGAGGCGTTGGAGCGGTCGCCCAGCTTGTCCTTGAGCCGCATCACGCGGAATCCGGCGTTGCGTGTGCCATCGGGCAGCCAGCGCGGGACGAGGAAACAGGTGAGACCACCCTCCGCATAAGCGAGCGTCAGAAAGGCGTCGCACATCGGCGCCGAGCAGAACCACTTATGGCCGGTGAGGCTGTACCAGCCCGCCTCGCCCGCCGGTTCGGCACGCGTCGTGTTGGCACGGACGTCGGAGCCACCCTGCTTCTCGGTCATCGCCATGCCGATCGTCACCCCGGCCTTTTCGAAGGCCGGCCGGACGGACGGATCGTAGCGACCTGCGGTGATGCGCGGCACCCATTCGTCGGCGACGTCCGCCTCAGCTCGAAGCGCGGGAACCGACGCATAGGTCATCGTCATCGGGCAACTCGTCCCCGAATCCGCCTGTCCGGTCAGGAACAGGATCACGGCATGCGCGACATGGCCTGCCGGTGTCCCGTCCCACGCGACCGACGCCAGCCCGCTTTCGAGGCCCAGCCGCATCAGTTGGTGATAGGCGGGGTGGAAGCGCACTTCGTCGACCCGCTGACCGTAGCGATCGAAACTCTCCAGCACCGGGATGTTGCGATTGGCCTCGACGCCCCAGTCGATCACTTCAGCCGAACCGCAGCGCGCGCCAAGCGCGGACAGCCGCTCTCCATGCCCCGCCCCGCCTGCCAGCGCCACGGCGTCAGCGAGCGCGCGGTCGCCGGTGAACAGGTTCGCATCCTCGAACGGCGGCGGCTGGTTCAGCACCTCATGCGTGTCGAGCTGGACGATCGGGCGGATACTGGACATGGCGTGGTTCCTCCGGGAGGCCCAGCCTATCGTGCCGCCTTCGCCGCCTCCAGCGCCTTTGCCTTCTCCTTCGCCGCCTTCCTGGCCCGCCGTTCGGCGACCAGTTGAGCGGCCCGGCGCGGATTGTGGGTCATCGCCGCGGTCGCCGTAGCGTCCGCTTCGACCAGAAAGCCTTCGGGCGCGAGGCGGACATCGCGAATCTCGGCGCGGCCCATATCACCCTTGAACACAAAGCCCTCGAACGGCTGCTCCGCCAGCCAGGCATCCGCCTTGGCGAGGCCGTCGTCATAGTCCTTGGTGAAGTCGTAGCGGATCGCCGCGATCATCCGGTCGCGCAGCGTCGTCTGATTGACGACCTCAAGCAGCAGGTTAAACGCCTTGCTGTCGGTGTCGCCCGCCACCACCAGATCGCGGATGCCGACGATGCGCTTGTCGATATCGACTACCGGCTTGGCGACGAACCAGACGGTTCCCTTGGTCGTCAGCGCCCGCCCCTTCAGCGTCATGTCGACGCCCACCGCCACCTGATTCTGCGGCGTGCCATAGATGGTGACACGGTGATAATCGGCGGTCGCCTTTAGCCCACCCTTCAGCTCCACCGCACGGAACTCCGGCTTCTGCAGTTCGGCGAGCGCGGTGCGCTCAAGCAGCGGATAGAGCACCAGCACCGGCACATGAACGTTGATCCCGCGCCCGGGCAGATCGCCCATCAGATTGGGAAGCGGCGTCACCGGCGGATCGGCAGGCCGCTCGCCCAGCACCGTCTCGGTCTTCGCTTGCCCGGCAAAGCCGATGACGAGATTGCCGCCCTGAACCGAATAACCGGAAAAGCCGACGCGTTCGGGCGTGAAGCGCGCCCAGATCTGCGGCTCGGTCTTGACCCGGACCGAGGTGAAGCCCTTGGCCCAGATGCGCTGAACCTGCGCGCGCGCCTGGACCTTGTCGAGATGGCGCGGCAGCGTGCGTTCCAGGCCTGACAGGATCTGCCGCAACTTGGGATCGACCTTGGACGCAAAGGTGATCCGGCGCCCGAGAAAGTCGATCCCGATCTTGTTGGTCCAGTTATAGTCCGCCGCGACCTTGGCATGCGGGCGCCAGTCGCGGCTGAGACCCAGCGTGACGCGCGCGGTGACGTTCATCGCGCCGGTCGCGGTCTCGCGCTTGATGATCTTCCCAATATTCTCCGCGCGCACGGTGGCACTGACCGGCATGGTCAGGCGGAGGACATTGCCCGATCCCGTCAGACGGATATGCCCACGGCGGACGGTACCGACCAGCCGGCAGCTGATGTCGGGCAGCAGCTTGCTCTTGGTCTTGATGCACGCTTGTTGCGGTTCGTCGATCCGCTGCAGCACCTGCGGCACTTCGGCGTTGATCGCGTCCTCGATCTCCTTGAGCGGGATTGCGACCGGGATCCGGATGGTCGACGCCTGTTCCTTGAGAACCAGCGGCTCCTTCAATCGCGGCGGCGCAGGATTGGATGCCTGATCGGTGCACGCTGCCAACGGCGCGAGCGATAGAATAGCAATCCCTGTCAGCCCCCGTGGCATTCAGCCCCCCTAGCCTATCGCCTCATGCTCCATGCAAGCCATAACCACCCGATAATCAAGGCGGTTCCACCGAGCGGGGTAATCGCGCCCAGCCAGCGTGGTCCGCCCAGCGCCATCGCATAGAGCGTCACCGCAAAGAGCGCGCCGCCCGCGACGAACAGCCAGCCCGGCCCCTTCGCTCCCATCCGCGCTGCCACCAGCGCCGCAACCGCGTGGATCAATTGATACTGCCCGCCGGTCCTGAGCCATTCCTGCGCCTCGCCCGTGGCGCCGTGCGCGCCGAACGCCCCCGCGCCCACCGCCAGCGCACCCGACAGTGCGGCGAGGATCACCAGCCAGTTCACGGCCGGTCCTCATCCGACACCTGCTCCGACGGCAGCGGATCGGGCTGTTCGCGCCGCACCGCGAAGCCCAGGTCGGGCCGCTGCTTGATCGCCTCACGCGCGGCCAGCATGTCGCCCGCCTCATGCTGGATGCGCAGCCGCTCGCGATCACGCTTGCGATAGAAATCCTCGGTCTTGTCGATCTCGCTTGGGTCGACGCCGACCGCCTCCATCGCCAGCCGCGCCATCTTGACCGCGGACTCGAGCACTTCGCGCACCACTGCTGTCGCTGGGGTCGCCTTGAGCTTGAGCAACGCGCGGCGATCATAGGCGCGGATGAAGATCGACGCCTGCGGGAACGCCTCATCCACCGCCTCGACCAGTTCGGGCGAAACCTGATCCTGATCCATGCAGAACAGGATCAGCTGCGCCTCACCCGCGCCTGCCTGGCGCAGCAGATCGAGCCGCGTGCCGTCGCCATAGTAGACCTTGGCACCGAACTGGCCGGCGATGTCGATCATCTCGATATCGGTGTCGATCATCGTCACCTCGATGCCCTGCGCGTTGAGCATCTGGCCCACCGTCTGGCCGAACCGGCCATAGCCCACGATCAGCGCGGTCGATCCGTCCGCCACGGGCCCGTCGCGCTCGCCCTCCGGCCCGACTTCCTCGGTGCGGAAGCGGCGGGTGAACATCATCAGGAACGGCGTGCTCGCCATTGAGAGGGTGACGACCGCGCTGAAGATGCTCACGGCCTCGGGCGCGATCAACTGCGCGCCCTGCGCCTGCGCGAACAGCACGAAGGCGAATTCGCCGCCCTGGCTCAGCAACAAACCCAGCGCCAGCGCCTGGCGCCAGCCCATGCGGAAGGCAAGGCCAAGCCCGGTGATGACGATCGCCTTGGTCGCGATCAGCGCGATCGCCATCGCGATGACGAAGAACGGCCGCTCGGCGATCGCGGACAGGTCGAGCAGCATGCCGACCGACAGGAAGAACAGGCCGAGCAGGATCGAACGGAACGGCTCGATATCCGCCTCCAGCTCGTGCCGGTACGGGCTGTCGGCGAGCATCACGCCCGCGACAAACGCGCCCAGCGCCGTCGAGAGGCCCAGCGACTGCATCAGCGCCGCGCTGGCGACAACGGTGAACAGGCCCGCGAACACGAACAACTCGCGTTCGCCCCAATTGCCGATCAGCCGGAACAGCGGCCGCAGGATGTAGCGGCCAGCAAGGACCAGACCGGTGATCGCGAGGACGGTGTAGAGTCCCAACAACCAGCCCGGCGGTCCTGCGGCATCGGCGGGGTTGCGGCTCATCACCGCGATGATCGTGATCAGCGGGACGATCGACAGATCCTGAAACAGCAGGATCGAAAAGGCGCGCTCGCCGAACGGGGTGCGCATCCGTCCCGCCGATTGCAGCATCGGCAGCACCTGTGCGGTCGACGACAACGCGAGCGGCAGGCCGAGCGCGAGCGCCGCTTCGGGCGAGAATCCCGCGCCGAACGCGACCACCGCGCTGATGACCAGGCCGCACAGCACGACCTGAAGCAGGCCGAAGCCGAAAATGTCCCGCTTCATCCGCCACAGCCGCATCGGGCTGAGCTCGAGACCGACCAGGAACAGGAGGAGCGCAATGCCGAACTCGGCAATGCCCATCTTGGTCTCGGCCTCGCCAACCAGATTGAGCAGTTGCGGCCCGACCAGGGCGCCGGCGACAAGATAACCCAGTGTCGCGCCCAGCCCCAGGCGGCGGAAGATCAGCACGAACAGCAGCGCAAAGCCGAACAGCGGCGCATATTCGGCGATATAGGTGTGGGCGGCGGTGGCGGCCTCGTGTTCCATCAGACGCGCACCTTCGCGGCATTTCGCGCGGCCTCGGCCACCGCCTCGAACCCCAGCCGGATCGACGGGTGTCGGGCGCTGTGCGGCAGTGCGGGCGTGAAGATGTCCATGCCGGGCCAGTCGGGGGGCGTGGCCCGGCTACCGGCGAGCCAAGCGGTCAGTTCGTCTCGCGCCGCTTCCAGCTCTTCCAGCGACCGCCCCACGACATGTGCGCCCATCAGCGATGCCGATGCCTGACCCAATGCGCAGGCATGGACGATCATCCCGATCGCCCCGATCCGCCCATCATCGTCCAGATCGACGTCCACCGTCACCCGACTTCCACAGACCGGTGAGCGCTTCTCGATGCTTGCCATCGGGTCCGCGAGCCGCTCGTGAAAGGGGATCGAGGCCGCGAGCCGCAGGATCTGAGTGTTATAGAGCGGCGCGTTCATTCGCCCGATGTATCGCGTGAGGCCCGGTTCGCAAGGCTGTCGTTACCCGCTTCCTCCCCAAACACCGGCTCCCCGCGGCGGCGCTTATCGACGAATTCGGCGATGCTCGCGCTCGTCGCATTGAGCAGCGGATAGGTGCGCGACCGGGTCATCCACTCGGGCCGCTCCGATGGACCGCCGCCGACCGTGTCCACCGCCAGCGTGACGAGCAGGAAACCAAGGCTCACCAGGATCAGCCCCTTGACCGCGCCGAAGCCGAAACCGAGCGCGCGGTCGACCGGTCCCAGCAGCCCGCTGCGCGTCCGCGATCCGATCGCATTGGCCACCAGCCGTCCACCGAAAAAGGTGATGCCCGCGATCAGCGCGAAGGCCAGCACCGCCGCCCCCTGAACCGTACCGACCGCGTCGGCGAGGATCGCGGCGAGCGGGGTGTGGAGGAACTTAAGCGCCACCACCACGAGCAGCCACGCCATCAGCGAGAGCACTTCGGTGACGAAGCCGCGCATCACCCCCAGCACCGCCGCGCCGCCCACTGCGATCAGCACGATGATATCGATCGCGGTCAGTCCCATGAGTCCCCCGTTGTCATCGGCTTCTCATACCGGGCGGGCGAGGCTTGTCGAAGCCTCGTTTTGCTATAGGCGGCGATCCCATGCCCGAACTGTCCGCGACGCACACCAATCACACGGTTCGGGGCCTGTCCTTGTTCATGGCCGGGCTGGTGCTGTTCGCGTGCATGGACACGACCATCAAATACCTCACCGCCAGCTATCCGGTGCCGCTGATCGCGGCGGTGCGCTATGCCGTGAACCTCATCCTGATGACCGCGCTGCTCGCACCGTTCCACGGGCGGGAGATCGCGCGTACCCGCCGCACCGGCCTGGTCATCGTGCGCGCCCTTACCCTCGCGCTCGGTACGCTTGCCGCGTCCTTCGCGCTCCAGCGCATGCCGGTGGCGGAGACGATCTCGATCATCTTCGTCGCGCCGATCATCGTGATCCTCGCCTCGGGCCCGTTGCTGGGCGAGCGGGTCAGCCGCAGCGGCTACCTCGCCGCCGCCACCGGGTTCGCGGGCATCCTGCTGATCGCGCGGCCGGGTAGCGGTCTCGACCCGATCGGCATCGCCTGCGCGCTGGTGGCAATGATGACCACCTCCGCCTACCAACTCCTCTCGCGCGTGCTCACCGCGAGCGAGAGCACGACCGCCCTGCTCTTCTACTCCGCGCTGGTCGGCACCATCCTCTACGGGATCGCCGCGCCCTGGTTCCTGGGCGGACCGGCGCCGGGCTGGTTCGATACGCTGCTGCTGATCAGCGTCGGCGCCTATGGCGGGCTTGGCCATTTCCTCTTCACCGCCGCCTATCGCTACGCCCCGGCATCGATCCTCGCCCCCGCCAATTATGCGCAATTGCTCTGGTCGGCACTGCTCGGCTGGCTGGTGTTCAGCCACATCCCCGACGAATGGGCGCTGACCGGCATGGCGGTGATCGCCGGATCGGGCGTGATCGCGGCGCTGGGCACACGACGTCCACCGGTCAAGCGGAGCGTCTGACCGAAGAGCATATCGTTTTTCAATAAATCCGATTGACCGACCGGCGAGTCGTATATATCGATATTCGATATTGACTATATCGGAGGTCGATAATGAACAACATTCCACGCAGTGACCCGCTTCTCGCGGTCACCCAGCTGATCCTGCGGATCGGCATGGTCATCCTCGGGCTCGGGATCGCCCTCGCCGCCGGCGCAGTGATCGCGCTGGTCGTCATCCCCGATCAGCAGTTGATGCCGCGCCTGTCCGACGGCAACACGATCTGGCTGGTCATCGCCGGCGCCGCCCTGGTCGGAGCGATGATGACGCTCTATCTGTTCTTCCTGCGTCACCTCAGCCGCATGGTCGCCACCGTCGGCACCGGCGACCCCTTCCAGCCCGAAAATGCCGACCGGCTCCAGAAGATGGCCTGGCTCACCGTGGCACTGCAGGTCTGCATGTTCATTCTCGCCCCATTGGTCTCGAAGATCGCGGAAGGGATCGGCGAGCCGGGCGGCGGGATCGACCTGACGTTCGACGGTCTGCTCCTGGCGCTCGTGCTGTTCGTGCTCGCCCGCGTCTTCCGCCGGGGCACGGAGATGCGCGACGATCTTGAGGGGACGGTGTGATGGCGATCAACGTGATGCTCGACGATCTGCTGCACGAACGCCGCATGACCCTCACCGAGTTTGCCGAGCGGATCGACCTGACCCTCGCCAACGCCTCGATCCTCAAGACCGGCAAGGCCAAGGCGATCCGCTTCACCACGCTGGAGGCGATGTGCCGCGTGCTGGAATGCCAGCCCGGTGACCTGCTCCGCTACGAACCCGAAGCTTGACCCCGGCATCGGGCGGTCCTATCTGACCGCCCGAAGGCCACGTCCTTCCCTGCATCGCGCAGGCATCATGCCCGGGACGGCCCGGCAGCTTGTTCAAGGAAGCTGTCATGCCCTGGATCTATCTCACCATTGCCGGCCTGCTCGAAATCGCTTGGGCGTTTCTGATGAAACAGTCCGACGGGTTCACCAAGCTCGGCCCCTCGATCGCCACGCTCGTCACCATGGCCGCAAGCTTCGCGCTGCTCTCCCTGGCGATGAAGTCGCTGCCGCTCGGCACCGCCTACACCATCTGGACCGGTATCGGCGCGGTCGGCGCATTCATCGTCGGCATCGCGGTGCTGGGCGAGCAGGCGACCCCGATGCGCATCGTCGCCGCGACGCTGATCGTCGGCGGCTTGGTGCTGATGAAGCTCTCCTCGCAGAGCTGATTCCCAAACCAGAAGGAGGCCACGCCCTCCCCTGCTCCGATGCAGGCCCAAGCCCGGGACGGCCCGGCACCCCTTTCATCCAAGGAGTGCCCATGCCCCCTGCGCTGCTCGAATGGCTGCCGATCCTGCTGTTTCTCGGGGTCGCCCTGCTGCTGTCGCTGGGTTTCGTGCTGGCACCCATCGTCGCGTCGCGCTTCACCGGTACGCATCAGCCGACGCCGGAGAAGCTCACCGAGTACGAGTGCGGCTTCCCCGCGTTCGAGGCGCCGCGCAAGGGGTTCGACGTGCGCTTCTACCTCGTCGCGATCCTGTTCATCATCTTCGACCTCGAAGCCGCCTTCCTCTTCCCCTGGGCGGTCAGCGTGTTCGATGTCGGATGGGAAGCCTGGATCGGAATGATGATCTTCCTGTTCGTGCTCACCTGCGGACTGATCTACGAATGGAAGATGGGCGCGCTCGACTGGGAGTGAGCGTTACCGCCCGAGCATATGCTCGACGAACCCACCCAGGCTCTTGAAGCCGGTCAGCGCGACATTGCCCTGCGCGGCGGGGGCAAGCGCGCGGGTGAAGCCGAGCTTGCCCGCCTCCTTGAGCCGCAGCGCGCCATGCGCGACCGGACGCACCTCACCCGACAGCGCGATCTCGCCGAACACGACCGCATCGGCGGCGAGCGGGCGTTCGGACAGGGCGGAAACCAGCGCCGCCGCCACGGCCAGGTCCGCCGCCGGATCCTGCACACGATAGCCGCCGGCGATATTCAGATAGACTTCGCTGGTCGAGAAGCTGAGCCCGCAGCGCGCCTCCAGCACCGCCAGGATCATCGCCAACCGTCCGCTGTCCCAGCCAACCACCGCGCGCCGCGGCGTCGCGCCCGATGCGAGCCGCACCACCAAAGCCTGGATCTCGACCAGTACCGGCCGCGTCCCTTCCAGCGCCGGGAACACCACCGTGCCTGTCACGCTCTCATCGCGGCTGGTGAGGAACAGCGAGGATGGATTGCCGACTTCCGCCAGCCCCTCGGTCTGCATCGCGAACACGCCGATCTCGTCGGTGCCGCCGAAGCGGTTCTTGACCGCGCGCAGGATGCGATACTGGTGGCTGCGCTCGCCCTCGAACGCCAGCACGGTATCGACCATATGCTCCAGCACGCGCGGGCCGGCCAGGCTGCCATCCTTGGTGACATGCCCCACCAGCACCACCGCCGTTCCGCGCTCCTTGGCGAAGCGGATCAGCTCCTGCGCCGATGCGCGGACCTGGCTCACCGTCCCCGGCGCGCCTTCGATCAGGTCGCTGTGCATCGTCTGGATCGAATCGATGATCAGCAGCCGCGGCGGCGCGGCGCCGCCCAGCGTGGTCAGGATATCGCGGACCGAGGTTGCCGCCGCCAGTTGGACCGGCGCGTTGCCCAGCCCCAGCCGCCGCGCGCGCAGCCGCACCTGATCGGCGGCCTCCTCGCCCGAGACATAGGCCACGCCATGCCCGGCCAGCGCCATCTTGGCAGCCGCCTGCAGCAACAGCGTCGACTTGCCGATCCCTGGATCGCCGCCGATCAGCGTGGCGCTGGCCTCGACGAAACCGCCGCCCAATGCGCGGTCCAGCTCGGCGATCCCGGTCGCCATCCGGTCGGGCAGCGGCACGTCGGTGTCGAGGCCCGACAGCAGGATCATCCGCCCGCCGCCCTGCAGATTATGCTTGGCCTGGAACGGCGTCACCACCGCGCCGGCATCCTCCACCAGCGTATTCCAGTCCCCGCAATCAGCGCATTGCCCCGCCCATTTGGACGACACCGATCCGCATTGCTGACAGACGTAACGCTTCTGAAGCTTGGCCATGCAGCCCGCTTAGCAGCGGAAGAACGAATTGGGAACATTCATTCGGGTAGTAGTGCGCCTATCTCGCATCATCGTACTTGGCTTCCTGCATCTTGACCCACCGACTCTTCAATGCGGCGGGCCGATCCGGATAGCGTTCCTCGCGGAACTCCGCGCTCTCGATCCGGTCGATGCGGAAGCTCCGGTAATCCTGCCGTAGCTCGCACCAGGCGAAGAGCATGCGCACCGCGTCGCGATAGCCGATCAGGAAGGGCCAGATGGTCCGTTGCGACCGCCGCCCCTCGCCATCGCCATAGGCCAGATCGAGCTTGAACCCACGCCGACACCACATGCGCAACTGGGTCATGTCGATCGGCTCTTCCTGCGCTTCCGCCCAGCGCGGCGGAGTCGCCACCACCGGCTCGAGGATCAGCGCACGCAGATTTTCGGGCACGGTGGCGGCCAGCTTGGCGAGCAGATCCTCGGCCGCGCGCGCCAGCACGCGATCGCCCTGCGCCTTCACCCATTGCGCGCCCAGCACAGCGGCTTCGACCTCGTCGGTGGTCAGCATCAGCGGCGGCAGGTCGAACCCGCTGTCCAGGACATAGCCGATCCCCGCTTCGCCCCGGATCGGCACGCGCTGCGCCATCAGCGTCGCGATGTCGCGATAGATGGTGCGCTTCGACGTCTCCAGTTCCTCCGCGATCGCATCGGCGGTGACGGGGCGGCTGTGCCGCCGCAGCAGCTGGATGATCTGAAAGAGACGGTCGGCGCGGCGCATGGGGCGATTCCTGTTCAATCCCACGTCACCCCGGCCTTGTGCCGGGGTGACGGATATGTCGGGCTGCGTTGCCGCAACCTCATTTCGAACCCTACTGCCATACTACTGACAGCATGTTGGCAGCAGGGTGGCAGTATCAGGGTTTCAACGACGGCGACACCCGCCGGCCGGAACCTGAAAGGACACCGCGATGATCACCTTCTACCACTCGCCCGAAACCCGCTCGGGCCGCACCATGTGGCTGATGGAGGAAAGCGGTCTCCCCTTCGAGACGCGCTATGTCACGATCGAGCATATGGACGGCCGCGGCGCAATCGATCCGGCGAATGTCCATCCCGACGGCCGCGTCCCGGCGATCGTCCATGACGGTGTGATGATCTCCGAAAGCTACGCCATCGCCATCTATGTCAGCGACCTTGCCCCCGCATCGAACCTCGGCGCGCCCGAAGGCTCTGACGAACGCGGCCCCTTCCTCGCCTGGCTGCTGTGGCTCGCGACGGAGATGGAACCTTCGGTCTTCGGCCGCCTCTATGGCGGCGGCGGCAACCCGCGCACCGAACGCAACTATAATCAGGTGATCCAGCGTCTCGAAACCGCGCTCGCCAGCGGTCCCTATCTGATGGGCGATCGCTTCACCGCGGTCGATGTGATGGCCGGCGCGACGATCGCCTGGGCGCGCCATGCTTTCCCCGAAAGCGCCGCGATCGACGCCTGGCTCGCCCGCATCGCCGATCGCCCCGCGCACCAGCGCGCCTGCGCCAATGACGCGGAGCTCGTCGCGGCCTGATGCCCCCGGTGACGGTGGAGGCTACCCCTTCGCCGTCACCACCAGCCCGCGCTGCACCGCCGGGCGCGCCAGCCCCCGCTCGAGCCATGCGGCAACATTCTTGAAGTCGTCGAAGCCGACCAGATCGCGCGCCTCATAGAAGCCGATCAGGTTGCGCACCCAGCCGAGCGAGGCGATGTCGGCGATCGAATAGTCGCCCATGATCCAGTCGTGGCTTTCAAGCCGGCCATCCAGAACGCCAAGCAACCGCTTGGATTCGCTGACGTAGCGCTCCAGCGGACGCTTGTCCTCAATCTCCCGCCCGGCGAATTTGTGGAAGAAGCCGACCTGCCCGAACATCGGCCCGAGCCCGCCCATCTGCCACATCAGCCAGGCGATCGTTTCGTAACGCTGCGCCGGGTCGAGAAACAGGCCGGTCTTCTCGGCGAGATAGATCAGGATCGCGCCGCTCTCGAACAGTGGCAGCGGCCGTCCGTTCGGCCCGTTCGGGTCGATCAGCGCGGGGATCTTGCCATTGGGGTTCAGGCTCAGGAACTCGGGAGTCTTCTGATCATCGGTCGCGAAATCGATCAGATGCGCCTCATAGGGCAGCCCCGTTTCCTCCAGCATGATGCCGATCTTCACGCCATTCGGGGTGTTGAGCGAATAGAGCTGGATGCGGTCGGGATGCTGCGCCGGCCAGCGGCGGGTGATCGGGAATTGCGACAGATCGGTCATGCGGGGCACCTCCTGCGTTGAGGCGGCGAGATAGTCATGCCACGTTCGCTGCGCTATGGGCGCGGCGATGAAAGCTTCCGACCTTCGCGTCGCCCTCTTCAGCGGCAACTATAACTATGTCCGCGACGGCGCCAATCAGGCGCTGAACAAACTTGTCCGTCACCTACTCGACGCGGGCGTACAGGTGCGCGTCTATTCACCGACCACCGATACGCCCGCCTTCGAACCGCAAGGCGATCTGGTCAGCGTTCCCGCCTTCGCCATGCCCGGCGGACGCGGCGAATATAAGGTCGCGTTCGGCCTGCCCAAGGCACCGCGCGCCGATCTGGAAGCGTTCCAGCCCAACCTCGTCCATGTCTCCGCGCCCGAATTCCTCGGCCACGCCGCGGTCGCCTGGGCGCGCGACAACGGGGTTCCCAGTGTCGCCTCGCTCCACACAAGGTTCGAGACCTATCCGCGCTACTACAAGCTCGGCTTCCTCGAACCCTGGATGATCCGGCGCCTGACACGCTTCTACAACAAGTTCGACCGCGTCGTGGTGCCCGGCAACTCGATCGCCGCGCTGATCAAGGACTGGGGCGTCCGCACCCCGATCAGCATCTGGTCGCGCGGGGTCGATCACGCCCGTTTCAACCCCGGCCGCCGCGACGATGCCTGGCGCCGCGATCTCGGCATCCCCGACGACGTGCCCGCGATCGGCTTTCTTGGCCGGCTCGTGCTGGAAAAGGGCCTCGACATCTTCGCAGAGGTCGCGCGCGTGCTGAAGCGCCGCGAAGTGCCGCACCGCATCCTCGTCATCGGCGAGGGTCCGGCGCGCGACTGGTTCGCCGAGCGTGTGCCGGACGCCATCTTCACCGGCTTCCAGTCGGGCGACGATTTGGGCCGCGCGGTCGCGGGGATGGACGTCTTCTTCAACCCCTCCGTCACCGAAACCTTCGGTAACGTGACGGCGGAAGCGATGGCATGCCGTGTCCCGGTCGTCGCCGCCCGCGCGACCGGCGCGCTCGACCTGGTCGACGAAGGTGTGACCGGCTTCCTCGTCCCGCCCCGCGATGTCACCGCCTATGCCGACGCGATCGAACGGCTCGCTCGCGACGCCGATATGCGCCGCAGCTTCGGCGAGGCGGGCCATGCCAAGATGCAGGCCTATGTCTGGGATCGCATCAACCAGGCGGTGTTGGACGCTTATCTCGAAGTGATGGCGGCGCACGGCAAGCCATAGGGCGCCCCGCAAACCGCGCGGCGCCCTTCGTTGGTCAGCAGCTGCAGCCGAAGCCCTTCTGGATGATCCGCTGCCCGGCGACCGACACCGTCACCTCGACGCCGCAGGGGATGCCCCACTTCGTACAGATGTCGAGGCAAGCCTGAGCCGCGGTGCCATTGGGGATCCACGACGGGATCGGCAGGCAGACATTGCCGATGCCGAGCGGCAGATTGAGGCAGACCTGCCCGTTTTGAACGGTCACGCTGATACACTGCGCACTGACCTTGAGCGCGCCATCGGCGAGCGGCGATTCATGGTTTGCCGCTGCTGCCTTCAGCGACTTGCCATGACGTTGCGCCGCCTCGAGCGACTGATCGATCACATTCGCGTCGAAACCCGGAAGATTTCCCTTCGCTTCCATAACACCCCTCCTGTTGATTTCCGGAAAACCCGGCGAATGGATGCTATGTTGACTCCGAACATCACTCAAAACCCATTGGGTTTATACTTGAGACAATACGGCAACGAAACGAATGATCTTCATACGTTTCGGACCATGTTCGGACTATTATTCTTCGATCTCGACGATTCCACTCAAACGCCCCAGACATAGGGCAACGGTGCTTCGCGAAACGCGAACCGGTCGACATGCCGCTCAACCGCGCCCTTCAGCCCTTCGAGCTGCCCTTCGGCGCTGGCATCCACACGGATCGCCAGCCCGTCGGGCTTCGCGTCGAGCGTGACCAGCCCGTCACCGGGCCAGTCCGCACCGCGCGCGTCCTTGGGAAACACGATCGTGCCGTGATCGGCCGAGAATTCGACCTTCAGATTATGCTCCCAATGCTTGCAGAGCTGCTGGAGATAGCGGCTCGCCTGCTCCGTCTTCGCAAATCCGTTCGCGGTTACGCTCATTTACAGCCTCTCGATCTTGCGCGCCGCCTCGTCGATCAGGTCGGCGACCGCATGTAGGGTTTCCTGGCTCACCTCGCCATCGCCCAGCCGATGCTGGAGCACTTGGCGGAGGTTGCCCATTGCGCGCCGCACCGGGCTGCCATGGCTCCGCGAGCGCATCGTACCGATCTGGGTGAGACGCTCCATCAGCGCCTCGACCTCTTCCTCGCGCTCGGTCAGATGCGCCTGGCCGGCGGTGGTGATCGCGAACACCTTCTTGGCATCGTCGCTCGCCTGTTCGGCGATCAGTTCCATGTCGGCGAGCATGGTCAGCGTCGGATAGACCACGCCGGGGCTCGGCGCATAGGCGCCACCGGTGCGCTCCTCGATCTCGCGGATCAGGTCATAGCCGTGGCGCGGCGCCTCCTCGATCAGCTTGAGCAGCACCA
This sequence comes from Sphingomonas sp. GW821-FHT10C01, assembly GCF_059415525.1. Classification (NCBI taxonomy): domain Bacteria; kingdom Pseudomonadati; phylum Pseudomonadota; class Alphaproteobacteria; order Sphingomonadales; family Sphingomonadaceae; genus Sphingomonas; species Sphingomonas sp. GW821-FHT10C01. The sequence goes on along the minus strand of NZ_JBWKNK010000001.1, from coordinate 1,551,497 downwards.
GCCGCAATTCGTCGCCCTGGAACATGCGCCGGCGCCCGCGGCCGCCGCCCATGCCGTCGGCACGCACGTCCCATTCCACGGTGAACGGCCCCCATTGGCGCCGCCCGCGCGGTCCGAAACCGCCGCCAAAGTGCATCTCTCCACGCGGTCCGCAGCCGCGATGATGATTTCCTCGAAACATTCTTGAACCTTTCATATTCGAGTCGTGATGCGCTTAAGATATATCTTAGAATGCATCTCACAACCCCCTTCGCGAAATTTGCGCAAGTTCCTATATCGTTCCGCATGGCCGATCTGTTCGGCGGTCTCGAGTCCGCCATTTCCCCTGACGACACCGCTACCGGCGGGCCCCTTGCCGACCGTTTGCGCCCGCAGCGGCTCGAGGATGTCGTCGGCCAGGACCATCTGACCGGCCCCGAAGGCGCGATCGGCCGCATGGTCGCGGCGGGCAAACTGTCGTCGATCATCCTCTGGGGCCCGCCCGGCACCGGCAAGACCACCACCGCCCGGCTGCTCGCCGATGCGGTTGGCCTGCGCTTCGTCTCGATCAGCGCGGTTTTCTCCGGGGTTGCCGATTTGAAGAAGGTCTTCGCCGAGGCGAAGGACCATGCCCGCCTCGGCAAGCGCACGCTGTTGTTCGTGGACGAGATTCACCGCTTCAATCGCTCGCAGCAGGACGGCTTCCTGCCCTTTGTCGAGGACGGCACCGTCACCCTGGTCGGCGCGACCACCGAGAATCCCAGCTTCGAACTCAACGCCGCGCTGCTCAGCCGCGCGCAGGTGCTGATCCTGCGCCGCCTCGACCATGCCGCGCTCACCCTGCTGCTCGACCGCGCCGAAGCGATGGAAGAACGCCCCCTCCCCTTGACCCCAGAGGCGCGTGACGCATTGGTCGCCAGCGCCGACGGCGACGGCCGCTTCCTGCTCAATCAAGCGGAAACCTTGTTCTCGGTGAGCTTCGAGGCGCCGCTCGATCCTTCCGCGCTGGGCGACTTTCTCCAGCGCCGCGTCGCGGTCTACGACAAGGACCGCGAGGGGCACTACAACCTCATCTCCGCGCTCCACAAATCGGTGCGCGGCAGCGACCCCCAGGCCGCGCTCTACTATCTCGCGCGCATGCTGACCGCTGGCGAGGAACCGCTCTACCTGCTCCGACGCCTCATCCGCATGGCGGTCGAGGATATCGGCCTCGCCGATCCCAACGCGATTACCCAATGCCTCGCCGCCAAGGACACCTATGAGTTCCTGGGGTCGCCCGAGGGCGAACTGGCGATCGCGCAGGCCTGCCTCTACGTCGCCACCGCGCCCAAATCGAATGCGGCCTATGTGGCGCAAAAGGCAGCGTGGAAGAGTGCGAAGGAAACCGGCAGCCTGATGCCGCCGCAGAACATCCTCAACGCCCCCACCCGGCTGATGAAGGACATCGGCTACGGCAAGGGCTACACCTATGATCACGATGCCGAAGGGGGCTTTTCGGGCGACAATTACTGGCCCGAGGAGATGGCGCCCCAAACCTTCTACACCCCCACCGATCGCGGCGTGGAGAAGCGCATCGCCGAGCGCATGGCATGGTGGGACGAACGGCGGCGGGCGTTGAAGGAGGATTAATCCCCACAGGTCATCCCGGCCTCGCGCCAGGATCCACCGGCCCACAAGTGAGTTCGCTGAGGCTCAGCGCCAGGCCCGTAATGTCAGGGTCCTACACAAGGCCGGGGTGCAAAGGGAAGGCGCTGCCGGCCCTTCCAATGTTGGAGTTCATCTGCTCTCATCGACGGATGACCGGATCCAGCCTCCCCGCCGCCCGCCCTCGCTTCAGCCTACACGGGATCGGGCGCATATCGCGCGCGTTAGGCCGTGACCTTTGGGACCTTCCGGTATCAAGGTACCTGCTAGCCGCACTTGCACTGACCGCCCCCGCCGCCGCCCAGCAGGCGCCACGCGAACTCACCCCGCATCAGCGCGCCATCGCGGCGGGCTACAAGGCCCTGACACTGTGCGAAGGCCAGTTCGGAGGCGGTCGCACGCCCGAGCAGATCGCGGAAATCGAGCTCAAGGGTATCTATCCCGACTATCAGGCGCTGGTGGCGGAACTCCCGGCGACCAGCGACCGGCTGGACCGCAGCGTCAGCGTGCCCTTTGCGCCGGACATGCCGCCACGGATCGCCTATCATATGCCGCGCTTCGGCTGCTCGCTCGCGCCGATCGGCGGCAAGCGCGGAGCGCCCCCGGCGCTCCACCCCAATCCGTCGATGCCCATCCCCGCCGATCCGCGCCCCTGGCCGATGGGCGATAGCGGGATCGCGCCCAAGCCCTCGCAGGCTCTCAGCGCCGCCGTCGCCACCGCCTTCGACCCAGCGACATCGAAAGGCCGTACCACCGGCGTCCTGATCCTGCGCGACGGCAAGGTGATCGTTGAGCGCTATGCCGATGGCTTCGGCCCACTGGTGCCCAATCGCACCTGGTCGGTCGCCAAGAGCATCGCCGGCACGCTGACCGGGATCGCGGTGGCCGACGGCAAGATCGATCCCACCAAGCCCGCACCAATCCCCGAATGGCGCGGACCTGGTGATCCGCGCGCCGCGATCACGCTCGACCAACTGCTGCGCATGACGTCGGGCCTGGGCAGCGACACCGCGGGCAACCGCACCGACGCCATCTATTTCGGCGGGACGTCCGTTACCGAACAGTCCGTGGCCTGGCCGCTGGTCGCGCCGCCCGGAAGCATTTTCCGCTATGCCAATAACGATACGCTGCTCGCGGTCCGCGCGCTGCGGGCGGCATTGGGCAATGACGACGCCTATCGGGACCTGCCATACGCCAGCCTCTTCCGTCCACTCGGCATGATGCACACCACCACGGGCATCGACTGGCAAGGCAATTTCGTCCTGTCCTCGCAGGTCTGGTCCACCGCGCGCGACTTCGCCCGGCTCGGCGAGTTCTGGCGCAACGATGGCGTCTGGCAGGGCAAGCGCATCCTGCCTGAAGGCTGGATGAAATACATGACCACCCCCAGCGGCCCGCAGCCCGCCATGGGTCCCGGCTATGGCGCTACGCTCTGGCTCTATGGCGCCAAACAAGGGCTGCCCGGCGGCACCTATGCCGCACATGGCAATCGCGGCCAGTTCATCTTCGTCATCCCCTCCGCCCGTCTCGTCGTCGTCCGTCGCGGCGAGGATCCGACCGGCGAGACCTTCGACGCGCGCAGCTTCGTCGCGGAGGTGCTGAAGGCAATGCAATGAAGGACTGGGACGAAGCCTGCGCCTATGCCCTCTCGCTCCCCGATGTCGAGATGGCGTCGTGGTGGGGAACCCCCTGCCCCAAGATCAACGGCAAGGGCTTCATGTCGCCGGGCCGGGAGTCCGGCAGCTTCGCGCTCAGCGTCACCCACCCCGAGAAGGAAATCCTCTTCGAAACCGATCCGGAAACCTTCTGGCAGACCGATCACTATCGCAACTACCCGATGTTGCTCGTCCGTTATGACGAACAAGCGCGCGAGCGGATCGAACTCTACATTCAGCGTGCGTGGTGGGATCGCGCCAAGCCCGCCCAGCGCAAGGCGTTTGGCGACCGGCCCTGACGATGGACGGTATGCAGTTCACCCGCTTCGCCGCGATCGATTGGTCCGGCGCCAAGGGCCGCAGCCATCCCGGCATCGCGCTTGCGATATGCGAAGCCGGCAACGCAGCGCCTTCGCTCGTTCACCCGCCCGGGCGATACTGGTCGCGTGAAGCCATCCGCGACTGGATCCTTGCTCGTGCCGCGGAGCCGCTGCTGATCGGCTTCGACATGAGCTTCTGCGCCCCGATCCTCGACCGCGGCGCCTATCTCCCCGGAGAAAGCACCGCCACCGACGCCCGTGCCTTCTGGAGCTGGGTCGATGCGCAAAGCGATGACGAGGATCTTGGCGCGGCATCGTTCATCCAAGCCCGGCGCGGCCGTCACTTCTACCTTGGCGCCGCCGACGGCACGAAGGCGGATTTCATCCATTTCCGCCGCTGCGAACAGCATTTCAACGCCGCCGGCGGCGGCAAGGTGACGACGGTCTATGACGCCATCGGCGCGGCACAGGTCGCCAAGGCGAGCTTCGCCGGGATGCGCCTGCTCCACGCGCTCGATGGACGTGTGACGATCTGGCCATTCGACCCCTTGCCCAAATCCGGGGCCGCGGTGGTCGAAATCTACACCGCGATCGCCGCCCGCGCGGCGGGCTTGCCCAAGGGCCGTTCCAAACTGCGGGATGCCACGTCGCTCGACCAAGCCCTCGCCGTCCTTGGCTCACATCGCCATAGCCGGCTACCCCGCTATGACGATCATTCGACCGACGCGATCCTCACCGCCGCGTGGCTCCGTGCCAGCGCCAATCGCGCCGATCTGTGGCATCCACCCGCACTCACCCCCGATATTGCCGGAACCGAGGGATGGACGTTCGGGATCGCATGATGGCGCCGCTCGCCATCCCAGAATCGGCCTTGACCAAGCCCATGGTTCGGATCAAGAGGCCTCGCCCGCGTCATTTCACGGCGCAGGCCACGGATGGGTTTCGCTGGTGAAACGGCGGTATCGTGGAAGCGGATCGAAGGGGATATGCCCCTTTTATTGATTGCCCTTCGGCGCAATCATATGACGATCGAGTGCCGGCTTAGCTCAGCTGGTAGAGCACCTGATTTGTAATCAGGGGGCCACGGGTTCGACTCCTGTAGCCGGCACCATCGTCAACGCCTCGCATTGGCAAGTTGCGTTGCGGCGGATGAGGCATGAGATGAAGCAGTTAATGCTGCCGTCGCGCGACGAGCGCTTCGCCGATCCACGAATTTTGGGGGCATTCGTGGTTGTTGGCGGTTAGCCGCCAGATCGGTCATCCAGGTTTCCAACCTCAGCTCACGACGCCATTTTGGATGTTCAGCGCATCGGATCGAGCACTTCAAGGATTGTGCCCACTGCCGCCAACAGCAATGCGGGCGCATGACCGCCAGCCCCTCGACTAGATGCTGCCAGCGAAGAGCCCATAGAATCATGGACCGCTCGATCCGCCAATGGGGTTTGGAATGAACGGAAGTCGCTTGAGCGATTCTCCCTATGACGGCGATCCGCTGGGGTCGCCATAGGGCGCGCTATCTGGCCAGACGGATCGTGTGCAATCCGCCGGGATAGGGTGTGAGCCTGAGGCGCTCACCTTTGCGCAGCGCAAGTTCGACGATGGCGTCACCGCTTCGCACACGCGCAGGGCCGCCACTGTCCGCAGTCAGGACCGCTTCCACAAGGCGGCCACCCGCCCAGCGCAGGTCGATACCGATATTTCCCCGCGCACGCAGGCCTGAAACATGCCCGCTCGGCCATCTGCGCGGCAGCGCCGGCAGAAGATGTATGGTTCCCGAATGGCTCTGCATCAGCATCTGACCGATACCGGCCGCACCGCCCAGATTGCCGTCGATCTGAAACGGCGGGTGCGCGTCGAACATGTTGGGATAGGTGCGGCTGGGCTGCAGCAGCATCTGCAACACCTTGTACGCGCGTTCGCGCTGCTCGAGCCGTGCCCACAGGTTGATCCTCCAGCCGATGCCCCATCCCGTCGCATCGTCGCCCCGGACCTCCAGTGTCCGGCGCGCCGCCGCGGCAAGCTCCGGCGTTCGCTGCAACGTGATCTGCTCGCCGGGGTACAGCGCATAGAGATGGCTGACATGGCGATGATTGATCTCGGGCGCGTCCATGTCCCAGTCGTCGAACCACTCCTGCAGCTGGCCGGCCTTGCCGATCCGGTCGGGCGGGATCTTCGCCAGCTTCGCGGCGATCTCGCCTCGCAGCACCACGTCGGTGTCCAGCAGTTCGGACGCCGCGATGGTTCGCGCGAACAGGTCCCGCAGCAGCTGGCTGTCCATCGCCGGTCCAGCGCAGATCGACACCCCGGGCCGATGCGAGTTCTCCGGCGAGTTGGAGGGGTTCATCACCAGCTCCCCGGTGCGCGGATGCGGCACCAGCGCGTCGAGATAGAAACGGCACGACGACGCCATCAACGGATAGAGTTCGGCCAGGAAGGCGCGGTCACGGCTATAGTCCCAATGGTCCCACAGCGTGTTGAGCAGCCAGGCGCCGCCCATCGGCCACATGCCGTAGAGCGCCGAGGAATTGACCGTCGCCTGCCGCCAAAGGTCGGTGTTGTGATAGGCGACCCATCCGCGTGCGCCCCAATCGTTGCGGGCGGTGCGCTGGCCGGTGATCGCCAGATCCCTGGTCATCCGCAACAGCGGTTCGACCAGTTCCCCCAGATTGGCGGCATCGGCCAGCCAGTAGTTCATCTCCGCATTGATGTTCAGCGTCCACTTGGATTCCCATGGCGGTGCGGTCCGCTCGTTCCAGATGCCCTGAAGATTGGCGGGTTGCGTGCCCGGCCGCGACGAAGCGATCAGCAAATAGCGCCCAAACTGGTAGTAGAGCGCGGCCAGCGCCGGATCGTCGAGTTCGGCCGAGCGCGCAATCCGCTGATCGGTGGCCAGATCGGCGGCCGGGCTTCGTCCCAGATCGATGGCGACCCGGCGGAACAGCCTGCGATGATCCGCCTGATGCGCGGCGAGCAGCGCATCCCAGCTCTTCGCGCTCGCCGCTTCGATATCGGCGCGCACGATCGCTGACGGATCGCCGCTGATGTCGTCGAAGCGGCGATAGCTGGTTGCGGTCGCCACCAGCAGCACGACCTCCTGCGCATCTTCGATGCGGATACCGTCGCGCCCGGTGGTCTGCCGCCCGCCCGTACGGCGCACCTTCACGCGCGTTTCGAACCGGATCCCGCCTGGAACGCCATGCTGCGCGGGGCCGATGCCGCGCATGACCAACGTGTCGTCGCCCTCCACGGCGATCTCTGCGTCCTGCGGCGTCGACATCCCGATATTGACGCTCACCGATCCCGTGGGGGCGTCGGTCGACAGACGGATCGCGATGACGCGGTCGGGCGCGGAGGCGATCACCTCGCGCAGATGGGTGACGGTGCGGACCTTGAACCGCGTCGCAGCGATCGCGCCGTCAAGGTCAAGGCTGCGCCGGTAGCTCTGGCTGTTCTCGATGCCCTGGAACAGCAGCATCAGATCGCCGATCGGCTGGTACGACATCTGGCGCTGCGGACGCGCGACCAGCACCTCGTCGGCCAGGTCCTGCGCTTCCTTGTACTTGCCCGCCCAGATCAGCTCGCGGACGCGCGGCAGCCCGGCGCTGGCCTTGGGATTGGTGCCGTCATAGGGCGATCCGGCGAAGAACGTGTCTTCGTTGAGCTGGATGCGTTCGTTGGCGATCCCGCCGAACACCATCGCGCCCAACCGGCCATTGCCGAGCGGGAGCGCCTGAACCCATTCGTCCGCGGGGCTGTCGTACCACAGGGTAGTACCGCCCTCTCCGCCCTCACCCGCCTGTACAGGCAGCGCCGTCGCAAGCGCGAGACCCGCGCTCCCCTTCATCACGCCACGGCGCGAAACCCGCGTTGGATCACCCATCAGCGCCGTGCCGATCGAGCGAGCGTGAACAGCATCGCGGTCACCGGCGGCACGGTAACCGTCCGGCTCGGGCGGCGGGAAACCGTCGTCAGGGTCGTCGCGTCCTTCGCCGCCGCCGACGGCCCGGTCAGCATCACCACGCGCGCTTCCTGCAGGCCAGGCAGTTCGACCGTCACCGGCGCGTCCCCCTGATTGACCAGCGTGATCCGGTCGCGCCCGTTCTGGCGCAGCGCGTAATAGCCGAGATAGGGATCGGGCACCGCAGTCGTTTCGAGGAAGGTCGCGCCGTCGAGCTGCTGCGCGAACTGCGTTCCGTAATAAAGCGGGCGGCGCGAATAGCCCTTGGACGGCGTGCCGACGATCGGCGAATAGTTTCCGTACCCCCCGCCATGCCAGTTGACGCCGATCCAGCCGCGACGCGCCCAGTCGAGCATCCGGTTCGCACCCCAGACCGATGCCGCGTGCACGTCTGACACGCCGATCTTGCCGCCGTCCCAGCAGCTGTTCCCCTCCGACATGCGATAGGGCAGACCCGACACGCGCCGGGCATCCTCGACCACCGCATAGCCGGTCTGCTTGAACGTCGCCGTCTTCGCCTCGGGCAGCTTGAGCTGGTCGAGCGTCGCTTCGGGTGATCCGGCCGGCCCCATCGCGTAATAATGGCCGGTCAGCATCACGACGTCGGGATAGCGCCGCGCGACACCGGCAAAGGCAGTCAGATACTCTAGCTTGTTCGAGATTCCAGGGCCAGCGAATCGCAGTCCCGGCGCGACAGCGGTTATCGCTGCGTGGAAACGATCCCACTCGGCAACAGAGTCGGCGGCAGTCCAGGTCGCGGGGCGGTAGCGGTTGCGGAACACGTCGGGCTCGTTGCCGATCTGGATCGCCGACAGCCGCGGCCCCAGGATACGGTGGACATCCGCGGCTTCGCGCGCGGCCTGCTCGGGCGTCGCATGCGCCATGTTGAGACCGTAGAGACAGCTCCACCCGGTTGCGTCGAGGAACCCGCGCAGGTTGCGCAACGCGGCGGTGGAGACATTCAGCCCCTCCCGATTGAGCTTGTTATGCTCCGGCCCGTGAATCTCGAATGCCGGTGCGATCACCTTGTCGCCGACATAGGCGGTGTGCTCGCCGGACGATCCGCCCAGCCGAATGCTTCCCGACGGCGACAGGCCACGGATCAGCTTGACGAACGCCTTGTTGTCCGCGGAGAAATAGCCGGGGTTGGACAGCTGCGCGCGCTCGAACGAGAGCCCGACATAGTCGCGCGGGATCGTCGCCCCTGTCCGCGACGGATCATAGCCGAGTTTTACCGCGCGATCGGCCGCCACCGCGATACGGGGAAACGCCGCAACACCGCCCGCAACCGCCAGCATCTCAACGAAATCACGGCGCTTCATGCGGCACTCTCCCTATAGTTCGCCGCGCTTCAGCACGAACATATGATTATCATATGTTTTCAAAACCTGTATGACAACAATGATCGCATTGTAAGCAGCAAGGGTTGGGAAGAGGGGTGATGCGGCAGGCCGGAAGCATGATCCTCGGTTTCGCTACGGTAGCCGCGCTCGTCTGGTCAGCGCCCGCCACCGCGCAACTCGACGGCAATTCGGACGAGGCAAAGATTGCCCCCTACCGGCTCCCCGATCCGCTGGTCGCCGCCAATGGCCGCCGCGTCCAGAACGCACGGGACTGGCGCAAGCGCCGCGCCGAGCTGATCGCGTTGTTCGAGGCGAACATCTATGGCACCGCGCCTCAACCGCGGCAGCAGCGCTACATCATCGACGAACAGGACCCGGCGGCGCTGGGCGGCCTCGCAATACGGCGGCAGGTGACGATCCTGCTCGACGGGCGGCGCGACGGGCCGCAGATGCGCGTTCTGCTCTATCTGCCCGCAACGGCGCGAGGCCCGGTGCCGGTGTTCGTCGGCCCCAATTTCCACGGCAATCAGGCGATCCATTCCGATCCGGCGATCCACATTACCTCAAGCTGGGTCACTCCGGCGCCCGGGATCCGCAAGGGCAGCGCGACGTTTCATTCGCGTGGCATCGATGCATCCGAATGGCCGGTCGAGGCGATCCTGAAGTCAGGCTACGGCGTCGCCACATACTTCACAGGCGATCTCTACCCCGATGGCGATAACAAGGTCGCGGAGAGCATACAGCCTTTCTTCGGAACCAGTCCCTCGGACCCGCGGCATTGGGGTGCGATCGCGACCTGGGCCTGGGGTCTCAGTCGCGTCCGGGACTATCTCGCGACCGACCGCGCCGTCGATGCGGGCAGGGTCATCGCGTTCGGCCACTCCCGATACGGCAAGGCCGCGCTCTGGGCCGGGGCGCGTGACGAACGCTTCGCAATGGTGATCGCGAACAATTCGGGCGAAGGCGGCGCGGCCCTTTATCGCCGCAATTTCGGCGAGACGATCCGGGTGATGAACAACTACTGGTTTGCACCGCGATTCAAGACCTTCGCAGAGCGCGAAAGCGAGCTGCCCGTCGATGCCCATATGCTGATCGCGCTGGTCGCTCCCCGCCCCGTCTATATCGCAAGCGCGACCGAGGATTGGTGGGCCGACCCCAAAGGCGAATTCCTCGCCGCGAAAGGTGCCGACCCCGTCTACCGCCTGCTCAGCCCGGGTGGGTTCGATGCGCAGGCAATGCCGCGGCCCGATCGCTCTATCCAGTCACGGATCGGCTACCACATCCGCACCGGTCCCCATGCCCTTACGTCGAGCGACTGGAACCACTTCATCGCCTTTGCCGATCGCTGGCTCAAACCCCATTAGCTGCTCCGCTTTCCGCCGATGTTCACACCGTATCGCGGCCATTCCGGACGGATCAGGTGGTGGCGGACATAGGGCGTCCCCTCGCAGGTCAGCTCGATCACCGTCGTGGGGTCGTCCGGCGCTTCATCGGGAAGGCCGGTTAGCCTCAGCGCGATATCGTCCTGCGTGAACTGAACCGGCTGTCCGGTCTTGAGCAATCGCGCCGACAACACCTTCGTGCGGACACCGCCGACCGCGACGACCGTCTCCGGGCGCAGCACGTCGAGGGCCTCCGCCGCCGGACTCTTCGACGGCCAGAAATAGACATGGATGTAGAGCTTGTTCCCGGCCTTGGTGAAGTTGGTGTAGTTGCCGAACGCCCCCGCCGCGCGGCCATCGGCATCGTAGATCGCGGCACCGTTGGTGCGTAGCCACGTCCCGACCTGCTCCAGCGTCTCGACCGATGCGCGCGGCACCGATCCGTCGGCTTCCGGCCCGATGTTGAGCAGGTAGTTCCCGCCCTGCTGCACGCACAAGGTCAGGTCGTTGACCAGCCGCCGCGTCGGCTTCCATTCCTCGTCGTTACGCTGGTAGCCCCAGCCATAGTTCATCGTCGCGCAGGATTCCCACGCGCGGTCCGCGGCCGTGATCCGATGCTCGGGCGTCGCGAAATCACCGTCGAGGCCGTTGCGGTTGTTGACGATGATTTCGGGCTGAAGGTCGAACACCATCCGGTTCATCGCGTCCGCGCGCCATTGCTGTGGTGTCAACGGCCAGTCGACATCGTACCAGAGGATGTCGATCTTGCCGTAATGGGTCAGCAATTCTCGGATCTGCGCATGGGTATAGGCGACGAAGCGTTCGCGCGCCGCGGGATCGTCCTTGCATCGCGCGCCGTCGGGATGATGCCAGTCCATCAGCGAGAAATAGAGCCCGACCCCCAGCCCTTCCGCCCGCGCCGCTTCGACAAACTCGCGCACGATATCGCGCTTCACGCCCTGCTTCACCGAATTATAGTCGGTCTGCGCCGTGTCCCACAGGCAGAAGCCTTCGTGATGCTTGGTCGTCATCACCATGTATTTCTGTCCCGCGCGTTTCGCGAGGCGCGCCCATTCGCGCGCGGCAGCGGGTTTGGGCATGAACTTCGCCGCCAGCCGCTCATAGTCGGGGATCGGAATCCCCTCCGATTCCATCACCCACTCCTGATGCCCGATGATGCTGTAGAGGCCGTAGTGGATGAACATCCCGAACTTCGCCTCGTGCCACCAGCGCATGCGGCGCACGCGGCTTTCCTCCTGATAGTCGAGCTTGAGATTGGCGGTGACCGCACTGCTGCCGTCCGCCTCCTGCGCCGCCGCGGCGGTCGCGAGCAGCACGCCGGCACCGCCTGCAGCGCCCAGAAATACGCGCCGGTCGATCGAATGGGTCATCGTCTGTCCCTTGCTTGCGGACACGGAAAAGCCCGGCCTGTCGCCAGACCGGGCTTTCCTGTTCAAATCACATGCCGCGTCAGAACTTGAACGCGACGCCGGCGGAGAATTTCCGGCCCGTGAACGAGGTGTAATAGGGATCCTGGCGGACCGAGTCGTAGTAGAATTCGAGCGCCTCGTTGGTCAGGTTCTGCGCCTCGAGACGCAGCTGGATCTGCGGCGTGATCTGATAGGAAGCGGCCATGTCGACGAAGAGCGTCGAGCGCGCACCCTGTACGTCGCTGGGCAGACGCGAGGTCGGCACGGTCAGCAGATATTTGTCGCGCCAGGTCGCGGTGCCGCGGATGCTGAACTTGTCGTCCTCATAGTAGAGCGTGCCGCTCACCGTATGCTTCGACAGGTTCACCAGATCGCGAACGATGGTGTTGGTGCCCGTGCAAGGTGAACTCGAGGTCAGGCAATAGGTGATCTGCGAGTCGACGAACGTGTAGTTCGCCAGCATGCCGAAGTTGCGGAACGTGTCGCCCAGGAAATCGAAGCCGCTCTGGATATTGACCTCGACGCCCTTGAGCGGGCCGCCCGGGGTGTTTTGCCGGCCGCTGACAGTGAACTCGGTGCTCGCGTCCCAGGGTGAGCCCTGGATCAGTGAGAGCGGCAGCCCGGTCTGGCCGAACGTCATCGTCTCCGACAGCGACTGGATATAGCTGTCGATGTCCTTGTAGAAACCGCCCACCGCGATCAGCCCGCGTCGCCCGAAATAATATTCGAGGCTGGCATCCACCGTCTTGGCGCGGATGGGGTCGAGGTAAAAGTTCGGCCCCGAGATGGTGCGCGTGTTGAGCGCGATGTTCACGCCGGCCGGCAGGATGTGGTTGAGCTCAGGCCGTGCCATCACCTTCGCCGCGGCGAAGCGCAGGATCAGCTTGTCGGTGAGATCCATGGTGAGCGTCGCCGAGGGCAGCCAGTCATCATAGGAACGCGACAGCACGCGCGACACACCCGCCACCGTGCCCTGACCGCTCTGGTTGGTATGGACATAGCGCACGCCGATATTGCCGCGCAGGCCTATGCCGAGCGCATCGGTGTTGAAGTCGATCATGCCATAGGCGCCGGTGACCGCTTCGTTGAGACGGTCGCGCACCGGGATCGCCGCGAGCGCATAATCTCCACTGTCGTCGTTGGTGAAGTTGATCAGCTTGTCGATCGCGTCATAGTCCGGCGCCAGCCAGGATCCGCCAACGTCGCCCGGCATAGACTTTCCGAAGCCGTCGATCAGCGTCATGACCGAGCTCATCGCAGTGCCGGCAGGAAGCGCACCCGTGGTCAAATTGCCCGCGCGGCTGCGCGTGTAGCGCTTGTAGTTGCCCTCGCGATACTGGATGCCCGCGCGGACCTTGAAGCCGTCGAACAACGCGTAGGTGGCGTTGAACTCGGTGGTCAGGTTTTCCGTGTCTTCCTTGTTGTCGCCCTTGTTGAGCAGGTTGCGGAAGATGGTCACGCCGCCCGCCGTCACGTTGGGCGCGAACAGGTAATTGGCCGCGTTGGTGGTGTCGAAACCCCAGTCGACCTTCGGAACGCTGCCGCCGTCGCGGAAGTCATAGGAGAAGTTGTTGACGTCGTTGGCGAAGAAGCTGATCTGCGTCGAGACGGGATTGTGCATGGTCGAAAGCGACAGGCCGACAAAGCCGTCGATCGTCAGCTTGCCCAGCTCCTGCGAGAAGGTCGCGTTGATCTGACGGAATGTGGTCGTGTATTTCCGCAGCGCGATATCGTTGGAAATATCGATCCCGTTGAACTTGCCATACTGGATGCTGCCCAGCGAATCGACGGCGATATCGGTGACCGAGGTCATCGGCTGGCCATGGTTGCCGGTGCCGCGCGCAAACGAGTTGGCGGCGAAGCTGTAGTCGCGCCGGGTCACATCGTACCACGAGTACAAGCCGTCGATCGCGAACTTGGTGCCGTCGGCCGGCTCAGCCTCGAGCGTGACCGTCGCACCAAGCCGCGAGTAATCCTGGTCGGACCGGAGCCAGCGCGGGCTGCGATAGATGAACGCGTTGCGTGCGGTTTCGTAGTTGGTGACGTTCTGTGCGGTACCCGGCAGACGCGGCATGCCCGTCGCGCAGTTCAGTGCATCGGTGCCGATCGCGGCATTGTTGCCCGGGTTCTGCGTGGCGTAGCCGACCGGCGAGCAGAAGCCGCCCTGCTGGGTGCCGCGATACACCTCGACCGCGGACCACGCCTCCTCGCGCGTGTAGCGTTTCGTGTACGCGATCGACGCGGCGACGCCGAAGGTGCCGTCGAGGAACTTCTTGGAAACGAGACCCGTGACGCGTGGGCTGAACTTGCCGCGCAGGTCGTCATAGGTGCCCTGCGCGCTCGCCGCGAAGGTGAAGTCGTCGGCATAGGACAACGGCCGCGGGGTCTTGAGGTCGACCGTTGCGCCGAGCGAGCCTTCCTCGACATCCGCCGAATAGGTCTTGCGTACGGTCAGCTCGCTGAACAGCTCCGACGCGAATACGCTGAAGTCGAACGAGCGCGAGGAGTTGAAACCGGCACGGATGTCCGACGAGTTGGTCGAGCTCGAACCCTGCATGCCGTTGAGGCGCACGCGGGTGAACTGCGCACCGAGACCTCGGACCGAGATGGTCTTGCCCTCGCCGCCATCGCCGCGCGCAAGCGCGACGCCGGGAAGACGCTGCATCGACTCCGCCAGGTTCGAGTCGGGGAACTTGCCGACATCCTCGGCCGAAATCGAATCGACCACGCCTGTCTCGTTACGCTTGGTGGCGAGCGACTTCTCCAGCGATCCGCGAAACCCCGTGACCGTGATGTCGGTCACGTCGTCATTCGTTTCCGGAGTGGGTGCAGGTGTATTCTGCGCGGCGGCCGGATTCACCCAGGAAAGGCCGACCGCCAACGCGACGACCGACAGATTCAATCCGAGACTCCGAGCGCCTTTTGCCATTTCATCCTCCCCGTAACGCAGCCTTTGGCTTGCTTGACGCCAAACCTGTAAGACAGATATACCTGTATGACAAGTGATGAATCACACACTGCCTCCGACGGGTACGCCGAGCGGGGAATCGGCCGGGAGAGAGGAATGCCAAAGATAGGAACACGTCGGGACTTTCTGACACACGGGGCGACGGTTGGATTGCTGACGCTGCCTGCAGTTCCGGCCTTTGCCCGCACGCGCGTCGTCGATATTCGCAGCCATGGCGCGGTCGGCGACGGGCGGACCATGAACACGCGCGCGATCCAGAACGCGATCGACGCCTGCGCAAAGGCGGGCGGCGGGATGATCGCGGTTCCCGCCGGCGTGTTCGTCAGCGGATCGATCTGGCTCAAGCCCGGCGTCGGTCTCGAGCTGCGCAAGGGCGCGGTGCTGCGTGGCTCGCCCAACCTCTCGGACTATCCGCTGGTGCTGCGCCGCTTCGTCGAGGCGTTTCCGGAGGCACTTCGCCTCGGTCTGGTCAACGCCCAGCACAATCACGGTCTGCGCATCGTCGGCCCCGGGACGATCGATGGCGGCGGCGACCCGTTCTGGCGGATGTTCTTCAGCGCGCCCGACGAAAGCGTGCAGGGCGTCACGGTCCACTACCACTTCCCGCAGCTCTGCTCGATCGAGGATTGCGACGATGTGCTCGTCAGCGGCGTGACGTTCAAGGACGCCGCCTTCTGGAACCTGCATATGTATCGCTGCCGCCGCTCGGTAATCGAGGATTGCAGCTTCGAGGTGCCGCACGAGATCCGCGCGCCGAGCTCGGACGCGATCGACCTCGACAGCTGCCAGGACATCGTCGTCCGCCGCTGCCGCTTCTCGGTCGATGACGACTGCATCGCGCTCAAGGGCACGCAGGGGCCGGGCGCGGCCGCTTACAAGGAAGCCCCACCGGTCGAGCGCATCCACATCCATGATTGCGTGTTCGAACATGGCCTGGGCTGCGTCACCTATGGCAGCAACGCGACGATCGTGCGCGATGTGCGCGTGGAGCGGATCACCAATGTCGGCGACATTCCCACGATCCGCTTCAAGGTGCGCCCCGACACGCCGGGTCAGGTCTATGAAAAGCTGCGGGTCAAGGGCGTCCGGCTGGCAGAGGCGCCCACCCCCTACGGCACCGATTGGCACAATCGTGAGGTCTTCCACGGCTACGGCAAACCCAATTTCGGCGCCGACGATCCCGCTGTCGGGCTGATCGTCAACGCCCGGCTGGTGCACGGCACCAAGGTCGAGCCGCGAATGCCCGGCGCGATCATCCGCGATGTGGTGATCGAGGATGTGACCGGCACAACGCGCCGCTTCGGCAACATCTCCGGCAATCCGACGACGGCGATCTCCGACTTCCTGCTCAAGGATATCGATGTGCGGCTGACCGATCAGGGCGAGCGCACCAAGCTGATCGCGCGCGATACCCGCAACATCCGGATGGAGAATGTCCGCGTGAACGGCGCGCCGGGCGAGATCGTCACCTGACCCTCTCCGCCGAAACCGACCACCACCCCGGTCCGGGGTGGCGGCAGCTTGCAATGTTGGAATTCAGTTGCGAGCCTTCACCGGCTCTTTCTCATCGTCAGTCGGCAACGGTCCCATGCCTCGCGCACGCGTAGGAGTGGGACCTTTGAGACTTTCCGGTGCCTCGGCGCGGCTCAAAGCCGATAGGCTTGCCGCACCAGATTATACGCCAGATCCTGCGCCACCGCGAACGCCTCGTCTTTCTCTAGCCGGTGCTCGGCGACGAGCCGGGCGAGGAACGAACAGTCCACCCGCCGGCTCATGTCGTGCCGCGACGGGATCGACAGGAACGCGCGGGTGTCGTCGTTGAAGCCGACGGTGTTGTAGAAACCGCCAGTCTCGGTCACCTGCTCGCGGAAGCGACGCATGCCCTCGGGGCTGTCGTGGAACCACCATGCCGGGCCGATGCGCAACGCCGGATAATGGCCGGCGAGCGGAGCGATCTCGCGCGCATAATTGCTCTCGTCGAGCGTGAAGAGGATGATCGTCAGGTCGCGCTCATTGCCATAGGCGTTGAGCAGCGGCTTCAGCGCATTCACATATTCGGTGCGTGACGGCCAGTCGTCGCCCTTGGCTTCGCCGAACGTATCGGTGACCGCGGGGTTCTGGCTGCGCAGCGCGCCCGGATGGATCTGCATGACCAGCCCGTCGTCCAGGCTCATCCGCGCCATCTCGGTCAGCATCTGGCCGCGGAAGCGCTCGGCGTCGTTGGCGTTGCCCTCGCCGCGGACGATCTTGCCAAACAACGCCGCCGCCTCGGTCTGCGGCAGATTCTCGGTATGCGCGGTCGGATGGCCATGGTCGGTCGAGGTGCAGCCGCCATGCTCGATGAAATAGCGGCGGCGGTTGCGCAGCGCGGCGAGATAGCCGTCCCAGGTCGTCACGTCCTCGCCCGTGATCCGGCCAAGCTCGGGTAGCGCCTCGCGGAAACGCGGATGCTCGGGATCGGTGACATTGTCGGGGCGGAAGGCGGTGACGACCCTGCCCTTCCATCCGCTCGCCGCGATTGCCCGGTGGTGGCGCAGATCGTCGAGCGGATCCTCGGTCGTCGCTAGCAGCTCGATCCCGAACCGCTCGAACAGCGCGCGCGGACGGAACGCGTCGGTCTTCAGCTTGGCGTCGATCTGGTCATAGATGCGGTCGGCATTGGCGGGCGACAACCGCTCGGTAATACCGAGGATCGCGTGTAACGCATGGTCGAGCCACATCCGGCTCGGCGTGCCGCGCAGCAGGTGGAAATTCTCGGCGAAGCGGTGCCAGATCTTGCGCGGATCCGTCTGCGTCCAGCCGCCGTCGATCCGCGGCACGCCCAGCTCCTCGAGCGGCACGCCCTGCGAGTAGAGCATGCGGAAGACATAATGGTCCGGGATGATGAACAGTGCCGCCGGGTTGGCGAACGGTTCGTCGCTCGCAAACCAGGACGGATCGGTATGGCCGTGCGGACTCACGATCGGCAGGTCCTTGACCGAATCATACAGCTCCCGCGCGATGGCACGGGTCTCGGGATCGGCGGGGAACAGGCGGTCGGGATGCAGCGAAAGCGGCATGATATCGGTCATTGTAGATCAGAACCCTTGGGAAGCGCCGCCGTCGATGGGCAGCAGGACGCCGGTGACGAAGCGCGCGGCGGGGGAGCAGAGATAGACGGCGGCCAGCCCGATATCCTCGGCCTCGCCGAATCGGCCCATCGGGGTGCGCTGCAGGATGCGGTTGGAGCGCGCCGGATCGCCGTCGAGCGCTTTCCGCAGCATCGGCGATTCGATCCATCCGGGTGCGATCGCGTTGACGCGGACGCCTTGCCCCGACACCTCGGTCGCCAGCGCACGGACCATGCCGACATAGGCCGATTTGGCCGCCGAATAGGCAATCACCTGCGGCATGCCGAGCAGCGAGGTCATCGAGGCGGTGAACAGGATGCTGCCGTGCTTCGCTTCGAGCATGGCCGGCAGCACCAGCCGCGTCAGGTTGTGCGCGGCCAGGACATGCGTGTCGAGCATCCCGGCGAAGTCTTCGACGCTGGTATCGACCGCGAGCTTCTTGAAATTATGCCCGGCATTGTTGGCCAGGATGGTGACGTCGCCCACTTTCTCCCGCACCCGCTCCAGCATTGCCGGCATGGTGTCGAACGCGGTGACGTCTGCGGCTTCCCAATAGGCTCCCGCGCCCAACTCGGCTGCTGCGGCTTCGACCATGTCCGGACGCCGGCCGACCAGCACGACTTTGGCGCCGGCATCATGCATCGCCTTGGCCATGCCGAGGCCAAGGCCGCTGCCACCGCCGGTGATCAGCGCGACTTCGCCGTCGAGACGGAACGCCTTTGCAGGATCAAGCGACATTGCGGCACCCCCGGTCCAGATCCGGCGTGTCCTGGTGCTTGTACATCACGAAATACTCCCGATGCCCGAGCGCTTCGGGCTTGCTTGGTTGTCCGGCGGCGACGTCGGCGACGAGTCCGCCGAGCTCGTCCGCACACTGGTCGAGCGTCAGCTGCCCCGCCAGCACCCGGCCCGCGTCGAAATCCATATCCTCTTCCATCCGGGCATAGGTGCGGCTGTTGCCCGTGACCTTGACCAGAGGCGCGACCGGCGATCCGATCACACTGCCGCGCCCGGTGACGAACAGCACGATCTGGCTGCCGCCCGAGATCAGATCCATGATCCCCTCGGTATCGTTGGGGTTGGTGTAGCCGAACTGCATGAAATGCGGATCGGGCACCGAATCCATCACCCACAGTCCTGGCCAGGGCGGCGCCTCGCCAACCTTGATCACGCCCTGGATCGGGCGCGATCCGCTCTTGGCGAACGCGCCCATGCTCTTTTCCTCGATCGTCGTCAGCCCGCCCGCGAAATTGCCGGGAGACACCGAATATTGCCGTACCTCGCGGCAATAATGCTCGGCCTTGGCGTAGGCGGCGGCGAGTTCTGCGCTGGCGCGCTCATTGGCGGCGCGGGCGAGAATGATATCCTCGAGCCCGATCATCTCGACGATTTCCTCGACGATCGCCGATCCCCCGGCATCGACCACCCGGTCGAACAACCGTCCGACCGCGGGGTTGCCGACCAGCCCGCTGGTGCCGTCCGATCCACCGCATTCGGCGCCGAGCGTGAGATCGGCGAAACCCATCGGCACGCGCGGCGTCTCGCGGTGGATGCGGTTGCGCAGCTCACGGACGATCGCCTTGCCCTTTTCGGTCGAGGATCGCGTGCCGCCGACATCCTGTATGAAGAAGGACGCCGAAGGACGGCCGCTCTTCTCTACCGCCTCGGCGATCTTCGCCGGCTGGGTATATTCGCAGCCGAGCCCGACCGAGAGCACCGCCCCGACATTGGGGTGGCGCGCCAGGCTCAGCACCAGCCGGATCGCATACTGGTTGTCGTAGCAGCCGGGGAAGCCGATGACCTGCACATCCTCCTCGCCCGCGGCGATGGCGTGCGCGACATGCGCGGCGCACTGGACAGTGTAGATGACGAGGACGAGGTTGCGGATGCCCTTGCGCCCGTCGGGCCGCAGCCAACCGGTCCATTCGCGGCTGAAGATCTCAGTCATAGGTCATGTCCTTGGCCGCTCCGGTGACGACGTCGAACGCGCCCGAACGTTCGTCGAACCGGCTCGTGCAATTGTGGAGATGCACCCAGTCGCCAGCGCGGATCGCGACGCTAGCGGTGCCGATCGGAATCCCGAACTTCACCACCGCTTCTCCCAAGGCGATGTCCACAAGCGCGACCTTGTGTCCCATCACCACCGGGGCGTTGAGCGCAACCACATCCCCGCCGATCAGCGTCATCGCGTCCTCGCCATCGCCGAGCAGCGTCGCGACATTGTCGTGCGGGTGGATGCGGAACGCGTCGGTCATGCCTGCCTCACAGGATCCCGTATTTGGCGAAAGCCTGGGTGCTCGACATCCCCGCCTCGATCTCCTGGCGCACCAACTTCTCGCCGCGCGCCTTCTCCAACGCACGCTCAATCACTTCGGCCTCATGTGCACGAGGGATCACGACAACACCGTCGAGGTCCCCGAACACCAGGTCTCCCGGCTGCACCGCGACAGGCCCGACTTCAATCGGGCAACGATAGTCGATGACTTTGGTGCGCACGCTCGAATCCTGCGCAAAGCGGCCGCGGCTGAACACGGGCCAGTCCTGCGATAGTACCTGCGGTGTATCGCGGTGATAGCCGTTGACCACCGCGCCATTGGCGCCGCGCGACCGTGCGGTCGCAGTGAGGATTTCCCCCCAATAGGCACAGCGCATCTCACCACCGCTGGCTAGGTAGATGTCGCCCGGTTCAAGCTGATCGAGCGCCTCGGTCAGCTTGCCGAAGGGCTGCGCCTGCTCGCCATAGACGTCGATCATCAGCACCGGCATCGATCGCCCGATCAGCTTCATGTCCGTAAGCATGGGCTGGATCGGCTGGGGCAGGAACTGGTGGACACAGCCCAGGGTGTCGAGGATGTCGCCAACCACAGGCGTGTACAGCTCGGCACGGAACAGGTCGAAAATCTCGTTGTCGGTCATCATGACTCCAGGGCTATTGCAGCGCGCGGGCGGCGCAGGATCAGCGCCATCGCCAGCACGGCTAGCGGATAGGCGAGCGCGGCGCCGAGGAAGAGCGCGGCATAGTTGCCGCCAGTGGCGTCGAGGATGCGGCCCACCGCCATCGCGACGAACATCCCCATGATCCCTGCGGCGAACCCGCCGATGCCGATCACCGAGCTGACCCCGCGTAACGGCACCGTATCCGACGCCAGCGTATAGAGATTGGCGGACATGCCCTGATGCCCCGCGGCGGCGAGCGCGATCAGCGCGACGGCAGGCCAGAGGCTCGAGACCCCGGCGATGAACGCCACGGGGATCGGGCACAGCGCCATCAGTAGCATCGTCGTTAGCCGCGCCGGCACCGGTCGCATCCCGCGCTGGATCATCCGCGACGAGAGCCAGCCACCCGCGATGCTGCCCACGTCGGCGATCAGGTAGATCGCCACCAGCGGTCCGATCGAGCCCATCATGTCAATGCCGAAGCGATCATGAAGGAAGCCCGGAACCCAGTTGAGGTAGAACCACCACACCGGGCTGGTCATCAGCATGCCGACAACATAGGCCCAGGTGCCGCTGTAGCGCAGTAGCGAGAGCCATTTGACCGGCTCCGCAGGCGTATCGTCGCCCTGCCTGATGTACGCGAGCTCACTGGCCGAAAGGCGCCTCTGTCGCTCAGGCACCTCGTAGAAGCGCAGCCACAGCACCAACCAGATGAGGCCCAGACTGCCTGCGATCAGGAACGCGGCACGCCAGCCAACCAGAGCGACAATAAACGGCAGCGAGAGCGGTGTGACGATCGCGCCGATATTGCTGCCCGCGTTGAAAATACCGGTGGCGAAGGCGCGTTCCTGCGGTGGAAACCATTCACGCACTGCCTTGATCGAAGCTGGGAAATTCCCGCCCTCGGTGATACCGAGCGCGCCCCGCGCGATCTTAAAGCCGAGCACGGTGGACATCAGGCCATGCGCCGCTGCGGCGATGCTCCAGCCGAATACCGCGATGCCCAACCCGGCGCGCACGCCGATCCGATCCATCAGCCGCCCGCCGAGCAGGTAGCCGAAGGCGTACATCAATGAGAAGGCGGCGATGATGTCGCCATAGGCGGTTTCGGACCAGCCGAACTCGGTGTCGAGGACCGGCTTGAGCAGACCGAAAATCTGGCGGTCAATGTAGCAGATGGTGGTCGAGGCGAAGAGCAGCGTGCAGATCACCCAGCGATAGCGGCCTCGTGCGGGCTCAGACCCGGCGGTTTCGGCAAGAGTGGTCGGCATCGGCATCCTCAACGGCACGCCTTGCTGGCGGCTCGATCGCAAATCCTGTATGACAGGTTAGTAGCGGTTTGAATGGCGAAGACAAGCGTGATTTTGCTAAGGTGTCGGGTCAGCCGCCGCAGGGGCGTTTGGATTGCAGGGGATTTCGCGTGGGGACGAGGGCGGACGAATCGACAGGCAGCGGCGCGAAGACGAGCGGCCTCGTCGATCACGTCATCGACTATATCTATCGCCACGTTGCCGACGAACGGCTGCGACCCGGCGCGCGCCTACCGAGCGAGACGACGATCAGCTTGACACTGGGTGTCAGCCGCCCGGTAGTGCGCGAGGCTATGCGTACGCTTGCCGCTACTGGGCTGGTCGAAATGGCGGTCGGTAAGCGCGCGACGATCGTCCCAGTCGATGGCGAAATGCTGTCGCGTGTGATCGGCAATGCACTGCTCACCGGCCAGGCGGATACGCGCAACATCCTGGAGATGCGTCGCGGAATCGAAATCACGATGGTCGCGCTCGCTGCCGAACGGCGCAGCGACGCGGACGCCGCCCAGCTGGAGAAGATCGTACGCGACATGGCGACCAAGCTCGGTAACGCCAAACGCTATGCCGAACTCGATCTGGAACTTCATGCGCTGTTGGCCCGCGCGACCGGAAATCCACTCTATACGCTGCTGATCGACGCCTTCCGCCAGCTTATCGCCGCATCGATGCAGGAAGGAATCGAACGCTGGGCGGCCAGCCCTGAACTCAAGCACGTCCAAGACTTGCACGAGAATATCGTCGCGGCGGTGATGGCGCGCGACCCGTCTGCGGCCGCCGGTGCTATGGCACAGCATTTCGACGACGCGCTGATCAAGATCCTTGCACCGATCGTCGCCGGCGAACCGACAGCCTGAACTTGCCAGTAGCCGCGCCCACGCCTAATCCTGTAAGACAAGTTTGATGCAAGGAGAGGCGTGAGGATGCGCGTCGAGAAGTTCGAGACCTGGATGTGCAAGCGGCCCGCAGGGTTGTTCGATGAGGAGCGCGAGGGCGCCGCGCCCATGCCGTGGAGCTATGGTGTCGGCCGCATCACAACCTCGGACGGGGTCGAAGGGATCGCGACTTTCTGGGCGGCGCGCTCGGCAGCTGTGACCGACGCCTATCTTTCCGACGTCATCGCACCGGTCATCATGGGCCGCAGCATCCATGATCGCGAGCGCATCTGGCAGGATTTCTGGAACATCGACCGGCACGGTGCCTTCTTCCCGGTGTTCTTGCCCGGTCCGATCGACGTCGCACTGTGGGACGCGGCGGCGCGCACTGCGGAACTGCCGCTGCACCGGTATCTAGGCAGCTACCGCACCAGCCTCCCGGTCTATGCCAGCAGCCTCTGGCTGCCTGACATCGACGCCTATGTGCGCGAGGCGCTGGCTTACAAGGAACGCGGGTTCAAGGCGTATAAAGTGCATCCGTGCGGGCCGAGCGCGTTCGACATGGAGATCCATCAGGCGGTGCGCGATGCGGTCGGCCCCGACATGATCCTAATGACCGATCCGGTCGCCGAGTATTCGCTGCATGAGGCGATCAAGGTCGCGCGTCATCTGGAGCAGCTGAACTATTATTGGTTCGAGGAGCCGTTCCGCGACTACGAACTCGACAAATATGCCAAGCTCAGCGCCGCAGTGGACATCCCGATTGTCGGCACCGAGACGACGCGCGGCGGCCCGTGGGGCGTGGCGCAGGCGATCAAGGCCGACGCGCTCGACATGGTCCGCGCCGACGTCTCATGGAAGGGCGGGATCACCGGCACGCTCAAAGTCTGCCACCTCGCCGAAGCGCATGGCATGAATTGCGAGCTGCACACCACGACAATGGGGCCGATGGACGTCGCTAACATCCATGTCGCCTGCGCGGTCAGGAACTCGGAATATTTCGAGCTGTTCGTACCCGAGGACACGTTCCAGCTACCGATGAAGCAGAGCCTGCGCGATCTGATGGACGCCGATGGCAATATTCATGCGCCGGAAGGCCCCGGTCTTGGGATCGAAATCGACTGGGATCTGGTCGAGGACAATTGCACTTCTAAACACACGTTTCGCGCCTGAGTATGCGGAGCCATACTCACCACCAGATGCGAAACAAGGTCGCCTGATCCTGCGCCGCCCCCAGGGTCGGTGTTGCCGCGAACAGCTATCCTCTCGGACGGCGTGAACGCACGCTCCCGGTTGTTCGACGGGTGCCTGCTCATCCAGAGGCGTGGCGTAAGCAACTCGCCTTGGCCTTCCACTCAATAGCGGTCCGAAGTTATCGCTGAGCAAATGGCGGCTTTCGCGATATCCGGCCCATGGCTGGAAAGTCCGCCTTGAGGACGCATTGCGGACCAGCAGATTAGGCTGGGTGCCTCGAGCGGGTTGTGGGTCATTGTGCTGATTGACAGCTTCAGGAATAGCCTCGGAAGGCCGACGCTTGCCCAAATCGCGAAAGCCAGATGTCCCTGTCGCTCGCGAATGCGTCTATGGGTTCATGCCCGTGATTTTGCAGTCGATGATGCAGCACCATGCAGCCAGCTAGGGATCAGCTCGATTTCGGTCGCCGATGGCGTCCCGCGTTGCTCGCCTATTTCCTGCGGCGGGTACGCGACCATGCCGAGGCCGAGGATCTGACCCACGAGCTAATCGCGAAGCTGCTCAAGCACCGCAACGACGACCTGGCTTCACCGGAAGCCTATATCTTCCAGATGGCGTCCAACCTGCTCGCCGATCGCGCCCGCCGCCTGAAGGTCCGGACGCACTATCGCGACCTGGTCAGCCGGTCCGAAGATCTGGGAATCGACCCGCTCGACCCGTTCCGGATCACGGCCGGGCGCGGAGAGCTCACGGTGCTCGAGAACGTCCTCGCCTCCCTGCCCGATCGTACGCGGACCATTTTTATTCTCTATCGACTGGAGAACCTGGGACAGGACACGATCGCTGAAACCTTTGGTATTTCGGTGAGCGCCGTAAAGAAACATGTCGCGCGCGCGATGGCGAGCCTGATGAAGGAAATGAGAAGCGCGCTATGACCGACACCCTGCCCGCCGCGCTTACCGCGAACGAGATCATGGAGGAGGCCGCACTCTGGTGCATCCAACTGTCCGAGGGCAGCCTGCACGAAGACGAATGGGCCGAGTTCGAGGCATGGCTGGAGAAACCCGGCCACGCCGACGTGCTGCAGGAAGCGATCGCCGTCTGGCAGGCATCCGGCGCCATCGGGGACCGGCCGCGGATCATCTCGCTGCGGACCGAGGCTCTGACCGAATTCCGGAACAAGAACCGGCGGCGCTGGCTGGTCGCATCGCGGCGAATCTGGTGGCCGCTCGGCTACGCCGCGGCGCTGCTTCTGCTCCTTGGGACGGGCGCCTACTGGTATCTCAACCAGCCCAGCAGATATGAGACGGGCATCGGCGAACGGCAGGTGGCGATGCTCGACGACGGTTCGCGCGTTTCGATCGACGCCGTGACCGCGATGACCGTTCGCATGAAGGACGAGGCGCGCCAGGTCGAACTGGTCGAAGGGCGCGCCAAATTCGATGTCGCCAAGGATCCGCTGCGCCCCTTCACCGTTGCCGCGGGCGACAAACTGATCGCTGCCGTCGGCACCTCCTTCAGCGTCGAGATGATCGACGGCGAAGTGCGCGTCATCCTCTACGAAGGCCAGGTCGAGGTGCGCGACCGGAGCGACAGCGCGCCTGTGCCGACCGCGTCGTCCCAGCGCCTGCTCATGACGCCGGGCAGCGAGTTCATCGGCTCCGCCGGCTCGGGGAAGCCCGGGCAGGTCACGCGACCGGACCTGTCGCAATCGTTGAGCTGGGAACAGGGGCTGATCAATTTCGATCAGGAGCCGCTGGCCCGCGCCGTCGAACGCATGAATCGCTACGCCACGAAGCGCATCGTGCTGGCCGATCCGGCCATCGGCGGCATCACTGTCGATGGCGTCTACAAGGCGGGCGATGTCGATGCCTTTGTCGAAGGGATCGTTGCGCTGCACCCTGTCCGTCAAAGGCGCGGCAACGGCGAGATCATCCTCGAGCGCGAATGAGGTAGATTCCAGCGTTAGGTGTCCCCCGCTACGCGTCGCGCGTCTTTACCCGGTGACCGCCTGCAAGAGGCGGCGTAGCAGGGGGGATATCATGCACTTTTCCAGATCCGCGCTTCATGGCTCGATCGCCGTCACCGCGCTTGTCGCATCGGTCGTCGCGGTGCCCACGATCGCGCAGGAACGCACCTACCGCTTTTCGATCCCCGCGCAGGATATGAAGGCGAGCTTGCGCGCGCTGGCCCGCACATCGGGGCAACAGATCAGCTTCGACAGCGGCACGCTGAAGGGCAAACGCGCACCGGCCCTCAACGGGACCTTCACGATCCGCGATGGCGTGGCGCGGCTCCTCGCGGGATCGGGTCTCGAAGCGAGCTGGGGGCGATCGGGCGTGCTTGTCATTCGTGCCGCCGCGCAGGTCGAGACCGCGTCCAGCGCGAGCGGCGCGGCCGCACCGGACGATCAGGATGATGCCGGCGATGTCGTCGTTACCGGCAGCCGCATCGCGCGGCAGGTGGTCACGGATTCCGCCGTGCCGATCGTCCAGGTCAACGAGGAGGATATCCAGTCATCGGGTGCGACCGAACTGTCCGAAGTCCTCGCCGACTATCCCGCCGTTACCCCGAGCCTCAACCTCGCCAATTCGAATTCCCAGATCAATGCCGCCGGCACCTCTTCGGTCAGCCTGCGCGGCCTTGGCGCCGATCGTACGCTGACCCTGATCGACGGACGGCGCACGGTCTCGAACCGGATCACGTCGAGCGCGGTCAGCCTGAGTTCGATCCCGGCGATGTTCGTGGAGCGTGTCGAAGTCATCACCGGCGGCGCGTCCGCCGTTTATGGCTCCGACGCGATCGCCGGCGTCGTCAACATCATCACCCGCCACAAATATGACGGCGTCCGTATCGGCGGTCGCTCCGGCATTTCGAGCGAAGGCGACAGCCAGCGGCTCAACCTCGACGTGCTCGTCGGCGAGAAACTGTTCGACGATCGTGTCTTGCTCGTGCTCGGCGCAAGCTACGAGAAAGAGGACGGGGTCATGGGCTACCAGCGGGCCCGCGCGCTCGAATCGGTCGCCTACAGCCTGAGCGCGGATTCCAACCCGCTCAACCAGGGCGAGCTCGGCATCACGCGACCTTCGAAGAGCAGCAGCACGCCCGGCGGCCGCTTCCTTTCGAGCTCGACCGCCGGCGGCGGCTATTTCGTCTATGATGCGAACGGGAGCCTGTTTCGCAGCACCAATACCGCGGTCTATGGCTGGGAAACCCGCCCGGACCTGCAGATCAGCGCGCCGCGCACCTCCTATCTCGCCGCCGGAAAGATCACGGTCGACCTGGGAAGCGACATCGAATTCTTCGGGCATGTGCAATATTCGAAGGTGAAGACCTCGGCCGAACGCGGCGGGGCCGAGACCGCCGCCTATGACGAGGAGTTCGGCGACCCCCTGGCCCCGGACGTCGTCGGCCGGATCGCCCGCAACAACCCCTATGTCCCCGCCGCCATTCGCGCGGCCGCTTCATCATCGGGCATCCAGTGGTCGCGCCGCTTCAACGAGCTTGGCCACTATCGCATCCTCAACGACCGCGAGACCTGGCGCGCCTGGACCGGGTTGCGCGGCAGGATCGGCGAGAGCTGGAACTGGGAAATCAGCTATGGCTATGGCCGTTTCCACCAGGAGCAGAACCGCGTTAACCTCCTGAACTTCAAGAATCTGAAGAACGCGATCAACGCCGAATTCGACCCCGCGGTGCCGGGCGACCTGTCGCGGGTGCGGTGCGTCGATGCGGCCGCGCGCACGGCGGGATGCGTTCCGGTCAACCTGTTCGGGCCGAACTCGATCACGTCGGCGGCGGCAAACTATATCCGCGCCGACCTGAAGCTTGACGGCCTGATGCAGCAGGACGTGGTGCAGGGCTTCGTTAGCGGATCGCTGTTCGAGCTGCCGGCGGGACCGGTCTCGATCGCGCTGGGCGGCGAATATCGCCGCGACTGGCAGCGTTCGGTGACTGACGACACCACACGGCGCGGCTTTGGATCGGCATCGTTCATCGCCGAATATGAAGGCGATATCAAAGCGAAGGAGGCGTTCGCCGAACTCAAGGTCCCGCTGTTCCGCGACCAGCCCTTCGCGCACAGCCTCTCCTTCGACGCGGCGGTGCGTTACGGCGACTATAACATCAGGAATGTGGGTTCGGTCCTGAGCTATCGCTTCGGCGGCGATTGGGCGCCCGTCCGCGATATCCGTTTCCGTGGCCAATATTCGCGGGCCCAGCGCGCGCCGACCGTGACGAACCTCTACTCACCGGCACGCGACGATTCGGATTCGGTGGTCGATCTGTGCAGCGGCGTGACCGCTACGACGACGGGTACGATTGCGACCAACTGCCGGTCGATTGCGGGCGTTGCCGCCGAGATCGCAGCCAATGGCGTGTTCCTTCAGGACACGACCAGCATCGAAGGGCCGGCGGCGGGTAATCCCAACCTCAAGGAGGAAACCGCCGATACGGTCTCGTTCGGCGCCGTGCTGACGCCGCGCTTCATTCCCGGCCTGTCGATGACGGTCGACTATTTCCGGATCAAGATCCGCGACGTGATCTCCTCGCTCGAGGCGATCGACCTGCTGCGCGAATGTCTGGGCAACCCGGGCGGGCTGACCGACAATTTCTTCTGCAACGAGATCACGCGCAACACGGAAGGACAGATCACCCGTATCGTCAACCGCGACCTCAACCTCAGCCAGACCGTTCGCTCGGGTGCCGATGTCGCGGTCGACTACCGGTTCGACGCACCGCAATGGCTGTCGTCGAAGGGCAAGTTCGACATCCGCTTTCTCTATTCGCGCCTGTTCGACTATTACACCGTATTCGATGGCGTGGATGGTGTCCGGCGCACCGACTACAAGGGTGAGATCGGTGCGTGGGTCAATAGCGGCCAGGCCCAACTCGGCTATCGCGACGGCGGCCTGCGGTTGCGCTGGAAGCTGCGCTATACGGGTGACGCGGTCGACAGCAATGTGCGCCGCGCGGCGGCCGAGGCGGCGGGAGCCAATCCCCCCTTCCTGCACATCGAGGATCGTGTGCGTCACGATTTCTACGCCAGCGTCGACGTCCCCGCCGCGAACAAGGACTTCCGCCTCTATGCCGGCGTGAACAACGCGTTCAACAGCACGAGCCCCTTCCTGCCGTCGGGAACCGCGTCGGGCAGTTCGCAGAATGTCGCGGGCGAGTACGACGTGATCGGCCGCTACTTCTATGTCGGATTCGAAGCGAAGTTCTGACCCCGCATGCCGTGCCCCGTCGCCGAACGGCGGGGCACGGCGCTCATTCCCGGAGCGATAATTGATGATCACCCCCCGTTCTGCGACCGGTCTCGCCGCGCTCTTGCTTATCTGTCCGGCCCTGGCGCCCGCCGCCGCGCAGTCACTCGAAGGCGTCAAGCGGCCCGAGGGCGAGGCGAAGCCGGAGGGCTATCTGCCCAAGGGCAGCGTGGATTACCGCCTGCTCGTCGGCCCGCCGCCCGTGCCGGACTCGGTGCTCGATCAGGTCGACATGGCGATCTCGCGGTGGTTCCAGGCCGACGTCCCCGCCGATCGGTGGGAGACTGCCGGCCTGGACAACAAAAGCGTCTATCCGCGCTTTGCCACGGCGTTCGGCAAGCCGATCGATCGCGCGCATAGTCCGCGCCTCGTTCAGCTGCTGAACCGCGCGATGCGCGATGCCGCGGACCCGGTCTGGAACGGCAAGGAAAGCTTCCAGCGCCCGCGCCCCTATCAACGCTACCAACTGGTCCGCCGTTGCGGCAGCAGCCCCATTCCGGCTCCCGATCGTGAGCCGCGCGGCGGATCCTCCTACCCGTCGGGGCACACCGTCTATGGCTGGGCCACCGCATTGCTGCTGGCCGAAGTCGCGCCGGCGCGCGCGTCCGAGATCCTTGAGCGGGGCCGGGACTATGCGCTGAGCCGGGTAATCTGCGGCTACCATTTCCCCAGCGATACCGACGCGGCACGCGCGATCGCGGCGGCGGTTCTGACCCGGCTGAATGCGGATCCCGCATTCCTCGCCGACCTCAAGGCCGCGCGAGACGAATATGGGATTGCCCCCGCTCCGGCAGCCGAGGTCTCCCCAGCCACGGCCCGCAAGCCCGCCGAGGCGCAGGCCGAATGACAGCAGGATGGTTGCACGGGAAGGCTTGGTCTTGACGGACACTGAGCGGCAGTCGCACCTGAGCTTTGATGGCACGGCTTTAAGCCGCTGAGAGATTTGACCATGACAAGCTGAGGTCGTTCCTCTGCGTGCAAAGAGACTGCCAGGTACAAGCGTTGGGCGCACCCGCAACGAGCTAGAGACTTGATGTGCTGGCGAAGGCGGCCAGGCTCCGGGATCGATCCAAGTCGCGCATCGATCAATGGCGGCTTTGGTTTGGACGCCTACGCGCCGACCCAATAATGACACCCTCGAAGCGTTTCGCGCATCGATGCGGAACTGCGACTTGGGAGACGCATGTGACAATGATGAGCCCGGCCGATATGGGCCGCAGCCTTGGCCAGGGCCTTCTCTCCTTCCCCGTCACGCATTTCGACGCCGACGGCCGGTTCGACGAGGGCGCCTATCGTGCGCATTGCGCATGGATGCTCGAGCACGACCTGGCCGGACTGTTCGCGGCGGGCGGCACCGGTGAGTTCTTCTCGCTGACCCCGGTCGAGGTGGTGGAGGTAGTCAAGGCCGCCGTCGCCGAGGGTCGGGGCAAACTCCCCGTCATCTCCGGCTGCGGCTATGGCACCGCGATCGCAACCGACATCGCGCGCGGCGCCGAGGCAGCGGGTGCCGACGGCTTGCTTCTCCTGCCCCCCTATCTGGTCGGATCGAGCCAGGAGGGCCTTGCCGCGCATGTCGAGGCGGTGTGCCGCTCGACCGGGCTCGGCGTGATCGTCTACAACCGCGACAATGCCGTTCTGAACGACGAGACCCTCGCCCGGCTGTGCGAGCGCAACCCCAATCTAGTCGGCTTCAAGGATGGCGTGGGCGATATCGAGCTGATGACGCGCATCTTCCTACGGATGGGCGACCGCCTCACCTATATCGGCGGGCTGCCCACCGCGGAGACCTTTGCCACGCCGTATCTGACGATGGGGGTCACCACCTATTCCTCGGCGATCTTCAACTTCATGCCGCAATGGGCGTTGACCTTCTACGCCGCAGTGCGCGCGGGCAACCATGAAGAAGTTCAGAAGCAACTGCGCGACTTCGTGATGCCCTACCTTACCCTACGCAATCGAGGGCGCGGCTATGCGGTGTCTATCGTCAAGGCGGGGATGCGGGCGATCGGCCGGGACGCCGGCCCGGTGCGCAGCCCGCTCACCGACCTGACCGCGCAGGAGCAGGACGAACTGCGGGTGCTGATCGAGCAGGCGTCCGGCGCGCTCGCCAAAGCCGCCTGAGGGCGCGGTGAGCCTCGGCGTGACAGGACTTGCCGCGCCGCGCTACACCGGCGCCATGTTCGAATTGAGCCAGCTCCGCTGCTTCGTGGCTGCGGCCGAGGAACTCCATTTCGGCCGCGCGGCGCAGCGGCTCAACATGACCCAATCGCCGCTCAGCCGGCAGATCCAGTTGCTCGAACGCATCCTGGGCGTCACCTTGCTCGAGCGCACCAGCCGGCAGGTCAGCCTGACCCCCGCTGGCCATGTTTTTCTGATCGAGGCGCGGCGAATCGTCCGCCTGGCCGAAAGCGCATCGCTCTCCGCACGCCGCGTCGCCAAGGGTGATGCGGGCAAGGTCGCGATCGGCTTCACCGCCGTCTCGGGTTATAGCCTCGTCCCCCAGATCGTGGCGCAGGCGCGTGCGAGCCTGCCCAATATCGATCTCGAGCTGCGCGAGATGGTCAGCGGCGATCAGGTCGATGCACTGCTCACGGGGCTGATCGACATCGGCTTTGTCCGCCCGCCGGTCGACCGGCACGAATTCGACACGTTGTGCGTGCTGCGCGAGCCGCTGTTGGTTGCCCTGCCCCCCGGCGATCCGCGGCAGGGCGAGCCGGCGCTGTCGCTCGGCGACTTCGATGGCGAACCGCTGATCATGTATGCGCGACAGGGTGCGGGCTATTTCCACGACATGCTCGTGCGCCTGTTCGACGATGCCGGGGTGACGCCGAGCTATGTCCAGCATGTCACGCAGATCCATTCGATGCTCGGCCTTGTCCATGCAGGGCTTGCCGCGGCGATCGTGCCACAATCGGCCGCCGGGCTGCACCTGATGAACGTCCAGTTCCGCGCGCTGCGCACCGAGCCAGAAACGCCGGTCGAACTGCACATGGCGTGGCGCCGCGACAACACCAATCCGGCGCTCGAGCCGATGCGCCTGCTCTGCGCGCAGATGGCGTCGGCGTGATCGCCCGCCGCGCGCTGCTCGGCGCGCCGTTGCTGATCCCGGCAGCGGCGTGGAGCGCGCAGCGCCGAGATCCGATCGCGGCGACCCGCCATGGCCGTGTGCGCGGGGCGAGCGAAAGCGGCGTGCTCGTCTTTCGCGGCATTCGCTACGGCGCCGATACGCAGCAGCGGCGGTTCGAACGCGCGCTACCGCCCACGCCGTGGAACGACATCGCCGACGCCGTCCGCCACGGCCCCGCCGCACCGCAGACCCGCGCCGAGGAACCGAACAGCGAGGATTGCCTGTTCCTCAACCTCTGGACCCCGGCGCTGGATCGTGGGCGGCGGCCGGTGATGGTCTATCTTCATGGTGGCGCACACGCGCATGGATCGGGGTCGGACCCGCTCTATGACGGCGCCAGCCTCGTCCGCCGCGGCGATGTGGTGGTGGTGACGCTCAACCACCGCCTCGCGGGGCTAGGCTATGCCTATCTCGCCCAGCTCGGCGGCCCGGCGGAATCGGGCAATGTCGGCAATCTCGACATCGTCCTCGCGCTGATATGGGTGCGAGACAATATCGCAGCGTTCGGCGGTGATCCGGATCGGGTGATGATCTTCGGCCAGTCGGGCGGCGGGGCCAAGGCGGTGACGTTGATGGCGATGCCCGAGGCGCGACCGCTGTTCCACCGCGCCGCGACGATGAGCGGACAGCACGTCACCGCCGCCGGACCACGCAATGCGACGATTCGCGCGCGGGCGTGGATGGAAAAGGCAGGCGCCAGGACCATCGCCGAGCTCAAGGCGCTGCCCGTCGAAAAGCTGGTCGAAGCGATGGCGATGACCGACCCGATCGAGCGCAAGGGCGAAATCGGCTTCACCTCGACACTCGACCACTATGTCCTGCTCCGCCACCCCTTCGTTCCCGATGCTCCGCGTGAGGCGGCACATATCCCGCTCATCGTCGGCAACACGCATGACGAGACCGGGCTGTGGATCGCCGATTGGCTCAAGCGGGGCGACACCAGCTGGGGCAATCTGCCCGAACGCATCAGTGCACAGATCACCAAGGATGTCGCACCCGACTGGGTCGTCCAGCGCTACCGCCAGCTCTACCCCGATAAGACGCCCGGCCAGATCCTGCTCGCCGCGACCACCGCAGGCCGCTCCTGGCCCGGCCACTTGATCCAGGCGGAGGAACGCGCCAGACTCGGCGCGCCGACCTGGATGTACCAGCTCGACTTCCCCGCGCCCG
Source organism: Sphingomonas sp. GW821-FHT10C01 (assembly GCF_059415525.1). Taxonomy (NCBI): domain Bacteria; kingdom Pseudomonadati; phylum Pseudomonadota; class Alphaproteobacteria; order Sphingomonadales; family Sphingomonadaceae; genus Sphingomonas; species Sphingomonas sp. GW821-FHT10C01. Next base: position 1,517,834 of record NZ_JBWKNK010000001.1, on the reverse strand, counting down.
AGGCCGGCGGCGTGCTCGGCGCCTTCCACACGCTCGATATCCCGCTGGTGTTCGGCAACGTCGCGGCGAAGGGTTCGCGCACCGGCGACAGCCCAGCCGCGCACCGCCTGGCGGGATGCATGGCCGACGCCTTCATCGCCTTCGCCCGCACCGGTGACCCCAATTGCGCGAGCGTGCCGATGTGGCCGAAGTTCACGCTCGAGCGACGGCAGACGATGATTTTCGACACCACCACCCACGTCGTCGACGACCCGCGCCGCGAGGAACGTCTGCTCTGGTCAGTCGCGCCCTATATCAAGCCGGGCGGGTAACACCGGTTGATGACCGCCAGCATCCGGTTAGGATGCTGACATGACCATTGGAACGTTAATCCTGTTCGGCGCGATCGCAGGACTGCTGGTCGGTCTCTTCATTCCCAGTCAGCGGCTCGGTTGCGTCATCCTGCTGGCGGTGCCGGTTGCCATGTTCATGCATGTCAGTCGTTGGCAGGACGCGCATCCGGACGCGCTTAGATCGACGAGCGGGCTCGAGTTTCTGTTCGGTCCCTTGTGGCCAAGTCTTGGCGCGATTGCCGGTTTCGTGGCGGGCAGGATGCTCCATAAGACACTCTTCAAGTAGCCGACGCTACCGGTCCCAAGGAAACGCCAGCGTCGGGGCATTGGCGTAACGCCGCATCGCAAGCCTCAGCCGCGCCCCGCACCCCGGCTCCAGCCGCAGGGTGAAGTCGCGCCCGCCGATGGCCATGTTCCGCCCGTCGAGCGTCACCGACTCGATCTGATGCTCGGCATAGGCGCCGCCCTGTACCGTCACCGTCCGCGCTACCTTGCCAAGATTGACCAATGTCACCTCGGTCGACGCATCGCCCAGCGCGTGCACCAACGCCGCGACATCCCGCGGGACACCCGCCCGCCGCTGCTCGGGATCGAAATAGCGCAGCCGGCAGTGCAGCACGACACCGCCCTGATTGGGCGAGGTCGACGACCAGGGCGGGCGGGCAATGTGCATGCCCCCGGTCATCAGCTGGATCAGACTTTTGACGCTCGCCGGGGTCTTGTCGAGCGGCCAGTCGGCGAGCCGCGTGTCGCGCGTTGTGTTGTCCTCGCGCATCCGCTTCTCGCGTTCGGCGATCCGCGTGAGGTCGGTGTTGAGCGCCTCGACCGGATAGGCCTCGTTCCTGCCGTGGAGGAACGACACCCACTGATTCTCGCCCGCCAGCTCGAGATCGTCAGCGCGCTGCGTCACATACCAGATCTCGAACCCGTTGGTGCGATAGGGCCCAGGCTTCCACCCGTACCAGCCATCCGCACCATACATGGTCGGGGTTTCGAACCGGCCGTCACGTTGGCGCCCGGCGTCGTTGATCCGAGCGTTCTGCCGTCGCCACACTTCGATGTACGCGCTGTCGCCGGTGAGCAGCGTGCCGTTCAGGAACGCGGTGATCGATCGCGGTACGCGGTTGCGGTCCTCGCGCTTGCCGGTCTGCGGCACTACGGGGGAGAAGCCCCAGCCATAGACCCCGCCCCACCAGTCCCGCGCGGCCTTGCCGTCGAGCCCGACCTTGCTCGGCACGATGCCGTCATTGGCTCTGGCGCGGCTCACCCAGGCATCGAGATAGTCGAGCGCCCAGCGCCGGTAGCGCTCGCCCCCGCCCAGCGCATAGGCGTTGAGCGCCAGCGTCGTCGCCTGCAGGTTGAGCGGATTGTCGCCGACCACATCGGTGTACTCGACATAATGGTCGAGCGTCTCCTGATAGGTCGATTCGCCATGCTCCATATGGAAGCGCTCCCCCGCCTCGAATGGGTCGCCCGCCCAGTCCAGCGCGGTCGCAGCGCGCAGCATCGGCCCGCGGCTGCCGTTCATCACGCTGCGGATGATGCGGTGCGCGGGGTCGTAGTTGCGGACGCTCGGGTCGTGCCCGGTATAAAAGTCCGCGAAGCGCCGGGTGCGCGCGATCAGCGCGGGGTCGCGGGGGGCGGAAAGGCCCAGCACGTTGAACGTCGTCAACCCCTCGGCATTATGCTGCCAGTCCATCTGGACCGGAAAGTCGCGGTGATACATGCCAGCCCTTGCGATCGGCACATCCACCGTCCGCATCGCCGCATATTGCCTGAGGTGCCCTTCCCAGAACCGCTGGGTGAGCGTCAGGATGCGGTCGGGCGCACCGAGCGCGTGAAGGATCGCCCAGTCGTTGGTCGCTTCCGCCGCATCGTCGGGGCCGTCATTGGCGCCCCAGCGTTCGAACACCAGCAGGTGATCGCGCTTGTCGACATATTTGGCGTAGAAGGCCTCGCACGCCTCGGTGTTCCGGGCGATCAACCGCCGCTGGAGCACCGCCCATTCGGGCGGCGCCATCGGCGTCGTGAGACTGAGCCGCACCGCCGCCGCCCGCGCCGCGGGGGGCAGCAGCGTCGTCGCCGCGCCGCCCAGCAGCAGCCCTCTGCGATCAACTCTCATTCGCCGATCTGCATCCGGCGGATAGGTCCAGCGACGACCAGGAAGGCGAAGATCGTCAGCAGACAATGCGCGCCGACGAACACCAGCGCCCAGTCGAACGATCCGGTCGCCGCCACGATGAAGCCGACGACGATCGGCGTGACGATCCCAGCCATGTTGCCGAACATGTTGAACACCCCGCCCGACAGACCGGCCAGCCGCTTTGGCGCCACATCGGCCATCACCGCCCAGCCGAGCGAGGCGACACCCTTTCCGAAGAAGGCGACCGACATCAACGTCACCACCAGCCATTCCTGCGGCGCCCAGACGCACCCGATGATCGCGGTGGCGAGCAGCATCCCCACCGTCAGCGGCCCCTTGCGCGCGAGATCGAGCGATCCGGTGCGCTTGAGGATCAGGTCGGAGACATAGCCACCGGCCAGTCCGCCGACAAAGCCGCACAGCGCGGGCGCTGCCGCGGCGAACCCCGCCTCCATGATGTTGAGGCCGCGTTCCTTGACGAGGTAGATCGGGAACCAGGTGACGAAGAAATAGGTCAGCACGTTGATGCAATACTGCCCCAGATAGATACCCAGCATCATCCGGTTAGCGATCAGTTTGCCGACATTGCCCCAGTCGAATGCAGCCGCGCTGCCCGCACCGCCATCCTCCATATGGATCAGGCCGCCGCCCACCTCGATATGGTCGAGCTCGGCCCGGTTGATCGACGGGTGGCGCGCGGGGCTATGGATGTAGCGCAGGAACACCGCCGTCGCGATCAGTCCCAGCACGCCCATCACCCAGAAGATCGAGCGCCAACCATAGCTGTGCGCGAGCCAGCCCATCAGCGGCGCGAACGCGACCAGCGAGAAATACTGCGCCGAATTGAAGATCGCCGACGCGGTTCCGCGCTCGGCCGACGGAAACCACGACGCCACCAGCCGTGCGTTGCCGGGAAAGGACGGCGCTTCGGCGAGTCCGACCAGGAAGCGCAGCGCGAACAGCATGGCCACGGCAGGCAGGAACGCGATCATCCCGGCAAAGCCCTGCAGCGCGGTGAACACCGACCACAAGGCGATCGCGGCGGCATAGACGCGCTTGGTGCCGAACTTGTCGAGCAACAGCCCGCCCGGCACCTGCGCGAGCACATAGGCCCAGGCGAAGGCCGAGAGGATGAAGCCCGTCTGGATCGCATTCAGCCCCAGCTCGTGCGCGGCGGCGCTCCCGGCGATCGAAAAGGTTGCACGATCAGCATAGTTGACGCTGGTGATGAGGAAGATCAGCGCAATGATCCCATATCGCACGTGCGTCGGGCGCAACTCTGTCGCAGGGGTGCGCTGATCGATCACGCGTCGCTCTCCTCGTGCTCGCGCGTCGGATTCGCACGGCTGTTATGACGGTATCGGTAACGGGGGCATGGGAACCCGTCCAAGGCAAAGAGCGGAACGATCGATCCAGAAACTGGCTGGATCGGCAGGAGCATTCCCAGCGTCGCACTGCGATCTGTGCGTGTCACGCATCGATTCATGTTCGATTGGCGTTGGCCTCGCCACCCCGGTCGCGCCTAGCAGAACATCGCAATCGGCTCGTCCACGAAGCCGTACACAGCTACCGAGGGGAGTCTGAAATGTCCCGTGCCCATGTCCTGAAATCCGTGTTCGCGCTGTCGGCTGCGGTCACCGCCCTTTCCGCCGCGTACGCCCAGGCTGCACAGGATCAGGCTCCCGAGGAAACTACAGCGCCCGCCGAAGCCGGTCAGGAAGTGATCGTCACCGGCTTCCGCGAAAGCCTCAGCAGCGCGCTCAGCCTCAAGAAGCGCGAGACCGCTGCAGTCGACGCGATCAAGGCGGAGGACATCGCCGAATTCCCCGATCTCAACCTCGCGGAGTCGCTTCAGCGCATTCCTGGCGTCGCAATCAGCCGCGTCAACGGCGAGGGCCGCAACATCTCCATCCGCGGCCTCGGCCCAGATTATAGCCGCGTCCGCATCAACGGCATGGAGGCGATCGGCACCACCGGCGGCACCGACAATTCGGGCGGCGTCAATCGCGGCCGCGGTTTCGATTTCAACATCTTCTCGTCGGACCTGTTCAACAGCCTGACCGTCCGCAAAACCGCGACCGCCGATGTCGAGGAAGGGTCGCTCGGCGGCACCGTCGATCTCCAGGTCGCGCGCCCGTTCGACTATCGCAAACCGACCGCGGTGTTCTCCGCCGGGGTGAGCTATAACGACCTCGCGCGGAAGGCGACGCCGCGCGTCTCTGCCCTGCTCACCACTACCAGCCCCGACGGCAAGTTCGGCGCGCTCGTCTCGATCGCGTACGAGGAACGCCGCCTGGTCGAGGAAGGCGCGAACATCACGCGCTGGACCTATGGCGGGTTCAACGGCGGCTTCAACGCTGCCTCGACCATCGCCAGCAAGACCATCGCGCAGATCAACGACACCAACCCCGAAACCGCACTCTATCACCCGCGCATTCCGGGGCTGGTCAGCTACGATATCGAACAGAAGCGTCTCGGCGCCGCGATCGCGCTGCAATACCGTCCGAGCGATGCGACCTTGATCTCGATCGACGGCCTCTATTCGCGCCTCGACGGCACGCGCAAGGAAGCCCAGTTCCAGGCGATCGGCTTCAGTCGCTCGGGCACGGGCAAGCCGCAGACGATCATCCGTTCGGGAACGGTCGACGCCAACAACAACATCATCAGCGGTACGTTCGACGCGGTCGATCTGCGTGTTCAGGCCCGCTACGACGAACTCAAGACCGATTTCTACCAGCTCACCGGCACGCTCGACCAGAAGCTGGGCGAGAACCTCAAATTCGGCGCGATCATCGGCTATTCGCGCTCCGAATTCCGCAACCCGATACAGACCACGGTGACGCTCGACGCGGCCAACACCAACGGCTTCTTCTACGATTTCTCGACGCGCTTCCCGACGATCAAGCCGGGCGTCGACATCAGCAACCCGGCGACCTTCGCCTTCACCAACGGCACGTCGGAAGTACGCATTCGCCCGCAGAGCGTCGACAACAGCTTCACCAATGCCAAGGGTTTCCTCGAATGGACGGCCGGCTCCGTTCTGAAGCTCAAGGCCGGCGCCGACTGGCGGCGTTTCGACTATGATTCGAGCGAGCGCCGCCGCCTTTCGGGCGAGACGGTGGTGACCACATTGACGCCCGCGCAGATCGCGCCGCTGGTCACCCAGTTCACCGGATTCGGCCGCGGCCTCGACATACCGTCGGGCACGCCGACCGGCTGGGTGGTGCCGAACCTCGACGCCTTCCTCGCCTATCTCAATGCGCCAACCAACCCGACCTACGCCACCGGCGGGATCGAGAACGCCACCGCGCGCGGATCGTTCGTCACGGTGCGCGAGGATGATCTCGGCGTGTGGGGCATGGCCGAGTTCAACCTCGCCGACGCTGGTTTCCCGCTGCGCGGTGACTTTGGCGTGCGCTACGTCAAAACCGACCAGCTCTCCACGGGCTATGCCAGCCAGGGCGGCACGGTGAATTTCGTTACCGCCGATCGTAGCTACAATCGCTGGCTGCCGTCGGCCAACCTCGTCTTCGACGTCACCGACACGCTGCTGATCCGCCTCGCCGCTGCCAAGACGATCGCGCGCGCCGGCATCGGATCGCTCTCGCCGGGCGGCAACCTCAACGTCTCGGGCGGCAACCGCACCTTCAGTTCGGGCAATCCCGACCTGACCCCGACCGAATCGACCAATCTCGACGCCTCGATCGAATGGTATCCGACACGCGGCGCGATCTACGCCGTATCAGCGTTCCAGAAGGATATCGGCAGCTTCGTCCAGACGCTCAGTACCGGCGTCCCCTACTCCAGCCTCGGCCTGCCCGATTCGCTGCTCACCGGCACCACCGCCACGCCGTCGGACATCTTCATCGTCAGCCAACCGGTCAATTCGAAGGGCGGCATGCTGCGCGGGTTCGAGGTGAACGTGCAGCAGCCCTTCACCTTCCTGCCGGGCTTCCTCAAGAATTTCGGCGTGCTGGCGAACTACACCTATGTCAATTCCGACATCGAGTACCGCCTGTCCGCGACCGGCACCGCCAGCGTCACCGCGACCCTGCTCGGTCTGTCGAAACATGCCGCCAACGCGACGCTCTATTACGAGACCGAGAAATTCTCGATCCGCGGATCGATCGCCTATCGTTCGAAATATCTGACCGCGGTGCCGGGAACCGAGGGTAATGCCTACAACGGCACCAACGCGACGACCAATGTAGACGCGCAGATATCCTACAACGTCACCGACAAGATCAAGCTGAGCCTCGAAGGCATCAACCTGACCGACGAGCTCAATGACCAGTTCGTGGACGAGACCAACCGGCTCAACGTGCTGACACACAGCGGCCGCCAGTTCGTGCTGAGTGCCCGCGTGGCATTCTGAGCCTCCCCCTCTAGAGGAACGCCAACAACGAAACGGGGCCGGCTACTCGTGAGGCCGGCCCAACTCCGCGCATGGATGGCAGGTTCTAGGGCGTCTCACCCTCAAACCGTCTGATGGCTATGAGGGCACATTATTGTCTGGCAGCTTACGTCAAGACTGCCGCATTGCCTGTGCGGGACGAGATCACGATCGTACTCACTCTGATCTCGGCGCCGGATCGCAGATCGGCGATCCTGATCCTGATCCTGATCCTGATCCTGATCCTGATCCTGACGAGGTCGCAACCGCGTAGCTCGCTGTCGATCGTCAGATCGAACAGCGCCCTCTCCACGGCTTGAACTGGCCGCCGAGTGAGCGGCGGCCTCGACGATCCCCAATTTATTTCGAGAACAGGTAAACCGGCGCTTGTTTCGATTACGAAACATATTCCAACGTATTCAATGACATCGATTGAAGGCAACGGATTCCAGCCATTTGAGACCGGGCCCCACCCCCATATGGCATATTGACTCAGTTTCGTTGTGTGTTGTCGGTCCCCGCAGGGGGAAATTGACATGGTCCGAAATACCGATTCGCTCGCGATCCTGGGCGCTGATCAGCGCAAAGCGAGGCGGAGCGGCCCTTATCGGACCCGAACCGCGCTGGCCGGCGGCCTGGCCGCGACAATCCTGCTCGCGCTGCCCGCAGCCGCGCAGACGACATATGGTGGCCGGGGTGGACAAGGCAACGCTCCGGGATCCCCGGCAGGCGGCACCAGCAACGGCACCGGCGCGGGCGGCACCGGCAGCACGGCCGGCGAAAACTATGAGGGTGCGGGCGGCGGCGGCGCAGGCGCGACCGGCGGGGCCGGTGGCGCCGCATGGAACGCAACCCCGGGCGGCGCCGGCGGCGCGACGGCGGGCGCTTCGGGCGACAACGGCACGGGCGGTGGCATTGGCAGCCGGGCAAGTGGCGGCGGCGGCGGCGCCCACGGCGCCGTTCTCTCCAGCGCGCCAGGCGTTGCGGTGACCGGCGGCCATGGCGGCCATGGCGGCGGTTCCTCCGACGGCGATGGCGGCGGCGGCGGCGCGGGCGGCTATGGCGCAGTGACGACCGGCACCGGGACGATCTTCTTCAACTACGCCATCACCGGAGGCAATGGCGGAAACGGCGGTGGCGGCTATTTCTACGGCGGCAGCGGCGGCGATGGCGGCATCGGCCTGCTGTTCACCGGCACCGGCACCACCGTCTCGATCAGCGGCGCGGTCAACGGCGGCAATGGCGGCAACGCAGGCGCTTTCGTCGGCCCCGGCTTCGGCAATGGCGACAATGGCGCCGGCGGCATCGGCCTCGTCGCGAGCGACGTCAACATCGTCCTCCACGCCACGATCCGCGGAGGCGTATCCGGCAATGGCGTCACACGCGCGCTGGCGATGCGGCTGGGCGGCGCCAACCAGATCGCGCTCGCCAGCGGCTGGGGCCTGGTCGGCGGCATCGAGCTCGCCGGGGGCAGCCTGGAGTTCGTCCAGGGCAACAACCAGAGCCTGGCCAACGAGATTCTCGGCACCGGCAAGCTGATCAAGAGCAGCATCGGCACGCTGACGCTGACCGGGGCCAACAGCTATTCGGGCGGCACCGAGATCCGCGGCGGCACGCTCGTCCAGGGCAGCGCCAACGCACTCGGCAGCGGCAACATCGCTCTCAATGGCGGCACGCTGAACCTGTTTGCCTATGATCTGGCGCTGAACCGTATCTCAGGCACCGGCAGCATCACCAGCAGCGCCGGCGGCAAGCTGACCCAGACCAGCGGGTCGAGCATTTTCGGTAGCGATACGGGCACGATCACCAGCAGCGCCGGCATCGTGGTCGGTGCCGGCGCCACGCTGACGCTACTCGGCAACAATGACCTTACCGGCGGCATCACCGTGTCCGGCACGCTTCGGATCGGCGCGAGCGGCGCGGCAGGTGGATCGGGCAACACGATCACTACCACCGGATCGGTGATCAGCTATGCCAATGGCGTCGACAATGGCGCAGCGATCCAGATCGCCTCGAACACCACGCAGCTCGAGGTGCTGGCCGCCAATGTCGCGACCCAGAGCGGCGCGATCGGCGAAGATCAGCCGGGACGCGGCTTCGAGAAGATCGGCACGGGCAGGCTGATCCTCACCGGTGCCAGCAGCTATACCGGCACGACCACGCTCACCGCCGGCAGCCTGCAGATCGGCAATGGCGGTACCAGTGGCACGCTGGGCAGCGGCCAGACCAGCCTCGCCGCCGGCACTGAGCTGGTCTTCAACCGCTCGGACACGATCGTCGCCGCCAGCCAGATCACCGGCGACGGCCAGCTGCGCAAGCTCGGCGGGGGCCAGCTAACGCTGAACGGCGCCAGCAGCTATACGGGCGGGACGATCGTCGAGGCGGGAACCCTGGCGCTCGGCCATGTCACCGCCGCCGGTACCGGGACGATCTGGCTCCGCGACGGCACCACGCTCCGCAACACGACGACGGGCTCCACCGTCTTCTTCGACAATGCGATCCGGATCGACGCCGGCGAAACCGCGACAATCAACGGCAACACCGTTGGCGGCGCTGCGCTGAACGGTGCGATCACCGGCGGCGGCGACCTCATCTTCACCGGCCTCGTCGCGCTGACCGGCATCAGCGGCTACGGCACCACGACGGTCAACAGCAATTCGGAGCTGCTGGCCGGCTACCAGACGAGGGGGACGCTCGGAACCGGCAATGTCACCAACTACGGCCTGCTCACCTTCGGGCGGATGGACACGGTGACCGTGTCGAACGTGATCGGCGGCACGGGAGAAGTGAGGAAGCGGAACGGCGGAGTGGTGATCCTGACCGGCGACAATGATTATACCGGCATCACCACCATCAACTCCGGCAGCACCATTCAGGTGGGCGATGGCGGCACCAGCGGCACGCTCGGCACCGGCGACGTCGCCAATAATGGCACCCTGATCTTCAACCGGGGCGATGACATCACGATCGCCAACAATATCAGCGGCAGCACCGGTCGCCTGACCAAGCAGGGCACCGGCATGCTGACGCTCACCGGCAGCAACAGCTATGGCGCCGGCACCACCATCAGTGCCGGCATATTGCGGGTCGGCGATGGCGGCACTACCGGCACGCTGGGCAGCGGTAGTGTCACCAATGACAGCGCGCTGGTCTTCAACCGATCGGACGACATCGCCGTCGCCAACGCCATTTCCGGCAGCGGCAGCCTCACCAAGCTGGGCGGCGGCGTGCTGACCCTTTCCGGCAACAACGGCTATGATGGCGGCACGACGATCAGCGCCGGCACGCTGAAGCTGAGCAGCGCCACCGCCCATGGAACGGGTACCATCCTGCTCGATGGCGGCACGCTGGACGTCGGCGATCTCGCCTTCCGCCTCGCTCATCTGAGTGGCGGCAACGGCACGATCACCGCTTCCGGGACCGGCAGCCTGAACGTCGGCGCAGGCGAGGCAGTGACGTTCGGCAGCACCGGCAATTCGATCGATTCCGATGTCATGCTGACCATCGCCCCGACCGGCGCGCTGACACTGCTCGGCAACAACGGGCTGACCGGCGGGATCTCGCTCGCCGGCCGGCTGGTGATTGGCGAAAGCGGCGCGGCGGGCGGCATGGACAACACGATCTACACGATCGGATCGGTGATCAGCTATGCCGATAGCGTCGACAATGGCACCGCGATCGCGCTGCGGTCGGACACGACCCAGCTCGAAGTGCTGGGCACGGACGTCGCCACCCAGAGCGGCACAATCAGCCAGGATCTGCAGAGCCGCGGTTTCGAAAAGACCGGTACGGGCACGCTGATCCTGACCGCGACCGACAACAGCTATACGGGCGCCACGACGGTTTCCGCGGGCACGCTGGGGCTGGGGAACGACGGCGCCGCCGGCACCGGTACGATCAAGCTGGCGGACAACACCACGCTGCTCAACGTCTCGTGCGGCTGTGCCGCGCTGACGCTCACCAACGCGATCCAGATCGCGCTCGGCGGCACCGCGACGATCGATAGCGACGGCTATGAAACCGTGCTCGCAGGCAACATTACCGGCGGCAACCTGGTCTTCGCCGACACCTTTGGCGGCGGCACCACCTACCTCACTGGCGCCAACAGCTATGGCGACACGCGGGTCGGCACCGGCGCGACGCTGATGGTCGGAGACGGCGGCACCACCGGCAGCATCGGCACGGGCGCGATCACCGTCGACGCCCTCGCCATGCTCGCCTTCAACCGCTCGGACGTGGTGACGCTGTCCAGCGCAGTGGCCGGCGATGGCTTCCTGGGCCAGTTCGGCACCGGAACGCTGATCCTCACCGCCGACAACAGCTATACCGGCGGCACGGTCCTCCTCGATCCGACCGGCACGCTTCAGGTAGGCGATGGCGGCACCACCGGTTCGCTGGGCAACGGCCCGGTCTTCATGGCCGGCGGCACGCTGGCCTTCAACCGTTCGAACGACATCAACTTCGCCGGCAGTATCGCGGGCGACGGCAGGATCACCAAGCTCGGTGCGGGCACGCTGACGCTGAGCGGCGACAATCTCAACGGCGCCTCCGGCCCCTATGTCGGAGCCTTCTCGATCCAGGCCGGAACGCTGGCGATCGGCGAATTCGGCCTCGGCGCGAGCCAGCTGGTTGAGATCGACAATGGCGCGACGCTCAAGGCCTTCGAAGACAGCTATGCCGGCGACGTCGCGATTCTGTCGGGCGGCGGCACGATCGATAGCGGCGGCTACACCTTCGAGATGATCGGCGCGCTCGACCTTCAGGGCGAGTTGACCAAGACCGGCACGGGCACGCTGCTGCTCGGAGACGTCAACGAGGAAGGCCGGGGCGCCGGCGGGATCAATGTCACCGCGGGCATGCTTGGGCTGGGCAGCGACTTTGCCGCCGGCACCGGGCTGATCAAGCTGGCCAACGGCACGACCCTGCTCAACGCCGCCTGCGGCTGCGCCCGCCTCGACATCGACAACGATATCCAGGTCGCGATCGGCGGCGCGGCGACCTTCGACGGCGGCGGCAACAACACCGACCTGAACGGCGCGATCAGCGGCGGCGATGTGCATTTCACCACGAGCCTCTCCGCGCCGTTCGCGGGGAGCATCTTCCGGCTCAATGGCGCGAACAGCTATGGCGCGACCCGGATCGGCCCCAATGTCGCGCTGATCGTCTATGACGGCAAACTGGGTACCGGCGACGTCACCTTCGACGCCGCTGCATCGGACCCGACGACGCCTGCCGCGCTCGTCTTCCAGAACGCCACCGACTACAGCTTAGCCGGCAGGATCATCGGCAGCGGGATCGTCAGCGTCGAATCGGATCCCGGCACTTCGGTGACGCTGACCGGCTCGAACACCACGACCGACAATTTCACCGGATCGGTGGACGTGATCAGCGGCCGGCTGGTGATCAACGGCAGCTTCGGCGACGTGGTGAGCAACACCGCCAGAATGACGCTCAATGGCGGCGCGCTGGGCGGCAGCGGTACCTTCCACGGCAGCGTCGCGCTCGACAACACCACGCTGTCTCCGGGCAACAGCCCGGGCACGCTCAACATCGCCGGGAATCTGACCCTCGGCGCCGGCACCATCCTGAATTTCGAGCTGGGCGCGCCCGGCGTGGTGGGCGGGGCCAGCAACGATCTGGTCAATGTCGGCGGCAACCTGACGCTCGACGGCACACTCAACACCATCGCCTGGGGCGCCGGCTATGGTCCGGGCTATTACCGCCTGTTCAACTATGGCGGCACGCTGACCGACAATGGCCTCACCATCGGCACAGTTGCTGGCGGGCTCGGCACTCAGATCCTCACCAATATCGGCGGTCAGGTGAACCTGCGCCTCGGCGGCTCCCAGGCCATCCAGTATTGGGATGGCGCTGACATGGGCACGACCGCCGGCCTCGCCGGGGGCGCAGGCACCTGGAACGGCACGAACACCAACTGGACCGGCCCGACGGGCTTCGCGATCAACGATGCCTGGCAGAGCCAGATTGGCGTGTTCGCCGGCTCGGCCGGCGGCACCGTCACCGTCGACGGCACCCAGAACTTCGAGGAGCTGCGCTTCGAGACCAATGGCTATGTGCTGCGCCCGGCGAACGGAAGCGCCCGGCTGAACACCACTGGCGGCTTCTCGATCATCGATGTCTCGAGCGGCGTCACCGCCGACATCGGCGTGATCATCCAGGGTGGCGCAGGCCTCGACAAGACCGGCGCCGGCACGCTGATCCTCTCCGCGGTCAACAGCTATAGCGGCGCGACCGACGTCGCCGCCGGCACGCTGCGGCTAGGAATCAACAACGCGCTCACTGACCCGACCGCACTCACTGTCCAGGCGGGCGCCACCTTCGACCTTAACGGATTCCAGACGCATGTCGGATCGCTCGGGGGCGCAGGTGCGGTTACCCTCAACAACGGCCGGCTCGACACGGGCTACAACAACACCTCGACGATCTTCAGCGGCGCGGTGACGGGGGCCGATGGCGGCGCGTCCGTCTTCACCAAGAACGGCAGCGGCACGCTGGCGCTGAACGGCACCATCGCCTTGGGTAACGGCGGCGGCGTCCTGAATTCCTTCGCTCAGATCAACGCTGGCACGCTGCAGATCGCTGGCACCGGCAGGCTCAACGCCGACCTGATCCAGAACTTCTCGACGATCGAGAACAGCGGCACGATCGAGGGCTTCTCCAATTTCCAGACCTTCGGCACGGTGACCAACAACGCCACCGGCGTGATCAACGGCAACACCCAGAATTTCAGCACCTTCGACAATTACGGGACGATGGGCGGGCTACAGTCGCTCGGCGGCGTCGCGACCAACTACAGCACGGGCGTCATCAACGGCAACGTCCAGACCTTCGCCAGCTTCATCAGCACGGGCATCATCAACGGCTCGATCAGCAATTTCGCCGCGGCGCTGATCGAGAAACAGGTCAATGGCGAGGTCGGCAACTTCCAGGTCGGCGCGAGCGTGACGCTCACCGGCACGGTGACCGGCATCACCAACTACCAGGGCGTGCAAGGTGCGCTGCTCGACCTCGCCGGTTTCGACACGACGGTCGGCGCGCTCAACGGCAGCGGTGCGATCCAGCTCGGCGTGGCTACGCTGACGGTGGACAGCAGCCGGCCCTTCTCGTCCTTCGGCGGCACGATCTCGGGCAGCGGCGGCCTGATCAAGACCGGCGCGGGCGAGCAGATTCTGGGCGGGCTGAACGACTATACCGGCGCCACTGCGGTCAATGCGGGTACCCTCAACCTCGACGTTGGTGGCGCGCTGACCAGCGACGTGACGGTCGCGAACGGCGCCACATTCATCAATAGCGGCACCGTCACCGGCCTCACCACCAACGGCGGGACGCTGAGCGGCTCTGGCATTTTCAATGGCGCACTGGCGCTGGTCAATTTGAGCGGCGGTACCGCCACGCTTGGCGGCCAGGCCAATGGCACGGTCCAGAACAGCGGCACTTTCAATGCCAGTGGCGTCACCGGGATCACCGGCTTCAGCCAGGTCGCGGGCGGCCAGCTCAACCTCGTCGCCGATCTTGCGCTGGGTTCGCTGAGCGGCGCGGGTGGCGTCAATCTCGACATATACACGCTCACGTTGGGTGCGAGCGGCGCCAGCACCAGTTTCGACGGCGCGATTGCTGGCAATGGGGGGCTGACCAAGACCGGCGCCGGCGTGTTCACGCTGACCGGCACCAACAGCTATAATGGCGCGACGCTGATCAACGGCGGCACGCTGCAACTGGCCAGCACCGGTTCGATCGCCGGGGAAGTGATCAACAACGCCGCATTGGTTTCGATGGGGACCCTGAGCGGTGGACTGACCAACAACGGCGCCGCAATGCTGGGCAATGTGGTGAACGGGCTGATCCAGAATCAGTCCGGCACCATTTCGCTGACCAGCGATGTGACGGGCACCGGGCGGTTCGACCAGTCGAGCGGCGCGCTGTTCGATCTCGCGCTCAGGAATGCCAGCTTCGGGTCGCTGAGCGGTGAAGGTGCCGTCGATTTGCGCAATGGCCGGCTCACCATCGGCAGCGACGACACGAACACGGGCTTCGCCGGCACGATCACCGGGACGGGCGGTATCACCAAGACCGGCGACGGCACGATGACGCTGACCGGCGTCAGCACCTATGGCGGCGCGACCTTCATCAACCAGGGTACGCTGTCCTTGGGAGACGGCGGCGCGATCGGCGGCGGGCTGGTCGCGAACAACGGCACGCTCGACTTCGGCGGATCGATCGACCGGAGCTTCGGCAACACGATCAACGGCAGCGGCAGTCTGACCAAGAACGGCACCGGCCTGCTCGTTCTCAGCGGTGCCAACGGCTATAATGGCGGCACCCAGGTCCTTGGCGGCATGGTCGGCTTCGACAATGGTCAGGCGCTGGGTACCGGCAATATCGAACTGGTCGATGGTACCGGACTGCGCAACATGCAGGCGGGCGCGGTGACGCTGGCGAATGGCGTCCATGTGGGCTCCGGCGCTGCGACGCTGGAAGGCGTGACCGGGTCGAACACCGCGCTGACCGGATCGATCAGCGGCGGCGACGTCCGCTTCGCGGTGTCGGGCGTGGGCACGGCCAGATTCACGCTGGATGGCGCCAACAGCTATCGCGACACGCAGATCGGCGCCGGGGCAGCGGTCAACGTAGCGGGTGGGACGCTGGGCACGGGCAATGTCGCGCTGACCGATGCGAGCGCATCGCTCACCTTCGCCACCGCCACCAATTACAGCTATAGCGGCGTGATTTCGGGCAATGGCCAGATCGGCGTGAACACCGCAGTCGGCGTGGGCATCACCCTGACCGCTTCGAACGATGCGACACAGAACTTCACCGGAACCGTGACGGTGAATAGCGGCCAATTGACGCTCAACGGTGTCTTTGGTGACGTAGTAGGCAACACCGCCAGCCTGACGCTAAACGGCGGTTCGCTGGGCGGCAGCGGCACGTTCCATGGCGACGTCACGGTGACGAGCGGCACGCTCTCGCCCGGCAACAGCCCGGGTACGCTCAACATCGCCGGCAATCTCAACCTCGGCGCCGGGACCCTTCTGAATTTCGAACTGGGCGAGGCCGGTACGCCTGGCGGCGCCAACAACGATCTCGTCAATGTTGGCGGCAACCTCACGCTCGACGGCACGCTCAACGTCACCGCCCTGCCCGGCTTTGGCGAGGGCTATTACCGGCTGTTCAACTATGGCGGTACGCTGACCGACAACGGCCTGCTCTTTGGCGCGATGCCGGCTGGTTACACGTCCAACCTGCTCACCAATATCGGCGGTCAGGTGAACATTCTGTTCTCCAGCAGTCCCCAGGCGATCCAATATTGGGATGGCACCGACCTAACCGGCGGTGTGGCGGGGGCCGACGGCGGCGCCGGCACCTGGAACAGCGCGGGCACCAACTGGACCGCGCCGACCGGCTATGCGGTCAACGACAGCTGGCGCGGTCAGGTCGCGGTGTTCGGCGGTGCGGCTGGCGGCAATGTGACCGTGGGGGGCGTTCAGGCCTTCCAGGAGCTGCGCTTCCAGACCGGCGGCTATGTGATCGCGGGCGCGACGGCGGCGGACGGGCTGGCGACCACCGGCGGCTTCTCGGTGATCGACGTCAGCAACGGCGTGGATAGCCGGATCGACGCAGTGATCTCGGGCATGGGCGGGCTGACCAAGACCGGCAGCGGCACGCTAACGTTTGGCGGCGCGAACAGCTATGCCGGCGTCACCACGGTTTCCGGCGGCACGCTGGTCCTCACCACCAGCGGTTCGCTCGCGGGTGCAGTCCGGAACGATGCGACGTTCAACAATGCCGGAACCATCACGGGTCTGGTGACCAACACCGGCACACTGACGAGCACCGGCACATTGGCAGGCGGTCTGTACAACAGCGGCACGGCGTCGCTCGCCGGCACGGTGACCGGCGCGATCGCGAACAGCGGCGGAATCTCGCTGACCGGTACCACCACCGGCATCGGCGCGGTAACGCAGGTAGCGGGCGGCAGCATCGCGCTGAATGGGTTCAGCACCAGCTTCGGCAGCCTAGCCGGCGCCGGCACGGTCAACCTGGGCAGCGCCACGCTGACGCTGGGCGGCGACAACAGCAGCACCAGTTTCAGCGGCATCGTTTCGGGCAGCGGGGGACTGACCAAGACGGGTACGGGCAGCTTCACCCTGACCGGCACCAACAGCTACACCGGTATTACCACGGTGAGCGCGGGTACGCTCCAGCTGAGCGGCACCGGCACGATAGCCGGCGCGGTGCTGAACAACGCGACCTTCAACAATGTCGGCACGGTTGCCGGGTTGGTGACCAACAACGCCACGCTCAACAGCACCGGCACGCTCTCGGGCGGGTTAGCCAATAACGGCACGGTTACG
Organism: Sphingomonas sp. GW821-FHT10C01; assembly: GCF_059415525.1. Classification (NCBI taxonomy): domain Bacteria; kingdom Pseudomonadati; phylum Pseudomonadota; class Alphaproteobacteria; order Sphingomonadales; family Sphingomonadaceae; genus Sphingomonas; species Sphingomonas sp. GW821-FHT10C01. The sequence continues at coordinate 1,500,590 of NZ_JBWKNK010000001.1, read as the reverse complement.
CTCTCGGGTACACTGACTGGCGCGGTGTCGAGCAGCGGCACGATCGCCCTCGCCGGCACCACCACCGGCATCGGCGCAGTGACTCAGGCAGCGGGCGGCAGTATCGCACTGAACGGCTTCGACACCAGCTTCGGCAGCCTGGCCGGCGCTGGCACGATCAGCAACGGTGGGGCGACGCTGACGCTGGGCGGCAACAACGGCTCGACCAGCTTCGGAGGGGGGATCTCGGGCAGCGGCGCGCTGATCAAGACCGGGGCCGGCACCTTCACGCTGACGGGCGCCAACACCTATATCGGTCTCACCACGGTAAGCACCGGCACGCTGGCGCTGGGCACGAGCGGTAGCCTGGCCGGCAATGTGCTCAACCAGGCGAGCTTCACCAATGCGGGTACCGTAACCGGCATGGTGCGGAATGACGGCACGCTGGCCAGCTCGGGCACAATCAGCGGCGGCCTGCTCAACAACGGCAACGCCACGCTCTCCGGCACGATCGGCACCGGCATCGTCAACAACGCCAGCATCACGCTGAACGGCACGACGACGACCGTAGCACTGCAACAGGCGGCGACGGGCAGCTTCAATCTCACAGGCTTCAGCGCGTCGGTCGGTACGCTGACCGGGGCCGGCGCGATCACGCTTGGTAGCGGTGCCCTCGCGATCGGTGCAGGCAACGGCAATTCGTCGTTCGCCGGTACGATCTCCGGTAGCGGGAGCCTGACCAAGACCGGCACGGGCACTCTCACGCTCACCGGTGCGGCGAACCAAACCGGCGGCACCACCATTTCCGCCGGCACGCTCCAGATCGGCAATGGCGGCACCAACGGGTCGATCGCAGGCGCGGTCGTCAACAATGGTCTGCTCGTGCTCAACCGCGGCGACGTGGTGACGCTGGCGAACGCCATCTCCGGCACCGGTGGCTTCGTGCAGGCGGGTACCGGCACGACCACGCTCACCGGCGTCAACAGCTATACCGGCGGCACGCTGGTGTCGGCCGGGCGGCTGCGCGGCGACACGACTTCGCTCAAGGGCGATATCCGCATCGACGCGACGCTTGAGTTCGCGCAGGCCGCCAATGGCAGCTATGCTGGTCGCCTGATTGGTGCAGGCTTGTTCGAGAAGAGTGGGATCGGCGTCGTGTCGCTGACGGGTGACAGTTCGGGCTTTACCGGCGCCACCCGGGTTCTGAGCGGCACGCTGGCGGTCAACGGCCTGCTCTCGCGTTCGATCGTTACCATCGGCAATGGCGCGACGCTGGGCGGCACCGGCACGGTCGGCGGCATCATCGCGCAGAGCGGCGCCGCAGTGGCGCCGGGCAACAGCGTCGGCACGCTCAATGTTAGTGGCAACGTCCTATTCCAGGCGGGTTCGCTGTTCGCCGCCGAAGTTCAGCCAAGCGGCAGCGACAAGATCCTCGCCACCGGTACGGCACAGCTGAGCGGCACGCTGGCACTGCTCAACCTGGGCGGCACCTACGCCTTCAACAGCGTCTATGTGCTGCTCCGCGCCGATTCCGGAGTGACCGGCACCTTCAATGTTACCGGCCTCAACAGCTTCGGCATCATCTTCCGGCCGAAGATCATCTACACCGCGAGCGAAGTGCAGCTGATGCTCGCGCCCAACCGGCTGACGGACGTGCTGGGCAACCTGCCGCTCAGCTACAATCAGACCAGCACGATCAGCCGAATCGATGCGGCGGTCGTCGCAGGATATGATCCCACACCGATCGCAGGGCTCTACAATCTGGCGCCCGCTGCAATCCCCGCAGCGCTCGATCAGCTTTCAGGTGAAGTCTATGCCTCCGCCACCCGCGCGGTGCTGGAGGATGAGCGGCCGGTGCGTGAAGCCGCGCTTGGCAGGCTGGGTGCAGCCGCCGATGCCGGACTTTCCGGCGCGGGCGGCTGGGGCCAGATGTTCGGCAGCTGGGGCAGCGCCAATGGCGACGGCAATGCTGCTGGTTATGATGTGGACCGCACCGGCTTCGTGATGGGCGTCGATACGGGTGCCGCGACCGAGGAAAGCTCGTGGCGCGCTGGCCTGATGGGACATCATGCCCGCATAACCGTACCGGTGAATGGCCGCGCCAGCCGGGCCGAGATCGATCGCAGCGGGGCCGGCGTCTATTTCGGCCTCGACCTGAAGGGTTGGCGCATCAATGCAGGCGCAAGCTATTCCTGGCTCGATCTCGATGCAAAGCGCCAGGTGAATGTCGCAGGCATCGCCGACAGCCTGCGCGGCAAGACCAAGGGCAAGATGATCCAGGCCTTTGGCGAGATCGCCTATCGGATCGATGCCGGCAGCCAGGGCTTCATCGCGCCCTATCTCGCCGGCAGTATCACCCGGGTCGAGTTCGATGTCTTCAAGGAAGCCGGAGGCCCTGCGGCGCTAGTGGCACGGGATCAGAAGAGTGTGTTCGGCGTTGCCGAGTTCGGCCTGCGCGGCGAAGGTGCGCTGGGTGGCGGCGTGCGCCTCGGCGGCAATGTTGGCCTGCGCCACGCCATGGGCGACCGCACCGCCGAGCCGGTCCTGGCGCTGGCAGCGGCGCCGAGCCAGGCCTTTGCAGTGCGTTCGGCCGAGATGGACAACCTCTCGGTCGTCACGAACCTCGACCTGACCGCCGATATCAGCGACTCGCTGAGCTTGCGCGTCGGTTATACCGGCGTGCGGGGGTCTGCAGCACGCGAACATGGTGCCCGTGCCACGATCAGCCTCAAGTTCTGATCTTCCGACACCGGATCTGGATGCGAGCGTCGCTAACCTCGCGGGCCTCGAGGTGGGCAGCGTAGAGATCGAGGAGAATATCTCAGGCTGGATCAGCAAAGAGCCGGCTATCGAAGAACCGGTCGCGCAAGCAGCGCTCGCGGATAACCCACCGTACATCGTCGGCCATTACACCCGCATCGCCTCGATCAGCGGAGGAGAGCGCCGCTTTTCTGCTTGCCGTGACAGACTCCAGCCGGCTCCCGCCCCGACGCGTCAAAAATCGGGACACAATAGGCGTCTGGCGCAAGCGGACGGGGGCGAGCCCAGTCCAACTGGCTTGTCCCTGTCGCTCCGATATTCGATACGGTCTTCAACGCGTTAGAGCCGAATCCCTAGGGATTCGAATGGCTGGGGCGGCTGGATTCGAACCAGCGCATGGCGGTACCAAAAACCGCTGCCTTACCGCTTGGCTACGCCCCAACATTCGCGGAAGGCACGCCCTTAAAGCGCGCCTTCCGACTTGAAAAGGGGGTCAACCGAAGCGGTGCACCCAATTATGGGTGTCCGGGGCCTGATCGCGCTGGATCGCGGTGAGTTTCGTCTTCAGGGCCTCGGTCACCTGGCCCGGACCACCGCTTCCGATGGTGAACTCGCCCTCGCGGCCCTTCACCTTGCCAACCGGAGTCACGACCGCCGCGGTGCCGCAGGCAAAGGTCTCGACCAGTTTGCCGCTTTCCGCATCCGCCTTCCACTGATCGATCGCATAGGGCTCCTCGCGCACCGTGATCCCCTGCTCGCGTGCCAGCGTCAGGATCGATTCGCGGGTGATGCCGGGCAGGATCGTGCCGCCCAGCGGCGGGGTGACGATGCTGCCATCGTCGAACACGAAGAACAGGTTCATGCCGCCTAGTTCCTCGACCCAGCGGCGCTCGACCGCGTCCAGGAACACCACCTGATCGCATCCCTTGCGGATCGCCTCGGCCTGCGCGACCAGGCTCGATGCATAGTTGCCGCCGCACTTGGCCGCGCCGGTGCCGCCGGGGGCCGCGCGCGTATAATGATCGGAAACCCAGATGGTCACCGCCGGCGCGCCGCCCTTGAAATAGGCGCCCGCCGGAGATGCGATGACCAGATAGAGATATTCCGACGCCGGCTTCACGCCCAGGAACACCTCACTCGCGAACATGAAGGGGCGCAGGTAGAGCGACCCGCCCTCGATCTGCGGGATCCACTCGCGGTCGGCCTTCACCAGCGCTTCGATCGATCCCACGAACAGGTCGTCGGGCAGCTCAGGCATCGCCATGCGCTGCGCCGATTCGCGGAAACGGCGCGCATTTTCGAGTGGACGGAACAGCGCGGTACCGTCGTCGCCGGTGCGATAGGCCTTGAGGCCCTCGAAAATTTCCTGCGCATAATGGAGCACCGCAGTGGCGGGATCGAGGCTCAGCGGCCCGCGCGCGGTAATCTTGGCATCGTGCCAGCCCTTGGTATCGGACCAGCGTACCATCGCCATATGATCGGTGAACAGCTTGCCGAAACCGGGGTTCTCAAGCAGCGCCGCACGCTCGTTTGCGGCGACCGGGTTGGGATTGGCTTCGTACTCGAACAATGCGCTGCTCACGTCTCTCTCTCCTGTTCATGGCGTCAGCACCATCACGCCAATGGCATCCAAGATGCCGGTTGCGCACGCGTAAGCCCGATGGCAAAACAGGTCAACATGGCTGTCCCAACTGCTTCTCCGCTATTCCTGCGCGAAGCCGAAATCCGGCGTGGCGTCGAGCTGCTCTATTTCGGCTACAGCCATCTGACGCGCTCGATCGATGAGGGGCTGGCGGCGCAGGGGCTTGGCCGCGCGCATCACCGCGCACTCTATTTCATCGCGCGCCAGCCGGACCTGACCGTTGGGGAACTGATCGCGCTACTGGCAATCACCAAGCAATCGCTCGGCCGCGTCCTCGCCGACCTGACCGATCGTGGCCTGATCGAGACCCGCCCCGGCCGCGAGGATCGTCGCCAACGCTTGCTGCGCCTGACGCCCGAGGGCACCGCGCTCGAGGCCCAGCTCTTCGAAGCGCTGCGCGACAAGCTCGCCGCCGCCTATTCCAGCGCCGGTCAGGGCGCCGTCGGCGGCTTCTGGGCGGTGCTGGAAGGTTTGATCCCCGAGACCGAGCGCAAGCGCGTCTCCGCGCTCGGGCGTTAGCCCGCCCGCGCCGCCGCGGCCATTTCGGCATCGCGGCGCACCGACGCGGCCAGCGTCTCCGCCATCAGCCGCCGGATCGCCTCGTCCGCGTCGAGCACGTTCAGCCCGGCGCGGGTCGATCCGCCCGGACTGGCGACCTTGTCGGCCAGCGCACCCGGCGTGTCGCTGGACGCGGCCGCCAGCAGTGCGCCGCCCTCCACGGTCGCCAGCGCCAGCCGCAATGCCTGATCGGCGGGAAGGCCAAGCTGTGCGCCGGCCGCCGCGAGTGCGTCGATGAAGCGATAGGCATAGGCCGGCCCGCATCCGCTGAGGCAGCCCATCACGCTGAATTGCGAAGCCTGCGCCCATTCGGCCAGCCCGAGCGGCGCCATCAGCGCCTCGACCCTCGCGCGCGCATCCGCATCGGCGCTGCCGGATTGCAGGATCACCACGCCCTTGCCGATCTCGACTGGGAGATTGGGCATCGCCCGCACCACCGCCCGTGCATCGAACCGTGCCGCCACAGCCGCTTCATCCGCCCCGGCAAGGATCGAAATCAGCAGCGGCGTCCCCGCAAGCCGCCCGGCCACCTGCCCAGCAACCTCATCGATCTGCTGCGGTTTCACGCCTAGCATGACAGCATCCGGCAGCGCGCCCTCCGGCAGCGCCCGCCCCTGCCGCACGCCTTCGGGCAATTTCTGCTCGCGCCGATTGAGAACGAATACGTCGCCGCCCCGCACCGTGCCGGCCGCGATCCATCGCCGCAACATGGCCCCCGCCATATTGCCGCAACCGATCAGCCAAAGCGTTTCTGGAGCCGTCACATCTCATCCCCAACCATCATTCCGGCCCTGTGCCGGGATCCACCGCGCGTCTCACTGCGACATGAGCGTCCTCAGCACAAGGTCACCGCCCAGCGCCCATGCAGCCAACAGAGCCGGATCAAGGAACCGCCGGAAATTCTATCTGCGGGGTCGGCTCGCCCGGCTCGGGAGCCCTGCACGCGGCCAGATCGAAGAACGCACGTGCCAGACTGTCCCGATTACTGGCCGTCGTCGAATGCCACGCCCAATTGCTCAGGTCCGGAAGCAGCATATGAGCGGGGGCGAGCGTGCGGGCCTTTGGCACTTCGGGATCCAGATTATACGCCGGGTCCGTCGTGAAGAACTCCATATCCCGGCGGCCAGTCTGATACTGAATCGGCGACCGGCGTTCTCGAACCCAGGCAAGATTGGTCCTCCCGTCGGTTCCACCTTGCCACGGCAGAAACCAGTACGACCTTCCCGATTCCTCGATCCGGACACGAAGGGCCAATCCGGTGGTCCAATCGGACGAACGCGGTACTGGGTAAAAACGAGCGGAGACCCCGGTCGAACCGCGCAGGTCGTAACGTGCGTTCTCGATCGGGCAGGAAGCAAGTGAGGTTGCAAGAGCGAGTTGAAGGAGCATGGTTTAGTCCCTCGTGGCAGCGACAATCTTGCTAACGGCGTCTACGCCTCGCCCTGCGTCTCGATCAGCGCCGCCGCCAGTGCGTCCTTGGGGCTCTTCCCGCCCCACAGCACGAACTGGAACACGGGGTAGAAGCGCTCGCACTCGTCGATCGCGCTCTCGACCAGCAATTCGGTCTGGGCGAGCGTCATCGACGCGCCGTCGCTCTCGCCGGGGATCATCGCGGCATGGCGGAACAGCAGGATGCCGCTAGACGACCACAGCTCGAAATGTCCGATCCACAGCTGTTCGTTGACCAGCCCGATCGTCTCATAGATGTCGCCACGCCGCTCGTCGGGCACGCGCACGTCGGGAAAGCCCAGAAACTGGAGCACGCCGTCATCCTCGCGCCAGATCGCGCGCAGCTCATATTCGGTCCAGCTCCCCTTTACGCGGGCGACGATCTCGTCGTCCTCGCGCTCATGGCTCCAGCCATGGGCGGCGTAATAGGTTTCCAGCATGTCGATCGGCGCGGCATCGTCGCGCTCATATTCGCTCTCGTCGAGCATCCGGTCGTCCTCCGCCCGGCCCTTGCCTGTGCGCATGGGTGCCTTGCGGCGCTGCGCCGCACAAGCGGGTTATGGTTACTGCTACCTAAATAGGTGTGGAAAAGCGCGAATTACGCGCCCGCCGCACCCTTTTTCGGCTTCGTGGTCTTCGGGGCCGCCTTCGGCGCTGCAGCACCGCCCAGTGCAGCCTCGAGCGCCTCGATCCGCGCCTTGAGCGCCTCATTCTCGTCGCGCGCGGCCGCGGCCATCGCCTTCACCGCCTCGAACTCGTCACGAGCGACAAAGTCCATGCCGCCGACAAAGCCCTTGAAGCGCTCACGGGCCGCCGATTCACCTTCGCGGGCCATGCCCGCCACGGTGCCGGCCGCGCCGTTCACGAACTTCACGAAGTCGTCGAAAATACGGTTGTCGCTCTGCATGTCAGTTCAGGCCCAAAATCTCGGTTTACTTCAAATAGCCATTTGGGGTGCGGACGACGCGGGCACAAGTGTTTCCGCGTTCGGGTTCAGCTGGTCGATCTTGTAGTTGAGGATGCCCGCGACGCACAGCCAGGCTAGATACGGCACCATCAGCCACGCCGCGCCCTTGCGGATCCGCCCGAAGACGAACGTCGTCGCCAGCGCCAGCGCAAAGATCAGGATGATCAGCAGCAATGCCGCCGACACCTGATGATAACCGAAGAACAGCGGCGACCATGCGAGGTTCGCCACCATCTGCACCGCGAACAGGATCAGCGCCGGGCGCCGCAAGCGCGATCCGCGCGCATTGACGATCATCGCCAGTGCCAGCCCCAGCAGGACATAGATGCTCATCCACGCGACCGGGAACACCCAGCCCGGCGGAATGTCGGCGGGTTTGACCAGTGCCTGATACCAGAGGTTCGCGTCGCCGCTCGGGAACAGCCGTCCCGACGCGAAGCCCAGCAACAGGATGAACGGAACCGTGACGATCGCCCAGCGCAGGAATGCGAGGCGTAACTGACCCTTGGACGCTATTTCCATCGCACCCCTCTACCGGGCGAATTTTACCCGGACGTTACGCACCCGACACTATTCGGCGCCACTATTCCGCCGGCTCCGGCTCTCCCATCGCCGCTTCCAGCTCACGGCTGACTGCTTGGGGCGAGCCGGTCCATTTCGCAAGCCTGCTGTAGAGGATCGGGATGAGGAACAGGGTGATCATCGTTGCCAGGATCACGCCGAACACGATGACCACGCCGATCGCCTGGCGCGCCGCCGCGCCCGCGCCGCTCGCGATCATCAACGGCACCGCGCCCGCCGCGGTCGCGATCGAGGTCATCAGGATCGCGCGCAGGCGGCGCGCCGAGGCCATGCGGATCGCCTCGGCGATGCTCTTGCCCTCGTCGCGCAGCTGGTTGGCGAACTCGACGATCAGGATGCCGTTCTTGGCGGCAAGCCCCACCAGCATGACGATGCCGACCTGACTGTAGAGGTTGAGCGTCTTGCCCATCACCGCCAGCCCCAGCATCCCGCCCGCGACCGCGAGCGGCACGGTCATGATGATCACGCCCGGATGGACGAAGCTCTCGAACTGCGCGGCCAGCACCAGATAGACGATCAGGATGGTCAGGCCGAAGACGAGCAGGATCGAACTCCCGGTCTCGACAAATGCCTGGCTCTCGCCGCGATAACCCACCGCGATCACCTCGGGCGACGCCGCCGCCTGTTCCTGCAGGAAGGTCAGCGCCTCGCCCAGCGAGTACCCCGGCGCAACCGCGCCCGACAAAGTGATCGCCCGTAGCTTGTTGTAGCGGCCCAGATCGCGCGGGCCGGAAACCTCACGCGTGGTGACCAGGTTCGACAGCGGTACCAGCGAGCCGTCGCGCGCGCGCACTTGAATCGTCCTGAGATTGTCCAGAGTCGCGCGGCCCGCCGCGTCCGCCTGCACGATCACGCGATATTCCTCGCCGCGATCGACATAGGTCGACACGCGCCGCGAGCCGAGCAAGGTCTGCAGCGCCTGGCTGACATCATTGACCGACACGCCCAGATCGCCCGCGCGCGCGGTATCCACGTCGATCCGCAGCTGCGGCTTGGTTTCCTTGTAATCGGAATCGAGGTTGATGATCCCAGGATTCTGTGCCGCCGCGGCCAGGATGCGGTCGCGCGCCTTGGCCAGATCCTCATAGGTCGTGCCCGCCAGCACGAAGCCGATCGGCTGACCGCGCCCACGTCCCAGTGCCGATCGCACCTGCGCGTTGCCGCGGATCGCCGGCTCGTTGGCTAGGATGCGATTGATCTCCTGCGCGACCTGCTGGGTCGTCTTCTCGCGGTCCTCCCACGGCTTCAGGAAGACGATGAACATACCGCTGTTGAAATCGTCGCTCGCGCCGAACCCGCCCGGCACGCGACTGATCACCGTGCGTACCGTGCCCTCATTGAGCATCGGCAGCAGCTTCTCCTGCGTCTGGGTGACGTAGCGATCCATCTGGTCGAAACCGGTGCCCTCGGGTGCACTCACCTGCACCTGCGCGACGCCCTGATCCTCGGCGGGCGCAAGTTCGGACTGAAGCGTCAGGAAGCCGCCGATCGCGACGCCCAGGAACAGCAGCACGCCGATCATCGGGATCAGCGGCTTGGTGATCGCCCGGTCGAGCCAGCGGCCGTAGAAATTCTCAAGCTTCTGGAACTTGTCATCGACCCATCCGGTGAAGCGGCCGCGCTTCTGCTTGCGCAACATCTTCGAACACAGCATCGGCGTCAGGCTGAGCGCGAGGAAGCCCGAAAAGGCCACCGCCCCGATCATCGCCACCGCCAGTTCGCGGAAGAGCAACCCGGTCTGGCCGGCCAGGAAACAGATCGGCACGAACACCGCGCACACCACCAGCGTTGTCGAGACGACAGCAAAGCCCACCTGCCGCGTGCCCTTGAACGCGGCCACCAAAGGCGGCTCACCTTCCTCGATGCGGTGATAGACATTCTCGAGCACCACGATCGCGTCGTCGACGACCAGGCCGATCGCCAGCACCAGCGCAAGCAAGGTCAGCAGGTTGATCGAGAATCCGAACATCCACAGCACCGCGAACGCGCCGAGCAGACAGATCGGCACGGTCACCGCCGGGATCAGCGTAGCCCGCCACGATCCCAGGAACAGGAAGATCACCAGCACCACCAACGCCGCGGCCTCGGCCAGCGTGTGCCACACGCCGTCGATCGCGCGGGCAATGAACAGCGAATCGTCGGAGCCGACGGTGATCGTCATCCCCTCGGGCAGATCGAGCGCTGCCGCGGTCTCCTTCGCCGCCTTCGCCACCGCCAGCGTGTTCGCGCCCGACTGGCGGACGATGCCCATGCCCACCGCCGACTGCCCGTTCATGCGGAAGGTGGTGTAGGGATTCTCTGCCCCCTCCTCGACCCTGGCGATATCGCCCAGCTTGACCTGATATCCGTCGGGACCGCGCCCCACGACCAGCCGGGTAAAGCTCTCCGCCGAGCCAAAGGGCCGGCTGACGCGCAGCGTCAGGTTCTGCTGCTGCGATTCGATGCGGCCGGCGGGCAGCTCGACATTCTGGGTGCGCAGCGCGCCTTCGACATCCGACGGGGTCAGCTGGAACGCGGCAAGCTTGTTGGCGTCGAGCCACACGCGCATCGACGGACGCGCCTGTCCACCGATGAACACCCGCGCGACGCCGTCGATCGTGCTGAACCGGTCGACCAGATTGCGGTCGACATAGTCGCTGAGCTCAAGCCGCGACCAGCCCGGACGCGAGACGACCAGGAACAGGATCGGGTTGGAATCGGCATCGACCTTGCGCACTTCGGGCGCCAGCGCCTCTTCGGGCAAATCCTCGGTCACGCTGCCGACACGGTCGCGCACATCGTTGGCAGCAGAATCGATGTCGCGGCCCGGGCGGAACTCGATCGAGATATCCGCCGAACCGTCGCGCGAGCGGGACGTGATCGTCTGGATCCCCTCGATGCCCGACAGCGCTTCCTCGATCGGCTGGGTGATCCGCGCCTCGACCACGCTGGCCGCCGCGCCGGTATAGATGGTCTCGACAGACACGATGGGCGGGTCGGTATCGGGATATTCGCGAACCGACAGGCTCAGGAACGCGACCACGCCGACGATCGTCAGCAGGATCGACAGGACGGCAGCGAAGACAGGCCGCCGGACCGAGACGTCGGAAAGCAGCATCAGCTCGCCTTGTTACCGGCCTTGGGACTCTCTGCGCCCTTGGCATTGCCCGGGCCGCCGGTGCGGACCGCCTGCCCGTCAGCGATCTTGACGACGCCTTCGGTCACAACGCGCTGGCCGGCGCTCAGGCCCTCGACGATCTCGACCATGCCGTTCTGGCGCAGCCCGGTGCGGACCGGAATTCGCTTTGCCTTGCCGTTCTCCACCATGAAGACGAAGCGGTTCTCGCCGTCGCCCACCAATGCCAGCTCGGGGACGGCGGGTGCGGTACGTGCCGCCGACTCGATCGTCACGGTCAGCAGCATGCCGGGCTTCAGCTTGCGGTCGCCATTCGCCAGCACCGCGCGCACCGTCGCGGCGCGGGTTTGCGGATTGAGCACCGGATCGATCGTATCCACCGTCCCGCGAAACGGCTGGTCGGGATAGGCTGCGGCGACCGCGACGATCGTCTGGCCAGGCTTCAACTGCGCCAGCAGCGTCTCGGGCACCGGGAAGTCGAGCTTGATGCGACTGACGTCGCTCACCGTCACGATCTCGGTCCCCGCCGTCACCACCGCGCCGGCGGAGATGTTGCGCAGTGACACCCAGCCGCCGAACGGCGCGCGCACGACGCGGTCGTTGATCCCGGCGCGCGCCTCCGCCGCCTGGGCATTGGCCTGCCCGGCCAACGCCACCTGCGAATCCACCGCGCTGCGCGTCGCGAACCCGCGCGCCTTCAGCGCCTCGAGCCGTTCGAGCTGCTGATGCGCCTCGCGCGATCGGGCCTGTGCCTGGGCGAGTTGGGCATTCTGCGTTCCCGCTTCCAGCACCGCGATCACCTGCCCGCGCGCCACAAAGGCGCCGTCATCGAAATTGAGGCGAACAATCCGCTGCGTCACCGGCGCGGTCAGCGTCACCTGCTCGTTCGCACGCGCGGTGCCCACGGCATCGATCCGTTCGACAAAGCGTGCGGGCTGCACCGCCGCCAGCGTCACCAGCGGCGCCTCGCGTCCTTTCTTGAGCGCGGCATCGCCGCCGCCACAGGCAGAAAGCAGGGCAGCCGAAGCGGCAAGGATGAGAATCGTTCGCATGGGGGTACGCGCTATGAAGACAGAGCAAGGAAAGGCAAGCTTCTCTCACCTATTTGTCGCAAAAGTGTGTCAATCCCTACGGTCGTAACGTTGCCGCAGCACCGCCACGCCTTGGCGCCATCCACAGGCTTTGACGTCATATAAACGTCACAACATTGTAACATTCGACGAAATCGGGCATCGGCGCGCGGGGAGCCGCCATCATTCGTCAAATCGCCGCCTTGCCGTACCGTTCCGAAGGGACCGCCATCGATGCGCCCGTGCGCATCCTGCTGGTCACGTCACGCGGCACCGGCCGCTGGGTGATCCCGAAGGGCAATGCCGCGACCGCCGGCTCGGTCCCACATGCCTGTGCCGCGCGTGAGGCGGAGGAGGAAGCCGGCGTCCATGGCGCCGCCTGCCCCACCCCGCTTGGGTCGTTCCGCTATCGCAAGACCCGCGGCAACGGTGCCTCGCTGATGGTCGATGTCGACGTCTTCCCGCTCGCCGTCACGCATGAGCTGCCCAAGTGGAAGGAACAGCATCAGCGCGAGCGCCGCTGGTTCACCCTCGCCGAAGCGGCCAACGCGGTGGACGAGCCCGATCTTGCCGATCTGATCCGCAGCTTCGGTGCATCCGAATTCAACGCGGCCGCGCGCCGCACCGGCGTGCTTGCCGCCGCCGCCCACAAATCAAGGGTTTCCGACATGTTCGCCTGGTTCCAGCGCCTGCTTCCCAAGACCGGCAATTTCTTCGAGCTGTTCGAGGCGCATGCGGTGACGATCACCGCTGCCGCCGACGCGCTGGCCCGCCTGTTCCAGGGCGGCGGCTCGCCCGCCGACCATATCCGCGAGATCATGGAGCGCGAGCATGATGCCGACAACATCATCCGCGAAGTGCTTCAGACGGTGCGCAAGACCTTCCTCACCCCGTTCGACCGCAGCGCGATCACCAGCCTGATCGGCGCGATGGACGATGCGGTGGACGAGATGCAGGCCGCCGCCGCCGCGGTCGACCTGTACGAGGTCACCGAGTTCGAGCAGGAAATGCGCGACATGGCCGCGATCATCGTCGACGCCGCACGGCTGACCGCGGAGGCAATGCCGCTGCTGCGCGATGTGGCAAAGAACGGCGTCCGCCTGCACGAGCTGACCGAGCGCCTCGTCCGCATGGAGGGCCATGCCGACGACATCCACGACGCCGGCATCAAGCGCGCGTTCAAGGCCTATGGCGAAAGCGATCCCATGAAGTTCATCGTCGCGCGCGAAATCTACAAGCATCTCGAACGCATCACCGACGCGCTCGAGGACGTCGCGAACGAGATCGACGGCATCGTCATCGACCACGCCTGATCGCGCTGACCCATGCACGAACTCGCCTTTCCGCTCCTCGTCGGCCTGATCATCGTCGCGCTGGCGTTCGACTTTCTGAATGGCCTGCACGACGCCGCCAATTCGATCGCCACCGTGGTCGCGACCCGGCTGCTCGGCCCGGTACAGGCCGTCGCCTTCGCAGCGTTCTTCAACTTCGCCGCCTATTTCCTGACGCTTGCCTGGCCCGAGTTGCACAAGGTCGCCGAAACGATCGGCAAGGGGATCATCGACAAGGATCTGGTCACGCCGGGCGTCGTGTTCGGCGCGCTGATCGGGGCGATGTTCTGGAACGTGGTCACCTGGATCAAGGGCATCCCGTCCTCGTCCAGCCACGCGCTGGTCGGCGGCATCGTCGGCGCCGGTGTCGCGCATGCCGGGGTCAGCGGGATCGAGTGGAGCGGCCTCAACAAGACGCTCATCGCCATCGTCCTCTCCCCCCTGCTCGGCATGCTGCTGGCGATGCTGATCATGCTGATCTCAAGCTGGGCCTTCGCCCGCGCCACCAATCGCACGGCGGAGAAGAGCTTCCGCGTCCTCCACCTCATCTCTTCGGCCGCCTATTCGGTCAGCCACGGCCTCAACGACGCGCAGAAGACGATGGGGATCATCACCGTCCTGCTCTACTCGACCGGCTACCTCTCCGGCGAGTTCCACGTCCCGCACTGGGTCGCCATCGCCTGCTACATCGCGATCGCGCTTGGCACGCTGTCGGGCGGGTGGAAGATTATCGAGACGATGGGCAGCCGCATCACCAAGCTGTCGCAGCACCAGGGGTTCAGCGCCTCGATGGGTGGATCGATCATGGTGTTCACCGCCTCACTGCTCGGCATCCCGGTCTCGACCACCCACACCATCACCGGCAGCATCATCGGCGCGGGCACCGCCCGCCGCGCATCGGCGGTGCGTTGGGGCGTCGCGCGCAACGTCATCTGGGCCTGGTTCATCACCATCCCCGCCTCGGCGGCGGTCGGCGCGCTCTTCTACCTGCTCACCCGTCTGTTCTGATCCGAACCAGCGCGCCGCAGCACGCGTTCACCATGGACCGTGCGCCCATTTTCCTCACTGGTCGCGGTGATCGTAAGCCGGTCGCCATCGATGCGGAACCGGCGCATTTGCTCGGTTCCGATATAGTCTGGGATGTTCCCGCCGGTGACGCGCGCCGTCCAGCTCGGGCCAGCGGGATCGTAGCGATAGGTGCCGAAATAAGAGACGTACCAGATCGGCGTGGACGCGAACGCCTTGTCTGCCGTTTCGTGCATGACGCTGAATGAGAAATGGCCGTCCGGGGTGAAGATGAAGATCCCACGCGGCCGCTCGCCAAAGGGATGGCGCACCGCCGAACCTTCGGGTTGATCGACGAAACGCTCGACGATCCATGTTCCGACGAGTGGGTCTTGCTCGCGTGGCGCAGCCACGACCGGCGCCGATACCACAAGCGCTACAATGCAGATGGATTGCCATAGTCCCATCGCGGATTCTCCCTCATCACCGGCCCCGCTTCGGCTGCGCGGAACCTGTTGTCCTCCCGCCGACGCACTTGTTTCGACGCCTTTTCCAAGCCGCCCCTTACAATCGGCGTTCGGCACCCCATATGCACCCTGCTTTAGTCGCAAATCGACGGTTCTCGGAGCTTTGCGGCCCCTTCTTCCTTCTTTCTGCAGCCGCGGCACCGGGCGAGTCCGGCACTCGGTTCGCCCTCAACAAGAAGGAAATATCATGAGCATCACCGGCACCGTCAAATTCTTCAACCCCGACAAGGGCTTTGGCTTCATCGCCCCGGATGGCGGCGGCAACGACGCCTTTGTCCATATCTCGGCGGTCGAGCGTTCGGGCATGGCCACGCTGAACCAGAACCAGCGCGTCACCTACGACCTCGAAGAGGATCGCCGCGGCAAGATGGCCGCGGTCAACATCCAGCACGCCGAATAATCCGTGATCCGCGTGCGGCCATGTGCCGCACGCGGCTTACCGCAAGGGAGCCCAAGATGGCGCAAGTCCCCTATCGCGAGCACGCCGCGCGTGCGCGCGCCGATGCCGATGCCGCAACGCTGGACAATGTCCGTGAGCGCTGCCTTCGCGCCGAAGCCGCCTGGCTCGAAATGGCCGAACGGCAAGAAGGCGTCGACCGCGCCCGCGCCAAGCGCGAGCAGCAACATCTTTCTCAACAGGAATCTACGTGAACTTCAATTACAAGCATATCGAACGCCCCTTCTCCAAGCTGACCCTCCGCGACGCGCCCTACCGGCCTCGCACCCGTCGCCGCAGCGCGGCGGACACCCACGCCGCCGCGATCGCCTTCGCCGCCGCCCGCGAGATCCTCGGCTAGACCACCCGCGCTTTCGCTGGCCCGGCCGCACCCCGCCTGATAGGATTGGGGCATCAGCGGACCTTCTTTCGTAAGCACCGTTGGCTGAGAGACATTGCGCGCTCCCGCTTACCCGCCGGAGACACGCTATCGATCCCCGCCAGATGATCGCCTATGCGGTCGTGATCGCGCTTGCCGCGGTCATCATGACCTTCGCCACCAGCGCCCTCCACCGTGCCCGCGCGCGCCGTACCCTGCGGCATGATGCCCGCCATCGCCGACAGCGGCTGCTCGGCTGGTGGCGACGCTGATCCGGCTACCCAATCCGACGCGCGCGTTGACGCATTCCCAACCTTTACCTGCCAACCGCTATTGACGGCACGCGGTGCCGCCATCTGGCTCACAAGCGGGAAACGCGGCACTCGGAATGTTCCAGTCGAACGAATTCAGCAGCAAGCCGGGGGACCGCTACGCGCAGCAACTGCGCCGTGGGTTCCGGCGGTTGCGGTTCGAGCCAGAGATCGAGACCGAATATCGCCGCAAGCTGATCGAGACCGAACGCTCCCCCGCCGCGATCTGCGCGGCCGTCGGTGCGTGCGTCTGGTTCGCCTTCGCCATGCTCGATTTCCACCGACTGTCCGTCCTCGGTGCGTGGGGCAATTTCGACGCCCAGATCTGGCTCTGGCTCGGCGCGCGCTGGTCGGCGCTCGCGCTGCTTGCCATCGGCGCGGTGGTCATCCGCAGGGGGCACGGCGACTATGCGCGCCTCTCCTGGGCGATGTACACCGCGATGGGCACCGCCATCGCCGTCACCGCCGTAGTGGTCCACAACAAGGGGCTGTTCGCCGCCGACAGTGCGCAGATCGTCGTCGTGATGGCCGCCTTCCTCCCGCTCGGCCTCACCTTCCGCCGCGCGCTCGCGGCGGCGCTGATCGTCGCCTTGATCTCCGCCATCGCCCTACTCGTCTTCGATACCAGGCACGAGTTGGAGCATCGTGCCCAGATCGTCGCGATGCTGATGCTGGCGGTGCCGGTCGCAGCGATGGGCGGCTATCTGCGAGAGCATTCCCAGCGCCGCCAGTTCCTGCTCACCGCGATCCTCGACAGACAGGCACATACCGATCCCCTGACCGGCCTCGCCAATCGCCGCAGCCTGTTCGCCCATGCCGAGCGGATGGTGCATCTTGCCGCGCAACAGGGCACCGCCGTCGCGCTGGCGATCGTCGATGTCGATCATTTCAAGCGCTTCAACGACAGCTACGGTCATGGCGCGGGCGACCTCGCGCTCCAACAGGTCGCGCACGCGCTGTCCGCCGATCTCGGCCACCCGCTCGACATCGCCGCGCGTCTTGGCGGTGAGGAATTCTGCGTCCTGCTCTACGGCGCCACGCCCGATGCCGCACGCGCACGCTTCGACGGCCTGCTCGCCCGCATTCACCGCCTCGCCATCCCCCACGCCGCAGCCCCCGACGGCTTCCTGACGCTCAGCATGGGCGGCACCACGCTTGCCGGCCGCGAGCGTTTCAACACCCTGGTCACCCGCGCCGACGCTGCCCTCTATCGCGCGAAGCGCGAGGGACGCGACCGGATGTGCTGGGCTTAGGCACGAACACTGCCGTTGCGCGTCCGCGAAATCGTGTCACCATCACATCGACCATCGCCGCAGGAGTTCGAGTGCGCCCTTCATTGTCATTGCTGATGGCGCTCATCGGCCTGTCCCTCCCGCTTGCGCCGGTCGCTCTCGCAAGTCAGGCGTCGCCCTTCATCGCCACGCGCGCGAGCGAGCGATCATCCGCGGATTTCATCGTCGCCTACGCAGTCGAGCATGACTTCAGCGGTACGATCCTGGTGCAGAAGCGCGGACGCCTGGTCTTCGAACGCAGCTTCGGTCTCGCCAATCGCGCGCACGCCGTTCCGAACTCGAACCAGACGGCCTATTGGGCCGCCTCGATCACAAAGGTTTTCACCTCGGCGCTCATCCTTCAGCTGGCTGAACAGCGCCGGCTGGATCTCGACCGCAGCTTTGGCATCTATCTCCCTGATTACCGGGGAGAGGCAGGGTCGAAGGTGACGATCCGCCAGTTGCTCAACCACACTTCCGGGCTACCGAATATCGACACCATCCCCAATATCGAGGATGAGCAGCAGGCGATCGGAGCGCAGATCAACGACGCCGCCCGGCACAATCGGCTACCGCTCTATCAGACCCCTTACAGCAGCGACGATCTGCTCCGGAAATTTTGTAGCGACCCATTGGTCGCGGAACCTGGCAAGGTCTTCGACTACAACAATGCCGACTACATCATTCTCGGCAAGATCATCGAGCAGGCTTACGGCAAGTCGTTCGATGCGGTGCTCAGCGAGCGCATCCTGACTCCTTTGGGCATGCATCACAGCGGAACAATGCGGCATCAGACTATCGTACGGCAGCTCGCCGAAGCCTATTCACCGGGCGCCGATCGCCGCACGCTGCAACACGACATGCCCGTCTATCCGGAAAACTGGTACGCCGCCGGCGCACTCTATTCGACCGTCGAGGACCTGCTGCGCTTCTCCAATGCGCTGTTCGGCGGCAAGCTGATCGGCCGGCCGATGCTGGACCAGATGCTCACCCCCGGACTCGACCGTTACGGCCTCGGCCTCTGGGTGTACGACACCAAGGTCGATGGGAAGGCCTACCGCGTCGCCAAACGTCCGGGCCAGATCATGGGCACGCGGAGCCAACTCTACCGGTTCCTCGACAGCGACCTCACGGTCATCATCCTGAGCAATGCCGGAACCACCGATCTCGATCGCTTCGTGGCCGAGATCGGCAAGCGCATGCTGAGCTAGGAAATCAGCCTCTCAGTCCCCCGCAAAGCCGAACGGCGACACCCCCGCCTCGCGCTCATTGACCAGCATCGCCCGCCCCGCCGGCGCCGCGCTGCGCTGTGGGCATTCGCGCGTGCAGGCCCGACAGCCCAGCCCCACCGGCGTGGCCTCGCCGCCAAAGTCCAACCCGCGCGCCGCCGCCAGGCCCCGCGCCGCATCCGCCGCCAGCCCCAACGTCACCACGAACCGCGCCTTCACCGCCCCGGCCCAGCCGCCCGGCGGCGACACGCAACGCGACGAGGTAAACCAGCGCGACCCGTCCTCCAGCTCGACCAGCTGCACCACGCGCTCATCGGCGCGCTGGAAGGCGGCATAGGCATCGAGCAGCGGACACGGCACCGACGATTCCACCAACGGCGATCCACTCGCACCCGCGAAACGCTTCGACACCTGCCCCGCCCGGTCTATCCGCAGCATGAAGAAGGGAAGCCCGCGCGCGCCCACCCGCTGCAACGTCGTCAGCCGGTGTGCCACCTGCTCCGCACTCGCGCCGAAACGCCGCCGTAGCAGCTCCAGATCATAGCCCGTCGCCTCACACGCGCGCAGGAAGCGGGCGTACGGCATCATCACCGCCGCCGCGAAATAGCTCACCAGATGGCGGCGATAGAGCCGCTCGGCCACCCGGTCGGCGAAGCCCGCACCGCGTACCAGGGCGTCGATCTCGGCGCGTGCCTCCCCCGCCAATTGCTTGGCCAGCGCGAACACCCGGCTAGGCGGATCGAGCGCTTCGGACAGCTGCAATTGCCGCGCATGCAGGTCCAACCGCACACGCAGGCCAGATAGAACCTCGATCGGCAGCACCCGAATCGACAGCTGGTGCTTGACGCGCAGCCGCTCGGCCATCGCCCCGAATGGATCGCTCGATGCGATGCGCAGTTCGTCGGCCAGCGTCTCCGCCGCGGCGTCAAGATCGGCGAAATGGTTGCGCCAGCGCTCGACCTCGCGCCGCACCGCCATGCCAGGGTCCTCGCCCTCGCCCGGCATCGCCGCACCCGCGCCGCCAATCCCGATCCGATCATAGGCGCGCGCGAACGCCTCCGCCCCGCCCGGCGCACCCGCCAGCCATTCGGTCAGTTCCGCACGGTCGATCTCGATATCGGCGAACAGCGGATCAGCCAGCCGCCGCCGCATCGCCTCCTCGCCCCCGCCGGGCTCGCCCGCCGCCAGCGCGCGCGGATCAAAGTCGAAGGTCTGCGCAAGGCCCAGCAGCAAGGTCGCCGACAGCGGCCGCTGGTTGCGCTCGACCAGGTTGAGGTAGCTCGCCGAGACACCCAGCATCTCCGCCATCGCCGCCTGGGTCAGTGCCTGCGCACGCCGCAGCCGTCGTACCGCATGCCCCGCGAACAGCTTGCGCTCCGCCATTTTCCTACACGCCCCGTTCCTGTCATGTTCGCCACAAGAGGCGAACAAACGATCTTGTCAATTTTTTACAATGTTTCGGATCGCCTGTCATGTGTCAATCACAGCGTGACCACGAGAAAAACCTGGAAACTCTGTCAACTTTGACAATCACGAGTCACACAGGATGCAGAGAAATTTACAGGAGAAGCCTCATGAAGACGCCCGAACCCGCCAGCGCCCGCCCAGTCTTCTCGACCGCCGACTTCGCGTTGCTCAAGGAAGCGGTCGCCGATTACACGCGGAAAATCGCCGACGACCCCCGCTCGGTCCAGTTCGCCAACCTCTATCACCGCCTCGGCCGTCTCGGCTGAAGCGCGACTTCCTGGGGAGGAAGGTGCCCGCCGGGGAAACCTGGCGGGCATTCCAGATCAGGCGCTGGCCGCAAGCCGCGCCTCATGCTCGGCCTTGCCGAATGGGAACCGCGAATAGAACCACGCCGCGCTCCAGCCGAGCGCGAGGTAACAGAGCGTGAAGACCATGGTCAGCCGATCGACGGTCTCCACCGGCACCTGCCCCGGCTTCGCACCGTCGGGGAACCCCGCAACCCACAGGATCAGCCCGGCAAGTCCGATGCCGATACCGCTGGTGCATTTCTGGACGAAGAAGGATCCGGCGAAGAACACCCCCTCCGACCGGCGCCCGGTCTCCGCCTGCGACTGCTCGACCACGTCCGCCATCATCGATCCACCGAGCATGAACGCGGAGACGCTACAGGTCGTGTTGACGATGAAGATCCCGAACAGCATCGGCAGCATCGCCGGATCGCCCGGCGGTGGGAAGACGTCAGCCAGCCTCAGCCAATATGGCAGGCCGAGCAGGACTGGGGCCAGCGTCATGAAGAATGCTGCCGCCTTGCGCTTGCCCCAGCGCCGCGCCAGCCGCGGCGCAATGAAGAACGCCAGCAGCACCCCCGCGAACAGCACCGCGCCAAGCGCCATGAAGGCGGAGAGCGGGAACAGCCAGACAAAGGTGTAGAGATAGTTGGACAGCGCGAAGCTGATCCCCTGCGCCGAATAGGCACACAACCCGGCAATCATCAGCAGCGCAAAGGCGCGGTTCCGCACCGTCTCGATCAGCTCGCCGAACGTTTCCTTGAGCGTCGTCTTCTCGATCTCGGGCCGCGGCAGCCGCGCAATCTCGTGATGCGTGCCCAGCGCGGAGATCAGGATCGCCCCGGCCATCGCCGCCGCGCCCACCGCCGCGAACAGGCCATAGCCCTCACGGTTGAGTAGCCCGTTGGGTTGGCCCTCGCCCGGCACCAGGAACAAGGTGTAGGCCGCGACCAGCATCGCCAGGCCGCCCGCCCAACCGAACAGATAGCGATAGGCCATGATCCGCGTCCGCTCGTCATAGTCCGCCGTCAGCTCCGGCGTCAGCGCGACCGAGGGGACTTCATAGGCCGACACTGCGGTTCGCACGACCACGGCGGTCGCGAATACCCAGCCCAGCATCGCGGCCTGCGGCAGTTCAGGCGGGTTCCACAGCAACAACCAGCCGAGTGCGATCGGGATCGCCGACGCGTACATCCACGGATGCCGCCGCCCCCAGCGGCTGCGCGTCCGATCCGATGCAGCGCCGATCGCCGGGTCGATCATCGCATCCAGGATCAGAGCGGCCATGATCGCCGCGCCGACCTGCACCGCGGGCAGCCCGATCACCTGATTGTAGAATAGCAGCAGAAAGGTCTGGAACCCGGCGTCCTTCACGCCATAGGCGACCGCGCCGAAGCCATAGGCCAGCATCGATCGGTTGCTGATCCGTCGCGCCCGCGGCGCTACCGCGGGTTGAGTCGTGCCGTCCATCGCTCTCTCCCGCTGCCGCCGGTCGCATCATACGCGACGCATTTTGCAGTTTCCGGTCAGCATATGGCCGCCCTGCAATGCGTCAATCCGTTGATTTTCAAAATCGTGGTATGTTACGAGCCTGTGGTCATCGGCTATAGCTGAGGCAGGTTTCAGGAGAGAATAGCATGGCGCTCGACCCCGAGACGTTCGACGCCCTGATCGACACGGTCCGCCGCTTCGTCGCCGAACGGCTGCGCCCGCTCGAGGGTGAGGTGGAGGTCGCCGACGCGATCCCCGACGCCATCGTCGAGGAGATGAAGTCGCTTGGCCTGTTCGGCCTGTCGATCGCCGAGGAGTTTGGCGGGCTCGGCCTGACGATGCTCGAGGAATGCCGTGTCGCGATCGAGATGGGGCGCACCACCCCCGCCTTCCGCTCGACCTTCGGCACCAATGTCGGCATCGGCTCACAGGGACTGGTCATGGCCGGCACCCCCGAACAGAAAGCCGAATGGCTCCCGCGCATCGCCAGCGGAGAAATCATCACCAGCTTCGCCCTCACCGAACCCGATGTCGGCAGCGACAGCGGCGCGGTCAAGGCGCGCGCCGTCCGTAACGGCGACGTCTACCGCCTTTCGGGCACCAAGCGCTTCATCACCAATGCCGACAAGGCGCAGTTGTTCACCGTGATGGCGCGCACCGGCGACGAACCCGGCGCGCGCGGCGTCTCGGCCTTCCTCGTGCCCAGGGATCTTCCTGGCGTGTCGATCGGCGAGCCCGAGAAGAAAATGGGGCAGAAGGGCGCGAAGGTCGCCGATGTAATCTTCGACGACGTCCCCGTCCCGGCGGCCAATCGGCTTGGCGCGGAGGGCGAAGGCTTCAAGATCGCGATGCGCGTGCTCGACCGCGGCCGGCTCCACATCAGCGCGGTCAGCGTCGGCGTCGCCGAACGGCTGATCGCCGACTGCGTCGCCTACGCGTCGGAGCGCAAGCAGTTCGGCAAGCCGATCGCCGAACATCAGCTAATTCAGGCAATGCTCGCCGACAGCAAGACCGAATGCCTCGCCGCCCGCGCTCTCGTCCTCGAAACTGCCGCCGCGAAGGACTCCGGCAAGGACGTCGTCATGGAGAGCGCCGCCGCCAAGCTGTTCGCAACCGAGATGGTCGGCCGAGTTGCCGACCGTGCGGTCCAGATCTTCGGTGGCGCGGGCTATATTGAGGATTACGGCATCGAGCGGCTCTATCGCGACGTCCGCCTGTTTCGCATCTACGAAGGCACCAGCCAGATCCAGCAGCTCATCATCGCGCGCGAAATACTGAAACGCGGCGGCTAGCCTCTCCCTCTCCCGTTTGCGGGAGGGGGCCGGGGGGTGGGAACCCGGCAACCACATGGACTACCGCTCGACGGAGATGGACCGCCCACCCCCGGCCCCTCCCGCGGGCGGGAGGGGAGTAAAGATGGACACCAGCAAGTTCTTCGACCTGACCGGCAAGGTCGCGCTCGTCACCGGCGGCAGTCGCGGCATCGGCAAGATGATCGCCGAAGCCTTCATCGCCCAGGGCGCGAAGGTCTATATCTCCTCGCGCAAAGCCCCGGCGTGCGAGGAAACCGCCGCCGAGCTCGGCCCCAACTGCATCCCCATCCCGATGGACGTTTCAACGGTCGAAGGGTGCAAGGCGCTCGCCGCCGAACTCGCCAGCCGCGAGGATCATCTCGACATCCTCGTCAACAATGCCGGCGCCGCCTGGGGCGTGGCGTTTGAGGAGTTTCCGGAGAGCGGCTGGGACAAGGTCATGGACCTCAACGTCAAGTCACCGTTCTTCCTGACCCAAGCGCTGCACGATCTGCTCAAGACCAACGCCAGCCACGCCGCCCCGTCGAAGGTGATCAACATCACCTCGATCGACGGCCTGCGGCTCAATCCGTGGGAAACCTATAGCTACCACGCATCCAAGGCGGCGTTGATCTACCTCACCAAGCGCATGGCCGCTCGCCTGATCCGCGATGGAATCATCGTCAACAGCCTTGCCCCCGGCGCCTTCGCCAGCGAAATGAACAAGGCCGCCCGCGACCATGGCGACGCCGTCGCCAAGGCAATCCCGATGCGCCGCGTCGGCACGCTCGATGACATGGCCGGCGCCGCGATCTTCCTGGCCAGCCGCGCCTCGGACTATGTCGTCGGCGATACGCTGGTGGTCGATGGCGGGCTGGTCAACGCCTCGCTGGGGATCAGCATCGACGGCTAGAGCTGTCGCCCGCGCACCCTGGCCTCACGCCGTGCCCGGGCATAGGCACGTCGCACATCATCCGACATGTCCCGTGCGATGCTGTCCCGCAACGCGACCAGGCAATATTGGCGGTCATGACGCAGCAGCTGCGGCGTCACCTGATCCTCACATTCGCGGCAATAGGCGGTCGCCGCCGCCGTTACCCGCTGACGCAATTCGGCGCGCCCTACCGGACTATCCAGCGCTAGGTCGCGATAGATCACGCGCGCCGCCGGTTCGACGGGGACCGCGCTCGACGCGCAGGCGCCCGGTAACAGCAGCGGCAGGGCCAGGATCATTCGCATCGACAGTCTCCCTTGATCGCCGGGCAAGCCGGTCCCATGGCGCGAAGTCGCGCTGCATGTCTTCGATGGGTGGTCTCAGGGGCGCGCCGGACTCAGGGTCCGAAGATCAGCCGCCTCGCTTCGTCGTCGCGTCTTTGAGCTTCGGCGCGCATCGCTCGCGCGCCGGCCAGAGTCCCCTCGCGCTCCCGTTGCGATACGTCGCGCGCTTTGATGTCCGTTTCGATCCGCTTCGCTTCGGCACGCATCTCGTTCGCCGAGTCGCTCAGCCTCAACGCGGCGGTCCGTTTCTCTTCCAGCTCCGGGCTGCGCCGCGGCCGCCCGCCTCTGCCCTCGTACACCTCGGCCTGAGGCGGGGCAGATTGACCCACCGGTGCGATATCCGGCGCATTCACTTCATGCACTTCGACGCCAGCCAAGCGCCTGGCCCGTGACGATGGTCCTTCCACCGATCGGTTCGGAGCCGCCGCAGTCGGACCCGAGGCTGATGGAGCAGCCTCGCGGTGCAGTGAATCCTGTTGGGCGGCCCGCGCGGCAGAACTAGTTGCAACGACCGGTAGCGTCGCGGCGGGAACGAACTGCATCGCGGCAAGCGGCGCCGCCGCAGCGGGAGCGCCGATCAACAACACACCGCCGAGCAAGCGGCTCGCCGGCCGATGAGCCCGCGCCTCCAGCACGCGCCGGATCCGCCCGGCCAACATCGATCTGGAAACAGTCATGCCGCACGCGACTGCTGGCATCATCGGACTCGCCACCGTCAACAATGTCTGGGCGTAGTCCGCCTGCGCGACGTGCCGTACGGCATCGTCATCCGCCGCCAGTTCGGTTTCGCGGGCCAGCGCACGAACGAGCAGCCAGATCAGCGGGTTGAACCAGTAGAGTGCGATCGCGATCCGTGCCGCCATCAACACCGGCCAGTCAAAGCGGCGGACGTGCGCCAGCTCATGTGCGACCACCGCCTCCGCCTGTTCGGGACATTTCGCGGTCGCGGTCCCGATCAGCAGCCAGGCTGGCGCAACGCCCCAGCTCAGCGGGCCGGGAACCTCATGCGAAACCAGCAGCCGAACCGGTCGTCTCAGCCGCACCGCGGTGCCCGCCAGTGCCTCGGCCCAGCGCGGGTCGAGTGGCGGCACCGCCGACCGGGTCCAGCGGCTTAGCGTAAGGAGTCCCGCAATCAGGCGTAGCAGCAGCAAGGCGACACCAACGGCATAAGCCCATGGCATCCATGTAAACGGCGATACCGGAAGACCTGCCCCAGTCGGCTCGGCCAGATCGACCGCAACGATCTGGCTGACCGCCGCAACCGCCTGCTGCGCGGGCAGCACCGCCAGCTCAAGCGCCGGCATCGCCCATGCGAACAACGGCAGTAGCAGCAGAGCGGCAATCCCGGCGCGCAGCACCATCACCCGCTCGCTAGCGGCAAGGCCTGGTGCACCGCAGCCGATAAGCAGGGCGAAGCCGGAAACCAGCATCGATTTCCAGCCAAGGTCGATCAGCAGATCCAGCATCATTTCGCCTCCTCCCGCGCCCTGTCGATCGCGCGCTGGAGCATCTCGATCTCCTGCGGGTCCAACTTGCGCTCCATGCCCAGCAGTGCCGTCGCGGCGCGCACTGCGGAACCGTGGAAAAAGGTTTGCACCAGCCGTTCAAGTGCGGTCTCCGCCACCGCCTCGGTCTGCTCCGCCGGCGCATAGACATAGGCCTGGTTCACCGTCCGGTGCGTCACCAGTTCCTTGGTGACGAGGCGCCCGAGCAGGGTACGCACCGCCGAATCGCTCGGCGGGTCGGCCAGTGCTCCGCGAACCGAGGCCGCAGTCCCCTCGCCCAGCCTGCACAGCACTTCGAAAACCTCGCGCTCGCGGCGCGGCAGCGACTCGATCATGCGAACCTCCTGCTACATTTGTAGCATGCTACAATTGTAGCATCAAGAACGTCGCAAAGCACCCGGTCGCAGCACCGGTGGAGGCCCCCGCCGGGCTAGCGCACCCGATGCAGCGGCCTTCACGATGCGGCGGAAGGTCGGGCATTCCATATGGCTCGGCGCGGGGCAAGTTGCAGCATGGCGCAGCCCGTCGCACATGGCACTCAACCGCCGGATCAGCGCTTCGATCTCGTCCGCCTTGGCTGCCAGCATGTCGCAGTCGATCAGCGCCATGCCGCGCGGATCGAACATCGCCGCGATCTCGTCGAGCGAGAAGCCCGCCTGTCGCCCCAGCGCGATCAGCGCCAGCCGCTCAAGCACATGCGGCTCGAAGGTCCGCTTCAATCCGCGTCGACCGATCGATTCGATCAGACCACGCTCCTCATAATAGCGCAGCGTGGAAGCGGGCAGACCGGAGCGTTTCGCGACCTCGACGATATCGATCGGAATCATAGCTTGACCTCAAGTCGACTTGAAGTGGCACGGTGCGGCCTTCGTACCCCCGAATCAAGCGAAAGGAGCCATCATGGCTGATGTGAAAATCGAAGCGATGAACCAGACACAGCTGTGGAACGGTCCCGCCGGGCAGGCGTGGCTGGAGATGGAATCGATCCTCGACCAGCTGTTCGCGCCGTTCGAGAAGCTGCTGGTGGATGTCGTCCGCTGGCACGCCCCGCGCACCGTCCTCGACATCGGCTGCGGCACGGGCGCGACCACGCTCGCCATCGCCCGCGCGCTCGCCCCGGAAGGCAGCGCCACCGGAGCCGACCTCTCGCAAATGATGATCAACCGCGCCCGTCAGCGCGCTTCCACCGAGCCCGAAGGAGTCCACGCCGCCTTCCGCAGCGGCGACGCCTCGCATCTCGACGGCGCCAAACCGTTCGACATGGCGACCTCGCGTTTCGGCGTGATGTTCTTCGACGACCCTATCGCGGCCTTCCGTCGAATCCGCTCAGCGATGGTACCGGACGCGCCGCTCGCAGCGATCGCGTGGCGCTCGCCTACCGAGAACCCGTTCATGACCTGTGCCGAACGCGCCGCCGCGCCGCTATTGCCCCCGCTCCCGCCGATTCGCGCCCACGCACCCGGCCAGTTCGGCTTCGCCGATCCACAGCATGTCCGCGCGATCCTGAGCGAAAGCGGATGGCGCGACATCGCGATCAGTCCAATCGATGTCGCCTGCACGATGCCCGAAGTGTCGCTTATGCCCTATCTCTCCAACCTCGGCCGGATCGGCGTCATGCTCAACCAAGCAGACGCGGCCATGCGCGACCATGTCCTGGATGTGGCCCGCATCGCCTTCGACCCGTTCGTCGATGGCGACACGGTCGGCTTCACCGCCGCATGCTGGATGATCGAGGCCCGCGCTTAGCGGGTGACGCCTCCCGCCGCGAGCACCGCCAGCGTCACCAGCTCGCTCGCGGTGCTCGTCATCGGCGCGACCTGGACCGGCTTTTCCATGCCCACCAGCATCGGTCCGATCACCGAATCCCCGCCCAGCTCACGCAGCAGCTTGGCGGAAATGTGTGCCGACTGGAGCCCCGGCATGATCAGCACATTGGCCGGCCCGGACAGACGGGCGAACGGATAGTTCGCCAGCTGGCGCGGGTTCAGCGCGACGTCAGGCGTCATCTCGCCCTCGTACTCGAAGCTCACCTGCCGCGAATCGAGCACCTTCACCGCCTCGCGGATATTTTCGAGAAACGCGCCCTTGGGGTTGCCGAAGTTCGAATAGCTCAGGAACGCCACCCGCGGCTCATGCCCCATGCGGCGCGCGACATGCGCGGTCTGCTCGGCGATATCGGCCAGCTCCTGCGCGTTCGGCCGCTCGTTCACCGTGGTATCGGCGATGAACACCGTGTGGCTCTGCCCGACCAGCAGGTGGACGCCGAATGCCGTCCGCCCCTCGCCCACGTCGATCACGCGGCGGATCTCGCGCATATTCTGCGAATAGGGGCGGGTAATGCCGGTAATCATCGCATCGCCCTCGCCCAGCTGCAGCAGCAGCGAACCGAAGATGTTGCGGTCCTGATTGACCATCCGCTCGCAATCACGGCGCAGATAACCGCGGCGCTGCAGCCGCTTGTAGAGGAAGTCGACCATCGCCGGCACCAGCGGCGAATGGCGGCTGTTGTGCAGTTCGAAGCTTTCGGGATCGCTGACGCCCAGCGCCTTGAGGCGCTCATGCACATCGTCGCGACCGACCAGCACCGGCGTACCATATCCGCCCTCGCGGAACGCGATCGCCGCGCGCAGCACCACCTCTTCCTCACCCTCGGCAAAGATCACCCGCTTGGGATGCGCACGCGCGCCCTCATAGGCGAGGCTGAGCACTGCGGTGGTCGGATTGAGCCGCCCACGCAGCGTCTGGCGATAAGCCTCCATGTCGAGGATCGGCTTGGTAGCGACACCCGAGTCCATCGCCGCCTTTGCGACCGCGGCGGACACATTCTCCATCAGGCGCGGATCGAACGGCGCCGGAATGATATAGTCGGGACCGAAGCTATGTGCCCGGCCATAGGCCATCGCAACTTCCTCAGGCACCTGCTCACGCGCCAGCTCGGCAATCGCCTGTGCCGCTGCGATCTTCATCTCTTCGTTGATCCCGGTCGCACGCACGTCCAGCGCGCCGCGGAAGATGAACGGGAAGCCGAGCACGTTGTTGACCTGGTTGGGATAGTCCGAACGTCCGGTCGCGACGATCGCGTCGGGGCGTACGCCCTTGGCCAGCTCGGGCCGGATCTCGGGCTCGGGGTTCGCCATCGCGAAGATGATCGGCGCGGGCGCCATGTCCTTGACCATCTCGGGCTTGAGCGCGCCCGCGGCCGACAGGCCCAGGAACACGTCGGCGCCGACCAGCGCCTCGGTCAGCGTGGTGCGGTCGGTGGCGACGGCATGCGCCGACTGCCATTGGTTGATGCCTTCGCGATCGGGCGTGATCACGCCCTTGCGATCGCACATCAGCACATTGTCCTGGCGCACGCCCAGCGCCTTGATCAGCTCGGTGCAGGCGATCGCGGCAGCGCCGGCCCCATTCACCACGACCTTGATCTCGCTCAGCCGCCGTCCGGTGAGCAGGCATGCGTTGATCAGGCCAGCCGCGGTGATGATCGCAGTGCCGTGCTGGTCGTCATGGAAGACCGGGATGTTCATCCGCTCGCGCAGTGTCTGCTCGATGATGAAGCATTCGGGCGCCTTGATGTCCTCGAGGTTGATGCCGCCGAAGCTCGGCTCCATCAATTCGACCGCGTCGATGAACCGGTTCACGTCCTCGGTCTTCAACTCGATGTCGATCGAGTCCACATCGGCGAAGCGCTTGAAGAGGACCGCCTTGCCTTCCATCACCGGCTTTGAAGCGAGCGCGCCCAGATTGCCCATGCCCAGGATCGCGGTGCCGTTGGAGATCACGGCGACCAGATTGCCCTTGGCGGTATAGTCGTAAGCTGTCGCCGGATCGTCGGCGATCGCCTGCACCGGCACGGCGACGCCCGGCGAATAGGCCAGCGCCAGGTCGCGCTGGGTGGTCAGCGGCTTGGACGCGATGATTTCGATCTTGCCCGGCCGGCCCTCCGAGTGGAACAGCAGCGCCTCGCGCTCGGAAAACTGGACATTGGCTTCTTCGGACATTCTTCTCTCCCGGTCACGACCCCTTTAGGCACGGGTCCGCGTCACCGCAATCTGGCGCTTTGCAAGAGACGCAGCGATGACATTTCCCGCGTCCGACTCGAAATCGCGTCAATCTGTGCGGAAATCCGCACATCCATTCCAATTGTCGGTGCCCCGCGGCTTCGCTATCCAACGCGCATGACCGTACCGACACCCGAACTGGACCGGATCGCCAAGCTCGAAGCGGAGGTCGCAGCCCTCTCTGTGCGCGGCGACAATATCGGCGGACGCCTCGGCAAGCTGCTCAAGCTGCTGCCCTGGCTGATGGCCAGCCATTTCCTGATCGGCGCGCCGGCGATGCTGATCTCCGTCGGAGTCGCCTATTTCACCTTCGTCCAGGCCGAAGCGACCAAGAAGATGCAGCAGGCCGATGCCTGGCCGTTCCTCTCCTACGGCACGAGCAACAGCGGTGTCAGCGAGAAGGGCGAGCGCATGATCTCGCTCAACCTCTCCAACAACGGCGTCGGTCCCGCGCTGCTCGGCCCGATCGAAATCCGCTATCAGGGCCAGCCGGTGCGCGATCCCCGCGATCTGCTCACCAAATGCTGCGGCTTCCAACCCAATGGCGGGCTCAATCTCTCCACCTCACCCTCGTCCGGCATCGTCGCCCGCCCCGGGGAAGCGGTCAAGTTCATGCAGGTTGCCGAAACCCCGACGAGCAAGGCGCTGTGGGACCGCTTCGAGACCGAACGGTGGAAGCTGCAGGTCCGCTCCTGCTATTGCTCGATCTTCGACGAATGCTGGACGATCGAAGGGGCGCAGGCCAAACCCAAGCCCGTCGCGCAATGCCCGACCGACTGGGTCCAGTTCCGCGAACGCTGATCCATCCACAAGTGTCGCCAATTCCGGGCTTGCCGCCCGCGTCTGAACCCCTATCGAGTCCCGTAATGGCCGACGCCGCTCCCACCCCGATGATGGCGCAGTATCTCGCGCTCAAGGCCGAAGCGGCCGATTGCATGCTCTTCTATCGCATGGGCGATTTCTACGAGCTCTTCTTCGATGATGCGAAGAGTGCCAGCGGCATCCTCGACATCGCGCTCACCGCGCGCGGCGAGCATGGAGGTGAGAAGATCCCGATGTGCGGCGTCCCCGCTCATGCGATGGACGGCTATCTCGCCCGCCTGATCAAGGCCGGGCAGCGCGTGGCCATCGCCGATCAGATCGAAACGCCTGAAGAAGCGAAGAAGCGCGGCGGCTCAAAGGCACTGGTCGCGCGCGCGATCATTCGCGTCGTCACCGCCGGTACGCTGACCGAGGAATCGCTGCTCGATAGCCGGTCAGCCAATTGGTGCGCCGCGATCGGCGAAGCGGGCGGCGAGTCCGCCATTGCCGCCGCCGATATCTCGACCGGCCGGTTCGAAATCCTCGAATGCGCGCCCGATGCGGTCGGCGCCGCACTCGCCCGGCTGGGCGCTGCCGAGGTGATCGCCGCCGATGGTAGTGACGCGCTCGACGTCACCAGCTACCGCCCGCGCGGCGAATTCGACAGCAGCGGCGGCGAAACCCGTCTCAAGCGTCTGTTCGATGTCGCCACGCTCGACGGTTTCGGTCAGTTCGGTCGCGCCGCGCTCTCGGCTGCGGGCGGGCTCGTCGCCTATCTCGAACATACCGCCAAGGGCGCCCTGCCCTTCCTGCGCCCGCCACGCATCACCCGCTCCGACGCCAGCATGGCGATCGACGCCGCGACGCGCGAGAGCCTCGAGCTGACCCAGAGTCAGGCCGGCACGCGCAAGGGCAGCCTGCTCGATTCCGTCGACCGCACCGTCACCGGCGCGGGCGCGCGCCTGCTCGGCACCGATATCGCCGCACCATTGATGGACCGCCATGCGATCGAGGCGCGGCTCGACCTCGTCCAGCGCTTCCATGACGAACCGGGCCTGCGCGACGATCTGCGCGCCTCGCTCCGGGCGCTTCCCGATATCGGCCGCGCGATCGGCCGCCTTGCAGCAGGGCGCGGTAGCCCGCGTGATCTCGGCCAGCTGCGCGACGGTCTCGACGGCGCGTGGCGGCTCGGCGAGACACTCGGCAAGGTTCCCGCTCCGCCCACCTTGCTCGCCTCGCTTGCGCCTGACCTGCGTGGCCATGGCGCGCTGATCGATCTGCTCCAGCGTGCGCTCGTCCCCGCCCCACCGATCGATGCCGCGAACGGCGGCTATATCGCGGAGGGTTATGACGCCGCGCTCGACGACCTGCGCGACGCGGGCGCCGGCGGCCGCCGCGCCATCGCCGCGCTCGAAGCCGACTATAAGCAGCGCACCGGCATCGCCGCGCTGAAGATCAAGCACAACGGCGTGCTCGGCTATCATATTGAGGTTGCGGCCAAGCATGCCGATGACCTGATGCGTCCCGACAGCGGCTTTACCCATCGCCAGACGCTCGCTGGCGTGGTTCGCTTCAACGCGCCCGAACTGCACGAGATCGCGATCAAGGTGACCCAGGCCGGCGCCCATGCGCTCGCCGCCGAGGCCGCGCATCTTGAAGAACTGACCACCGCTGCGCTCGACCGGCGCGAGGCCGTCGCCGCCACCGCCGACGCACTTGCCCGGCTCGACGTCGCATCGGGTCTTGCCGAGCGCGCGGCCGAGGGCGGCTGGACCCGCCCCGCACTGGCCGATCATGCCTGTTTCGAGGTTGAAGGCGGACGCCATCCGGTCGTCGAGACGGCGCTGGCCCGCAGCGGCGAGCGTTTCGTGGCGAACGACTGCGTCCTCTCCGAAACCGATCGGCTGTGGCTCGTCACCGGCCCCAATATGGGCGGTAAATCGACCTTCCTGCGTCAGAACGCGCTGATCGCGGTGCTCGCCCAGGCCGGCGCCTATGTGCCGGCGGCGCGCGCGAAGCTAGGCCTGGTCGATCGCCTGTTCAGCCGCGTCGGCGCGTCGGACAATCTCGCGCGCGGCCGTTCGACCTTCATGGTCGAAATGGTCGAGACCGCGGCGATCCTGGCCCAGGCCACACCACGCAGCTTCGTCATCCTCGACGAGGTCGGGCGTGGCACCTCGACTTATGACGGTCTCGCCATCGCCTGGGCGGTCGTGGAAGCGATTCATGAGGACAATCGTTGCCGCTGTCTATTCGCTACGCACTACCACGAGCTGACACGCCTCGCCGAACGCTGTGATAGTTTAAGTCTCCACAATGTCCGCGCCCGCGAGTGGAAAGGTGACCTCATCCTCCTCCACGAGGTGACCGAAGGCCCCGCCGACCGCAGCTACGGCCTCGCGGTCGCGCGCCTCGCAGGTCTGCCGCCTGTGACCATCTCGCGCGCCAAGGCGGTGCTCGCCAAGCTCGAAGCCGGCCGCGAGAAGACCGGCGGCATCGCAGCGGGTCTTGACGACCTGCCACTGTTCGCCGCCGCTGCCGAGCATGAGGAGGAAGCCGTCGATGCTCTTCGCGCCGAGCTATCGGGCCTCGACATCGACAGCCTCAGCCCACGCGACGCGCTCGACGCCTTGTATCGGCTCAAGGGACTGATGGAGGCCTGATGCGAGAGTCCGGCTTTCTCGGATTGCTTCAGGTCATCTTTCACAGCGTCCGCGACGGGTTCGGCCTGCGCCGCGCCTGGACAGTGATGGCGGTCATCGCGCTGATCCTGGCCATACCTTTCGCGCTGTTTGCGCTGTTGGTGTTCCTGGTCTCACTGATCTTCTAGCCGGCCCGCGAGCGCTGCGCCTTCGCCGCGCCGATCCACCACAGCAACTCGTCGGCAAAGCGAGCGAAGCCGCGCTCCAGCGCCGCACCGCCCTCGCCCTGCGGCACATTGTCCGCGTCGAGTGTCTGGCCGATCTGCGCCACGGTGATCGTCGCAGGAACAACCGCCATCCCCATCTCGGTCAGTGTCGGGTGCCACATCGAATTGCTCCGCGCGCCTGCCAGCCGCCCGCCCGAATAGCTCACGATCGCCGCCGGCCGCCGCGCCCATTCGGCCAGGAAATGGTCGGTCAGATTCTTGAGGCCCGGCTGCATTCCCCAGTTGTACTCGCCCGCGACGAACAGGAATCCGTCAGCCGCACGCAGCTTCGCGGCCAGCGTCTCCATCACCTCCGGTGCCTCGCCCGGCGCATAGTCCATGTAGCGCTTGTCGAGCATCGGCAGTCCGACCGCCTTCGCGTCAATCAACTCGACGTCGCATCCGCGCTCGGCCAGCCGGGCGGTCATCCAGCGCGCCAGCCGGATACCCATCCGCGCCTCGCGATAGGAGCCATAGAAGGTGAGAATTCTGTGCGACATGAAACCCTCTCTGCGTCAAACATCGCTGAAAATGAAAGAGGCCACCGGGGCCATCTCTGGCACCCGGTGACCTCCGACATGGTCAGCGGCCGGAAGCTCCAGCCCGGGAGACCATGCGGGCCGCTTGTCCGCTACTGGCGCCGTTGATTGGGGGAGGATACCCCCCGAGCGCCATTCCGGTGGAGGTGATCCACCGGATGCATCGGAACTTAGCGACGCGTCTCCCGAACGAACTGAACCGACCCCATTGCTGAACCATGAGACATCGGATCACCTCCTTTCGCTTGTTAAAACGCCGTGCCCGGCCTGGGCACGCAGCCAACATGAATCATCCTGATTCGCAGAACAAGTCTTGTATTGCGTAGCGAAATCGGCGATTCTCAAGGTTCTGGCGCGATGCGGACCAACGGTCGCTCAGCCCCGGCAATCCTCCGCGACACGAAGCACTTCGGACCACGCCGGCAGCACCAGCGACGGCAGTGCCGTGTTCTCGACGATGAAGCGTCCGCGGCTGTAACCCATTGCATCGACGAGCGGATCGTTCGAGGGCAGCGAGACCGACGCGCCATCGGTCGCAGCCCCGGTGGTGAGGTTGCGGGCGGTCGAGCTGGTCCGCACCGTCATCGTCCCCGCGGCGGCGCCACGCCGGGTCAGCTGCAACTGCCGCGCCGAACGATCGCAGCGCAGGCTGAACACCGGATCACCTGCTGACCCGAACAGCGCAACCGAGCCGCGTGAATCCTGACGATAGCTCCAGCTGCCCGGCGTCAGCGGCCAATCGCGCCAGTCGCTGCTCGCCGCGGGCGGTGGCGGCAGCGGGGCCGGTGCGGGAGCCGGTGCGGGAACCGGCACGGGCCGCGCCGGGGCCGGCGGCGGAGCGGAAGGCGCCACGCAGCCGGCAAGAACGGCGAGCGACGCGAAAGCAAAAATGACACGCATATCGAGCCTTATGGGCGAAGGCGCACCCCGGCTCAACCGCGTGGGGCGACTTAGCGCCGCCCCCCACCCCACTTGCGCTGCACCTTGCCGAACTTGCCCTTGCGCGTGCCTGGCTTGCCTTCGTTGCTGCGGCCCATCACCGGCGCGCGGTGCTGATCGTGCGGCAGGCCCAGTTCCTCGGCCTCGAGCGACCGGATCTCGTCGCGCAGGCGGCCCGCTTCCTCGAATTCGAGGTTCGCGGCGGCGTCGCGCATCTTCTTCTCCAGCTCCTCGATGTATGCGCGGAGATTATGGCCGACCATGTGCGCCGGGCCGTCATCGATCTCGACCGTCACCTGATCCTTCGACGCGACATGGGCGATGATGTCGCCGATGTTGCGCTTGATCGTCGTCGGCGTGATCCCGTGCTCAAGGTTATACGCCTTCTGCTTCTCGCGGCGGCGGCTGGTCTCGTTGAGCGCGCGCTCCATGCTGCCGGTGATGCGGTCGGCATAGAGGATCACGCGGCCCTCGACGTTGCGCGCGGCGCGGCCGATCGTCTGGATCAGCGACGTCTCCGACCGCAGGAAGCCCTCCTTGTCGGCGTCGAGGATCGCGACCAGCCCGCACTCAGGAATATCAAGCCCTTCGCGCAGCAGGTTGATACCGATCAGCACATCGTACACGCCCAACCTCAGATCGCGTATCAACTCGATACGCTCCAGCGTCTCGACGTCGCTGTGCATGTAGCGGACCTTGATCCCCGCTTCGTGCATATACTCCGTCAGATCCTCGGCCATGCGCTTGGTCAACGTCGTGACGAGCGTGCGGTAGCCCGCCTCGGCGGTCTTGCGGCACTCGACGATCAGGTCCTGCACCTGCTCCTCGACCGGCTTGATCTCGACCGGCGGGTCGATCAGGCCGGTGGGGCGGATCACCTGTTCACTGAACACGCCGCCGGTCTGGTCCATCTCCCACCCGCCCGGCGTCGCCGAGACGCTGACGGTCTGCGGGCGCATCGCTTCCCATTCATTGAAGCGCAGCGGGCGATTGTCGATGCAGCTCGGCAGGCGGAAACCGTACTCGGCCAGCGTGATCTTGCGCCGATGGTCGCCACGCGCCATCGCGCCGATCTGCGGCACGGTCTGGTGGCTTTCGTCGACGAACAGCAGCGCATTCTCGGGCAGATATTCGAACAAGGTGGGCGGCGGCTCACCGGGCAGACGGCCGGTGAGGAAGCGGCTGTAATTCTCGATCCCCGCGCAGCTGCCGGTCGCCGCGATCATTTCCAGGTCGAAATGCGTGCGCTGCTCCAGCCGTTGATGCTCGATCAGCTTGCCCTCGGCCTGCAGCTCCTTGAGCCGCTCGGCCAGCTCGTGCTTGATCGCCTCCATCGCCTGTTTGAGCGTCGGCCCCGGCGTGACGTGGTGCGAATTGGCATAGACGCGGATGTAATCGAGGTTGGCGACCTTGGCCCCGGTCAGCGGATCGAACTCGGTAATCTCCTCGATATCGTCGCCGAAGAAGCTGATCCGCCAGGCGGTGTCCTCATAATGCGACGGGAAGATCTCGAGGCTGTCGCCGCGCACGCGGAAATTGCCGCGCGCGAAGGCGGCGTCGTTGCGCTTGTACTGGAGCGCGACGAGCTTGCGGATGATCTCCCGCTGGTCGGCGACCTGGCCCTTCTTCAAGTCGAAGATCATCGCCGAATAGGTCTCGACCGAGCCAATGCCGTAA
Source organism: Sphingomonas sp. GW821-FHT10C01 (assembly GCF_059415525.1). Lineage (NCBI taxonomy): Bacteria > Pseudomonadati > Pseudomonadota > Alphaproteobacteria > Sphingomonadales > Sphingomonadaceae > Sphingomonas > Sphingomonas sp. GW821-FHT10C01. Next base: position 1,463,734 of record NZ_JBWKNK010000001.1, on the reverse strand, counting down.
AGGCACGAGACCGAAGCGACGATGATCACGTCGTCGCGCTCGAGCAGCGAGCGGGTGGCCGAGTGGCGCATCCGGTCGATCGCCTCGTTCACCGAGCTTTCCTTCTCGATGTAGGTGTCCGACCGGGCGACATACGCCTCGGGCTGGTAATAGTCGTAATAGCTGACGAAATATTCGACCGCGTTCTCGGGGAAGAAGCTCTTGAACTCGCCATAGAGCTGCGCGGCGAGGATCTTGTTGGGGGCGAGGATCAGCGCGGGACGCTGAAGCGCCTCGATCACCTTGGCCATGGTGAAGGTCTTGCCCGAGCCGGTGACGCCCAGCAGCACCTGATCGCGCTCCCCCGCCAGCGCCGCCTCGGTCAGCTCCGCGATCGCGGTCGGCTGGTCGCCCGAGGGGGTGTATTCGCTGACCAGCTTGAACGCCCTGCCGCCCTCGCTCTTTTCGGGGCGATTGGGGCGATGGGGTACGAAACCGGGACCGGTCTCAGGCTCGGCAAGGCTGGTGCGGATCTGAATCGTCATGGCGCGAATATGGGGCCTTCAGATGGGGGTGCAATCGGGCTTGATTGACAGGCAGGTTGACACAGTTGACGGATTCGACCGGTTTTTCACGGTGCCCCCAGAGATAGGGCGACGATACGCGACGGTGACGCGCCGGGTACGCGACACCGACGCGCCACTTGCGCGACAGCGACGCGCCATGTTTGCGACGGAACGCGACACAGGCGCGACACCTTCGCGACCGGTGTCGTCAAGGCAGGTTGAGAATGATGGTAGATTGGGTTTTGCATCCACATGCCTCGCTAACGCGAGTATGGCAGAATCATCGGAACAAATGAAGAACGAACTTCACTCTCGCAAAGCCGACTGTTCATCTACGCGCCATTACGATCGCTTTGAGTGGCTTCCCAATTGGCGTTGACCGAAACTGCCGCGCGCCCGTTCGCCATTCGGCGTGCCCTGCATCGCAACCACATGCTCAGCGCCTCCTAGAAAGACATCCATATTGATCGGGTGGTTACTAACTTCGTGCCAGAACTCGGGGTCGGCCTTTCTTTCGGCGGACAGCGCTGATGTGATGCCGTCGATCCGTGCCACTACAATCGGATCAACGATCTCGATTACACGAGCAATCTGCGCTCGCGCCCTCTTAACTAGAGACCGATCAATAATCTGGCGACGTGAGACCACGCCGGTCCGCCCCGCTTGCCCACCTTCCAGTACCGCAACCTCACGTACCCAATTACCGACATATGACCCGCCTGTACCGAAGTGTGCAATTGCGAGATCTCGCAAATCGCAAAGCTCGCTATGGACGAATAACTCTTCCGGAGTGAAATTCGAACGCGGATCATATTGCTTCCGCTCATCAGATGATGTCTTCGCGGCACGGACGTAGAGCAATATGATGTTGTTCATAAGGGCCGCTTCACTCGACTCCCTGTGTTCCGGCGGCTGGTTCATCGGCGTGTCGAGCGAAAACTCAAGTGCGTCGCAAGCTTCCAAAGCCATACGGAGATCGACTGAAATCGACTGCAGCCCAACAGCGTTCTTGATCTTCCATGCAAGATCGAGCTTCTGCCCTGCCTCAACTAGACGCTCGGCCAGGGCGGACAGGTTAAAGATAGGGACCTTAGCCATGGCAGCAATTTAGTAGCAGAATCCCTCCTTTCCTATAGGCACCCTCAAAGTACATCAGGAACCGCAATTGGCCATCTAGTAGCGGATTCCGGCCCTTAATCGGCGCGCACCCCGTTGCCCTTTGCCGCCTATCAGTCCAGCAAGCGACCAAACCATCGAGAGGACCCGACCCCATGCGCCATGCCCTTCCCTTCGCAGCACTCGCGCCCGCCATCCTGCTGGCCGCCTGTGGGGGCGGCGATGTCGCGGTCAAGAATGCCAGCGTCGAGGAGGTCGCCAAGAAGGTCGAGGAGGCCGGCGGCACCCGCTTCAGCCCCGGCAAGTGGGAAACGACGGTCCAGACCGTGTCGGTCGATCTTCCCGGCCTTCCGGCCGAGATGAAGAAGCAGATGACCGACGCGATGCTGAGCAAGACGGAAACTTCCACCAGCTGCATCACCGAGGAGCAGGCCAAGAACCCGCCGGCGCAGGTGCTCGCCGCCACCCAGGGCAAGTGCAAGTACGACAATTTCGTGATGGCCGACGGCAAGATCGACGGCACGCTGGTCTGCCCGATGCAGGGCGCCGGCGGCGGCGAGATGAAGATGCGGATGACCGGCACGTTCGACGGCAAGAGCTTCGTGTCAGAGAATGAGATGAACGTCACCACGCCGGGCGGCCCGGGCATGCACATCAAGGCCAAGACCATCGGCAAGCGCATCGGCGAGTGCAGCGATGCGGAAAAGAAGGCCGCGAACGCGGCGTTGAAGGCGACCTAATTCGCGGCGTCTTTCTCTTCCCCCACGCGAGGGAGGGTTTTCAGGATTGTCCGGCGGACCGGTCCGCCGCGCAGCGAGCGCGCGTGTTGGCGTGGGCGATGCCGAAGCCACGCCTGCAAAACCGCGTCTCACGTCAGAATGTGGCTAAAATACGGCAAACCGCGCCACATTGTTGACAAACTTTGTTCTGCATGCGTTGTGTGCAACGGGCCGTGCCCCAAGCGAAACGAAGCAGGAGCCAATTATGTCCCGATTTACACCGCTGATTCTGACACCGATGCTTGCCCTCGCCGCCTGCGGCGGCGGTGGTCCCACCGTGAAGGGCGAGAACGCCTCGATCGAGGAGGTGGCGAAGGCCACGCAAGATGCCGTGAAGATGCAGCCCGGCCAGTGGCAGACCCAGATCAAGTTCGTATCGGTCGACATGCCCGGCCTGCCCAAGGCACAGGCCGACATGATGGGCCAGCAGATGGCCAAGGCATCCGAGAACACCGTCGAGACCTGCGTCACGCCGGAAATGGTCGAGAAGCCCCCGAGCGAGATGTTCGGCGGCAAGGCCGGCGGCGGCTGCAAATATGACAGCTATGAACTGTCGGGTGGCAAGCTCAACGCGGTGATGACCTGCAAGCCGCAGGGCGCGGGCGAGCTCAAGGCGACGACGACCGGCACGATCGGCAGCACGTCCTACGAGCTGAACAGCGAGACCGCGATGTCGGGCGCACCGGGCATGCCCGGCGGCAAGATGACGATGAAGACCCAGATCACCGGCAAGCGCGTCGGTGAGTGTACCGCCCAGACCAAGGGCTGATCCGGACGGGTGGCCTATTCGGCCGGTCGATAGGCCACCCGCCACATCGCCAGCGCGATTCCCGCAGCGGCCAGCGCCACCAGCGCGCTGGTGGCGAGCGCGCTGAGCCAGCGGAACAGCGTCGTTCGCGCATCGCTGGGCGGGGTATCGAGCAGGCCGAAGCCATGGGTCTGCCCCGCGACGAAGACGATCAGCGCCAGCACCGCGCCCAGCACGGCGGCGTGCCACGGCTGGCGCCAGCCCATCACATGAAGGCCGAGCCACAACGGCGCCGCGACCGCCGCGATTCCCAGAGTCACGAACAGCGCGCCCAGCGCCCAGGCGGTGAGCAGCGACACGGCGCCATATTGTCCGCCGGCCACGACCAGCGCCACCACGAGGAGTCCACCCAGAGCCCCGCCCGTGGCAAGCGCGAAGCCCGCCCGGTCCAGCGTCGTTTCATAGCGGCGCAACGGCACGCGCAATCGATACTCGTCCACCGATCCCCTCCCCGGAGGCGCGCTGCATATCATCGCGGCAGGCCGCGGCTCAAGCGGCGTCGTGACGTCGTTTCAGATCGGGTATGGCACGGCCTATTTACGCGCGGCGCCGCTGCGGTCGCGGATCGCCTTGAATTCGCTCCCCGGCTTCCATTGCGGCCATTTGGCCGAGCGGGCGAGCTCGTCGCCGATGCGGTAGAAGACATCGATGTCCTGAACCGCGCCGTCGAGATTCCACGCCTCGCTCCAGGCGTCGCAGGCCTGATGATAGCATTTGCCGGTATAGTCATCGACCCACTTCTGGCCCGCCAGCTTGCCGCCGGCGACGAGATCGGAGGCGCCCGCGATGCCCATCATCAGCAGCACGGGTACCCCGCGCTTGGCCATGCTGAAATGGTCGGCGCGATAGAAGAGGCCGCGTTCCGGCAGGCTTTCGACGGACACCGTACGCCCCTGTTTCGCGGCGAGGCGGGCGAGATCGTCCTCGAGCGTCCCCTGCCCCTTGCCGACCAGGATCACGTCCCGCGCCTTGCCGGCGGTCTGCAGGATGTCGAGGCCGAGATTGGCGACCGTGGTCTCGACCGGGAAGATCGGGTTCTGGGCATAGGCCTCCGACCCCAGCAGCCCACGTTCCTCGGCGGTCCAGAACGCGAACAGGATCGAGCGGTCGGGCGGCGGGGCGGCCTTGAACAGCCGCGCGATCTCGAACAGCCCGGCGACGCCCAGCGCATCGTCATTGGCGCCCGCGCGATAGATGCGCCCCTGCTCGTCGGGCTTGCCCTCGCCATAGGCATCCCAATGGGCACCATACATCACGGACTCACCCGGGCGTTTCGCTCCCGGGATCCGGGCGAGCACATTCTGGCTCTGCACGACCTTGTGCGTCACCGGGATCACTGCATCGAGCGTCACGCCGCTCAGTTCCACCGGGCGGAAATCGCTGCGCCGGGCGGCGGTGCGGAGCTTGGCAAGGTCCAGGCCGGCGCCGGCGAAGACCTTGTCGGCGACGTCGTGCGCCATCCACCCCTGGAGCGCGAGACTGGTGACCTTTTCGGGCGGAACGACCAGGCCGTAATTCTCGCCACCGGGGCTTTTCACGACATTCCAGCCATAGCCGGCGGCGTCGGTATCGTGGACGATCAGCGCGGCGACCGCGCCCTGCCGCGCCGCTTCCTCGAACTTGTAGGTCCAGCGACCATAATAGGTCATCGTGCGGCCGCCGAACTTGCCCGCGACCGGCTCACCCGCCGCGGCGGCGAAGTCGGGATCGTTGACCAGGATCACCACGACCTTGCCCTTGAGGTCGGCGCCCTTGAAATCGTCCCAGCCGCGCTCGGGCGCGTTCACGCCATAGCCGACGAACACCACGGGCGCGCCGGAGATCGCGACGGTGTCCTTCGGCTGAAGCGTCGAGACATAGATATCGGTGCCCTGGACGAGCGGCGTGCCCGCCTTGCCGCCGAACGCAAGCTTCGCCGGGGTGCCCAGCATCGTGTGGAGCAACGGGACGGGCTGGGTCCACCCGCCATCCTTGCCCGCCGGCTCAAGCCCCATCGCCTGCAACCGCCCGATCAGATAGCCGACGGTGCGCTCTTCGCCGATCGTGCCGGGTGCGCGGCCCTGGAACTGGTCCGAGGCAAGCGTGCGGACCGTGTCGGCGATGTTGGCGGGGCTAATCTCGGTCGCGGTCTGCGCAGCGGCGGGCGCGGCGAGCAGGAGCGTGGCGGCGGCAAGACGAAGGGACACGGCGGACTTTCTGTTTGGTTGCGCCGTCAGTCTATGCGGCGGCGACCGGACTGTTCAATCGCTTTGGCTTGTCAGCGCGCGCGCTTCGTCGCAGATGTAACAACATAACCTTGGGAGAATCGCATGCCCCGCTGGCTCCGCCGCGCTCTGATCGTCAGCCTCGCCACCACCGCCGCTGTCCCCGCCCTTGCTCAGGAAGCCCCCAAGCCGCCGGTCGCGGCGAAGAAGCCGCACCAGGTGAAGGCCCCGTTCGGCGCGACCCGCGAGGACGAATATTACTGGCTGCGCGACGACACGCGGAAGAACCCTGAGATGCTCGCCTATCTCAAGGCCGAGAACGCCTATGCCGACACGGTCCTGGCGCCGACCAAGCCGGTGCAGGAGGTGCTGTACAAGGAGATCGTCGGCCGCATCAAACAGGATGACAGCACCGTCCCCTACCTCGACAACGAATACTGGTACTACACGCGCTTCGAGACCGGCGGGAACTACCCGATCGTCGCGCGCAAGAAGGGATCGCTGGACGCGGCGGAGGAGATCATCCTCAACCAGCCGGAGATGGCCAAGGGCGCCAATTTCTTCCAGATCGCCGCACGCCAGGTCAGCCCCGACAACCGCCTGCTCGCTTATGCCGAGGACAAGGTCGGCCGGCGCCAATATGTCCTCAAGGTCAAGGACCTGACCACCGGGCAGACGCTCAGCGACGAGATCCCCAACGCGCAGCCGGGCTTCGCCTGGGCTGGCGACAACAAGACGATCTTCTATATCGAGAAAGATCCCGTCACCCTGCTCGGCAAGCGGGTGAAGGCGCATGTGCTGGGCACGCCGGTCAGCCAGGACCGGCTGGTCTACGAGGAGCAGGACGACACCTTCTCGCTCGGCATCGGCACGACCAGTTCGGAAAAGTTCATCTGCATCTATTCGGGCAAGACCATCAGCGACGAGCAGCGCTGCGCGCCGGTCGACAATCCCGCGACCTTCACGGTGCTGGCGCCGCGCGAGCGCGACTTCCTCTATGGCGCGGACCATGTCGGCAGCCGCTGGGTGATCCGCACCAACTGGCAGGCCCCGAACTATCGCCTGATGACCGTGCCCGACAGCGCGACCGGCGCGGGCAAGGCGGCGTGGAAGGACATCGTGCCGCACAGCGACAGCGTGTTCATCGAGGGCGTCCAGCCCTTCGACAACTATCTCGCGATCGAGGAACGCTCGGGCGGCAACAAGCGGCTGCGGCTGCTGGGCAATGACGGCAAGTCGAGCTTCGTCGAGGCCGACGAACCGGCGTACAGCATGGGACTCAGCACCAACGCCGAGACCGCGACCGACTGGGTCCGCTACACCTACAACTCGCTGACGACGCCCGCGACCACGATCGAGGCGAACATGAAGACGGGCGAGCGCAGGACGCTCAAGGTCAACCCCGTCCCCGGCTACGACAAGTCGAAATACGTGACCGAACGCATCTGGGCGACCGCGCGCGACGGGACCAAGGTTCCGGTCAGCCTGGTCTATGCCAAGGGGTTCAAGAAGGACGGCAGCGCCGCGCTATTCCAATATGCCTATGGCAGCTACGGCAATTCGACCGATCCCGGCTTCTCGCCGATGCTGCCCAGCCTGCTCGACCGCGGCATGGTCTATGCCATCGCGCACATTCGCGGCGGGCAGGAAATGGGCCGCAAATGGTATGATGACGGGCGGATGTTCAACAAGAAGAACAGCTTTACCGATTTCATCGACGTCACAGAATATCTGGTGAAACAGGGTTATGCGAAGAAGGGTCGCGTCGCCGCGATGGGCGGCAGCGCCGGCGGCCTGCTGATGGGCGGCATCACCAACATGGCGCCGCAGACTTATGGCGCGATCATCAACCTGGTTCCGTTCGTCGATGTCGTGACGACGATGCTCGACCCGACCATCCCGCTCACCACCGGCGAATATGACGAGTGGGGCAACCCGGAGAACAAGGCGAGCTACGACTATATGCTCAGCTACTCGCCTTATGATCAGCTCAAGCGGAAGGCCTATCCGGCGATCTTCGTCGGCACGGGGCTGTGGGACAGCCAGGTGCAATATTATGAGCCGGCCAAATATGTCGCACGCCTGCGCACGCTCAAGACCGACCCAAATCCGCTGCTGTTCCGCGTCAACATGGAAGCGGGCCATGGCGGCAAGTCGGGCCGGTTCGAGCGGTTCCGCGAACAGTCCGAATATCTCGCCTTCGCGCTGGATCAGTTGAAGGTGAAGTGATCGTCGAACGGAAGGGCATCTACGACTAGTCGTCACCCCGGCCACCGTGCCGGGGCCACCTTGCTGCGGCGGATTCGATCGAGCCTTCGGAGGTTCGCTTGCCGCGCCGTGGACCCCGGAACACGTCCGGGGTGACGATCGGGAGTATGCAGTGGCCGTTGCAGAGATTGAACCTCCGGCTTAGCGAGAGCGCATGGACAAGCTCCCCGCTACCGAGATCGATGCCGCCGCCGAGTTGGAGACGCTCGCTACCGAGATCGCCCGCCACAACCGGCTCTACCACACCGACGACGCGCCAGAGATCAGCGACGCCGACTATGACGCGCTGATGCGGCGCAACACCGCGATCGAAGCTGCTTTCCCGCACCTGATCCGCGACGACTCCCCGTCGAAGCTGGTCGGTTCCGCACCCGCCGGGCATCTCGCCAAGGTGCGCCACGCCCAGGCGATGATGAGCCTCGACAATGCCTTCTCTGACGAGGACGTGGTCGAGTTCGTGCTACGCGTGCGGCGCTTCCTCAAGCTCGGCGAGGACGACCGTGTCGCGCTCACCGCCGAACCCAAGATCGACGGCCTGTCCTGCTCGCTGCGCTACGAGAACCGCAAGCTCGTCCTCGCCGCCACCCGCGGCGACGGCCAGGTCGGTGAGAATGTCACACCCAATGTGCTGACCATTTCCGACATCCCGGTCGAGCTCCCCGCCGATGCCCCGGACGTGTTCGAGGTACGCGGCGAGGTGTATATGGCGAAGGACGACTTTCTCGCGCTCAATGCCCGGCTCGCCGCCGAAGCCGGGGAGAGCGGCAAGGAAGCGCGCCAGTTCGCCAATCCACGCAACGCCGCCGCCGGATCGCTGCGCCAGAAGGATGCGTCAGTCACACAATCGCGCCCGCTGCGTTTCCTCGCCCATGGCTGGGGCGAGACATCGGCGCTGCCGGGCGACACCCAGTTCGCGGTGATGAAGGCGATCGAGGCCTGGGGCTTCCCGCTCCACCCGCTGTTCGTCGACTGTGTTCAGGTCGAACCCGCGCTGGCGCAGTATCGCAAGATCGAGAAATTGCGCGCCGACCTGCCCTTCGACATCGACGGCGTCGTGTACAAGGTCGACCGGCTCGACTGGCAGGCGCGCCTCGGCAGCGTCGGCCGCGCGCCGCGCTGGGCGATCGCGCACAAATTTCCCGCCGAACGCGCCGAGACGACGCTCAACGCCATCGACATCCAGGTCGGCCGCACCGGCAAGCTCACCCCCGTCGCGCGACTCGAGCCGGTGACGGTGGGTGGCGTCACCGTCACCAACGCCACGCTGCACAATGCCGACGAGATCGAGCGGCTCGGTGTTCGCCCCGGCGACCGCGTGCTGCTCCAGCGCGCCGGCGATGTGATCCCGCAAATCGTCGAGAATTTGACGCGAGACGACGCACGCGAACCCTATGCCTTCCCCACGCACTGCCCGATCTGCCAGTCCGAAGCGACGCGCGAGGAGGGCGAGGTCGATTATCGCTGTACTGGCGGCCTGATCTGCCCCGCGCAGCGCCAGGAGCGGCTGCGCCATTTCGTCAGCCGCGGCGCGCTCGATATCGAGGGGCTGGGCGAGAAGACCATCGTCGAGTTCCTCGACCTTGGCTGGGTCGCCGAACCCGCCGACATCTTCCGCCTCGCCGCGCATCGCGACGAGTTGCTCGGCCGCGAAGGGTGGAAGGACAAGTCGGTCGACAACCTCCTCGCCGCGATCGAGGCGAAGCGCGCGCCCGACGCCGCGCGGCTGCTGTTCGGCCTCGGCATCCGTCACATCGGATCGATCACCGCGCGCGATCTGTTGAAGCGCCTCGCTACCCTCCCCGCCCTCGCCGCGTTGGCGGACGAGGTGATCGTGTTGCGCGAAAGCATCACTCCGGCGATCGGCGAGACCGACGCCAAATTCCGGACCCGACTCGACAAGGCGATCGCAGAGCATATCGGGATCGAGAATGTCGGTGCCGCGGTCGGCCATGCGCTTGCCGACTTCTTCCATGAACCGCACAACCGTGCGGTGTGGGACGACCTGCTTGCCGAGGTCGCCCCGCCGCCGTTCGTGGTCGAATCCCGCGCGTCGGAAGTCACCGGAAAGACCATCGTCTTCACCGGCAGCCTCGAGACGCTGAGTCGCGACGAGGCGAAGGCGCAGGCTGAGTCGCTCGGCGCCCGAGTCGCGGGTTCGGTATCGGCAAAAACCGATCTTGTGGTTGCCGGACCCGGCGCCGGATCGAAACTGAAGAAGGCCGCCGATCTCGGAATTCCGGTGATCGACGAGGCGAAATGGGCGGAAATCGTAGGGTCCGCCCACTGATTTGGGGGGTGATGCTTTTTTGCAACGCACAATGGACTTGAATCAACTGTAACAATCTCGCAAAGAATTCTCCCCATGGGGCAGCGCAAGACGGCGAACATCGCCGCACGCGCAGGCTTACCGAGCCGATCCTAAGGGGACACCAATGCGAAACTTTCTACTCGTCGGCGTGGCTAGCGCCGCGATCATCATGCCCGGCGCTGCCTATGCGCAGTCGAGCGGCTCCATCGAAGCCGAAGAAGGCACCGAAGTCGTCGTCACCGGCAGCCGCGTCGATGACGGGGTTCAGGGCGTCGTCCTGCCCAAGACGTCGAAGGCCAAGGGCGTTCTGACCGACGAATTCATCCGCCAGCAGGCGCAGGGCGTCGCGGTCAACGAAGTGATCAACCAGCTGCCGGGTGTCAGCACCTCGGGCAACGACGCGTATGGCTCGGCCTCGGGCAGCTCGTCGAACATGGTCATCCGCGGCTTCGACTCGACGCGCATCAGCCAAACCTTCGACGGCATGCCGATGAACGATTCGGGTGGCTACGCGATCTACACGCAGCAGCAGCTGGATTCGGAGCTGATCTCGCAGGTCAACGTGAACCTGGGTTCGACCGACGTCGACAGCCCGACCGCGGCAGCCAGCGGCTCGACCGTCAACTACCGCACCCGCCTTCCGCACGAGAAGTTCGGCGCGCAGGTGGTCGGTTCGGTCGGCGACTATGAATTCTTCCGCATCTTCGGCGTCGTCGACACCGGCGAGTTCACCAGCTTCGGCACGCGCGCATTCGTTGCCGCCAGCACGACCAACAACGTGTCGCCGTTCAACTCGCGCGCCCGGGTGTACAAGGAACAGTATAACGCCCGCATCTATCAGCCGCTGGGCAGCAACGGCGACTTCCTGTCGATCGCCGGCCACTTCAACAAGGGCCGCAACAACTTCCAGGGTTCGGTGCCGCTGCGCACCGACACCTCGATCGGCACCCCGGGGATCACGCGCGTCGTTGGTCCGAATTCGAACAACCGCTTCCCGATCACCAAGGACGAGCGCGAATATACGGTTGCACCGTGCACCACGACCGTGGCGGCCCGTCCAGGTCTGGCCGATGCGGCGAGCAGCTGCGGCTCGATCTTCGACGAGCGCCTGAACCCGGGCGACACCGGCAACATCCGTATCGCGTCGAAGTTCACGCTCTCCGACAAGCTGACGCTCTATTTCGACCCGAGCTACCAGTATGTGAAGGCGAATGGCGGCGGCACCGCGGTCGGCCAGGAAGGCCGTCGCGACGTCAACCCGGCAGGCGGCAACGCCAACTGCGCCACCACGCCGAACGGCGCACAGGTGAGCTGCCAGGTCGGCTATATCGGCGGCACGCCCTATTTCGGTCGTGACCTGAACGGCGACGGCGACCTGCTCGACGCGGTCCGCTTCGCCACGCCGAGCCAGACCAACACCCACCGTCTGGGCCTGATCTCGTCGCTGCGCTACGAGATCAACGACGAGCATAGCATCCGCATCGCCTACACCTATGACCGCGCCTATCACCGCCAGACCGGTGAAGTCGGGCTGCTGCTCGGCAATGGTCAGCAGGCCAATCCGTTCCCGGTCGACAACCCACTGCTCGACGTCAACGGGCGCGTGCTGCAGAAGCGCGACCGCAAGTCGTACGCCATCCTGCATCAGGTGGCGGGCGAGTATATCGGCGACTTCTTCGAGAAGGCGCTGCGCGTAAACCTGGGTCTGCGCGCGCCGTTCCTGCGTCGCAACCTGACCAACAACTGCGCCACGTCGAGCGCGGGTGGTTTCGTCGAGTGCTTCACCGATGACGCCGCGGCACTGCAGGCTTACCTCAGCACGCAGAACCCGCAGACCGTTCCGGGTGTCGGCACCTTCAACATCCAGGGTCCGCAGAACCGCGTGTTCAACTACAAGCGGCTGCTGCCGAATGCCGGCTTCACCTTCAACCTGTCGCCGCAGGCAGCCATCTTCGGTAACTATTCGAAGGGCATCCAGGCGCCGGGCACGGACAATCTGTACAACGCCTTCTACTTCCCGGTGACCGCCGCTCAGGCCAATCCGGATCCGGAGACGACCGACAATTTCGACCTGGGTTTCCGCTACAACAGCGGCAGGTTCCAGGTGCAGGCGTCGGGCTGGTACACGATCTACACCAACCGCCTGGCGTCGTCGTACGACCCCGAGCTGGAGCGCAGCGTCTATCGTAACCTGGGCAAGGTGACGAAGTGGGGCATCGACGGCAGCATTGCCTACGCGCCGATGCGCGAGCTGAGCTTCTACGCCTTTGGTTCGTACCTGAAGTCGCGCATCAAGGACGATGTCATTATCGGCCGCACGACCGCCGCTGGCACGCTTGGCCCGATCGGCACGCCGATCTACGCGCCGACCGCCGGCAAGTCCGAAGCGGGTGCGCCGACCTTCAGCTTCGGTGGTGGTTTCAACGCCATCCTCGGCCCGGTCGAGATCGGCGGCACGGTGAAGCACACGGGTCCGCGCTTCATCTACGACACCAACGAGCCGGTTCGCGCGTTTGCGCCGGTCAATGGCACTTCGACGCTGTTCGTGGTGTATCCGAACAAGACTCCGGCCTACACGATCGTGAACCTGAACGTGAAGATCGGCCTGGAGTGGGCGGGTCTGAACGACAAGACCTACTTCAAGTTCAACGCGATGAACCTGTTCGACGAACTGTGGGTCGGTGGCCTGCAGCAGAACCTGAACCAGGGTCCGGTCTATTCAGCCAATGGCCAGACCATCACCGGTTACAGCAACGCGCCGAACGCCAGCATCGGCTTCCCGCGTACCTTCATGGCATCGCTGATCGTCGGTCTCTGATCGCCTGACATCACTGTCGAAACGAAGCCGCCGCCCCGGAAACGGGGCGGCGGTTTTCGTTTGCGGACAATGGGCTAGCGTATCATGCGGCTGACGCTAATTTGTCCCGCGGCAATCAGGGGAAAGCATCATGAGTCCGTTCGAGCTGGTCTTCGCGGTCTATGGCATGCTTCTCGGCCTCGCGATCGCAGGGGTACTGAGCGGCTTCTCGCGCACGCTCAAGCTCAAGCGAGGCACCAAGCCGATCAGGGTCGGCTGGCTCACGCCACTGCTCGGAATCCTGGTGATGTTGGACCTCACCAACTTCTGGCTGATCGCATGGGAGACTCGCGACCAGATCGCCGCCAACTATCTCACGTTAGTCGGCGTGCTGACCATTGTCGGCATCTACTATCTCGCCGCGACGCTGATCTTTCCCGACGAACCGGAAGACTGGCCCGATTTCGACGACTGGTATGACAAGCAGAAATGCCTTGTGATCGGCGGCCTGCTCGCAGCCAATGCCGGAACCTGGATCGGCAGCATTGCCCTGCAGATCGCCAAGCCGGCCCCTGGGGCAGAACGGGCGATGACGGATTCGAAACTGATGGTGGTGTGGGCCGGTCTCGGCGGGCTGGCCCTGCTCGTCGCGCTGCTCAAGATCAAATCGCGCAGGTGGAACAGGGTCTTGCTCGTGGCCGTCAGCACGCTGCTGCTGGTCTTCGGAATCGTCGAGACATTCGTCTGACAGCGCGGTTGGGTGCGCGGCACAGCCGAGAAGCCGGAACTCGCCTATATCCCGCGCTGGCCCGACGAGGCGCGGATGAAGGCCGGCTGGGCCGCGTTCATGACGGACGAGGAATGGCCCGGATCAAGCGCGAGACCCCGGCGGAACACCGCCCGATCATCGGCACGATCCAGGATCGCATGATGCGCCTGACCGACTATTCGCCAATGATGAAATAGGAAGGTGGGAGCCGGGACGACCCGACACGAAAATCGTTACGGCTGCTTCCTTCCGGACCTGACCGGGTTGGCGACGGCATCGTCCGCCCGACTCCCGCGGCGCATATGGGGGAAGCCGCCAGACATCGCAATAGCTCAATGATTTCTGCACAGAGCGATGCTAGGCAGCCGCCCGATGCATATCCTGCTGCTGGGCGCCGGGGGCTTTATCGGCCGCCATATCCTCTCCGAACTGCTGGCGAGCGGCCACACGGTCCGCGCGGTGGCGCGCGACATCTCGGCGCTGCGTGAGATGGAACCCGGGGCCGAATGGGTCGCGCTCAACCTGGCCCGCATGACCCGGCCCGAAACCTGGGCGCCCCACCTTGCCGGTATCGATTGCGTGATCAACGCCGCCGGGGTGCTGCGTGGGCCGGACATGCACGCGGTCCATGTCGCGATGCCCCAGGCGCTCCATGCCGCATGCAAGAAGGCCGAGGTGCGCCGCGTCATCCTCCTCTCCGCCGTCAGCGCCCGGCCCGATGTCGCCACCGACTATGCCCGCACAAAGGTCGAGGGCGAGGCGGCGCTGCGCGCATCGGGGCTGCGCTGGACGATCTTCCGTCCCTCGCTCGTCATCGCGGAGGGGAGCTATGGCGGCACCTCGCTGCTGCGCGGGCTGGCCGCCCTGCCCTTCGTCCAGCCTCTGCCTGGCGATGGCGATTTCGCCTTCTCGCCAATCCATGCCGACGACCTTGCCCGATCGGTGCGACAGGCATGTGAGGACCTGTGGTTCGTCAACATGACGCTGGAGCCAGCCGGGCCAAAGACCCAGACCCTGCGTGAGCTCATGACTCGCTATCGTAGCTGGCTGGGCTTCGGGGGTCCGCGCTTCGTGTCGGTCCCGATGCCGGTGATGCGCCTGCTCGGGCGGATCGGCGACTTCACCGGTTCCGGCCCGGTCTCGACCAACAGCCTGACCCAGATGGTCGCTGGCAACGCCGCCGATGGCGAAGCCTTCGCGCAAACGGTCGGGTTCCGCCCGCGCAGCCTGGACAATGCGATGCGCGATCGCGCCGCCGGGGTTCAGGACCGCTGGCACGCGCGACTATTCTTCCTCGCTCCGGCGATCCGTTGGGGCCTTGCGCTACTGTGGCTCGCCTCGGCCCTGCTCGGCCTGTTCGCGGCACGCATGCAGACACTGGAGGTGTTGGCGGCCGTCGGCGCGCCCGACAGCCTCGCCTTCCCGCTCCAGATCGGTACGGCCTTGCTCGACTTCGCCATCGCCGCGCTGGTCGTCCGCGATTCCCGGGCCCGCGTCGCAACGGTCGCCCAACTCTTGGTGGTCGCGGGCTATACGCTGGCACTCACCCTTGCACTCCCCGCGCTCTGGGCCGATCCGCTCGGGCCGCTGCTCAAGAATCTGCCGATTCTGCTACTGATCCTGGTCCATGGCGCGATCGGGGACCGCCGCTGATGACCTATCTGCTGCTCAAATGGGTTCATGTTCTCAGTTCGACGGTGCTGTTCGGCTTCGGCGCCGGCACCGCCTGGTATCTCTGGTCGGCGCACCGCACCGGCGATCCGGCGACGATCGCCAGCGTCGGCCGGATGGTGGTGCGCGCGGACTGGATCTTCACCGGCTCAAGTGGCGTGATCCAGCCGGTGAGCGGTCTGATGCTGCTCCATATCCTCGGCTATTCGCTGACCGAATCCTGGGTGCTGGCCAGCATCGTGCTGTACTTGGTCGCCTTCGCCTGCTGGGTGCCGGTGGTCGGCCTCCAGATCCGTGCGCAGAAGCTGGCCCAACTGGCCCTGGAGACCGGCACGCCGCTGAGCGATGACTATCGCCGCGCGATGCGCGCCTGGTTCTGGCTCGGTTGGCCCGCCTTTCTCGGCCTCACCGCGGTCTTCTGGCTGATGATCGCCAAGCCGCAGCTCTGGTAGCGCTTTAGGAAAACAACAGTCCGACCAGCTCGCCCAGCTTGGCATGCGCGGCATTGACCTTGGCCAACGGCAGCATCGGCGCATCCATGTAGCAGGTGATCAGGATCGGCTTGCGCCCGGGCGGAGTCGCGATCGCGATGTCGTGAACATAGCCTTCGCCGCTCGTCCCGGTCTTGTCGCCCACCCGCCACGTCTTGGGCAGTCCAGCGCGCAACCGGTCCTTGCCCGTCGGCGACGCCTCCATCCAACCGGCCAGCTTCGCCCGCGATGCCGGGGCGAGCGTCTCTCCAAGCAACAGCGCGTTGAGCAACCACAGCATCGCCTGCGGCGTGGTCGTGTCACGCACCTCGCCGTTGCGGACATTGTTGAGCGTCGGCTCGTCACGATCCGAGCGCGTCAGCACATCGCCGGCCGACCGGATGAATTGGGTCAGTCCCCGCGGCCCCGAAATCTGGCCGAACACCAGATTGGCGGCGCTGTTGTCGCTCATCGCCACCGCCGCCTCGAGCAGCGTCTCGATCGGCAATGCGCCCTTGGCAAGATTCGCCCTCACGACCGGGGCGTAATCGAGTAAATCGGCCTCGCTGAACCGGATCTCACGCTTGAGGTCGATCTCGCCTCGGTCCGCCCGCGCCAGCACGGCGGCCGCGAGCGGCACCTTGAAGGTCGAGCACATCGCGAACCGCGCCTCGGCTCCGTCGAAATAGCGCCGACCGGTGCCGCTGTCATAGACAGCCAGCCCGATGCGCCCGCTCGTCTCCTCGCGCAGCCGGTCCAGCACGCTCTTTGATTGCGCCAGAGCGGCCGAGGGAAATGCAGCAAGCGCTGCGGCGCCAGCGATCAACTGGCGGCGATTGGGGGTCGTGGTCATCGTCCCTGCATATCGCGATGTTCTGAAGGCAGGCTGACCGTGAGGCCGTCCAGCTCCGGCGTCAGGACGATCTGGCACGACAGCCGGCTGGTCCGCGTCGCGCCGACGGCCAGGTCGAGCATGTCCTCCTCCTCCTCGCTCGCGCGCGGCAGCCGATCGAAATCTTCCGCCGCGACGATGACGTGACAGGTCGAACAGGCCATCTGCCCCTCGCACGTCCCCTCAAGCGGCATGCCCTTCGCCTGCCCGACCTCGAGCAGCGAAAAGCCCGCCTGTCCCTCGGCTTCTCCGGCCAGGCCACCGTCCGGCGTCAGGAACCGCACGCGGATCATGCCGCGAACCTCTGCTCGCGCGCCGCCGCGTCGATCCGTTCGACCGCGCCGAGCAGCGCCTCTTCTGTCGTGTAGCGCCCGAAGCCGAGCCGGATGCTCGACCGCGCATCGCTGTCGGAAAGGCCCATCGCCTTCAGCACATGGCTCGGCCGCCCCGATCCGCTCGCGCACGCCGACCCGGCCGAGAAGGCGATGTCGCGCAGGTCGGACATCAACCGGGCAACGTCGAGGCCGGGGTAGCGCATATTGAGATTGCCCGGATAACGATCGTCGAACGATCCGTTGAGCGTCCAGCCCGACCCGCCCAATGCCTGATAGGCCTTGCGGAACAGCTGCGCGACATGCCCGCGATCCGCGCCGAAGCGCTGCTTGGCCAGCGTCGCCGCCGCACCGAACCCGGCGCACAATGCCGGTGACAGCGTCCCTGAACGCCCGGCCGGCTCTTGTCCACCGCCATGCATCAGCGGCTCGAGCTCGACTCCGTTTCGGATCCACAGCGCTCCGACTCCCTTCGGGCCATGGACCTTGTGCGCCGACACCGCGACCAGATCACACGCCGCCGGGATGATCTCGCGGCCATAGCCCTGTACCGCATCGCACAGCAGCAGTGCTCCGGCGCCCTTTGCCAGCGCCGCGAGCTCGTCGAGCGGCTGGATCGTCCCGATCTCGTTGTTGACCAGCATCACCGCGACCAGCCCGACGCCCGGCTTGATCGCCTCGCGTGCGGCGGCCAGTTCGACCAGCCCGTCTCCGCCCACCGGCAGCACCGTCACCGCGCGCCCGCGCCGCGCCTCGGCCGCGACGGTATCGAGTACCGCGGCATGTTCGGTGGCCACCGTCACGATCGGGCCGCTGCTGCCCTTGATCGCCCAGTTCAACGCCTCGGTCGCGCCGCTGGTGAAGCTGACGATGCCATTGTCCGGCATCAGGTCCGCGACCGCCTCGCGCGCCACCTCGACCGCCGCCTTGGCCTTGCGCCCGGCGGCGTGCGCCGAATGCGGATTGGCGAAGCCGGCGTTGAGCCACGGCAGCATCGCCTCGACCGCTTCGGGCGCGAGCGGCGTGGTCGCCTGATAGTCGAGATAGGTCATGCGGCTCCCTTTTGGCCCGAAATCTTCAGCCATGCGTCGGCAAAGGCGTCGAGCTCGGCCGGCGTCGTGCTCCAGCCGATGCTGATCCGCACCGTACGGTCGGCAATCTCCGATTCGATCCCGAACGCGGCCAATGCACGACTGCGCTTGAGTGTTCCGGACGAGCAGGCGCTGCCAGCCGAAATCGCGAAGCCCAGCGCATCGAAGCGGATCAGCTGCGCCGCCGCGCTCAACCGCCCCATCGCGAACGCGAAGATATAGGAGGACTGGACCCCCGGCGCGACCATCTCGCCCCCGCGACACAGGGCGTCCTTGAAGTCGAACCGTTCCTCGGCCGTGGTGGCCCAGGACTCAGGTCCGCCCGCCTCCAGTGCCGCCGCGAAACCCAATGCCCCCGGCAAATTCTCGGTCCCACCGCGATAGCCGAACTCCTGCCCGCCCGACGGCTCCAGACAGCCAAGGTCGCGCACCAGCAACGCTCCGATCCCAGGCGGTCCGCCCAGCTTGTGCGCCGACACCACCGCCAGATCGACATCGGGCAGCTCGAATTTCCCGGCCGATTGCGAACAGTCGCTCAGGAATAGTCCGCCGGCGTCGCGCACCTGACCGATCATCGTGTCGTTCGGGTTCAAGATCAGCGCGGTTCCGGTCTCGGAATTGACGTGCTGGATCGCCACGACCGAACGCCCATCCTGCGCGAGCGCGCCAGCCAGCGCGTCGGCGTCCACCCGGCCATCGATGACCGGCAGCACTTCCGCACCGGGCGCGGCACGGAACACCGCGTCATGCTCCACCGCCGAAACCAGCCGCCGCTCCACCTTGGCTCGGCCCAACCCGATCGCCAGCGCCTCACTCGCCCCGCTGGTGAGGATGACATGCCCCTCCCAGCCCAGCGCCGTCCTGATCCGCTCGCGCGCATCCTCCAGCGCCGCGCGCGACGCGCGGCCCTCGGCATGGGGGGAAGACGGATTGGCCCATCGCCGCATCCCCTCGATCACCGCGTCGCGCGCCTCCGGCCGCATCGGCGTGGTGGCGGCATGGTCCAGATAGATGCGGTCGTTCAGGATGGGACTCGTTTGAAATTGCGTGAAAGGGCGGGACGACTATATAGCCAGCATCGCTTTCCGCGCCACCGCGCGTCCCACTTATCAGCAGGTAGAGCTTTGCCCGAAGTCATCATTCCCGGTCCCGAAGGCCGTCTTGAAGGGCGTTTCGCCCCCGCTCCCCGTCCCCGCGCACCGGTGGCGATGATCCTCCACCCGCATCCCAATGCGGGCGGCACGATGAACAACCGCATCGTGCAGGAGCTGTACAAGACCTTCCAGCGCCGCGGTTTCGCGACCCTGCGCTTCAACTTCCGCGGCGTCGGCAAGAGCCAGGGCGTGTTCGACAACGGCATCGGCGAATTGTCCGACGCCGCCTCCGCGCTCGACTGGGTACAGAGCTTCCACCCGGAGGCCTCGACGACCTGGGTTGCTGGATTCGGCTTCGGCGCATGGATCGGGATGCAGCTGCTGATGCGCCGCCCGGAAATCCGCGGCTTCATCTCGGTCGCGCCGCCCGCGAACATGTTCGACTTCACCTTCCTCGCCCCTTGCCCCTCGTCGGGCATCATCATCCAGGGCGAGAATGACGAGGTGGTGACCCCAGGCGCGGTCCAGAAGCTGGTCGACAAGCTGCGCACGCAGAAGCACATCACCATCCACCACGACACCATCCCCGGCGCGAACCATTTCTTCGAGCACGAGATGGAAGAACTGATGGGCAGCGTGGACAAGTATCTCGACATGCGGCTCGACCCGAACTCGCCGATCCGGTGAGGCTCTCGCCAGCACGGGCGACCACGGACATTGCGAAAGGCCGGGGCAAGCTCCGGCCTTTTTGCGTTTGGGAAACGCCTGCGTGTCGTGACCCGCTTCTTGCCGAAGAGCAGCGCCCTAAGGACCCCAGCGATCCCACGCCTTGTCTTCAATATCCGGGTCGAATGAGATCGTCAGGCTTCCTGGCGGGAGCGACATCCCTCGCTGATACGCTGCAAAAAAGGCACCGAATAGCGTAGCATATGTCTCAAAGCCGACGCTGGTTTGCGCAATTCTCTCTGAAACGCCTATCGTCCATTTATACTCCGGCCCTTGAAGACCGGAGGCCTGGCTGGCCCAAGCAAAGAACGACACTTCGCGCCTACCATCTATGAAAAGCGTGAAGCGCTCACGGACTCGCCCACCTTCACGTCGCACCTCGTATTTAGCGCCTTGGGCGAACCAGCCTTGGGGCGTGCGTTCAAAATGGATCGGCATATGTGAAAGCATAGCGGCGATCCGCGCATGTCCGCTACTTCGATCGCTGGCGGTCGTTCCTCGCTGGCTTCTAATCCCTCCAACCCTCTATCCTTCCGTCCCGCACCGTCGCATGATGCCCGCATGAAGCAATCGACCGCGATCAAGATCGCCACCGGCGTCGCCGCCGCCGCCATCGGCGGACTGTTCCTCTACTCGCGCGCGAGCCGGCCGCCGGTGATCAACCCCAAGGTGCCGCAGCCCGCCAAGCCGGTCGACCTTACCCGATATGCCGGCACATGGTTCGAACTCGCCCGGCACGAGAACCGCTTCCAGAAGGGCATGGACGCGGTCACCGCCGAATATTCGCTAGAGAAGGACGGCAAGGTCCGCATCGTCAACAGCGGGCTGCGTTCGGGCGAAGAGGCGCGCAGCGAAGCCGAGGGCCAAGCGATCGTCGCGGACGAGGAAACCAACGCCAAGCTCAAGGTCTCGTTCTTCGGCCCCCTCTATACCGGCGACTATTGGGTGCTCGACCATGGCGACGACTATGACTGGTCGATCGTCGGCGAGCCCGGCGGCCGCTATCTCTGGGTGCTGAGCCGCGTGCCCCATCCGGCGCCCGAGATGCTTCAGATGCTGCGCGAACGGGTCGATGAACTGGGTTACGACCGCTGGGCGCTGCGCATCACGCGACAGGATTGAGCCAATGGAGCGGATCGACGTCACCGTAACCGGTGGATGCCAATGCGGCGCGGTCCGCTATCGTGCCACGGCGATGCTCGACAATTCGCACCTCTGCCATTGCCGCATGTGCCAGAAGGCGGTGGGCAACCTCTTCGCCGCGCTGGTCGCCGCCCCCAATAACGCGCTGGAATGGACGCGCGGCACGCCCGCCACCTTCCGCAGTTCCGACCATGTCGACCGCGGCTTCTGCGCCGATTGCGGTACCCCGCTCTATTATCGCAACCTCCAGGGCAGCCGCACCAACCTGACCATTGGCTCGCTCGACGACCCAGCCGCTTTTCCGCCCAGGACCCAGATGGGAACAGAAGCGCGCATGCCCTGGTTCGAGGATCTGCCCGCGCTCGAGGATATCGGCGCGACCGAAGCGCAGGATGCGGCCTGGGCGGCGGCGATCGCGGCGAGCAATCGGCAGGCGCCGGACCGCGACTAGCCTGCGGTGCGATCCAGCCAGCGCTCCACCGCAGCCGCGAAGTTGCGCCCTTCGCTGGCATCGAACCGGGGGTACAGATACGGCTCGATCAATTCGCACTCCATCACGGCCAACTCGCCATCGGACCGACGAACCAGATCGACCCGCGCATAGAGCGCCGGCGCGGGCAGCACGTCGATCACCGCCCGGGCGCTCGCCAGATCCTGCGCCGCTGGAACGAATTCATGTTCCCGGCCGTCAAAGACCGACTGAACGCGATAGTCCGACCCCGCCGGAGTCTTGCGCACGGCATGGCTGAACACCCCGTCGAAGAAGATGAAGCTGAGTTCGCCCTCCTGGCCAATGCTCGCCATGAACGGCTGGATCATCACACCTTGTTGCCACAGTGGATGATCGGGCGGCGGCATCGTGTCCAGCGCGCCCTTGAACTGGTTCACGCCGCCCGCGCCGATCGCCGGCTTGATCACGATCTGCTCCGCCGCGATGCCCGCGCGGAGATCATCCGCCGTCAGGTCGGCGAGGCGATCGGCCCAAAGGGTCGGGATCGACGGAACACCCCGTTCGCTCAACTCGCGCAGATAATGCTTGGACAGGTTCCACTCGATCAGTTCGGGCGGGTTGGCCAGCCGGGTGCGCGATGCGATCTCCCGCAGCGTCGCCAGGAAGTGCTCCGACCGTCCGGCATAGTCCCAGGTCGTGCCGACGATCGCCGCGTCGAAGCGCGACCAGTCGATATCCGCGGCATCCCAGGCGACCTCCTGCAACTGATAGCCCCGCGCGGCGAAGGCCGGCCCGAAGATGCTCAGCGAAATGTCATGCTCGAACGCGTCATGGCGCCGCGCTGATGAGGTGGTCACCGTTCCCTGGCATGCCAGATAGGCGATGCGTCGTGCGTTCCCCGTCATGATCCCCCTTCAGCCTGTCACACCACCCGGCACGCTTCACACCGTCCAGATCAGCACGTTTCCCAGCGCCACCAGCGCACACACGATCATCAGCACGCCCTTTTGCCGCTCGCCCTTGCGGATCAACCGCACCCCGCCCCACGCCAGAGCGAAGGCGGCCAGCATCAGGATCGCGAGCGTGGTGGAACCGGCGGTGGGGAGAGTGTCCATCGCTCCGCCATGCCCAAAGCGGGCCTTCGCGTCGAGCCAAGATATAATTGCGATTGACTCGCAATAGCCAGATGCTAGGAGCGGCGGCGAAGGGAGCGCCCGTGTACCATTATCTCGACCGTACCACCGCCTCGCTCGATCTGGGCGGCCGGTTCATCGTCTGGGCGGTGCGTGGATGGGTTCAGGCGGTCAACCGCCGTCAGTGTCCGTGCAACGCGCTGGCCGACGGATTTGCCCGCTGGAATGCGGTGGAGGCGTTGCAATCCTTTTCCATGGCTATGGCAATTCTTAATTGCGAAGCTGGCGAACCCCTGTATTTCCGCGCTCCAGGCCATAGTCGGGTGAGCGACGACGAGGCGCTGCTGCTCGACCTGTTCGAGCAAGCGCCGCGACGGCCCCAAAACGAGATGCGGGAGATGCTGGGCATGGTCGTCCCTTCGACGAGCGCGCCCGCGCTTCAGATCGCGATCGAAACCGCGGCGGCGGCGTTCGAGGCCATCGGCCTCAGCCCGTCGGCGCAACATGGAACATGAAGTGATGAGTGACCGGAACCAAATCCCCCTCGCCCCCTCGGCGGCCCTGACGGTCGAAACCGTCCTGAGCGTGCGCCACTGGAACGAGCATCTGTTCAGCTTCACCATCAGCCGTCCGCAGAGCTTCCGCTTCCGCTCGGGCGAATTCGTGATGATCGGCCTTCCCGGTGAAGGCCGCCCGCTGCTGCGCGCCTATTCGATCGCAAGTCCCGCTTATGCCGAGGAACTGGAGTTCCTTTCGATCAAGGTGCCCGATGGCCCGCTGACCTCGCGCCTCCAGCTGATCCAGCCGGGCGACCAGGTCTTCCTCGGCCGCAAGCCCACCGGCACGCTCGTCACCGACGCGCTACTGCCCGGCAAGCGCCTGTTCTTCCTGTCGACCGGCACCGGCCTCGCGCCGTTCCTCAGCCTGGCGCGCGACCCCGACGTCTACGACATGTTCAACCAGATCCTGCTGGTCCACTCGGTCCGCCGCGTCAGCGACCTCGCCTTCCGCGAGGAGCTGGAATCGCAGCTCGCCGGCGATCCGCTGGTACAGGATCAGGCGCTGCTCCAGTTCGGCTATCTGCCCACCGTGACGCGCGAGCCCTTCCCGACCGACCAGCGCATCGGCACGCTGATCGAGAATGGCGCGCTGTTCGGCCCGCAGATGGGCGGCGAAAAGCGCCTCGATCCCGAAACCGACCGCATCATGCTGTGCGGTAGCATGGAGATGATCAAGGATCTCTCCGCGATGCTCGACGGCCTCGGCTTCGAGGAAGGCTCGAACGCCAAGCCCGGCCATTATGTGATCGAGCGCGCCTTCGTCGGATAAGTCGGGCGATATCCGCTCTCGAACTGGAAGCGGAACGCCCAGAAACCGGCGAAATCGCAAACGCATAGAGCGAAGGAACCGCCAAGGAGTCCTTCGCTTGATCGCTGCTGCACTGCTGTTCCTCTCGACCGTTGCCGGCCATCGCTTCGAACTGACCGACCCAAGGGTCGACGCCTGCGCATGATCGCACGGCTGTGGCATTGAGCGGCTTCCACCACCCTCTGTCTTCTAGCGTTCGCGCATCGCCTCCTGCGCCTTGTTGATCGGCTTGAGCAGGTAATCGAGCACGGTCTTGCGGCCGGTACGGATCTCGACCGTGGCGACCATGCCGGGCATGATCGCATGATCGCGGCCGTCCTTGGTGCGCAGCGTCGCGCGCTTGGTGCGGATGAAGACGCGGTAATAGACCTGATCGCGGTGCACATCGTCCTGCAGCGTATCCGGCGAAATCCGATCGACCGTGCCCGCGAGCGCGCCATAGATTGAGGGATCATAGGCGGTGATCTTGATCGTCGCGGGCAGGCCGGGACGGATGAACGCGATGTCCCGAGGACTGACACGAGCCTCGATCAACAGTTCATCGCCGAGCGGCACGATTTCCATCAGCGCCCCGCCTGGCTGAATGACGCCGCCGATCGTCGAGACCTCCAGATTCTTGACGATCCCGCGCACCGGGGAGGCGATCGTCGTGCGGTTCAGCTGATCGCGGCGACCGCTCATCACCTGGTTGACGACCTCCAGTTCCGATTTTGCCTTCGCGTAATCGGCATTGGCGTCGATCACGAACTGGTTGCGCAGGGAATCGAGCTTGGCCTGAAGTTCATTCTCTTGCCGCTGGAGGCGGATCACTTCGACATTGTTCGCCGCGCCCAGTTCGACGAGTGGCGCGGTCATCGCCAGTTCGCGCCGGACCAGCGTGAGCGACTGCCGCAGGCTGGCGGTGGCGACCTGAAGATTCTCGCGGCGCGAGCCGAGCAACTTGAGCTCCCGCGCCATCAGCCCCGGAGTCTGGCGTACCGCTTCGCTGAACTGCGGGGTACCGCCGCTGATTTCGGCTTCCAGGCGCGCGGCGGCGGCCTCCAATGTTCGCGCCTTGGCTTCGGCCTCACCCAGTGTCGAGCTGAAACGCGCCCGATCGAGCGTCGCAAGCTTCTGGCGCGGTTGAACAATGTCGCCTTCATGGACGAAGATGCCGTCGACGATCCCGCCCTCAAGACTCTGGATCACCTGCGATCGCGAGGTTGGCGTCACCTTGCCCGCACCGATCGTGACCTCGTCCAGCGTGCCGAAATAGGCCCAGAGCAAGAGCGCGACCACGCCGATCGAGATGATCGGGATGATCCGGAGCTTCTCGAAACGGATCAGCCAGCCATCGTCATAGCTACCGGACGCCTTAGGCAAGGCAGGCTCGGCGGTCTTGCGGCGAGCGAAGGGCATCATGCCGATTGGCCCTGCAACTTGTCGGCGGCCACGCCACCCCCTCCGCCCGACAGCGCGGCGAGCACCTTGGCCTTGGGGCCGTCGAGCGCGATCCGGCCATGGTCGATCACCACGATACGGTCGACGAGCTCGAGCAGGCCGGGCCGATTGGTGGTGACAATCAAGGTCCGCCCACCCAGCCACCGGCCAAGCTGCTGGACAAGACCGCGCTCGCTCAATTCGTCGAGCGGCGCCGATGGTTCGTCGAGCAGCAGAATATTGCCGTTGCGCAATAGCGTGCGCGCAAGCAGCAACGTCTGGCGCTGCCCTCCGGAAAGCCCGGCGCCGCCTTCCTGCAGCATCAGGTCAAAGCCATGCGCCTGGCTTTGCACCAGCGGCAGGCCGCCGCTGACCGCCAGCGCCGCCAACAGGTCCTCGTCGCGAGCGGCCGGGGTGCCGACCAGCAGATTTTCACGGATCGTGCCAAGAAACAGCTGCGCGCCCTGCCCCAGATAGGCCGCCTCGCGGCGGATATCGGCGGGACTGATCAGGCCCATGCTCGTGCCGTCGAGGAGCAGACGCCCGCTGCTGGGCTGTGCCATACCGGCAAGAAGGCGAAGCAGCGTGGATTTCCCCGCACCAATCCGGCCGAGCAGCGCGACGCGCTCACCCGCGCGGATCGTCAGCCGGTCGACACGAAGCACCGGCGCGGATTCGGCATCATAAGCGAAGCTGATCCCCTCCAACTCATAGTTTCCACGCAGAACGGTCCGACGGAGCAGCCCCTGATCCGGATCATGGTCGACCGGCTTGTCAAAGAGATCGTCGAGCGCCGCGATCGCGATCTTCGCATTCTGCCAGCGCGTGAAAATCTGGCCGAAAGGGATGAACAGGACGAGCGCGCGGCTGGTGAGGATCGAGCATGCGATGAGCGCACCCATCGTCATATCGCCATCCATCACCTGGAAAGCACCCACGACGACGACCGCGGTATAGGCGAGCTGCTGAAGCGTCTGCGTCCAGTTCACGAACAGGGAGGACAGGAAGCGCTGGCTGGCGCCGATACGCGTTCCGGTATCGCTGAAGCGCTCCCACAGCGACTGGAAGCGCGCTTCGGACTGGGTCGCCTTGATCTCCTCGATGCGTTCGATCGATTCGACGAGGATGGCATTGCGCAGCGCGCCTTCGCGCATGCCTTCCTTCGCGAGCTTGGCCAGCGGCCGTTGCAGCAGCAATCCGGGCAACGCGATCAACAACGCGGCGGCGACCAACACAAAGGTCAGCGGTCCCGCGAGCATCGTGAACAGAATGAGAAACAGGATGATGAACGGGAGGTCGACGATCGCGGCGATCGTGGTCGAGGTCAGCAGTTCGCGGATTTGCTCGATGTCGCGCAGCTGCGCGATCAGGGCGCCCGTGGAGCGCGGGCGGGCGTCATTGCGGATGTCGAGCGCGCGCGCGAAGACCCGCGCCGAGATCGCCATATCGGCTTCGCGTCCGATGCGATCGACGATCGCCACGCGGGCGGTGCGCAGCAACAGCTCGAGCAACAGCGCGATCCCGGTACCCAGCGCGAGTACCCAAAGCGTGGGGATCGATTGCGCGGGAATCACGCGGTCCCAGACCTGCATCGCGAACAGCGACGTGCCGAAGGTCAGCAGGTTGCCGAACAGCGACGCGAGCATGATATCGCGATAACCGCCGCGATGACCGATGATCGCGTCGCGCAGCCAGCTCTTGGCCGGCTTGCGCAGAAATGCCTCGATCCGCGCGTCGCGCGTCTTGGTCGAGAGCGGCTCGACAAAGCCGACGCGCCCGCTCGCCCTTTCGCGAAATTCGGCAAGCGGCTGCTGCACGGGGCTATTGTCGAGCAGCCGCGGCAGGATGATCTCGACGCTATCCGCGCTGCGGCCAAGCACGATCGCGACGGTGCCGTCGCGCATCGCGAAGATGGCGGGGAGCATCATGTCGGGAATGTCGTCGATCGCCGCCGGCACGATATCGAGCTTCAATCCCGCTGAGCGGGCGGCGGCGATAAGCCGGGCGTCCATGGTTTCGGCGGGATCGCCCCAGGCCAAGCGGCCGGCGAGTTCCGCCTCGGTGATCTTGACGCCCTTCAGCCCGGCGAGCGTTACCAGCGCGGCGCCCCAGTGGGGTACGGACTGGTCCACGTCACCCGCCACCATCTGCCCCCTCCTTCAGGGCGGACGGAAGGCCTAGCGATTGCCGCAATTTGCCATGGACCGTCTCATAGCGCACGCGCGCCGTCATAATGTCATACTCGGCGCCGATCCGCGCGCTGGCGGCGCGATAGATTTCGAGCTCGGCATTGAGCAGGTCGGTCAGGCTGCGCTTGCCGAGCTTATACTCCTCGAAGAAGATCCGGCTCGCCGACACCGCCTGTTGCTCCTGATGGCGATAGGCGTCGATCCGTTGATAGCCGCCGCGGATTTCCTCCCGCGCCGTCAGCGCACGCCCGCGTGCCTCGAGTACCGCGGATTGCTTGACCGCTTCGGCGGCGCGACGCTCTTCTTCTGCGGCGCGCACGGTATAGCGATTGCTGCGGCGATAGAGGTCGCCCGTCACCGTCATCATCGCGGTGAAGCCGTTGTCGCGCGAATTATAGGTGTAATTGTTGCGGGTATAGCCAAGTTGCACCCCCAGCCGCGGATAGCGTTCGGCCCGCGCCTGGCCGATGCGCGCGGCGGCGGCCTTCTCGGCCTGCCCAGCGGCGGCGATCACCGGCAATTGCTCGAAATCGGGTTCGGCCTCGCGCTCCGCGAAGGCGTCGATGACCGGCCCTGGGTCCGCATAGCTTTCCGCGATCCCGCCGATCAGATTGGCGAGCGCGACCTTCGCGACCGTGAGCGAGGAACGTGCGCGAATCTCGTCGCCACGCGCGCTTTCCACCCGAACATCGGCGAGCAGCAGATCGGACCTGTCCGAAATCCCGGCATTGACCCGCAGCCCGATAAGCCCGCGCAGCCGCTCCAGCGAGCGAACATGTTTCTGGGTTTCAAGCGCCAGCAGTTCGAATCGTTTGACGTCGAGAAACGAGACCGCGCCGCGCTCCGCCAGCTCGTCGGCGACCGCTTCGAGCTCGAAGCCGCGCTGTTTCTCGGTCGAGGCAGCATAGCCGATCTCACCCTTCGAACGGCCGAAATCCCACACCAGCTGGTTCAGCGTCAGGCTGGGCCCCGCCATGTTGTCGTTGAGTCCCGAACCGCTCTTCCCTGAGAGCATGTTGGGGCCGATATTGGCATGATAGGATATTTGTGGCGTCCACACGCTGCGCGCCGCACCCAGGTCGGCGCGCCCGCGCGCCAACGTCGCCATTGCCCGCGCGATATCGGGGTGGCGCGAAAGCGTCAGCGCCACGGCGTCGGCCAGGTCGATGCGATGCGGTGATTGCGGTGCGGGATCGTCGGCTATCGTTCGCGCGGACGGCGTTGCTTCGCGCAGCGGCACGTCTTGCATCGGCGGCCCGGCCGCGATCAGAACAACCCCCAATAACGGAACACCCGATACTCTTGCGACATATGGCCGAAAGAGAACCGGGTGTTCGTTTTTCATTGGCAGAGAGTGATAATTTTACGCGTCACTGTCCAGCTTCAAATAACCGAAACGGCAACAGCATCCTCAACAAGGACCGTTGTCGTTCCAAGCACATATTGGTTGTATGCGTGATTGTTGATGAGTGTCTGGCCCTGGAAGACCGCGCCCGTCAGCGTGACGCTGTCATTACTCTCACCGCTCACGATCAGCTGGCGATTGCTGTCGGTGGCGGCCAGCACACCGGCTTCATTGATGCTGATGCTGCGGCCGGCATCGCCACTGCCAAGATGGATTTGTTCGATATTGCGGATATTGGTAGCCGCATCGATCGTCGCCACTAGACCTGTCCCGCTGTCCATCAACAGAATGTCGGTTCCGGTGCCGCCGTCGATGATGACATCCGCCGCATCGAAGATCAGCACGTCGTTGCCGCCGTCGCCGTAGATTTCGTCGGCACCCGCGCCGCCTCGGATCAGGTCGGTACCGCCGCCACCATGAAGGACGTCGTTACCGTCATAGCCGTAGATGCGTTCGCTGAGCGCGGAGCCGTTGAGCGTGTTGGCACCGTTCGTGCCTTCCAGCAGCGTCGGATTGCCGTTGAGATTGATCAGACTGAGGTCGAGCAGCGTGCCCGTCGCTCCGACGGCGGTAAGACCGTTGGAGTCGGTGGCGGTGATCGTGGTCGAGTTGAGTACCTGCAAGCCGACCAGGGTGAGATCCTGATTGAAATGCACGGACTTCAAGAATTCGTTGATCTGCAGATTATCGATCACGCCGCCACCGAGTTTGGTGATGGTCATGGTCGATGAAGGCGCGATGATCCCCAGAACACCGGGATCATTTACGATGTTAACGACAAGCCCCAGTTCCGCCGCCAGTGCCGCGGAACCGGTGAGTGTATAGGCTCCGAGGTTCAGCGCCAGCAGCGGCGCATAGCGGACGACGACGCTTTGCAGATTGCCGTCGGGGTCGACCGCGACCAGCGATTGCCCGCTGAGATCGAGCAATCCGAGCGCTTCCGCACTGATCAGCCCCAGCAATGACGCGCCGGTCGCCTGAACGATCGGCCCGACATTGACGTTTGTGATCGTGATTGCCTGGCTCGCGGTACTACCCAGATTGCCCGCGGCATCGATCACGCGCACGCTGATATTGTGCGCGCCCAGCCCGATGGTTCCGGGACCGTGGAACCAGCTCGTCCCCGAAGCAGTCGCCTGCGCCCAGGTCGCACCGCCATCCAGGCTGATCTCGACGCGCTCATTGGCGCCGAGCGCGGCACTCAACGTCCCGCTGATCGTGGGGGACGTGTCGTCGGTCTGCCAGTCGCCCAGCGTGCCGGTATCATCCGAAATGCCGGTGATCGCGATCGTCGCGGTCGGGGCGGTGAGATCGACGGTGATGACATGCGCCGCCGATGGCACGCTTTCGTTGCCCACCGGATCGCGGGTAGTGACGGTGAAGCTGTGACTGGTTTCGGTTAGCGGCGCGCCCGGCGTGAAGCTCCAGGCGCCGACGCCATTGGCGGTCGTCGTCCCGATCAGCACGCCATTGTCGAACACCCGCACCAGCCCGTTGGCCTGGGCGCCGGTTCCCGCAAGCACCGGAATGGTGTCATCGGTAAAGCCGCCATTGGCGACGCTGCCGATGATGCTGCCGATATTGTCGGTCACGCTGACGATCGCGGGTGCCGCCGGCGGGATCGCATCGATCGTGATGGTGTAGCTGGCCGATTGGACGCTGCTGTTACCCGCGGCATCGGTCGCGGTGATGGTGAAGCTGTGAACCGCCGAACTCAACGGCGCGGACGGCGTGAAGCTCCAGGCCCCGGCACCATTGGCGGTCGTCGTCCCGATCGCGGTGCCATTGTCATAGACGGTGATCGTCGCATTCGCCTCGGCGCCCGTGCCCTGCAATTGAGGCAACGTGTCGTCGGTGGCACCGCCGTCCAGTATCGTGCCCAGGATCACCCCGACATTGTCGATGACCGAACCGATCACCGGAACCGCCGGTGCGCTGACATCGATCGTGACGACATAGGCGGCCGATTGCGCGCTGCTGTTGCCAGCCGCATCGGTGGCGGTGATCGTGAAGCTGTGCGCGATCGCCGCCAGCGCCGCGCTGGGCGTAAAGCTCCAGGCGCCGGCCCCATCCGCCGTTGTCGTGCCAATCGCACTACCATTGTCGTAGACGGTGATCGTCGCATTCGCCTCGGCACCCGTCCCCGTCAGTGTCGGCGTGGTATCGTCGGTGAAGCCACCATTGCTCACGCTGCCAAGGATCGATCCGACATTGTCCGTGATATCGCCGATCGTCGGCACCGCCGGCAGGCTGGTGTCGATGGTGACGACATAGGCAGCGGATTGCGCGCTGGCATTGCCCGCCGCGTCGGTCGCGGTGATGGTGAAGCTGTGCGCGATTGCCGCCAGCGCCGCTGCGGGCGTAAAGCTCCACGCCCCAGCGCCGTCAGCGGTAGTGGTACCGATCGCCGTCCCATTATCGTAGATGGTGATTGTCGCGTTGGCCTCGGCCCCCGTGCCCGACAGCGTCGGCGTGGTATCGTCGGTCACGCCACCGGTCAGCACCGTCCCCAGGATCGCCCCGACATTGTCGGTGATCGATCCGATCACCGGTATCGCAGGCGCGCTGACGTCGATGGTGATCGCATAAGCCGCCGATTGCGCGCTGGCATTGCCCGCGGCATCGGTGGCCGAAATGGTGAAGCTATGCGCCCCCGCACCCAATGCGGCCGAAGGCGTAAAGCTCCAAGCCCCCGCCCCATCCGCCGTTGTCGTGCCGATCGCGGTGCCGTTGTTGTAGACGGTGATCGTGGCATTCGCCTCGGCACCCGTCCCCGTCAGTGTCGGGGTGGTGTCGTCGGTCACGCCGCCATTGAGCACCGCTCCCAGAACCAACCCGACATTGTCTGTGATTGATCCGATCACCGGTATTGCAGGCGCGCTGACATCGATGGTGATCGCATAGGCCGCCGACTGCCCACTGGCATTGCCCGCGGCATCGGTGGCCGAGATGGTGAAGCTATGCGCGCCCGCACCCAATGCGGCCGAAGGCGTAAAGCTCCAGGCCCCAGCACCATCCGCCGTCGTCGTTCCGATCGCCGTCCCATTGTCGTAGACGGTGATCGTGGCGTTGGCCTCGGCACCCGTGCCCGACAGGGTCGGCGTGGTGTCGTCGGTGGAGCCGCCGTTCAGCACTGCTCCGAGAACCGATCCGACATTATCGGCGATCGATCCGATCACCGGTATTGCAGGCGCGCTGACATCGATGGTGATCGCATAAGCAGCCGACTGCCCACTGGCATTGCCCGCGGCATCGGTGGCCGAGATGGTAAAGCTATGCGCTCCAGCGCCCAGCGCCGCCGGGGTGAAGCTCCATGCCCCCGCCCCATCCGCCGTTGTCGTGCCGATCGCGGTCCCGTTGTTGTAGACCGTGATCGTCGCGTTAGCCTCGGCACCCGTGCCCGATAGGGTCGGGGTGGTGTCGTCGGTCACGCCGCCATTGAGCACCGCTCCGAGGACCAACCCGACATTATCGGTGATCGATCCGATCACCGGAATGGCAGGCGCGCTGACGTCGATGGTGATCGCATAGGCCGCCGATTGCGCACTGGCATTGCCCGCCGCGTCGGTCGCCGAGATGGTGAAGCTATGCGCCCCGGCGCCCAGCGCGACCGAAGGCGTGAAGCTCCACGCGCCCGCGCCATCCGCCATCGTCGTGCCGATCGCGGTGCCGTTGTTGTAGACGGTGATCGTGGCATTGGCCTCGGCACCGGTACCCGACAGGGTCGGCGTGGTATCGTCGGTCACGCCACCGTTGAGCACCGTTCCCAGAACCAACCCGACATTGTCCGCAATCGATCCGATTACCGGAATGGCGGGGGCGCTGAGGTCGATGGTGACGACATAGGCCGCCGACTGCGCACTGGCATTGCCCGCGGCGTCGGTGGCCGAGATGGTGAAGCTATGCGCGCCCGCACCCAATGCGGCCGAAGGCGTAAAGCTCCAGGCCCCAGCACCATCCGCCGTCGTCGTTCCGATCGCCGTCCCATTGTCGTAGACGGTGATCGTGGCGTTGGCCTCGGCACCCGTGCCCGACAGGGTCGGGATGGTATCGTCGGTGGAGCCGCCGTTCAGCACTGCTCCCAGAACCAACCCGACATTGTCGGCGATCGATCCGATCACCGGAATGGCAGGGGCGCTGACGTCGACGGTGACGACATAGGCCGCCGATTGCGCACTGGCGTTGCCCGCGGCGTCGGTGGCCGAGACGGTGAAGCTATGCGCGCCCGCGCCCAGCGCCGCCGCCGGCGTGAAGCTCCACGCACCGGCGCCATCCGCCGTCGTCGTGCCGATCGCGGTCCCGTTGTCATAGACCGTGATCGTGGCGTTGGCCTCGGCACCCGTGCCCGACAGGGTCGGGGTGGTATCGTCGGTGGAGCCGCCGTTCAGCACCGTGCCTAGAATTGCCCCGACATTGTCAACGATATCGCCGATCGTCGGTACGACCGGCGCGGACGTATCGACCGTGACGACATAGGCAGCCGACTGCGCACTGGCGTTGCCCGCGGCGTCGGTGGCCGAGACGGTGAAGCTATGCGCGCCCGTGCCCAGCGCCGCCGCCGGGGTGAAGCTCCACGCACCGGCCCCATCCGCCGTCGTCGTCCCGATCGCGGTGCCGTTGTCGTAGACCGTGATCGTGGCATTGGCCTCCGCACCCGTACCCGACAGCGTCGGGGTGGTATCGTCGGTCACGCCGCCATTGAGCACCGTGCCAAGGATCGCCCCGACATTGTCAACAATATCGCCGATCGTCGGCACAGCCGGCGCAGACGTGTCGATGGTGATCGCATAGGCCGCCGACTGCCCACTGGCATTGCCCGCGGCATCGGTGGCCGAAATGGTGAAGCTATGCGCGCCCGCACCCAGTGCAGCCGAAGGCGTGAAGCTCCACGCCCCGGCCCCATCCGCCGTCGTCGTCCCGATCGCGGTGCCGTTGTCGTAGACCGTGATCGTCGCGTTGGCCTCGGCGCCTGTGCCCGACAATGTCGGGGTGGTATCGTCGGTCACCCCGCCGTTCAGCACCGTGCCAAGGATCGACCCGACATTGTCGATGATATCGCCGATCGTCGGCACAGCCGGCGCGGACGTGTCGATGGTGATCGCATAGGCCGCCGACTGCGCACTGGCATTGCCCGCGGCGTCGGTGGCCGAGACGGTGAAGCTATGCGCGCCCGCGCCCAGCGCCGCCGCCGGGGTGAAGCTCCACGCACCGGCCCCATCCGCCGTCGTCGTCCCGATCGCGGTGCCGTTGTCGTAGACCGTGATCGTGGCGTTGGCCTCGGCACCCGTGCCCGACAGCGTCGGGGTGGTATCGTCAGTGGAGCCGCCGTTCAGCACCGTGCCTAGAATTGCCCCGGCATTGTCAACGATATCGCCGATCGTCGGCACAACCGGCGCGGACGTATCGACGGTGACGACATAGGCAGCCGACTGCGCGCTGGCATTGCCGGCTGCGTCGCTCGCCGTGATCGTGAAGCTATGCGCGCCCGTGCCCAGCGCCGCCGCCGGGGTGAAGCTCCACGCACCGGCCCCATCCGCCGTCGTCGTCCCGATCGCGGTGCCGTTGTCGTAGACCGTGATCGTGGCATTGGCCTCCGCACCCGTACCCGACAGCGTCGGGGTGGCGTCGTCGGTCACGCCGCCATTGAGCACCGTCCCCAGAACTAGCCCGGCATTGTCGGTGACATCGCCGATCGCCGGAACCGTGGGGGCGCTGAGGTCGATGGTGATCGCATAGGCCGCCGACTGCCCACTGGCATTGCCCGCGGCATCGGTGGCCGAGATGGTAAAGCTATGCGCTCCAGCGCCCAGCGCCGCTGGAGTGAAGCTCCATGCCCCGGCGCCATCCGCCGTCGTCGTCCCGATCGCGGTCCCGTTGTTGTAGACGGTGATCGTCGCATTCGCCTCCGCACCCGTGCCCGACAATGTCGGGGTGGTATCGTCGGTCACCCCGCCGTTCAGCACTGCTCCCAGAACCAACCCGACATTGTCGGTGATCGATCCAATCACGGGAATGGCAGGGGCGCCGAGGTCGATGGTGATCGCATAGGCCGCCGATTGCGCACTGGCATTGCCCGCCGCGTCGGTCGCCGTGATCGTGAAGCTGTGTGCTCCAGCGCCCAGCGCCGTGCTGGGGGTGAAGCTCCATGTACCGACGCCATTGGCGGCTGCCGTCCCGATCGTTGTACCATTGTCATAGACCGTGATCGTGGCATTGGCCTCGGCGCCGATGCCCGACAGCGTCGGCAAGGTGTCATCGGTCGAACCGCCGTTCAGCACCGAGCCCAGGATCGGCCCGACACTATCCACGACATCGCCGATCACCGGCACGGTGGGCGACAGGGTATCGACGGTGACGACATAGGCAGCCGACTGCGCGCTGGCATTGCCGGCTGCGTCGCTCGCCGTGATCGTGAAGCTGTGCGTCCCCGTGCCCAGAGGCGTACTCGGCGTGAAGCTCCATGCCCCTGCGCCATTGGCCGTCGCCGTCCCGATCACGGTACCATGGTCATAGACCGTGATCGTGGCATTCGCCTCGGCGCCGATGCCCGATAGCGTCGGGGTGGCATCATCGGTCACCCCGCCATTCACCACCGTCCCCAGAACCAGCCCGGCATTGTCGGTGACATCGCCGATCGCCGGAACCGTGGGGGCGCTGACATCTATGGTGACCACATAGGCCGCCGATTGCGCGCTGGCATTGCCCGTGGCGTCGGTCGCCGAAATGGTGAAGCTATGCGCGCCCGCGCTGAGCGCCGCCGCCGGTGTGAAGCTCCACGCCCCTGTGCCATTGGCCGTCGTCGTGCCGATCGCGGTCCCGTTGTCATAGACCGTGATCATGGTGTTGGCCTCGGCACCCGTCCCCGACAGCGTCGGGGTGGTATCGTCGGTGAAGCCGCCATTGCTCACGCTGCCAAGGATAGCGCCGACATTGTCGGCGACATCGCCGATCGTCGGAACCGCCGGCGCCAGGGAATCGATCACTCTGCTGGCGGGAGGCGATACATTGCCAACGGCATCGGCCGCCGTTGCGATCACCGTCGTACCATTCGGAATCGGGCTGGCCGGCGTATAGCTCCAGTTGCCGGAGCCGTTCGCGGTGACGGTTGCATCGACGTCGCCATCACCGTCCAGATCGAGCCTGACGGTCGCGTCTGCTTCGGCCGTACCGGTCAGCACGTCTCCGCGACTGGGGTTGATCGTCGGGGCGGGCGGCGCAAGGCTATCGACGACCGTGCTCGCCGGAGGCGAGACATTGCCGACCGCATCAGCCGCCGTTGCCGTCACCGTGGTGCCGTTGGCAACGGGTGTCGCGGGGGTATAGGTCCAGCTCCCTGCCGCGTTTGCCGTTACCGTGGCATCGACATTGCCGTCATTGTTGAGGTCCAGGCGAACCGTCGCCCCGGCCTCAGCCGTGCCGTTGATCACCGTTCCGTTGGTTGGATTGATGACGGGCGCGGCCGGTGCCGCGGCATCCACGATGACGGATGTCGGCGGAGAGACGTTGCCGGCGGCGTCAGCTGCCGTCACCCGCACCGTCACGCCATTTGCAAGCGCGGTTGTCGGTGTGAAGGTCCAGTTCCCCGACGCATTGGCCGTGGTCGTACCGTCGATCGTTCCGTCACCATTCACGTCGATGCGAACGGTGGCACCCGCCTCGGCCGTGCCCGTCAACACCCGGCCGTTGGTCGGTGCGACAGTCGGAGCCCCAGGAGGCGTCGTATCAGCCGGGGGAGCGCTCGGGTTGGAGCCGCCTCCACCGCCGCCGCCGCCCGCAGCGGCCGCCACACCCCCTCCAACAAGCAGCGCGCCCAGGCCGGCAAGCATCCCGCCGCTCAGTCCGCCCGCCGCGGCGTTGCTCGACAACGGTTCGAACGAATAGGCAAGCGCCTCGATGCTACCGTCCGTAGAAAGGTGGCAGGAATTTTCGCTCAATGCGGCACGCCATTGGCCACCTTCTCCCGGCTCGACAAAGATCACATCGGAGATGGATTGCGAAGGGCAGCTAAAATAGCCATCCAACCGTACCGTCGTTCCGTCCGTAAAGCTCAGGACAAGGTCATCGCCTTCGCGAACCATTCCAGCAAGCTCACTGCGCGCAGCAATTACCTTGATACTCGCAGCATCATTGATAGGAATCGTCGCATTTTTCTGTTGCACAACATGAGCTTCGACAGCTCCGGCTTTACGAGGCGCGACTTCGATACGTTTTTCCATATCTAATCCCCAATGTGCGACAGATTAATCCAATAGGATTTCGACTCATCTCCGAACTATTCAACAACGCTAATACAGATTCATCCATAATGGATGAAAAGCGATCTTCATCCTCATCGCAAATGACTATCGACGTATCGACATACGATGATCACATGGCTCACGTTGCGATAATATTCTCCAACACATGAAGTATGATGATCATCCACGATACTATGCATCGAATCTCTTCATAATACACGAACCAGCAGATACAGTTTCTTGATCATGTATTTCCGCCATTACAATCATAATATGATCGCCACATCATGCATAAGAATGGATAACAATTTGTTATCCAACTATTATGATTCCCGTATCGTACAAAATTGCTCTTATTGTAGAAAATACATCTCTGATCATGCTAAGAATACCTCAATCGCAATTGCGACTCGCAACCGTCTTAGTCATGGGATTCTTTTCCATAATTACATGGCGAGACGGGTCATTCTTGCGGGCCATCACGACCTCGACCGACGAGTCGTCGCTGCGCTTTGGGCAATCCGCCCGCGATCCTGTCGACGGGCTGCCGATGACCGCGAGTTTCGCCAGCCCCCGCCCGTGAGCGATCGCAAGCGCCCGCGCCGATCGGCGGTCATGGCCAAGACCCGCCACACCGCCCGGATCAGCCTCGCCCGGCTGCCGTGGTGATCGGCTGTCCGCGTCGACGCGGTTCGGTCGTGATCTAGCTTGGCCGATCCGTCCGCCTTGGCGATACCCGCCGCTTCGGCCGCGCATCGATCGGCGCGAGGACAAAGGCGAGGCTCGCAAGAAGCTCACGACCATCGGCGCGTGACTGACTGGTCAACTCGCTTAGCCGCTCGAGCAGCACATTGACTTCCGTCACGTCTGCCGGACTGAGCCAGCCCTTGTTACGTGAGGCCCAAAGCTCTCTTCTGGCGCCAGCGACTACGGCGTCGCCGCGTGCCAGCGCGCCCTCGAAGTCCCGTCCCGCAATCTGCAGCATCCCGTGCGCAAAGGCGCGCAGCTGCTCCGCATTGCCGCCGGGATTCAGATCATAGGCAAGGCGGAGCGGCATACTTCCCTCGCCTGCAAGGCGATACCGACGCTCGCCGCCTTTCTCGTCGGGGCTCTCCTCGACCAACCCACCCGCGATAAGCGCGCGCAAATGATAATAGAGGCCATCCGCGGGTCGCCCGAGCTGCTCCGCCAGATCGGCCACCCCCGCCTCCCCACCAAGCGCGGCCAAGGTATCGACCAGCTCCTGCCGGACGGGTGAACTGAGAAGACGGACCTGCGCGGAATCGTAAACGGCTCGGCGGTCCAGAGCATCGCGCATCGATATGGACTCCTGTTGAAATTCTGATCATATATTTCAACGACTCGCATGAGGGAAGACGCTGCGATGCTGTTGATCGAGGGTAGCGGCAGATCGCCATTGTCTTTCAGGAAGCTGCTCGTCCCCCTCGCCTTCGCGTTACTCCCCCTCTCCACCAGCGCCGCCGGCGCGCGGACGATTGAGCCTGACGCACTGCAGGCGGATCTGCGCTTCATCCTGGACACCGTCGAGCGCCAGCATCCGGACCTGGCCCATTCGGTGACCAAGACCAGGCTCGAACGCGCGGCAAGGAAGGTGCGGCGGCAGCTGGACCACCCGATGAATCAGGCCGAAGCATGGGCGGCGCTGGCACAGCTCAACCCGGTATTTGCCGATGGCCACCTGTTTATCGGCTTACCCGACTGGCGAGCACGGAGCGCGGAGGCGATCCGCCAGGGCACGGGCTTCTTCCCGTTCGAGATCGAGCTCGATTCCCGGGGATATCCGATCATCACCGCGGCGCTTGGCGGATCGGTAACGCCGATGGCCGGGCGACGGATCACGCATATCAACGGTCGGGACGCGCGCTCGATCGCGCGACTGCTTCTCGCGCGCGCCCATGGCGACACCCCGGCATTCCGCACGGCCTTGCTGGCGCAGCGGTGGTGGTTTCTATCTTCCAAGCTTTACGGAACACCAGCCACCTACGACCTGACGCTGGATGGAGCGAGAAAGCCCCGGCGCTTTCCGGCCGGCCGCGTGCTTCCGGCCATCCTTCAACGGGACGGCAGCTTCGAGCGCCTGTTCGAATGCCGCATCGACACGGGCGGCGCCGCGCGACTGACGGTCGCGTCGTTCCTCTGGGAGGATAAGAGCCGCTTCCTCGACTTCACCCGTGACTGCTTCGCCCGGATGAAGGCCGCATCGACGACAAGCCTCGTGATAGATGTCAGCGCCAATGGCGGGGGTGACGATGATATGTGGAAGGACGGCATCCTTCGCTACATCGCCACGCGCGCCTACAAACAGGGGGCCAGTTACAGGAAGCGCGAGCGCTCCGGTACGGTGACGACTGGCGCGATTGAGTCGGCAACCGATCCGGTCGTCGACGAACCACTTCATTATACCGGCAAGGTCACGGTCATGATCGGGCCGCTGACCTATTCGTCCGCTGTGCTGTTCAGCAACGTGGTCCGCGATTACGGGTTCGGCACGCTGGCTGGGACCGGAGGCGCGGCGCGGACCCGGCAATCCGGTGGGGTGCAGAGCATGAAGCTCCCCAATACCGGCCTGATCCTCTCCTACCCGCGCTTCGTGCTTGATCCCCCGGCGGGCAAGCGGGCTCCGGCGTATCTTGGGTCAACCACACCCAGGTGATGCGTGACCCAAGCCTTCCAATGTTGGAATTGATCTGATCTATCCTGATCGGTGGAACACCAGCTGGCCTCTCCCGACTCCAATATGAACGAAGCCTCCCTGGCGCGCCTGTGTCGCGCACCTGTCGCCAACCTGTCGCGTTGCCGCGCAAGCCCGTCGCTTGGGTGGCGCGTCACTGTCGCGTGGTTGTCGCCTCCCCGTCGCGCCTGTGGCGCTTGGGTGGCGCGTTACCGGCGCGAAGCCGTCCCGTTCCTGGCGCTTCGCCCGAAAACACCGTGTTTCGTGTCAACTTCGTCAACCGGTCGGGCGCTCAGTCCGCCGAAGCCAGCACTTTCGCATAGGCGTCCGGATCGGC
Source organism: Sphingomonas sp. GW821-FHT10C01 (assembly GCF_059415525.1). NCBI lineage: Bacteria > Pseudomonadati > Pseudomonadota > Alphaproteobacteria > Sphingomonadales > Sphingomonadaceae > Sphingomonas > Sphingomonas sp. GW821-FHT10C01. The sequence continues at coordinate 1,423,490 of NZ_JBWKNK010000001.1, read as the reverse complement.
ATTGCCGCCCGACAGGATCACCAGCGTATCCGGCGTTGGATCGACCTTGCCCGCCAGCAGCGCCGCCAGCGCCACCGCGCCGCCCGGCTCGACCACCAGCCTCAGCTTGCGCGCCGCCCAGCGCTGCGCCGCGCGCACCTCCGCTTCGCTCACCGCCACGCCGGTCGCGCCGCGGCGCGAGAGGACATCGAAGGTCAGCTGCGCCGGCTGGAAGGTCTGCAGCGCGTCGCACGCCGTCGGCGGGGGCGAATCGCCGATCGATTCGATCCAGCCATTGGCCAGGCTGCGGCACATATCGTCCCAGCCCTCGGGCTCGACGATCGTGGTCTGCGCCTCGGGCAGCGCCAGCGTCACGCCCGATGCCAGCCCGCCGCCGCCGCACGGCACCACGATCCGGCCCGGATCGGGCAGCCGCATCTCGGCGGCCTGCGTCAGCACCTCGATCGCCATGCTCCCCTGCCCCTCGATGATCCACGGATCGTCGAACGGTGGGACGAGCGTCGCGCCGCGCGCATGGGCGAGGTGCCCGGCGATCTTGACGCGATCTTCGGTCATCCGATCGTATGCGACCACCTCCGCGCCCATCGACAGCGTCGAATCGCGTTTCGCGGCGGGCGCATCGGCCGGCATCACGATGACGGCGGGGATGCCGAGTCGCTTCGCGGCCCATGCGACGCCCTGCGCATGGTTGCCCGAGGAAAAAGCGACGACGCCCTTGTCGCGATGCTCAGGGTCGATCGCGGTCAGCCGGTGCCATGCGCCGCGGATCTTGAACGCGCCGATCGGCTGCAGGCACTCGGCCTTGAACATCACCGGAATCCCGCGGATTTCCGCCACAAGCAGCGGCGTCGGCGGCAAAATCGCCGCCACCTTCGCTGCTGCGTCCCGCACCCCGGCCCGAGTCGGTTGTCGCAATATGGTCACGCATCACCCCGCATCATTAGTTCGGACCCAGAATCACTTTACAAGGGGGGTCCCCGACCCTAAATGACCCCTCCGCTGCCCCATGGGACTTCCACCGCAAGGCAGTGTTTTCACCGTATGCCGCAAGGCAATTGGAGGTCCCTTGAGTTGCACAAGCATCATAGCGCGCTCGGGCTAGCGAAAGCCCTTCGTCCCGTCGAGCCGGTAACGCTCGTTCGTCCGCACGCAGCAAAGCGAGCAGCCCGATTCTTCGTTGAGAAGTTTCCGGGGACGACGATGTACGCCGTCAAGGCCAACCCGTCTCCTGAGCTTCTCCAGATCCTCTGGGATGCCGGAATCACGCATTACGACGTCGCGTCGATCGGTGAGGTGCGCATGGCGCGCCGCGCCCTGCCCAAGGCCGTCCTGTGCTTCATGCACCCGGTCAAGGCCGAGGAAGCGATCGAGGAAGCGTATTTCGTCCATGGCGTACGCACCTTCAGCCTCGACACGATGGACGAGCTGGAGAAGATCGTCCGCGCCACCCGCAATGCGCAGGATCTGAACCTGTGCGTGCGCATCCGCGTGTCGTCGGATCACTCGAAGCTCAGCCTCGCCGCCAAGTTCGGCGCTGAGCCCGAGGATGTGGCCGAACTGCTCGTCGCGACCCGCCAGGCCGCCGACGCGCTCGGCATCTGCTTCCATGTCGGTTCGCAGGCGATGACCCCCGCGGCCTATGCCGAGGCGATGGAGCGCGTTCGCGTCGCCATCGTCGCCTCGTCGGTCACGGTCGACATCGTCGATGTCGGCGGGGGCTTCCCCTCGACCTATCCAGGCATGGAGCCGCCGCCGCTCGACGCCTATTTCGGCGTGATCCACAACGCGTTCGAGAATCTGCCGATCTCGTACAGCGCGGAGCTGTGGTGCGAGCCGGGCCGGGCACTGTGCGCCGAGTATAGCAGCCTGATCGTGCGCGTCGAAAAGCGCCGCGGCGACGAGCTGTACATCAACGACGGTGCCTATGGCGCGCTGTTCGATGCGGCGCATGTCGGCTGGCGCTTCCCGGTCACGCTGCTGCGTGAAGGCGTGGACGCCGAAACCGAAGCGTTCAGCTTCTACGGCCCCACCTGTGACGACATGGATCACATGGCGGGTCCGTTCGAGCTGCCGGCGGACGTTCAGGCCGGCGATTATATCGAAGTCGGCATGCTCGGCGCCTATGGCTGTGCGATGCGCACCGCGTTCAACGGCTTCGGCTCGGACATCGTCCACGAGGTGACCGATGAGCCGATGGCGACGCTCTATTCGGGCATCGCGATCGAGCGCCCGACCAACGTCGTCAGCCTCGACCAGTTCAAGCGCCGCGCGCGCCGCTGAGCTCAAGACCGGACCAGAGAAACAGGGCCGTCGTCCCCCGGGGCGGCGGCCCTTTTCTTTGGCCTGCTGCCACCAAAATGCAGCTTGAGCGTCTATAGTGTGCCAGCGCCGCGCGAAGCGGCCAAACCAAGGAGAGCCTGTCATGAAGATCGTGACCAGCCTGAGCTTCCAGGGCCAGTGCCGCGAAGCCTTCGAATTCTACGCCAGCGTGCTCGGCGGCACGATCACCGCCGCCATGCCCTATGGCGACGCCCCACCCGAAATGCCGGTCGCCGAGGACAAGAAGGACTGGCTGATGCATTGCTGGATGGACGTCGGCGATCAGGCGATCATGGGCGCCGACATGGACATCGAATGGGCCCCGAACATCGACAAGCCCAAGAACGGTTTCGACGTCACCCTGCACAGCGAGGACAAGGACGAAGCGCAACGCTGGTTCGACGCCCTGTCCGAAGGCGGCCGCGTCGTCATGCCGTTCTCCGAGACCTTCTGGTCGCCGGGCTATGGCTCGCTGGTCGACCGGTTCGGCATCCCCTGGATGGTCAACACCATCCCTACGAACGGCTGAGCGCTGGGACAGGGCTAACGTGCGCGGCTCCTCTGCATACGCGCTGGAGCCGCTTCCCAGATCCGTTGCGGAGATTCCCGTTTGCCGCAGCTCGGCGCTCTATCGGCAACCGATCGTGATCGCCGAGTGATCCTCAACGGACGCTCGAATGCCCGCAGACCTGCGTTCGGAATATCGATCGACCAGCTGCGCGGCATGCGGGCGCGTGAGCACCGTGATTCGCACCAGTTCCTCCATCACATCGACAATCCGGTCATAATAGCCGGACGGTCGCATGCGGCCATGCTCGTCAAACTCCTTGTACGCCGTCGCCACGGACGACTGGTTGGGGATCGTGAACATCCGCATCCAGCGCCCGAGCAGGCGCAACGTATTGACCGCGTTGAAGGACTGCGAGCCGCCGGACACCTGCATCACGGCAAGCGTGCGCCCCTGCGTCGGCCGCATGCCCTTCATCTCCAGCGGTAGATGGTCGATTTGGGTCTTCATGATGCCGGTGATGGCACCATGACGTTCAGGGCTGCACCACACCTGTCCCTCCGACCATATCGACAACGCACGCAGTTCATGAACCGCAGGATGGTCGTCGCCGGGATGTTGATCCGGAAGCGGCAGGTCTGAAGGGTCGAATATGCGGGTCTCGGCGCCAAAGAACCGCAGCAGCCGCGCGGCCTCTTCCACCGCAAGGCGAGAGAAGGAGCGCTCGCGCAACGAACCATAGAGCAGCAGGATTCGCGGCGGCCGATCGTCGCCCAAACCTGATGCCGGCCGGCGAAGCGCATAGGCGGGATCGAGACTCGGCAGGTGTTCGGGGTCAGGCAAGATACGGACACGATTCATGCAGGGGTCCTTCTTTCATACCAGCCGCGCGTACGCTTCACGATCGACACCACGGACAACATCACCGGTACCTCGACCAGAACACCCACGACGGTGGCGAGCGCGGCGCCCGAATTGAGACCGAACAGCGAGATTGCTGCGGCGACGGCAAGCTCGAAGAAGTTGGAGGCGCCAATCAGCGCGGAAGGTGCCGCGACCTGCCAATCCACATCTAGCCGCCGCGACAGCCAGTAGGCGATTCCTGCATTCAGATAGACCTGGATCAGGATCGGCACCGCGATCAACGCGATGACGAGCGGCTGCGCGACGATGCGTTCGCCTTGAAAACCGAAGAGCAGAACCAGCGTCGCCAGCAGCGCCCCGAGCGAGAGCGGGCCAAGCCTCAACAACAGTCGCTCCAGCGCTGGCTGGCCGCCCGACGCGAGCAGGCCGCGCCGGATCGCCTGTGCCACGATCACCGGCACAAGAATGTACAGCACAACCGACAGCAGCAACGTATCCCATGGCACGGTCACCGATGCGACGCCCAGCAGCAATGCGACCAGCGGCGCGAATAGGAACACCATGAGCAGGTCGTTCAGCGCCACCTGGCTTAACGTATAGACGGGTTCGCCACCGCACAGGTTCGACCACACGAACACCATTGCGGTGCAGGGCGCCGCGCCGAGCAGGATCAAACCGGCAATGTAGGACGGAATTTCACCAGCCGGCAGCATTGGCGCGAAGAGCCAAGCGAGGAAGAGGGTTCCGAGCGCGGCCATCGAGAACGGCTTCACCGCCCAGTTCACGAACAGCGTAATCCCCACACCGCGCCAGTGCTGGCGGACGGAGCCGAGCGCACCGAAGTCGATCTTCAGCAGCATCGGCACGATCATCAGCCAGATGAGCGCCGCCACGATCAGGTTCACGCTGGCGATCTCGGTCGATGCGATCGCAACGAAAGCGCCCGGCACAGTCTGGCCCAGCGCAATTCCGGCGACGATGCACAGTGCGACCCATAGCGAGAGATAGCGTTCGAACCCGCCCATCAGCGTACCCGCCTGCCAGCGGCGTCGATGATCTGCTCACCGTCCTCCTTGGTAAACGCCCCTTGCGGGGGCGCGTCCAGGATATCGAGCACCAGCTCCGACGGCCGGCACAGCCGCACGCCGAGCGGAGACACGACAAGCGGCCGATTGAGCAGAACCGGATGCTCGATCATCGCGTCGATGAGCGCATCATCGCTCAGGGCGGGATCGCCAAGGCCAAGCTCCACATAGGGTGTCCCCTTCTCACGCAACAACCCACGCGGAGAGAGGCCCGCCCTGTCGATCAGCTCGACCAGCATCGCGCGCGATGGCGGAGTCTTCAAATACTCGACGACATGCGGCTCGATACCGGCGTTGCGGATCATCGCCAGCGTATTGCGCGACGTGCCGCATGCGGGATTATGATAGATGACGATGTCGGTCACGGATGGCATCCTCAGCAACAGGTGAGTTCGGCAAGCAACGGCTCGCACAGCTCGGTGCGCCCTTGGCAGCAATCCTTGGCTAAGAAGACCATCAAGGCGCGGAGCGCATCGATGTTCGCGCGCTGGATCTGATTCCGGCCCTGCTTCTCGGCGGTGACAAGGCCGGTCTTGGCGAGGACCGCCAGATGTGTCGAAAAAGTGCTCTGCGTCAGCCCACTCGCTTCGACGAGCGCTCCGGTGGGAAGGCCGTCAGGTTCGTGACGGATCAGTCGCCGAAAGGCGTCGAGCCGTGTCGGATGCGCGAGTGCGGCCAGCGCCGCTAAAGCCGTGTCGGTATCCATTCATCGGAAAATACCGATGCTTTCGAGTAAGTCAATTCCCATCGGCTATTTCCGATGGATATAGACTCACGCGGAGCTGACGCTTGTCCGCCTCAAGCTGGATCGCGCTTGGTCGTCGCGTCGAGAAAGCATCCCGAATAGACGATGGCTGCCGATGTGGCACCGATCCGGGGCTCAATGCGCGGTCAAAACTCGCGTCGTGCCACCAAAGAAAAAGGGGGCCGAAGCCCCCTTCCCTTGCGCCATGTCGCCCGGGCTTACGCGTTGCCGTCGAGGATCGCCTCGATCGCCTCGGTGACGTGGCCGATATCGGCCATGCCGTCCACGCGCTTCACCAGACCGCGTGCCTCGTAGATCGGCAGGATCGGCGCGGTCTTGGCGCGATACTCGGCCATGCGAGTGCGTACCGTTTCCTCATTGTCGTCGGGACGGCGCTTGAACTCGGTCCCGCCGCACTGGTCGCACTTGCCCTCAACCTTGGGCAGCTTGAACTTGTCGTGATAGCCTTCGCCACAGGTCGCGCAGGTGAAGCGGCCCGTGATGCGCTCGACCAGCGCGTCCTCATCCACCACCAGCTCGATCACATGGTTGAGCGTGCGGCCGCGGTCCGACAGGATCGTGTCGAGCGACTCAGCCTGCGCGGCGGTGCGGGGATAGCCGTCGAAGATCGCGCCCTTCTCGCCCAGCCCATCCAGGCTCTCGCCGATGATGCCGCTGACGATCTCGTCGCTGACCAGCTCGCCGGCTTCCATCACGGCCTTGGCCTTGAGACCGACCGGCGTGCCCGCCTTCACCGCGGCGCGCAGCATGTCGCCGGTGGAAAGCTGGACCATGCCGCGCTCGTCCTCGAGCCGCGACGCCTGGGTGCCCTTGCCGGCCCCCGGAGGCCCCAACAGGATGATGTTCATTCTCTCCTTACCCCCAAACCCGTTCGTACTGAGTCCGTCGAAGCACCGTTCGTCTCTTCCGACCACAAAGGAAAAGCAGCCCTTCGACAAGCTCCGGGCCAACGGTGCCTCCTTTTAGCGGAGGCGACCGCCCTTCAGCTTCGCCTTCTTGATCAGATCGCCATACTGGTGCGCTAGCAGGTGCGACTGGATCTGTGTCACCGTGTCCATCGTCACGTTGACGACGATCAGCAGGCTGGTGCCGCCCAGATAGAAGGGGATCGAAAGCTGTGCGACCAGCCATTCCGGCGCAAGGCAGATGATGGTCAGGTACGCGGCGCCGATCACGGTGATGCGCGTCAGCACATAGTCGAAATAGGCCTCGGTGTTCTTGCCCGGACGGATGCCGGGGACGAATCCACCATATTTCTTCAGATTGTCCGCCGTTTCCTCGGGGTTGAACACCACCGCGGTGTAGAAGAACGAGAAGAAGATAATGCCTGCGCCGTAGAGCAGCATGTACACCAGCGAGCCGTGCTGGAGATACTGGTTGAGACTGATGATGAAGTCGCCCCACCAGCCCTGGCCCGCCTGCTGCTGGCCGGCGAACTGGCTGATCGTCAGCGGCATCAGCAGCAGCGAGCTGGCGAAGATCGGCGGGATCACGCCCGCGGTGTTGATCTTGAGCGGCAGATGGCTGCGCTCCGACTGGACGCCACGTTGTGTCTGGCGCTTAGGATACTGGATCAGGATGCGACGCTGAGCGCGCTCCATGAAACAGATGAACAGTACCAGCAGCGCGACCGCGCCCAGAATCAGGACCAGCGTCACCGGGTTCATCGAGCCGCTGCGACCGCCCTCGAACAGCTGCACCAGCGTGGTCGGAAGGTGGGCGACGATGCCCGCCATGATGATCAGGCTGATGCCGTTGCCGACGCCGCGATTGGTGATCTGCTCACCCAGCCACATCAGGAACAGCGTGCCGCCGATCAGGCTGACGACCGCGCCCACGATGAACAGCGGCCCGGGATGAATCACTGGCGAGATGCCGTTGACGCCTGCCTGCAGGCCCGCCGCGATGACATAGCCCTGGATCGCGGTGAGCAGGACGGTGCCGTAGCGCGTATACTGATTGAGCTTCTTGCGACCGCTCTCGCCTTCCTTCTTGATCGCGGCAAGCGCCGGCGAGAGCGAAGTGGCAAGCTGAACGACGATCGAGGCGGTGATATACGGCATCACGCCCAGCGCGATTACCGACATGCGCTCCAGCGCGCCGCCCGAGAAGGTGTTGAAGAAGTCGAGCACACCACCCTGGGTGCGCTGTGCCAGCAGGCCCAGCTGGGTCGGATCGACGCCAGGCAGCGGCACATAGCTCAGCATGCGGAAGACGATCAGGGCGCCGAGGGTAAACCACAGGCGCTTCTTGAGTTCGGTGGCCTGGCCGAATTTGGACAGGTTGAGGCCGGATGCGAGTTGATCGGCTGCGGATGCCATGTGCGCGAATATCCTGGAAACCAAAGCGGCGGAGGAGCGTCTTCCGCCACCCCGCCGCTCATATAGGGCATGAAACCCGTTGGGCAATCATCCCCGGCGCTGCTGCGCCGGGGTGATGCAAATGGGTTACGCCTTGGCGGCCTTCTTGCCGGACGCCTTCAGCTCGGCAATCGCCTTCTGCTTCACGCGATGCTTCGCGGCATGCTTCTCGGCAGCAGGTACGATCGTCGGGATCGTGACCTTGCCACCGGCCTTCTCGACCGCCTCGATCGCGCCCTTCGACGCACCAGCGACGGTGAAGTTCAGCTTCGCCTTGAGCTCGCCCTTGGCCAGTAGACGGACGCCATCCTTGCCGCCACGAGCCAGGCCGACGGCCTTCAGCGCGGCGTGGTCGATGTCGGTCGCGGTCAGCTTGCCGGCGTCGACCAGCTTCTGGATCGCGCCCAGATTGACCTCGGCATAGTCCTTCGGGTTCGGATTGTTGAAGCCGCGCTTCGGGATGCGCATGTGGAGCGGCATCTGACCGCCCTCGAAGCCGTTGATCGCAACGCCCGAGCGCGCCTTGGCGCCCTTCTGGCCGCGACCCGCGGTCTTGCCCTTGCCCGAGCCGATGCCGCGTCCGACGCGCATCCGGCCCTTGCGGGCGCCTTCATTGTCCTTGATGTCGTTCAGTTTCATTATCTGCACTCGCTTTCGCTTTTGTCGCGCTCGATTCCCGGGAAGTCCGGAAACCGGAAAGGGGGCCGATAGCCCCCTCTCCTTCATCTGTCACCTGGAAAGGTGTCGTGGGCTTCAGCCCTCGACGCTCACCATGTGAGCAACCTTACGGATCATGCCGCGCACCTCGGGGGTGTCCTGCAGCTCGACCGTACGGTGCATCTTGTTGAGGCCCAGGCCGACCAGGGTCGCGCGCTGGTCCTTGGTGCGACGGATCGGCGACCCGGTCTGGGTCACCTTCACCGTGCCGGCCTTCGCCGCTGCTTCCTTCTTCGCCATCGCGATTACTCCGTGATCGCCGCGGCGTCAGCCTCGGCGGTCTGCGAGCCGCCACGGCCCAGCAGATCGGCGATCTTCTTGCCACGACGCTGCGCCACCGCCTTGGGCGAGGTCTGGTCGCCCAGGGCCTCGAAGGTCGCGCGGATCATGTTGTAGGGGTTCGACGTCCCGACCGACTTGGTCACAACGTCCGCAACGCCCAGGCTCTCGAAGACGGCGCGCATCGGGCCGCCCGCGATGATGCCGGTGCCTGCTGGCGCCGAACGGACGGTGACGTTACCGGCACCGAAATGGCCACGGCCATCATGGTGCAGGGTCCGGCCCTCGCGCAGCGGCACGCGGACCATCGCCTTCTTGGCAGCGGCGGTCGCCTTCGAAATGGCTTCCGGCACTTCGCGCGCCTTGCCATGACCGAAGCCGACGCGGCCCTTGCCATCGCCCACGACGACCAGCGCCGCGAAACCGAAGCGCTTGCCGCCCTTCACCGTCTTCGAGACGCGGTTGATGTGAACCAGCTTCTCGATCAGCTCTTCGCCGCCGTCTTCCGGACCGCCACGACGATCGTCGCGACGTCCACGGTTGCCGTCACGGCCGCCACGATTATTGCCGCCACCGGGACCACCACGGCCACGGCCGCCTCGGCCACCGCGCGGTGCGCCCGCGTCAGGAGCGGCGGCGCCTTCGACCGGCGTTTCGGTCGTGTTGATTTCATCCGCCATGCTTAGAACTCCAATCCGCCTTCACGGGCGGCATCTGCCAGCGCCTTGACGCGACCGTGGAACAGGAAACCGCCACGGTCGAAAACGACCTGCGTCACGCCGGCCTTCTTGGCGGCTTCCGCGATGCGGAGGCCGACAGCCTTGGCGGCATCGATGGTCGCGCCGGTCGTGCCGCGCACGTCCTTTTCCAGCGTCGAAGCGGCGGCCAGGGTCTTGCCCTGGGCGTCGTCGATCACCTGCACATAGATGTGCTTGCCCGAGCGATGCACCGACAGCCGAGGACGGCTGCCCGAACGCGCCTTCAGCGCGGTCCGGTTGCGACGGCGGCGCTTCTCGAAGAGAGAGAGACCCTTGCTCATTACTTCTTCTTCCCTTCCTTGCGGAAGATGAACTCGCCCTCGTACTTGATGCCCTTGCCCTTATAGGGCTCAGGCTTCCGCCACCGGCGAATTTCGGCCGCGAACTGGCCGACCTTCTGCTTGTCGTTGCCCGAAATCTCGACCGTGGTCTGATCCGGAGTCTTCACCTCGACGCCTTCCGGCACTTCGAGATCGACGTCATGCGAATAGCCGAGCTGAAGCTTCAGCTTCCGGCCCTGCGCGTTGGCGCGGTAACCGACGCCGGTGATGAGCAGCTTCTTCGAGAAGCCTTCGCTCACGCCCGTCACCAGGTTCTGCACCAGCGTGCGCTGCATACCCCAGAACGCCTTGGCGCGCTTGGTGTCGTTTGCAGGCTTCACGTTGATCGCGCCGTCCACCACCTCATAGGTGATGTCGTCGGCAGTCGGCATCGTCAGGGTGCCCTTCGGCCCCTTGACGCTGATCTGCCCGCTCTCGACGCTGGCGGTGACGCCGGCGGGAACGGTGATCGACTTCTTACCGGTGCGGCTCATCAGAACACCTCCGCCAGCACTTCGCCACCAACGTTCTGGTCGCGCGCTTCCGCGTCCGACAGAACGCCACGGGGCGTCGAAACGATGGTGATGCCCAGGCCGTTGCGGATCTTCGGGAGCTCCTTCGAGCCCGAATAGATGCGGCGGCCCGGCTTCGAGACGCGCGCGATCGACTTGATCGCGGGCTGACCCTCGAAATACTTCAGCTCGATGCGGATGCCGGCCGCGGGGCCCATCTGCTCTTCGCTGTAGCCACGGATATAGCCTTCGCGCTGAAGCACGTCGAGCACGCGGGCGCGCAGCTTCGACGCCGGCGTCAGGACGCTGTCCTTACGCGCGCGCTGGCCGTTGCGGATGCGGGTGAGCATATCACCCAGGGGATCGGTCAATGCCATCTTCTAACCCTTACCAGCTCGACTTGGTGACGCCGGGGATCATGCCCTTATTGGCAAGATCACGCAGAATCACGCGCGCCAGACGGAACTTGCGGTAGTAACCGCGCGGACGGCCGGTCAGCTCGCACCGGTTACGGATGCGGGTCGGATTCCCGTTGCGGGGAATCTCGGCCATCTTGAGACGCGCGATCAGGCGCTCGGTCTCGTCGAGCGACTTGTCGTTCGCAATCGCCTTCAGCTTCGCATACTTGCCGGCATACTTCTTCACCAGCTGCTTGCGACGCTCATTCTTGTTCACGGAACTCAGTTTCGCCATGACTTAAGTTCTCTTTCCCTTACGCTGCCTGCTTCACTTCGCCGTCCGCATCGCGCGGGAACGGGAAGCCGAAGAGACGGAGAAGCTCGCGAGCCTCTTCGTCGGTCTTGGCGGTGGTGGTCACGATCACGTCCATGCCACGCACCTTGTCGATGCGGTCATAGTTGATCTCGGGGAACACGATCTGTTCCTTGATGCCGCAGGCATAGTTGCCACGGCCGTCGAACGACTTGTCGTTCAGCCCGCGAAAGTCGCGAACACGCGGCAGCGCGATCGTGATGAAGCGGTCGAGGAACTCGTACATCCGCTCGCGGCGCAGCGTGACCTTGCAGCCAATCGCCATGCCTTCACGCAGTTTGAACTGCGCGATCGACTTCTTCGCCTTGGTGACGACCGGCTTCTGGCCAGCGATCAGCTCCATTTCAGAAGCGGCCTGCTCGACCTTCTTCTTGTCCTGGGTGGCTTCGCCAACGCCCATGTTGAGCACGATCTTCGAGATCGCCGGCACTTCCATGACGTTCTTGTAACCGAACTTCTCGGTCATCGCCTTCGCGATGGTCTCGTCATAGAGCTTCCGCATACGCGGCGTGTAGGTGTCAGCCATTGATGACCTCCCCGGTCTTGACCGCAACGCGCACCTTCTTGCCGTCACGCTCTTCGAAGCGGACGCGGGTCGCCTTGCCGTCCTTGGTCACGTGAGCAACCTTGGAGATGTTCAGCGGCGCTTCCGAGCGCTCCAGGCCACCCTGCGGGTTGGTCTGGGTCGGCTTGCGGTGGCGCACCGCGATGTTGACGCCCGAAACGACGACCTTGCCGTCCTTCGGAAGCGACTTGGTGACTTCGCCGGTCTTGCCCTTGTCCTTGCCGGACAGGACGATGACCTGGTCACCCTTCTTGATCTTGGCAGCAGCCATCACAGCACCTCGGGGGCGAGCGAAATGATCTTCATGAAGCCCTTCGAGCGCAGCTCGCGGACCACCGGGCCAAAGATACGGGTGCCGATCGGCTCCTCGTTCTTGTTGACCAGGACGGCAGCGTTGCCGTCGAAGCGGATCACCGAGCCATCGGCGCGGCGGACGTCCTTGGCGGTGCGGACGATGACGGCGCGATGCACGTCACCCTTCTTCACCTTGCCGCGGGGCTGTGCTTCCTTGATGCTGACGACGATCACGTCGCCCACGCCGGCGAAGCGACGCTTCGACCCGCCCAGCACCTTGATGCACTGAACCCGCTTCGCGCCGCTGTTGTCCGCGACGTCGAGATTGGATTGCATCTGGATCATTGATCCGGTTCCTTCTCGTTTGGCCTACCGGGACGTTTCGCCCGGCGGTTCCAGTTGAACTCTTGAGACCCTTGCGGGTCTTAAGCGATGTCGGCCCGCTCGGGGGTCGCGTGGGTGTTCACCCGCTCGATCACCTTCCAGGTCTTCAGCTTGCTGATCGGCGCAGTCTCTTCGATGCGCACGGTCTCGCCGGCCTTGTACTCGTTCGCCTCGTCATGGGCGTGATACTTCTTCGAGCGGCGGATGATCTTGCCATAGAGCGGGTGCTTGACCTTACGCTCCACGTTCACGACCACCGTCTTGTCGCCCTTGTCGGACACGATCTGCCCGGTCAGCACGCGCTTCGGCATGTTCGTAGTCCTCTTACTTCGCAGCCGAGCGCGAACGCTCAGCCTGCAGCGTCTTGATGCGCGCGATATCCTTGCGGACTTCCTTCACGCGGCTCGGCTTTTCGAGCTGGCTGGTCGCAGCCTGGAAACGGAGGTTGAACGCCTCGCGCTTCAGGTTGCCCAGCTCCTCGCCAAGCTGATCGTCGCTCTTCGCGCGCAGATCGATTGCCTTGGTCATGTTACTCAACCCTCCAGGTGCGACGTGTCGCCGAGGCGGGCCACGACCTTGGTCTTGATCGGCAGCTTCATCGCTGCACGCTCGAACGCTTCCGCCGCGAGCGGGCCGGGAACGCCGTCCAGCTCGAACAGGATGCGGCCCGGCTTGACGCGAGCGGCCCAATACTCAAGCGCACCCTTGCCCGAGCCCATGCGGACTTCGGCAGGCTTGCTCGACACCGGCAGGTCCGGGAACACGCGGATCCACAGACGCCCCTGACGCTTGATGTGACGCGTGATCGCGCGGCGAGCCGCCTCGATCTGGCGTGCGGTGATCCGCTCAGGCTCCATCGCCTTCAGGCCGTACGAGCCGAAGTTCAGCGTCGCGCCGCCCTTGGCCTCGCCCTTGATCCGGCCCTTGAAGGCCTTGCGGAACTTGGTCTTTTTCGGTTGCAGCATCGTGCCTAACCCTTAGCGACGGTCATCGCGCGCGGGGCGAACGCCCGACGTCTGCGATTCCATGTTCAGGCGATCGGTCGCCATCGGATCATGGCCCAGGATCTCGCCCTTGAAGATCCAGACCTTCACGCCGCAGACGCCGTACGCGGTGTGCGCTTCGGCAGTGGCGTGGTCGATGTTGGCGCGCAGCGTGTGAAGCGGAACGCGGCCTTCGCGATACCATTCCGAACGTGCGATTTCGGCTCCGCCCAGACGGCCGCCGCAGTTGATGCGGATGCCCTCTGCGCCCAGACGCATCGCCGACTGAACGGCGCGCTTCATGGCGCGGCGGAACGCGATGCGGCGCTCCAGCTGGTCAGCAATGCCCTGAGCGACGAGCTTGGCGTCGACTTCAGGCTTGCGGATCTCGACGATGTTCAGCGACACGTCCGAGCTGGTCATCGAGCCGAGCTTCTTGCGAAGCTTCTCGATGTCCGTGCCCTTTTTGCCGATGATCACGCCGGGGCGCGCGGCATAGATGCTGACGCGGCACAGCTTCGCCGGACGCTCGATCACCACCTTCGAGATCGCTGCCTGGGGCAGCGTCTTCAGGATGTACTGACGGATCTTCAGATCCTCCAGCAGCAGGCGACCATAGTCCTGGCCTTCCGCGAACCAGCGGCTGTCCCAGGTGCGGTTGACCTGCAGGCGCAGGCCGATCGGGTTGCTCTTGTGACCCATTATGCTTCTTCCTGCACTTCACGCACCACGATCCGGAGCCGACTGAACGGCTTCAGGATGCGGGTCGACTTGCCGCGACCACGGGTGTGGAACCGCTTCATCGTGATCGACTTGCCGACCGACGCCTCGGCGACGACGAGCGCGTCGACGTCGAGGTTGTGGTTGTTCTCGGCATTGGCAATGGCCGAAGCCAGCACCTTGCGCGCGTCGACCGCCATCGCCTTCTTCGAGAAGGCGAGGATGTTCATCGCGTCGCCGGCGGGCTTGTTGCGGATCAGCGCCGCGACCAGGTTCAGCTTCTGCGCCGAACCACGGATCTGCGTGCCGACCGACAGCGCCTCATTGTCGCCAACGCGACGGGGGGCTTTAGGCTTCGACATCTTAGCGCTTACCCTTCTTGTCGGCCGCGTGCCCCGGGAAGTACCGGGTCGGCGCGAACTCGCCGAGCTTCATGCCAACCATGTCCTCGTTCACCGACACCGGCACGAACTTGCGGCCGTTGTAGACGTTGAAGGTCAGGCCGACGAACTGCGGCAGGATGGTCGAACGACGCGACCAGGTCTTGATCGGACCTGAGCGGCCCGAGCTCTCCTGAGCCGTCTCGGCCTTCTTCAGGAGATGCAGGTCCACGAAAGGACCCTTCCAAACGGAACGAGCCATCGTTTAGCCCTTCTTCTTCGCGTGGCGGCTGCGGATGATGAACTTATCCGTCGCCTTGTTGTGACGGGTGCGAGCACCCTTGGTCGGCTTGCCCCACGGAGTGACCGGGTGACGGCCGCCCGAGGTCCGGCCTTCACCACCGCCGTGCGGGTGGTCGACCGGGTTCTTGGCGACGCCGCGGGTCAGCGGGCGGATGCCCTTCCAGCGGTTGCGGCCAGCCTTGGCGAGGTTGGTGTTGCCGTTGTCGGGGTTCGACACGGCGCCAACGGTGCACATGCACTCGCCACGGACGTAGCGCTGCTCGCCCGAGTTGAGGCGAACGATCACCATGCCGCGATCACGACCGACGACCTGCACATAGGTGCCTGCCGAACGTGCGATCTGACCGCCCTTGCCGGGCTTCATCTCGACGTTGTGGACGATCGTGCCGACCGGAGCCTGGCCGATTTCCATCGCATTGCCAGGCTTCACGTCGGTCTTCTTAGCCGCGATCACCTTGTCGCCAACGCCGAGGCGCTGGGGAGCGATGATGTAAGCCAGACGATCCTTGCCGTTCTCGTCCGCGCCATAGTTGATCAGCGCGATGAAGGCGGTGCGGTTGGGATCATATTCGATCCGCTCCACGGTGCCATCGACGTCCCACAGGCGGCGCTTGAAATCGATGATACGATAACGCTGCTTGTGACCGCCCGCAATGCCGCGCGAGGTCACGTGACCCTTGTTGTTGCGGCCGCCGGTCTTGCGCTTGCCTTCGGTCAGCGCCTTGACGGGGCCACCCTTGTGCAGACCCGAACGGTCCACCAGGATCAGGCCACGCCGCGCCGGCGAAGTCGGGTTGTAATTCTTCAGAGCCATGTCAGTTGACCCCCTGCGTCACGTCGATCGAGTCACCATCCTTGAGGGTGACGATCGCCTTCTTGATGTCCGACCGGGTGTAGGGCTTGCCCTTCCACTTCTTGGTCTTGCCCTTCTGGACGATCGTGTTCACGCCGGTCACGCCGACGCCGAAGATCGCCTCGACCGCCGCCTTGATCTGCGGCTTGGTCGCATCGCCGGCGACCTTGAAGACCACCGCGTTATGCTCGGAGACCAGGGTCGACTTCTCGGTGATGTGCGGCGCGACGATCACGTCGTAGTGACGGATGTCCACCTGCTTGCTCTGCTTAGCCATTGAAGCGAGCCTCCAACTTCTCGACGGCAGCGCGGGTCAGGACCAGCGTGTCGTGCTTCAGGATGTCATAGACGTTGGCACCCGCCGCCGGGAGGACGTCGACGCCCACCAGATTGCGCGCGGCCAGGAAACCGTTGCCGGCCTCACCGTCGATCACCAGCGCGGTCTTGCCGACCTTCAGACCAGCGAACTGATCCTTGAGCGCCGAAGTCTTGGTCGCGTCGAAACCGTCGAGGACGATCAGCGAACCCGCCTTGGCATGGCTCGAAAGCGCCATCTTCAGGCCGAGCGCGCGAATCTTCTTGTTCAGCGAGATGTTGAAATCACGCAGACGCGCGCCGTGCGCCTTACCGCCGCCGATGAAGATCGGGGCCGCACGATCGCCGTGGCGAGCCGTACCGCCGCCCTTCTGGCGACCAAACTTCTTGCCGGTGCGCGACACTTCCGAACGCTCGCGCGTCGGGCGTGCCGTACCACGGCGGTTCCACAGCTGCCAGGTGACGACGCGATGCAGGATGTCGGCGCGCGGCTCGAGGCCGAACACGTCGTCATTCAGCTCGATGTCGCCCGATGCCTTGGCGTCGAGGGTCTGTACCTTGACCTTCACGTTCAGCCCTCCTGGCCGTCGGTCGCCTCGGGAGCCTCGACCGTGTCGGCCGGGGTATCCGCGGGGGCGTCGTTGTTGCTGTTAGCAGCCTGCTTGATGCTTGCCGGGAACGGCGCGTCGGCGTGACGCGCGACCTTCACCGAGTCCTTGACGAACAGCCAGCCACCCTTCGAGCCAGGGACTGAGCCCTTGACGAAGATCAGGCCGCGCTCGACGTCGGTGCCGACGATCTCGAGGTTCTGCTGAGTACGGTTCTTGTCGCCCATGTGGCCGGCCATCTTCTTGTTCTTGAAGACGCGACCCGGATCCTGACGGTTACCCGTCGAACCCAGCGCACGGTGCGAGATCGAAACGCCGTGGGTTGCGCGCATACCGCCAAAACCCCAGCGCTTCATGCCGCCCGCAAAGCCCTTGCCCTGCGTACGACCCTGAATGTCGACGAACTGGCCCGCGACATAGTGGTCGGCCGAAATCTCGGCGCCCACGTCGAGCAGACCGTCCGCATCCACGCGGAACTCCGCGAGAATCGCCTTAGGCTCCACTTCGGCCTTGCCGAACTGGCCGCGCTGCGGCTTGGCGACATTCTTCGCCTTGGCGCTGCCGGCGCCAAGCTGAACGGCGGTGTAGCCGTCCTTATCCATTTCGCGACGAGCGACGACCTGAACGCCTTCGAGGCTCAGAACGGTGACCGGCACGTGGCGGCCGTCGTCCTGAAACAGGCGGGTCATCCCCAACTTCTTCGCGATCACGCCAGTGCGCATGATCAGTACACTCCATAACAGAGGCACCCCACGGACCATTCCGAAGGGTGCGTGCCTCAGCCCGTAGATGCGATGCGAGCCCCGTCCGGGCTGAATTCCAACCCGAAGGCCGGAAAGACGGGGGACGCAGACCCGAGCCAACTCCGAAGAACCAGCCCGGCGGTATCCCTATATCGTTCGAGCGTTAAGCCCGGGCCGGAACCTCGGATCGGGATCGATCCGGCCAACCCTGCATGACCCCAATGGAATCACGCGAATCTCGTGGGAAGCGGCGCCTTTACGTCAGCTTCACCCCCCTGTCCACCCCTGCCCCGCGATTCGCGCGACGGATGGAACGGAAACAGCCCCGATCCAGGATCGGGGCCGCGTCAGCTCGACTTAGGCGAGCTTGATCTCGACGTCGACGCCAGCGGCGAGGTCGAGCTTCATCAGCGCATCAACCGTCTGCGGGGTCGGCTGCACGATGTCGAGGAGGCGCTTGTAGGTGCGCGTCTCGAACTGCTCACGCGACTTCTTGTCGATGTGCGGGCCACGGTTGACCGTGAACTTGTCGATGTGCGTGGGAAGCGGGATCGGACCACGAATGAGTGCGCCGGTGCGACGCGCGGTGTCGGCGATGTCGCCGGCTGCCTGGTCGAGCACGCGATGATCGAACGCCTTGAGGCGAATGCGGATGCTGTTGTCCATGTCCCTACCGATGCGAAAGAGCGGGGCCGGTTACCGGCCTCTTGCTGTCAAACCAAAAACTGGAGGCGCGCCATTACAGGGCGCCTCATAAAAAAGCAACCGCCCGACCCCGATTTTTCGGGGCCGAGCGGCTGTTCGCTTTTCAGCTTACTTTTCGATGCTGCTGACGACGCCTGCACCGACGGTGCGGCCGCCTTCGCGGATCGTGAAGCGCTGGCCCACGTCCATAGCGATCGGCGCGATCAGCTTGATGCCGAGGGCAACTTCGTCGCCCGGCATCACCATCTCGGTGCCCGAAGGCAGCTCGATCGTGCCGGTCACGTCCGTGGTACGGAAGTAGAACTGCGGACGATAGTTGGCGAAGAACGGCGTGTGACGGCCACCTTCGTCCTTCGACAGCACGTACACGCTCGACTGGAAGTCGGTGTGCGGCTTGATCGAACCCGGCTTGCAGAGAACCTGGCCACGCTCAACTTCTTCACGGCCAACGCCGCGGATCAGCGCGCCAATGTTGTCGCCCGCCTGGCCCTGGTCGAGCAGCTTGCGGAACATTTCGACGCCCGTGACGGTGGTCTTGCGGACTTCCGGATGGATGCCGACGATCTCGACTTCCTCACCAACCTTGACCACGCCGGTCTCGACGCGGCCGGTGACGACCGTGCCACGACCCGAGATCGAGAACACGTCTTCGATCGGCATCATGAACGGCTTGTCGAGCGGACGCTCCGGCTGCGGGATCGACTCGTCGACAGCGGCCATGAGCGCGAGGATCGCGTCCTTGCCCAGCTTTTCGTCCGAACCCGAGAGAGCGGCGGTCGCCGATCCACGGATGATCGGAATGTTGTCGCCGTCGAACTCACGACGCGACAGCTCCTCGCGGATTTCCATCTCGACCAGCTCAAGGATTTCCTCGTCGTCGACCAGGTCGACCTTGTTGAGGAAGACCACCATGGTCGGCACGCCGACCTGCTTGGCGAGCAGGATGTGCTCCTTGGTCTGCGGCATCGGGCCGTCGGTAGCCGACACGACCAGGATCGCGCCGTCCATCTGCGCGGCGCCGGTGATCATGTTCTTCACATAGTCGGCGTGGCCGGGGCAATCGACGTGCGCGTAGTGACGCGAATCGGTCTCATACTCGACGTGTGCGGTCGAGATGGTGATGCCGCGCTCACGCTCTTCCGGAGCCTTGTCGATGTTGGCGAAGTCGACGGCCGCGTTGCCCGCGACGTTCTCTGCCAGAATCTTGGTGATCGCAGCGGTCAGCGAGGTCTTGCCGTGATCGACGTGACCGATGGTGCCGATGTTGAGGTGCGGTTTGTTCCGCTCAAACTTTGCCTTCGCCATTGTTTCCTACCTTCTGATTCAAATTTCCCGGACCGCTACGGGACTCGCGAGAACGCGGCCCCATAGCGGTTCAATTCACGTAACGCCAGCCTTAGGCCAGCTTCGCCTTCACTTCGTCAGCCACGTTCGGCGGCACTTCGTCATAGTGCGAGAACTGCATGCTGTACTGCGCGCGTCCCTGCGTGAACGAGCGGAGCTGGTTCACGTAACCGAACATGTTCGCCAGCGGGACCATCGCCTCGACCGTCTGCGCGTTACCGCGGCTGTCGGTACCCTGGATCTGGCCACGGCGGCTGTTGATGTCGCCGATAACATCGCCGAGGTAATCCTCGGGGGTCACGACCTCGACCTTCATGATCGGCTCGAGCAGCTTGATGCCGGACTTCTGCGCCGCTTCGCGCATTGCGGCGCGGGCGGTGATTTCGAAGGCCAGCGCCGACGAGTCGACGTCGTGGTACGCGCCGTCATACAGCAACACTTCGAAGTCGATGATCGGGAAGCCGACCAGCGAACCGGTCAGCGCCGTCTCGCGGAAGCCCTTTTCGATCGCCGGGATATATTCCTTCGGAATGTTACCGCCCTTGATCTCGTCCTTGAAGACGAAGCCCGAACCGCGCTCACCCGGAGTCAGCTTGACCTTGACGCGACCGAACTGGCCGGTGCCGCCCGACTGCTTCTTGTGGGTGTAGTCGATGTCCACCGGCTTCGCGAGATACTCGCGATAGGCCACCTGCGGCGCGCCAACATTCGCCTCGACCTTGAACTCGCGCTTCATGCGATCGACCAGGATTTCCAGGTGAAGTTCACCCATGCCCTTGATGATCGTCTGGCCCGATTCGTGATCGGTCGAAACGCGGAACGAGGGATCCTCGGCGGCCAGGCGGTTCAGGGCGAGGCCCATCTTCTCCTGGTCGGCCTTGGTCTTCGGCTCCACCGACAGCTCGATCACCGGCTCCGGGAACTCCATGCGCTCCAGGATGATCGGATTCGCCGGATCGCACAGCGTGTCACCGGTCGTGGTCTCCTTGAGGCCCGCGATCGCGACGATGTCGCCCGCACGCGCCTCATCGATGTCCTCACGCGAGTTCGCGTGCATGAGGAGCATACGACCGATCTTCTCCTTCTTGTCCTTCACCGAGTTCAGATACTGACCCTTGGCGAGGGTGCCCGAATAGATGCGGGCGAAGGTGAGCGAGCCGACGAACGGATCGTTCATGATCTTGAACGCGAGCAGCGACATCGGCGCGTTGTCGGCCGGCGGACGCGTGTCCACGGTCTCGCCGTCGAGCTTCACGCCCTGAACGTCCGGAATGTCGAGCGGGCTCGGCAGATAGTCGACGACCGCGTCGAGCAGGGGCTGAACGCCCTTGTTCTTGAACGACGAACCGCACAGCACCGGCACGAAGTCGAACGCCAGCGTGCCCTTGCGGATCAGCGCCTTCAGCGTCGGAACGTCGGGCTCGTTGCCCTCGAGATACGCTTCCATCGCCGCGTCGTCCTGCTCGACGGCGATTTCGATCAGCTCGCCACGGGCAGTCGCAGCCGCGTCCTTCAGATCGTCGGGGATCTCGCGATATTCGAACTTCGCGCCCAACGACTCGTCGAGCCATACGATCGCGCGGTTCTCGACCAGGTCGACAAGGCCGACGAACTGGTTCTCGAGGCCGATCGGCAGATACAGAACCGCGGTGCGCGCGCCGAGGCGATCCTTGATCATGTCGACGCAGCGGTCGAAGCTCGCACCGGTGCGGTCAAGCTTGTTGACGTAGCACAGACGCGGCACGCGATACTTGTCGGCCTGGCGCCACACGGTCTCCGACTGCGGCTCGACGCCGGCAACGCCGTCGAAGCAGGTGACCGCGCCGTCGAGCACGCGCAGCGAACGCTCGACCTCAATCGTGAAGTCGACGTGGCCCGGCGTGTCGATGATGTTGATCAGGTGCTCTTCACCCTTGCCCTCTTCGGCGCGCCACTTGCACGTGGTCGCCGCGGACGTGATCGTGATCCCGCGCTCCTGCTCCTGCTCCATCCAGTCCATCGTCGCGGTGCCTTCATGCACTTCGCCGATCTTGTAGGACTTGCCGGTGTAATAAAGGATACGCTCGGTCGTCGTCGTCTTGCCGGCGTCGATGTGCGCCATGATGCCAATATTGCGATAACGCTCGAGCGGATGGCTGCGGGCCATGATCGGGGTTCCTTAGCGATGTGGGGAGCCGTTTGCGACGGCTCCCCGGAATATAGGTGCGAAAATTACCAGTGCCAGATCATCGGCTTTCGCCGATGGTCCAGGCTTACCAGCGATAGTGGCTGAACGCGCGGTTCGCTTCCGCCATGCGGTGCGTGTCTTCGCGCTTCTTGACCGCGTTGCCACGGTTGTTCGAAGCGTCCAGCAGCTCGCCCGACAGGCGACCCGACATGGTGTTCTCGCTGCGGTTGCGGGCCGACGTGATCAGCCAGCGGATCGCGAGCGCCTGCGCGCGCTCCGGACGAACCTCGACCGGAACCTGATAGGTCGCACCACCGACGCGGCGGCTGCGAACTTCGATACCCGGCTTGATGTTGTTGAGCGCCTCGTGGAAGACTCCGATCGGATCCTTCTTCGCGCGCTGCTCGACAACTTCGAGCGCCGAATACACAATGCCTTCAGCGACGGACTTCTTGCCGTCCAGCATCACGCTGTTCATGAACTTCGACAGAACCTGATCACCATAGACGGGATCGGGCAGGATTTCCCGCTTTTCGGGACGACGACGACGTGCCATCTTGAATTTCCTTCTAAAACTTCAGCCGGTTCCGGAACCTGTCCGGGGCTTACTTTGGCTTACTTCGGACGCTTCGCGCCGTACTTCGAACGGCTCTGCTTGCGATCCTTGACACCCTGGGTATCGAGAACGCCGCGCAGAACGTGATAGCGCACACCGGGAAGATCGCGCACACGGCCGCCACGGATCAGGACCACCGAGTGCTCCTGCAGGTTGTGGCCCTCGCCGGGGATGTACGAGATGACTTCGCGGCTGTTGGTCAGACGGACCTTGGCCACCTTGCGAAGTGCCGAGTTCGGCTTCTTCGGGGTCGTGGTGTAAACACGGGTGCAAACGCCGCGCTTCTGCGGGTTCTGCTCCATCGCAGGGACCTTGCTCTTGGCCTTCTGCGGTTCGCGGCCCTTGCGGACCAGCTGGTTAATCGTCGGCATGAAGCCCTTCACCTTTTTCGTTACCGGTCGCCCGGCGGTTACTGTGTGGGAGCCCTGGTTTTGCAATACAAAAGGGCCTGGCGGGCGCACCCCCTGGCCCCAAGTCTCCGACACCGTTCAGCTCTGCTCCACCCGGAACGCAGAAAAGCCGACAGAATCGACTCTCCGCTCCGGTGCGGAACGCGCGGCCTATACGCGCACGCCCTTGGCCGGTCAATGGCGCCGCAGCTACCCGCCCCGGCCCTGCGCCTGCGCCCTTCCGGCGGTGCACAAACCTTCACGTGCACCCGGCTCCGGCACCCGCCAAAGATGCACTGTCGCACCGCCCGCACGCCGGGTTTCCTCAGGCTTCCAATCGCCCATGTCAAAGGCGTGGCTGACGATCCGCGTTCCCGTCTTTAATTGCGCGAGCAGGCGCGGGCACAGCCGCCAGTTTACCTCGGGCAGCAAATACATCACCACCACATCGGCAGCGGCAAGCTCGGCCTTGAAGAGATCGCCGGTCTCGAACCGTACCCGGTCGGCAACGCCGGCGTCCCGCGCGTTGGCCCGCGCCTTGCCGATCAGCACCGAGTCCAGATCGATCCCCAGCCCCGTCGCACCCCGCTCACGCGCCGCGGCGATCAGGATTCGGCCATCGCCGGTGCCCAGGTCGATGACATGGTCGCCCGGACCGACCTCGCCCATCTCCAGCATCCGCACGATCACTGCGGGCCGGGTGCCCTTGTAGGGCACGTCGAGCTTCGGTCCGCCGGTGAACAATGTATCGAACGAGCAACTCACCATCGTCGGCGATGCGCATCGCCCACCCAGCGCGATCAGGCCAAGAACGACGACCGCAGCCACGCCCGCGCCAATGCGGATGGGGACTCGAGAAGACGGCAGCGACAGCACCCTGAACCTGTCCAAGAATCCCCAACGCTTCCCCTTCGCCATCCGTCCCCCGCCGAAAGCCGATCCTTAACCCGATTTTCAGAGCGCTGCTCCAAGTGCAGGCTATGCCGCCCCTTCTCCTTCGTCCACCGATGCCTGCGCCCGCGACCTGGCTCATCGCGGCGGTGGTGGCGGCGCAAGCCTGGCTGTTCTGGCCAGTCGCTCCGTTCAGTTCGCTGGCGGAGGGACTCGATCCGATCGGCGTCGCGGAACTCCTGCCGGTTGCCGGGCTGGCGGCATTGGCACTCGCCTTCCACCGTCTGCTGACCGCACTTGGGACGCCCCAACGCACGCAATGGGCCGCGATGGCCTGCGCCCTGCCCCCGGTTTCGCTCAATGCGCTGTACCTGGGCCGGTCCGACACAATCCATATCGCCGCTTGCATCATGGCGGTGGCGATGGCGCTTGAGCGGCGCCACTTCGCCATGTTCGCCTGGTGCGGTATCGCGCTCGCCTTCAACACGCAGACGGCTCTGGTTGCGCCCTTCTTCTTCGCGCTGGCGATTCATCGTCGCGTGCCGATCCATCAATGGCTTCCCGCGCCCGCCTGGTGGTTGGCGGTAACTGCGCCGGCACGGCTCGCCGAATGGCAGCCCGCTGGTCTCGCCGCCATCGACCGCGCCATGCTTACCAACGGCGCACCCAACATCTGGTCGCTCGCCGGCACGATCGCCCCCGCTTATGCGCCACAGCTCTTCGCCCTGGCCCTCGCCACCGCCCTCGGCGCCGTCGCGACATATATCGCGCAGATGCAGGTCGCGCGCTTCGACAAGGCTGGGCTTGTCGCGATGGCCGCACTGTCGGTGCTGCTCACCGCCGGCCTGCTTCCGTGGATGCAAGAGCACCATTTCCTGCTTGCCACCATTCTGATCTTCGCGTTCGCGATCACCCGCGGCACCGGCAGCGCGTTCGCCCTCGCCGCGCTGGTCCAGCTCGGATCGATCGCCGCGATCATCGGGAATGCCGGCCTGGGATTACCCGCGGTCGCGATCGGCGCATTATGCATGATCGCCGCCACCTGGATCGCGACAAGGCCACTGATTGCCCCTCATGCGAACGATAATCGCGACGGATCGCATGGGATTCCGCTTCCGCACGGGCTGCGCGGCACTTTGTCCTTTGATATGATAGGCGCGCGGGTCGCACGACCGCGGGGGGAGTAAGGTTTATGTTCGGGAATAAGACGCGCGACGAGCGACCGGCTATGCCGCTGGCCACTGGCGGCAATGGCAAGCGCGGCATGTTCTCCGTCATCGGCGCCGACGTCGTCATCTCGGGCAGCATCAAGGCCAGTGCGGAACTGCATGTCGAAGGCCGGATCGAAGGCGATGTCGATTGCGCCGGACTGATCCAGGGCACCGAAAGCCATATCGTCGGCGGCGTCACCGCCGAAACCGCACGGATCGCCGGCGCGATCGAGGGCGCCGTCCACGTCCGCCAGCTCACTGTCGAGCGTACCGCGCGCATCACCGGCGACGTCGAGTATGAGAATATCACGATCGAGAATGGCGGCCATATCGACGGCCGGATGCGCCGCATCGGCGCCAGCACCGTCACCATCACCCCGCTGATCGGCAGCGACGCCCATCGGGCGCCGCTCACGACGACGACAGTAGAGCCGGCGGTCGCCAGCCTAGTCTGAGACCAGCACGCCGCCTTTGATCACCGCCTTCACCGCGGTGAGCACGCCGACATCCTTGAGCGGATCGCCCTCTACCGCGACGATGTCGCCATAGCGGCCGACCGCGATCGCGCCGACATCCTTGCCGCGACCCAGCGCCTCAGCGGCATTGATCGTGGCCGCTCGGATCGCCTCTAGCGGAGTCATTCCATAGGTCACCATGGTGCGGAACTGCCCCGCGGCCGTGCCGTGCGGCATTACCCCGGCATCGGTACCGAACACCATCTTCACGCCGGCAGCGTGCGCCTTGCGGAAATTGTCGCGCTGGATCTGCGCCACCTCGCGGTCCTTGCGCAGATTGTCCTCGAGCACGCCGTTCTTCTTGCCCTCGGCCTGGGTATAGTCGGTGTTGAAGATATCCATCGAGAACCACACAGGCTGCTTGCGCGAGGCGGCGAGGCGGATGCCCTCGTCATCGACCAGGCTGGCATGTTCGATCGTGTCGATGCCCGCGCGGATCGCCGCCTTGATCCCCGCCGCGCCATGCGCGTGCGCCGCGACCTTCAGGCCCCATTGATGCGCCTCGTCAGCGATCGCCCGCATCTCGTCCTCGGACAGCTGCTGCTGTCCCGGCTCGGTATTGCGTGAGAAGACGCCGCCGGTGGCACAGATCTTGATCACCTCGGCACCATATTTCCGCTGCTCGCGCACCTTGATACGCAGTTCCTGCGGACCGTCACCGACCGCCACGCCCTTGGCCTTGAACGAAGGCGGCAGATAGGTCTGGTCGCAATGCCCGCCCGTTGCGCCGAGCGCATGCGCGGCCGGCACGATCCGGGGGCCGGTGATCAACCCTTCCTCGATCGCCTGCTTGTAGCCGACATCGGCGTAATTTTCCGAGCCGACATTGCGGATCGTCGTGAAGCCCGCCTTCAGCATCGCGCGCGCATTGGCGACGCCCTGGATCGCCCAGAAGCTGTCGGTGAACTGCAGCCCGGTATAGCCGCCATAGAGTGGATTGGCGTCGAGATGGACGTGCATGTCGATCAGCCCGGGCAGGATCGTCTTGCCGCTGAGGTTGATATGCCGGACGTCAGCGCCCCAGCGCACCGTGCGCGCGTCCGCGATGCTCTTGATCCGCCCATCCTCGATGAACACCGCCGGATGTTCGACCACCGTCCCCGCGACGACGTCGACCATCCGGTCGGCGGTGACGACGACCGTCTCAGCGGCTGCGGGCGTGGCGGCGAGCGCGGCTGCGGCCGCAACGATCATCTGGCGCTTCATGGAATCCCCCGTCTGGCGTTTTTCCAAAGCTCGCCGTACCCGCGCCAAAGGTCAATCATTTCAGCGGGTCGTGCCCCCAGTTCATCAGCGAATAGCGCCAGCGTGAAGTGGGGATGCGGAACTCCTCATACGGCCCCTGCCCACGATGGCGGCGGACGAAACCGACCACTTTGCGCATGTGCGCATAGTCACCGCCATCGAGCTCGTCCTCGGGGGTGCGCAGGATGTGCACAATCCGGCGGCCCGAAGCGCGACCGACACTCTCGCTCTCGCCCGGCCGCGTGAAGCCGACCTTGCGGCTCTCCTCGGTCTCGAGCCAGTCCTCGATCTCGCCGGCGGTCATGTTCACCGCCTCGCGAAAATTCCGCCAAACCTGCTCGTGATCGTCCCGCTTCGCCATCTCACCCAAACGCTCATACCGTAACCGGGTTCTCCGTCACCCCATCCAACATTGGCTTCACACTCGCCGTGTCGATCGCAAAGCCGATCCACATGATCAGCAACACCAGCGCGGAGAGCGAAAAGAGCAACGCCCGCACCGGCACCTTCTTCGGCCCGATGTGCACGAAGCTGTGCAGGCAGCGCAGCGCCACATAGACCCACGCCAGCGCTACCTGAACGCCACTCCCTTGGTTGGTCAGCAGCAGCAATGGCACCAGCGCGAAATAGAGCACCGGCATCTCGAACAGGTTACGATAGTTGTTCGCGGGCATTTCGACCGGCTCGAAATAGCGCAGCGCCGCCTCGCCTGTCGCGAGATCCTCCGTCTTGGGCGGGTTGGCGCGGATATGCCCGAACCGCTTCACGAACATCATCGTGTAGACGATGAACGTCAGGCCCACGAGCGCGAATGTGGGCCACAGGATCGAATTCCCCATGCCGCTATCCTTCCCCTTCGGTTATGGGACGGCAAGGTGGCGGCACATTGCCGGGCTGTAAAGCGGAGGGGTGTATGGTTCGTGGTCAGGAAGGTGGTTGCCGTTGCGGCAAGGTTCGGTTCCGGATCAACGCCGAACCGTTCGTCACCGCGGTCTGCCATTGCCGCGGCTGCCAGAAGATGAGCGCCAGCGCCTTCTCCACCACGCTCACTCTGCCCGCCGACGCGCTGGAGATCATCGAAGGCGAGCCGGTGATCGGCGGCCTGCATGGCGAAGAGGCCCGCCATCATCATTGCGACTGGTGCAAGAGCTGGCTCTTCACCCGCCTCCCGCCCGAATATGGCGCGGTGAACGTGCGCGCGACGATGCTCGACGACGCGAGCGGGTTCGTGCCGTTCATCGAAACCTATACCAGCGAACAATTGCCGTGGGCCCGGACCGGCGCGGTCCACAGCTTCGAGACATTCCCGGAGGCGTCGGACTATCCGGCGCTGATGCAAGCGTTCGCACAAGCGAACGCGGGCTGAACGCCGCGTATCAGACCAGCTTGCGGCCGAAGGTCGGGCGCGGCGCGCCACTCTCGGGAACCTCGAACGATGCCTCGCCCGCCGCCTTCTTCTCGAGGTAGCGGGAGATCGCCGCGTCGGCGTCGAAATCGCCACGAGCGCCTTCCGGCGCCTTGTCGGCCTTGGGCTTCGCCGTCGCCAAGCGCAGCAGCTTGAACAGGATCGGAAAGCTGAAGAACACGCTGATCGCACCGAGCGCATAGACCATCGGCATCAGCTGTTGCGACGCCACTCCGCCCATCGAGTCGTTGACGCGATAGAGATAGATCGCCAGCCCGCCGAACCCGAAGATGGGGACAATCCCCAGAAACGCCCTTGCCGACATGCCATGCTCCCGCAAATCGCGCGGCAGCATGGCAGTGTTTCACGAAGAAAGGCTGAACGGGGTCACATGTGCAGCTGGCGGCCGTACGCGGCGAGCACGGCCTCATGCATCGTCTCGCTGATCGTCGGGTGCGGGAATACCGTTTCCATCAGCTCAGCTTCGGTGGTCTCCAGCGTCTTGCCGATGGTGTAACCCTGGATCATCTCGGTCACCTCGGCGCCGATCATATGGGCGCCCAGCAGTTCGCCCGTCTTGGCGTCGAACACCGTCTTCACAAAGCCTTCCGGCTCGCCCAGCGCGATCGCCTTGCCGTTGCCGATAAAGGGGAAGTTGCCGACCTTGACCTCGTACCCGGCTTCCTTCGCCTTCGCCTCGGTCAAGCCGACCGACGCGATCTGCGGGTGGCAATAGGTGCAGCCCGGGATATTGCGCGGGTCCATGGCGTGCGGATGCTTGCCCGCGATCGCTTCCGCCGCGATCACGCCCTCATGGCTCGCCTTGTGCGCCAGCCACGGCGGCGCGGTGATGTCGCCGATCGCATAGAGGCCGTCGATATTGGTCTTGCAGTCCGGCCCGGTCTTGAGGAAGCCGCGATCGTCGACATCGACGCCCAGCTCCTTGAGGCCGATATCGGCGGTGTTCGGGACGATGCCGATCGCGACGATAACGTGGCTAAAGTCGCCCACAGCGGACTTGCCGTCCTTGCCCGTGATCGTCGCCTTCACGCCGTTCGCATCCGCCGCGATCTTGTCGATCTTGGCGCCGGTCATGATCGTCATGCCCTGCTTCTTGAGCGCCTTCTCCAGATGCGCGGAGATGTCGGCGTCCTCGACCGGCACGATGCGATCGAGCATCTCGACCACCGTCACTTCGGCGCCCATATCATTGTAGAAGCTCGCGAATTCGATGCCGATCGCGCCCGATCCGATGACCAGCAGCTTCTTGGGCATCTCCTTGGGCGTCATCGCGTGGCGATAGGTCCACACCTTGTTGCCGTCGGCGGGCAGGTTCGGCAGGTCGCGGGCGCGCGCGCCGGTGGCGAGAACGATGTTCTTCGCGGTCAGCTCGGTCACCTTGCCGTCCGCGGCCGTGACGGAAAGCTTGCCCTTCCCCGTCAGCTTTCCGCTGCCCATGTGCACGGTGATCTTGTTCTTTTTCATCAGGTGCGTGACGCCCTGATTGAGCTGCTTGGCGACGCCGCGCGAGCGCTTGACCACGGCTTCCAGGTCCGCGCTGATCTTCTCGGCGGCAAGGCCATAATCCTTGGCGTGCTGCATGAAGTGGAAGATCTCGGCCGAGCGCAGCAGCGCCTTGGTCGGGATGCAGCCCCAGTTCAGACAAATCCCGCCCAACAGCTCGCGCTCGACGATCGCGGTCTTAAGGCCGAGCTGGCTCGCCCGGATCGCGGCGACATAGCCGCCGGGTCCGGAACCGAGCACGATCACGTCATAGGATTCAGCCATTGGAACTCCGATTGCTATTGGCACCAGCCCAAAAGGCGTAGCAGCCAGCCAATAATGTTAATCCAAGCACAAAGAGGAATGGAACACGCCCGCTGTCATCAGCCTCTTTGCAAAGCCGCTCGACTTCTTTAAGAGACCCCTCCTGTTCTTTCAGTGCCCTGGACGTCTCCGCACGAGCTCTTTTTAGATCAGAATCGATCTTGCTCGAATTACGCCGGAACGCTGCAGAATCAGCACCTGACAGACGATCTCCGCGAGCATTACTAATATTCAATTTTATCTCTAGCAGTTCGCCGCGAATAATTTCGTGACGAATAGCTCCCAACTGATCGCTGGCACGCAAACGAAGCGAGTGACAGTCGTTATATGTAGATCTAAATTCGTCCTGCGTGACCGAGAATAAAAAAACAGATAGTGATATAGCAGAAAATATTACTATCGGCTTCTTCGACCAGTCATTGACCTTGCGAAATAAGGAGGACGCGCTGCCCACCTATTCGTCCACCGGGCGCGGCTTGCGATCCTCGCCCACCGCGACGAAGGTGAAATTGGCCTGGGTCACCAATTCGCGCTCCTCGCCATGGCGGCCGCGGCGCCAGGCCTCGACATCGATCTTCATCGAGCTACGGCCGACCTTGGTGAGCGCGGCATAGACCGACACCTCATCGCCGACGAAGACCGGCGCATGAAACTGCATCGCGTCCATCGCCACTGTCACGGCGCGGCCCCTGGAGCGGCGCGCGGCGACCAGGCCGGCAGCCATGTCCATCTGCCCGATCAGCCAGCCGCCGAAGATGTCGCCATAAGCATTGGCGTCGGCGGGCATGGTGGTGACGCGGATCGTCGGTTCAAAGCTGGGCGGATTGCGATCAGGCATCTGTCTTGTTCGTCTTCTTACGATCTGCCGCCATCGCGCGTCGCATCGGGCCGATGCCCATGCCGATGATGCACAGGATCGCGACCCCCGTCACCGCCCAGACATCGCGCGTGGCCAGCGGATAAGCCCAGCTCGATAGCGCGGCGATCAGGAGCGCGACCGAGATCCCGGCCGCAATGTGCAGGGCTTCGACCAGAACACGCATCCAGATCCGCCCCGGCGTCAGGCCAGAAGGCCCATCGGCGACTCGACGAGCGCCTTGAACACCTTCATCAACTCGGCGCCATCGGCCCCGTCCACCGCGCGGTGATCGAAGCTGCCGGTTGCCGACATGACGGTCGCGACGCCCAGCGCGTCGTCGACGATGTACGGACGCTTCTCGCCCGCACCGACCGCCAGGATCATCGCCTGGGGCGGATTGATCACGGCGTCGAACTGCTTGATGCCGAACATGCCCATGTTCGAGATGCTGGCGGTGCCGCCCTGATATTCGTGCGGCTGCAGCTTGCCGTCCTTGGCGCGCTGGCCGAGCTCCTTCATCTGGGTCGAGATCGACGCTAGGCCGATATTCGCGGCGTCGCGGATGATCGGGGTGATCAGGCCGGTCGGCGTCGAGACCGCGACCGAGATGTCCGAGCGGCTGTACTTGACCAGCTTGTCGCCGGCATAGGTGACGTTGCACTTGGGCACCTGCGCCAGCGCGACAGCCAGCGCCTTGATCAGCATGTCGTTGACCGACAGCTTCACGCCACGCCCTTCCAGGCTCTTGTTGAGCTGGCCGCGCAGCTTGAGCAGCGCGTCGAGCTGGACGTCGACGGTCAGGTAGATGTGCGGGATCGTCTGCTTCGCCTCGGTCAGGCGGCGCGCGATCGTCTTGCGGATATTGCTGAGCTTCTCTTCCTCGTGCGGAATGGTCTCGTCATACCAGACCGAGGCAGGTGCCGCCGGAGCCGAAGCGGCAGGCGCAGCCGCAGCGGGAGCCGCCGCCGGTGCCGCAGCGGGCGCCGCGCCTGGCTTGGCGCCCTCGACATCCGCCTTGACGATGCGGCCGTTCGGACCCGATCCGCTCACGCCGCCCAGGTCCACGCCCTTCTCGGCCGCGATGCGGCGCGCCAGCGGGCTGGCCTTGACACGATCGCCGTTCGCCGCCGGAGCTGCAGCGGGAACCGCGACCGGAGCAACGATAGCCGCGGCCTTGGGTTCTTCCTTCGGCGCTTCGGCGGCCTTGGGCGCTTCAGCCTTGGGAGCGGCGGCGGAAACGTCCTCTCCCTCGCCTGCCAGCACCGCGATCACGGTGCCGACCTTCACGCCATCTGTGCCCTCGGCGATCAGGATCTTGGCGATCACGCCCTCGTCGACCGCTTCGAATTCCATCGTCGCCTTGTCGGTCTCGATCTCGGCCATCAGGTCGCCGGCCTTGACCGTGTCGCCCTCCTTCACCAGCCATTTGGCGAGGGTACCCTCCTCCATCGTCGGGGAAAGGGCAGGCATCTTGATGTCGATCGACATGGGTGGGGAGGATCCTGTCGCAGGGTGGTGGTTTCGATCCTCCCTTGCGCGATGAACGGCGCGGGTCAAGTCTGCCGCACCCGTCAACCTCTTGCGCTCCAGCCCTTCCCGCGCCACCACGAAGGGGAAACGGGAGGGGATGGTTTCATGCGTACCTATCTTGTGGTGATCGATGAAAGCCCTGAAGCGCAGATCGCCCTGCGTTTCGCCGCGCGTCGCGCGGTCAAGACCGGCGGCGGGGTCGAGATTCTCTCGCTGATTCCCAAGCCGGATTTCGTACAGTGGGGTGGGGTCATGGCAACGATCGAGGAAGAGGCTCGCCAGCGCGCCGAGGCCCTGGTCGCGGGTGCCGCCGGCACATTGATCCAGGAATCGGGACTGAAGCCCACCATCACCGTCCGCGAAGGCGATGGCCCCAAGATCATCCGCGAGCTGATCGATGCCAATTCGGAGATCGCCGCGCTCGTTCTGGGCGTGGCCGTCGGCGGCAAGCCCGGCGCGCTCGTCACCCATTTCACCAGTAGCGACATGGCCGCCCTCCCCGTCCCGTTGATGTTGATCCCGGGAAGCCTCGACCGCGACGCGATCGACCGGCTAAGCTGAACGACATGCGAACCCTCCCCTTGCTTGCGCTGCTCGCCGCAGCCTCCGCCCCGATCGCCGCCAACGCACAGAACAAGCCCGCTCCCGAGCAGCCCAGCCCCGAACGACTCAAGGCCGATGTCGAGAAGCTGGTGAGCTTCGGCACGCGCCACAGCCTGTCCTCCGCGACCGATCCGGTGCGCGGTATCGGCGCCGCGCGCAAATGGGCCGCCGACGAACTCAACCGCATCGGCGAGAAATGCGGCTGCATCGAAGTCGCCAATATCGCCCGCACCTTTACCGGCCCGCGCGCACCGAACGGGGTCGAGATCGTCAACGTCCTCGGCTTTCAGGCCGGCGAGGACCCCAAGCGCGTCGTGATCGTGCAGGGCCACATCGACAGCCGGGTGTCGGACCCACTCAACTTCACCGCCGACGCCCCCGGCGCCAATGACGATGCATCGGGCGTCGCGCTGGTGATCGAGGCGGCGCGCATCCTCTCGAAGCAGAAGCATCGCGCGACGATCATCTACGCCGCGCTGTCGGGCGAGGAACAGGGGCTGTGGGGCGGCACGCTTCTGGCCGAAACCGCCAAGGAACGCGGCTGGACCGTGATCGCGGTGCTCAACAACGATATCGTCGGCGGGACGATGGGCCAGAATGGCGTCCGCGTCGCCGATCGCGTCCGCGTCTTCTCCGAAGGCATTCGCGCATCCGAAACGATCGAGGAACAGATCAAGCGGCGCGGCGATGGCGGCGAGGATGACGGCCCCAGCCGTGCGCTGGCGAAAGCGATCGACAAGGTCGCCGACGGGCTGCGCAAGGATTCACCCGACGCACTCGACGCGTTCATCGTCCGTCGGCCCGACCGTTTTGGACGCGGCGGCGATCATGAGCCGTTCCTGCGCCTTGGCTATCCCGCTGTCCGTTTCTCGGTCGGTGCCGAGCATTATGACCAGCAGCATCAGGATCTGCGCACCGAGAATGGCCGCGTCTATGGCGACACGATCGACAAGATGGACTTCCCGTATCTGGCGAAGGTCACCGCGCTCAACGTCGCGACGATCCGACGCCTCGCCAACGCGCCCGACGCGCCGTCATCCGTGGTGCTCGACGGCGCGCTCTCGCACGACATCAAGGTGAAATGGAATCCGGTCGCGGGTGCCAAGGGCTATCGCGTCTATTGGCGCCGCAACGACATGCAGGACTGGACCGATGTCCGCGGCGTCGCCGGACTGACCCAGACGGTGCTGAAGGACGTCCCGGTCGACGATCACTTCGTCGGCGTGGCGGCCGTATCCGCGGACGGCAGCGAGAGCATCGTCACCTTCGGCACCCGCCCGCCGCGCCCATAGCCGACGGAGAGATCGCGTTCACCGATTGCGAGCCCGCCGCCACCCTCCCCCCGGGGATGGCGGCGGGACGCGCTTCAACGGCAATAGCAGTTCTTGCCCTTCACCGGTGCGCGATAGAGCTTCTTCGTCGGGGCGCGGCGCACGACCCGGCGGGGTGAGGAGTAGACGACTTCCTCGGTCACGATCGTCTTGGTGGTGACGACCGGAGCCGACTGGATCGTGATCGTCGTGGTCGCCGGAGCGCCGTAATAATAGCCCTGGGTGTAGCAGTTCGCGACGCACACCATAGGGCGTCGCGCATAGCGGCGATGCTCATATCCATCGCGATAGTCATAACGGTCGCGATATTCCCGGCGGTCGTCGCGGCGCACGCGCACATCGCGGTCGTAATCGCGGTCGTCGTAACCGGGCGCATCGTAGTCGGCGCCATAGCCGCGATCATAATCGTCGCGATCGGCGACATAGCCATCGTCATAATCATACCCGTGGCCGTCGCGGTCCCAGTCGAGGCCGCTGACCGAATCCCACACCTTGCCGCGCCGGTCGATCAGCACCGCATCGTCATAATAGCGGACCCAGTCATAGCCCGACGCCGGGCGGCTCAGCCCCCAGCTCGACCAGTCGTTGATCCAGAACCCGCTGCCGATCCAGTAGCTCGGCAGCGTCCAGCCGCGCACGGGCCGGCGATAGGCGCCCCAACCGCCCGGCGCCTTCGAGCCCGCATACCAGCGTCCGTCGATCCGCTGTCCCCAGCGGCCCGGACGCGTGGTCTGCTGCCAGTTTCCCGGACGCGGAGTCGTCGGCTGCCAGCCTCCGGGGCGCGGCGTACCGGGACGCCAGCCGGGGCGCTGCGGTCCGTGCTGAACCCCGGGCACCCGCGCCGCCGGGGCCACGAGCGGCGCGGCGGGAGCGACCGCGACCGGGGGAGCATGCTGCGCCTGTGACGGCAGGGCGAGCGACAGGCCGCCCAGGGCGGTGACGATCAGGGTGGCGGTACGCATGGTTGCGGCAACTCCTTTGCGGACTCGCGCGCTCCAGCAGGTGAAGACGCGATTCTTCACCTTTTCTTAACATTTTCGTTTCGTCGCAACCAACGACGGGCTGTGGTTAAGAAAGTCCCGAATCGGGTCAAGCACTTAACCCGCGATGCGCGGCCCCAGCAGCGCCACCAGCGCCTCGCAGCCCGCCGCGTCCTCCGCATCGAACCGCCCGACGATCGGGCTGTCGAGGTCGAGCACGCCGATCAGCCGCCCCTCATGCACGATCGGCACGACCAGTTCGGAATTGCTCGCCGCGTCGCAGGCGATGTGGCCGGGAAAGACGTGGACGTCCTCGACCAGCTGGGTCTCCCCGCTCGCCGCCGCCGCGCCGCACACGCCCTTGCCGAACGCGATGCGGATGCACGCGGCCTTGCCCTGGAACGGGCCGAGTACCAGCTCGTCCGCGACATTGCGGTAGAATCCCGCCCAGTTGAGGTCGGGCAGATACTGCCAGATCAACGATGCCGCGTTCGCCATGTTGGCGATGGCGTCGTCCTCGCCCGCGGTCAGCGCGTCGAGCGCGGCCAGCAGGTCGCGATAGAGCTCGGCCTTGGATCCGGCTGTGATGTCGAAGCTGTACATGGCATCGCAGGTGGCCCGGCGCGGCTCCGGGCGCAAGGGGTCAACGCCCCTTCGCGTCCGCCTTGGCGAAGGCGCGCAACGCGTCCTTGCCGTTCCAGCGCGCCGTGCGGTCATCCGATGCCGCGAGCTTCGTCGCCAGCGCGCGCGCCGCCGCACGCAATACCGGGTCGCGTTTCCCGCCGATCGCGCGCAACGCCCAGTTGGCACCCTTCTTGACGAAGTTGCGCTCATCGCCCGCCGCCCCTTCGATCAGCGCCAGGCCATGCAGATAGTCCGCCGCCCGCCCGTGCAGCGCCAGGCAGGCGAGCAGCGCGAACCCCGCGCGCCGCCCCATTTCGTCGTTCAGCCGCGTCCACGGCTCGACCATCGCCGCCGCGCCCTCGACCTTGTCGAACAGCTTGAAACAGGCGGTGTCGGTCACCGCCCAATTGTCGAACTCCGCGCGCCAGGCATCCATTTGCGCGTGGGTGACCAGCGCCGGGTCGTCGATCAGAAAGGCGACCATTCGCCCCTCATAGACCCGCGTCGCCCACAGCGCCGCCGCGAGCCCATGATCCTTGCCCAGCGGCTTGGCGACCGCCTGCATCCGCGCCATCGGCACGCCCAGCACCCGATCGGCGGTGACGATGCCGAAACGCGGCCCCATCTCGTCACGGGTCTTCGCCGATCCCTCGGCCGCCAGCGCCGCCATCACCGCATCGACCCGGTCGCTCATTCGACCCGCACCTTGCCGCGTCCGGCCTTGATCTGCGCGCGGCCCTTCTTCTCGTCCACCCGCCGTGCCTTGGCGGCCTTGCTCGGCTTGGTCTTCACCCGGCGCGCATCGCGCTCATAGGCCTTGGTGATCAGCTCGATCACGCGTTCGCGCGCATCCTGCCGGTTGGCTTCCTGCGTCCGGAACTTCCGTGCGGTCACCACCAGCTCGCCGCCCGCCGTCATCCGGCTCCCGGCGAGTTCCTTGAACTTGGCATAGGCATAGGGTGGCAACCCCAGCCGGAACACATCGACACGCAGCTGGACCGCGGTCGCCACCTTGTTGACGTTCTGACCGCCCGGACCCGACGCCGCGAGGAATTTCTCCTCGACGATCGCCGCTTCGGGAAGCTCAGCCGGCATCGTCCCCATCCGCGGCCTCGCCCGCAGCTTCATCCGCCGCGGCGTCCTGCGCGAATCCGCCAAAGCCCATCGCCTTGAAGCGCGCCGGGGTCGGCGCCTCGGCATGGACGTCGGGCTTGCCCGGTCGCGGCACGGTCAGCTGCGCGGCGTGGAGCATCATCGTCCGCCCGCCCGCAACGCCATAGACCGGATCGCCGGTGATCGGGATGCCCAGCCCCTCGGCGGCATGGACGCGGATCTGATGCGTGCGCCCGGTCTCGGGATAGAAGGCGACGAATGCGCGCCCATCCTTCGCGTCCAGCACCCGCCAGCGCGTGCGCGCAACCTTGCCCTTCGGATCGCCGGTCATGCGCCAGCCGCGCTCGGCGCTCGACACCTTGATCAGCGGCAAGTCGATCAGCCCCGACGGTTCTTCAGGCACCCCGTCGATCACCGCCAGATACCGCTTGGTCACCGCCCCGGCCTCGAACGCCTGCTGGAATCGGGCATGCGCCTTGGGGTTGCGCGCCAGCAACAGGCAGCCACTGGTATCGCGGTCCAGCCGGTGCACCGGGGTTGGCCAGCGCTGAAAGCCGAAGGTCAGATTGCCCAGATAATTTTCCAGGCTGATCGATCCGTCGCGCGGCGGATCGACCGGCAGCCCGGCGGGCTTGTCGATGATGATTGCCTCGCCGTCGATAAAGAGAACATGGTCCTGGATCATGCCCCGCTTTGGGCGTTGCCGCGTCCGCGCGCAATGGCGGAAACGGCGATCCCGTCAGCTCAGCGAAGTCTGGAACGTGGGCAGTTCTGGCCGCGCCGACTGAACCATCAACCGCTCCCCGCCCTGCTCGATCGTCCGGTCGATCGACAGACCCAGTTGAGCGAGCATCAAGGTCGATACGCGATAGCGGGTGCGATAGCCGCCCTGATCATCCCGCACCAACGCCTCGTCGAACTCCAGGCCCTGATGCGTGCCGCGCGACCGGCGCACAGTGGCGACAGCCCATTCGCGCGCGCCGAAATCGATCACGAAGCGCGTGCCGACCGGCACGTCCACCAGCCCTTCGATCAGCGCACCGGTCTTGGACAGGTTACGCAGGATCACCGGATAATAATGGTCGCCATGCACCGCGCCGATGCGGCGGAAGGTCGCGACACGGCTGCTGCGCTGCTTGGCCGGGCCGATCGGCTGGATCTCCGACCGCCCCTCGCCGACCATCTCCATCACCGCCGCCGCCGACACCGGCAGACTGTAGAGATAGCCCTGGATCAACCCGACATCGAGCGCGCGGAGCGCTTCGAGCTGGTCGAGCGATTCGACCCCCTCGGCCGTGGTTTCCATGCCCATCGCGCGGGCGAGCGCGACGATCGCGGTGATGATCGCGTTGTTGCGCGACCCGGGATCGGCGACCGACCGGACAAAGCTCTGGTCGATCTTGATCTTGTCGAACGGCGCGGACTTCAGATAGCCGAGCGAGGAATAGCCGGTCCCGAAATCGTCGAGCGCCAGCCGAACCCCGATGTTCTTGAGCGTGGCAAAGGTTGCCTCCGCCTCCGTCCCTCCATCGATAAACACGCTCTCGGTGATCTCAAGCTCGAGCCGTTCGGGGGCCAGTCCCGAATGGGCAAGCGCGTTGAGTACCGTCTGGGGCAGGTTCGGGTTGGCGAACTGGATCGGCGAAACATTGACCGCGACCCGCAGGTCATCGGGCCAGCTTGCGGCATCGACACAGGCCTGACGCATGACCCATTCGCCCAACCGCGCGATCAGGCTGGTTTCCTCCGCGATCGGGATGAACAATGCGGGCGAGATCCGGCCGCGATGGGGGTGGTTCCAGCGCAGCAGCGCCTCGAACCCGGCGACCTGACCGGTCTTGGCGTTCACCAGCGGCTGGTAATTGACCTCCAGCTCGCCGCGGTCGAGCGCGTCGAGCAGGTCCTGCTCGAGCACCCGCCGGTCCTCCGCGGCCTCGAGCATATCCCGCGTGAAGAAGCGATGCCCGCCACGCCCGGCGTCCTTGGCCGCGTACAGCGCCAGATCGGCGTTGCGGGTCAGATCCTCGCTCGTCTCGCCATCCTCGGGCCACACCACCATACCGATCGACGCACCGATCACGCAGCGGCTACCATTGATGAAATAGGGTTGGGAAACGGTACGGATGACCTCGTCCGCCACTTCCGCGAGCGCCTTGCGATCGGTCTGCTCGGACAGCACGATCTGGAACTCGTCGCCGCCGATCCTGCCGATGCAATCGGCATGGTTGAACACCCGCCCCAGCCGCGACGCGACCTGCGTCAACAGCTTGTCGCCGGCCGGGTGACCCAGCGTGTCGTTGATCTGTTTAAACCGGTCGAGATCGACCAGCAGGATCGCGAAGGGCTGATCCGAACGTCCGGACGCCAGCAGCGCCTGTTCGACCAGCGCCGAAACGCCGCGCCGGTTGCGCAGGCCGGTCAGCGGGTCGTGGCTGGCCAGGCGCGATATCGCCTCCGCCGATTCCTGCACCGCGGTAATGTCCGCGCCGATCCCCTGAAAGCCCTGGAAATTGCCGGCGTCATCAAACTGCGGATTGCCGGACATCGTCCAGATCCGCTCCTGCGGATCATGGGTACAGCGCATGTTGATCGCGCGGAACGGCTTCTGCTTCGCCAGCAAAAAGCCGATCGGGGTTTCGATCGCGCCGCTCTCCACCTTGAATACTGAAGTCAGTTGCTGACCCGCAACGCCATGCCCTGTGGCCGCGAACTCCTCCGCCACCCATTCGCTGACATAGGTGAGGCATCCGTCACTGTCGGTGGACCAGAACCAGTTGGTCCGCAGGCCTTCGACGGAAACAAGGAGCTGGCGTTGTGTCTGGTGCGAAGCCGAGTTCCCCTCGCTCCGCAACTTGCGTCGCGGACGCATCTTCGCACCGATCACTCGCCAGCTCCCGCGTGAATTACGCCACGCGCGACAGCTAGTGGGGCTGTGCTTGCGAATTGATGAATTTACTCCGGATCGGAGTGAACTTTGCTACCCGAAACGGTAAGCGTCCATCGCCAGCACGCCATAGGTGTAGCTGTGGTGCAGCCGTTCGGCCTGTACCCCACCCGCGCCCATCGCGGTGAACAGCGGCAGGATATGGTCCATCGTCGGGTGGTTCCGCTGGCCGAACGGTGCGCGCTCGACCGCGTTCAGCACCGCAGCGGTGTCGCCCGCATCGATCCGCTCCTTCATCCAATCGGCAAAGGCCGCCGTCCAGTCCGGCACCGGCGCATCGTGATCGCGTCGCTCGACAAAGACCTCGCGCAGATTGTGGGTCAGGCTGCCCGATCCGATGATCAGCACATTGCGATCGCGCAACGGCGCCAGCGCCTGTCCCACGCGATGATGCCATTCCGGCGCATGGGTGCTGCTGATCGACAGTTGGACCACCGGCACATCGGCATCGGGCCATGCCAGCATCAGCGGCACCCAGGCCCCGTGATCCAACCCGCGCTTGGGATCGATGAAGACGGGAATCCCCGCGCCCGCGACCAGCGCCGCAACCTCTTCCGCTAGCTTTGGATCGCCCTTGGCCGGGTAGCGCAGGTCGAACAGTTTCTGCGGGAAGCCGCCGAAATCATGGATCGTCGCCGGTGCCTCCACCGACGTCACCACCGCCTCCGCCATGTCATGATGCGCGGACACCATCACGATCGCGTCGGGCCGTTCGACCTGCCCGGCCAGCCCGGCGAGGAATTCCCGCGCCGGGCTGGGCTCGAACATGATCATCGGCGAGCCGTGCGATACGAACAGGGCTGGCTGAGCGGCCATTGCTACCTCACGCGAACAGCTTCGCCGCGGTCTCGGCGATGCGCTTGCCCTGGTAACGGGCGCCATTCAGATCAGCCTCGCTCGGCTGGCGGCTGCCGTCGCCATCGGCGATCGTCGTCGCGCCATAGGGGCTGCCACCCTTCACCTCGTCGACACCCATCTGCGCTGCATAGCCATAATCGAGACCGACGATGGACAGGCCGTGGTGCAACAGGTTGGTGATGATGCTGAACAGCGTCGTCTCCTGTCCGCCATGCTGAGTCGCCGTCGAGGTGAAGGCACCGCCAACCTTACCGACCAGCGCGCCGCGCATCCAGATGCCGCCGGTGGTGTCCCAGAACGCCGCCATCTGGCTCGCCATGCGGCCATAGCGGGTCGGCGCGCCGACGATGATCGCGTCATAGCGGCCGAGCGCGTCGGGACCTTCGATCAGGTCATGCGAATGATCGGCCTGGAAGCCGGCGGCCGCGGCCACTTCGGGCGGCGCGGTTTCGGGAACGCGGCGGATATCGACCTCGGCGCCCGCCGAACGCGCGCCTTCGGCGACCGCGTCGGCCATCTTCGAGAGATGCCCGTAGGACGAGTAATAGAGCACCAGAACCTTGGCCATTACGTGTCTCCTGCTGGAAATAATGTCGGGAAGAAGGGGGTGGAGCGGCCCGCCTTGGGAAGGGGAGGTCGCGGGCCGCTCCGGGGGGTTAGTCGGCGTCGACCAGGACGATCTCGGCGTCCTCGATCGCGGTGATCGTCACGGTCTGGCCGCCGGTCAGCGCGGCGCCGTCGCGAGCGTCGAAGGGCTGGCCGTCGATCTCGATCTTGCCCACCGCAGGCACGAGGTAGGCATAACGCCCCTCGCCCACGCTATGGGTCAGGCTCTCGCCCGCCTTGATCGTCGCGCCCAGCAAGCGGGCATCGGCGCGGATCGGCAGCGCATCGTCATCCTCGGCAAAGCCCGAGGCCAGCGTCACGAACTTGCCCGAACGCTCACCCTTGGGGAACGGCTTGGCACCCCAGCTCGGCGCGCCGCCATCGGCTCGCGGCATGATCCAGATCTGGAACAGCGTGGTGGTTTCGGGCTCGAGATTATATTCGGCGTGCCGCACCCCGGTGCCCGCGCTCATCACCTGGACGTCGCCGGCCCCGGTCTTGCCGGTGTTGCCCATCGAATCCTGATGCGTGATCGCGCCCTTCCGGACATAGGTGATGATCTCCATGTCCTTGTGCGGGTGCGCCGGAAAGCCGCTGTTCGGCGCGATCTCATCGTCGTTCCAGACGCGGATCGCTCCCCAGCCCATCCGGTCAGGGTCGTAATAGTTGGCAAAGCTGAAGTGATGTCGGGCGTTGAGCCACCCGTGATCGGCATGGCCCAGGCTCTCGAACGAACGTTTCTCGATCATGTAAGCCTCCTTGTTGACGCCCAAGATAGGCTCTGCGATCAGTGCGTAAATGGAAACGTCCGAAACAGATCGTTTCGTGAAATGC
The DNA here is from genome assembly GCF_059415525.1 of Sphingomonas sp. GW821-FHT10C01. Lineage (NCBI taxonomy): Bacteria > Pseudomonadati > Pseudomonadota > Alphaproteobacteria > Sphingomonadales > Sphingomonadaceae > Sphingomonas > Sphingomonas sp. GW821-FHT10C01. The sequence goes on along the minus strand of NZ_JBWKNK010000001.1, from coordinate 1,381,486 downwards.
CCGGAGATTGACCTTGCGCTTACCCGATTTCGAAGCCTGGGCGATCTTCGCCTGCGTGGTGGAGCACCGTTCGTTCAGCGGCGCGGCGGAATCGATCGGCGTTTCGAAGGCAACCGTATCCAAGGCGATCGCCCGCTTGGAAGCGCAGCTCGGTACAGCCTTGTTTCACCGGACGTCACGTCGCCTGACGTTGACCGACAGCGGCAATGCGCTGGCCGAACGCGCGGGGCGCATCCTGGCCGAGGCGCAGCAGGCCGAGGAGGCCGCACTCGAATCCGCCAAGGCGCCCTCTGGCCTGGTCCGTATCGCCGCACCGATCACCTTCGGTATCCGCTTCGTGTCGGACGCGATCGCCGATCTGCTAACCGAACATCCGGGGATCGAGATCGATCTGCGCCTGTCCGACGCACGCGTCGACATCGTCGCCGACGGCTTCGACATCGCGCTACGCATCGCCGACCTGCCTGATTCTTCGCTGCGTGCACGCCGCCTTGCGCCGATCACCGCGCGCGTCGTCGCCGCGCCCAGCTATCTGGAGAAGCACGGCACGCCGAAGCATCCGGCGGATCTCGCCCACCATGCATGCTTCCTCTACGCCAACGCGATCGGCGCCTGGCACTTCCGCAAGACCGACGGCGAGGAAGCGGCGGTGCGTCCCGCCGGGCCCCTGATCACCGACAATGGCGACGCGATGCTCCCTGCGCTACGCGCCGGGCTCGGCATCGCCCGCCTGCCCGGCTTCATCATCGACGAGGAGCTGGAGAAGGGAAATCTGGTCGAAATCCTCACCGGTTGGGCGCCGATGAACATCGCGCTCCACCTGCTCACTCCACCCAGCACGCTGCGCCCGGCGCGCGTCGAGCTGGTCATCGACTATCTCTCCCATCGCTTCCGCAACATCTGCGCCAAGGAAACGGCGGCGCGGGCCGCGAAGCGCGCATAGAAAAGGGCCGGCCCGCGCATCCGCGGACCGGCCCCTTTCAACGACTTCGGATCAGAGCTTGTAGCGGAAACCGATGCGGAACTGACGACCCAGCATGTCCGAATAGGTGCTGTTCGACGCGTTACCGGTCTCCGGGACCAGTAGCGGCCAACGGTTGAACAGATTAGTCACGTTGAAGAACATCTCCGCTTCCGAGCTGCCCATCTTGACCTTCTGCGTTAGGTTGAGGTCGGCATAGAACAGCCCCGACACGCGATTATTGTCATAGGTCGGGAAGTTCGTGGTCGAGGGCGGGCAGTTGCTCGTGCACTCGATGCCGTTCGCGACATATTTGCCAGAGCTGATGCCGCGGCCGGTGAAGGTCGCCGAGAAGCTGGGCGTTTCATAGTTGATGCTGCCGCGGAAGATCCAGGTCGGCGTGCTAGCCTGGCCGCCATTGGCACCGACGGTGTTGACCGGTGCCGAACCCGCGATGCCCGTCACCGCCAGATTCTCGATATAGCGCGTCGCGATGCCGCGCAGCGTGATCTGGCCTTCGCCCACTGGGATACGATAGGCCGCATCGAAGTCGATACCGCGCACCAGACGCTTGACGTAGTTGAACGGCTGAGTGCGGATCAGCAGATAGGGTGCATTCGGCTGCGAACGCGCGGGATCGGTGGTGATCGCGTTACAGAAGTCCTGGTTGCCGTCGGCGTAACAGCGGTTGACGACTTCCTGCGCGGAGATCGAGTCGATCGCGCCTTCCAGGTCGATGCGGAAATAGTCGACCGACATGGTGAAGCCGCGCAGGAAGCGGGGCGACAGCACAGCGCCGATGTTCCACGAATTGGCGATTTCCGGCTTCAGGCTCGGATTGCCCGTGGTCAGGCCCGAATAGCTGAAGCGCTGCGGCCCCTTGGACGGATCGGTCGAGCTATAGATCGGATTGGACACCGAATCGCTGTTGGCGGTGCCCGCCTGATACAGTTCGTTCAGGTTGGGCGCCCGGATATCGCGTGAACGCGTCACGCGAATGCGGATGTCGTCGATCGGCTGCCAGGTCCCACCCAGCTTCCAGGTCGTGACATAGCCCGCATTCGAATAGTCGGTACCGCGCACGGCGCCGTTGAACTCAAGCCCGAAGCCCAGCGGGACGACGGTTTCGAGATAGGCTTCCTTCACGGTGTACTTGCCGGTGAAGGGCAGATAGTTGCCGACCGACCATGCGTTGCTGGTCGTTCCGTTCGGGTTGATCACCGGCTGGAATTCGCTCGGCACGCTGCCGCGGATTTTCTCTTCGCGATACTCGCCGCCGACCGAAATGCTGACATCGCCCGCCCAGGTCGCGAACGGCGTCACGGCGAAGTTGGCGCCGGTGACGAACTGCTGCAGCACCTGATCGCGATACGGGTTGCCCAGCACATAGTTGACCGCCGCCGGATCGGCGACACCCACGCCGAGCCGGTTGAGCGGCACGCAATTCGCGTCATCATTGGCAAGGTTGGCATCGACGTTGATCAGGCACTGGATCGAGCCGACCGCATAGCCACGCGCGTTGCCGGCCGGCGCGAACGCGGCGGCGGTGGCGTTGTTCATCCGCGCCGTGTGCATGATGTTGCGCAACTGTTCGCGCACGTCGGAACGGCCATATTGGGCATAGACATCCCAATGGGCGTTCTTCCCGAACGCTTCGAACGTGCCTTCCAGGCCGAAGACATAGCGCTGGACCTTGCGCTCATTGTCGATTGCGCGGAACGGCAGGTCGGCGGCGGTGGTCGCCACGGTGACGCTGGTGACGCCGTTCAGACGTGCCGCGCCAAGCGCCTGCAATGCGAAGGCATTACAGGTGATCGGCACCGGCACGGTGGTGCATCCGGTGGTGTTGTAGGTGATGCCGGTCGACAGGTTCGGACCCGCGTTGAAGAAGACCTTCTGGTGGTTGTACGACCCCTCGAAGAACGCCTCGACCCCGTCGGCGATTTCATAGCTCAGCCGACCGAACACGCCCCAGCGATCGTCCTTCGGCATCAGACCGATGCGACGGCCCGAATCATTGACCTGCCACGACCCGTTCTCGACCACGCTCGGCGCCGAGGAACCGGCCGCGCGGGTGAAGGTCGGGAACTGGAACGTGCCATAGTCGAAGGTGTTCACCGCGCCGTTCTGGCCGAAATACAGGCCACGCAGTGCGTTGACGGTGGTGCCGGCCGAGCCGGTGATCAGGCCACCAGGCGTGGAGTTGGCGGCGCCGATATTGCGACGCGTCGTGATGTACCGCGGGGTCGTGCTGGTCGCGGTCCAGGCCGGATCCTCGACACGGACATAGCCGGTGTGGTTCCACGGACGATCATTCGGATCGATCTCGAAGATGCCGTCCTGATGCGCGATCTCGGCATTGAATATGACATGGCCGCGCCCGTCGGCGAACGAAGTGCCCCCCGAAACGCTGCCCGAATAGTTGAAACCGTCGCCATAAGTGGTGACGCCGGCTTCACCGGTGACGCGCAGCCCCTCAAGCTTCTTGTTGAGCACGAAGTTGACCACGCCGCCGACCGCGTCCGAGCCATAAGCCGCCGAGGCGCCACCGGTCACCACTTCGACACGATCGACCAGCCCTTGCGGGATCGTGTTGATGTCGACCCAGCCGAAGATCGTCGATCCGACCGACCGGCGCCCGTCGAGGAGCACCAGCGTGCGGCCTTCACCCAGGTTGCGCAGGCTCAGCGCGTTGATGCCGGCCGAGCCGTTCGAAAGGTTAAGGCGCGAGTTGGCGGGCTTGGTCGAGCCGGCAAGCTGCGGCAGCTGGTTGACGAAGTCGGCGATGTTGTTGGTCGGCGAGGTGTTATCGATATCCTGACGCGTCAGCACGGTCAGCGGGGTCGGCGCCTGGAATCCGTCACGCACGATGCGCGTGCCGGTAACCACTACCTCACCTTCGCCTTCCTGCGTGGCGGCGGGAGCGGATGTGGGGGCGGCATCCTGCGCGAAAGCCGGATGCGCAAGCGCGCAAACCGTAACGAGAAGCGCGGCTTTGATCTTCATACTGACCCCCTGATTGTCCCGGCCCGCGTTATCGCGTGACCACCCCGGAAATAGCGAAACTAACCATGCAAGCTCTTGGTCGGCAAACGCAAAAAAAGGATGAAGCCTATAGACTGGGGATATGGGCGCCTGTCGCGCCTAACCCTCGCCATATCGTTACGGCTCCGTGCGACCGCGCCCATGTCCGCACGCTCAGGATTCCCCGCGACTCGTGGATTCCTGCGGGTTAGCACAAAATTAACCTTTTGCCTTCAGACCTGTTTAGGTTAATGAATCAGTCGTGTTGCGGGTCACAGGGGGTTCGCAACCGGCACAGGGGGAACCCGTCAATGCGCGTGCTGCTGATCGAAGACGAGCCGACGACCGCCAAGGCGATCGAGCTCATGCTCTCGACCGAGGGATTCAATGTCTACACCACCGATCTGGGCGAGGAAGGCCTCGATCTGGGCAAGCTGTATGACTACGACATCATCCTGCTCGACCTTAATCTGCCGGATATGCATGGTTACGATGTGCTCAAGAAATTGCGCGTCGCCCGTGTCCAGACTCCGGTCCTGATCCTGTCGGGCATCAGCGAGATGGACAGCAAGGTTCGCTCGTTCGGCTTCGGCGCCGACGACTATGTGACCAAGCCGTTCCATCGCGAAGAGCTGGTTGCACGCATCCATGCCGTCGTCCGCCGCTCGAAGGGGCATTCGCAGTCGGTCATCCGTACCGGCAAGCTGGCGGTGAACCTGGATGCCAAGACTGTCGAAGTCGATGGCGCCCGCGTCCACCTGACCGGCAAGGAATATGCGATGCTGGAGCTGCTCTCGCTCCGCAAGGGCACCACGCTCACCAAGGAAATGTTCCTCAACCACCTTTATGGTGGGATGGACGAACCTGAACTCAAGATCATCGACGTCTTCATCTGCAAGCTGCGCAAGAAGCTCAGCATGGCATGCGACGGCGAGAACTATATCGAGACCGTCTGGGGCCGCGGCTATGTACTGCGCGACGCCGAAGAGGTCGCGGCGCCGGTCAGCGCGGTCGCCTGAACATCGAATTCACGCAGAGGGGCAAATGGCCGCGGCGTCCAACCGGACTCCGCGGCCATCTCTTTTTAATCTAGATGAGCATCGCCGTGGCATCGCATATCGCCCTCCTCCACAGCATCTCGATCGGCGAGGGTCGTCGGCTGGTGATGGCCGAGTGGCGCGAGATGATGGAAGCCATCGGGCTGCGAAATCCACGCACGTTGATCGCGACGGGCAACGCCTTGTTCGACAGCGGCGGCACCACAATCCCCCAGCTTGAGGAGCAGCTCGAAACCGCGTTCGCGCTGCGCTTCGGTCGGCATATCGACACCATCGTCACAACCACCAAACAGTGGCGCGACCTCACCGCCGCCAATCCCTTCCCCGAGGAGGACAACGGCACGCGTATTGCCGTGCGGGTGATGCGCAAGCCGCTCGACCAAGCCATCCTAACCACACTGGCCCCCTATGCGACGCAGGGCGAGCGCATGAAACTGGTGAACGGTCATCTCTGGCTGCACTTCCCGCAGGATCCCGCTCGCTCGCGACTCGGCGCCCAACTGACGATCAAGCGCCTCGGTCCGGGCACCGTACGCAACTGGAACACGGTTCGCCGGCTTGAGGGGATGATCGCCGAGCCCTGACCGCCCTCACCTCGCTTCACGATATGAAATCGGGCGGTTCATATGAAGTAAATCCGGACGATGGCCATGTACCGCCCGCGACTCCTGCAAATATGCAAGGAGTCTCGATAGGGGAGGAACGATATGCTCAAGTTGTTCGCAGGCACCGCATTGGTGGCAATGCTGGCGCAAACGGCACCCCACTCCGGAATGCAACACAAGCACAAGCCTCAGGTGGTGGAAGCCACGCCGACCACTACACCGGCGGCAAAGTCGATCAGTGAAAAGGGAGTCAGCGGACCGCTCCCCCCGCGGCCGTCGCCGCGCCCCAGCCCGAAGCCTGGGGTCAAGTTCGGTTCGGAATAGCCCGGTCGGATCGCTGCCGGATCAGCGCCCCTCGCCGGCCCGCGCCGCGTCGCCGCGCCGGTAGACGCGCTGACCGCCGACCCAGGTTTCCAGCACCACCGTCGCCCGCAATTCGGTGGGCGACGACAGGAGCGGATCGCGGTCGACCACGATGAAGTCCGCCAGCAACCCCGGCGCCAGATGCCCGAACAGCTTCTCGCCGAACCCGGCATAGGCCGCGTCGACGGTGAAGCCCTTCCACACCTGTTCGCGGGTCACCACCTCTTCGGGGCGCCAGCCGCCGAAGGGCTGGCCCTGCGCGTCCTGCCGGGTGAACCCGGCCGCCCATCCCTCGAACGGGTTGGGGCTTTCCACCGGATAGTCCGATCCGAACGCCAGCCGCACGCCATTGTTCAGCATCGACTTCCAGGCGTAGGCGCCCGCCAGCCGCGCCTGCCCCAACCGTGCCTCGGCCATCGTGCGGTCGCTGGTCTGGTGCACCGGCTGCATCGACGCGATGATGCCATGCTTGGCGAAGCGCGGCAGGTCGGCGGTATCGACGATCTGGGCATGCTCGATCCGCCAGCGCCGGTCGCCGTTGAACGTGCCCGCAACCTCGTCGATCGCGTCGAGCACCTGCTGGTTGCCGCGATCGCCGATGGCGTGGATCGCGATCTGGAAATTGTCCATCGCGCCACGGCTCATCGAATTGAGCAATTGCGCGTCGGTCAGGAACGGCAGGCCCGTCACCCCCGGCGCATCGGCATAGGGCGCCTTGAGCCATGCCCCGCGCGAGCCGAGGGCGCCGTCGACCATGAGCTTGATCCCGCCCATGCGCAGTTTGTCGCCGTAGAGCCACGGCGTCGGCCCGGTGCCCGCCGCGATCAGCGCGGTATCGACCCCCGCCGCATAGCTCATGATGCGCATGCGCAACGCCCCAAGATCGCCCATCCGGCGGAAAGTCTGCCAGTCGTCCAGGCTGGTACCCATATCAGCGCTGGCGGTGACGCCGAGCGCCAACAACTGGTCCTGCGCCTTCAGGAACGCGGCGTTACGGTCGCGCGGGGTGGGCTTGGGCAGCGCCTTCTCGATCAGGTCCATCGCCGCATCGACGAACACCCCGCCCGGTTTGCCCGCGATCAGTTCGATCCGGCCGCCATTGGGCGATTTGGTCGCGGCGGTGATCCCCGCCGCACGCATCGCCGCGCTGTTCGCCCAGCCGGCATGGCCATCGGCGCGCACGAACCACGCCGGTTTGTCGCCGGTCGCCGCATCCAGTTCGGCCGCGGTGGGGAAGCGGCCCAGCGCCCAGGCCTCCTGGTTCCACCCGCCGCCGGTCAGCCAGGGCCGCGCCGCATTCTCGAGCGCATAGCGTCGGATCGCCTCCTGCGCCTGAGCCAGCGAAGTCGTAGCCGACAGGTCGAGCGCCAGTGCGCGGAAGCCCAGCCCCATCACATGGCCATGCCCGTCGATCATGCCGGGAATCACGGTCCGCCCCTTGAGGTCGTCCCTCCAGTCGAGCCGCTCAGGGCGCTTCTCGCCGCGCTTCAGCAGCTTCACCACCTTGCCGTCCGGCGCGATCAGGATGCCGGTGAAGCGCACCAGCTCACCCTTTTCGTCCAGCGTCATGCCATCGACATTTTCGACCAGCGCATCGGCAAGGGCGGGGGAAGCGAGCAACATCGAGGCCGCCAGGGCAAGCGAAACGGGAAGGCGCACACGGGTCTCCGGACGAATGAGCTGAAAAGCCACAGTTGGTTGCGCATTCGAATAGGCGGTGTTCCCCCGTCGCGCCAGATGGTCTACGGCGCCTCCATGGCAACTCAGGCAGCATCCGCAGCGCAACCCCTCCCCGTCACCCTCGCCGATGTTCAGGCGGCGGCGATGCGGATTATGGGCGCGGTGGTGCGCACGCCCACCTTGCACAGCAAGACGCTGTCGGACCTGACGGGCGCAAGCGTCTATCTCAAGTTCGAAAACCTTCAGTTCACCGCCGCCTATAAGGAGCGCGGCGCGCTCAACACCCTGCTCCAGCTCGATGACGCGGCGCGCGCCAAGGGCGTGATCGCGGCCTCGGCCGGCAACCATGCGCAGGGTCTTGCCTATCACGGCAACCGGCTCGGCATCCCGGTCACGATCGTGATGCCGAAATCGACCCCGACGGTGAAGGTCATGCAGACCGAGAGCCACGGCGCCACCATCATCCTCGAGGGCGAGACCTTCGACGAGGCCTATGCCCATGCCCGCGAGCTTGAGGCGTCGAACGGCTATACCTTCGTCCACCCGTTCGACGATCCGCGCATCATCGCGGGGCAAGGCACCGTCTTCCTTGAGATGCTCGCCGACGCGCCCACCATCGACACGCTGATCGTGCCGATCGGCGGCGGCGGACTGATCTCCGGCGCGCTGACCGTCGCCAAGGCGGCGGACAAGCCCATCGAAGTGGTCGGGGTTCAGGCCGAACTGTTCCCGTCGATGTACAACCGCGTCACCGGCGCGCACGAGCCGATCGGCGGCGACACGCTGGCCGAGGGTATCGCGGTCAAGGAACCGGGCGGCCTCACCGCCCAGATCGTCGAAGCATTGGTCGATGAGATCCTGCTGGTGACCGAACGCAGCCTCGAAGAGGCCGTGAGCCTGCTGCTCCAGATCGAGAAGACGGTAGTCGAAGGCGCGGGCGCCGCCGGCCTCGCCGCGCTGATGACTCAGCCCGAGAAGTTCCGCGGCAAGACGGTGGGTGTGATCCTCACCGGCGGCAATATCGACACCCGGCTGCTCGCCAACGTCCTGCTGCGCGACCTCGCCCGTTCGGGCCGCCTCGCACGGCTGCGCATCCGCCTTCAGGATCGCCCCGGTGCGCTGTATCAGGTCGCGCGCATCTTCCAGGAGCAAGCGGTCAACATCCTTGAGTTGTCGCACCAGCGCATCTTCACCAACCTGCCCGCCAAGGGCCTGAGCCTCGATGTCGAGTGCGAGACGCGCGACCGCGCGCACCTCGAGCGGCTGAACACGGCGCTTCAGGATGCGGGCTATGAGGTGCGGCTGATCGAACTCGCCTAGGGTTCGAACCCGGACGATCGCACGGCGCCCGACCCGCTTCGGACCGGGACGCGATCGTCCGCCTGCTCCCCCTTTTTTCGTTTCCGGCCGCACGCGGAATTCGTTCCGCCTCGATTTCATGCGATCTGAACCGGAACGCTGAATCCCTTTGGTTACTATCCACATTATCCACAGGACGTGGATGAATTGAATCGCACGCGCGACGAAGCGAGTCGCGGGACTCTTTTCGGTGAGTCATCAAGTCAGTAAAAGCTGCCGCAGATGTGGCCGAAACATAGCCGCGCGCCGTCCACAACTCCTTCCATCCGTTAACTCTCTTTCATGGTGAATCGTCTTTTCATCACGATTCGCCTGATTCATAAGGGGGCCATCGCCGAACGGTTCGGCGATCGGCAAGGGGCTTAGAAGGGTGACAGCACTTACCCGCTTTCCACGGTTCTTCGTGACCAGTCCCTCACCGTGCCCGTATCTGCCGGGGAAGCAGGAGCGGAAGATCTTCACCGAGCTGTCCGGGCCGCACGCTGGAGAGCTCAACGACGCGCTCGGTCGCATCGGTTTCCGCCGCAGCCAATCGGTCGCCTATCGGCCCAGCTGCGTCGGCTGCAACGCCTGCCTCTCGGTTCGCGTCGTCACCAACGAATTCCGTCCCAACTCCACCCAGCGCAAGCTGGTACGGCGCCATTCAGATCTGGAGGTCACTGCCTGTCGCCCCTGGGCGACCGAGGAACAGTTCGACCTGCTCCGCCGGTATCTGTCCAGCCGGCACCCAGGCGGCGGCATGACCGCGATGGACGAAAGCGACTATTCCGACATGGTCGAGCAATCGCCGGTCGGCACCTATGTGATCGAATATCGCGAACCCGCCGAGCGGGGCGGCGCGCTGGTCGGCGCCTGCATCACCGACCATCAGGGTGACGGTCTGTCGATGATCTACAGCTTCTTCGATGCCGACAACGCCGATCGTCCCGGTCTTGGCAACTTGATCATCATGGATCACATCATCCGCGCCCGCACCGCGGGGCTGGCCTATGTCTACCTCGGCTATTGGGTGAAGGGCAGCGCGCGCATGGCCTACAAGACCCGTTATCAGCCGATGGAAGTCCTGGGTCCCAATGGCTGGCGCCCGTTCAACGAGGACGAGCTTGCAGCGGCCGCGTCGGCACAGGTCCGCGAGGCGCAGGTCCGCGAGCTGGCCTGACCTTCACGCATCGCTGCCCAGTCGGCCGACATGCAGGTCGACCTCCATCTCCTCGCCGCCCAGCCCCAGCCTCGATCCCGCGATCGACGCCGCGCCCGGCGCATCCAGCCCAACCGCGACCCGGACATAGCGTTCGTCCGGGCTGATCCCCGCCGACGGATCGAACCCCACCCAGCCCAGGTCGGGCACCCACGCCTCAGCCCAGCCATGCGGCGCGCACGCATCGTCGGCGCCTTGCCGATAGCCCGACACATAGCGCGCGGGCACGTCGATCGCGCGCGCGCCCGCGATGAAGATATGCGCCAGGTCGCGCGAGCTTGGCTCAGGGTCCGCAAAGGCCTGTGCGGCCGACAGTCCGGCATCGGGCAGGTCCGGCACATCGGGAAAGCGCTGCGCCAGCGCCATGTTCCAGCGATGCAGGCAATCGAGATGCCCGCTGCACGCCCCCCGCGCCTCCTGCGCGAACGCGCTCAGCGCCTCGCTCGTCGTCGTGCGCGGCGTATCTCGCAGGAACAGCGCCTCGGGCAGCGGTTCATAGCCGCCGCGCACCACGCCGTTGGACTCGGTCGTCAGCACCTGCCCCGCCACAGTGATGTCGATGCCCTCCAGCGGCCCTTCGGCATAGAGCATCGTCACCTTGTTGCCGAACCCGTCCAGCGTCTCACGCAGCCGCACATCGCAATCGACATCGACCCGCCAGCTCAACACCGTCTGGTCGACCGTGTCGCTGGGCGTCATCCGCAGCATCTGGACCAGCCGCGACTGCGGCTCGGTGAACCGGTATTGGGTGTGATGCTCGATCGCTAGGCGCATGGAACTAGCCCCTTTCCGGTCCCACGCGGCGGAGCCAGCGGAACCGCCATCTCAAATAAACCTGAACTGGCGCGCGATCGAGGCGTCGAGCATCGCATTCTCGCGGATGAACGCCTCCAGATACTCGTGCAGCCCGCTGACGATCACCTCATGGCTCCGCGTCTTCTGCATCCGCGCGATCCGCCCGCGCGCCATCCGGTCGGCCTCCCCCTGCAACCCCGTGCGCTTGGCGAGCGCGCTGAGCAGCTCGACCACCTCCTCGACGCACGATGCCAGGCTGCGCGGCAATTCGGCATGACAGACCAGCAGGTCGATGACGTTCGCGGGCTTGAGGCCGTCGGTATAGAGCCAGCGATAGGCGGTGACCGCCGACACGGTCTGCAGGATCGTCGTCCACTGGTCGCGATCGACCACGCCGCCCACCTGCTCCCCCTCGGGCAGCAACAGATGATATTTGACGTCGAGCAGCCGCGCGGTGTTGTCCGCCCGCTCGATCGCGGCGCCGAGCTGGATCAGCAAGGTCGCCTCGTTGCGCATCATGCGGTGGATCGCACCCTCGAAGCCGCGCGCCTCGGCCATCACACCTTCGACCAGGTTGAGTGTCGCCGCCGATCCGCCGGGATTCGAGCGATTGGCGAACAGCAGCCACAGCCGGTTGATCGCGGTCCACGCCTCGCGCGTCAACGCGGTGCGCACCGCGCGCGCATTGTTGCGCGCCTGCTCCAGGCACCGGACGATCGACCCCGGATGGGTCATGTCCAGTGTCAGATAGCGTGCCACCGGCTGCTGGCCCACGCTCTGGCCGCTCGCCGCGAATCCTTCCGCGTTATAGGTGACGCTGAGCGCGCTCGCCCAGGCAGCCTCGCCCGCCGGTCGCGCCGACAGCGCGTCCAGACGCACCGTCGCCTCGACCAGCCGGGCGGTGAAATCCGCGCGCTCGACATAGCGGCCGAGCCAGTAGAGCGCCGACGCGGTGCGGGATAGCATCCGCATCAGCCGAGCACCTGAGTCTGGGTCTGGGTATCCCCCTCAGGCAACAGCACGAAACTGTCCTTGGTGCCGCCACCCTGGCTGGAATTGACCACCAGCGACCCTTCCTTGAGCGCCACGCGCGTCAGGCCGCCCGGGACGACGCGAACCCCGTCCGAGCCGGTCAAGACGAAGGGCCGGAAGTCGACATGGCGCGGCGCGAGACCCGTCTCGGTCACGGTCGGCACCGTCGACAGTGCCAATGTGGGCTGCGCGATGTAGCGATGCGGCTCGGCCTTGAGCGCGCGACGGAACGCGTCAATCTCCGCCTTGGTCGCGGTCGGACCCACCAGCATGCCATATCCGCCCGATCCATCGACCAGCTTCACCACCACTTCGTCGAGATGGTCGAGCACGTATTTCAGCGCCTCCGGTTCGCGGCAGCGCCAGGTCTCGACATTGGGCAGCTTCGCCTCGCTGCCCGAGTAGAATTTAACGATCTCAGGCATATAGCTGTAGATCGCCTTGTCGTCGGCGATGCCGTTGCCCGGCGCGTTGATCAGCGCGACATTGCCCGCACGATAGGCGGAGATGATCCCCGGCACGCCCAGTAGCGAGTCCGGGCGGAACACCAAGGGATCGAGGAAATCGTCGTCGATGCGGCGGTAGATCACGTCCACCCGCACCCGCCCGGCGATCGTCTGCATATAGACGACATCGTCATCGACCACGAGATCGGCGGCCTCGACCAGTTCGACCCCCATCGTGTCGGCCAGGAAGCTGTGTTCGTAATAGGCCGAGTTGAAATGGCCCGGCGTCAGCACGACGCACACCGGCACGCCCCCGCTCGGCCGGGCGTGGGTGTCCGGCGCGACCGAGCGCATCGTTTCACGCAGCATGTCGCTATAGCTGTCCACCGCCGCGACCCGGAAACTGCGGAAGAGCTCCGGGCACAAGCGGATCATCGCCTCGCGATTCTCAAGCATGTAGGAAACGCCGGAGGGCGTACGCGCATTGTCCTCCAGCACCCAGAATTCGTCGGGGCCGGTACGGACGAGGTCGATCCCGCAGATATGCGCCCAGATGCCGTGCGGGGGCCGGATGCCCGCGACTTCGGGCCGGAATTGCGGGTTCTTGAGGATCAGCTCCTCCGGCACCACGCCTTCCTTGAGGATGCGGCGCTCACCATAGATGTCTTCCAGAAAGGCGTTGATCGCCTCGACGCGCTGGACCAGCCCTTCGCTCAGCCGCTGCCATTCGTCGTGGAGGAAGATGCGGGGGACGATGTCGAACGGGATGATGCGTTCGCTCGCGTCGCTGTCGCCATAGACGGCGAAGGTGATGCCGAGCTGGCGGAAGGTGGCTTCGGCGGACTGCTGGCGACGATGCAGCTCCGATTGGGGGGTTTCCGCGATCCACTCGGAAAGCGCGGCGAAGTCGGCGCGCGGATTTTCCGGCCCGCCATGACCCCAGATCTCATCGAACGCGCGGCCTGTCCCCATTCAGCCTCCGATTCCGGCTTCGCGCCGCTGGCCTGCCCAGCCGCCGAAATGCCCGGTTGATGTCATGCTGCAATGCTTTGTTGCGTTGCACAAGGGGGGCCGCAACCCAGATCGGCTTGACAGTGTTGACGCGAAAACAGGGTTTTTCGCCGACGCGCCGGATTGGCGCCGCAAATGCGCCGGTTATGCGCCACCCACGCGCCAGTCAGGCGCCGCTTGCGCGCCACTGGCGCGCCATCCGCGCGCCGGGCGAGCCTCGGCCACGCGCCGCCTGCGGACGCTTTCGCGCCACCGGCGCGCCACCGACGCATCAGCCGCGCGCCGCCGGCGCGCCGGCTTGTGCGGCAAAGGGATCGGCCATGCGGCGCTGGTGCGCCGACAGCACCTGATCCCAGCTGCGGTCGAACGGTGTGCCGGTCAGGCGCCGGCGCAACCGGTTGGCGCTGGATCGCGACATGCCGGCAGCGCGCGATGCGGCCGCGACGCTGCCGGTTTCGAGCAGCGCGGCGAGGAAGATCCGCTGCTTGGCGGGGGTCCAGCGCGCATGGCTGCGGACCGCCGGGGCGAATTGAGGTTTGGGATCGGTGCTCATGCGGGCAAGCGCAGCACGGAATTTCCAACATGTATCCAACAAAATGCGCAGGCATCGTGCGGAGCCGGCCAACGAAAAAAGGCCGGGGTCTCCCCCGGCCTTCTCTTCGCCCCTACCCCCTATAAACAGGGACGGAAAACTCATTCAGCGTATTTGACCGAACAGCCATAGGGCGCGCTGGTCGCGACCGAGACGGCCTTGCCCGCCTTCATCTCACCCAGCGCCGCGAGGACATGGTTGCGTGCGCCGCCCATTTCCTCGACCCGAGCCGCCGGCTTGTCGTCGATGCCGCCCTGGTAGCGCAGCACGCCCTGGCCATCGACGATGTACATGTGCGGGGTCGTCTTGGCGGCATAGCCCTTGCCAACCACACCCTTGGGATCGAGCAGATAGTGCGCGGGCACCGCCTTTTGCTCGCCAACCCATTTCTTCGCGCCGGCGCCATCGACATGGCCCTGCTTGCCCGGCGCGCCCGAATTGATCGTCAGCCACACCACGCCGCCAGCCTTAGCAGCAGCCTGGGTCCGCTGCATATTGCCCTGATAATGGCGCTGCACGAACGGACAGCCGGGGTTGTTCCACTCCAGAACCACCGTCTTGCCCTTGAAATCGGAAAGCTGGACGGTCTGGCCGCTCGCATCGGTCAATTTGAAGTCGGTCGCCTTTTGACCGTTCACCTGCTCGGCAGTCGCGGGCGCCGCCAGCGCCACGATCATTGCCGCACCAATCGGGATCAACCTGTTCATCACCCTATCTCCTGGTTTCGCGTTATGCGCCGTCCCCCGGAAGCGCGGTCAACATGCCTTGGGTCAGCACCTGGGGCAAGACCTTCGCTTCGGTCGAACCCTTGGGATACCAAAGATATAGCGGCACGCCCGCACGATTATGCCGCTCGATGAAGCGGCCGAGCGCGGGGTCGCCGTCGGTCCAGTCGCCGACCAGTACCGCGACATTGCCGTCCTTGAACGCCTTGCCGACCGCATCGGTCTCGATCGCGGTCTTCTCATTGACCTTGCAGGTCACGCACCAGTCGGCGGTGAAATAGGCGAAGACCGGGCGCCCCTCGGCCCGCAACGCCGCGAGGCGCGCCTCGCTAAAGGGTTCGACCCCTTCCGCCTTCAGCTCGGTCGATGCCGCGGGCTTGTCGAGCATCGCAACCGCCCAGATACCCGCAACCGTCACCGCCAAGGCCGCGACCCACGCCACGCCATTGCCCGCCCCGCGCGCCTGCCGTCGCCCGAGCGCCCACAGCACCACTGCCAGGCCGAGCGCGACGATCAGCCCCACCGCCATGCCGTTGACGCCCTTGAGCCCACCCAGCACCCAGGCCAGCGCGATCGCGGTCAGGAACATCGGGATCGACAGAATCTTGCGGAACGTGTCCATCCACGCACCCGGCTTGGGCAGCATCCGCCGCAGCGCGGGCACGAACCCGAGCAGCAGGAACGGCAGCGCGAGTCCCAGCCCGAGGCCGAGGAAGATCAGCAGCGCGACATACCAGGGCAGCACCAGGGCCGCGCCCAGCGCCGCGCCCATGAACGGGCCGGTGCACGGGGTCGCGATGAACGCCGCGAGCGCGCCGGTCATGAATGCGCCGCCCGAACCTCCGCTCGCCAACATGCCGGCGAGCTTCGGCGTCATCAGCTCGAACAGCCCCGCCAGATTGAGCGCGATCCCGAGGACCAGCAGCAGCAGGAACAGGATCACGCGGCCATCGGTGAGCTGGAACGCCCAGCCGACGCTCGCCCCCGCCGCGCGCAGGCCCAGCATCGCGCCGCCGAGCGCGAGCACGACCAGCACGACGCCAGCGGTATAGGCCAGCGCCTCGGCGCGGGCATGGCTCTCACTGGTCCCGCTCTTGGCCAGGCTCAGCGCCTTCAGGCTCAGGATCGGGAAGACGCAGGGCATGATGTTGAGGATCAGGCCACCCAGCAACGCCCCGCCCAATGCGACCAGCGCGGCGCTCCAGTCGATCGCGCCGCCGCTCGCCGTCGTGGTTGCGGCGACCGCTCCCGGTACCGCCGCCAGCGCGAAGCCCTGTCCCGGCCCGACCGACAACACGCCCTCGAGCTTCGCTGGAGTCTTCGTCCCCGCCTTGACCTCCACCACCACGGTATCGCCGTCGCGGGTCAGCTTCTGCGGGGCGGAATAGTTCACCGCCTCCAGCGTCAGCGGGAAGAAATAGGCGTCGGCGCCCAGTGGCGCGTTCGCCGGATAGGGGATCGCGACCCGCAGCGTGCCGTCCGCGACCGCGAACTTGCCCTCGCTGCCCAGCGGCTTGGGAAAGGCGCGACGCCATTCGTCGAAGCGCGCGCGCCGTTCGCCGGAAATCGCGCCGTCGCCGACGGTCAGGTTGATCGCCAGATTCTCGGTCTCGGGCACGCACACTTCGTCGGTGCAGACCAGATAGTCGGCGCGGACGGTAATCGGCAGCGCGGTGCCCGGCTTCAGCGCGGCCGGGACCTTGAGCGTGACGAGCTGCGTGTAGCTGCCCTTGTAGACATAGTTCATGATCCCCGCGACCATCAGCCGCGTCGGCACCGGATAGCGCAGCTCGCCGGCGGTCACGCCCTGCGGCAGCTTCCAATCGAGCCGCGTGTCGAGGCCGGCATCGCCGGGATTCTTCCAATAGCCGTGCCAACCGGGATTGGGCTTCGCGACGAAGGCCAGCGTCACCTCGCTCCCCGGCGCGGGGCTGTCGGTCTCGGCGACCAGATCGACGATCAGGTTATCCTGCCCAGCCTGCTGCGCCGCGACGGGTAACGCCGCCGCCAGAAACCAAGCGAACACTGTCACAAACGCGAAACTCAACCTGCGCATTCACCAGTCCTTGCCGTGCGGGAGCGAAAGGAACATAGCGCCCTCGGCCCGATTTGCCATCCGGAGGAAAGATGCTTCGTTCGTTCGCCGCCGCCCTGCTCCTCGCATCGCCCGCATACGCGCAGGAAGCGCCGCCCCCTCCTCCTCCGCAGGCTCCGGCCGCGCCGCCCAAGCTGATCGTTGCGATCTCGGTCGATCAGTTCTCGGCCGATGTCTTCGCCGAGTATCGCCAGCATTTCACCGGCGGCCTCGCGCGGCTGGCCAACGGCGTGGTCTTCCCGTCGGGCTATCAGAGCCATGCGGCGACCGAGACCTGCCCGGGCCATTCGACGATCCTGACCGGCAGCCGCCCGGCGCGCACCGGGATCATCGCCAATGACTGGATCGACCTCAGGACGCCGCGCAAGGACAAGACGATCTATTGCGCCGAGGATGAGAGCGTCCCGGACAGCAATTCCTCGAACTACACGGTTTCGCCGCTCCATCTGAAGGTGTTGACGCTGGGTGAGCGCATGCAGGCCGCGACCCCCGCCACCCGCGTCGCCGCGGTCGCGGGCAAGGATCGCGCGGCGGTGATGATGTCCGGCCACAAGGCCGATCAGGTCTGGTGGTGGGGCGGCAAGGCGTTCGTCAGCTATGCCGGACGCGCCACGCCCGAAGCCATCACGCGGGGTAACGCCGCCGCCGTCGCCCGCATCGGTCAGGCGCAGCCGGCGATGGAGCTGCCCGCCTTCTGCCAGTCGCGCGACATCGCCATCCCGATCGGCGCGGGCAAGACCGTCGGCACCGGCCGCTTCGCTCGCGACGCGGGGGACAGCCGCCGCTTCCGTGCCTCGCCCGAGTTCGACATGGCGATCGTCGGCATCGCCGCCGACCTGCGCGCCGAGATGAAGCTGGGCGAAGGCGCCGCCACCGATCTGCTGATCGTCGGCGCATCGGCCAGCGACTATGTCGGGCACACCTATGGCACCGAGGGCACCGAGATGTGCCTGCAGATGGTCAATCTCGACCGCACGCTCGGCAAGTTCTTCGAGATCCTCGACAAGACCGGGATCGACTATCAGGTCGTGCTGACCGCCGATCATGGCGGTCACGACCTGCCCGAGCGGCACAACATGCACGGCATCCCCGAAGCGGCGCGCGTCGCGCCCGGCATGGGCGCCAAGGCGATGGGCGAGAAGGTCGCCGCGAAGCTCAAGCTCGGCGAGCGCCAGCTGCTGTGGGGCGGCAATTTCGGCGACATCTATGTCGACCCCGCCCTTCCCGCCAAGCAGCGGGCGGCGGTGCTGCGCGAGGCGATGGCGCTGTATCGCGCCAACCCGCAGGTCGCCGGGGTCTATACCCGCGCCGAGATCCTCGCGACGCCCAGCCCGAGCGGCCCGCCGGAGACCTGGTCGATGCTCCAGCGCGCCCGTGCCTCATACTTCCCCGAGCGGTCGGGCGATTTCGTCGTGGCGCTGAAGCCGCGGATCACGCCGATCTCGGACCCCACCAACGGATCGGTCGCGACCCATGGCAGCTTCTGGGACTATGACCGCCGCGTGCCGATCCTGTTCTGGCGCAAGGGCCAGACCGGGTTCGAGCAGCCGATGTCGGTCGAGACCGTCGACATCCTGCCCACGCTGGCCGGGCTGATCGGCCTGCCGATCCCTGCGGGCGAGATCGACGGTCGCTGCCTCGACCTTGACGCCGGACCGGGTACGACCTGCCCGGCGAAGTAAGCCGTCGCCCCGGCCTTGTGCCGGGGTCCACTTTGCCGCAGCGGATGCGATGGAGCCTCTACTCCATCGCTCGCCGCGCGGTGGATCCTGGCACAAGGCCGGGATGACGAGGGGAAGGAATTCAGGCCTTCCCGTCGCCCAGCATCTTGATGATGCCGGAGAAGTCGACGCCGGCATTCCCGGCGTCGGCGAACTGCGTGTAGAGTTCGGCAGCGCGCGCGCCCATCGGGGTTTCGCTGTGTGTGCTCTCCGCCGCTTCCATCGCGAGCTTGAGGTCCTTGAGCATCAGTCCGGCGGCGAAACCGCCCTGATAGCCATTGTCCGCAGGCGTCTGCGGTCCCATGCCCGGCAAGGGCGCATAGGTGTTGAGCGACCAGCACGCCCCTGACGAGACCGAGGCGATGTCGTAGAAGGTCTGCGGATCGAGCCCCAGCTTCTGCGCGAGCAACAGCGCCTCGCATGTCGCGACCATCGTCGCGCCGAGCAGCATGTTGTTGCAGATCTTGGAAGCCTGTCCGGCGCCGTTGCCGCCGGCATGGATCACCGCCTTGCCCATCGCCGACAGGAAGATTTCGGCGCGTTCGAACGCCGCGCGATCGCCACCGACCATGAAGGTCAGCGTGCCGCCCGCCGCCGCCGCGATCCCGCCCGACACGGGTGCATCGACCGCCGCGAGGCCCTTCGCCTGCGCCGCATCGGCGACGCGACGCGCGGTGGCGACGTCGATCGTCGAACAGTCGATCAGGATCGCGCCGGTGTCCGCGGCGCCGAACACCGCGTCTTCATAGACCTGTTCGACATGCTTGCCCGCGGGCAGCATGGTGATGACCGCCTCGGCACCCTCGGCCGCAGCGGCCGCGCTCTCAACCGGCAGGCAGCCCGCCGCCTTGGCCCGCTCAAGCGCCTCCGCAGAGAGGTCGAAGGCGCGAACATCATGCCCCGCCTTGGCCAGGTTCGCGGCCATCCCGCCGCCCATATTGCCCAGCCCGATGAAACCAACGCGCGCCACTCAACTCTCCTTTGCAAATCTGCGTCGAGCCATGGCCCCGGCAAATGCGGCGATGGCGGCAGGAACGAACATCGCGCCTCCCACCATGCTCACAAAGGGGAGCATCGACCCAAAGCTATACCCCGAAGTTGCGATAAACAGGCCTGCCAGCAACAGCACCGCCCCCAAACCCGCCAGCAGCCAACGGTCCGGAAAAAGGACTCCGCCAACGAACGCCAGAGCGAGTGGCGGCAATCCATAGACCAGGAAGGCGAGGCCGATCATGCGATCACTTGCCCGTCCAGTTCCCCGGGCGCTTCTCAACGAACGCCGCCATGCCTTCCTTTTGGTCGGCGGTGCCGAACAGGCCGTGGAACAGGCGCCGCTCGAACTGCACGCCCTGCGCCAGCGTGGTCTCGAACGCCGCGTTGACCATTTCCTTGTTCGCCAGCACCGACAGCGGCGCCATGCCGGCGATCGCCGTGGCGGTCCTGAGCGCGTCCTCAAGCAGATCGGCGGCGGGCACGATGCGGCTGACGAGACCGGCACGCTCGGCCTCCTCGGCGCCCATCATGCGGCCGGTGAGGCACATCTCCATCGCCTTGGCCTTGCCGACAGCGCGCGTCAGCCGCTGCGAACCACCCATGCCGGGCGCGACCGCCAGCTTGATCTCGGGCTGGCCGAACTTCGCGGTATCGGCGGCGAGGATGAAGTCGCACATCATCGCCAGCTCGCACCCGCCGCCAAGCGCAAAGCCCGAAACCGCGGCGATGATCGGCTTGCGCGTCCGCGTGAACTGATCCCAGCCGGCGAAGAAGTTGTGGCCATACATGTCGGCAAAGCCCTGAGCCTGCATCTCCTTGATGTCGGCACCGGCGGCGAACGCCTTCTCGCTTCCAGTCAGCACGGCGCAGCCCTGCGACGGATCGGCGTCGAACTTGGCGAAGGCGTCGAGCAGTTCGCTCAGGACTTCACTGTTGAGCGCGTTGAGCGCCTGCGGGCGGTTGAGCGTCACCAGCGTGACGCCGCCGCGCTGTTCGACGAGGATGGTCTGATAATCGGTCACGAAACGCTCCCAAAAGTCTCAAAAGTCATGCTTCTACGCGCGCGCGAGGACCCTTCGCCGCCCTGCCGGCCGACACATCAAGGATATCATGGCGGCATAGCTGTAGGAAAATGCCGTCATGCCGGTGTCCATGCCTCACCCTCGGGCAACGGCGCGAAGATCTGGTCGATCAGGTGATCGCTCACCTCCTCAGCCGTCGCCGGGTTCCATTTCGGCGCATTGTCCTTGTCGATGATCACCGCGCGCACGCCTTCGATGAAGTCATGGCGCTGCACGACATGGCTGCCGACCGCGAATTCCTGGCGCATCTCGTCCTCGAAGGTCGGCATGGTCTTGCCGTCGAGCAATAATTTGAGGCTGACCTTCATCGTCTGAGGGGATTTGGTGGCGAGCGTCACGCGCTGCTGGGCCGCCCATTCGCCGCCATCGGCTTCGAGCGCGGCCAGCACGTCCTCGAGCTTGTCCGACGCGAACAGCCGGTCGACCGCGCCACGATGGGCAAGGATGCGGGCATCGGGTGCGGGCGAAGACAGGTCGTCCAGCACCGCTTCGATCGCCTGCGGATCGGCGACGATCCGCGCCTTGGCATCGTCCAGCGTATCCGAATGGAGGTAATGGCTGGCCAGCCCCAGCGCGAGGCACTCGGCCCCGTCGAGGCGGTGGCCGGTCAGCGCGAGATACTGACCGGTGCGTCCCACTAGCCGCGAGAGATACCAGCCGCCGCCGACATCGGGGAACAGGCCGATCCCGGTTTCCGGCATCGCCAGCTTGGTATTCTCGGTCGCGACGCGATATTTCGCCGGCTGGCTGATGCCGACGCCGCCGCCCATGGTGATCCCGTCCATGAAGGCAACGATCGGCTTGGCATAGGTGAACAGCGCGTGATTCATCCGGTATTCGACCCGGAAGAAGTCGCGCGCCGCGCTGCCGTCGCCCGCGCCGCTCTCCGCGATCATGCGGATATCGCCGCCCGCGCAGAACCCGCGACCCTCGGCATGGTCGATCATCACCGCTTCGACGCCGGTATCGTCGCGCCACGCGATCAGCGCGTCGAGGATCGCCGCGCACATGCCGGTGTTGAGCGCATGGATCGCCTTGGGCCGGTTGAGCCGGATGCGGCCGACCTTGCCCTCGATGAAGATCAGGACATCGCTCATTCGGGCTTCGCCCCTGTCGTGTTGCCCAATCCCGGATTGGCGTCGCCCGCGGGCACGCTGATCAGCGTCACGCCTTCATGGGTACCGACCAGCTTTGCGCCACGCCCGGTCAGCGCCTGCGCCGCCGTGGAACTTGCGTCACCGGGACAACCGACCAGGGTGGCGCTGTCATCGAGATAGTCCACCGTCGCGGCGCTTTCACCGATACGGCGGCAAACATCACCCGCGTTGGGATAGCCGTCGCCGACCACGCGCAGCGTGTCGGGCCAGACGAACGCGGTGTCGGCGGCATTGCCCAGCCCGGCATCGTTCGCGATCATCGCGAGGCCGCTGTCGGCGCCGTTGTCGGCCGCATTATCGGCTGCGGCATTGCCGTCGCTCGCAGCGGTGCAGCCGGCCGCCAGCGCGGACGCGAGCAGCGCGATCCAGACATGCTTCATGGTCCTGCCTCCCGTCACTGTCGTGTCAGTTCGCGGCCGACGATCATCCGCATCACCTGATTGGTGCCCTCGAGGATCGAATGGACGCGCAGGTCGCGCCAGAAGCGCTCGATCGGATAGTCCATGAGGTAGCCATAGCCACCATGGAGCTGGAGCGCGCGGTCGACCACCGACGAGCCGGTGTCGGTCGCGAAGCGCTTGGCCATCGCCGCGAACTTGGTCTTGTCGGGCGCGTTCGACGTCACCTTCGCCGCGGCGAGGTAGAGCAGCGCGCGCGCCGCCTCGAGCTCGGTCGCCATGTCGGCAAGGGTGAACTGGGTGTTCTGGAAGTCCGCGATCGCCGAGCCGAACTGCTTGCGGTCCTTGGTGTATTGAACCGCCTCGTCCAGGCAGCGTTGCGCCCCGCCCAGCGAGCAGGCGCCGATGTTGAGCCGGCCGCCGTCGAGGCCCATCATCGCGATGCGGAAGCCCTCACCCTCGCCGCCGATCAGATTCTCGGCGGGCACGCGGACATTGTCGAACGTCACCTGGCGCGTCGGCTGAGCGTGCCAGCCGAGCTTGCGCTCGTTCGCGCCGAAGCTGACGCCGGGCATGTCCTTTTCGATCGCGAGGCACGAAATGCCCTTGGGACCATCGGCGCCGGTGCGGACCATGGTGACGTAGAGCTCATTCTCGCCCGCGCCGGAGATGAACTGCTTCGAGCCGTTGACGATGAAGTGGTCACCGTCACGCTTGGCCGTGGTCTTGAGCGCGGCGGCGTCGGAGCCCGAGGACGGTTCGGTCAGGCAATAGCTCGCCAGCCAGTCGGCGGTGACCAGCTGGGGCAGATATTTGTCCTTCACCGCCTGCGACCCGAAACGGTCGATCATCCAGCTCGCCATGTTGTGGATCGAGATGAACGCGCTGGTCGCGGGACAGCCATAGGCCATCGCCTCCATGATCAGCGCGGATTCGAGCCGGCCGAGACCGATCCCGCCGCTTTCCTCCGACACGTAGATCGCGCCGAAGCCGAGTTCGGCGGCGGCCTTCACCGTTTCGCGCGGGAAGATGTGCTTCTCATCCCATTCGGCGGCATGCGGGGTAATCGCATCGGCGGTGAACTTACGTGCCATCTCCTGGATCGCGCGCTGGTCTTCGTTGAGATCGAACTGGTCCATCATCCCCTCTTTATCATTCGCCGATTGAACGCCGCCCAAGTCCGTGCGATCCGATGCCGCACAGATCGGGGAAGTTCACCGCATGAAACTTCGTCTTTTGCTCGTTGCGCCGCTGCTTGCGACCGGCGCCTGCACCACGCCCGACGCGCTCAACAGCCTTGCCGTCGGCATCTGCCAGAAACAGGAAGGCTGCCACGTCCGCGACCAAGGGCCGCGCCACGGCTCGCAACAGCAGCGCGCGGTCGAGGACGTGATCGAGGGCCGTCAGGAGCCGATGTAGCGGGGCGCTCATTCCGCCTCGCCCAGTACGCGCCGGCGGAACAGCGGACCCATCAGATCAAGGTCGTTGCGCGCATACCAGCGCGGCGCGGGCAGACCCTTTTGCCAGGCCAGCGCCTCGGTCAGCGTGCCTTGCGCCACGGGAGCGTCGGGCACCAGCTCACCGAGCGGATCGGCATAGGCGGCGTCGGCGGTCACGATCTCCCAGCCCTTGGCCCGCAGCGCCGCGACGAGTTCGTCGACGAACATCGCCGCGACGTCATTCTCGTGCAGCAGCAGCATCTGAACGGGCTGGCGGCCAACGGTCTTCACCATCAGCCCGTCGTAGAATTCGGCGGCCTCGACATGGCTTTCGACATAGAGGTCGCGCAGCGCGTCCAGATCGACGCGCTTGCCGGCCTTCTTCGCCGCCACTGCCTGATCGTCGATATACCAGTCGACGGACTCGGCGGTGACATAACCGTTGGACAGGCCCCGCGTCTTCAGCCCCGCGCGCACGGCGTCGCGCTTGGCCTTGTCCTTGCCGCCCTCATCCAGATACGGAAAGCGGAACCAGGGGCGATAGCCGGGGCGACCCTTCAGCCATGCCTGAGCCTGATCGATATCGGCGAGATAGGCCTCGGCGGTCATGCCGCTCAGGCGTTGATGCGCGAAGCTGTGGTTGGCGATGACATGGCCGGCGGCGACATAGGCCGCGATGTTCGCCGCGCCGTCGCCGACGCCCGGCTTGTCCAGATTGCCGACGGTGACGAAGAAGGCGGCCTGCCTGACCTTGGCCTTGCGCAGCGACTGGACCAGCATCTTCGCGCGTGCGTCGGGCGTCATGAAGGCGCCGGCGTGGCGGGGCGCGTCGTCGAAGCTGATCGCGATCCGCTTTTGCGCGGCGGCGGGTGCCGCCATCGCCAGACACGCCACCAGAGCCGCAAACCAACGCATCAGCCTCTCCCCCGTTTTCATGAAACGGCGAAAGTCATAGCACGGCGCACCGCCCGCCCGTCACCTGTGCTTTCGCGCAGGGAACGGCGGGACGGTTGCGGTCCGCGATGGAACGTCAGGGGGCCGGTTCGGTCACCGCCTCGAATGCCGATTTCACGGCCTTTCCGGCGAGATAGAGCATGATCAGCGCCACCCCGTTGAAGATCAGCTCGATCCCCAGCAACGTGCCCAGCAGGACCGCGGCGGAGCCGGGATAGGTCGCGAAGATGTAGACGCCGAGGCCGATCGCGATCAGGCCGGTCAGCAGCAGTGGCCAGAACAGCCCGGTGCCCCGCACCTGAACCGCGAAGATCACGCGGAACAGCCCGGATGCGGTGAACAGGATCGCGGCGGCGAGCGTGAGCGACAGGGTTCCGGCAAGCGGATTGGCCAGGATCGCGATGCCGAGCAAGGTCACGACGAGCGCCCAGAGGATGGCCCAGATCTTCGCGCCGGTCCCCGTTTCCGAGAAGGCCGAGATGAGATGGACGATCCCGCTGAACAGGAAAATCCATCCGGCCAGGAAGACCGCCGTCAGCGTCGCGCCGAACGGATTGAACAGCGCAAAGATGCCGCCGACCAGCGAAACGATGCCGGCGATGATCCAGAGTGCAGAAGCTTTCATGACTTGCCACCCTTTTCCCGCGATGGCCCCCCGGCCGCCGCGACCATAGGTCAGCGGCGGTCGGAGGAACAGCGCATTCCGGGTAGCAGGGCATGTCAGCCCATCGTCGGGATGACGAACGCGTTGCCGCCGTCGGGCGAACCGTCCGGCCAGCGCTGGGTGATCGTCTTCACCTTGGTGAAGAACTTGATGCCTTCCATGCCGTGCTGGTTGGTGTCGCCGAACGCCGAGCGCTTCCAGCCGCCGAAGGTGTGATAGGCGACCGGCACCGGGATCGGCACGTTGATGCCGACCATGCCGACATTGACGCGCGCGGCGAACTCGCGCGCGGCATGGCCGTTGCGCGTGAAGATCGCGACGCCGTTGCCGTACTGGTGATCGCTCGGCAGGCGCAGCGCCTCCTCGAAGCTGTCGGCGCGGACCATCTGGAGGACCGGGCCGAAGATCTCTTCCTGATAGCTCCGCATCTGCGGGGTCACGCGATCGAACAGGCTTGGGCCGATGAAGAAGCCCTGCTCATGCCCCTGAAGGCTGAAGCCGCGGCCGTCGACGACCAGCTCGGCACCCTCGTCGACGCCCATCTGGATGTAGCTTTCGATCTTGGCGCGGTGGGCGGCGGTGACGACCGGGCCGTAATGCGCCTCGGCATCGGTCGAGACGCCGACGCGCAGCGCCTCGATCGCCGGGAGCAGCTTGGCGCGAAGCGCTTCTGCGGTCTTGTCGCCGACCGGCACCACGACCGGGAGCGCCATGCAACGCTCGCCCGCCGAACCGAAGGCGGCACCGGCGAGGTCGTTGACGACCTGATCGAGATCGGCGTCGGGCATGACGATGCCGTGGTTCTTGGCGCCGCCCATCGCCTGGACGCGCTTTCCGGCCTCGACGCCGCGGCGATAGACATAATGCGCGATGTCGGACGAGCCGACGAAGCTCACTGCCTTGATCTCGGGATGGTCGAGGATCGCGTCGACCATCTCCTTGTCGCCCTGCACGACCTGGAGCACGCCTTCGGGCAAGCCGGCTTCGAGCATCAGTTCGGCGAGGCGCACCGGGACGCTGGGATCGCGCTCGCTGGGCTTGAGGATGAAGGCGTTGCCGCAGGCGATGGCGACGCCGAACATCCACATCGGGATCATCGCCGGGAAGTTGAACGGGGTAATGCCCGCGACCACGCCGAGCGGCTGGCGCATCGAATAGACGTCGATCCCCGGACCCGCGCCCTGGGTATATTCGCCCTTGAGCACATGCGGGATACCACAGGCGAACTCGATCACTTCGAGCCCGCGCTGGATATCGCCCTTCGAATCCGCGATGACCTTGCCATGTTCGGAGCTGAGCAGATGCGCCAGCTCGTCCATGTTCTTTTCGATCAGCGCCTTGAAGTTGAACATGACGCGGGCGCGGCGCTGCGGGTTGGTCGCCGCCCAGCCCGGCTGGGCCTTGAGCGCGTTCGCCATCGCGGCGTCGAGATCGGCCTGCGCACCCAAGGTTACCTGCGCCTGGATCGCGCCGGTATTGGGATCGAACACGTCGGAGCGGCGCGTGCCGGTCCCGGCCGTCGCCGCATTGCCGATAAAGTGCGAAATCTCGCGGACCGCCGTCGCCATTTCAGACTCTCCTTTGGCAAAGGGTGATGCACCCGCGCCCACCGCGCGAGCAACCCATCGACATGCAGGCGCAAGCTGCATATTTGCAGGCAATGGACTGGAGCGATCTCCCCATCTTCCTTGCGATCGCCCGTACGGGGCAGCTCGCCAAGGCCGCGCAAGCGTTGGAGATCGACGCCACGACGGCGGGGCGGCGCTTGCGTCGGTTGGAGAAAGCGCTGGGCGAGCGCCTGTTCGAGCAAGGGCAGGATGGCCAGTCGCTGACCCCGGCCGGCGAGCGGTTGCTCACCCACGCCCGCGCGATGGAGCGTGCCGCCGCCGCGATCGGCAGCCGCGACCCGGGCGGCGCGGTGCGCGGGACGATCCGGGCGAGCGTGTCCGAGGGGTTCGGCACCTGGTTCGTCAGCCGGTACCTCGGCGAGCTGGCCGACGCGCATCCGGGGCTGGCGGTCGATCTGATCGCGACCAGCGGCTTCCTCAACCCGACACGGCGCGAGACCGATGTCGCGGTGCTGCTCGCCCGCCCGCGCCGCGGGCCGCTGCTGACGCGCAAGCTCGCCGATTATGGCCTACGGCTCTATGCATCGAACGAGTATCTCGCCCGCAGCGCGCCGCTAACCACGCCCGAGCAGCTGCGCGACCATCGCCTGATCGGCTATGTCCCCGACATCCTTTATGCGCCCGAGTTGCGCTATCTGGACGAGGTGCCGGGCGCGCCCGAGCCGCAGCTGCGATCGTCGAGCATCAACGCGCAATACCGGATGACGACGGCGGGTGCCGGCGTCGCGGTGCTGCCCTGCTTCATCGGCGACGCGGACCGCAAGCTGACCCGCGTGCTGCCCGACATCCGCATTCGCCGCAGCTTCTGGATGGTGACCCATGAGGAGACGCGGCACTTCCCGCATGTCGCGGCCTTTGCCGACTGGTTGACCGCGCTGGCGGGACGTCATCGGGCCCAGTTGGAAGGTTAACCGCAAAAAGGCGCGAAAAACCGCCATTTGTCTTCAAACTGTCACGCCCGGATAACATCGCATTTACCGCGTCGCCCCTAGTTGGACGGCATGTTCTGTTCGCCCGCCGACTTCGCCGATCTGCGCCAGCCCGCCACCGCGCGCAGCTGGCTGACCCCGATCGAGCGCGACCCGCCCTTCCTGCGCCAGACCGATACGCTGTTCGCCGCGATCGACCTGTTCCAGGCCAATATGGAGCTGCGGCTGCTGCCGGTGGTGGACAGCGGACATCATATCGTTGGCGCGGTGTTCGAAAAGGATGTGCGGCGCCTGCTGCTCAACCCGTTCGGTCATGCGCTGATGCGCAACCCGGCCTATGGCAACGGCCTGGCGGCGCATATCCGCGCCTGCCCGACGGCCGAAGTCGACCAGGACCCGGGCGCGCTTGTGGAAGCCTATCGCGAGGCCAATGGCGCCGAGGGGATGATCGTCACCCACCACGGGCGGTTGTTCGCGGTGGTCGCCAATCGCCGTCTTGTTCGCCTGACCTCCGACCGCGAGCTCGACGCGGCCAATGCGCGGATCGAGCGGGCGCAGCGGATCGAGAGCGCCGCCGTGCGGTTCGAGCGGCAGGTCGCGGGCCTCACCCGCGCGCTGACCGATCTCGCACGCTTCATCTCAGCCAATGCCAAGGAGACCGAGGGCCGCGCGGGAGACACCGGCGACCGTGCCGCCGCGGTTGCCGCCGCCGCCGGGCAGACCAGCGCGTCGATGCGCGACATCGCCGATCGGGGACGGCTGCTCGCGGGCGCCTTCGCCGCGATCAACGGCGACGCGCTGCGCGCCAAGGCCGCCGCATCCGACGCGGTCGCGCTGGTAAGCGCGGGCAGCGCGCGGATGGATGGGCTGATGCATTCCGCCCAGTCGATCGACGCGGTGATCGGCCTGATCGGCGAGATCGCGAAACAGGTGAACCTGCTCGCGCTCAACGCGACGATCGAGGCGGCGCGCGCGGGCGAAGCGGGACGCGGCTTCACCGTCGTCGCCAATGAAGTGAAGATCCTGGCGACCCAGGCCGGGGTCGCCGCCAAGCGCATCACCGCGCATGTCGAGGAGATTCGCGGCGGGATCGTCCATGTCGCCGACGGTCATGCCCAGGTCGAGGCGTCGATCGCCGCGATGGCACGCCTGTCCGACACGGTCGAGGACGCGGTCGGCACCCAGCGCGAGACCACCCGGCTGATCGCGCTCACCGTCGAAGAGGCGGTTGCCGCCGGCACGCAGATCCATGACGATGTCGCGGCGATCGGCGCGACCGCACGATCGGCATCGAGCAGCGCGGGCGAGATGGGCGGCCTGGCCGGCCGCATCCGCGCCGAGGCGGATGCGCTGGGAAATACCGTCAATGCGTTCCTGGCGGAGTTGCGCGCGGCTTAGATTTGGGGATTCGAGCTCCGGAGACCGTCATTCCCGCGCAGGCGGGAATCCATTGCCGCCGAAGTCGAGGCTAGATTCGATCGGTCAGCCAGAATGGATCCCCGCCTGCGCGGGGATGACGACGATAGAATGCGACGCTGACTATGGTTGAAGGTATCGTCGAGCCGCGGCCTAAGCCTCCAGCGCCTCGCCGATCACCGTGTAGACCCGCGCGAGATCCTCGTCCGAGATGCAGTAGGGCGGCATGATGTAGAGAGTGTTGCCGAGCGGGCGCAGCAGCACGTTGCGGTCCCGGAAGAAGCTCATCAGCCGCGGTCCGACGACGGAGAGATAGGCCCCTTCCGGCGCTTCGACCTCCATCGCGACGATGGTGCCCAATTGCCTGAGGTTGTTGACCTTCCCCGACAGCGCCCGGCTGTAGCCGCGCTGGCGGTGCGCGAGATGCGCGATCCGCTCGAGCACCGGCTCCTCGCGCCAGAGGGCGAGGTTGGCGGCGGCGGCGGCGCAGGCGATCGGGTTGGCGGTGTAGCTCGACGAATGGAAGAACATCTTCGCCCGGTCCTTCGAGCGGTGCGATTCGAAGATTTCCGGCGTCGCCATCGTCACCGCGAGCGGCAGCGATCCGCCGGTCAGCCCCTTGGACAGGCACAGCAGGTCGGGGACCACCGACGCCTGCTCGCACGCCAGCAAGGTGCCGGTGCGGCCCCAGCCGGTCATCACCTCATCCGCGATGAACAGCACACCATGCGCCGCGCAGATCTCCCGCATCGCGCGCAGCACGCCGGGCGCGTACATCTTCATGCCCCCGGCGCCGAGCACCAGCGGCTCGACGATCATCGCGGCGGGCGGCGGCGACTGGGCGCAGAGCTGTTCGAGCGCGTCGAGCGCGCGATATTCGTTGGCGCCCTCCGGAAACGGGATCGTGTCGACGTCGAACAACAGCGGCGCATAGCTCTTGTTGAACACGCCGCGCGCGCCGACCGACATGCCGCCGATCGTGTCGCCATGATAGCTGCCCTGCATCACCACGATGCGATGTCGCGGCTCACCGCGATTGGCGAAATGGCCGAGCGCCATCTTGATCGCCACCTCGACGCTGGTCGAGCCGCTGTCCGAGAAGAAGACATGGTCGAGCGGGCGCGGCATCATCGCCACGAGATCGCGCGCCACCGTCTCGGCCGGCTCGTGGGTCCAGCCGGCGAAGATCAATTGGTCGAGCTTTTCCGCCTGCTCGCGGATCGCCGCGACGATGCGCGGATGGCAATGGCCGTGCGTCGTCACCCACCAGGAGGAGATCGCGTCGATCACGCGCCGCCCATCGGCGGTGTGGAGCGCGGCTCCCTCGGCATGCGTGACCAGCGGGACCGGTTCACCCAGGCCATGCTGGGTGAAGGGATGCCAGACGGGTGATTTCTTCATGCGATTGCCGTCAGGTCGAGCGTTTCGGCAGCCACGCGCAATGTTTCCGGCGTCAGCGGATCGAGCATCGGAATGCGTCCGAGCGACCGCACCTTGCCCATCGCGCAGATCGTCGCTTCGCTGTCCGGCATCGCATCCCCCGAGAAGAGCACGCCGCCTACCCAGATTGAGCGAGTCCGCAAAGCCTCGATCGTCAGCAAAGAGTGGTTAATGGTTCCGAGCGTGGTGCGCGCGACCACCACCACCGGCAGCCCCCAGCGCGCGAATAGATCGGCATAGACCAGCTCGCGCGTCAGCGGGACCAGCGCCCCCCCTGCCCCTTCGATCACCACCCGGCCCGATGGCGGCGCGAGGCGATCGGGGTCGATGGTCACGCCATCGATCTCGGCGGCGCGGTGCGGCGAGCAGGGAGTGTTGAGCCGATAGGCCTCGGGCAGTATCTCGACGCCCGTGAGCCGCGCGACGGTCTCGCTGTCGGTCTCCTCATCCAGCCCGGCCTGGACCGGCTTCCAATAGGATGCGCCCAGCCGCAGCGCGAGCGCCGCCGAGGCCACGGTCTTGCCGATGCCGGTATCGGTTCCGGTGACGACGATCATGCGAGCGCGTCCGCCAGCCGATCGATATCGCCCTGGGTGACGTTGAGCGTCAGCGAGATACGCAGCCGCGCCGTCCCTGCGGGGACGGTCGGCGGACGGATGCCGCGTACGTCGAAGCCCTTCGCCTGAACCGCGGCGGCGCGCAGCATCGTCTCGGCGTCGCCGCCCACGATCAGCGGCAACAGCTGCGATCCGGTCGGGGTCACGCCGAGCGGTGCCAGCACGCGTTCGGCATGGGCGATCAGCCAGTGCAGCGTCTCACGTCGGGCCGGCTCGTCGACAACGATCCGCAATGCCTCGCGTACAGCCGAGGCCATCAGCGGCGAGGGCGCGGTCGAGAAGATGAAGGGGCGCGCGCGGTTGACGAGGAAGTCGATGAAGACGCGTGGACCACAGACCAGCGCGCCCTCGCAGCCCAGCGCCTTGCCGCAGGTGTGCAGGGTGATGATGTTGGGACGCCCCTCCAGCGTGGCGGCGAGGCCGCGTCCGCCGCTGCCCCAGACGCCAGTCGCATGCGCCTCATCGACGATCAGCATGGCGTCGTGCCGGGCAGCAACCTCGGCCAGCGCCGCGATCGGAGCGCGATCGCCGTCCATCGAATAAAGGCTCTCGACCGCGATCCACGGTGTGCCGGTGCCGCCCTGCCCGCGCCATGCCGCGATGGCGTCGTCGACCGCCTGCGCATCGTTATGCGCGGCCGCCACCGATGGCGCGCGCGACAGTTTGAGGCCGTCATGCACGCTGGCGTGGATCAGGGCGTCGTGGACGATCAGGTCGCCGGGCTGCGGCAAGGTCGCCAGCAACGCCACGTTGGCGGCGAAGCCGGTCGAGAAGAACAAGGCCGCCTCCGCCCCGAACATCGTGGCCGCCTCGGCCTCGAGCGCCGCGATCTCGGGATCGTTGCCGCGCAGCAGTCGCGATCCGCCCGACCCGACGGCGACCCCGCGATCCAGTGCAGCCGCTACCGCATCGCGCAACCTCTGGTCGTTCGCGAGGCCGAGATAGTCGTTCGACGCGAAGTCGATGCCGGTCCGTGGCGTCAGCGACCGATAGCGGCCCGCGGTGCGCAGCCGCTCCAGATCGCCGCGATGGAAATCCCCGCTCACGCGACGCCGGCGCGCTTCAGTAATGCCTCAGCCTGTTTGAGATGCGGCGCGTCGATCATCTTGCCGTCGAGCTGGAGCGCGCCAGCTTCGGGGTTCGCCGCGAACGCCGCGACGACGCGCTGGGCATGCGCCACGGCCTCTGCCGACGGGGTGAAGGCGGCGTTGATGATCTCGATCTGCGCGGGGTGGATCGCCATCATGCCCGTGAAACCGTCGCGCATCGCTCGCGCGCAATAGGCCTTGAGTCCATCGAGGTTGCGGAAATCGGGATAGACGGTCTCGATCGCGCGTACACCCGCGGCATGGGCGCCGAACAAGGCGAGCGCGCGAACCATCTCATAGGGCGGGGTGTAGCTTCCGTCCTTCTCACGCGAGGAGACCGCGCCGATCGCGGCGGGGAGGTCCTCCGCGCCCCAGGTGATCCCGGCAAGGCGCGGCGAACAGCCGACGTAACTGCCGAGGCCGAACACCGCCGCGGGAGTCTCGGTCGCGATCGGCAGGATGCGCGCGGCGATCCCGCCCAGCATCGCGTCGAGCGAGGCGACGTCGGTCCCGCTCTCCGCCTTGGGCAGGACGATCCCGTCAGCGCCGTGCGAAGCGCCAAGGTCGTCATGCGTCATGCCCGAATCGAGCGGATTGACCCGAACCCATAGGCTCACCTCGCCATGGGTCTCCGCCAGGAACTTCGCCACCGCCTGTCGCGCGGCGCCCTTGTTGGCCGGGGTGACCGAATCCTCAAGGTCGAGGATCAGGGCATCGGCGCCGCTGGCCAGCGCCTTTTCCATCCGGTCGGGACGGTCGCCGGGAACGAACAGCATGGAACGCAGCTTCATCGGAACTCTCCTCGCGCCGCCCCATGACGCCGGATCGTCCCAAAGTTCAAGAAGGGACTTGAACGAAACGCGGCCCACGTCATATGGCAACGCACGCCCGAGCGGGTGTAGCTCAATGGTAGAGCAGAAGCTTCCCAAGCTTACGACGAGGGTTCGATTCCCTTCACCCGCTCCAGTTTTTCGGCGACCCCGCGCAGAATGGAATGCGAATGCGCCTATTGAGTACCGGGCGACGCAAGGCATTGATCGCGCTGTCCGTGGTGACGCTGGGCGCTGGCGTCTTCGCGGCCTCTCACTTCGCCACGCTCCAATCCACACCCGCCGAACCGCCCGAAGCGACCGCCAATGGCGAGGTCCATCGGCCCGAAACCCCCGCGCGCGTCGATTACGGGAAGCTGGAGGCGCGGATCGCGCGGCTGATGCAGGAACCCGACATGGTCGGCCTCGCGGTCGGCACGGTCGAGAATGGGCAGGTTCGCTTCGTCAAAGGCTTTGGCGAGACGGTCGCGCATAGCGGCGCCGCCGTGTCGCCGGACACGGTGTTCCGCTGGGCGTCGGTGTCCAAGGGGGTCGCGTCCGCATTGGTGACCAAGCTCGCCGAAGAGGGGAAGCTGTCGCTGAATACCCCGGTGGCATCGCTCAACACGACGCTGACGTTGCCGGGCGATTCGAGCAACGTCACCATCGCCAATGTCCTGTCGCACCGCGTCGGGCTGGTCCGGAACGCCTGGGACGAGCGGCTTGAGGCCGGCGAGGACCCGAAGGCGTTGCGTGCGATGCTGGGTACCCTGCCCGTCCATTGCCCGCCGGGAACCTGCTACGGCTATCAGAATATCGCGTACGACACCGCGACCGAGATCGTCGAGGGCGCGACCGGCGAGGACTATGCCAGCCTGGCGCGCAAACGCCTGTTCGAGCCGCTGGGGATGCGCAACGCTAGTGTCGGCCGCACGGGACTGCAGACGGCGACGAGCTGGGCCCAGCCGCACCGCAAGGCCAAGGCGCTCGTCACGGTCAACGACGCCTATTACCGCGTGCCCGCCGCGGGCGGAGTCAATTCGTCGATCCGCGACCTGTTGATCTGGATGCAGGCACAGATGGGCAATGCGCCCACCGTTCTGTCACCGGCCGCGCTCGAAATGATGCACCGCGCCCGGGTCGCGACCCCGCCGCACGGACCGCGCGGGCCGATGGATCGCGCGCTGACGGATGCGTCCTACGGGTTGGGCTGGCGCAGCTTCAACTATGCCGGCCATGCGCTGGTCGGGCATCGCGGATCGGTCGACGGCTATGGCTCGCTCGTCCTGTTCGATCCGGCGGATAAAAGCGGCATCGTGATGCTGTGGAACAGCAACACGGGCAAGCCGGCACGGTTGCAGCTCGAATTCTTCGACCTGCTCTATGGCCTGCCGTTCACGGACTGGTTCGAGTT
The DNA here is from genome assembly GCF_059415525.1 of Sphingomonas sp. GW821-FHT10C01. Lineage (NCBI taxonomy): Bacteria > Pseudomonadati > Pseudomonadota > Alphaproteobacteria > Sphingomonadales > Sphingomonadaceae > Sphingomonas > Sphingomonas sp. GW821-FHT10C01. The sequence continues at coordinate 1,346,793 of NZ_JBWKNK010000001.1, read as the reverse complement.
CACCGAGCCGCCGGGCGCTTCACCGACGCCTGCGACCGGCGCGACGGCGGATCGGCCTAAATCTCGATAGTCCGCTGGCCCAGACGTTCGGCTTCGGCCGCGTCATGGGTGACCATCAGGATCGGCAGGCCGGAGTCGTCGCGCAGGTGCTCGATCACCCGCATCACCTCTTCACGCCGGGCGCGGTCGAGCGACGACAGCGGCTCGTCGAGCAGCAGAAAGCGCGGTTTCGCCAGCAGTGCCCGTCCGATCGCCACGCGCCGAGCCTCTCCGCCCGAAAGCGAGCGCGGCCAGCGGTCGAGCAGATGCGCGATGTCGAACCGGCCCGCCAGATCGTCCAGTCCGGACGGATCGCCCCCCGCCCCGTAGAGCAGGTTCGCCCGCACGCTGAGATGCGGGAACAGCCGCGCATCCTGGAAGACATAGCCGGCCCGGCGCCGCTCGGGCGGAACGTCCGCGCCCGTGGCCGCGTCGAACAGCGTCTCGCCGTTGACGCGCACATGACCCGTATCCGGCTCCAGCAGCCCGGCGACCATGTCGAGGACGCTGGTCTTGCCCGCACCTGAGGGGCCGAACAAGACGGTGATCCCCTCCCCGCCCTCGATCCGGCAGGTCACATGCGCATCGCCCCGGCGCTTCTCAAGCGCGATGTCAAAGGACATGGACGCCCCGCCCCGCCCGCCGCGCGAGCAGTTCCGATGCCACCAGCGCAGCCAGCGACAGCGCGACCGAGATCAGCGCCAGCCGCAGCACCTGCGCCTCCCCGTCCGGCGTCTGGAGCGCGGCGTAGATGGCGAGCGGCAAGGTTTGCGTCTCGCCCGGCACGTTGGAGACAAAGGTAATCGTCGCCCCGAACTCACCCAGCGCGCGGGCGAAGCCCAGCACCGCCGCCGCCAGCACGCCGGGCAAGGCGAGCGGCAAGGTGATCGTGCGGAACACGCGCGCGCGTCCGGCTCCAAGTGTCCGCGCGGCATTTTCCAGCCGCCGGTCGACCGCCTCGATCGACAGGCGCATCGCGCGCACCATCAGAGGGAGCGCCATCACCCCCGCCGCGATCGCCGCGCCGGTCCAGCGGAACATCACACTGATCCCGAACCACTGCTCAAGCCATCCGCCGACCGGTCCCGCGGGCGCGAAGGCGAGCAGCAGCAGCCAGCCCGTCACCACAGGCGGCACGACGAGGGGCAGATGCACCAGCCCGTCGACCAGTATCTTCCCCGGAAAACGCGCCCGAGCGAGCAGCCAGGCGAGCGCGAAGGCGATCGGCAGCGTGACGATGGTCGCGACCAACCCGACCTTGAGCGACAGCGCGACGACCGGCCAGATGCCGCCCTCCAGCATCACCGCCGCGAGAAGCCGTAGCGGGTGAAGATCGCGTGGCCTTCGTTCGAGAGCAGGAAGCGCCGGAACCCGTCCGCCTCGGGGTGGGTCGAACTCCGCAGACGTGCGAGCGGATAGACGATCGGCGGATGGCTCGATTGCGGGAACACGCCCGCCACGCGCACCCGCGTCGAAGCCCGCGCGTCGGTGGCGTAGACGATGCCGTATGGTGCCGCTCCGCGCTCGACCAGCGCCAGCGCCGCGCGGACATTCTCCGCCCGCACCAGCTGCGGTGCGGCGGCATCCCACAATTTCAGCTTGCGCAGTGCCGCCTCGGCATAGCGGCCTGCGGGCACCGACGCCGGATCGGCTACCGCGATCCGGCCACGCAGCATCGCCGTCAGCGGACGCGGCTCGGGTGACGCCCCTGCCGAAGTCACCAGCACCAGCCGGTTGCCCAGAAACGGCGCGCGCGTCCCCGGTGCCAGCATCACCCGCTGGTCGAGATAATCCATCCATTCCTGGTCGGCCGAAACGAACAGGTCCGCGCGCGCGCCCGCCGCCGCCTGCCGCGCCAACACCGAGGATGCGGCGAAGGAGATCACCGGCCGCCGAAACCCCTTGCGCGCCCAGGCATCCGCCGCAGCGGTCATCGATTCCTGCAGGCTCGCCGCCGCCAGCACCAGCGGTCCGTCGCCGCGCTGCGCCTGAGCCGGGATCGCGACGAGGCCAAGCCCCAACGCAACCCCGATCATCCAGCGGCGCGCGACGATCATCGGGGCTATTCCACCGTCACCGACTTGGCGAGGTTGCGCGGCTGGTCGACATCGGTGCCCTTGGCCACCGCGACATGATAGGCGAGCAGCTGGACCGGCACCGCATAGACGATCGGTGCGATCAGCGGGTGGACCTTGGGCATGGTGATCGTCGCGATGCACCCCTCGCCCGCCGCCTCGATCCCGTCATAGTCGCTGATCAGCACCACCTTGCCGCCGCGCGCCTGCACTTCCTGCATGTTGCTGACGGTCTTCTCGAACAGTGGCCCGCTGGGCGCGATCACGATCACCGGCACATTCTCATCGATCAGTGCGATCGGCCCGTGCTTCATCTCGCCCGCGGCATAACCTTCGGCATGGATGTAGCTGATTTCCTTGAGCTTGAGCGCCCCTTCCAGCGCCAGCGGATAGTCGGTCCCGCGGCCCAGATAGAGCACGTCGCGCGCGCCCGCGACGACGCCCGCCATCCCCTCGATCGCCTCGTCATAGGCGAGCGCGGCGTTGAGCGCGGCCGGCGCTTCGGCCAGGTGCCGGACGATCTCCTTCTCCTCGGCCGCATCCATCCGCCCCTTCGCCTTGGCGAGGTTGGCGGCGAGCGCGGCGAGCACCGCGAGCTGGCAGGTGAACGCCTTGGTCGATGCGACGCCGATCTCCGGCCCGGCATGGGTCGGCAGCAGCAGGTCCGCCTCGCGCGCCATCGTGCTGGTCGGTACGTTGACCACCGCCGCGATCGTCTGCCCCTCCGCCTTGGCGTGACGCAGCGCGGCGAGCGTGTCGGCGGTCTCACCCGACTGGCTGATGACGATCATCAGCCCGCCATCCTCCATCACCGGCGCGCGGTAGCGGAACTCACTCGCGACATCGATGTCGACCGCGACGCGCGCGAATTGCTCGAACCAGTATTTGGCGACCATGCCGGCATAGAAGCTGGTGCCGCACGCCACGATCGTGACGCGCTTGATCGAAGACAGGTCGAAGTCGGGGATCGGCAGCGTCACCGTATCCTCAAGCCGCTGGAGATAGCCGCGCAGCGTCTGCGCCACGACGATCGGCTGCTCGTAAATCTCCTTCGCCATGAAGTGGCGATGGTTGCCCTTGTCGATCAGCTGGCCCGACGCGCCCGAATTGACGATCGGCCGCTCGACCGGATTGTTGTCGACGTCATAGACCTGAACCCCCGACCGGGTCAGCACGACCCAGTCGCCCTCTTCCAGGTACGAGATGCGCTGGGTCAGCGGCGCCAGCGCGAGCGCATCGGAACCGAGATAGGTCTCGTCGTCACCATAGCCCACCACCAGCGGCGAGCCGAGGCGCGCGCCGATCAGCATGTCGGGATGCTGGCGGAACAGGATGGCGAGCGCGAAGGCGCCGTGCAGGCGCGGCAGCACGCCCTTCACCGCCTCGACCGGATCGACGCCATTCTCGATCTGTTCGCTCACCAGGTGCGCGACGATCTCGGTGTCGGTCTCGCTCTCCAGCTTGCGGCCGCGCGCGAGCAGCTCCTCACGCAGCGGCTTGAAGTTCTCGATGATGCCGTTGTGGACCAGCGCGACCTCACCCGTGGCATGCGGGTGGGCGTTGTTGGTGGTCGGGCCGCCATGCGTCGCCCAGCGCGTATGGGCGATACCGACATGGCCGGGCAGCGGATCGGCCGCCAGCTCGCGGCCGAGATTGATCAGCTTGCCCGATGCGCGCCGGCGATCGATCGCGCCATCGACAATCGTCGCGATGCCCGCTGAGTCATAGCCGCGATATTCGAGGCGCTTGAGGCCATCGAGCAGCCGGTCGGCGACATCTTCCTTGCCCAGGATTCCGACAATTCCGCACATTTCAGTTCATCCCCAGCCGCATCAATGCGGAAAATTGGTGTCGACGAAAAACCGGGTGAACTCTTCCGGGTCCGGCTCGCGTCCATTCGCCTCGACGAAGCGGGCATGGCCGCTCTCCCAGACCTGACGGATCGCCTCGCCGATGCCTTCAGGGAACTTCATCCGCGCTACCACGATCTCGCGCCAGTCCCCTTGTTCGCCAAAGATCTCGCGGAATTTCGGCGTCATCTCGGTAAGTTGCGCATCCTGGCCCGGATCGAGATGTCCGATCGCGTCGAGCACATAGCAATCCACCAGCCGGAGGAAGGGCTTGCCTTCGTAACGGTCACTCATTTCGCTGCTTTCCTTGCCTGCATCATCGCTCGAAACCGCTTCGCCCAGCCTGGCTTGGATACCTGTTCGGGCCGGACCAGCGCCAGCGCATCAGCCTCTACATCCTTGGTCACCACCGCGCCCGCCGCGACGATCGCGCCCTCGCCGATCGCCACCGGCGCGACCAGCGCGCTGTTCGATCCGATAAAGGCGCCCGCGCCGATCCGCGTCCCGTATTTGAAGAAGCCGTCATAGTTGCAGGTGATCGTCCCGGCACCGATGTTCGCGCCCGCGCCCACCTCCGCGTCACCCAGATAGGTCAGGTGATTGGCCTTCGCACCCTTGCCCAGAACGGTCTTCTTGGTCTCGACGAAATTGCCGATCTTGACCTTCTCGCCGACAATCGTACCGGGGCGCAGCCGGGCATAGGGACCGATCTCGGCGCCGGTCGCGATGGTCGCGCCCTCGATATGGCTGAAAGCACGGATATCGACCCCGTCCGCGATCGTCACGCCGGGTCCGAACACGACATTGGGCTCGACCGTCACATCGCGGCCCAGCACCGTGTCATAGGCGAACCACACCGTCTCCGGCGCGGTCAGGGTCGCCCCGTCGGCCATCGCCCGCGCGCGGCGTGCCTGCTGCCAATCGGCCTCGACCGCAGCCAGATCGCTGCGGCTATTCACCCCGGCCACCTCGGCGGCATCGGTCTCGATTACCGTCGCCCCGCCGGCATGGGCGGTCGACAGCTCGACGATGTCGGTCAGATAATATTCGCCCGCGGCATTGTCGTTGCCCAGCCGATCCAGCAGCGCGAACAGATCGCGCGACCGCACCGCCATCAGGCCGGAATTGCACAGGGTGACCGCGCGCTCATCGGGCGAGGCGTCCTTGAATTCGACGATCTTCTCGATGCGGCCGTCGCCGTCGACGATCACCCGGCCATAGGCGGCCGGATCGGCGGGGCGGAAGCCGAGTACGACCACGCTGGGCGCGTCGGACTCGTGCAGCCGGCCGGCCATCCGTCGCATCGTCTTCTCGGTCACCAGCGGCACGTCGCCATAGAGGACCAATACATCGCCGTCGAAGCCGGTCAGTGCCTCGCGCGCCTGCATGACGGCATGGCCGGTCCCGAGCTGTTCGGCCTGGTGCGCGCTGACCGCGCCATGCGGCGCCACCGCGGCCTCGACCTGTTCGCGACGCGCGCCCACCACCACCACCGCGCGCTCGGGCGACAGCGTGGCGACCGTGTCGATCAGATGCAGCAGCATCGGCCGCCCGGCGATCGGGTGCAAAACCTTGTGAAGATCCGACTTCATCCGCGTGCCGCTGCCTGCGGCAAGGATGACGGCGGCGATGGGTGATGTGGTCATGGTCGAAATCGGCCTCCCGTCACGCGCCACTGCCACGATCATCTTGCTATTTCCATAGCGCGGCGGGCATTTGCCGCGACATGACCAATTTCCCCTTCGACATTGTCGGATTCGATCTCGACGGCACGCTGCTCGACACCAGCGCCGATCTCGCCGCCGCGACCAATCATGCGCTCGCGCTGGCGGGGCGGCCCGCGCTTTCCCTCGACACCGTCAAGTCGATGCTCGGCCTGGGGGCCAAGCACATGCTCGAACAGGGGCTCGAGGCCTCGGGCGGATACGACGCGGACACGATGGCACGCGTCTATCCCGAACTGCTCGATTACTATGATGCCAATCTGACGCGCGGCACCGTCGCCTTCCCCGGCATGATCGCCGCGCTCGACGAGCTCGATTCGCGCGGGGTGAAGGTCGCGATCGTCACCAACAAGTTCGAACGCTTCGCGGTGAAGCTGGTGGCCGAGCTTGGCCTCACCCACCGCTTCGTCTGCGTGATCGGCGGCGACACGATGGGCAAGGGTAACGCCAAGCCCTCCGCCGCGCCGATCCATGAGATGATCGCGCGCTGCGGCGGCGGACGCGCGGCGTTCGTCGGCGATTCGATCTACGATATTCAGGCCGCGAAGAATGCGGGCATCCCGAACATCGCGGTCAGCTTCGGCTTCCTGATGCAGCCGATCGAGGAACTAGGCGCCGACGCGGTGATCGACGGCTATGACGAGCTGGTCCCTACGCTGCTGCGCCTGGGCGATAGCCCTTCCGCCACTTTGTCCACAGGTGCCGCAACAGCATGAGCGGCGGCATGCGCAGCCAATGGCCGCGCAGATAGAAGGCAAGCTCCGTCAGCTTGCGCGTCGGGCGACCCCAGCCATCGCGGGCGAGCAGGCGGCGGGCGTAGAAGCGATCCGCCAGGGTCAGGCTCGCACCGTCGCCGAACAGATGATCCGACAGGCGCAGAGCCCGCTCCACTTCGCGCGTCAGGCCATGCAGAGCTGCGCAGGCCGCGAGCTTGAGGTCGAACTCGACGTCCCCGAACTCGTCGGTCAGACAGCGAATATCCCACAGATTGCGCAGGCCGCCCTGTAAATCGCCATCTGCGAGGAGGTGAGCCGCGGCGTGGACGATCATCGCCTCGGGCGGCAGCACGGACAGTCCACTCCCGAACGTCACCCGGCTGTCAATCAGCGCCGCCGCATCGGGCGCGATCCGCGCGGTGAGCGGGAGGATCGTGTGGTGGACGTCGATCATCCGGTCGCGCTCGCGGTGGATCAGCGGGGGCAGCTCATGCATCCACCGGCGGTAATAGTCGTCGTCATAGGGATCGGGCTTCACCCATTCCCAGCCCGCCGCGATCAGCGCCGCCTCGGCCTCGTCGATCCGCTCACGCGGGACCAGGATATCGAGATCGCCGATCTGCCGCCCCTGCCCCGCCGACAGCCCGGTGGCGACAAACGCCGTGCCCTTGAGCAACACCACGGGCATGCCCGTCGGGGCAAGCGCGCGCCGCGCCATCTCGGCTTCCCACAATGCGACCAGCCGCCCCTGCTCGACCGTCGCACGCGCATCCTCCAGCACGCGCCGCGCCGCCTCCGGCATCGTGAGTCCATCCACGCGCCAGGCCAGCGTCCCGATCAACTGCTCCGCCCGCGCCGCCGCGAGCAGCGCCGTCCAGTCGCTCGCATCCAGCCCTTCGACCAAAGCCGGGTCGCGCAGCGCCCGTGCCAACAGCGCCCCGCTCATGCGAGCTCACTCCAAAGCCGCTCGACCGTCGCGATGGCGGTCTTGGTATCGGGATAGTCGATCGCCCGTGCCGGCACGCCGCGCACCAGCCCGGTCAGCGCGTCGAACCCCACCTCGCCCAGGGTGACATAGTTGGTCGACGCCTGAGTCAGCCGCACGAAGCATTCGCTCGGAAACACCTCGCGCTCCGCGCCCTCGAACCCGAAGGACGGGAACAGCACCAACGCGGGCCTGGCGGGTTCCGCCATCGCAGCGATCGACCGGGCGTCGGGCACCAGATGCCGGATCGCGCCCTTGGGCGTTCCCTCAAGCAACGGCCCCCAGCGCCCGCCTTTCGCCTCATGCTCCATTACCGCAATAGCGTCGTTCTTGAGGCTGATCAGCCGAGGAAAGCCGTGAATCACGCCCGTTGCGGGATCGAGCAAGGCGAATTCGTCGCCCATCAACCGCCAACCGCGCGTCATCAGCAGCGCCGCCAGCGTCGACTTGCCCGCGCCCGACTCGCCCGTCATCAGCAGCGCCTTGCCGTCGCGCTCGACCGCCGATGCATGGAGCAGCAGATAGCGGCGCTGCCCCAGCGCCATCTGCAGGTTCATCGCCATCTCGGCCGCGAGCAATCCTTGCGCCAGCGGGAGCGGCGCGGCGTCGGGAATGACGAAATCGCCGCCGATCTGCACCGACGGCCGCAGCCAGCGCCGCCAGAAGCGCGCCGCGAACAGGCGGACATTGAAGTCGGGGATGCCGTCCTGCGGCTGCGCGTAATCGCGGTAGAGATCCTCCAGAAGCGCGATGGGCGCGCGCCAGTCGCTGCCCACCCGGAACCCGACCGGACCGATGCGAAGTTGCGTCGAATGGCGCATCAGATGGCTTCGACCAGACCGGCGGCGACCAGTTCGTCGAGCCGGGCCGCCAAGGCCTCGCGGTCCGGGTCGATCAGGTCATGCGCTGCCGCAAGCGCCGCCAAGGCTTCATCGATCGCAAGCGGTTGATCTTGAAGTATTTCAATCAGTTCTGGCACCGGGGAATCAACGACATGCGTAATCCCCGACGCGCGGTGAAACACCAACGTCAGCACGTCGAGCGGAACGATCCGGAGCGTCGCGGCAGGCGCGGCGCGATAGCGGGTCACGGCACTAGCCGCGCGGCATCTGGAGCGATGCGAAGCAGGTGAAGCCGCTCGTCCCGCGCTGCAGGCGGCGGATATAATTGGTGTAGGCGCGGCTCTGGTCGGAGGTCGTGCCCGGCAGGTTTCCGCCGTTCATCGCCTTCTTGACCTCCTCGCCCCGGAAGGGACGCACGGCTGGCGGGAACGCGCCCTTGGTCCCGGCGGGCACCACCTTTCCATTGGCGTCGATATAGCTGCCCGCACGGCCCGGATCGGGCACCGGAATCTCGCAGTTGAGCACCGACCCTGCAGTCTGAGCCAGCGCCGGCTTGATCGAGACGATCGCCGACGCGCTCACCGCGCCCAGCATCAGCGCGCGGCGGCTGGCGCGCACGCCCCCACCGGCCTCTGCGCCGGCCCGCGGCCCCGTGTCCTGGGAATTGTCGTCGCCCATAATCTGCTCCTGCCACATCTGCCTTTCACAAAGGTGAATCGGGTGCAAGCGTCGAAGCGCTATCGCGATGTCCCAACTCTGGGCTAGATGCCCGATATGCTTGGGCTTTCCCGATCCCGTACGATCTTCGCGCTCGCGGCGATATTGGCCACCGCAATCGCCACATGGCTGGCTGCGGGGATCGAGGCGGGCGGAATCGCGCTGGTCGGCGCCACCGTCGCCGCGCTGATCGCCGCACCGCCCGCAGAACCCGAGGCGGCGGAAGCGCTCCAGCCCGATCCCGCCACAGACAGCATCGCCGACGCGATCGAGGCAATCTTCGAGCCGGTGCTGCTCGTCGCCGATAACCGCGTGCTCGCCGCCAACCAGGCCGCCCGCACCTTGCTCGGCGCGCATATCCTGGACGAGGACGTCCGCGTCGCGATCCGCCACCCCGCTGCCGCCGAGCGCCTGCTCAGCACCGAAGAGGCGTCGGGCGCCCCGATCCAGCTCGTCGGCCTCGGCGCGCGCGATCAGCATTGGGAGATGCGCGCCCGCACCCTTCCTGGCGGACACCGCATCGTGCACCTGGGCGACCGCACCGGCAGCCACGCCGCCGACCGCATTCGCGTCGACTTCGTCGCCAATGCCAGCCACGAGCTTCGCACCCCGCTCGCCTCGATCCTCGGCTTTATCGAGACGCTGGAGGACGCCGCCGACGATCCCGAAACGCGGACCCGCTTTCTGGGCGTGATGGGCAATGAGGCACGCCGCATGCAGCGGTTGATCGACGACCTCATGTCGCTGTCGCGGATCGAGGCCGAGAAATACCGGGCGCCCGACGATTTGGTCGATCTGCCCGAGTTGATCGACGAGGTTCAGGCGGAGCTGGCCGCCCTCTCCCCGAATCGCGCGGGCGATATCGTGATCGACGCCGATCCCGTCGCCGCGATCCGCGGCGACCGGGTCCAGCTGTCCCAGCTGCTCCACAATGTCGTCGGCAACGCGATGAAATATGGCCGCGCCGGCACGCCTGTTTCCGTATCGCTTCGCGCCGCCGGCGAATCGATGGTGCGCCTGTCGGTCAGCGACGAAAGCGAGGGGATCGCGCCCGAGCATCTTCCCCGTCTGACCGAGCGATTCTATCGCGTCGATTCGAGCCGAAGCCGCGCCGCGGGCGGCACCGGCCTTGGCCTTGCCATCGTCAAGCATATCGTCGAGCGGCATCGTGGACGGTTGGATATCGCCAGCACCGTGGGCACCGGTACGACGGTGACGATTCTTCTGCCCATCGCCCCGCCTCCGGGGTCGTTGTCATCATAACGTAACGCAACTGCAACACAGGGCCGGCGACGGGGTCGGCCACCCGCCACTCGCGACTCGCAAAACGGCCGAGGGGACTTTTCAGATGCGCAGCTTCACTTTGATCGCGCTCACCGCGCTGGCTCTGGCCGGCTGCGATCGTCAGGCGACCCGGGACCAGATCAAGGTGGTCGGTTCCTCGACCGTCTATCCGTTCACCACCGCCGTCGCCGAAGCCTTCGTCAACAAGAGCACCCAGGCCAAGGCCCCGGTGATCGAGCAGGGCGGCACCGGCGCCGGCATGAAGCTGTTCTGCGGCGGCATTGGCGTCGCGCACCCGGACATCGTCAACGCATCGCGCCGGATCAAGAAATCCGAATTCGAGCTGTGCCAGAAGAACGGCGTCACCGAGATCATCGAGGTCCAGATCGGCAATGACGGCATCGCGCTGGCCGAATCGAACGCGGGCCCGAAGATGTCGCTGACCCGCAAGGACATCTACCTCGCCCTCGCCGCCAACCCGATGGGCAAGCCCAACACGGCGAAGACCTGGAAGGACGTCAACGCGTCGCTCCCGGCGATCCCGATCAAGGTGCTCGGCCCGCCCTCGACCAGCGGCACGCGCGACGCGTTCGCCGAGCTGATCCTGGAAAAGGGCTGCGAAGAGGCCAATCCCGAGGCCAAGGCGCTCAAGGATTCGGACAAGAACAAGTTCGAAAATCTCTGCCTGCTGATCCGCAGCGACGCCGCCTATGTCGACTCGGGCGAGAACGACAATCTCATCGTCCAGAAGCTGTCGACCGATCCGAACGCGCTCGGCATCTTCGGCTATTCCTATCTGGAAGAGAACGCCCAGCGCCTGCACGGCGTGCCGATCGACGGTGTGACCCCGACCTATGAGACGATCGCCGGCAACAGCTATCCCGGTGCCCGCGCCCTCTACATCTACGTCAAGAAGCAGCACCTGAAGGCGGTACCGGGCCTCAAGGAGTTCCTGACCCAGTATTCGCAGATGTGGGCGCCGGACGGTCCGCTGGTGAAGCGCGGCCTGATCGCCAGCCCGCAGGCAGCACGCGACGCCGCGACCAAGGTGATCGACATGGAAACCACGCTCGACCCCGCGTCGCTGAAGTAAGGCCGGAACCAGCCCCGTGAACCCTTACGCACTTATCTTCCTTGTCGCGGGGCTGGGCGTCATCGCCTGGCTCACCGGCCGCGCGCGCGCCGCGCGGTTCGGTGCGGCCAGCAAGCACCGGCTCCACTCGCTTCCGGGCCAGCACGGCCTGTATGTCGCGATGTGGACGGTGATCCCGACGCTGGTCTTCGTGATCGCCTGGAACATCATCACGCCGAGCCTCGCCACCGACGCCGTGCTGCGCGCGCCGGAAGCATCGGGCCTTCCGATGTTCGGGTATGAGCGCGACGCGATCCTCAACGAGGTTCGCGCGCCAGCGGCGGGCGGCAATTACGGCTTCTACCCGCTCTCCGAACAGCTTGCCCCGGTCTATAGCCAGGCCAGCCGTTTCTATGGCTGGCTGGGCACCGGGATCGCAATCCTGCTCGCCTTTGCCTGCGGCGCGTTCGCCTATACCCGAGTGAAGGCCGATTTCCGTGCCCGCACCCGGGTCGAGCGTACGGTGATGCTCGCGCTGCTGGTGGCCTCGCTGATCGCGATTCTCACCACGCTCGGCATCTTCCTGTCGCTTCTCTTCGAATCGCTGCGCTTCTTCTCGATGGTGCCGGTCACCGACTTCCTGTTCGGGACGCTGTGGAGCCCGCAGGTGATCGACCCGGCCGATCCGGGCGCGACGCTGGGCGCGGTGCCCTTGTTCTGGGGCACCTTCTTCATCGGCGCGGTGATCGCGATGCTCGTCGCCATCCCCTTCGGGCTGATGAGCGCGATCTACCTGACGCAATATGCCCGTCCCGCGGTGCGCCAGTGGATGAAGCCGCTGCTCGAGATCCTCGCGGGCGTGCCGACCGTGGTCTATGGCTATTTCGCCGCGCTGACCGTCGGCCCGGCGATCCGCGACGTCGCCGTCTCGCTCGGCTTTACCTACGCCAGTTCCGAAAGCGCGCTGTCGGCGGGCCTGGTGATGGGCGTGATGATCATCCCCTTCGTTTCCTCGATGGCCGATGACTCCATCGCCGCAGTGCCGCGCGCGATGCGCGACGGCAGCCTGGCGATGGGCGCAACCACCAGCGAGACGATCCGCCGCGTGCTGCTCCCCGCCGCGCTTCCCGGCGTGGTCGCGGGCGTGCTGCTCGCGGTCAGCCGCGCGATCGGTGAGACGATGATCGTGGTGATGGCCGCTTCCGGCGCCGCCAACATCACGCTCAACCCGATGGAAAGCGCGACCACCGTCACCAAGCAGATCGTCGACCTGCTGACCGGCGAGGCCGAGTTCGACAGCCCCAAGACCCTCGCCGCGTTCGCGCTGGGCCTGACGCTGTTCATGATCACCTTCCTCCTCAACATCGTCGCCCTGCGCGTCGTGAAGAAGTATCGCGAAGCATATGAGTGAGCTGAGCCACCGCGCGCCCACCGACTGGAAGACGGATGCGATGCAGAAGCGCATCCGCAAGCGCTACCGCGCCGAACGACGCTTTCGCGCGATCGGCATGGCCGCCGTCGTCATCTCGGCGTCGTTCCTGTTCTTCCTGCTCGCGACGATGATCGGCAACGGCGCCGCCGGCTTCATGCGGACCGAGGTCGCGCTGCCGATCGACTTCAAGTCGGCGCCGCTCGAGGTCGATCGCGCCCAGCTCGCGACGCGCGGCGCCGATCTGGCGCTGGCTGGCGCGGGCCTGGAAGATCGCGTCAAGACCGCGGCGACCGCCGCGTTCGGCGCGAAGGGCGAGGAGCTGATCGCGGAGAACGCGTGGACCGCCGTGCGCGACGCGATCAAGGAAGACCCTAATCTGCTGAGCCAGAGCGCGCATATCTGGGTGCCCGCGTCGAGCGAGCTGGACACCGCTGCCGATGGCGGCGGCGAGCCGGAATTCCGGACGCTGGTCCAGCAGCTGCGGGATCGCGGTGCGCTGCAGAGCGGCTTCAATGCCGCCTTCCTCAGCCGCGCGGACTCGACCGATCCGACCTCGGTCGGCATCTGGGGGGCGCTCAAGGGTTCGATCCTGACGATGCTGGTGACGCTGCTGATCGCCTTCCCGATCGGCGTGCTGTCGGCCGTGTATCTTGAGGAATATGCCCCCAAGAACCGCTGGACCGACCTGATCGAGGTGTCGATCAACAACCTGGCCGCGGTGCCCTCGATCATCTTCGGTCTGCTCGGGCTTGCCGTATTCCTCGGCACGCTCGGCCTGCCGCGCTCGGCGCCGCTCGTCGGTGGCTTGACACTCGCGTTGATGATCATGCCCGTGATCGTCATCGCCGGCCGCAACGCGATCAAGGCGGTGCCGCCGTCGATCCGCGACGCCGCGCTCGGCATTGGGGCGAGCCGGATTCAGGTCGTGTTCCACCACGTCATCCCGCTCGCTTTGCCCGGCATCCTGACCGGCACGATCATCGGCATGGCCCGCGCGCTGGGTGAGACCGCGCCGCTGCTGCTGATCGGCATGCGCGCCTTCATCGTCACGCCGCCGGGCGGTGTGTTCGATCCCGCCACCGTGCTGCCCGTCCAGATCTTCCTTTGGTCGGACGAGGTCAGCCGCGGCTTCATCGAGAAGACGAGCGCAGCGATCATCGTGCTGCTCGCGTTCCTGCTCGCGATGAACGCCCTCGCCATCTATCTTCGCAACAAGTTCGAGACCCGCTGGTGATGACCGCAGTGATGACCCAATCCGATATCGCAGAAACCGCCGACACCGACCCGGTGCAGGCCGAGACCGCCACCAAGATGTCGGCGCGCGGCGTCAACGTCTTCTATGGCGAGAAGCAGGCGATCCGCGACGTGTCGATCGACGTCGACATGGACCATGTCACCGCTTTCATTGGCCCGTCGGGCTGCGGCAAGTCGACCTTCCTGCGCACGCTCAACCGCATGAACGACACCGTCGCCAGCGCGCGGGTCGAGGGTGAGATCACGCTGGACGGCGAGAATATCTACGACAAGTCGATGGACGTGGTGCAGCTGCGCGCGCGCGTCGGCATGGTGTTCCAGAAGCCGAACCCCTTTCCCAAGTCGATCTACGAGAATGTCGCCTATGGTCCGCGTATCCACGGGCTGGCACGCGCCAAGGGCGACATGGACCAGATCGTCGAGCGCTCGCTCAAGCGCGCCGGCCTGTGGGATGAGGTCAAGGACCGGCTTCAGGATAGCGGCACCGCACTGTCGGGCGGCCAGCAGCAGCGCCTGTGCATCGCCCGGGCGATCGCGGTCGATCCCGAGGTGATCCTGATGGACGAGCCCTGCTCGGCACTTGACCCGATCGCAACGGCCAAGATCGAGGAGCTGATCCACGAACTGCGCGGCCGCTATGCGATCGTGATCGTGACGCACAACATGCAGCAGGCGGCGCGCGTTTCGCAGCGCACCGCCTTCTTCCACCTCGGCACGCTCGTCGAATATGGCGAGACCGATCAGATCTTCACCGCCCCGCGCCAGGAGCGGACCAAGGACTATATCACCGGAAGGTACGGCTAATGGCCACGGGTCACGAACATACCGTCAAGGCATTCGATCAGGACATCAAGCAGCTCCGCGCGCTGATCTCGCAGATGGGGGGGCTGGCCGAGGAAGCGATTCGCGATGCGATGATCGCCCTCCAGCGCGGCGATACGAAGCTCGCCAAGGAAGTCCGCGCCAAGGACAAGGCGATCGACGCGATCGAGGCCGAGGTGGAGAAGCTGGCCGTCCGCGTCATCGCGCTGCGCGCGCCGATGGCCGACGACCTGCGCGAAGTGGTCGCCGCGCTCAAGATCGCGGCGGTGATCGAACGCATCGGTGACTATGCCAAGAACATCGCCAAGCGCACCCCGCTGATCCATGCGTCGGAGGGGGATCGGATCGATGCGATCTCCATTCTGCCCGCGATGGCGCAGATGGCGGGGGATATGGTTCATGATGTGCTCGACGCCTTCTCCGCCCGCGACGCCGAGGCGGCGATCCGCGTGTCCGAGCGCGACGCGCGGCTGGACGATTTCTACGACAGCATCTTCCGTACGCTGGTGACCTATATGGTCGAGAACCCGCGCACGATCAGCGAGGTCGCGCACCTGCTGTTCGTCGCCAAGAATATCGAGCGGATCGGCGATCACGCCACCAACGTCGCCGAGATGGTGTATTTCGCCGCGACCGGGCAATATCTGGCCGATCGCGACACGGATACCGCGGAGAACTGATATGAGCCGCGCACGCATGCTGCTGGTCGAAGACGACGCCGCGCTCGCCGAGCTTCTGACCTATCATTTCAAGCGTGAGGACTTCGACGTCCGCCACACGCCCGATGGCGAGGAAGCGCTGTTGCTCGCCAAGGAGAGCGCGCCCGACATCGTGCTGCTCGACTGGATGGTCGAGAGCCTGTCCGGGATCGAGGTGTGCCGCCGCCTGCGCCGGATGAGCGAGACGGCGAACGTCCCGATCATCATGCTGACGGCGCGTGGCGAGGAAGAGGATCGCGTCCGCGGCCTCGAGACCGGCGCGGACGACTATGTCACCAAGCCTTTCTCCCCGCGCGAGCTGGTCGCGCGCGTCGGCGCGGTGCTGCGCCGCGTGCGTCCGGCGCTGGCCGGTGAGGCGCTGATCTACTCCGACATCGAGATGGACACGGTCGGACATAAGGTGCGCCGCGGCGGCGATGTCGTGCCGCTCGGCCCGACCGAATTCCGCCTGCTCAAGCATTTCCTGGAGCATCCGGGCTGGGTCTTCTCACGTGAGCGGCTGCTCGACGCGGTGTGGGGCCATGACAGCGACATCGAGAGCCGCACGGTCGACGTCCACATCCGCCGGCTGCGCAAGGCGATCAATATCGGCGACCGCCCGGACATCATCCGCACGGTTCGTTCGGCGGGCTACGCGCTCGACGCGGGATAGCCTCGTCCCATTTCGGGTCAACGCGGCTTCACGATCCAGTTCCGCTTGGCGAGCCGCAGCATCGGCACGCGGCAAAAGGCGCATCTGCTTTCGAAGCTATCGCCCATACGCCTTATAGCCGCTTCGGAGCGGACATGGCGTCCGCGCAGGCATTCCAACCGGCCCCTCAACCACTTGACCATAGATCACCCCGGCAATCGGCCAGGCAGACATGGCGGAAATCGGTGAAGTCGGTCGAGTGCCATTTAGGACTTGCGCCGACGCCTCTTCGACTCGCTTCTCTTGCAGAAGTGTTGTGTACCCGTCACTAGCCGTACGGAGATTCGAGGAGAGGGTATGGCGATCAGGTTCGACGGGCGCGTAGCCATCGTGACGGGAGCCGGCGGCGGACTTGGTCGCGCCTATGCGCTTGAGCTCGCGCGGCGCGGCGCGAAGGTCGTGGTCAACGACCTGGGCGGCAGCCGCGACGGCACCGGCCATTCCGATGCCGCTGCCAGCGTGGTCGAAGAGATCGAAGCACTGGGCGGCGATGCATTTGCGAACGGCGGAAGCGTCACCGACTATGCCCAGATGGAGGCCATGGTCGCTGCCGCGAAGGAGAAATGGGGCGGCGTCCATATCCTGATCAACAATGCCGGCGTCCTGCGCGACAAGAGCTTCGCGAACATGGAGCCGGAGGATTTCCGCTTCGTCGTCGACGTCCATCTCAACGGATCGGCCAACGTGACCAAGGCGGTATGGGCGACGATGCGCGACCAGAATTACGGCCGCATCCTGATGACCGCATCCTCGACCGGCCTCTACGGCAATTTCGGCCAGGCCAATTACGGCGCCGCCAAGCTCGGCCTCGCCGGGCTTGCCAAGACGCTTTATCTTGAGGGCGCCAAGTACAACATCCGCGTCAACACCATCGCCCCCACCGCCGGCACGCGGATGACCGAGGACATTTTCCCCGAAGCCGCCTTCCAGGCCTTCACGCCCGAAAGCGTCGCACCCGCCGCGCTGTTCCTGGTTAGTGAGGACGCGCCGACCAACATGATTGTCGGTGCCGGTGCCGGCGTCTTTCAGGCCGCCTATGTCACGCTGACCCCCGGCGTCCGGTTGCAAGGCGAGGAACTCAGCCCCGAGGGAGTCGCCGCCAACTGGAGCACGATCACCGACCGGATGGGAGAGATCGTTCCCAAATCCGGCGGAGAGCAAGCGATGACGATCATGGCAAAGCTTCAACGCTGAACCCGTCGGACACGGCGGAGAACAAGCCTCCGTTCGTGTCCGCAACGACCCCATCTGCCCCCCGAACCGCTCGGTCACGCGCCTGCGAAGCCGTGGCCTGAGCAAAACTACTCAAAATGATACGACTTGCCGCGCAAGCGAGCAAAATGAGTAGTTGATGCGTTGCACGCCCCACCAATTCCGCCTTCACTTCACTTGTATTGGGGGAATTCAAAGCGTTGTTGCGTTGTGTATTCTTTGCTGGAGGGACGCCAAGTGATGGCGTTTGAACCAGCCCAGCAGCACCAGGCTGCCGCGCCCTTGCAGGGGCCGCTGTTCGAAGCCTTGTTGGCGGAATTCGCTGCATCCGCCATGTCGGCAAGCATCACCGCACTCGGCGCACCAAACCGCGCTCTGATCTTCGCTGCGGCGGCGCGAGCGTGCGGACCGTTCGACTACGGGCCAGGTCGTTCGCATCCTGTCAGCGTCAATGCGCTCTCCGCATCACTGGCGCGGCCGTTCGAGACAATCCGGCGCCAGGCCAATATGCTGATCGAATTAGGTCTGTTGGTCCGCAGCGAGACCGGCCTGTCGATGCCACTCCAGATGATCTGCGATCCGCGCGTCGCACTGATGGCAGACGGCTGTCACGACTTGTTGGTCCGGCTGGTCGAGGATGTACGCGCCGCGAACCTGCTGCTCCCCGAGCCGCGACCCGGCATACTCTATGATCCACGCGCAGGAATCGGGATCGCATTCGACCTGTTGCTTGCAACGATCGAATGCCACCATCAGCGCCGCGAGAACTGGACGCGCCTGTCGATGATCTTCGCGATCGAATGGGCAAACCGCCGTTTCGCCCATGCCGCCGGCCCGTATCTGGCGCCGGTCAAACCGAGCACGGTCGCCCGGATCCTCGGCCTCCCCTACGCCACCGTCTCCCGCAACCTTGAAGGGCTGGTCGCGTCGGGCAGATTGCGCCGCGTGCCGGAAGGCCTGGTGATCGCGCCCGAGCTTTCCGCCGCCCCCGCAGCGGTCGATGCGCGCCTCGCGCTCGCCAACCGCGCCCGTCAGCTTCTCGGTCGGCTGGGCCAGGTCGGCTTCCCGCTCGACCAACCGGCACGCGCCTATATCGGGGCGAGACCAGCTCTGCCTGCGCTCGGCTGAAACCGCTTCCGGGCGGGCCGAGGAACCTCGGCCACCGCCCGGCCGTTCCCACGGCATCACCTTTCCCGGAGATGCAGCATGCCTAGCCCACAGGAATTACAGAAGAAATTCTGGAAGGCGCTCGATAGCGACCGTACCCTCTTTCTCGGCCTCGACGGTATCGATGACGGTCATGCCCAGCCGATGACGGCGTTGCGCGACAATGAGCGGGACGGCGGCCCGATCTGGTTCTTCACGACCAAGAACAATGGTATCGTCCAGGCGATGCGTGAAGGGCACCGCGCAATGGCCCATTTCGCGTCCAAGGGGCACGATCTTTGGGCAACGATCCACGGCAACCTTGTGCTCGACCATGACCGCGCGGCGATCGACCGGCTGTGGAATCCCTTTGTCGCGGCCTGGTTCGAGGGCGGCAAGGACGATCCCAACCTCCAGCTTCTCCGGCTCGATACTGAACGCGCCGAGATTTGGCTCAACGAGAATAGCCTCTTCGCCGGGGTGAAGATGCTGCTCGGCGTCGATCCCAAGCAGGACTATCGGGACAAGGTCGCCGAGGTCTCGCTCACCTGATCGACCGCATGCCACCGGCGCAACGATTCCGTCGTTGCACCGGTATGCGTCCGCAGCCTACAGGCACCTGACGCCGCCCGACCCGGTTCGCGGCCAGACAGGATCGCCCGACGCTCTCCATGGCCGCCCACCCCTTCGCTATCCACAACTACCGCGCTTATTGGATCGCCCGGCTCGCTTCGACGCTGGCTGGCCTGTCGATGGTGGTGGTGATCGGCTGGCAGGTCTACGACCTCGCCCGCGAGACGATGGGGATCAAGCAGGCGGCGCTCCAGCTTGGCCTGGTCGGGCTTGCCCAGTTCCTGCCGCTGCTCGTCCTCACGCTCTTTACCGGCTGGGTCGCCGACCGGCTCGACCGACGCTGGATCATCCGCGCCGCGATCGGCCTCGAAGTGTTCTGCGCGCTGAGCCTCGCCTGGCTGACCTGGACCAATACCGTCACGTTGCCGGCATTATTCGGCGTCGCGGCACTGCTCGGCGTGGCGCGCGCGTTCCTCGCGCCCGCGCAGCAGGCGCTCGCGCCGAACCTCGTACCCGCAGCCTCGCTGCCCACCGCGATCGCCCTCAGCGCACTGGCCTGGCAGGCGGGATCGATCGTGGGACCGGCGATGGGCGGTTATCTCTACGCCGCTGCGCCTGCCCTTCCCTATGCCGTGTCCGGCGGCCTGTTCCTTGTCTCGTTGCTGATGATGTTTCTGGTGACGCCCGTGCCGCGCAGTCAGATCGCGCGCACCGGCAGCCCGCTACGGCAAATGCTCGATGGCCTGACCTATGTCCGCCGGAACCGGCTCGTCCTTGGCGCGATCTCGCTCGACATGTTCGCGGTGCTGCTGGGCGGGGCGACCGCGATGTTGCCCATCTATGCGCGCGACATCTTGATGACCGGAGCCGATGGCCTCGGCCATTTGCGCGCCGCGCCCGCCGTCGGTGCGGTGGCGGTGGGGCTGGTCCTGTCCTGGCGCCCGCTCAAGACCAATGTCGGCGTGAAGATGCTGTGGTCAGTCGTGGGTTTCGGCGCCGCGACCGCCGTGTTCGGCTGGGCCGGACCGCTGATGACCAGCCTGTGGGGACCATCGATGATCGGCAGCGACTTCGCGCCGGCGGTGATGGTCTCGCTCGTGGCGCTGGCGCTGCTCGGCGCGTTCGACATGATCTCGGTCTATGTCCGATCGTCGCTGATCCAGCTCTACACGCCCGATGCGATGCGCGGCCGGGTCGGATCGGTGTCGACCCTGTTCATCTCGAGCTCGAACGAGCTGGGCGAGGCGCGGTCGGGGTTTCTCGCCGCGGCGATCGGCCCGGTCGTCGCGACGGTGGGCGGCGGCTTCCTGGCCATCTTGGTAACTGCGTATTGGGCGCGTATCTTTCCCGAATTGCGGCGGGCGCGAACCTTCGACCCGCCGATAAATCTTGCGGAGCCTATTCCTGAGGAGACGAAGACGTGAAGGCCAACACCATCCTCGAGACGATCGGCAACACGCCGCACATCCGCATCCAGCGCCTGTTCCCGGGTGCCGAAGTGTGGGTGAAGTCCGAACGCTCCAATCCCGGTGGATCGATCAAGGACCGCATCGCGCTGTCGATGGTCGAAGCGGCGGAGGCTGACGGCAGCCTGAAGCCCGGCGGCACGATCGTCGAGCCGACCAGCGGCAACACCGGCGTCGGCCTGGCGATGGTCGCGGCGGTCAAGGGCTACAAGCTGGTCCTCGTCATGCCCGAAAGCATGAGCATCGAGCGCCGCCGCCTGATGCTGGCCTATGGCGCGACCTTCGACCTCACCCCGCGCGAGAAGGGCATGAAGGGCGCGATCGAGCGCGCGGTCGAGATCGTCGAATCGACCCCCGGCGCATGGATGCCGCAGCAGTTCGAGAATCCGGCGAACATCGACGTCCATGTGAAGACCACGGCGCAGGAGATCCTGAAGGACTTCGCCGACGCGCCGGTCGACGTGATCATTACCGGCGTCGGCACCGGCGGCCACATCACCGGCGTTGCCGAGACGCTCAAGAAGAGCTGGCCCAATCTCAAAGTCTATGCGGTCGAGCCGGAGCTGTCGCCGGTCATTTCGGGCGGCCAGCCCGGTCCGCACCCGATCCAGGGCATCGGCGCCGGCTTCGTGCCGCGCAACCTGCACACCGATTCGATCGATGGCGCGATCCAGGTCGATGCGGGCGACGCCAAGGACTATGCCCGCCGCGCCGCGCGGGAAGAGGGGCTACTCGTTGGCATCAGCTCGGGCGCGACATTGGCGGCGATCGCCAAGAAGCTGCCGGACCTGCCTGCCGGATCGCGGGTGCTGGGCTTCAACTACGATACCGGCGAGCGCTACCTCAGCGTTCCCGACTTCCTGCCCGAAAGCTGATCGAAGCGCCGGAGCGGGGGCACGCGCCGCCGCTCCGGACGCCGGGCAATGGTTCCAACTTCGTCACGCGTGCGTTATGGGCGGCGGCCTTTCGCCGTCCGAGGACAAACAACGCCCGTGACCGACCCTGCCGCCGAACCGACGCGCATCGCGCCTGGCCTGTGGATCGCGCTCGCGCTGATCGCGCTGCTGGCGGTCCTTGCCCCCCTCTTGATCGTTCTCAACGCACCGCCGGTCCGTCCGGACGACGCCGCGACGCTCGCCGAGATTCGCAAACCCAAGCGCGTCGTCCCGCAGGCCGAGCTTCCTGAGGTCGAGCCGGTACGCCTAGCCGAACTGCCGATGGACGAGGCGCGGCGCTTCAACGCGACCATCCCGTTCGTGACCGGCCCCAACCCCGCCGCCCGCCCCTTCTTTGTCACCGGTGCTGCCGACGATCAGGCGCGCGCGGTCGACTGTCTCGCGGCCGCGACGTGGTACGAGGCGGGCGACGATCCGGTCGGCCAGCGCGCTGTGGCGCAGGTCGTGCTCAATCGGATGCGCCATCCCGCTTTTCCCAAGAGCGTCTGCGGAGTGGTGTTCCAGGGACAGGAACGCCGCACGGGCTGCCAGTTCACCTTCACTTGCGACGGCGCGATGACCCGGACGCCCTCTACCGCCGCATGGGATCGTGCACGTGTCCTCGCACGGCAGGCGCTTGCCGGTTATGTCTATACAAAAGTAGGGAACTCGACCCATTACCATACCGACTGGGTGGTGCCGTACTGGAGTTCGAGCCTCGACAAGGTGGCGGAGGTGAACACGCATCTGTTCTTCCGCTGGACGGGCTGGTGGGGCACCCCGCCCGCCTTCCGTCGCGCCTATGCCGGTGCCGAGCCGGTGATCGCCAAGATGGCGCGCCTCTCCCCCTTCCACGCGGTGGGCGGCGACCCGACCGCATTGGCGGCGGAAGGCGTGGCGATCGACCCCGCCGCGATCCCGGAATCTGCGATCCCCCAACCCGCGACCGGCAACGACAACAACGTCTTCCACGTCGCGCTCGATCGCAACATGGGCGCCGACGCCTTCGCCGCGCTCGCGATCCGCACCTGCGCTGAACGGCCCTTCTGCAAGTTCTTGGGCTGGACCGACCGCGCCAAGCTGCCCCCGGCGGGCGGTACGCCGAACGCCGCGCAGATCGAGGCGATGTCGTTCAGCTATCTGCGCGATCAGGCGCAGGGCTTTGGCAAGGCGCTGTGGAATTGCGGTGAATTCAAGCGGCCCAGCCCGGTGCAGTGCATGCGCCGCATGCCTCCGCCGCCCGCAGCCGCACCCACATCGCTGCCCGAGAGCGAATCCAAGCGGGCAGCGATTCCTGACGGCCTTACCGGTGTGCGCCGCAAGAGCGATGTCGTGCCGCCGGTCGTGCCGGTGCCCGTCGCGGCGCCAACGCCCGCGCGCTAACCGATCTGCTCGACCAGCCCGGTCGCCAGCGCCCGCGCATCGGTCAGGTTCAGGTCGACCACGTCCGGCGTCCCGCCACCGCCCGCGCCGGCGGTATCGACAAGCACGCTTGCCACCCCAAGCCAGCGCTGGATCAGGCCTGCGCGCAGCGTCACGACCTGAATATTCTCGAACGGCACGATCCAGTCGCGCTGAGCGATGACTCCGCGCATTACCTGAAGGCTGGTGTCGCGTAGCGCGTAGCGGTGGAAACGGCGCTGGAGCAATGCCGCACCGGCCATCGGGATCATCAGCAACATCGCCAGCCAGGCAAGCGGAGTCACCGCCAGTGCGACGCCCAAGATCAGCAGCGGCCAGGGCAGCGCGAGCAGCACGCAGCGGATCGCGTGCCCGGCGGCGACCGGGCGCAACGGCAGCCGCTCGAACGGAGGAAAACCCGCCATCTCGACGATCGCGGCGACCTCATGATCGCGCGCCAGCGGCGCCATCACCTGCCGGCCGCTGGGATCGTTGCTGCCGCCAAGCGTCTGGAAACTGAGCGCGTTCCAGCCGAATGCACCGCGCAGAGGTCCGCGCTGGACCATCGCCAGCTGGATGCGGCGCATCGCCACCACCACCTCGCTGCGGGTCAACAGGCCACGGGTGCGACGGAAGCGCCCGCCCCCCGCCCGCAGCGTGAAGCCATAGTCACGCAGGGTGGTACGGATCACGCCACTGACCACGCCCAGCACCAGTGCCGCCCCGGCGACCGCGAGCGCGGCGGCGACGCTGAAGCGGGTCTGCACCTGGTCCCTTGCAACCTCGGCCCAGTTGTCCGGCTCACCAAGGCCGAGGTCCAGGAACTGGTCGAAGAACTGGAGGACACCGAACAGCGCGGCGATCCAAACCAGCGAGAAGCTGAACATGCCGAGCAAGATCACGCGGCCGAGCGGCATTTCGAAAACGACCGGCAAATCGGCCGCGCTTCCCGTTTCAACAGCAACCTCACCGGCTTCCTGCAGCACGGGAGGCGCACCATATCCGCGCAACGCGGCGCGCAGACGTTCAGCCTCCGCCATCGAGACGCTGTCGAGCACCGCCTCGTCCTTCTCACCCCCGCCGGTTTCCACTTTCACCTCGGCGAGGCCGAACAGGCGAGCCAACGGTTTGCGCTCGATCGACACGTCCTGGATGCGCGCGAGCGGGATCGATCGGCGGCTGCGGTTGAGCAGCCCGCGCTCGATCACCAGCTCATGCTCGCCGATCGTATAGGTGAAGCGCCGCCAACCGACCCAGGTGACGACCAGCATCACCGCGCCGATCACGCCCGCCGCCAGCAGAATCCAGCCGATCCCACGCCCCGAGCTCCAGCCCGCGATCGCGGGAAGGCCGATCACCGTCTGCGGCGCGCGGCGCAGGAAGTCGATCGCGATGGTACCGGGATGGACGCGTTTCGGCCCGTGATCGACGGACTCGCTCACATCCTCGTTCACCAGGGGTCGCTCGACAGATGCGTACGGATCGCATCGCGGATCTCCTCCGCGGTCTCGCGCGAGATGCCGGGCAGATCGACTTCGCTGCCCGCCGTGCCCGCGGTGTGCAGCACCAACGTCGCGACGCCGAACATCCGCTGGACCGGCCCCTGGGTGACGTCGATATGCTGGACGCGCGCGGCCGGAACGATGGTGTGCGAGCGGACCAGCCAGCCAGAGGCGACGTGCAGCTCCCTGCCCGTCCACGCCCAACCCCAGCGCGCCCAGCGCCGCTGGGTGAAGGCGAGCGACCAGATCCCAATCAGCGCCATCGCGAGCGGCGCGGCCCAGACCGGCAACCATTCCCAACTGTGCGAAAGCGCCCAGCTGGCGATTGCGACGACGATCGTCGCGCCGGCGAAGCCGATGGCGCCGGTCAGGCGCATCACGTTGAGCTGACCGCGTTCGAGCGGCTGGAGCGGAATATCGGGGAGTAGCATCGGCGCCGGTTATGCCTGAGGTGCGATCAGGCTCAAGCGGTATCAGTCGGTTTCAACCGCGACGATCAACCCGTCGCCGAGCCACTGGCCGAGCATCTGCCCCGCCTGCACGATGCCGTCGTCATCGCCATAGGTATCGACCATCGCGGCGCAGAGCGCAGCGAAGGGCAAGCCCCGACGGACCGAGAGTAGCGCCTGCCGCTCCCACTGGCCGATCGCGCGGAAGCGGGACTCGCCGGCATGGCGCCAGACGATCATGGCACCGGCTTCGGGGAGTATCTCGACGCCCGGTGGGGTTATGCCATTGGCGAGGGTCGTCCAGATCGCGGTTACGTTGGTGGTCAGCTTTGCGAGATCGAGCGTGGGGGTGAAGCGCAGCACGGCGCGGTCCCAGTCGATCCGGGTGAGGTCTTCGTCCAGCATCGGGCTGTCGGGTCCGACGAACGCTTCCCCCAGCGCCATTTCGAGCCAGGCAAGTTCGGCGACCTCGGGATCGTCGGGATAGAGCAGCGCCAGCGTCGCGGGGAAATCGCGGGGATAGGCGTCGAGCGTCCAGCTGCTGGGCGGGACGCGCGCGATATGAGCGATCACCGCCTGCTCGAACGCCTCGCCGCCGATCCAGGCGCGCGTGCGCGCGAAGCTTTCCTCAAGGCAGGCGACAAGCTGTGCGCGGTAATTGTTGAGATAGACGCGCAGCCCCGGATCCGCCCCGACGCCGAGGCGAGCGGTGATCGCTTCATCCTCGCGCTTCAGCCAGCCGCGCATATCGCGCTGAAGATCGAGCAGGCTCATGCCGCCACCCGCGCCCCATCCGCCGCGATCCGACGGGCGATGGCCAACTCGCCAAGCAGTTCGTGCAGCGGGGGGATCGCATCGTCCCGCTCGATCATGGTCGCGACCGGACCGAGGCGCGGCAAGACATGCGCGTAGAGGTCCCACACCGATGCGGGCACGGGCTGGTCGTGCGTGTCGATCAACAGCTCCGTACCCTGGCTATGGCCTGCCAAATGGATCTGGCGGACCCGGTCATGGGGTACGCCATCGAGATAGGCGAGCGGGTCGAAGCCGTGATTGGTGGCACTGACGAAGACATTGTTGACGTCGAGCAGCAAGTCGCAGCCGGTGCGCGCGCACATCGCCGCGAGAAATTCCCATTCGGTCATCTGCGCAGGCGCGATGTCGAGATAGGATGAGGGGTTTTCGATCAGCATCGTACGCCCAAGCGCGTCCTGCGCGCGGCCGATATTGGCGCAGACCAGATCGAGCGCCTCGAACGTATAAGGCAAAGGGAGCAGGTCGTGCGAGTTGAACCCCTCGATCCGTGTCCAGCTCAGGTGATCGGAGACGAACAGCGGATCGATCTCATCCACCAGCGCGCGCAACCGGGCGAGATAGGCGGGGTCGAGCCCGTCGGCCGAGCCGATCGACATCGACACACCGTGCAGCGCGACGGGATAGCGCGCGCGGACGTCGCGCAGGATTTCGCGCGGCCGGCCGCCATCGACCATGAAATTCTCGGAAATCACCTCGACGAAGTCCACCGCGACGCGATGATCGAGGAATTCGGCATAATGCGGCTTGCGCAGGCCGAGGCCGAAGGCGTGGCGGGAAACGGGCATCATCGTCCTTTCGGAACCGCCGGCCCGGCGCAGGCACCGGGCCGGCACGCCTTTACTTGGCCTCGGTCAGGCTGCCGCCTGCCGCCTTGCATGCCTTCACCGTCAATGACTTGAAACCCTGGCCCTTGCAGGTGTTCTGGCCGCGGCATTCGTTGGCTGCGGTCTTGCAGTCCGACGAGCCCTTGCAGGTGTTGATGCCGTAGCAATGGACGGTCTTGGCGGCGCCCGCCTTTTCCTTGGCGACCGCGACCGAGGGCATGGCGGCGAGCGCGACGACGGCGGCGGATGCGGCGATGCTGGCGCCGGTACGAACGGTGATCATCGGGAAATCTCCAGAATTGGATACAGCCGGATTGGCTTCCCGAATTCGACGCCGCCGCCCCGGCGGTTACAGCCGGCGCGGAATTTACCAGCGCAGCAGACGCGGCCCGACCAGCGCACCGAGCGCCGAAGCGAGGACGATGCCGAGCGAATACCAGGTGAGCACGAACACCGCCGACACTTCGGGACAGTGGAGACAATAGATGGTCGCCGAGAACGCGCCCGCCGCCAGCCCCGCCGCCGCCCCCGCTGCGCGCAGCCGCGTGGGCGCGAGCCGGCGGAACGACCAGAGCAGGCCGACAAAGATCGGGATGGCGAGCAGCAGCACATGCCATGGGCAGCTCGCCCAGCTATGCCCCAGCAGCATGTGGAGCCAATGGCTTGTCGGGACCCGGCTCAGTTCGACCGCGCCCATCACCGCCAGCGGCACCACGGGGACCAGCAGTAGCCAGCGCCAGCGCAGCATGTTGCTGTCCGGGCGGGCGAGCTGGACGGTGAGGACCAAAGCGACCAATGTCAGCGAAATGGTGTAACCCCATTTCATCCAGAAGCTGACGCCGCGCATCGCCAGCATCAGATCCGGACGGATCCCGAGCCACATCAGCGCCCAGACCGCCGACACCAAAGCGCCGAGCAGCAGGCCGATCGCCAGCCGCCGCCCGACCGCGTTGCGGCGGACCGGGGCCACGTCGTCCGACAGGCGGCGGATGAGATCGCCGGTATCCATCATGCCCTCCCCTGTATCCGCGCGGCGAGCGCCTTCAACCCGCGATGCACCGAGACCTTGACGTCGGATTCGCCGAACCCGCCGGCCGTCGCGGCCTCGGCGACGCTCAACCCGTCGATCCGCGTCGCACGGATTAGCCCGGCCTGTTTGGCGGGCAGCGTTTCGAGCAGATCGTCGACATCGATCCGGGCGGCGGCAACGCTTTCGAAATCCTCGGCGACCAGCACATCCTCCAGCCCCTCGATCGGGCGGAGGCGGCGCCCGCGGCGAAAATGGTCGATCATCTTGTAGCGCGCGATCGCGAACAGCCACGCGGTGAAGGCGCGGCCAGGGTCGTAGGTTGCGCGGCGCACATGCACCGCAATCAGCGTTTCCTGCACCAGATCCTCGATATCGTCATCCGAGCCGCTGGCGCGGCGCCGGTAGAAGCCGCGCAGCAGCGGAACGAGCACGCCGAGCAACGCGGCATGCGCCGCGGCATCGCCGTCCAGTCCCGCGACCATCAGCTCGCGCAACGCCTCTTCATTCGCCCGCATGCATGCTCCTCGACCGGAGTTCGGCGTAGCCGGGGAGAAGGTTACACCGGATTGCGACGAAATCTTTCAGCCCATCTGTAACCGCGATCGGCGGGCACGCGAACTGGATCCCGTGACCCCGGCATCCCGCCTCCTTCCGGGGCACCGCGCGGCCCGGCTTCCCCTGTACCGGGCCGCGCACCGGAGGCCCCGATCGAAAGGACAGATTATGCGTTCCACTCATGCCACGCTGGCCGCCGGCCTTGCCCTCGCCACGCTTGGCGGCGCCGCGCTCACCGGCACGGCTTCGGCCCAGACCAAGCCCAAGATGGAGAAATGCTACGGCGTTTCGCTGGCAGGCAAGAATGACTGCGCCGCCGGCGCCGGCACGAGCTGCGCCGGCACGTCGAAGGTCGATTACCAGGGCAATGCCTGGAAGCTGGTCAAGGCCGGCACCTGCACCGCGATCCAGACCCCCAAGGGCAAGGGTTCGCTGACCCCCAAGGCCTGAACCCGCCAGCCATGACGAAGGCGGCCGGGGTTTCGCGCCCCGGTCGCGCTTGTTCGGAGACGATGATGATTTCGCTCTATCGCCGCTTCGCGCGGATCGCATCGGCGCTGCTGCCCGACGCTCTGCTGTTGCTGGTCGCACGGCTGGGCATCGCCGCGATCTTCTTCCTGTCGGGCCGGACCAAGGTGGAAGGGCTGCTGCACATCACGGACGCCACCTATTTCCTGTTCGAGAACGAGTATGCGCTGCCGCTGATTCCGCCGCATATCGCCGCGATGGCCGCGACCGGGGCCGAGCATCTGTTCCCGCTGCTGCTGGTTCTGGGGCTCGGTACGCGGGTGTCGGCGCTGGCATTGCTCGCCATGACCGCAACCATCCAGATCTTCGTCTATCCGGACGCCTGGCCGACGCATCTGAGCTGGGCGGCGATCCTGTTGCCGCTGGTCGCGCGCGGCGGGGGAGCGATCAGCATCGATGCACTGCTTGCGCGGGGGCAGCCTTGGCGGGACCGCGCTCAACCCAGTGGGTCGATCGTGAAGAACTCGTAGCTATTGCCATCGCGATCCCACACATAGACCCCGCGTCCGCCATTGAGACGGTTGATCGCCGCATCCCGCGAGAACGGCCCCGAGCCGAAAGGCAGGTCACCCGCCAGGACGCGATCCAGGATCGCATCGAAATCGCCATCGTCGACCAGAAAGGCGAAATGACCGAAGGCGAAGGGCGCCGCATCGTAGAAGTCGAGCGTGAGCCGGTCATTGACCCGCACGGCCATGAACGGTCCCGAAGCCTGCGCGGGCGCGGCGCCGATCAGATCGGCGAAGAATTGCGCCGCCGCACCCCTGTCGGTGCAGCGCATGATGGCGTGGTTGAGTTCGAAACCCATGTCGCGGTGTCTTTCCGGAAAATGGTCGACGATCAGTGCATCAGCCGGCCGCCGGCGATGTCGAGCGTCGCCCCGGTCAGCCATCCCGCGCTGTCCGACGCCAGGAATAACGTCGCCGCGGCGATATCCGCCGGCGTTCCCAGACGGCGGAGCGGATGTGCATCGGCGATTTCCTGTCGTACCGCGGGCGGCATGCGATCCGCCGTGCGATCGGTCAGCACCGCGGACGGCGATATGCAGTTCACCCGCACGCCATCCGGCCCCATGTCCTGCGCGAGCTGTTGGGTCATCAGGATGATTCCGGCCTTCGCGACGCCATAGCCGAGCGGCGCCGAGGACGGTGCCCGTCCCGCGGTCGACGCCATCGTGACGGCGGCGCCACGGCTATTCCTGAGATCCGGGGCGAACGTCCTCAAAGTAAGGAAGGTCGCGGTGACATTATGGTCCAGGCTGGACCGCCAATCCTGTTCGGTCACCTGCTCGATCGGCACAGGCCGGCTGGTGCCGCCGCCGGCAAAGGCGATCAGGATATCGAGGCCGCCCTGCCGCTCGATCAGCGCCGTGCGCGCGGCATCGAGCAGATCGGCGCGCGTGCAGTCGAGCTCGATCGCCGCATGGCCCGACGATATGTCGGCGAGCGAAGCGTGGACACGGTCCAGTCGCGACCGGTCGCGGCCGGCGATCGTCACCCGGACCCCGTTGCGCGCAAGCCAGCGTGCCGTTTCGGCGCCGATCCCGCCGGAGCCGCCGGTGACCAGAGCGGTCTTGCCGGCGAGATCGGGAAAGCGGGGAATATCGTTCATGGTCTCTACCTCAGACATAACGCGACACGGCCATGCAGATGACCGTGACGACGAGCAGCACGGCGGACAGGCGATAGCCGACGGTCACGCGCGGCGAAGGGTCCACGGATCGCAGCCCCGGCCGCACCACGGCGACCTGGATCAGAAAGGCCAGGATTGCCGCAGCGGCGCCCGTCGCGAGGATCATCTCGACGCGCTCGAAGCTGCCCCGGTGCAGGAGATGCCAGAGCAGCAGTCCCGTCAGGATCGCAACGGTCGCGGCGCCAACCTGTGGGCGGAACAATGCCCCCGCCCCCTGTCCGCCGCTTCTGGCGAGAACGAAGGTCGATCCCGCCCAGAAGATCGACGACAGGACATGGACAGCGCTGGCGATAATCAGCAGGGTTTGCATGTGTAAGGCTCCGGGGTCGACAGGCCCATCTCAGATTCGATATACACACTGTATAGTCATGACTCCCGATAAACCGTCAAGGCCCTATTCGACCGAAAAGCGCGACGCGAAGGCGGCGGAGACGCGCACGCGCCTGATCGCCGCCGCACTGGATATTCTGGGTGAAACCGGCGGGCAGGCATTGTCGCTCGACGCGGTGGCCAAGGCCGCGGGCGTCACCCGGCTGACGGTCTATAACCAGTTCGGCTCGCGCAACGGGTTGCTGGAAGCCGCGTTCGATGCGCTGGCCGAGCGAGGCGGCCTGTCGAACCTGGCGGGCGCGATGGCGACGCCCGAGCCGTGTGCGGCACTCGCGCGGGTCGTCGGGACATTCTGCGATTTCTGGATGTCGCACGAAGGGCTGGGCGGGATTTTCGCGGCGTCTGCGGTGGATGCCGAGCTGAACCAGGCCCTGGCAGTGCGCAACGAGCGGCGACGCGCATTATTGGGAATATTGGTCGATCGTCACGGCGTTGCCGATGGCCGGAGCAAGGCGGACATCGTGGACCTGCTGTTCGTCCTGACGAGCTTCGCGACCTTCACCGGCCTGCGTGGCGAACGGCGCAATGGCGAGGCGGTGCGTGATCTGCTGCTGCCGCTTTGCGACCGGGTCCTTTCGGGTCAAGATCCGCGCTGATCCGTGGCCGTGGACAGCAAGGCCCTCGCTGCGCGCCGCATCGGCCGTTGGCGACGGCGCGGGCGGGCGGTCAGCGGATCGACGAACCCTATTCAAAGGGTTCGTCGATGTTCGTCGGAGCGCGGCAGCAAGATCGTCGCGAGGCCCAGAAGGGGCAGATACGCGCAGAACTTGTACACCCAGACGATGCCATAGACGTCCGCAAGCTGGCCGAGCCCAGCCGCCCCGATCCCGCTGATCCCGAACA
Organism: Sphingomonas sp. GW821-FHT10C01; assembly: GCF_059415525.1. NCBI lineage: Bacteria > Pseudomonadati > Pseudomonadota > Alphaproteobacteria > Sphingomonadales > Sphingomonadaceae > Sphingomonas > Sphingomonas sp. GW821-FHT10C01. The sequence continues at coordinate 1,315,209 of NZ_JBWKNK010000001.1, read as the reverse complement.
TCAGGCCGAACATCAGCCCTGACACCAGCCCGACGCGGCCCGGGACGAGTTCCTGAGCATAGACGACGAGCGCGGCGAACGCCGACGACATGATCAGGCCAATCGAGATGGCGAAGACCGTCGTCCAGAAGAGATTGGCGTGCGGCAAGATCATCGCGAAGGGCGCGACACCCAGGAAGGACGCCCAGATGACGGCTTTCCGGCCGATGCGATCGCCGACCGGACCGCCGGCGAAGGTTCCGACCGCGACCGCGGCAAGGAAGCAGAAGAGATAGAATTGGGACTCGCGCGCCGTCAGGTCGAAACGCTCGATGAGGTAGAAGGTGAAATAGTTGGTGAACGCACCGATGTAGATGAACTTCGCGAACATGAGGATGCCGATCGCCGAAAGCGCGCGGATGATCTCGCGGCGGCTGTGAGGCGAGGCATGCGAAACGGCGGATGCACCGACCTGCGTCCGGCTCTTCTGCGTCCGCCAACGCGTGACGCCGAACAATACCCAGATCGCCGCGATGGCGACGAAGGCGAGCCAGCCGACCGCGGTCTGCCCGAACGGCAGGATGATCGCCGACGCGACGATGGGGCCGAGGGCGGAGCCCGTGTTTCCGCCGACCTGGAAGGCCGACTGGGCCGTGCCGAACCGCCCGCCCGACGCCATTCGGGCGACGCGCGATGCCTCGGGGTGGAAGGTCGCCGATCCGATGCCGATCACGGCGGACGCCAGGATCAGAGCCGCATAGCTGTCGGCCATCGCGAGAGCGCCGACGCCAGCCAGCGTGACGATCATGCCGAGCGGCAGCAGATAGGGCAGCGGACGCTTGTCGGTATAGAGACCGATCCACGGCTGAAGCAGCGACGCCGTGATCTGATAGACCAGGGCGATCCACCCGATCTGGCCGAAGCTCAGGTGATATTTCTCCTTGAGCAGCGGGTAGATGGCCGGAAGCACAGCCTGGATCAGGTCGTTCAGAAGATGGGCGAACGCGACCGCGCCAACGATCCGTACTACGAGCCTGGGCCCATCCTGTCGCGGCGCGGCGGGGGGAAGGATGCTGGGGCCGGCCGTCAGGCCGGCGGTGGAATCGGTCACGATCGGATCTTTCGGTGTCTGGAAGCGCCCGCCTAGCAACCGCCCCTCTTTCCCGCTTGCTTGTATGAGCCAATCAATTCTGCGAGTGGGACATGGTGCAATTTTATCCCGACGAGAATGATCATGTGGCGCGACCCGTCATCGCCATCGGCCACAACTATCCGGACTCGTTCGAGCTGGCGGAGCATCGGCATCGCCGCAGCCAGTTTCTCTATGCCGCGACCGGCGTGATGGCGGTCAGCACGCCCACCGGTGCCTGGGTGGCGCCGCCCGAACGTGCGGTCTGGATTCCCGGCGGCACACCGCATTCGGTGCGCATGGTCGGCGCGGTGCAGACCCGCAGCGTTCTTGTCGAACCGGAAGAATGTTTGCGGCGGGGCGCCGAGTGCCAGGTCGTCGGCGTATCGCCGTTGCTCCGCCACCTGTTGCGTGCCGCGGCCGATGTGCCACCCGAATATGATGTCGCCGGCCGCGACGGGCTGGTCATGCATCTGCTGATGGCGGAAATCGACGATGCGCCGCTGATCCCGCTGGCGGTCCCCTTCCCGTCGCACCCCGCGCTCGCAAGGCGATGCCACGCCTTTCTGGAGCGGCCGAACGCCACAGCGACGATCGACGAGTGGGCGGATGCCATGGGGATCAACCGCCGCAGCTTCACGCGGCTCTTCCGACTCGAGACGGGGATGAGCTTTGCCGAATGGCGTCAGCAGGCCTGCCTGTCGGCAGCGCTCCCCAAACTGGCGGCCGGAGAGCCGGTGACATCGATTGCCTATGACCTCGGCTATGACGGTCCGGGCAATTTCTCGACCATGTTCAAGCGCATGCTCGGCGTTCCGCCGAGCCGTTACCGCTCGCCATAGCAAGCGGGGACGTCGCGGCCGGGCCGCGACGTCCCCTTCTCCTCACGCGGCGCGGAACATCTCGGGCGGGAGCGCCATGATGGTCTCCGAGCCGCCCTCGATCTTGCGGCGGAGCGCGCCCGCGTCGGGCATGATGCGTTCGGCATAGAAGCGCGCGGTGACGAGCTTGGCTTCGAGGAACGCCTTGTCCTCGGCCTCGCCCGAGGCGAGCGCGGTGACGGCGGCGTCGGCCATGCGAAGCCACATCAGGCCGATCGCGACGATACCGGTGAGCTGCATGTAGCTATAGGCGCCGGCGCCGACCTGATTGGGGTTCTGCATGCCATTGGCCATGAACCACATGGTCGCGGCCTGCAGCTGGCCATTGGCCTTTTCCAGTGCCTCGGCGAAGCTCGCCAGCTCGGGCTTGCCCTTGGCGGCGGCGACTTCCTCACCCACCACCTTGAAGAAAGTCTGGATCGCGCGGCCACCATTCTGGGCGAGCTTGCGCCCAACCAGATCCATCGCCTGCACGCCGTTGGTGCCTTCGTAGATCATCGCGATGCGGGCATCGCGGACGTACTGCTCCATGCCCCATTCGGCGATGTAGCCATGGCCGCCATAGACCTGCTGCGCGTCGGTCGCGATCTTGTAGCCGGCATCGGTGCCGACGCCCTTGATGACGGGCGTCAGCAGACCGACGAGATCGTCGGCGAGCTGGCGCTCCTCCTCGGTCGCGGCGAGATGGGCGAGATCGACCTGGAGGCCGCCCCACAGGCATAGCGCGCGCAGGCCCTCGGTCATCGCCTTGGCTTCCATCAGCATGCGGCGGACATCGGGATGGACGAACAACGTGTCGGCCTTCTCCTCCGGATCCTGCGCGCCGGTGAGCGCCCGGCCCTGGCGGCGGTCGCCGGCATATTGGACGGCGTTCTGATAGGCGACTTCTCCGATGCCGAGGCCCTGGAGACCGACGCCGAGGCGCGCGGCGTTCATCATGATGAACATCGCGGCGAGGCCCTTCATCTCCTCGCCGACCAGCCAGCCGGTGGCGCCGTCATAGTTCATGACGCAGGTCGAGTTGGCGTGGATGCCCATCTTGTGCTCGATCGAGCCGCACGAGACCGCATTGCGATCACCCAGTGAGCCGTCGTCGTTGACGATGAACTTGGGCACCACGAACAGCGAGATGCCCTTGCTGCTCTCCGGCGCACCCGGCGTCTTGGCCAGCACGAGGTGGATGATGTTGCTGGTGAGGTCATGCTCGCCGGCCGAGATGAAGATCTTGGTGCCCGTGATCGACCAGCTGCCGTCGGCGGCCGGCTCGGCGCGGGTCTTGATGAGGCCGAGATCGGTGCCGCACTGCGGCTCGGTCAGGTTCATCGTGCCGCCCCATTCGCCCGAGATCATCTTCGGGACGTATTTGGCCTGCTGTTCAGGGCTGCCCTTGACCAGCAGCGAAGCGATCGCGCCATGGGTAAGGCCCGGATACATGGCGAAGGCCATGTTCGAGCTGATCATGAACTCCTGGAACGCGGTCGAGACAACGTGCGGCATGCCCTGCCCGCCGAATTCCTCCGGCGCGGAGAGCGTGCCCCAGCCGCTCTCGACGAACTGGGCATAGGCTTCCTTGAAGCCGTCCGGCGTGGTGACGCTGCCGTCGGGGTTGCGCTTGCACCCCTGCTGGTCGCCCGACAGGTTGATCGGGAACAGCACCTCGGCGACGAACTTGCCGCCCTCCTCCAGCACCGCATTGACGACATCGGGGGTCGCGGCGGCAAAGCCGGGGAGGTTGGCGTAACGGTCGATCTTCAGAACCTGGTCGAGCACGAAACGGGTGTCGCGCACCGGGGGCGTATATTGCGGCATCTCTCTGTTCCTGTTCTTATTTCGCGGGTTGCGCGCGGCCTTCGAGGACCGCGACGAAATCTTCGAGCTCGGCAATATGCGCGTCGATATCGACCTTCTGGCGCTCGAGCAGCTCGATGCGCGCGCGGCACTTGTCGAGCGTCACCTGATGCTGGGTGCGGCGTTCGTCGCCGAGATCGTAGAGGTCGATCATCTCGCGAATCTCGGCGAGACTGAACCCGACGCGCTTGCCGCGCAGGATCCAGGCGAGTCGCGCGCGATCGCGATGCGAGTAGATGCGGGCAAGGCCGCGCCGCTCGGGCGCGATCAGGCCTTCATCCTCGTAGAAGCGCAGCGCCCGCGCCGTCACCTCGAACTCGGCGCACAGGTCCGAGATCGAGAAACTCTCCTTGTCAGGCCGGACTTCGGTCGGAGCGAAGCTGGCCACATGCTTCACGGTCGTTGCCATGAACCATGTTTACGCCGACCTTACGTTAACGTCAATCTTCACAAAGACGCTTTCCTTCGGCGCTGCGCAGCGCCCGCGCTTCGGCAGCGGAACCGCTCAGCCGCTCGGCATCGAGCGCGGCGAAGGACGCGCGCGGACCGCAGAATTTGGCGCATTCGGGCGGTACGGTCGCCGGAAAGCGGATATGTTCGCCGTCGAAGCGCGCGTCGAAGGAGCAGGTGACGCCGCCCTTCCCGGTGAGCGTCACCGCCAGCGTCTCACCCGATCGCGTAACGATGCCCGTGCCGGTGCAGGACAGGCCCTCGCCATAGTCGACGAACGCACCGATCCGGTAGCTGTCGCCCTTCTGGACGATACAGACCCGATCGGTGTCGCGCGCATAGAGGCCGGTCAGATCGGTCTCCGCAGGGTCGCGGACCAGGCCACGCTCAATCGCGGCGGATTCGAGATCCTGGGGCGTGGCGGACTGGTTCTCGTTCCCACCGCCCGAACAGGCGGCGAGGAAGAACAGCGCCGCGACCGCCAGCCTCATGCGTCGCGCACCAGCGCGCCATGCTCGATTCGCCGGAAGAAGCAGCTGCGCTCGCCAGTGTGGCAAGCAGGGCCGGCGGCATCGACCTTGAGCCACAGCGCGTCCTGATCGCAGTCGATCCGCGCTTCGACCACGCGCAGCACGTTGCCCGAGCTTTCGCCCTTCTTCCACAGCCGCCCCTTGCTGCGCGACCAGAACCATGCCTCGCCGGTGTCGAGCGTCTTCGCCAGCGCATCGGCGTTCATATGCGCGAGCATGAGGAGCTCACCGGTCGCCGCGTCGGTGGCGACGGCGGTGATCAGGCCGTTGGCGTCGTATTTGGGGTCGAGGGCGAGCGTGGAGTCGCGTGGGTCGGTCATGGAGGCGTGTTAGCCCCACTCCCTTCGGTCGTCACCCCGGCCTTGTGCCGGGGTCCACCGGGAGGCGCGTTGAGGGCTTCAGGCTCGACGGCATCGCGTGAGGCTGCGTGGATCCCGGCACAAGGCCGGGATGACGGAGAGAGCTGGATAGCTGAGGGACAAATGGAAACGGCCGCGGTTTCCGCCGCGGCCGCTCCTGATCGCATCGACTCGCTCAGGCGAGGTCGAAGCGATCGGCGTTCATCACCTTGGTCCAGGCGGCGACGAAGTCCTTGACGAACTTCTCCTCATGCCCGGTCTCGGCATAGACTTCGGCGACCGCGCGCAGCTCCGAGTTCGAGCCGAAAACGAGGTCGGCACGGCTGGCACGCCAGGTCTCGCCACCGCTGGTGCGGTCGGTGGCGACATATTCCTCGTCATCCGACCCGTCGACGGCCTTCCAGACATTGGTCATGTCGAGCAGGTTGACGAAGAAGTCGTTGGTGAGCTGGCCCGAGCGCTTGGTGAAATGGCCATGGCCGCGCTCACCGTGATTGGCGCCGAGCACGCGCAGGCCGCCGATCAGCACCGTCATCTCCGGCACCGACAGGCCGAGCAACGACGCGCGGTCGAGCATCAGCTCCTCGGTCTTCACCGCCAGCTTCTTGGGCAGATAGTTGCGGAAGGCGTCAGCCTGCGGCTCCATCACCGCGAAGCTGTCGGCATCGGTCTGCTCAGCCGTCGCATCGCCACGGCCGCCGGTGAAGGGCACCGCCACGCTGGAGCCGGCATCCTTGATCGCCTTTTCCAGCCCGACCACGCCGCCGAGCACGATCGCATCGGCGAGCGAGAGGTTGCCGCGCAGCCCGTCGAGCGTGGACAGAACCTTGGCGAGCGACGCCGGCTCGTTGACCTCCCAATCCTTTTGCGGGGCGAGCCGGACGCGCGCGCCATTGGCACCGCCGCGGAAGTCGGACTTGCGGAAGGTGCTGGCCGAAGCCCAGGCAGCCTTGATCAGCTGACTGACCGTCAGACCACTCGACGCGATCGCCGCCTTCACCGCAGCGACATCACCGTCCGAAGGCTTGGTGCCGGCGGGGATCGGATCCTGCCAGATCAGGTCTTCGGCGGGGACTTCAGGGCCAAGGTAGCGGACCTTGGGCCCCATGTCGCGATGGGTCAGCTTGAACCAGGCGCGGGCGAAGGCATCCTTGAACGCTTCATGGTCGTTGCGGAACCGCTCGCTGATCGCGCGATAGGCCGGGTCGCGCTTCAGCGCCATGTCGGCGGTGGTCATCATGGTCGGGACCTTGATGTTCGGATCCCACGCCGCCGGCGCCATGTCCTCCTCTTTCTGGTCGATCGGTTGCCACTGATTGGCGCCCGCGGGGGACTTCACCAGCTCGTATTCATAGTCGAACAGCAGGCGGAAGAAATTCTCGGTCCATTCGCGCGGGGTGTTGGTCCAGGCGCCTTCGATGCCGCTGGTGACGGTATGCTGGCCGATACCGCCGCTTTCATGGCCACTGACCCAGCCAAAGCCCTGCGCGGCGAGATCGCCGCCAGCGGGTGCGGCACCGAGCAGCGAGGCATCGCCATTGCCGTGCGCCTTGCCGAAGGTGTGACCGCCGGCGGTGAGCGCGACGGTCTCCTCGTCGTTCATCGCCATGCGCGCGAAGGTTTCCTTCATGTCGCGCGCCATGCCCGCATCGTCGTGGGGATTGCCCTGCGGTCCTTCGGGATTAACGTAGATCAGGCCCATCTGGATCGCGGCGAGCGGGCCTTCGAGTCCTTCAAGGCCCTTGTCGGGCGCGATGCGGGTCTGGACGCCCTCATTCACCCATTTGTCTTCCGAACCCCAATAGATGTCGCGCTCGGGCTCGAACACGTCGGCACGGCCGCCGCCGAAGCCGAACACCGGGCCGCCCATCGATTCGATCGCGACATTGCCAGCGAGAATGAAGAGATCGGCCCAGCTGATATGCTTGCCGTATTTGCGCTTGATCGGCCACAGCAGGCGGCGCGCCTTGTCGAGATTGCCATTGTCCGGCCAGCTGTCGAGCGGCGCGAAGCGCTGCTGCCCGCTATTGGCGCCACCGCGCCCGTCGGCGGTGCGATAGGTGCCCGCGGCGTGCCAGGCCATGCGGATGAAGAACGGGCCATAATGGCCATAGTCCGCTGGCCACCAGGGCTGGCTGTCGGTCATCAGCGCGGTGAGATCGGCCTTGAGCGCGGCATAATCGAGCTTCTTGAAGGCTTCGGCATAATCGAAATCGGCGCCCATCGGGTTGGACGCGCCGTTGGGGTTGAGGATTTCGGTGGCCAGCATCTCGGGCCACCAGTCGCGGTTGGTGCGCCCAAGCAGGGCGCGGACGCCGCCGTTAAACGGGCAGCCGCCGCCGTCGATCGATCCGGTCTTCGCGTCCATGTGCCTGATCCCTCCGTGTGGTTTTGGTTGAGGGGAGGCTATGCGAACGCCTTCCCCCGCCAAAACGAGTTAAACAGGTCAGTGCGAGCGGGAAAATCGATCAATACCCCCTATTTTGACATATTCGTTCAATGAGAGCGGATCGCGGCGATCGAATTGCCCCGATCCACCGTCAAACTTCCAACGATTCCAATCCCCTTTGCGCCCCGAACGCGTCTGGAAACGCTCGCGCTCGATCGTTGATGTTACAAAAGGGCGACAAGCGCGGATCGAGTGCCTATATGCGCGCCCATCGACCAACGATTCCCCCGCGAAGGGCCGATGCTGACCACGAATCCGTTTGATGACGACAAGCTGCGCGAAGAGTGCGGCATCTTCGGCGTTTCCGGCGCCGACGGTGCAGCCGCACTCGTTGCGCTGGGCCTCCACGCGCTCCAGCACCGCGGCCAGGAGGCCGCCGGTATCACCAGCTGGGACGGCACCCATTTCCACAGCCATCGCGCGATGGGCCATGTCGCGGGCAATTTCGACCGCGACGAGGTGATGCGCACGCTATCCGGCAGCGTGGCGTGCGGACATGTCCGCTACGCCACCACCGGCGATTCGGGGATGCGCAACGTCCAGCCGCTCTATGCAGAACTGGCGAGCGGCGGCTTCGCAGTGGCGCATAACGGCAACATCTCCAACGCGATGCACGTGCGCCGCGAGCTGATCCAGCGCGGGTCGATCTTCCAGTCCACGTCGGACACGGAAACGATCATCCACCTGGTCGCGACCAGCGGCTATCGCGACCTGCTCGACCGCTTCATAGACGCGCTCAAGCAGATCGAGGGCGCCTATTCGCTGATCTGCATGACGCCTGAGGGCATGATCGCGTGTCGCGACCCGCTGGGTATCCGTCCGCTGGTGATGGGCCGGCTGGGCGACGCCTATATCTTCGCGTCGGAAACGGTCGCGCTCGACGTGGTTGGCGCCGACTATGTCCGCGACGTCGAGCCCGGCGAGCTGGTGATCGTGCAGAATGGCGAGCTGCGCTCGATCCGCCCCTTCACCGCGATCGCGCCGCGCCCGTGCATCTTCGAATGGGTCTATTTCTCGCGCCCCGATTCGATCTCGGAAGACCGCTCGGTCTATTCGGTGCGCAAGAACATCGGCGCCGAAATCGCGATCGAATCGCCGGTGGAAGCCGATCTGGTCATCCCGGTTCCCGATTCGGGCGTGCCTGCGGCGATCGGCTATGCCCAGCAATCGGGCATCCCGTTCGAGCTCGGCATCATCCGTTCGCATTATGTCGGCCGGACCTTCATTCAGCCGAGCGCCGAAGTCCGGCGGCTGGGCGTCAAGCTGAAGCACAACGCCAATCGCGACCTGATCCAGGGCAAGCGCATCATTCTGGTCGACGACTCGATCGTGCGCGGCACCACCAGCCTGAAGATCGTCGAGATGATGCGCGAAGCCGGCGCCGCCGAGGTCCATATGCGCATCGCCAGCCCGCCAACGACGCACAGCTGCTTCTATGGCGTCGACACACCGGAGCGCTCGAAGCTGCTCGCCGCCCGGATGGACGTTGCCGGCATGGCCGAGTTCATCAAGGCCGACAGCCTGGCCTTCGTATCCATCGACGGCCTGTACCGCGCGCTGGGCGAAGCGAAGCGGACGCAGGTGCTGCCCAAATATTGCGATGCCTGCTTCACCGGTGAGTATCCGACGCAACTGACCGACCATAATGAGCAGGCGGAAAGCCAGCTCGCCCTTCTCGACGAGCCGGCCTGAACCCCATGACCGAACAGATTCTTGCGGGGCGCGTCGCGCTCGTCACCGGCGCGAGCCGCGGCATCGGCGCCGCCACCGCGATTGCGCTTGCCGCCCAGGGCGCGCATGTCGTGCTAACCGCCCGCACCGCCGGGGGCCTCGAGGAAGTCGAGGAGGCGATCTTCGCCGCGGGGGGCAGCGCCACCATCGCCCCAATGGACCTGCTCGAGACCGATTCAATTCCGCGCCTCGCCGCCGCTCTGGCCGAGCGTTGGGGGAAGCTCGACCTGCTGGTGCTCAACGCCGCCGCGCTGGGCACGCTGTCCGCCATTGCCGCGTTCGATCCCAAGGAAGTCGCCAAGACCCTCGCGCTCAACGTCAGTGCGCAGGCGGCGTTGATCGGCGCGTTCGACCCGCTGCTGCGAAAGGCCGATAATGGCCGGGTCATCGGCCTGACCTCAACCGTCGCGCGCAAGCCACGGGCGTTCTGGGGCCTCTATGGCGCGACCAAGGCCGCGTTCGAGAATCTGGTGCTGAGCTATGGCGAGGAAGTGCGTAACCTGACCAAGGTGCGCGTTGCCCTGCTCAACCCTGGCGCGACCCGCACCAAGATGCGCGCGCGGGCCTATCCGGGCGAAGCGCCTGAGAGCGTCAAGGCGCCGGAAGTCGTGGCGGAGCGGATCGTTGCGCTGCTGGCACAGGATTTCGAGACCGGGGCGTTCGAAACGCTCGACTGACCGGTCGGACCCAATCGGACTCGGTTCGTCGCAATTGCGACGGACGGCCCCTTTCGAACCGAGGATGGCTTCCTAGCTAAGACCCGAGAGGGAGAGCAGGAATGTATTCGCCGCCCGCGACGATCGCGCCCGAGATCATTGCCTGCATCTATGAGGGGCGGCTGCCCACCTTCGGCGAGTTGCGCCGCGTCGCAAGACGCATTCGCGAGGAGCTTCGTGGCGCGCGGAGCGTGTTCCGGTGGGAGCGCAACACCGACGTGCGCGAACGCCGCATGATGCTGCGCGCGGCGCTGGCCGCGCTTGCCGGCAGCGGGATCAGGCGGCGCAAGGTCGTCACCGCCTGATCGATCGCGTCAGGAGGCCGGCTCGATCCCGAGCAACTCCACCGTGAACAGCAAGGTCGCGCCGCCGGGGATCGGGCCGCGCCCCTTGGGCCCATAGGCGATCTGCCAGGGGATCGCGAACTCGACCTTGTCGCCGATGCCCATCAGCTGAACCCCCTCGGTCCATCCCGGGATCACCCGGTTGAGCGGGAAGGTGGCGGGCGTACCGCGCCGGACAGAGCTGTCGAACTCGGTGCCGTCGGTAAAGGTGCCGACATAATGGACGGTGACCTGATCCGTGGGCCCGGGATGCTTGCCGCTGCCGTTGCCGGCGATGAGGCGCCAGCGCAGCCCGCTGGCCGTCGCGTGCCAACCCTTGCCACCATGGCGCTCGGCGAGCGCGAGCATCTGCTTGTTGTGCCAGGCAGCGTCCTGAGAGACGTCAGGCGCATCGGTCTGGGCGTTGGCGGCCGGGATCGCGGCGAGCGCGCAGCCGAATGCAATCAAAGAAGCCTTGAACATCGTATCTATCATTTCCCTGTAAGTGTCTTCACGCCGCGAGGAAGGCCTTGACCTCCGCCTGGAAGAAGGGGGCGTTGTCCCACATCAGAAAGTGCGCGGCATTGGGCACGCGCTTGAGCACCGCGCCCTTCAGCGGGGCGTAGGACATCTGGTAATAGCCATCCATCTGGACGTCGGTGATCGGCGCGCCCTTCGGCGTGACATAGAGCACGAGCGTCTTCGCGGTGATCTTCGGCAGCTCGGGCATCAGGTTGGTCATGACCAGCTCACCATAGGAGCGCGCCACCACATCGCGGTCGGACTTCATCGCGTCGTCGAGCGCGCCGGCACGCATATTCTCGGTCGCGACCATCGAGGCGATCGTCTGCTCCTGCCGCTTCGCATAGGCGTCGGCGGGTGAGGTCCGCATACTGGTCATGATCCCGTCGGCGATCGGCTTCAACGTCTCCGGAGTGGCGCTAGGGCCGCCGAACATCGCGCCCATGAACGGGAACATGTCGACCACCATCAGCTTCGACACACTCGCCGGATGGCGCGCCGAAAGCATCATGCCGATCGATCCGCCCATCGAATGGCCGATCACCGCCACCGGACCGAGCTTCCGCTCGGCGATGTAGCGGGCAATTTCCTCCGCGACCGGTGCGGCGACATTACCCTCGCTGTTGCCGCCCTTGTCGGTGCCGGCGAAGCCATGGACCTGGACCTTGTGCCAGCGATAGCCGGGGGTCGCGGCGATCATCTCCGTCCAGACGCGTGGGGACGAGGTGAGGCCGGGGATCAGGACCACATCCTTGCCCTTCCCTTCCACCGTGACGGTGATGCGGGTGGAGGCGAAATCCTTCGCCATAGCGGGCGCCGACGAGACGATGGCGGTGAGCAGCAGCGCGACGAACGCGAACAAGCCGCGACGATGAATCATGACAGGTCCTCCCGGTTTCGCGCGGAAACTATCGGGGGGTGATCGGCTCGTCCATCTCGATCACGATATCCTCGTCGATCGCAGCTTCCTCATCCAGCTCCTCGACGGCGAACGCCTCGCGGTTCATCACGAAGCTGCCGTGATAGCCAGAAAAGCGCCATTCGCCGGTCACCTCGGTCCCGTCATCGTTGATCGTCCCGGCATAGGCGACCGAATGGGCGAGCGGCCCCGCCGGGTCATATTGTTTCATGAAGCGCAGCCGGGCACCCGTGCGGTCGCCGTCGACAAAGGCGCGGCGAATCTCCTCGACTCCGCTATTGTCGGGTTCGGTGATCGTCCCGCTCACCTCGCCGCCGGTCTCGTCGAGTTGCGCGATGAAGCTGTTCTCATCGGCTCCGAAAGAGGTAGCAAAATAACGACCATACCAGACGCCAGTCACGTCCTGCGGATCGGTGATCAACTGCTGTGATCCGCCATGATCTTCCAGCCGCGCGTCTCGCGCCGGAAGAGCAGTGAAGTCATTCCGGTCTGCACCGCGCCTCCTGCCGCCGGGGTCAGCGTCCAGCGCGCGATCAAGTGCGCGTGCATCGATCCAATCAGTCGGAAATCCTCAAACTTGAAACTCAGCCGTGTGCGCTTCGGCCGCTCGCCGGGGCCGAACTGGTCGGCATAATTCTTCGCATAGCGCGCGCGGATCGGTCCCAACCCGCGTTCAAAGCCCTTGGAACCGGTGAAGCTGGTGGCGGGATCGTCCGAATAGACGGCGAGAAAGGTATCAAGGTCGCCATGGTTCCAACCCTGTGCACTGTCCGCCATCGCCAACGCGATCTGAGCCTGAGCATCGGCCGGTTCCTTCGCCGTGGAGGGAAGCGCCATGAAGGCGATCAGCAACGCGAGCAGCCATCTCATTCGCGTGTCTCCACCAACTGCTCGAGTTCCGTGATCGTCAACGGCTCGGCGCACAGGAAACCTTGGTAGAACTGGCACCCTTCCTTGGCGAGCAGTTCGAGCTGTTCTTGTGTCTCAACCCCCTCCGCGACAACCGCGAGGCCAAGCGAGCGGGCCATATCGATCACGCCGCGCACCACCACCCGATCGCGGGCCGATCCGGTGATGTCCTGCGTCAGCTTGCGGTCGATCTTGAGATAGTCGAGCGGCAGCGCCTTCAGATAGGCAAGGCTGGAATAGCCAGTCCCGAAATCGTCGATCGCGACGCGGCAGCCCGCGACGCGCAACCCGGCAAGCAGGCGCGCGGCTTCACTGAGGTCACCGATCAGCCCGCCTTCGGTAATCTCGACCGTCAGGCGGCCACGCGGAAAGCCGCTCGAATCCACCCAGTCGAGGAACAGATCGGCGAATCCCATGCGCGTGACGTCCGCCGCGGTGACGTTGACCGAAAGGCGCAGGCCGCGCAGCTCCGCCGGCCACGCCGCGGCCTGGTTCAACGCAAGCCGCTGGACGTGCTCCGACAAAGCAAGTTCCAGCCCCGCGCGCGCCGCAGCGGCGAACAGCATCTCCGCTCCGATTTCGCCCGTCGCATGGCGCCAGCGGGCCAGCGCCTCGACCCCGACGATCGCACCGGTCGAGACCACCACCTGTGGCTGGAAGCGCAGCTCGATCTCCCCCGCCTCCATCGCCCGGCGCAGATCGACCGCGAGCGTATCGACCGGAACGCTCCCCTCAGGGGCATCGTTGCCCGCCAGCGTATCGCTGGCGCGGCGCAGCAGGCTTGCGGCGCTATCGTCCGGTTCGGATATGGCGATCGCGGTGCGGGCGCCCAGCGGCATGATCTCGTCCCCGATCACAAAGGGGCGTGACAACGCTTCTTCGATCCGCATCGCCACGGCTTCCAGCAGGTCGGCCGCCGCCCCTTCGGAAGCGACGACGAATTCGGCCCCGGCGACACGCGCCGCCACGAAATGGCGCCCCAGGACCTCGCGTGCGGCCTCACCCAACCGACCGGAGGCCGCGCGCAGCAGCGAATCGCCCGCAGTTCGGCCATAGGCGGTGTTGACCATTTCGAACCGGTTGAGCGCGGCGAGCACGACGCCCACCGGCTGCTTCTCGCCCAGTCGCCGCTCGATCCAGCGGCGCACACCCGCCCCGTCATGCACTCCGGCGAGCGCGTCACGCACCGCCGCGCCGGCATCCACCTCTCCCAATCGCTCGATCAACGCATGGATTCGCCCAGTGCGGGCATCATGCTGAAGATGCTCGACCACTCGGCCCGCCCCCTTCAGCTCATGCGCGAACGCTGTGGCCGAAAGGCCGCCGCGCAACCGCCCGAACGCAGCGCGCAACGCACGCCTGTCGCCCGCTTCCACCCGACGCAGCATCGCCCGCACCGAAGGTTCCTCGCCCAGCCCGAGCATTGCCGCCAGCGCTGGAGTCACCTGGACCGAGGCGAGCGCGGAATCGTAACGCCAGCCCAGCGGCTCGGCATCGCCGACGATCACCGGCCCCTCGCCACCGACGCGCTGCGCATGACGGGCGGCGAAGCGCAGCGCCTGGACGAACTCGGCTTCGCGCATAGGACTGGCCAGGAAGTGGGTGGCCCCGGCGTCGTAGAATTCGCCGAGCCGCGCGGAATCATTTCTTGAGACCAACGCGAGCAGCGCCCCGCCAGTCGCGCCCGCGACCCCGGCCAGCGAGCGCACCGCGGCCAGCCCCTCCTCCACCGCGCCGCGCGCATCCACCACCGCGACAGCGGCCCCGCTCGCCAGCAACCGCCGCTCCGCGCCGTCGGCACGGCGTGCCGCGACCACGCGCCAGCCCGCTGCGGCGGCAAGCGCGGCAAGCTCGTCACGCTGACGAAACGACAACAGGAAAACCGGCCGTTTGCGCGCGGTGATCGGCGTGGCTTGGATGGGCGCGGCTTCGGTCATCGGCGCCATTCCTAACCCAAGGCTTGCTGCGAAGTCATCAACGGCTTAGCTGCTTTTTCATGGCGACCGCGCCCGCCCTGATCGACCGTCATGGCCGCACGATCCGCTACCTCAGGGTATCGGTGACGGACCGGTGCGATCTGCGCTGCCGATATTGCATGGCCGAGAAGATGAGCTTTCTCCCCCGCAGCCAATTGCTGGCGCTGGAGGAGATCGCGCTGATCGCCGAACGCTTCATCGCCCGGGGCGTCACCAAGATCCGGCTGACCGGCGGCGAGCCGCTGGTGCGCAGCGACGCGATCGATCTGGTTCGACGGCTGGGACGGCATGTCGGAGCGGGCCTCGACGAACTGACGATGACCACAAATGGGACACGGCTGACAGAATATGCGCGGACGCTGGCCGATGCGGGCGTGCGGCGGATCAATGTCAGCCTGGACAGCCGCGACCCCGAAACCTTCCGCCACATCACCCGCCAAGGCGATCTGCGCCAGGTGCTGGACGGCATCGCCGCAGCACGGGCGGCGGGCCTTACGGTCAAGATCAACATGGTCGCGCTCAAGGGCCTGAACGATCATGAAGTCGCGCCGATGCTGCAATGGGCCGGTGCGAACGAGATGGACCTGACACTGATCGAGACGATGCCGCTCGGTGCGATCGACGAGGATCGCGCCGAGCGCTTCATGCCGCTGAGCGAAATATTCGACGATCTGTCGCACCGCTTCACGCTGACGCCTGATCGGCATAACAGCGGCGGCCCGGCACGTTATTGGCATGTCGCGGAGACCGGCGCGCGGCTCGGTCTGATCACGCCGCTGACCGGCAATTTCTGTGAGAGCTGCAACCGCGTGCGGCTGACTACGGAGGGGAAGTTGTTCACCTGTCTCGGTCATGAGGACCAGGTCGATCTCAAGGCGGCGATCCGTGGCGGCGGAATCGCCGCTGTCGACGCCGCGATCGACGATGCGCTCGCGGTCAAGCCCGCGCGGCACGATTTCAGCGTCGCATCCGGCGCAGCGCCTGCCGTCACCCGCCATATGAGCGTGACCGGCGGATGAGCGGCATCCGCCGGGCGCTGGTCGCCTCCCCCACCAATCCCGCCGAGGTCGCCGCGCATGAACTGCTCGCGGCGCATGACTGGGTGCACCCGGACGAGGCGGAGATGATCGTCGCGCTGGGCGGCGACGGCTTCATGCTCCAGACGCTGCACATGCTGCTGGAAAAGCACCGCAACCTGCCGGTGTTCGGGATGAACCTGGGCACGATCGGGTTCCTGATGAATGAATGGCGGCCCGACGGGCTGGATTCGCGCCTGAACCGCGCACGCCCGTTCAAAGTGACGCCGCTGGTGATGACCGCGACCACGGTCGAGGGCGAGACCCATCACCTGCCCGCGATCAACGAGGTGTCGCTGCTGCGCGAGACGCGCCAGACCGCCAAGCTCGAAGTGACGGTGAACGACCGCGTCGTGCTGCCCGAACTGGTGTGCGACGGCATCCTGGTCGCGACGCCGGCGGGATCGACCGCCTACAACCTGTCCGCGCATGGGCCGATCCTGCCGCTGGGCTCGCAGATGCTCGCTTTGACCCCGATCAGCCCGTTCCGGCCTCGGCGCTGGCGCGGCGCGATCCTGCCTGAAAAGGCGCGGATCTCGCTGGTGGTGCTCGACCCCGGCAAACGCCCGGTGAGCGCCGTCGCCGATCAGCGCGAAGTCCGCGACGTCGCGCGCGTCGATATCGAGATCGATCCCAAGCGGGACCTGACGCTGCTGTTCGATCCGGAACATGCGCTGGACGACCGCATCACGATGGAACAGTTCGTCGCCTAGAAGGCGTCGGAAACGCCGGCGGAAATCTTTCGAAAATTGTTGCCCGCACCCGCTTGCAATGCGCGAAACCCCTTCGTATAGGCGCCCCTCGCTGTCGTTCCCTGATAGCTCAGCGGTAGAGCTCTCGACTGTTAATCGAGCGGCCGTAGGTTCGAATCCTACTCAGGGAGCCAGCGATTCCTCCTTCAGACTCGCCAATCCGCCAGCGGCGCGCCATCGCGCCCGGGCCATTACGGGTATGCGCGCGCCACTCCGTTCCGTGAATGATCGTTCAGCGAATGGACATTTGCGTTAGACTATTCGTTACAACCACATATCGGCACGAGTCGCCGCAGTTGATTAGGAGGAATATCATGCGCACCAGTCAGTCCCGCCGTTCGCGGGTCGCGGCGCTTGCCCTCGCCCTTGCGTCGGCATCGGTGCTTGCGTCCTGCGCGACGCCCACGCCCTATCAGCCCGCCACCGGCAGCGGTTCGTACCGCAACGGATATTGGGACGAGCAGATCGAGAGCGACCGGTTCCGCGTCAGCTTCTCGGGCAACAGCCTCACGTCGCGCGAGACGGTCGAGCGCTATCTGCTCTATCGCGCCGCGCAGCTCACCGTGGAGCGCGGCTTCGACTATTTCATCCTTTCGGACCGCGACACCGAGAAGAAGACCAACACCTATATCGACCGCCCTTTCAACTCCGGCCCCTGGGGCTATTGGGGACCGTCGTGGCGCTATTACAGCCCGCGCTGGGGCTGGCGCGGCTGGAGCCCCTTCTATGGCGACCCGTTCTGGGATCGCGACATCGATGTCCGCACGGTTGATCGCTACGAGGCGACCGCCGAGGTGATCGTCGGCCGTGGGCGCAAGCCGGACAATGTCCGCGCCTTCAACGCGCGCGAAGTACTCGAGAATCTCGGCCCGTCGATCAGCCAGCCCAAGCCACGCTGAACGACACCAAGGTACAAAAAGGGCCGTCCGGGAAACCGGGCGGCCCTTTTCGTTGCCGGCATCATCGCAATCCAGTCTTCACGCCGGCCTTGAGCCGCGGGGGGACCGGGCGGCGAACGCCGTCTTGCGACTCCACGGCGTCGCCTGACGCATCGTGGGCCCCGGCACAACGCCGGGGTGACGGTTTTGGCTGGAGGTGATGGAACGCCGTTACAGCGAGCCGTGGCAGTGTTTGTACTTGTTGCCCGACCCGCACGGGCACGGGGCGTTGCGGCTGACGCGGCCCGCCCATTCCGACGGATCGTCGCCCAGGGCCTCGCCATCCGGACGCGGGATCTGAAGCGCGGGCAGCTCGTTCGAGATCAGCCCGGCCGAACCGGCATCCCAATCGGCGCTGTTGTCGATCCCGGTCAGCGGATCGATATGCGTCGTCAGGAAGTCGGGCAGTTCGGGAAGCTCGGGCGGGGCCTGGAACTGGAACTCCGCCCAGGCGAGCGTGCGCGTGACGTCTTCACGGATGTTGCCGAGCATGCGCTCGAACATCGCAAAGGCTTCCTGCTTATACTCGTTGATCGGCGTCTTCTGCGCATAGGCGCGCAGGTGGACAACCTGACGCAACGCATCGAGCGTGCCGAGATGCTCCTTCCAGTGATGGTCGAGATTCTGCAGGAGGATCGACTTTTCGATCTGCACCCAGGTCTCAGGATCGAGATCGTCGGACTTGGCCTTCACGCGTGCGTCGGCCTGCTCACGGATGCGGTTCTCGACATCCTCGGGCTCGAGCCCGTCCTTCTCGGCGATCCACGTCTCGACCGGAACCTCAAGGCCAAGCGTCTTCTGGACATTTTCCTTGAGCCCCTCGACATTCCACTGCTCGGGATAGGTCTCTGCCGGGCAGAAGCGGCCGACGAGATCGTTGACCGTCTCGGCGCGCATGTCCTCGACCACATCGCCGACGGTCTCGGCGTCCATGATGTCCGAGCGCTGCTCGTAGATCACCTTGCGCTGGTCGTTCATGACGTCGTCATATTCGACGACCTGCTTGCGGATATCGTAGTTGCGCGCCTCGACCTTCTTCTGCGCGGTCTCGATCGCCTTGGTCAGCCACTTGCTGCCGATCGCCTCGCCATCGGCGATGTTGTTGCGCATCATCTTCGCGAACAGCGTGTCCGGACCGAAGATGCGCAACAGATCGTCGTCGAGGCTGAGGTAGAAGCGCGACAGGCCCGGGTCGCCCTGACGGCCCGAACGGCCGCGCAGCTGGTTGTCGATGCGGCGGCTTTCATGCCGCTCGGTGCCGAGCACGAACAGGCCGCCGGCTTCGAGGACCTTCTGCTTCTCCGCCCCGACCTCAGCCTTGATCTGCTCGATCGCCGCATCGCGCTCCGGCCCTTCGGCCATTTCCTTGAGTTCGTCCTCGACGCGGAACTCGACGTTGCCGCCGAGCTGGATGTCGGTGCCCCGGCCCGCCATGTTGGTGGCGATCGTCACCGCGCCGAGACGGCCGGCCTGCGCCACGATATGCGCCTCATTCTCATGCTGGCGCGCGTTGAGCACCGAGTGATCGACGCCTTCCTTGGCGAGATATTCGGACAGCAATTCCGACTTTTCGATCGAGACGGTACCGACCAGCACCGGCTGCCCCTTCGCCGCATGCTCCTTGATCGAGCGGGCGATGGCGATGAACTTGTCCTGCTGGGTCTTGTAGAACTCGTCGTCCTGATCGACGCGCTGCACCGGCTTGTTGGTCGGGATGGTGACCACGTTCATCTTGTAGATGTCGAAGAATTCGGGCGCCTCGGTCGCGGCCGTGCCGGTCATGCCCGACAGCTTCGGGTACATGCGGAAATAATTCTGGAAGGTGATCGAGGCGAGCGTCTGGTTCTCCGGCTCGATGTTCACGCCTTCCTTGGCCTCGACCGCCTGGTGCAGGCCGTCCGACCAGCGGCGGCCGTCCATCATGCGACCGGTGAATTCGTCGATGATGACGACCTTCCCGTCCTTGACGATATAGTCGATGTCGCGCTTGCGCATGACGTTCGCCTGCAGCGACTGATTGAGGTGGTGGACCACCTGGGTATTCTCGAAATCGTACAGATTGTCGCCCTGGAGCAGCCCTGCCGCCTCGAGCATCCGCTCGGCGGTCTCGATGCCCTCTTCGGTCAGGACGACGCTCTTCTGCTTCTCGTCCTTGTCGTACAGCTTCTCGTCGAGCTGCTTCACCACCGCATCGACCTGCATGTACAGCTCGGATTTGTCGTCGGTTGGGCCGGAGATGATCAGCGGCGTGCGCGCCTCGTCGATCAGCACCGAGTCCACTTCGTCGACGATCGCCATGGCGAAGGGGCGCTGCACCATCGATGCGCGCTCATACTTCATGTTATCGCGCAGATAGTCGAAGCCGAATTCGTTGTTCGTGCCGTAGGTGATGTCTGCGTGATAGGCCTCACGGCGCAGATGATCGGCGAGGTTGGGGACGATCACGCCGACGGTGAGGCCGAGGAACTTGTAGATCTGGCCCATCCATTCCGCGTCGCGGCGGGCAAGATAGTCGTTGACGGTGATGACGTGGACGCCCTGCGCCGGCAGCGCGTTGAGGTAGGTGGCGAGCGTCGCCACGAGCGTCTTGCCCTCGCCCGTGCGCATCTCGGCGATCTCGCCGCGATGGAGGACGATGCCGCCGATCATCTGGACGTCGAAATGGCGCATGCCGAGCACGCGGCGCGACGCTTCACGGACAGTGGCGAAGGCTTCGGGAAGGATCGAATCGATCTTCTCACCGTTCGCGAGCCGGTCACGGAACTTCACGGTCTGTGCCGCGAGCTCCTCGTTGGAAAGGATTTCAAGCGCGGGCTCGAACGCATTGATCTTCTGAACAATGGCCCCGAGGCCTTTGACGTACCGGTCGTTGGACGAACCGAACAGGGATTTGGCCAAACCGCCGAACATGATGGATTCCAGTCTGATGAAATTGCGGGGTGTGCGCCCGGCAAGCGAGCGCAACTATTGCGTATGCGAAGGAGGCCACCCACCCGTTCGATCCGGGCGAGGCGGCGGCGCGGCTATTCCAGCCGGCGCTCGCTCGTCAGCCGTGCGGGACGAAGCGCCGGCGCGGCGTGAATGGCGAAAGACGCGGCGGCGGGAAGCTGCGGCGTCGCGGTTGAGGTGGAGATACGGGCCGCGGCAACCACGGTGACCGCGTCCGCGGCAACTTCTGCCGCGCGGGTGATCGCCGTTTCGCTCTGCCGCTGAGCCGCGCGCAGGTCACGGTCGCCAGCGAAGGCACCGGTCAGACCCGCCAGAAGCGCGGAGAGAAACAGCAGCAGTTGCACGATGTACCCTGTACCAACCCCATGTTGCCCGCCGCTGAACGGCGGAACGTGCAGGACATAGGGCGGGAGTCGGCTTCCTCCAACCCAAAAACTCGAAAATCAGCCGCCGATCACCCAACGCACCGGCAGAACCACCGTCGCCTTCACCGCCTTTCCCGCCACCCGCATCGGCGTGTAGCGTGCACGGACGGCGATCTGGAAGGCGGCGGTATCGAGGTCCGGAGACCCCGAACTCTGGTGCACCCCGCAATCGACCAGCGTGCCTTCCTGGGTCAGAGTGCAGCGCAGCAACGTCGTTCCCTCACGCTCCTCGGCGAGCGCGGCGGGCGGGTAGTAGATGCTGGGATCGGGCAGGAAGGTGAGGCGTGGGCGCTCGTCCCCCGCCGGGTTATCGATAGGAGCGATCGGTGTCGGAGGGGTCGGGCGCGGCGCGGGAAACGGCGCGGGACGGATCGGTGGCGTTGACTGCGCCGCGAACAACAAGGCGACCAGAGCTGCCTGCAACATCGATCCAATCCCCCCAGATCAATCGCGCACTCGTACGACTTCGCATCCTACGCGCGCATCGGGATAGACGTCGAGCTTCATCGACCGGACCTTGACCGCGCGCACGCGCGGATCAGCGGCGAGCGCAAGCCGCGCGACCGCTTCGCACAGCGTCTCCTGCAGCTCGATGTGCCGCGCGGCGGCCAGCGCGCGTATCCCCTCACGCAGATAGTCGTAATCGACCACCGCCTCGATCCGATCCGCAGGGACCACCTCGTAGGCGCAGGTCAGCCAGACACTCACCGCCACGCGCTGCGGCGCTACGCGCTCATGATCGTGAATGCCAAGGCCGATCGCGACCTCAAGCCCTTCGAGCAGGACCGTATATTCAACCATGCGGGCGCTCTCGCCCCTCGAACATCACATCCCCTTCGCGACGCACAAAGCGCTGGCCGCAATCGACGAACACGTTCTGACCGGTAATGCTGCGCGCGGTGAGCAGATGCTCGACCGTGCGGGCGATGTCGGCGATCTCCACCTGCCGTTCGAGCAGGTTCCGCGTCGCCGCCCTGGCGAACTCGGCCTCGCTCTGGTCGAGACTGGGCAGCGAGATGCCCGGCGAAACCGCATTGACGCGAATCCGCGGCGCCAACGCCATCGCCAACAGCCGTGTCGCCTCGGCCAGGCCCGCCTTGCTCAGCGTATAGGTCAGGAAATCGGGGTTCGGGTTGTCGAGTTTCTGGTCAAGCAAGTTGACGATCGCCCCCTGCCCCAACCCGATCTGCGCCGCCACCGCCGATGCGAGCACCAGCGGCGCGCCGAGGTTGACATGCATGTGGCGGTCGAGCCCGCCATAGTCCGCGACCGGCAGCGCGTCCCAGGCGAAGAGCGACGCGTTGTTGACCAATCCCTCGACCGGCCCGCCCAGCGCATCGGCCGCGGCTTGCACCAGCCCACGCGTCTCCGCCGCATCGGCAAGGTCGGCGGTGACGAGCACAACGCCAAGCTCCACGGCTAGCGCTTCCGCCTCGTCATGGGAGTCATGGTGATGCAACGCCACCTTGTGCCCGGCGGACACCAGGTGCCGCACGATCGCCGCGCCGATCCGCCGCGCACCACCGGTGACAAGAACACGCATGGCTTAATAGCCCATCAGCGCCAGCACTTCCTTGCGGCTGCGCTCATCCTCGCGGAACACACCCATCATCCGGCTGGTGACCATGCCGACGCCGGGCGTGCGCACGCCACGCGCAGTCATGCAGGCGTGGCTCGCCTCAATCACCACCGCGACGCCGCGCGGGTGGAGGTGATTCCAGATACAGTCGGCGACCTCGGCGGTCAGGCGTTCCTGAACCTGAAGCCGCCGGGCATAGGCGTGCAGGACGCGCGCGAGCTTCGAGATGCCGACGACATGATCCTGCGGCAGATAGGCGATCGACGCCTTGCCGATGATCGGCGCCATGTGATGCTCGCAATGCGACTGGAAGGGGATGTCTTTCAGCAGCACGATCTCATCATAGCCGCCGACCTCCTCGAAGATCCGCGACAGATGGTGCGCGGGATCCTCGCCATAGCCCTGGCAATATTCCTTCCAGGCACGCGCGACGCGCTTGGGCGTATCGATCAGGCCTTCGCGATTCGGATCGTCCCCGGTCCAGCGCAGAATGGTGCGAACCGCTTCCGCAACCTCATCCGGCACTTCGATCTTGGGCGGCGAGGCGACCATATCGCCATCCTCGGGCTCATCGTGATCGTGACAGCTCATCGTCCTGCAAATCCTGTGTTTCGTGCGTGACGCTACGGCAAGCTCACTTGCCTGTGTTGCGCTTCGGCAACAACCCGTTGCGAACCGGAATAGCAAGCATTTCCGGGGGATTCCTAGCGTGATTTGACGTTGACGTAAGGATTCGGGGAGCGGTAGCTTCGCCAATAGAAACAGGCGACCGGCCAGAGAAGCGGCGCCACCCCCAGAGAGGAGTCTTTCATGCGGAAGTTCCAACTGCTCACCGCAACCGCCATCACCCTGATGGCCACCACCCCAGCCTTCGCGCAGGATGCGGCACAGGCCGATCCAGCCGACGTCACCGAAGAAGTCGTCGTCACCGCCACGGGCCGAGCCCAGGCGGCACAGGACGTGCCGATCGCGGTCAGCGTCGTCGGTGCGGAACAGCTTGAGAATGCCGGCGTCAGCGATATTCGCGGCCTGCGCCAGGTGACGCCCAGCCTTCAGGTGACGACGGGCCAGTCGGCGGCAACCGGCGTCGTGCTGCGTATCCGCGGCATCGGCACCGCGGGCGACAACCCCGGCTTCGAGCCGGCGGTGGGCGTGTTCATTGACGGCGTGTTCCGCGCCCGCGCGGGCGTCGCCCTGTCCGACCTCCCGCCGATCGATCGCGTCGAAGTGCTACGCGGTCCGCAGGGCACGCTGTTCGGCCGCAATACCTCGGCCGGTGCGCTCAGCATCACGACCCAGGGGCCCTCGTTCGACCTGGGCGGCTATATCGAGGGTTCGTACGGCAATTATAACGAGGTCGAGGTCAAGGCCGGCATCACCGGCGGCGTGACCGAGCAGCTCGCGCTGCGTGTCGACGGCGGCTATCACAAGCGTGACGGTTATATCACCGATCCCAACACCGGCCGCGACTTCAACAATGTCGACCGCTGGTTCGTCCGCGGCCAGGCGAAGTTCGAGACGACGAACGTCACCTTCCGCCTGATCGGCGACTATGCGCAGACGGATGAGGCATGCTGCGGCGCGCTCAATTCCGGATCGGGCTTCGAACTGCTTCCGTCGGGTCGAGACACGACCACCAGCGGCGGCGTCCTGGGTTTCATCACCAGCAACCTGATCGAGGCGCTGGCGGGCACGCCCGCGCTGGGCGGCGCGGTCGGCCGTGACGGCATCGTCCGTCCCTTCAACCGCGAGGGGCGGCAGATGGCGACATCGCCCAACCGCGACCTGACCGAAAAGGTCAAGGAATGGGGCATTTCGGGCCAGCTCGACTGGAATCTGGGCGACGTCACCCTCACCTCGATCACCGCCTATCGCGACTGGCGCGCGGTGCGTAGCCAGGACATCGACTTCTCCGGCGCCGACCGCGCCTATCGCGACGGCTATCGCACGGGCATCAAGGACTTCACCCAGGAACTGCGCCTCAAGGGCAGCGCGTTCGACGGCAAGCTCGACTGGCTCGTGGGCGGCTTCTACCTCAACGAGAAGCTGAACCTGACCGATGTGGTCCGATACGGCACCCAAGCCGACCAGTTCGTCGACGGTATCTTCAGCCAGCTGACCCGGAACGCGCTGCTGCCGAACGGCGCACAGCTGTTCGGAACGCTGGGTGCGGGCGTGCCACTGTTCGGACAGGTCGCGCTGGCGACGAACCCGACGCTGGCCGCCGCCGCCGCCGCGGGTGGCCCGGCCGTGCTCGCGACGTTCCTCCAGCCGATCCCACGCACGCCGGATGGCGCTGGCCAGGTGGCCGATCGCTACAAGGTGGACACCCAGGCGTTCGCGCTGTTCACGCACAACATCATCAACTTCACCGACAATCTGTCGCTGACGCTGGGTCTGCGCTACAACCGCGAGACCAAGAAGATCGACGCCAACCTCAACGCGTCGGTGCCGTCGTGCAGCTTCTGGCTCAATCCGAACTCGGCTCTGTTCCGGCAAGCGCTGATGTCGCAGGGGGCGAGCCCGAGCAATCCGCTCGGCCTGTTCGGCCTCGCCCATCTCTACACCTGTAACCCGACCATCAATTCGGAGTTCAACGGCGCGTACAACGGCAAGCGGACCGAGGACGAGTTCACTGGCACCGCGAAGCTCGCATTCAAGCTCTCCGACAACTATTTGCTCTATGGCGGTTATGATCGCGGCTATAAGTCGGGCGGCTACAACCTCGATCGCGGTTCGTTCGACTCACGGCTACTCGGCGGCAACGGCGCGCAGATCAGCGATCTGGAATTCGGCAACGAACTGGTCGACGCCTTTGAAATCGGCCTGAAGAGCAACCCGATCCGCGGTCTCCAGATCAACCTCGCGGGCTTCTATCAGGAGTTCAAGGGCTACCAGAACAACTCCTTCGAGGGCACGCGCTTCGTTACCCGCAACTTCGCCAAGGTGGTTTCGAAGGGCATCGAGCTTGAATCGGTGATCCGTCCGAGCTCGAACCTGACCTTCGCGCTCAACTACACGCTGCTCGACACCGAGGTGAAGGACCCACTCGCCGGTTCGGACAATGGCAAGCCCCTGACCAACTCGCCGCGCAACGTCATCACCGGCGCGGTGACCTGGACCCCGCAGATCAGCGACAATGTCGGCGCGCTGTTCCATGTCGACTGGCGCACCAACAGTGATGCGAACACGATCAACAACCCGATCGCGCGGCCCTACACCACCAATGACGGCTACAGCATCGTCAACGCGCGCGTCGGACTGAACTTCGGTGAAGGTGGCCGGTTCGGGATCGAGGCCTATGTCGAGAACCTGTTCGACACCTATTACAACATCACCTCGTTCCCTGTCCCCGAACAGGGCGCTAGCTTCGCGGTCTATCCCGCGCCGCCGCGCTTCTACGGCGTGAAGGCGCGCGTGAAGTTCTAAGGGTTCAAACGGGACCAGCCGGGGCATTCCGGCGGCAGGAGGGCGTGTCCGGGAAACCGGGCGCGCCCTTCCCCGTTTTACCCCATGTGGAGAGAATCGGACCGACTTGCCCCCTCAGGGAACGCCCTGTGGCGGATAAACGGTCCTCAGGCGCGCTCAGAGGGCGAGTTCTCCACAAACAAACGCCCGTTATGGTCTTGAAAGGCCATCAAGTACGTGCATCGCGTAAAGAACCACAGTACATCGTCTTCCAGCGACAACGGTGGGAACGCAGCCCACAAGCCGTCGGCGCTGGAGCATATCTGAGCCCGGGGGCTTGTCACCGGCTCACAGAGGAGAAGAAAATATGGCGGAAAAGAAGGCATCCGGCGGGGCCCGTGGCGGCATCGCGAAGCCCGTCACCCCCTCGGCCGACCTCGCCGCGATCGTCGGCGCCGGTCCGCTGCCGCGCAGCGAGATCGTCAGCAAGATGTGGGATCACATCAAGAAGAACAATCTCCAGAACCCCGCCAACAAGCGCGAGATCCTGGCCGACGACAAGCTGAAGAAGGTCTTCGGCGGTGACAAGGCGACGATGTTCGAACTGAACAAGCACATCGCCAAGCACGTCAGCTAATCCACGGCCGGTATTCTTGCCGGCCAGGACAGCGAAGGCCCCCGAGGTTCACGCCTCGGGGGCCTTTTTTCATGTCCGCGTTGTTCGCGGTTCCGCTCCCAAGAGGAGGAAGCGGAACCGGCCTGGATCACCAGTTGAAGCGCAGCGATGCCGTCACGGTGCGCCCAGCCCCGAAATAACAGCTGTTGTTGAAGGGACAGGCGCTGATGTGACGCGTGTCGAACAGGTTCGCAGCGTTCACCGCCAGGCTGAAGCCGCTCAGCGCGTCGCTCGCCTTGCCGAGGTCATAGCCCAGCATCGCATCGACCAGCGTGAACGAGTCCGTCGTGAAGCGCTCAAAAATCGCGACGCCGCCCACCACCTTATACTGGGTGGTACCGTCCGAGCCGCCAACATAGCGCACGCCGGCACCAAGCTTCAGCCCACCGAGCGGGCCCGTCACACCCGTGTTGCGGCCGAAATCATAGGAAACGAAGCCCGAAGCGAGCCATTCGGGCGTACCGAGCTGGCGCGTGCCGGTGGTGGTCGGGACCGCGCCGACGGTGGCGGTCGCCGGGGTCGCCTTGGTCCCCTGGGTGATGATCGCATCGGTGTAGCTGCCTGCCACGATCACGTCGAGGCCGGGGGCGACCTCGCCCCGCCCTTCCAGTTCGACGCCGCGCACCCGCACCTCGCCGATCTGGATCTGCGAGTTGGACGGCAGGCCGTTGGCGGGCGCGCCGGGATCCGCGACCGGCACCTTGCGCCGCCGCAGATCATAGACCGATGCGGTGAAGATCGCGTTGGTGCCCCTTGGCTGGAACTTCAGGCCCGCCTCATATTGGCGGCCGGTCACCGGCTCGAACGGCTCGGTCCGCAAGGGGTTGGTACCCGGCACATAGCGGGTCCCGGTCTGCGGCTCGAACGATTCCGAGAAGCTGAAATAGGGCGAAAGGCCGAACTCGAATTCATAGAGCGCGCCCAGCCGCGCGGTGAAGGCATTCTGCGACAGGAAGGTCGCGGCGCCGTTCCCGCCAGGCGCGACCCGCTTGTTCTGCGTCGTTTGATCATACCAGTCGAAGCGGCCGCTTGCGATCAACTGGAGCCGTCCGATCGCGATCTGGTCCTGCAGATAGACGCCGACCTGGTTCCGCTTGCCATAGGTGTTGACGTAGCCTGACGAGAGCGAGGTCAGGTCGAGGCTGGGCATCGCGCCGCCATACACAGGGTTGAACAGGTTGAGGTTCGGGATGCTGGTCAGCGGGTTCGTCGAGACGCCGGTATTGAACTGCTGGAAATTCTCGCCGGTGATGTTCTGATAGTCGATGCCGACCAGAACATTGTGCTGGAGCGGCCCGGTCGCGAACTTCGCGGCGAAATGATTGTCGAGCGTCAGCGTGTCGAAATCCTCGTCCGCCCCACCGCCGCCGCGGATGATCGTCGAGAAGTCGCTGTTGCGGTTGGCGCCTGCTCCCGTCGTCGTGAAGCCCGCGACATAGAGCTGGCGGTAGCTCAGCTGATTGTTCTGGAAGCGGAAGTTCGAACGGAAGCTCAGGCCGTCGTTGAATTCGTGGCGGAAGAAGGCGGCGATCGCCTTCTGCTTGTGGTCGTAGCGCTCATAGGCGGGATCGCCGGTGTTGATGTCGCGCGGCAGCTCCCCGAACGGGTTGGCCAACACCGATCCATAGGCGGGCACGCCCGAATAGCCGCCGCCCGAAGGCGAACGCTGATAGGTGGCGATCAGGGTGAGACTGGTCCGGTCGGTCGGCGCGAAGGTGACCATCGGGCTGACATGATAGCGCTCGCTGAACGTGCCGCGCGTCAGCCCGTCGCCCTTTTGCCAGCCGCCGACGACTCGGAACAACAGCCGCCCCTCGCCGTCGAGCGGCTGGTTAATATCGGCCACCGCGCGCAGCGTGTCGTAATTGCCCGCCTGGAGCTCGACCCGGCCGAACGCAGTCGCCTCGGGCATCTTGCTGACGAGGTTGACCAGCCCGCCGGGCGTGGAATTGCCGTAGAGGACCGATGCCGGCCCCTTGACGATGTCGATCCGCTCGACGCGGTTGAAGTCGATCTGGGGTGTCGAATAGGGGCCGGCGATGAGCCGCATCCCGTCCTGATAGACGCCCGGCGAGAACCCGCGCAGGATCAGTTGGTCATAGCGGGTGACCATGCCGCCGCGCTGGTTCGGAGAAACGCCCGCGACATAGCCCAGCGCCTGGTTGATCGACTGGGCGTTGCGCAGCGTCAGCTCCTCACCGTCGATCACGGTGATGCTCTGCGGCGTCTCCATCAGCGGGGTATCGGTCTTGGTGCCCGATCCGGTGCCCTTGGTGTTGACCCCCGTGATGACGACCGTGTCGCTCTGGCCGGCGTCGGCTTCGTCGCCCTCATGGGCGGCGGCGAGCATGGGCACCGCCAGCGCGCAGGCGATCAACGCGGGCCGTGAGAGGCTATTGAGCCACTTTCCCGAACAACGAACGACCTGCATCTTGCACCCCTGCTAATGATAACGATTCGCATGAGCCGTTAGAAGCAAGACGCGCATGTTGCAAGTGCGAAGGGGCGGGGCGCCTCCGGCACGATGATGTGTACCGGAGGCGATGTCCGATCAGGCGGCGTTAGGCTGACCGACTCTCACGATCGTCAGGTTACGTTCGCGGCCCTCGCGGTCGGGCCACAGAATCTGCTGCCCCTCGCGCAACCCGATCAACCCCGCCCCGATCGGGGTGAGGATCGAGATGCGGCCCGCCGCGATATCCGCATCCTGCGGCCAGGCGAGCGTCACGGTGCGGGTGATGCCGCTCGCCTCATCGCGATACTCGACCTCGGCCCCCATCGTCACCACGTCCGCGGGCATTGCCGTCGCGCGGTGCGTCCTCGCGCGCGTGGTCTCGCGCAGCAGCAGTTCGCTGACCTGCGGCATCGCGGTTTCGATGTTCATCGCCAGCTCCGAGAGCCGCTCGGCCTCGGTATCGATCATGTGGATTTGCGGCCGGGTCTTGGCCGCGCGCGTCGCGCTCATTGTCATTTCTCCTGAAGGCAAAACACGCCCTTCCAGATGGAAAGGCGATGCGGATCATCGATCCTTGGCCCCGAGCTCCTCGGGACATGCCGGTGGAGAGCCCGGGGCTAGATGCCCGCCAGGAGTTGTCCCGCATGGGTGCGGTATCGCCGCCGATGTTCGGAACAAGACATGCCACAGAGATGTGCGTCCGCAGCCATGAAGTCAAACCGTTCGGAGAAGGAAAATGGTGACCCCGGCGCGATTCGAACGCGCGGCCCTCAGATTAGGAATCTGATGCTCTATCCTGCTGAGCTACGGAGTCACTCAACGCTCCAATAGCCAGCTTTCGTCAGCACGGCCAACCCCTGTTTAAAGGAGCAGAAAGGGTTAATTGCACTGCTCGGGCGGAACCACAGGCAGTGGGAGCGGCGCGACGGCCACGCCCTCCTCGATCAGCGCCTTAGCCTCTTCAGCGCTGGCCTGGCCGTGAATCGGGGCGTGCGCCTCCTCCCCCAGGTGCATCGCGCGTGCCTTGTCGGCAAAAGCGACGCCGACCCATTTGGAGCCGTCGAGCATCTTCGCCTGCACTTCCGCCAGCGCAGCCATCAACACCTTGGGGTCGGGCTTGCCCGCCGGTGTATCGGCGCGGCGATTGCCCTTGGCGGCGACATTGGGTGCCATCACCGCCTTGTCGATCGAGTCGTTGCCGCACATCGGGCAGGCGATCAGCGCCCGCTCCCGCTGGCTTTCATAGTCGGCGCTCGAGCCGAACCATGCTTCGAACACATGGCCGCCACCGCATTTCAGGTCGAAGACGATCATTCGATCACCGCGACCGGCGGGATCGCGCGGCGATGGGCGAGCGCGGGAACACGCGAACGCACATCCACTACCCGCGCGGGATCGATCTCCACGAAACCCAGTCCAGCGCCCTCGCCCATATCGAGCAGCACGTCGCCCCAGGGATCGATGGCGAGGCTGTGGCCATAGGTGGCGCGGCCATCCGCATGCTCGCCGGTCTGCGCGGCGGCGATGACATGCACCCCCGCCTCGATCGCGCGCGCGCGCAGCAGCACATGCCAATGCGCCTGCCCCGTCGGGCGGGTGAAGGCGGCAGGCACGGCGAGCAGGGTCGCGCCCGCATTGGTCAACGCACGGAACAGATCGGGGAAGCGCAGATCGTAGCAGATGGCGAGGCCGAGCTTGCCCAGCGGCGTCCCGACCACCGCCGCGCCAGCGCCCGGCGCATAGGCATCGGACTCGCGCCAGCGCTCGCCGGTCGGCAAATCGACGTCGAACAAATGCAGCTTATCGTAACGCGCGCAGATTTCGCCGGCGCCATCGATCACGAAGCCGCGATTGACGAAGCGGCCGTCGCCCTCGCCCTTGAGCGCGAGCGATCCCAGATGCACCCAGACGCCATGCCTCGCCGCCGCTTCGCGCACCGCGGCGAGAACCCGATCCTCGCCCTCGGCGACGATGTTCGCCGCCGCCCGCTCGCGTTGGCGATCGAGCAACCCCGACATCTCCGGGGTGAACAGCATCGCCGCGCCGCCCGCTGCGGCTTGCACGATGCCATCGGTCAGGGTGTGGGCATTGGCGAGCGGGTCGATCCCGCTCGTCATCTGAAGGATCGCGGCCTTCATCGGCCGAGCAGTGCGTCCAGCCTGCCCTCACGCTCCAGCGCCGCCAGATCGTCCGATCCACCGATATGCGCGCCGTCGATGAAGATCTGCGGCACCGTGGTACGGCCATTGGCGCGCTGAATCATCTCGGCACGCTTCGGCCCGCCCATCGTCAGGTCGAATTCCTCATAGTCGGCGCCCTTGCTGTCGAGCAACGACTTGGCCCGCGCGCAATAGCCGCAGAACGCCTTGGTATAGATTTCGATCTTTGCCATCACTTTCCGAGGTGAGAGCGCAAGCCAAACTTGTCAATCTTCGGCGTCGGGATCGATCACGCGCGCCCAGCACAGCACCGTCACCCGTGCCGCCCCAGCCCGCTTGAGTATGCGGACACAAGCATCGGTGGTGGCGCCGCTGGTATGGACATCATCGACCAGCACCACCGCCCTGTCGTTGAGGGCCTCCCGCGCCGCCGGCGCCGCGGCGAAGGCGCCCGCCACCGCCTTCGCGCGCCCGCGTGCTCCAAGCCCCCGCAGCACCGGCGTCGCCTTCACCCGACGGAGCAGATCGAGCTCCACCGGTACGCCCGAACGCCGGGAAAGGGCACGCGCGATCAGCGCCGCCTGGTTGAACCCCCGTCCCCAGATGCGCCAGCGATGGAGCGGCACGGGGACCAGCAAGTCGGTGTCGGCGGGCATCAGCCGTGCCATCAGCCCCGCCGCGGTGGCGGCATAGGCGGTGCGGCGGCCATATTTGAGCTTGAGCGCCAGCGCGCGCGCCGCCGGGCCATAGACGACCGCCGCACGCATCCCGTCATGCCGGGGCGGGACGGAGAGACACTGGCCGCATTGTGCCAGCGGCCCGCGATCATAGTCGAACGGCAGGTTGCAGGTCGCGCACCAAGGAGGCGCGATCAGCGTCAACTGCCCCCAGCAGACCGCGCAGAAACGATGATCGGCATCGACCACTTCGCCACAACCCGGGCAACGCGGCGGAAGCGCCAGCGCGACGAGTTTCAAGACCGGCTCGGCTACCCCCATTCTGCCCCCTCGCTCCCGCTTGTCGCGCGCCAGCGAAAGCGGCACAAGCCGCCGCGTGACGACTCCTCCCGAGATCTTCGACCGCGCGCGCCGCCGCGACCGCCGCGACCGCGCCGCCCCCCGCTTCGCCGATGCCGCCTTCATCCGGGACTGGATGGTCGAGGGGATCGTTGAGCGCCTCGACGCGGTACGCCGGGACTTCACCGATGTGCTCGACCTTGGTTGCTTCGACGGCGGCTTTACGGCCCCGCCCGGTGCCCGGGTCACCCGCGTCGATGCCGGTGCGCGCTTCGCCGCGATGGCAGGCGGCATTCAGGGCGAGGAGGACCAGCCGCATTTCCCGGACGGCAGTTTCGATCTGGTCATCGCGGCCGGCAGCCTGGATACGGTCAACGACCTCCCCGGCGCACTCAGCCTGATCCGGCGCGCACTCCGTCCGGACGGCCTGTTCCTGGGCGCCCTCCTGGGCGGCGCCACGCTATCGACGCTGCGGCCTGTAATGCTTGAGGCGGAGGCCGATCGAGCCGCTGCCCGCGTTCACCCGCAGGTGGATGTCCGCGCCGCCGGCGATCTTCTGATGCGCGCTGGGTTCGCATTGCCGGTTGCGGACGTCGAGACGCTCAACGTTCGCTATGCCAGCCTGTTCGATCTGGTGCGCGACCTGCGCGGCATGGCGAGCACCAGCCTGCTCCCCTCTTCGCCGCCGCTAAGCCGTGCAACCGTCGCGCGCGCCACCGCTGGCTTCGCCGCACGCGCCGATGGGGAAGGCCGTACGACCGAGCGATTCGATACGATTTTCCTGACCGGCTGGGCACCCGACCCCTCGCAACCCCAGCCCGCACGCCGCGGCTCGGCGACAGCATCGCTCGCGGCGGCGCTCAAGCCAGGACCCAAACCCTAGATCAGGGCTTCCAGCAGGCCGATCAGCGGCTTGTCCGCGGGCGGCATCTCAAGCCGGTGCAGTTCGAGCGGACGCACCCATTTGAGCGCGGTCGCGTGATGTGCCTGGGGGACGCCGTTCCATTTGCGCAGCGCGTAGAGCAGCAACAGCAGATGACGGTCGCCCAGCGATTCGCTGGCAAAGGTCGCGGGCGCAAGGCACGCACGCTCCACGCCGATGCCCAATTCCTCCTCCAGTTCGCGGCACAGGGCTGCCTCGGGCAACTCGCCGGGATCGACCTTGCCGCCCGGAAACTCCCATAGTCCCGCCATCGGTTTACCTGGGGGACGCTGCTGCACCAGCACGCGGCCATCGCCGTCTACCAGCGCGGCGGCGACGACCATCAGCAGCGCTCGCTGCGACATCTCCGAATCGGAGTTTCCGGGAATCAGCATCGACATTTCATTAATCTTGTTTCCGTAGTTTTCAGTAATTCCAATCGGACAAGGCTGTACCGATGCAAGTGCTGACGACGCTCACTAGCCAATTGCTTCGATGCCGTCGCGCAGCGACCGCAGTCGAATACGGCCTGATTCTGGCGCTGATCGTACTTGCCATGATGGCCGCGCTCCTCGGGCTGGCCGATACCACCACCGGCATGTGGAGCAACGTCAGCGACGCGGTGCAACGCGCCCGCTGATTTATCCAGCCACTCGTCGCGTCTAAGCCCTTTGTTAACTTCCACCCCCTAATTTCCGTCCTTGCTGGACACGGGCTTTACCCGCGGACAGCCGGGTAACTGAAGCTTGTGAACAGGATGGAGACCGGTATGAAGACGATCCGTAAGATTTTTGGCAACAAGAAGGGCGCCACCGCAATCGAGTACGGCCTGATCGCCGCTCTGATCGCCGTCGCCGCGATTGCCGCGATGCAGGGCCTGGGCAACCAGCTCAAGACCACCTTCACCAACGTTTCGTCGAACATGAAGGCGTCGTAAGACCCTTCGTTCAAACGAAAAAGAATTGGGCGGCGGACCATCGGTTCGCCGCCCTTTTCTTTTGCGGTGGGACGCGAGTCCAGCCGTCCCGCTGCCGAACCAGGATCAGGTGCGGCCCATCGCCAGGAACTTGGCGCGGCGGCCCTGACGCAGCGTATGCGCGTCCTGTCCGGCCAGTTCGCCCAGCGCTGATTCGATTGCATCGCCCAGCGAATCGATCGCGGCATCGCGGTCGCGATGCGCGCCACCCAGCGGTTCGGGCACGATCGTGTCGATCACGCCCAATTCCTTGAGGTGCTGCGCTGTGATCTTCATCGCCTCGGCGGCGTCGGCGGCCTTGTCGGCGGTCCGCCACAGGATCGAGGCGCAACCTTCAGGTGAGATCACCGAATAAACGGCATGTTCCATCATCAGCACGCGGTTGCCCGCGGCCAGCGCCACCGCGCCGCCCGAGCCGCCCTCGCCCAGGATCGACGCGACCAAGGGCACGCCGGCGTTGAGGCACGCCTCGGTCGAGCGGGCGATCGCCTCGGCTTGCCCGCGCTCCTCGGCCTCCATGCCGGGGAAGGCGCCAGAGGTATCGACCAGGGTGATGACCGGGATACCGAACTTGTCGGCCAGTTCGACCAGGCGGATCGCCTTGCGATAGCCCTCGGGCTTGCCCATGCCGAAATTATGCTTGAGGCGGCTGGCGGTATCGTCGCCTTTCTCGTGCCCGATCACCATCACCCGGCGCCCGCGGAAACGGCCAAGGCCGCCCTGGATCGCGGCGTCGTCGGCAAAAGCGCGATCGCCGCCCAGCGGCATGAAATCGGTAATCAGCCGCGCGACATAATGCTTGAAGTGCGGCCGCTCCGGATGGCGAGCGACCAACGTCTTCTGCCACGGGGTCAAGCGTGCATAGGCATCGCGCAGGAACTTGTCCGACTTTGCCTGAAGCTTCGCGACTTCGCTGTCGATATCGACTTCGCCGCCGGCCGCTGCGTCACGCAGTTCGTCGATGCGGGCCTGAAGCTCCGCAATCGGCTTCTCGAATTCGAGGAAAGTAGCCATCGCGGCGCCCTATGCCCCCTCTTTGCTCGCGTCAACGCGCGGTTTGTCCGCCAAGGGGTGCCGCTCGTTGACGAGCTGCACCAGCCGGCTGCTGTCGACATGGGTATAGATTTCGGTCGTGGCGATATCGGCATGGCCCAGCATCGCCTGCAGCGCACGCAGGTCCGCGCCCCCTTCCAGCAGATGTGTTGCGAAGGCATGGCGCAGCACGTGCGGGCTGATCCGGTCGGGCGGGATGCCCGCCTCCCCTGCAATCGCACGAATCATCTGGTAGAGGCGCACGCGGCTGAGATGCGCCTTGCCCGAGGGAAAGAGCCAGGGCCGCTTGGCATCGACATGATCGCGCCACGCGGCGACCGCCGCACGCGCGCGATCGGACAGCGGCACCAGCCGCTCGCGCCCGCCCTTGCCCTTGAGGATCAGATAGGGCTTGTCGGGCTGCACCGCGTTACGCGGCAGCGACACCAACTCGGTCGCGCGCAGACCCGATCCGTAGAGCAGTTCGACCAATGCCAGCAGCCGCAGGTCGCGCGGATCGGGCGGATCGCGCTCGATTCGCGCCTGGATCGCGGCGAAGATCCGATCGACATCGGCGGCGGACAGCGTCTTGGGGAGGCCGCGCCCGCTCCCCGGACGCGGCAGCGCCGCGCCGGGATCGTCGGCGCGCAACCCCTCATCGGCAAGAAAGGCGAAGAAGCGCCGCAGCGTCGCCGATTTGCGCGCGACCGTGGCGCGCGACAGGTCCCGCCATTCATGCGCCAGCCGTTCGATCGCCGCGCGGTCGGCGTCGCCGAGCCCGCCGGCCAGCGCCACCGAGGCGAGCCGCAGGTCGGTGCCATAGGCGGCGATGGTGTTGGCGGAGGCCCCCGCCTCCGCCGCCATCATCTCGAGGAAGCGCTCGATCAGCGCGCGGTCATGGCCGGCGCCGCTCAAGTCCGCGTGATCGCCTCGACGGCGATCATCCGTGCATAGCCGCCCAGCCCGACGCGGGTCAGCGCGCGGGTGATATGGTAGAGCGCCTCGGGCGACACGCCCGCCCAAGCACGCGTCTGCATCCCCGTCGCGGCGAGCAGTACGACCGTGCCCGGTTCGCCGCGCTGCGCGGCCTCGTCGATGGCCCGGGTCCAGGCGTTCGCGCCCTGGAAGTTCACCCCGGCGCCCTGCATCAGCTGCGCGCCATCGCCGTCCGCGACCCGGCCCGTACCCGCCATCGCGGCGGCATAAAGCGCAGCACTTTCACCCCGATAGGCGCCCGCGTCACCCGCCGAAACCGGACGGCCCGAGGGATCGGCGAGCAGCAGCAGCGCCGCGCCCTCGCTCCCGCGCTCGACCACGCCGCGCCAGCGCATTGCGGCACGATCGAGACCCGCGCTCAGCATCGATGCGATCAGCCGGTCGGCATCATCGCGCAATGCCGCATCGGGATGGAGCCGCGCCGCCGCGCGCGCGGTCAGGATCAGGCGGCTGTAGCGCGCGCCTGCCCCCTGCGGTTCGTCCCAAAGCGCGCGCATCCGCTCGACCCGTTCCGCCGGCGTCGCCGCGGTGAAGGTCGCACGCAGGTCGCGGGCGACGGCGACCTCGGTCGTGGTCGCGTCCTCTTGTTCCTCGATCTCGCCATAGAGGTCGGTCAACGCCTGGCTGGAGAAGACCCCCTGCCCGGCCGCAGCCTCGGCCGCCGCGATCCGGTCACGCCAGCCCAGCATCGGCGCGGTCGCGCGCCAATAATTCACCTGCGGACCAACCGTGCCATAAAGTTCGGCGGGAATATCGGTCGCCGACGCGACCGCCAGCCCCCAACGCCAGGCACTCAGCTGATCGACCGCATCCCATTCGATGGTCACCGCACGACGGCCCGACACGCCCATGCCGACCATTTTTTCGGCGAGCAGCAGGTCGATCGAGTTGCTCATCCTGCGCCGCACGGAATCGATCAGCGGCCCGGCCTTGCTGGGATCGCCCTCAAGCCCGGCGCACATCGCCTCGGCGAAACGCCAGTTGCGGTCGGGCGCGGTACGCAGCGCCGGCACGACCATCGGGCACATGCCGCCCGGATCGGCGGTGGCGAGCATCGCCTGCATTCCGATCTGGAACAGCTTGGGCGTGTAATTCTGGATATCGACCGACTGCACCATCGCGCGCGCGGCATCGGCTTCGCCCATGCGGATCAACAGCCAGGCACGCTCGGCGGCGAAATCCGCGCCGTTGAGGCCCGCGGGCGTATCGACGCGCGACAGCAACGCGCGGCGCAGCGCGATCGAGAGCCAGCGCGAGGCGACCGGCGCATCAAGCCGCCGCATCAGCACCTGCAGGAAACCGCCATCGGCATTGCCAAAGGCGTTGGCGGGCAACCCGTCGCTCGCGGGCGACGAGGGGCCAACCTGCGCCAGCGAGCGCTTGGCGAAATCGGGAAGTTCGTAGCGGGCGACGACCGCATAATCGATCTCGCCGGGCACCCCGGTGGGGGTTGCGCCCGGCGTCGGCAACGGCAGCGGCGCGCCGGGCAGCGGGCTGGCGACGCCAGTCGGCGTCGCCGCCGGACGCGGCGTCCCCGGCTGTACGCTGGCTGGCGCGGGGGCCGGAGCGGGCGCTGGCGCCGGATCGTTGAATCCCGGCGGCAACAGCGATTCGGGGCGATCCTGGCTCAGCGCCGGGATCACCGCCCCCGCCGCCAGCACCACCGCCAGCGCGGTCAGTCCGGCGTTAGTTGGCGAGATTTTCAAGCGGCACGACCTTCTCCACGGCCACCGGCTGCTTTTCGGTGTCGCGCCCGGCGAGCAGGAAAAGGCCGCCGATCAACAGGATGGCAACCACGACAAGAATAATGAGCGAACGGGACATCGACCCCCTCAAACCGGAAATGAATACAGGCGCACGGGCCTTTTGCCCGAGCGCGGCCCTCGCTGTATAGCCCCCGCGACCATGCTGCAAACCCACCCCGCCGATCCTTATGTGCCGACACGTCCGATCGTCCTGATCGGGCTGATGGGCGTGGGCAAGACCACGATCGGCCGTCGCCTTGCGCAGCGGCTGCATCTTCCCTTTGTCGATGCCGATGTGGAGATCGAATCGGCGGCGGGCATGACCATCGCCGAAATCTTCGAACGGTTCGGCGAAGCGCATTTCCGCGACGGCGAGCGGCGTGTGATCGCGCGCCTGGTGGACGGAACGCCCAAGGTGATCGCCACCGGCGGCGGCGCGTTCCTGAATGCCGAGACCCGCGCGCTGATCCTTGACCAGTCGACCGCGATCTGGCTGGACGCGCCCCCGCATGTCCTGGCCGAACGCGTCGCCAAACGCGATCACCGACCCCTGCTTCGTGGAAAGGATCCGTTGAAGGTGCTCACCGAACTCGCCGCCGTCCGCAACCCGGTCTATGCGCTCGCGCCATTCCATGTGGTGAGCAAGTCCGCGCCGCACGACGCGACGGTGACCGCGATCCTCGCGGCGCTGACACGATGAAAATCGTCCCCGTCGCGCTCGGCACGCGCAGCTATGAGGTGCGGATCGAGAGCGGGCTGCTCGGCCGCGCCGCCGAACAGCTGGAGCCCTTTGCCCGCAAGCGCCCGTTCGTGATTATCACCGACGCCAATGTCGCGCCGCATGGCGAACGGCTCGCCGCCGCGCTCCTGGCCGCCGGGCGGGCGAGCGAGACGATCATCCTTCCCCCTGGCGAGGGTACCAAGAGCTGGAGCCAGCTCGAAGCGCTGCTCGACCGTCTGCTCGACCTTGGTATCGAGCGCGGCGACCATGTCATCGCGCTTGGCGGAGGCGTGATCGGCGATCTGGTCGGGTTTGCCAGCGCGATCCTGAAGCGCGGCTGCAACTTCGTGCAGATTCCGACGACCTTGCTGGCGCAGGTCGACAGCTCGGTCGGCGGCAAGACCGCGATCAACAGCCGGGCGGGCAAGAATCTGGTCGGCGCCTTCCACCAGCCCTCGCTCGTGCTGATCGACCCCGATCTGCTCGACACCCTCCCGCTGCGCGAACAGCGCGCCGGCTATGCCGAAGTGGTGAAATACGGCCTGATCGACGATGCCGACTTCTTCACCTGGTGCGAGGCCAATGGCGGCGCGTTGCTGGCCGGCGATTCGGACGCCCGCGCCTACGCCATCGCGCATTCGGTGAGCGCGAAGGCGCGGATCGTCGCCGACGACGAGCGCGAGACCACCGGCCGCCGCGCGCTGCTCAATCTTGGCCATACCTTCGGCCATGCGCTGGAGGCCGAGACGGGCTTCTCGGACAAGCTGCTCCACGGCGAGGGTGTCGCGGCGGGCATGGCGCTCGCCTTCGCCTTCTCGGCACGACAGGGCCTGTGCCCACAGTCCGATTCCGAACGGGTCGCCGCGCACCTCAAGGCGAGCGGTCTGCCGCACGATCTCGCCAGCGCGGGCATCGCCGCCAGCGGCGCGCGGCTGGTCGAGCATAT
The DNA here is from genome assembly GCF_059415525.1 of Sphingomonas sp. GW821-FHT10C01. Classification (NCBI taxonomy): domain Bacteria; kingdom Pseudomonadati; phylum Pseudomonadota; class Alphaproteobacteria; order Sphingomonadales; family Sphingomonadaceae; genus Sphingomonas; species Sphingomonas sp. GW821-FHT10C01. Next base: position 1,275,717 of record NZ_JBWKNK010000001.1, on the reverse strand, counting down.
GCTGCACGACAAGAAGATGGACGCGGGAACGCTCCCCTTCCTGCTCGCGCGCGGGATCGGGGCGACCTATCTCGACAAGCAGGTCAACCTGGGCGAGGTCGCCGCGTTCCTCGACGAACTGCCCCGCTAGAAACAGCTGGGGGCGAAAGGTCCCTGACCTTCCGCCCCCGCCCCCATTCCGCTCTGCGGAGCGCCTATGCTTCCAGCTGGCGCATCAGGTTGCGCACGGCGGTATCGATCTCGCTGTCGGTGCCGCGCAGTTCCTCGATGCGACGGACGGCATGGATCACGGTCGAGTGATCGCGATTGCCGAACTTGCGGCCGATCTCGGGCAGCGAACGCGTGGTCAGGCGCTTGGCGAGGTACATCGCGATCTGGCGCGGACGCGCGATCGCGACGGCGCGACGCTGCGACACCAGGTCGAGTTGCTTGACGTCGAAGTGCGACGATACCGCCTTCTGGATCTCGTCGATCGTGATGCGGCGCTGGCTGCCGCGCAACGCCTCGCCCAGCACGCTCTCGGCGAACTCGATCGTCACCGTCTCCTCGTTGAGCTGCGCATAGGCGACGAGGCGGTTGAGCGCGCCTTCGAGCTCACGGACGCTGCTGCTGATCCGCGCGGCGAGCAGGTCGAGCACCTCCGAAGGCACCTGCGCTCCGGGCATATCCTCGAGCTTGCGACCCAGGATCGCGCGGCGAAGGCCGAGCTCGGCGGGCTTGATGTCGGCGGCGAGACCCGCGCCCAGGCGCGACGCCAGTCGCGCCTCGATGCCCTCTAGCGCCAGCGGACTGCGATCGGCGGCGATCACCAGCCTTTTGCCCTCGCGCATGAACTCGTCGACGGTGTGGAAGAATTCCTCCTGCGTCGATTCCTTGCCGGCGATGAACTGAAGATCGTCGATCATCAGCAGATCGACGCCGCGCAGCCGCGCCTTGAACGAGAACGTATCCTTCTCGCGCACCGCGCGGACGAATTCGAACATGAAGCGCTCGGCCGGCATGTAGATCGCGCTCGCGTCCGGGCATGCCTCAAGGAAGGCCTGGCCGATCGCGTGCATCAGGTGCGTCTTGCCCTGGCCGGTCGCGCTGTGAAGGTAGAGTGGGCTGAAACGCGGCTTGCCCGGCTCGGCCAACGCCTTGGCTGCGTTGAACGCGACCCGGTTCGACGTATCGACAACGAAACGCTCAAAGGTGAACCGCGAATCAAATCGCGGGCGCTCAGCCGACAGAGCGGGACGCGGAGCGATCGGCGCCGCGACGACAGGCGTGGCGGCAGCGGCAACCGGCGATTCGGCTTCGGGCGCAAGCTCCCGCGAATCGCGGGCGAGCGTCTCGATCGAAACCGTGCGGATGTCGGGCAGCTGCGAGCGGAACTCCATCAGCAGCCGTTCGGCGTAATGGCCCTTCACCCAGTTGGTCATGAACGGCGACGGCAGACCCAGGCGCACGGTTTCCGGGTCGCCCCCCTCGATCAGGACGATCGGCTTCAGCCACTGGTCGAACAACCGCTGTCCCGCAGAAAGTCGCAGATTTCCGCGCACGCGTGTCCAGGCCTTGGCTTGATCCATTCCTAACACGCCCCTTTGGTTACACGCCCGCGCACGGGCACAAGACTTCAAACGCGGAAAGCCCCCTTTCCGCACGTCGATTTCGTTCAGGCAAAAGCTACCCCCAGCCGGAATCGCATCCGCCCCGAGTTACGCCCTTCGCTGATTCCGCCTGCGAGAAACGCCGCGGCGGAGGGTCGTTTTAGGAGCCATTTTTCGAGTCGATCAAGAGGGCCGCATGTAAAGAATCTGAAATAAGTAGGCTTGACTCGTCCCACGCCCGGAAATCCGCGATTCAAGCTCTAAGCGCCTGGAATCACGCCCTGAATTCACAACGTTACAATGGCGTGACGACGCGACTCGCGCGTTTCCGCCGATTCGTCGGCGCGCGATTTCCAACCTGCTGAATACACACGAAAAACCCCGCCGGATCACTCCGGCAGGGCTTCTAAATCGCTGAAATCGCGTGAGTTCAGGCGAGCGCGGCGAGGCGCTTCGTCAGACGCGAAAACTTACGCGACGCGGTGTTCTTGTGCAGAACGCCCTTGGCCACGCCACGCGCCAGTTCCGGCTGCATCGCCTTCAGCGCGGTTTCCGCTGCCGACTTGTCGCCCGATTCGAGCGCGCTCTCTGCCTTCTTGACGAAGGTACGAATGCGGCTGACGCGTGCACCGTTGACTTCGGCGCGGGCGGCGTTGCGGCGGATGCGCTTCTTGGCTTGCGGCGTGTTCGCCATGAATGTTCGTTCCTGTTTTCGATGCGAAAAGAGGCGCGGAAATCACATCCCCACGCCGGGAAAGCGCGCCCCTTAGCCATTCGAGCGATTCGGGTCAACCTGGCTGACCAGATTCCGCACCGGTTCGCAAAGACGGAACGCGAATCAGCGCTGGCATTTCGGACACCAGAAAGTGGAACGCCCACCTTCGGTATAGCGCGCGACGGTGCCGCCGCATTCGCAGGGTTCACCCTCGCGCCCATAGACTTTGAACTGCTTCGAGAAATAGCCCAGTTCGCCATCGGGGCGCGCATAATCGCGCAGGGTCGATCCACCAGCCTCGATCGCCGATTCGAGTACGGCGCGGACTTCGGCGACCAGCCGCTCCAGCCTGGGCTTCGGGATCGAGCCGCCGCCGCTGCTGGGCGCGATGCGCGATTCGTACAGCGCCTCGCACACATAGATGTTGCCCAGCCCGGCGACGATTCGCTGATCGAGCAGCAACAGCTTGATCGACGCGATACGCCCCGCAAGGGCCTGGAATAGATGATTCGACGTGAAGTCCGGCCCCAGTGGCTCGGGACCGAGTGCCTTGAACGCGGGCCATGCATCGACCTCGGCCGTCGGCAACAGGTCGACCGAGCCGAAGCGTCGCGGATCGTTGAGCGCCAGTGTGCGCCCCTCCTCCGTCTCGAGAATCAGATGATCGTGCGCCAGTTCCTCGGTCGGGTCGATCCGCCAGCGCCCCGACATGCCCAGGTGGAAAATCATCGTGTCGCCGCGATCGGTGTCGATCAGGCCATATTTGGCGCGGCGTCCGAGCGAGGTGACGGTGGCGCCGGTGAGGCGCTGGCCCAGATCCTGTGGCATCGGACGCCTGAGGTCAGGCCGCCGCATCAGCACACGGCGGATACGCCGCCCCTCCAGTACGGGGGCAAGACCGCGCACGGTCGTCTCGACTTCGGGAAGCTCAGGCATTGGATTGAGCTATGTTGCGTTTGCTCCGTCCACAAGCCTTGGCTAGAGCGCACCGCATGACCGACACCGTCTCCTTCGGCTACGAAGATGTCGCCCCCGAGGACAAGACCCGCCGCGTCGGCGGGGTCTTCTCCAGCGTCGCCTCCAGCTACGACGTGATGAACGACGCCATGTCGGGCGGGCTTCACCGCATCTGGAAGGACGTGTTCGTCCGCCGGGTAAAGCCGCGCGAGGGCGAAGCGATTCTCGATATGGCCGGCGGCACCGGCGACATCGCCTTCCGCATGGCCGAATCGGGTGCGGCGGTGACCGTTGCCGACATCAACCCCGACATGCTCGCCGTCGGCATCGAACGCGCGGCGAAGCGCGGAATCGACGGTCTGGTGTGGAGCGAGGCGAACGCCGAAACGCTGCAATGGCCCGATCGCTTCTTCGACGCCTACACCATCGCCTTCGGCATCCGAAACGTCACCGACATCCCCAAGGCGCTGCGCGAGGCGCATCGTGTGCTGAAGCGCGGCGGTCGGTTCTTCGTGCTCGAATTCTCGACCACCGTCTGGCCGGGCTTTTCGGACGTCTATGATGCCTATTCGCACCATATCGTACCGAAGCTGGGCAAGTTGCTGGCGAATGACGAGGACAGCTATCGCTATCTGATCGAATCGATCCGTCGCTTCCCCGACATGCCGACCTTCGAGCGCATGATCAAAGAGGCCGGCTTCGTGCAGACCCGCGTCGAACCGATGCTGGGCGGCCTGGTGGCGATCCATAGCGGCTGGAAGATTTGACCGCTCCCGTCGTCCATCTGTGGCGCCTCCTGAAATGGGGCCGCACCCTGGCGCGCCATGGCGCGCTGCGGGGCATCGAGCGCGACCGCAACACGCCGCGTCCGGTGCGCCGCCTCGCCCGGCTCGCCCGCTTCGGCGCGCGCGTGCCCGAAACGCCGCGCTATGCCGACGCGCTGCAGGCCATCGGCCCCGCCGCGATCAAGCTGGGCCAGACGCTCGCCACGCGCGCCGACCTGATCGGTGAGGCCGCGACGCACGACCTGATTCGCCTGCAGGACGCGCTCCCGCCCGTCCCCTTCCCGGTGATCCGCGCCGCGATCGAGCGCAGCTTCGAACGCCCGATCGAGGACCTGTTCACCGCGATCGAGGAGGTGCCGATCGGCGCCGCTTCGATCGCGCAGGTCCATCGCGCAACCACCACCGACGGCCGCACGGTCGCGGTCAAGGTGCTGCGCCCGGGAATCGAAGCCGAGTTCGCCAAGGCGATCGAAACCTATGAATGGGCGGCCGCGCAGCTCGAGGCACAGGGCGGCGAGGTCGCGCGGCTGCGCCCGCGCCTCGTCATCGAGACGTTCAAGCGCTGGACCGCGCGCGAGCTCGACCTGCGCCGCGAGGCCGCCTCCGCCTCCGAACTTTCGGAGTCGATGGAGGCGGAGCCCGATTTCACCGTCCCCACGATCGACTGGCAGCGCACTACCGGCAAGGTGCTGACGCTGGAGTGGATCGACGGCATCAAACTGTCGAACCGCGACGCGATCGTCGCCGCGGGCTATGACACCGAGAAGCTCGCCAACACGCTGGTTCGCGCGTTCCTGCGCCAGGCGATCTCGGAAGGCTTCTTCCACGCCGACATGCACCAAGGGAATCTCTTCGCGCTCCCCGGCAACCATATCGCCGCGATCGATTTCGGTATCATGGGCCGAATCGACCGGCGCGCGCGCGTCTGGCTGGCCGAGATCCTCTATGGTCTGATCACCGGCAATTACCGCCGCGTGGCCGAGATCCATTTCGAGGCGGGCTATGTCCCCGCGCACCATAATGTCGCCGAGTTCGCCACCGCCCTTCGCGCCGTGGGCGAGCCGATGCGCGGCCTGCCCGTCAAGGACATGAGCGTCGGCATGATGCTCGACAGCCTGTTCAACATCACCCGCGACTTCGACATGCAGACCCAGCCGCATTTGCTGCTGCTGCAGAAGACGATGGTGATGGTGGAGGGGGTGGCGACACGGCTGCACCCCGACATCAATCTGTGGGATTCGGCCGCCCCGTTCGTGCGCGAATGGATCCGCACCGAACTGGGGCCGGAAGCCTTCATCGCCGACCGGCTGTCGGAGGATTTGAAGACCCTCGCCCGGCTGCCCAAGCTGATCCGCAACATCGAGCGGCATTTCCCCGATCCCGGCGGCGCCCCCCCGGCCCCGCCGCTCAAGGAGATCGAGGTGGTCCGGGTCGGCGGTGGCTGGCGTTACGTGGCGGTCGCGTTGCTCGCGGCGGGCGCCGGCATCGCCGCGACGCTGCTGATTACCTGACAGCATCGACCGGCTGCGATAGAAGCCAATTCGATGATCAGTCAAAAGCCGCTCTGGCTCATGCAGCCGTCTCGTTTCGCGCGCCTTTCGCAGACCCGCGCGCGCATTGCCGCGGCCTTGCTGGCGTTGCTACTGATCGGCTGCCTCGCGAGCCTTGCCGCCCCGGCGCCGCCGTCCGCCGGAGCGGACACCCAAAGCAGCGCCGACGACCAACGCGACATCATCCTGTACGAGGGCATCGTCGATGCCATTCGTCATGGCGGCACTTACTATCCGACGGCGGCCGAGGCGCTACGCCTTGGCGATTATCCGCTCCGCCCCTTCATTACGATGCGGATGCCGGCCCTGGCCGTGATCCAGGCGCATTTGCCGCATGCCGCCGTGCTGGCGCTGCTCTACGTGCTGGTCCTCGCTGTAGCGGCAGCCTGGTACATACGATTTCGCGATGCGCTGCCCGGCTGGCCCGCACGCGCGATCGCCATGGCATTGCTCGCGGGCGGGCTCATGGCCTTTGTGCAAGCCGACCTCTGGGCCTTCCATGAGCTTTGGGCCGGCCTGCTGATCGCCCTTTCGCTGGCATTGCGGCGCCCCGGAAGGTGGATCGAAGCAGCAGCCATCGGCCTGGTCGCAGTCCTGATCCGGGAAACCGCGGCATTGTATCTCGTTGTGATGGCCGCCACCGCCTGGTTCGAGCGGGAACGGCGCGAAGCGCTCGGCTGGGGCGTCGTGCTCGCCATTCTCGCGATCGCGCTGATGGCCCATGCCTTTGCCGTCGCGCGCGTGGTGAGTCCGCTGGATCCCGCTTCGCCCGGCTGGACGGGCATGTTGGGCATCGGCTTCTTCGTCAACGCGATCAGCGCCTCCACCGCGCTCTTGCTGGCGCCCGCTTGGCTTGCCGCGGTGCTTGCCGGCCTTTGCCTGTTCGGCTGGGCGGCTTGGCGCGACCCGCTGGCGCTGCGGGCGCTGCTCACCATCTGTCTCTATGCGGCAATGCTCGCCCTCTTTGCGCGGGCTGACACCTTTTATTGGGTGTTATTGATCGCGCCTGTCTTCCTTGTCGGGCTGGTGTTCGTGCCCGATGGGCTGCGCGACCTTGTGGCCCGCGCCCTCGACAGGCGAAGCGTGCGGGTGCACAGGATCACCCGATGAAGCGCATCCTATTGATCGTCGGCGGCGGGATCGCGGCCTACAAGGCATGCGAACTGGTTCGCCTCGCGCGCAAGGCCGGGATCCGGGTGACCTGCGTCCTCACCGCGGGCGGGCAGCATTTCGTGACGCCGATGACGCTGGCCGCACTGTCGGAGAACCAGGTGTTCACGACCCTGTGGGACCTCAAGGACGAGGCGGAGATGGGGCATATCCAGCTCAGCCGGAATGCCGATCTGGTCGTCGTCGCGCCCGCCACGGCGGACCTGATGGCGAAAATGGCGACGGGCATCGCCGACGACCTCGCCACCACGTTGTTGCTCGCCACCGACAAGCCGGTGCTGGCCGCGCCCGCGATGAACGTGCGGATGTGGCAACACGCCGCCACCCGGCGCAATGTCGCGCAGCTCCGCGCCGACGGTGTTACGGTGATGGAGCCCGATGAAGGCCCGATGGCGTGCGGCGAATTCGGTCCCGGTCGCCTGCCCGAACCGGCGGCGATCCTGAACGCGATTCTGGCGGCGCTGGCGCCTGCCTCCGGGCCGCTGGCGGGCAAGCATGTGCTGGTTACCGCCGGGCCGACGCACGAGCCAATCGATCCCGTCCGCTACATCGCTAATAGATCCTCTGGGAAGCAAGGCTTCGAAATCGCAGGGGCGCTCGCCGAGCTGGGCGCGCGCGTTACCCTGGTGGCGGGGCCGGTGACGCTTGCCACGCCGCGCGGGGTCGATCGTGTCGATGTCGAGACTGCGCGCGAGATGGCCGAAGCGGTCGATGCGGCTCTCCCCGCCGACGCGGCGGTGATGGTCGCCGCCGTCGCCGACTGGCGCAGCACCGATGCGGCCGACCAGAAGATCAAGAAGGGCCCGGACACGCCGACGCTCAGCCTGACCGAGAACCCGGACATCCTCGCGACGCTGGGCCATGGCGACCGCCGGCCGAGACTGGTGGTGGGGTTTGCCGCTGAAACGGAACGGGTGATCGAGCACGCCACCGGGAAACGAACTCGCAAGGGCGCAGACTGGATTGTCGCCAACGACGTTTCCGGCGATGTGATGGGCGGAGATGCGAACACCGTCCACCTCGTCACCGCCGAGCGCACCGAAAGCTGGGAACGACTGTCCAAGCAGGACGTCGCGCGCCGCCTCGCGCAGCGGATCGCCGATGCGCTCTAACCTAGCCCGCGCCGGACTGCTGCTTGTCCCGATCCTGCTCGCGGCATGCAGCGCGAGCAAGATGGGTGCCGCCCCCGATGCGCCACCCCCCGCACCACCGCTGTTCACCGAGCCGCTGGGTGACGCGAAGCGCGACGCCGAAACGCTGTTCGTCATCGTCCATGGCGACGGCAAGGGCGGCACCTCGGTCGATATCAGGCCCTTCGGCCAGGCGCTCGCGACAGCCGAACCCGGGAGTGCGGTCGTCCGGCTGTTGCGTCCGGGCTTTGCCGATGGCGCCGGCAATCAGTCGTCCGGCGTGCAGGGCGACGGCAATGGCGACAATTACACCAGCGATCGCATCACGACGGTCGCCGACACGATCGCAGCGCTCCGCCACCGCTATCGCCGCGCGCGCGTTGTCGCGATCGGCGAGGGTGGCGGAGCGGCGATCATCGCCAACTTGGCGGGCCTGCGCCCCGACCTGCTCGACGGCATGGTGCTCGTCTCCTGCCCCTGCGCGCTACCCGAATGGCGCCGCTACATGGCCGGACGCGAGAAGCCGCCCGAACCGTGGCGCACCAAGGTCGAGAGCCTCGACCCGCTTCAGACCGCGGGTGGCATCGCTCCCGATCTGCGCGCGGCACTGCTGAGTGGCGGCGACGACCAGAAGGTGCCGGCCCGATTCGCACGCGCCTACGCTGAAGCGCTGTCGCTGCGCGGCATCGCCACCGATTTCCGAATCCTGCCCGCGCGCGGGAGCAACATCCTCGACGATCCCCAGGTGATCGAGGCGGCGCGCCGCCTTGCCGCCGCCTTACCCCGGAAACCCGTATGACCGCCGCGCCGATCACCATCGAACTCGCCCGCCTGCCGCATGGCGCGGGCTTGGCTTTGCCCACCTATGCCACCGCGGGCGCCGCCGGCATGGACGTGGTCGCGGCGGAGGATCTGATCCTGGCGCCCGGTGCGCGTCATGCGGTCGCCACCGGCTTTGCGATCGCAATTCCGGAGGGTTACGAAGTGCAGGTGCGCCCGCGTTCGGGCCTCGCGCTCAAGCACGGCATCACCTGCCTCAACACCCCCGGCACGATCGACAGCGACTATCGCGGCGAGGTGAAGGTGATCCTTGCCAATCTGGGCGGCTATCCTTTCCCGATCGCGCGGGGCGATCGCATCGCGCAGTTGGTCGCTGCGCCCGTGCAGCGCGCGGTGTTCGCGGAGGTCGCCTCACTCGACGAGACGGCGCGCGGCATCGGCGGATTCGGGTCGACAGGACGCTGATGCCGGGAGGCTGGCTCCCCCTTCTGTTGCTTGCCGCCGTGGTGCAGGAAACCCCTGCGCACCCCCCCGCCGCGTCCGCGCCCGCTCCTGAACAGGGCGCCGGGATCGACTGGACCAAACTGCCCGATCTTCCCTATCGCCAGACGCCGCTGATGACCGCGCCGATGAATGCCTATGTCCAGGGGCAGGCGCGGGTGAACAAGTGCCGCCAGCGCCGGACGGTCGATGGCCGCCCGGCGATGCGGGTCGAGGTCGCGGTGCTGGTCCACCCCGAGGACGGGGTGCGCGCATCGATCCCCCGCACGATCGGCTGTCCTTCGGTCGAGCAATATGCCGCGGGCCTCGTTTCCAGCTTCGCGCGCAACAACCTGGCACCGCGCGCGGCGACCGCCGAGCAATGGTATCGGGCGACCGTCACCTTTATCTGGAATCCATGAACCTCTCCGACCAAGAGCTGGAACGCTACGCCCGCCATATCATCCTCAAGGAAATCGGCGGCGCGGGGCAGATGCGGCTCAAGGGCGCGCGGGTGGCGGTGATCGGCGCGGGCGGGATCGGATCGCCGGCGCTTCAGTATCTGGCGGCGGCGGGGATCGGGCGGCTTACAGTGATCGACGACGACCGGGTCGATCTGTCCAACCTTCAACGCCAGACGTTGTTCGCCACCGACGATGCGGGGACGCGCAAATGCGATGCCGCCGTCGCGGCACTGCGCCGCCTCAATCCGCATATCGAAGTGACCCCGCATCCGGTGCGGATCGATGCCGCCAATGCCGCCGATCTGCTTGCCGGACATGACGCGATCCTCGACGGCACCGACAATTTCGAAACCCGCCTGCTGGTCGCCGATGCGGCGTTGCGCCACCGCGTGCCGCTGATCAGCGCGGCGGTCGGCGAGTTCGAGGGCCAGCTGGCCGTGTTTCGCGGCTGGGAAGCGGACAAGCCTTGCTATCGCTGTTTCGTGGGCGCCGATCCCGAGCGCCCCGGCATCAACTGCGCCGAGCAGGGCGTGATCGGCGCGCTGACCGGGCTGATGGGCAGCCTCGCCGCGTTGGAAGTGATCCGCGCGATCACCCCGTTCGGAGAGGACAGCGCGGGCAAACTGCTGATCGCCGACACGTTGGCGTTGCGCTTCCGCACGCTGACCTTGCCCAAGGATCCTGGATGCCCGGCATGCGCGGCCTGACGATCATCGCCGCGACCGCCGATATCGAACGGTTCCGCGCGGCGCTGTCGCTCGCCTGCGCGCATGTGGCGGTGGGTGGAGACGCTCGCCTCTATTGCCATGAAGCAGCAGTGGCGTTGCTGCTCCCGGGAAGCGATCCCGATGATGCAGCCCTTGCCATCAAGGGGCTGGCGACGCGCGCGCAGCTTCTTGCCGAGGCACTGGACAGCGGCGTCACGCTGATCGCCTGCCAGACCGGGCTTGCTGCGGCGGGCATTGCCTTCGACACGCTCGCGCCCGGCATCGAACCCGGCGGCCTCGTCTCGTTGCTTGCCGAATTGGGTGAAGACCGGCTGGTTACACTCTAGGCGCAACCAGCCGCTCGGCCTTACTCCGGGAAGCTCTGCCGCTTGCCACCAGCCTTGTGGACGACGCCGTGGCGCATGACGAAGTCGACCTTCTCCATCCGCGCAACATCCTCGATCGGGCTGCCCGCGACCGCGATGATGTCGGCATCCTTGCCGGGTTCGATCGTCCCGATCGACGCGGAGCGGCCAAGCGCCTCGGCGGCATTGACGGTCGCGGCCTTGAGCGCCTGCGCCGGCGCCATCCCCGCCTTCACCATCATCGAGAATTCGCGGGCATTGTCGCCGTGCTTCGACACGCCGCTGTCGGTGCCGAACGCGACCTTGACCCCTGCCGCGAACGCCTTGGCATGGCTCGCCACGGCCGCAGCGGCGGCTTCCTCCGCCTTGGGGATCGTCGCGGGCGGGAGCATGCCCGCGCGCGCCTGCTGAAGCGCGGCGGCGGGCGCCATCATCGTCGGGACCAGCCAGGTGCCGTTGGCCTTCATCGCCGCGATCGCCGCGTCGTCGAGGAAGGTGCCATGATCGATCGTGTCCACGCCAGCGGCGATCGCCGCCTTGGTCCCCGCCACGGCATGGCTGTGCGTCGCCACCTTGCGGCCAAGGCCATGCGCGGTATCGACGATCGCCTTCATCTCCTCCTCGGTCATCGCGCGGCCGAGGCCACCCGAGACGTTGGAGAGCACGCCGCCGGTGGACATGTACTTGATCACCTGCGCACCCAGCGCGACCTGCTGACGCACCGCGCGGCGGCAATCGTCGGCCCCGTCGCAGGTGTTGATCGTGTGCTGATGGACGGCGTCGGCAAAGGTTCCGGCGAGGCCGTTGGTGGGATCGCCATGACCGCCCGAGACCGAGATCGGGTTGCCCGCGTTGACGATCGTCGGCCCGGCGACCGTACCGCGCTCAATCCCCTCACGCAGCGCGCGCATGCCACGCGCATCGCCACCCAGATCGCGCACCGTGGTGAAGCCAGCCTCCAACGTCACCCGTGCATTGTCGATCGCGTACATCATGTTGTCGCCATCGTCGCGGTTGAGCGCGGTCAGCCGGTTGCGCATCGGATCGCCGCCAATGCCCCAGAAATGGACGTGCATGTCGACCAGTCCCGGCATCACGAACCGATCCTTGAGGTCGATCAGCTCCGCCCCCGCCTCGGGCGCGGCATAGCCGTCGCGTACCTCGGCCACCTTGCCGTCGCGCACCACGATGGTGCTGGGGCCGCGCGGCGCCTCGCCCGGCTTGGCAAGCAACGCGCCGGCATGGATGAACCTGACCTTCGCCGCCGGGACGGTCTGGGCGGCAAGCGGTGTGGCCGCAAGCAAGGCGGCGGTGGCAACGACGATGCGACGCATTTCAGAACTCCCCTTTGTTGCGCAGGAAACTAGCGGCACCCCCAAGCGCCGCCATCACTTTTTCGCGTCAGTCCTGGTCAGCGGAACGACATGATCGAGCAGCGCGGCGAAGGTGCGGCCCGATTCCTCGATCATCGGAAGATGCGCCGAATGCTCGAACCAGACGACCCGCTTGCTCGGCGCGGAAAGGCGGCTGGCCCAGTCCGCCGCAAGCTGCGAATCAGTGGTGCTATCGTGCCGGCCGAGGAACAGGATCACCGGCGTGTTGACCTTGCGCAGCTTGGTGAAGCTGACGTTGGCAAGCCGTGGCCACAGGGTGGTCACCGTAAACAGACTGCCGTCGATCCACGCCTTGCGATCGGCGGGGGTATATTCGGGAGAGAGGCGCGTCGAACGGTGGTAGAAATTCGCGTCGGCACGATAGGCCGCGAGCGAGCCGTAGCGGATCGCGTATTTGCGCCATTCGTCGGCCTGCTGGATCGTGAAGCGATCACCGTCGGGATAGGGGGCCAGCGCCTCCACCCCCTTGATCGCTTCGGTGTCGCCGCGCTTCTTCGCCTGCTCGATCGTCCAGGCCATGCCGGCGCGCTCATTCTTCTTCCAGTCGATCACCTGACCCATGCCGATATAGGCGTGGAGCAGGTCCGGGCGGCGTTCCGCCACGGCAAGCCCGACCGCGGTGCCCCAGCTATGGCCCAGCACCACCACCTTGCGCTTGCCATAGCGTTTGCGCAGTTGGTCGATCAGCTCGATCGCGTCATCGACATAGCGATCGAAGGTCAACGTCGGGGCGAGTGCGGCGGGGTCGTTGAGCGGATAGGACCGCCCCGCACCGCGCTGGTCCCATTGCACCATGGTGAAGTAATCCTCCCATGGCCGCTGGAACGTCCAGGCGATCGGCATCTCGACCGCGCCGGGACCACCATGGATGAACAGCATGATCGGATTGTCGCGATCGGCACCACGGACATTCACCACCTGGCGCGCACCGCCGAGCGTCAGCTCGAACGTTTCCTGCACGCCCTTGGGCGTCACGATCCGGCCGATATCCGCGATGACTTCCCGCCCCGGCGCATAGGGATCGGTGGGCTGGGTCGAGGTTTGGGCGGCGGCCGGAGATATGGCAAGCAACGGCAAAGTCAGCGAAATCATCCGGCGCATTCATCTCTCCCTGTTGATGGAACAAAGCTAGGATCGGTCCTCGCGTCCCGCAATCCGAAACGCCCTGTTTGCTGAACGAAACATGCAGCGACCGTTCATCGATTGAAGCGCACAGTTCATCGTATCGATTTGGAGGGGTGTGATGGGCCGCATCGGACGACTGACCGGAATAGGGATGTGCAGCGCGCTGGCGCTAGCCGTGCCGGCATGGGCCCAACCCCTGACCGTGCAGCTCCGCGAACAATCGCGCGACAGCCTGTCGGACGATGCCGACTATCAGTGGATCGACGACGCCGATGCCCTGCTCGACGCGATCGGCGACGCGCCGCCTGATTTCAGCTTCGCCTATGACGGCAATGATATCTGGGGCTGGCGCACGGGCACCGGGCACGAAATCTACGCCGAACCCTTGGGCGGAACGATCCGCTATTATTATTTCGCGCCGGGCAGCCGCGAGCCGTTCCTGGTCCAGGATGAGGACTTCGCCTTTGGCTACCAGCCCGGCGGACGGCTGATCGTCGCCTATGACCGCGACGGGCGGTTGCTGTCGCGCAGCGAGGGGTATCGTGAGGCCGATCTGGCCGACCGCCTTTATCGCCGGGGCCGCGCGATCCATGCCTACGCACAGAATGATCGCGGCTGGGATTCGGTCGATGCCGGCTATTGGGCGGAACAGCTGCCGATCATCGTCGACCTGCGCCTGCGCTGGTCGTCGGGGCGCGACCGGCATCCGGGTTGGCGGCGCTGGCACGGTGGCTCGGGTGCATCCAAATGGCGGGGGCCGCTTGCCGGGGAACGTCAGCGCCGCTGGTGGGCGGGCGACCGCTTCCGCCGCTGGCAGCAGGACGGCTTCCGCGGACCGCCGCCGCGCTTCAACCATGGCGGGCAGACACCCGCCCCGGGCGTTCGCCCACCCCGCCCCGGCTGGCGGCCAGGCATGACCCGCCCGCAAAACCCCGACGGCACACCGGGCGCGCGTCCACCCTATCCGGGCGGGCGGCCCGGCTGGATCCGGCCAAGGCCACCGGTCGACGGCACCCCGCCCGTCAATCCGGTGCCCGGGGTCGAGCGCCCCCATCGGCCCGACCGGCCGGGCTGGACGCGCCCACGCCCATCGGGTCCCGGTGAATCGCCGATCATCGAAGCGCCGGCTATCGACACGCCGATCGATCGGGTACCGGACGTCGATCGCCCGCAGCGCCCCGGCCGTCCCGGCTGGGGCTGGCAACGGCCGCCGGGCGAGGCGCCGGGAAGCCAGCCACCGCGCTTCCCGCGTCCGCCGCGTGGCGAGCCGTCGCCGGAGGGCGTAAGGCCCCCACCGGACCGGCCAATTCGCTCACCCGACGATCGTCCGCGCTGGCGCCCGGATGGCGCTCCGCGCCCGAGCGTGACGCAGCCCGATGTCACCTCACCGGAGCCACCGCGCACGCGGCCCGACCGGCCGAACTTCACGCGCCCTCCCGGCTTTGCGCCTACCGAGCGGCCGCACTATAGCCCGCCGCCGCGTCCTGAACCCGTGGAGCGCCCGCAGTTCACGCCGCGCCCGGCGGCGCCGCCAACCTATGTGGCACCACCTCCACCTCCGCCACCGCCACCGCCCGCGGATCGGGTGATGGATAGGGTCTTGGAACAGCCGCAATAGGCTGCGCGATCAGGCGATCCGGTCGGGTATTCCGGTGAAGGGAAGAATGCCGCGATACTGTTCAAGCGGCGGCGCGCCGGGAACGAGTGCACCGCGGCGGAGCAGGAAGATATGGCGGACGATCTCCGCCTGCTGCTCAAGCCCGTAGCGCTCGAGCCGCCAGCCGGGCTTCAGGCTGTAGCCGTAGCGGCAAAAGGGATGGCGGCGCAGGGGCAGGAAGATGCCCTTCTGGTGCTGCCAGACATGCGTCATCTCGTGGATGAACAGCCCCTGCAGGCTCAGCGGGGCGTGCGCGAAATCGTCGCGATAATGGTCGCCGCCGGGGTGGAAATGGATGCAGCCGGTCGGCGCCATGGTGACGGTACGCGGCTGGAAGAAGATCCATTTGCGATTGGCGATCCCGGCACGATCATAGTCGATCGCATCGCCAAAGACGCTGCTGGCGAGCGCGACCTCCCCCGCAGTGAGCGGGCGCCGTTCCCCGCGTCGTGAAATCCGTGCCACCTCAGATATCTTCGTGCACCATATCGATCTCGCGCACGCCGCGCTCGCGCCGGGCGGCATTGACCAGCTCGCGCAGTTTCTCGCGTCGCGCGCGCGCCTGATCGACGTCGCGGATCACCAGCGGTCCTGCCTTGGTGGTCTCGTCGGACGAGGTGATCGTGATGGTGCCGATATCGGCCCATTGGTTGATCAGGCTGAAGTCGATGCGGACATCCTTGATGCGGTAGAGTTCGATCTCGTCGATCGATTTCACGAAGATGCCCTTGTGCAGGATCAGCCGGTCGCCGGTCACCTCATAGGTGGTGGCGAGATTGGCGATCCATTTGACGAGGATGATGATCAGCCCGACGCCGACCAGGCACAGCAGCAGCGTGCCCCATCCCGCCAGCGTCCCGCGCAGCCAGCCCCAGGTCGAAGAACGAAAGCGGTCGATCGTCATGCGGGTTCCTTGTCACTGCGCTACACGATCATAACGCAAACACGACGCACCGACAGCCCATGTGCGCGTCAGTCGCTACGGCTTCGCACCCGTGGTAACGTCGCCGCAACGAACGATCGGAGGATGGCATGCGGATCATGCATGGGGTGTTGGCCGCGATCCTGCTGGGCACCGCGATCGGCGCCACCACGGCGACCACTACGCAACAGCAGCCGCCCGCGCAGACCGCGCGCCCGCTGTTCGCGATCGTCTATCGCGCCGGTCCCGCCTGGAAGCCCGGCGTGCCGATGAAGGATCAGGGGCTGCGCGAGCATTTCTACTATGTGAAGGCGCTGCATGAACGCGGCGACATCGTCTATGCTGGCGCGATGGGGCCGGACGGCGGGCTGATGATTTTCCACGCCGCCGATCAGTCCGCCGCCGATACGGTCATGGCGAACGATCCGGCGGTGAAGGCGGGCATCTTCCTCGCCGATGTGCGGCGATATACACCGCGTTTCGTGGGAGCGGGCGCGGCGGGCGCGGCCAATCCCTGAGCGGATCAGTGCTGCGCGTTGCCGACCTTCGCCGTCGCGGCCTTGACCTCGATCGTCTTGCCGTCGGCAAAGGACAGGCGCAGGGGAACCATCTCGCCCGAACGAACCGAGGGAGAGACGTCGAACAGCATCACGTGCTTTCCGCCAGACTTGAATTGGACGGTACCGCGCGCGGGAATTGCGACGTCCTTGAGCGGTGCCATCGTCATCATTCCGCCTTCGTGCTTCATCTCATGCATTTCGGCGCGGATCGCGACCGGACTCGAGACGGCGACCAGGCTGGTCGCCTGTGAGCCGCCCCTTATTGTGAAATAGGCCGCGCCGGGACGCCCGCTCACCACGGGTAGCTGAACCGAAGCGTCTTCGACGGACAGGTCCGCCTGCTGGCAACCCGTCAGTACCGCGCCCACCAATATGATCGCGAAAATCGCCCGCATCACACCCTCTTCTCCCGATTCGGGAACCTTGGCAGCGTTCCTATGGCCCGCCCCGCCTTGCGACAAGGCGCGGCTCACCTATATCGCGGCTTGTAACAATCGGATTGCCGCCACAGGGATTCGATAAAGCGTTGAAACTTTTAGATTAGGACACGGGGGCCAGTAAGGACTCATGGCAAAGGTTATCGGAATCGATCTCGGCACCACCAACAGCTGCGTTGCGGTGATGGAAGCGGGCAAGCCCAAGGTGATCGAGAATGCGGAAGGCGCGCGTACCACGCCTTCGATCGTCGCGTTCGCCAAGGATGGCGAGCGTCTGGTCGGCCAGCCGGCAAAGCGTCAGGCGGTGACCAATGGCGACAACACGATCTTCGCAGTCAAGCGCCTGATCGGCCGCCGCTTCGACGATCCGATCACCAAGAAGGACACCGAACTGGTGCCCTACACCATCTCCAAGGGTCCGAACGGCGACGCATGGGTCAAGGCCGGCGGCGAGGATTACTCGCCCAGCCAGATCAGCGCCTTCATCCTTCAGAAGATGAAGGAAACCGCCGAATCGTATCTCGGCGAGACCGTGACCCAGGCGGTCATCACCGTCCCTGCCTACTTTAACGACGCGCAACGCCAGGCGACCAAGGACGCCGGCAAGATCGCGGGCCTCGAAGTGCTGCGCATCATCAACGAGCCGACTGCCGCGGCGCTCGCCTATGGGCTTGAGAAGACCGACGGCAAGACGATCGCGGTCTATGACCTTGGCGGCGGCACCTTCGACATCTCGATCCTCGAGATCGGCGATGGCGTGTTCGAGGTGAAGGCCACCAATGGCGATACCTTCCTGGGCGGCGAGGACTTCGATTCGAAGATCGTCCAGTTCCTGGCGGACGGCTTCAAGAAGGATGAGGGCATCGACCTCACCAAGGACAAGCTAGCACTGCAGCGTCTGAAGGAAGCCGCCGAGAAGGCCAAGATCGAGCTGTCGTCGGCCGCGACGACCGAGGTCAACCTGCCCTTCATCACCGCCGACGCCAACGGGCCGAAGCATCTGGTCAAGACGATCACCCGCGCTGACCTGGAAAAGCTGGTCGACGACCTGATCCAGCGCACGCTCGAGCCGTGCAAGAAGGCGATGGCCGATGCCGGCGTCAAGGCCGCCGCGATCGACGAGGTCGTGCTGGTCGGCGGCATGACGCGCATGCCCAAGGTGCGCGAAGTCGTGAAGTCGTTCTTCGGCAAGGAGCCGCACACTGGCGTCAACCCGGACGAGGTCGTCGCGATCGGCGCCGCGATCCAGGCCGGCGTGCTGCAGGGCGACGTCAAGGACGTCCTACTGCTCGACGTGACCCCGCTGAGCCTCGGCATCGAGACGCTGGGCGGCGTGTTCACCCGCATGATCGACCGCAACACCACCATCCCGACCAAGAAGTCGCAGACCTACTCGACCGCTGACGACAATCAGCAGGCGGTGACGATCCGCGTCTTCCAGGGCGAGCGCGAGATGGCGGCGGACAACAAGATGCTGGGCCAGTTCGACCTAGTCGGCATCCCACCCGCGCCGCGCGGTGTGCCGCAGATCGAGGTGACGTTCGACATCGACGCCAACGGCATCGTGAACGTCAGCGCCAAGGACAAGGGCACCGGCAAGGAGCAGCAGATCCGCATCCAGGCCTCGGGCGGTCTTAGCGACGCAGACATCGACCAGATGGTCCGCGACGCCGAAACCTTTGCCGAAGAGGACAAGAAGCGCCGTGCGGGCGCAGAGGCGAAGAACAACGCCGAAAGCCTCGTCCACACCACCGAGCGGCAGCTCGCGGAGAATGGCGACAAGGTCGATGACGCGCTGAAGGGCGAGATCCAGGCCGCGATCGACGAGGCCAAGGCCGCGATCGAAGGCGGTGACGCCGACGCGATGAACGAAAAGAGTCAGGCCCTCGCGCAGGTCGCGATGAAGCTGGGTCAGGCGATCTATGAGAAGCAGCAGCAGTCCGAAGCTTCGCCTTCGGCGGATGCTGGTGCGGCGGAGAAGGCCGACGGCGACGATGTCGTCGACGCCGAATTCTCCGAGGTGGACGACAACAAGGCGTAAGCTATGCTCACCCCCGCCATTTTCGAATTTCGGGAATGGCGGGGGTACGGGCGGGGGCCGAGTAAATGACCACCCAGATTGACTATTATGAGTTGCTCGAAATCGAGCGCACCGCGGACGACGCCACGATCAAGGCCGCTTTCCGCAAACTCGCGATCAAACTCCACCCCGACAAGAATGGCGGATGCAAGGATCACGAGGCGAAGTTCAAGGCCGTCAACGAAGCCTATGACTGCTTGAAGGACCCGCAGAAACGCGCCGCGTACGACCGGTTCGGCCATGCTGGCCCTGCTGGTATGGGTGGCCGCGGTCAGGGACCGGGCTTCGATGCCTTTTCCGACATCTTCGAAAGCGTGTTCGGCGAGTTCATGGGCGGCGGCCGTGGCGGCCAGCAGGCCCAGCGCCGCGGCGCGGACCTGCGCTACGACATGGAAATCAGCCTGGAAGACGCCTTCCACGGCAAGCAGACCGACATCACCATCGATGTGTCGGGCATCTGCGATCCGTGCGGCGGCACCGGCGCTTCGCCCGGCACGATGGCCAAGACCTGCGGCACCTGTCGCGGGCATGGCAAGGTGCGTGCGCAGCAGGGCTTCTTCATGGTCGAGCGGACCTGTCCCTCGTGCCATGGCGCGGGCAAGACGATCACCGATCCGTGCCGCAATTGCCGTGGCGAAGGCCGCGTCGACCATACGGTGACGCTCGCGGTCAATGTACCGCCGGGCGTGGACGAAGGCACGCGCATCCGCCTGTCTGGCCAGGGCGAAGCGGGCGCGCGCGGCGCCCCTCCGGGCGACCTCTATATCTTCCTCCACATCGCGCGGCATTCGATCTTCGAGCGTGAGGGCACTACCCTTTACGCCCGCGCGCCGATCAGCTTCACGACGGCGGCATTGGGTGGAGAGATCGAGATCCCCGGGCCCGATGGTGAAGTGCACCAGATACGTATCAATCCCGGCACACAGTCGGGGCGCGAGGTGCGCCAGCGCGGCGCGGGGATGCCGGTGCTGCAGGGCCGCGGCCGCGGCGATCTGGTCGTCAAGCTCGAGGTCGAGATCCCGACCAAGCTGACCACCGAGCAGCG
The DNA here is from genome assembly GCF_059415525.1 of Sphingomonas sp. GW821-FHT10C01. NCBI lineage: Bacteria > Pseudomonadati > Pseudomonadota > Alphaproteobacteria > Sphingomonadales > Sphingomonadaceae > Sphingomonas > Sphingomonas sp. GW821-FHT10C01. The sequence goes on along the minus strand of NZ_JBWKNK010000001.1, from coordinate 1,255,805 downwards.
CGAGTTGCTGGAGCAGTTCCGCACGCTGGAAACCGGCGAGGAATGCCCGGCATCGACCGGCTTCTTCGACAAGCTCAAAAAGGCGGTGGGCGGCTGCTGAGGCCGCCCACCCCCTTCTCCTTACCCTAGAGCCGCACGGATCGCCGTTTCGACCGGCGAGGCATGCGTGCGCCACGGATCGAGCGGCACCGCCGGAAGCAAGGGCGGCTGGGCGAGGATACGCGGGCGCATGCCGCAATGCCGCTGCCCGGCATGAACCAGGAACGGATGGCACAGATAGACCGTGCCCGCCGCGCCAGTCGCCGGCACCTCGCGCCGGTGCGCCGATCCCGCGAAGTCGTCGGCGGCGAGCGCCCGCAATGTCAGCCCCGCCTCTCCCGCCGGAGCGAGCTGGCGGGCGATGTCGACATGCGATCCCGCGCGGATGCGGGTCGGCGCGTCGTCCTCCCCGACATCGCTGAACAGGAACAGCATCAGCAGAGCGCGGCCCCGGCTCGCCACATTGGCGCGCCAGTCGAGAAAGTCGGGCGTCTCGGTGCCGAAGCTCACATCGATGTGCCAGCCATCGTCGCCCGGCGGCTGTGGCGCGGGAAAGCGCAGCACGAAGGTGCCGAGCGCGCGTGGCACAACCCAGCGACCGGCGCCGACGAGCTGATCAAAGGCAGCATGGAGCGTCGGCGTGTTGGCGGCATCGCGGAACGGCGGCTGGCCATATTGGCCGAGTCGGATCACCGGCAGGTGCCAGCCGGCCGGATCGCCGGGGTCGACCCCGGCATCCCGCCACAGCATGGCCGCCGCTTCTTCGGCGAGCGCACGTGGAAAGGCATTGTCGATACGGACGAAGCCGTCGGTGATGAATGCGTCGATCTGGGCCGGGGTCAGGCCCGGCGCATCGGTGTTGGAACTCATGACAAGATATCCTCAGGCTGAAGCGCGCGTCGGACCCGAGGTCCGGCGACGTCGTACAGGTGAAGGACCGGCCGTGGCCGGCCCGCTCAGCCGAGGAGCGGGAAACCGTGAATGTTGCGTGCGAACATCGTCATGCGTGCGAAGATAGGTCCGGGTCCGGCGATGACAAGGCTCTGAACGTCCCGCGCAGGCCGGTCGCCGCGTTCATGCGCTTCGCCATCGACTTCGATCGCAAGCCTCGCAGGCGCGCAGTAGAAGTCGAGGACATAATTGCCGGAAGCATATTGCTTACGGAAGCGCATCCCTTCGGCATTGCTGCGAAGCGCCAACCATAGAGCGATTTCAGGCGGCGTCATTTCGCGGCGGAGGTGTTTGGCGTTACGGCCACCGTCTTCGGAGCCCTCGAGGCGCATCGCCGTCCTCCCCCTCCGTCGCGTTCGGCGACACCTCCCCCTGGCGGGGAGGATCGGGAAATATCATCCCCAAACGGAAAAGGGGGCCAGCGTTTCCGCCAGCCCCCCGTGTCGCCGGACTTTCGGCCTCGCGCCGGCCACAGGGGGCTGCGCGCGCCTTCATGTCGGCGGCATGCTCGGCCCGCGCCGGCAAGGGAAGCGGGCTTTGCGTCCTGGTCAACGCTCGGCGAATGCCTCCCGTTGGCCATCTCCGAACGGCAAGCCGCCCAGAGGATACCCGCCAGCGGCAAGCCGCGTGGTGGGTTGCCCGTCCGGCGGCAAACCGCCCTGGGGCCGGTCACCGGGGCGGGGGCGATCCCGAAGGATCAGCTTCCCACCTCGATGTCCTTTGCTCCGCCTCTGCCATGCAGCATCGGCTTCGCGATTTCGGTCATCCAGAGTTGACGGCCCCGAAGGATCATCGTGTCTCGATGGCCTCGCCCGGTTCATCCCACCCGAAAGTGTTCAGCTCCGCACGTTCGGCTATCCGGCCTGACTTGTGCCGAAGCACGCCCCTGCCCTGACAACCCGCTCCACTCTTGCCCAAGGGCATCGGCTTCGCGTTTTGGTCACCTGGCTTGTCCATGCTCCGGGGGAGCATTTCCCGCCCTGGCGGCCCGCCCTTCCCATGCCGAAGCATGTGAGAGACGTTTTGGACGCCTGATCCGTTTCGTTTCCATCCCACCCGCTCTCGCGAGCGGGACAGGCCGTTTCCCGGGGTGGTGTCCCCGCACCGATCCATGCCTTTCCCGAAGGAAGATGCGCGTCTCGATCCGTTGTAAACTTCTGATTTCGCTTTGATTTCTCGCCGCGTCATCGTCTGCTTACAAGAATGATGCTGTCATCGTTTCCGAGTCGCGCAAACCCGCAATCGACGCGATACGACCTGTTGATAACGTGGATAACGGGGAGCGATCCGGGGTTTCAGAAGCTTGGTGGCGACCAATCGGGCGGTGCCATCTCGAATCCGGCGAAGTCGAAGCCGGGGACCACCACGCAGCTGACCAGCGCCCATCCGCCCTGCGCTTCAGCCGATTGCCAGCGAGTCGCGGGGACCAATGCCTGGGGCGTGTAGCCACGGGTCACGTCCCCGCCAAGCCTGATTCTGGCCGGATTAGCGTCGCTGGCGTCCGCGATCAGCAGGTCGAGCGGGGCACCCGCGTGCCACAGCCACATCTCATCCGCATCCACCCGGTGCCAGTGCGAGCGACACCCCGCTTCGAGCAAATAGAGGATCGCGGTACCCGGCGACCGCGCATCCCCCTCCCCAGCCGCGCGCCAAGTCTCACGATACCAGCCCCCTTCCGGGTGTGGGACGAGTTGAAGGGTTTCAACGATGGATTGGGCGGCGGTTTCGGCTTCCTGCATCGCGGCTAAATGACACGAAATGTTACGTTCATGAAACCGGCCCGATAATCGAGGCGTTGGGGGGACAGGGTTTCAGGTAGAGATGGAGTTTTACAATGCGTAACATGATGATGGCGCTTGGCGCCGCTTCGCTGGCCATTCCGGCCACATTCACGCTCCCGACGACCAAGGCCGAGGCCAGTGCGCCGCAGCGCGATCGTTCGTACCGCGAGTGGCGCGGTCGCGACGGCCGCCGCTATTGCCGAAAGCCCAATGGTACCACCGGCCTTGTCGTCGGCGGCGTCGCCGGCGCGCTGGTTGGCCGTACGATCGACTCGCGTGGCGACCGCACCGTCGGCACGCTGCTGGGCGCCGCCGCGGGCGCGGTGGCTGGTCGCGAGATCGAACGCGCCGGCAGCAAGAAGCGCTGCCGCTAAGCTGCGTTCGCATGAGAAAGACGGGGCGCCGAGGGAAACTTCGGCGCCCCGTTTCGTTTGAGGAACGAGTCGGGGGGCATCCCGATAGGGGAGATGCCCGATGAAGAGATGGATGATCGCAGTGAGCGCCGCGGCAATGGCCGCGACCGGCGCCTGCACCGACTATGGCTATGACCGGCCCGGTTATGCCGGCGACTACGACAACTGGGACGCCCCCCGCTATTATCGCGACGGGCGTTATGAAGAGCGCGATCTGGGCCGCGACGAGCGCGTCTATCGCGGGCGCGATGGCCGCTATTATTGCCGGCGCAGCGACGGATCGGCCGGACTGATCGTCGGCGGGCTTGCCGGCGGCGTGCTGGGCAGCATCCTCGCCCCCGGTGGATCGAAGACGCTGGGCGTGATCCTGGGCGCGGCGGGCGGCGCGGCGATCGGCAGCACCGCCGACCCGGCCGGCAAGGTCCGCTGCCGCTGATCTAATGCGGTTTTAACGCAAGTCGGTGTATCACGCGGAGCAATGCTTCGCGTGCTCACCCTCTCCTCGCTGTTCCCCGACGCCTCGCGCCCCAATTTCGGGGTGTTTGTCGAGCGGCAGACGCTCGGCCTCGCCGCGCATCCCGATGTCGAACTCAAGCTCGTCGCTCCGCTGGGTCTGCCGCCCTGGCCGTTCAGCCGCCGTGGCCGCTACGCCCCGCTCGCCGCCCTGCCCAGGCATGAGAATTGGAAGGGCGTCGACACATGGCGCCCGCGCTTCCTCAATATTCCCGGCACCGGCGGACGGTTTCATGTCGCGATGCTGACGCGCGCGCTGACGCCGTTGCTCACCCGCATCCGAAACGATTTTCCGTTCGACGTGATCGATGCGAGCTTCTTCTTCCCCGACGGTCCCGCCGCCGTGGCACTCGGACGACGCTTCGGCGTGCCGGTATCGATCAAGGCGCGCGGGGCGGACATCCATCATTGGGGCCGAGCCCCCGCCACCGCAGCGCAAGTCATTGGCGCCGGTCAGGCAGCCGACGGCATCCTTGCCGTCTCGCGGGCAATGAAGGGCGATATCGCCGCATTGGGCATTCCGGCGGAACGTATTCGTGTCCATCACACCGGCGTCGACCTCACCCGCTTCGCCCCACGCGATCAGAGTGCGGAGAAGGCAGCACTGGGCATCGACGGACCGCTGATCGCCTCGGTCGGCGCGCTGATCCCGCGCAAGGGGCATGATATCGTGATCGACGCCGTCGCCACACTTCCCGGCGTCCAGCTGCGCATCGCAGGCGAAGGGCCGGAACGCCCGCGCCTGGCCGCGCAAATCGCGCGACTGGGGCTTGGCGACCGTGTGAAGCTGCTGGGCAACGTCGCGCATGGCGAGCTTCCACCATTGCTCGCCGCCGCCGATGTGATGGCGCTTGCCTCATCGTCGGAAGGTCTCGCCAATGCCTGGGTCGAGGCGCTGGCGAGCGGCACGCCGATCGTCATTCCCGATGCGGGTGGCGCGGCGGAGGTGGTGAAGGCCCCCGAAGCAGGGCGGATCGCCGCACGAAATGCGCCCGCGTTCGCAGCAGCCATCCGTGATCTGGTCGCCGCCCCGCCCTCACGCGATGCGGTACGGACGGCTGCGGCCGGATTTACCTGGGAGGCGAATACCGCCGCGCTCTACGACCATCTGTCGGGACTGGTGGCGGCGCGGACTCAGTCCAGCGGATAGAGCGCCGCCGCGATCCAGCGCAGCTCGGTGCGCAAAATACCCCAGGCCCGCGCCGCAGCGCGGCTGTCCATCACCTCGATGCCAAAGGGCAATGCGGCCTCAAGCGCCGGCGGCGGACGGCGCAACCGGCTTCCGGTGCCGAGCAGCAGGAATTCCGGCTGTGGGTCCATCGCCAGCAGCGGCGCGAAGGCGTCGGCGGTCAGCGCTTCCAGCGGCGGCGGCGTCCAGCCCTCGGCCCGGTTCGGGTTGAGCAGCAGTCCGAGATAGACATTGTCGTCGACTCGGAAACCGCCGCCCGAAAACCCCGACACCACCGGACCCTCGATCCGGGTCCGGTCGATCTTCATCAGGGCATGTCCTTGAAGCTGATTCGCTCGGCCCCCTCGACGCCCTTGGACGCCGCGCTTTCCTTGGGCAGGAAGCTGTCCGGCCGCAGCTTGAGCCACAGCAGGATCGCCGCCGACACATAGACCGACGAGAAGGTGCCGATCACGATGCCCAGCAGCATCGCCGCGGTGAAGCCGAAGATGACGTCCGGACCCATCACCAGCAGGATCGTCAGAACGATACCGATCGACAGCGAGGTGACCACCGTGCGCGACAGCGTCTCGTTGATGGAGAGGTTGAGCAGTTCCTCCATCTCCATCTTGCGATACTTGCGCATATTCTCACGGATACGGTCGTAGACGACGATCGTGTCGTTCAACGAATAGCCGATGATCGTCAGCACCGCCGCGACGATGTTGAGGTCGAACTCGAGCTGGGTCAGCGCAAAGAAGCCCAGCGTCAGCGCGACGTCGTGGAACAACGCGAACAGCGCGCCGACGCCGAACTGCCATTCGAAGCGAACCCAGATGTAGAGCGCGATCGCCAGCATCGCGAGGCTGAGGCTGATCGCGCCGTTGCGGAACAGCTCCTCCGACACCTTGCCCGACACGCTCTGCGCGCCGGCAACCTGTGCGCCCGGATAATCCTTGATCAGCGCGGCGCGAATGGCGCTGGCGGCGCGGTTCGCGGCATCCTCGCCGCCTTCAGGCAACGGGGTGCGGATCGAATATTCGGTCGTGTCGGCGACCTGCTGGACCGTCGCTTCGCCGACGCCCAGCGCCTGGATGCGCTCACCCAGCGTCGGGATATCGACATGCTGGGTGAAGGTGACGCGGGTCTGCTGCCCACCGACAAAGTCGATGCCAAGGTTGAACCCCTTGACGAAGCAGAGCGCGATCGAACCGATGATCAGCAGCAACGACAGCGCCATCGCCACGTTCCGATATTTCAGGAACGCGATGTTGGTGTTGTCGGGAACGAGCTTGAGGGGACGCATGACCGGCCGCCTTTAAATGTTGATCGTCTTCGGGCGGTTGCGCTTCAGCCAGTCCGCGACGAGCAGACGGGTGAAGGTAACGCCGGTGAAGACCGAAGTGACGATGCCGATGGCGAGCACGACCGCGAAGCCGCGGATCGGGCCGGAGCCGAACATGAACATGATCGCCGCCGAGATGACGTTGGTGATGTTCGCGTCGAAGATCGCTCGGCTGGCTTCCTTATATCCGAACTCGACCGCGGAGACCGCGGCGCGGTTGCGGATTCGCTGCTCCTCGCGGATGCGCTCGTTGATCAGCACGTTGGCGTCGACCGCAGCACCGATCGTCAACACGAAGCCGGCGATACCGGGCAAGGTCAGCGTGGCGCCGAAGAACGCCATGATGCCGAACACCATCACCGCATTCACCAGCAGGGCGAGCGAGGTGTAGACCCCGAAGCGCAGATAGGTGAACAGCATGAACAGGATCAGCGCCACGGTGCCGATCACGCCGGCGAGAATGCCCTTCTCGATCGATTCCTGACCGAGTTCGGCCGAAACCGTCCGCTCCTCGACCACCTTGAGCGCAACGGGCAACTTGCCCGAACGCAGCGCGATGGCGAGTTCGTTGGCGCTCTCGACGGTGAAACCGCCGGAAATCTGTCCACGACCACCCAGGATCGGCTCGTTGATGTTGGGGGCAGAGATCACGTTGCCGTCGACGATGATCGCGAACGGCTTGCCGGTGTTCTCCCGCGTGGTCTGACCGAATCGGAATCCGCCCTGGCTGTCGAACGTGAAGCCGACCACGACCTGCTGATTCTGGTCGAACTCCTGCTTGGCGTCGATCAGCTGATCGCCGCTGACGATGGTCTGACGCTTAAGCGCGATCATCGGCTGCTGCCCCTGGCGTGTCGGATAAGCGACATAGGGCAAGCCCTGAGGGGCGTTGGGATAGGGCAGAAGCTCGGCACCGATCGGCGCACGGCCCGCGGCGATCTCCGCCGGGTTCGCGGCAATATCGACCAGCTTGAATTCAAGCCGCGCGGTCTTGCCGAGCAACTGCTTGAGCGCCTCGGGATCCTTGAGCCCTGGCACTTCGACCAGGATGCGGCTGCGGCCTTCGAGCACGATAGTCGGCTCGAGCGTACCCAGCGCGTTGATGCGGCGGTCCACGACTTCGCGCGCGTCAGCCATGGCCTGCTTGACCGCCTGGTCGAGGCCCGCCTGAGTCTGGGTGACAATGAAGCGCGTCCCATCGCGCACCTCGATCGTCCATTCGCGCTGACCGGTCATGCCGGCGCCGCTGCCCGTCAGCTGAAGCAGGCGTTCGCGCGCCGCGTCCACCTGCGCGACGTCGCGCACCATGAAGCTGATCGCCCCGTCGCGCATCGAGATATCGCCGATATCGATGCGCGGATCCTGACGGCGGAATTCGGTCTCGATCTCGTCGCGCTTGGCCGAAAGCCGAGTCTTGGCGAGATCAGCGGTGTCCGCCTCAAGCAGGATCGAGCTGCCGCCCGCAAGGTCAAGGCCGAGGTTGATCGACGGCTGCGGCACCCAGGAGGGCCAGCGTTCGCGAACATTCTCGGGCACGAAGCTCGGGATGGCGAGCAGGAAGCAGACGGCAATCGACAGCCAGACCGCCCACACCTTCCACTTCGGGAAATCCAACATGCTCAGTCGTTCGCCGGCTTGCCGCTGCCGAGCGGCTGAACTTCAACGATGGTCGCCTTGACCACCTTGACCTTAACGCCGGTCGCAATCTCGACATTGGCATAGACATCGTCAACCGACACGACCTTGCCGACCAGGCCGCCCGCGGTGACCACGGTATCGCCCTTCTTCATCTCGCCGATCGACGCCTGGAGCGTCTTCATCCGCTTTTGCTGCGGGCGAATCATCAGGAAGTAGAAAGCGACGAAGATCAGAATCAGCGGCGCGATCGACAGAAACGATCCGGCGGCGCTGCCCTGGCCTGCCGCGCTTCCCGCGGCCTGTGCATATGCTGGTGAGATGATCATGGTTCCCCGGGGCCTATCTGCTGGCCGAAATGGTGGGGGCTGAAGGCCCCGTGTTCAAGCGGCGCGCGCTACCATGCGCATTGCGCAGGCGCAACCATTGCCGGGAGCGTGGCCCTTGAGCAACAGCACATCGCACAGGCAGGCATTGGCCCCTTGCATCCCCCGTCCGGTGCGCCTAGAGGGCCGTGCCTCGGTCGGGGCGTAGCGCAGCCTGGTAGCGCATCACACTGGGGGTGTGGGGGTCGCAGGTTCGAATCCTGTCGCCCCGACCAATTATCTCTATTCGAGGCACTCAACCGGTGCCCTCCTATCAAGACGATACGGCGGAATGATCGGCTGCTTCACCCTTAGGGCGGCAAGCCGCGTCGCCTCGATGCGATCGCATGTTGCGCATCACGTGGCCGCCAGTTACTTACATTTGTGTAAGTTCGCTTCGGCTGGAGGTCAGATGCCCAGATTCGCACCCGTAACCGCCCTGGGGTTTGCGGCATGATCCGCGTATTGGCGATCGTTGCCAGCCTGACGTCGCTGGCGTTACCCGCCGCGGCACGGGATCTCACCGGGGTCTGGGCAACAGGCACGGAGGGTGGCCGGGTCCAGATCTATCGCTGCGGTGGTGCGCTGTGCGGCAAAGTCGTCGATGCGGCCCGGCTGCGCACCAATCCCGACCTCACCGACCAGCGCAATTCGGACGCGGCACTGCGCGGGCGCAAACTCAAGGGACTGGTTGTATTGCAGGGCTTCACCGGTGGCCCGGCCGAGTGGCAGGGTGGCCCGGTCTATGACCCGGAAACAGGCAGCGGCGCGCGCAAAGGCTATCTCAAGCTGCTTCCCGACGGAAAACTTGAACTCAAGGGCTGCGTCGCGTTCTTCTGCCGGACCAAGATCTGGACGCGGGTGCAGTGACCGGCGTCGAAACGGGTGACAAGGACTAGAAGCGCTTGCGGACCGTCATTCGCACGACACGGCCGAGCGGATCGACTTCATCGCGACTGAAGCCCGGCGGAGTCCGGCCATCCTCCAGGGTTACCCGGCGATATCCATTGAAAAGATTCTGAACGTCGAGCGAGATTTTCAGATTGCTCAGCACGCCGCCCTTCTTGGCGGAGCGGGACAGGCGCTCGGGCTCGACGAACATCGACAGATTGAACACCGCGGATGGTTTGGTGTTGAGGATTCGGGCACCATTGGTGACGCGCGAGGCGCTGCTCCAATTTGCGCCCAGGGTCCCTCCCCACCCCCGCCTTCCGGTTGTTGCCTGCATCGACAAGCCATGCCGGGACTGTCCGCTCTGGGCCAGTTGATCGATCGCAGGAACACCGGGATGAGTCAGCAATTCGCTCTGAAGCCGCCATCGGTGCCTTAGCGCGAAACTGAACATCGTGCTGTTCGCGGTCGGCTTGATCGGAAATCGCAACGCGATGCCGGAAGACAATTCCGACTCGCTCGAATGGGCAATGTTGATCGCCCGCGCATCGACGGAGATCAGCCGACCGCCGGCGTCGCGCGTCACGCGCTCGGGAAAGGCCGCTTCGATCACCGGCGTCAGTTCGGGGAAACCCATGACCCCGCCCTCGGCAACATCCTTGCGATACGCGACATTCAACGAAACGGTCTGGTTGCCCAGCGGTCGAACCGTCGCCTCCAACGCCAGATTTCGCAGTGTGCCGCGCCTTAGCGCCGGATTGCCGCCGATGATCCAGACCGCATCGGCCACCTCGCCCCGCGAGTAATCGAAGATCCGGTTGACGGTCGTAACGATCGGGTCGTCGAGTTGGTTGAAGGACGGCGCGATCTCGGCGCGACTGATCGATCCCCTGATCTGCAAATTTCGAATGGGTGACCAGTTAAGGTCACCGCCATACCGTTTTTGCAGCCGGCTTTTCGTCATCGCCTGCGCGCTCATATTGAGATCAAGACCGAGGCTTCCGAGCGAAAGAAGCTCACCTTCGCCCTCGCTCGAAATCGGCACGCTCAACCCAAACGCCCCTTCCAGGCGTTCAAGCGTCGAATCCGTTCGCATTGTCGGACCGCCGAGATTGTCGCTCTGCCAATTCTCGGACCGATTGCGGCCCGCATTCACCGAAAGATTGGCCGCCACCGGCCCGGCCGGCAGCGTGACAATGTTCCTTTTGACGTTGAGCCGCGTGGCCACACCCTCCCCTTGTGAACGGTTGCGGCGAGCGGCCAGCAATCGTTCGTCCCAAGGACCATAGGGATTGAACCCCGGATCCTCGCCGCCGACCAGTTGTTGAACGCGGCGGGCATCGATCCCGCTTTCAAGCAGGCTGCGCGACCAGCTTCGCGTGTAGCTGATCGAAAGGTTGGTCTGCCAGCCTCCGATCGCCCCCCCGAGCGACAGTGACAAACCCAATGATTCGCTGTCATTGTCGCTACGGAGCGCGCGCGCGCCGTCGAAGGGCCGGGTCAACAACACGTCGTTGGAAAATGGCGACCATGGACTGTCGATGGGAAGCAGGATCGACGCCATTGGCAAACCGCGGGTCGCGCGGCTGGTATTGCGGTTGGCATCGATGCTTAGCGAAGCCGAGAAAGCCCCCAAAGGGCGAGTCACGGCAAGGCCCGCAGCCATACTGTGCCGTGATGGCATCAGCGTTTCGTACGCATTCGGGTCAAGTGCGTCGCCCTCACTCGAAGTGGCGGCAAAGTCAGCCAGTATCGGTGCCCGCGACATCGCATTGGCGGGGATGGCCGCCCTTGTAACGGCCCTTCCCGCGATCAGGCTGAGCACGGGATCGATCTCGCCACCGTCAGGCGCCGAGATATAGCCGGCCCCGTCAAACGCGCCCGGGCGTCGGGGAACGCGCCTGTCACTCCTGCGTAGGGCGCTGTCATAACCAACACGCGCATTCGCACTCCAACGCGTAGGCCCGTTGATCGTCGAGCGGCTGACGGACAGACTACCGCCATATTGCCCGCCGCCCGTCGCCGCGCTGGCGCCAGCATCGGCGCTCAGACTTGAGAAATGTTTCTTGAGAACCAGATTGACGACCCGCCGCCCCGAGCGTTCGCCGTAGCGTGCGGCAGCCTCCGGCTTGAGTATGGCGAGCCGATCCAGCGCCTCCGCCGGAAAGGCGAGAATCGAACGGTCAAAGCCCGCCGGTTTGCCGTTGATGAGAAGAACGGGTTCCTCCCCGCCATCACCAACGAACGGCTGAAGGCGCGACAGCAACTCCTGGATGCTGTTGGCGCCGTGGCTGGCGATCTCTTCTTCGCTGAACTCAGTCTCCGGCCCCACCCTGGCGTCGCCATAGCGCTGGCCAACGATGAGAATCTCGTCAGGTGCAAGATCGCCCGGCGGGGCAGGTTCTTCCGAACCCACCACCGCACGGACGCCCCCTTTATCATTCGTCTGCGCTGCGGCGCTGGAGCAGCAGAGCCCCGGAGGAAGCAAGGCACCCCCCAGAAGACCTAGCCAAGCTGCCCGCATCACCAAATGAAGCCGGTTTGATTTAGTGGAACCCTTGCTGGTTCACGCCGGCCTTCATGGGCAATACACATTGCAACTCTTCCGCCTCTACGCGCGCATTGAGTAACAACCATAAGAAGCGTTCAATAGAAGCATAGGGAATACGAACGAGCGCACGATGATCGTGCGCTCGTTGTATTACCCCATCCGGCAGCGACGTTGCCTGTGCCGAACCGTCGATACCGGATGAAGCGTCATTACCGGCTGAGAATGCCGTTGATTTTGCAGTCACCGGTGCCCAGGTCGACCTCAGGAAGGGTCGACGTCGTCGTGAAGCCGGTGTTCACGCTCAGCGTTTCCGGCGGACCAGCGGCAAAGGTCGCCCGCAGATAGCCGCTGCAATCGCCAGCGGTCACGGTCGTGTCGACATAGATGCCACCGAGATCCCAGAGATTGGTACCGGCGTTGGTCACGCTCCAGGGCGTGTTCTGAAACACCACGGTGTTGCACAGGTTGAAGAGCCCGCCCGTCATGACCGGATTGGTGGCGGTAACGTTTCCAGCCGAATCGCGGACGATATCAATGCTCATATAGCAAGAAAGCTGAAAACCAGTTCCCTTCTGAACATCAACATTCGACGAACTGTAAGTGTACGTCGCCGCAGGTCCAGAAGTCCAGCTTTGCGCAGAAACCGACGGCGCAGAGATAAGAGCGATAGAAGCAATAGCAACGCTAAGAAGCTTTTTCATTTCTCTCTCCTACATACATAATAATGCTTATGATGCACGACCTCTTCCGATTTCAACAAGAAACCGACTCGGGCCGTTTTACTATTGTACACGCTACAAACTTACCTTCAACCTGAATCCATCATGAATCATTGAGTAGTAATTCAATATTCTCCAATATTTATTGAACAAATATTTCAAAATTTCTTCGACATGCTGAAACCAATGATACGCGGATCAAGCGTGAATACATTCGTACTCAGCCCCGTATCATCAGCGTTGGTGAAGAAGTCGGTGATCGGCGCGTCATCGAACACATTCTTCACATAGAGCTGGAAAGTAAGGCCCGAAGTCGGCCGCGCGAGCGTCACCGCCAGGTTGAGATTATCCCAGGCCTTCAGCCGATCATATTCGGTGTTATAGATGCGCGCGAAGCTCTTCGACTGGCGGTAATAGTCGCCACGAAACGTGAGCTCCCAATTTCCACCATCGATGAAGAAGGTATATTGGCTGCCGACATTGAAGGTCAGCCGCGGCGAGTTCGGTAGTTCATTGCCCGACAGGTCAGCCGCGAAACCACGCCCGCCATTGGGAGCGCCGCTGCCACCCTGATTGATGTTCAAGCCGACGGTGGCGGGATTGTAGGGCGCGAACGGATTATAGGTAAATCCGTACAGCGCATGAAACGGAACTCCGCCCGGAAAGGCCGGATTGAATCCGCCGATGCGGTTCGATCCGGGGCAGAATGCCGAAAGCGCCAGATCACGGAAAGCCGGGTTCCCGCGCATCACCCGTTCGACGAGCACTTTCGGCGCGACGCAATTCGATGGCGCCTGAAGCCAGGGACGGAGCACCATCCAGTCGGAATTGCCCTGGGTGCGGTCCATCACGTCAATCGACTCCGAACCGTCCTTGAGCCGCGTCTTCAGATAACCGAGGTTCGCGTCGAGCCGAAAGGCGCGCGAAGGCCGCCAAGCCGCTTCGAACTCAAGGCCCCAGATCGTCGCATCGAAATTCTCGTTGAACGCGATCCGGTCCACGATCTGCGAGATCTGATAGTCCTTGTAGTCATAGTAGAATGCGGTGCCGTTCAGCGTGATCCGCCCGCCATCGAAGCTGTTCTTGATCCCGAACTCGAACGCATTGAGGAATTCGGGCCGAAACGTCTGGGCCAGCGGCTGATACTGCACGATCGCCGGATTGATATCGACACGCGGAGGGTTAGCCCCGCCCCCCTTGTAGCCGCGGGATGCCGACGCATAGATCAGCGTATCGTCGGTGAACGACAAATTGGGCTTCCAGTCGAGAACCAGGCGCCCCGTGAACTCGCTCCACTCCTGGTTGATGTCCGGAAGCGCGGGATAGCCGCTGTTGACGCGACCGCCCGTATTGTTGCCGGGAGCAGCCGTCAGCTTTCCGCCACCAAGCAGCAACTGGCTGGGAATCTGTGTCGAGACTTTCTCGTCCCGCGTATAACGCAGGCCCGCGGTCAGTTTCAGATTGCTCGTCAGGTTCCAGTACAACTCACCAAAAGCCGCATATGATTTGATGCGAATACCGTTCTGGCTGAGAAAGTAATTGTGTCCCTGGTTGTTCAGACCGCCGATCGGATTCGGGTCGAGATAGATGCACTCCTTCGATTCGTCACCGAGTGCGCAATTACCCTTGACCTTAACTCCTGATACGTTGCCTGTGTTATAGAACCACTCGGACAACAGTGAGAACATGTTGTTGAAGACGTAATAGTCATCCTGAGATTTGAAATCGAGATAATTGGCACCGATGTTGAAATTCACCGGACCGTCAAAGCTCGACTGAAGCCGCAGTTCCTGCGACCATTGCCGGTTCGCTGAGCGGCTGAGATCCGCTGAAATCAGCCGATCGGAACACCCTAGTTGCGGGTCGCAATAGATACCGCCGGGAGTCGGTCCCGGAAAGGCCACCGGATCGATCGGCCGGTTCTGCGAGTTCAGCAACGGGACCGTGGTGCTGTTGAAGATTGGACCGCTGACAAAACGGTTATAGTCTTGGCTCGAATAGTAACGGTCGCGCGAATATGCGGTCTGCGACACCAGCTTCAGGCCGTCCGATGGTTCGAACTCCAGATTGAGCTGGACCACATCGTTCTTGGCCCGGAATACCGGATCGTAGCTCGTCGCGATTTCGCGCAGATCACGCGATTGCACCACGCCCGCGAACGGGTTGCCCGGCTTCATGATGTTCACCGGTCGCCGAGTAACGGGATCGGAACCGTAGGTGATCCCGTTCGCGGCAATGATATAGGAAAGCGCGGCCCCGTTGGGTGCGCCGAACGCCGCGTCATTGTAGAGCGAACCCGGCAGGCACCCTTGGCTCATCCGGCCGCGTGTGAGTGGATCGGTGATCGTAACGCCCCCGACCACGGCCGGCCCCGGGTCAGGCGTGCATAGGCTCTTCCCGGTGCGCGAGCGATTGTCGTCCTCCTCGAAATGCTGCCAGATCAAATTGGCGCGAAACTGGTCGCTCGGCTCCCACGCCAGAGTGGCGCGTGTCGACCACAGGTCCCGCCCGTTGACGCGCTGTTGCGTGTAGCTGTTGTAGTCGAAGCCCTCGCGGCTGGTGAATGCACCCGCAAGGCGGAGACCCAGCGTATCACCGATCGGGACATTGAGCATGCCGCTCGCCCGCATCGTATCGAAACTGCCAACCTCAAGCTTGGCTTCCAGCGCGAAATCCCGTCCCGGAAGCGCGGGGATCATGTTGACCACGCCCGCGGTCGCGTTGCGGCCATAGAGCGTACCCTGCGGTCCGCGCAGCACCTCGACGCGCTGGAGGTCGAAGAATTCCGATTCGAACAGCCGGTTCCTGACAAGCGGCGTATTGTTGAAGCTCACCGCCACCGCCGGATCGCTCGACGCCGACACAGCCTTGGTCCCGATCCCGCGGATCGAGAAGTTATACATGCTGAAATTGCCCTTCGAGAAGGTGACGTTCGGCACTGCGCGCAGCAGTTCCGATCCCCCCTCGATCTTGCGGTCGTCCAGAGCGCTCCCCGATAGCGCGGTGATCGCGATCGGAACGTCGGTGATCCGCTCCGCGCGCTTCTGCGCCGTTACGATGATCTCCGCATTGTCGTCCTCGGCGACAGCTTCCTGCGGCGCAGCTGGAAGCGTGGCAGCGGGCGGAGAGGATGGCGCCGTGCTGACTGTCGGCTGAGCCGCAGTGCCGGCCGGAACGATGACATAGATGCCGCCATCGCGGCGGAAACGCATCCCCGTCCCGCGCAGCAACGTCTGCAGCGCCGCTTCAGGTGCGGCGCGCTGGCGGTAGCGCGCACTGCGCTTGCCCCGCATCGCACTGCCGTCAAAGATCACCTGCACGCCCGATGTCCGGGCAAAGGCGCGCAGCGCACCACCCAGTTCCTGCGCCGGAATATCGAAATCATATACTTGCTGAGCGTAGGCCGGCGACGCAGTCGCACTGGCAATCAACGCCACACTCGCCAGTCCACAAAGCAGGTACGGCCTATGCGACATCCTCATCCCCCCAATGTTTGAGGGGTCGATCGTGCCGCCCCTCTATTCCTAGAGACGCGGGTATGCCGGATTCGCGCCCATCTATTTTGCTGCGAGAGGTTCTTTGCCGCTCACAAGCGTAACGCCCTGAGCGTCATATTTGGCCGAAAGCGGGAACAACGCCGTCATTCCGCGCACGAAGCTCTGCGTATCGCCTGCGTCGAAGACGCCGTTCACCAGCAGACGCCCCGCCGCGACGTCGCCCACGACAATCGGCGTATCGGTATAACGATTGATCCGCTCAACTGCCCGCGCCAGCGGCTCATCGACAAAGTCGAGCCGCCCGTCTTCCCAAGACAGCGATCGATCCATCTTCGCGGGAACGACTCTGACGGCGCCCGTGGCGAGGCTTGAGATCAACTCCTGCCCTGGAACAAGCTGTTCAGTGGCGGGATGCTCGGAGTGCTTGGGCACCTTGGCGGTGACCACTCTGCTGGCCGCCGACTGAGCGACTACTGCGACTTGCCCCTCATAGAGGAGCACACGCATCTGACCACGCAACAACTCGACACTAAACGCGGTGCCGGTCGCCACGACCGCCTGATTTCCTGCCGTCACGGTAAAAGGACGCAACACCTCTTTTGCCACATCGAACTTCGCACGGCCGCGCTCAAGCGTCAGTGCGCGCCGGTCATCCGAATAGGCAACGGCGACCCGGCTCGACGCGTCGAGCGAGATACGTGATCCGTCCTCAAGGCGGACGACGCGCCGCTCGCCAACTCCGGTTTCATAGATATCCGCGCCACTGGAGAAGAACCAGAAGCTTCCACAGACCATCAGGATCAACGCCGCAGCGGCGGCAAGGCCGCGATACCATCGGCCACGCCCATAGGATGAAACCTCGTCGCGATCCCGGGCGCTTTCCATCGTCGTCAGCGCCTTCGCGCGCAGCGAGAGGAAACCAGGCATTTCGGCGATCGTGTCGGTTCCCTTCCAGACCGCCACCATTTCATCGAAGACGTGCTGGTGACGCGGGTCGGCGCGGATCCAGGCATCAAACTGCGCCTGCTCATGCTCGGTGAGCGCGCGGTCGGCGATGCGCCAGCACCACTCCGCGGCCTGCTCCTCATGGTCCATGGGCATGTCGTCTTGGATCACTGCGGTCATGCCCGGCCTCCCATTCGGCGGGCCAGAAAGACCAAGGCGCGGGAAATATGCTTTTCAACGGTACGTACATTGTATCCGAAATTGTCCGCGATGGTCTGTTTCTGGATGTTTTCGACGCGGTACAGGATGAAGATCTGCTGGGTCGGTTCGGGTAGCGCCTGAATCGCCGCCCACAGAATTCCGATGGTTTCGCGCGACGCCGCGATGCGATGCGGGTCAAGTATGTCGATACCGATACCGTCTTCCTGCTCGAAGGAAGCACGATAGGCCGCACGCACGCGATCCCGGCGAGATCCGTCGCGCAACAGGTTGGTCGCGACACGGAAAATGAACGCCTCCGTCGATTCAACTGCGTCGATGTTGGATTGTGCGAGCCGGACAAACACTTCCTGAGTCAGATCCTCTGCTTCCGCCGGGCTGGAGACCCGCCGTGAGAAAAAGGCGACCAGCGCCGGCCGGAATTGCCGGACTAGTCGTTCCAGATCAGACACCGCTTCGGCTGCCACCCCGTCGTCCTCTCCCACCGCTCCTGCACTAATGACGCACGTATAGCCGGTTCGCGCCCAGGAATCTTCATACGCCTCACAATGAATTGACGCTGCGGAATCCTACCGTTGCGGCGAATCGGCGATGCGGACGCGGGCAAAGCCGCGACCTTAAGGCGTAAAGCCTCGTCGCTGGGCGTCACTTGAATGATCGCGGCCGCATGGACGGGTTGAATGCTGTCAAATTCGGGAAGCGCTACAGCAATCGCAGCTTGCGTGGTCCTGTTCCCCTTAGCCATGTTTTGTTTTTACTATAGGGTGGTGAAGTCATGCCGCCGGATCCATCTTCCAGCAAACAGATCGACCATGAGCGTCGGATCGTTACGATCCTGGCAGCCGACATTGCCAATTCGACTCAGCATATCGTGGATTGCGATCCCGAGGACGCCCTGCAACTTTTCGATCAATGGTTCGAGCATTTCCGCGAGACCGTGGAAAGGGGTGGCGGCAAGCTGATCAGCTACGAAGGCGACGGCGGTATCGCGGTTTTCGGATGGCCGACCGCCCTGGAGGATCATGCCGACCGCGCCTGTGCCGCCGCATGGGATCTTCAGATCGTTCCCGAGCGCCGCTTGGGGCCGGGCGGCCAGCCGGTCCGCTTTCGTGTCGGCGTGCATTCCGGCATCGCGGCGGTGCGCCACGTAGACCGCGACGGCAACCTGTATCCGAACACCGTCGGCGCGACCGTGAACATCGCGGCCAAGCTGCAACAGGCGGCGCAGGCGGGCGGCATCCTGGTTAGCGCGCAAACGACCAAGCTGTGCCGGATGCGGCTGGCCCTGACGCCCGAGGAACCGACCGAGGCGCTGCGCGCGGTGGGCTCGTTGCCCTACAAGCTCGAGGCGCGGCCGGAGAATGTGCAGGCCGACGACATCGCCGGGCGCTATCGGTTCCCAATCGTCGGTCGCCATGCCGAGGTCGCGCTGCTCGCCGCCGCGTTACCGCGCGCCGGGCAACCGAACCGCTCGATCGCGCTGATCGGCGAGCCGGGAATCGGCAAGAGCCGCCTTGCCTTTGCCGCGACCGCCGATGCGATCGCGCTCGGCATCCGGCACCTGATTTTCTTCGGCGATGCGCAGCGCCGCACCACGCCCTTCGCCGCCGCGCGGAGCTTGATCGACGAGTTACTCGAGGCGCGGGCAACGGGAGGCTCCTTGAGCGACAGGCTTGCCGTCTTGGCACTCCACGAGGAGGATATTGCGGCGCTCGAGGCAACGCTCACGCCAGCGGGGGCCGGCAAACCGGCGACGGTGCTCACGCAGAACCAACTCGCCCGGGCGTTCGTCAACGGCTTCCGCGCACTGGCGCTCGACCGGCCGACGATCCTGCTGGTCGAGGATCTGCAGCATGTCGATCCGGAAAGCCGGCTGTTCCTGCGCCTCCTCGCGGCCGAGCAGACCGATCGGCCATTATTCATGCTGTTGACCGGCCGGCCCGAAGCGCACGCCGATGCGGACGGCATTGCGGACACGGTCGTTGCCGTCGAGCCGCTGCCGGCAGCGGATATGGTGAGCCTGGGGCGGCGACTATGGGCGGGACGCCGCGACGCGGAGGCCACGCTTGCGCATTTCGTCGCCCGCTCGGAGGGCATCCCCTTTGTCCTCGAAGAGCTGGTACGGTCGGTTGAGAATGGACCAGCCACGCCGCCTCTGGCACTTCCGCCCAGCGTGGAATCGGTGATCCATGCTCGGCTCGAACGTCTTTCGTCAGGTGGCAAGGCGCTGGCGCAGACGCTGAGCCTGCTTGGCGAAAATGTCGACATTGGCTTCGCCGCTGCGGTGATGGGGGTCGAGGAAGACGCGCTGCAGAACGACCTCGCCACGCTCGAGCGGTTCGCGTTCACCCACCCCGCCTCGCAGCGTTCGACACATTTGCGTCATCACATCATCGCCGAGGCATGCGCGAACACGATTGGTCGCCAACGGCGGCGACAACTTCATGGCGCGGCGGTCGCGGCGCTGCTGTTGCGCCACCCCGATCTGGCGGGCCGATACGAACAGCTTGCCTTCCATGCCGAGGGTGCCGGCGACGACAGGGCGGCGCTCGACTATCTCTGGGAGGCGGGGCTGGAGGCTCGGCGGAGTTCGGCGGCGGCATCGCTCGACCTGATCTTCGACCGTGCGCTGTTGGCGATCGAGCGCATCGGCGAAGCCGCGGAGAGGAAGTATGTCGACTTCGTGCTGATGGCCTTCGCCTCGATGGTGCAGCTCGGCGAGTTCGAAAAGGTCAACCTTCACCTGCCGCAGGTGATGGAACGCGTGCGCCAGTTCGACCGGCCGGCGCTGACCTCCAGCACGCTTTCCCAGCTCGGCATGATCCGCTGGTTCGAGGGGCGGTACGAAGAAGGGCTTCGGGCCACCGAGGAAGGGATTGCCATTGCGCGGGCGCTCGAATCGCCGACGCTGATCTTCGCCAACCAGATCATGCAGTCCAACATCCTTCACGGTATGGGGGAGGTACGACGCGCGATCGCCGAGGAGCGTGCACTGTGCGACATGTTGACCGGCGATCTGGAAACCGCGCGGCTGGGCGCGGCCGGCATCCCCAGCGCGACCGCGCTGGCATTCATGAGCTGGTTTCTGGTCGATATCGGTGAACTCGACGAAGGGCTGGAGTACGCCGAACGCGCGCTGGCCATCGCCGTGCGGGAGCGAGACCCCTACTCCGAGGCGCTGGCGCGCAACGCATTGGGACGCAACCTCCTCCTCCTCGGCCGCAATGTGGAGTCGGCGGAATGCCTTGCGGTCGCGCGCGCGATCAGCGAACGTAATGGCTATGACGCGATCCGGCCCAATCTGATCGGCCGCGCCGCCGCGGCGCTATCACGCATCGGAAGGGCGGAAGAAGCGATCGAGATTGTCGAAGAATGTCTGCACCAGGGGCTGCACGAACGGACCGGACAACTCGAAGTGTACAACCTTCATATCGGCCATGCCGAGGCGCTCTATCGCAGCGGCGATATCGTGAAAGGACTGGCGAAACTCGACGAAGCGCTCGACATCGCGCGCCGGACCAACAGCCCATGCCTGATCGTCGATGGCCTGGGTCTTCGCGCCCGCCTGCTGGAGGAGACCCTGCCGGCCGATCCGCGCATCGCTGAAGACCTGGCCGAGCTCGACACGATCTGCGGCCATCACGGGCTGGTCGCAGTGCCGGCCTTCGTCCCGAACGGCGGTGTTACGAAGCAAGTCGCGTGAAACGCGCCAGCAGGCCGATCGTAACCTGAATGAGCTTCTGAGGCTCCCCCGCCCGCCCGGCCACCCGGCGAAGCCCCGTCAGGCGGCTGCACGCCCGGATACATTCCTGCAGGACAGGCATCGCGACACGGTTGCGGCCCCAGCAATCCTTGTTGCTTCCGGGAACACCGAACAGCAGATAGTCGTCGATCTTGCGCTCGGGACCTTCGCCGATCCCGGTACCCTTGAACGAGAAACGCAACGGATCGGTGAACTTGCGCGGATCTAGGTTCGCCGCGGCGACCAGCGCGGCGATCGAGTCGCCCGCGGCGATTCCCATCTGATTCGACCAGTCCGTATCGACTTCGCAATGGCGCATTCGCACAGGCAAATTGGGGTTGAGCCGTTCGGCTTCGTAGATCAGCGCCGCGATCTGATCGTTGCCAAGCGGAGGGAGCGCGGACAAAGGAATGCGCAGATTGAACAGGCTGGTCATTACCGACGCGAAGGTCAGCGGGATCACCGCCAGGGTCGATCCGATGATCTCGATCAGAATCATCGAGACGTCCTGATAATAATGGCTCCGCCAATCCTCACCGGTCGGCACCCCTTTGTAGAGGGCCTTAATCTCCTCAAGCGATTCATTCGCCACAAAGGCGCCGACCAGCGTTCCGGTAGCGTTGGCACGCCGACTCCGTACCTCCGCGAGCCGCGCATCGATATGGTTCAGCATCTCCGAACCCGCCTGACGCGACAGCGCGTGAAGTGCGCTCTGATTCTGGAGATTGCCGATCAGGTCGAGCACCATAACGGCAGACCAGACCTGCATCGTGGTGAGCCCCGGATCAGCGGTCCGCTCACCCTTGAACGCTGCTAGCCAGTCCGCGGGAAGGTCACCGACATGTTGGCGGGCGAACGGCAGCGCGACGCCAAGTTCGGTCACCCATGACGGCCCCGGAATACCGAAAAGATCGGTGACGATGCCATAGGCGGCCGGTGCGGCGACATCGGCGACTAGATCGATCCGGCGCGCCTGAGTCGTCCGCCGCAACGCCGCATCGAGCCGGCCCTTGGCGATGTCACGTAGCGCCACGTCGATTCCACCGCTTGGGTCGAAATGACGCGCCAATGATGTCCAGGCGAGGTCAAGGATCGGCCTCAACCGGTGCCGTGCCGGGCAGGTCGGGCCGCTCTCATCGGTACCGATCAGCATATCGCTGCCACGCGTGATCCGCCGCCCCGCAACATGATAGGGGCGGACCGAGAATTCGACACCGTCCTTGCCGTTCCGGTTGCTGAGAACCCGGGCGACGTCCTCGTGGCGGCCGACGAAACTGACGATCTGGCCGGTTCCCGGTGCGGTCACGCGAACGGCCCGCTTGGATGTGCCCAGCATTGTTCGCGCATAGGTCGTGAGGCGGCGTTCATTGTAGAGGGACGGCGTGAATGCGTCCCCCATGCTGTAGCCGCCATAGGGAAGCTGGTCTGCCGGCACGGCGAAGCGGTCGCCCTTGGCGAGTCCCTTCAGCGCCGCGACCCCCGGCAGAAAGAAATAATCCCCGCCCCGCGTGTGGACGAAGCGCGGAATCTCTGTGACGGGCGCGACGGCGCCGGCCTCAAAGAAACGGTCGGCAACCGTTCCGGCATTCGCACCGGTCAACGGACAGCGGCCAAGTCCAGCCTGACCCAGGAACTCGCCGTCATTGATCCAGTCCGCCTGAATCACCTCGAACTGAAGGTCGATCCGCGCATTGGCGGCCACGAACAACATGCCGCGCTTCTCGCCGTCGCCCGCCGAATTCTCGGGTAATAAGGCGCCGCCATAGCTGATCCCGCGGCGCAGGATGCGGTGCCGCCGCGTCTCGTTACGGCCACCGATGTCGCGTGGATTGGAGCGGCGGATATGCGCGCCCAGCGGGCATCGCCTGCCCTCCGGGTCGTCGACCGCGTAACGGAAGTCGTTGAGCGTCCCTTCCGCATCGGCATCGACATCGGGCTGTTGCCAGGGCGCGGTAACGAGAGGGGCCCCGTTCTTCCACCGCCCGACGATCTGGGCGCCGAGCGCGTCCTGTGCCTGCGGATCGCCAGGGCGCTGCCGGCCGAGGAACGACCGGAAACCCTGGACATCCTGTTCGAGCTTGCGGAACACGACGAAGGTCGATCCGCTGCGCAATAGCGGGTGGACGGGCAGCGCGTGCTTCTCCCCGTCCTCGTCCGGCTGGTCGAGGAATATCTCGCCCGGCGCGACCGGGGTCCAGCTGGATAGCCGTGACGCCGTGCCGCCGCCGGCCAGTGTGTCGCCAAGCCCAAGATCGACGAACGGCTGGCTCAGATTGTCGCGATAGCCGAAATGCTCGGTCCGGGGCGTCTGGCGGGTCGTCGCGTCGATCTGGGCCGCCCGGTCGTCATCATGTTGATGCGGGTCCTGGCCCAGTTCGATATGAACGATTTCCAGCCCCACCAGCCGAAACATCGCGCCGATCCATTCGCGAAGCTCCTCCTTCGCCTCGTCGGTGGCGTCATTGAAGGCGCGCACCTCGGCGCGCAGCCGCTTCCAGAAGGCTACCGAGGTTGGATAGGCACGCGTGCCGAACCCGCCGGTGAAATAGCCGTGCACGCTCTTTAGGCCGAGTTCGCCTTCCCAATATTCGGGCGCGCTGGGGCCGGTGTCCCGGAGCCGCCGCGCGCGCGCGGCCATGCCCTCCTTGAAGGCATCGGGAAAGGAGGCAAGCGTCGCCGGATCAAGTTGAAGCGTCTTCAGCCCGGCATGGGTGAAAGCGAAGCTGATCGGCATCCGATCGCCGCCGTCGTTCGTTTCACTGGCCAAAGCCTGTTGATCGGCCTCACTTCGGATCGCCGGCGGCAAGTCCTTGCCCGGCTCGAACGCCGGCGCGGACGTGCGAAGAAACTCGTAGAAGAGCAAGGCGGGCAACGCGAACCCGGTCGCCTCGTCGCTGGCAACCGCCCTGAAACTCGCCTGCGCGCGTTCAATCAGATTGGCGTAACCCGCTTCGGTCATGAAACCGCGCAACAGGCCGAGAACCGTCATCTCCGCACTGATTCCCGCGGTACCAGACGACAGATCGACATCCGCGACCATCGCAGCAGCGGTAGCCACCGCCGCCGCCGCGCCGCCGTCAGTCATCGCCGCGACGGTCAGCCCCGCTTCGAGCGCGTTGCTGAAGCCGGCGAGCGTCGCCCGCATCGGTTCGGGATCCTTCGCGATGAGCGCCGTGAGCCAGGCGCGGAACGCCTCGACTGGCGGCGCCACCGCTTCGGGATCGTCCAAAGCGGCATTGAGCATCCCCGGATGGGCGAGATCGAGCTTGAGCTTCGCCAGCGGCCCCAGCTCGCCGGGCAGTTGCTCCTTGCCGTCGTACAGTTCCAGAATCCGGTCGCGAGTGGCGGAGATCTCACCATCGTTCATGATCCGGAAGAAGACGAACAGCGACCAGTTGCGCGTCCACGGGTTCTCACCACCAGTCTTGGGAGTCCGCAATACGCTTGCCTGGATATTCGCGCGCGTCGTCGAAACCGCGTCCGGCGTTTGATCAGGCCCGTCCAAGGCTAGCCCCCTTCCGCAGCGTTGCGAGCGCGATAGACTCCGCCCGGCGACGGGAAGTCGCGGGCATATTGCTGGTTCTCGCGTAGAAACTCGTCGAACAGCTCATCCATCGACCGGACCGTTGGCCCGCTCGGCGAACGCACCCGCGCGACGAACTGGTCGAAGCGCCGTTTGAACGCCTCAAGATGCTTCAGCCGGGCGACGGATAGTTCGCCATAGGGCGCGTAGAACAGATCGGTATGGATCTGGTAGCGGCGGATCCATTGCCAGAACTGCTCGAACCGCCGCGTGCCCGGATAGTCCTCGCAATGGCGGAAGACCTTATCGAAGTCGGAATTCAGCGTGCGCGCGATGTCGCGCATATAGACTTTGAGATCGCCGTCGAACTCGACCAGCGTCAGGATCCAGGACCGGAACTGCGGAGCCAGCGAAGGCGCACTCGTCGCCATGACCTCCTGGAAATCGTCGATCTGCTGGGGAATCCGACGGCCCGGCGCGCCGGCGCGCTGCGCGGTCTCGTCCTCCTCATACGGCAGTCCTGCGATGTTCTCGGAATAGACGAGATACTGCTCGGGACGCAGGATGATCATCCGCCCGAAATGGATCGTTGGGACTTTATCGAGTTCGGAAGGCAGGCCCTGCTGCAACCGCTGCGTGATGTTGGCGATTGCCGCGCGCAGCGCTTCCTCATAGGTCGCCGTCTCCCCAGGAATACAGCCCTTCCGGATCGGTGCGAGGACCGCGATCTCCGACACATCGCCGGCGCGCTTCGACGTCGCCCATTGCATCCGCGAGCGGCCGAAATCGATCGCCTCGGGAACGGCTTTCCCTGAATCCGACATGTTGCCCCACCCCAGTCGTCATTGATTAGAGTTGCACGACGGTGGGTGAATCACAACAGGCCGCGCCACTATCAACGATGAGCCCGAGAACAGGGTCGAATAGACGACTTCTCAAGCCCTCAAGATCGCGGTTACCACCAGCCTGAATCGCCGGAAAGATCGTGGAGACTCGCCGCGACGACTTCCTCCAGTCCGGCGAGATCGACGAATTCCAGACGCCGGCGGCCGGCTCGAATGATCTTCCGCTCCGCAAGGATTGCGAGTTCCCGGGTCACCGCTTCACGATGCGTCCCGATCCGGTTCGCCAGCTCGGCGTGGCTCGGCGCGGCTTCGATGCTGTCATCGCGTGACCGGGCCAGCCGCAGCAGCTCGCAATGGAGCCGGGCGCGGACGTTGAGCGCGCTTAGCTCGAAGACGCGATCGGTCAGGCTGCGGACCTGCGCGGTCAACCGGCGGATCAGCCAGTCCGCCGCATCGGGTTGCTCCCGGATCGTTGCCCGGAACGCTTCCGCCGGAATGGCGAGCAAAGAGCCGTCGGTCGCAGCGACGATACCGATCGACCGCGCGGCGCCGTCGACTGCCGACAGCTCGCCGAACAACTGGCCTTCGCTCAGCTCGCGGAGCGAAACCTCGCGGCCATCGACCGAGTAGCGCACGACGTTGAAACGGCCTTCCTGGACGATGAATACGTCGCCCGAAGGCTCATTGCGAGCGACCACCGACTGGCCCTTTCGCACCCGGATCGTGCCCGAGCGGGCGAGCAACGCGTGGCGTGCCTGCGTACCCAGTATTTCGAGCAATCCGCGTCGTTCGTCTTGCTGCATCGCCCACCCCACCCGGCCTGAATAGACAGCAGCGGCAGGGACAAGGCAATGGCGAGCGGTCCAGTGCCGCACGCGCATTTGTCTCCGAATGTGCGAAAAATCACCGAACGAGCGTGCGCCGCCTCACCGCGCCCGGCGAACACCGCCGCTATCCCCGTTGCAGAACGCAAGCGGGGGCCGATTGCCGTGGTCAAAGCCATCTTCTTCGATGCGAAAGATACGCTGGGCTATGTCGACCGCCCGGGGCATCTCGTAACCTACAAGCCGTCGACCCAGACGCTGCTGGAAACCGTGGGCGGCACACTGGGCTGCCGAATCGGCATCATCACCAACCTGCCCAGGAACGTCGACAGCGCGGCGGGGCTGAAGATGATCACCGATGCCGGGATCGCCGGGTTCCTCGACCCGGCCGGCTTCATCACCAACCATGATGCCGGCGCCGACAAGCCTAGCGCCACGATCTACCGCTACGCAGCGGCGAAGCTGGGGCTTGCGCCCGAGGAGTGCCTGTTCGTCGGAGAGAACTTCCTCGAAGTGCTCGGCGCGCGCGCGGCCGGGATGCAGGCCGAACTCAAGCCGTGCCCGCCGGGCCGCGAGTTCCTGACCAAGGATATCGCCGCGCGCGCCTCCACCGAAACGGACAGCGGGCGGCTGGCGGAGCAGATCATGGAGGAAGATCACCTGATTGGCCGCCGGCTGGTCATGGCCTCCGCCGCGATCTCGAAGAAGATCGCCGCAGACGAGGCGCCGCCGCTGCGCGCAATGGGCCTGCTCGTCTTTCTGCTGCACGAATTCATCGATCGCTATCACCACGCGGTTGAAGAGCGCGTGCTGCTCCCGCTCGCCTTCGCCAATGGCTTTCCCGAGGCGGACGCCGCCTATGTCTATGCGGACCACGATGCCGGGCGGAAGCTGTTCGCGACGATGCGCGACACGCTGGCACGGATCCGCGCCGGCGATGCCGCGGCGACAATCCTGTTCCGCGAAGCACTGGACGCGTTCGTCGCGCTCTACCGCGAACATGCGCGCCGCGAGAATGACGAGACGTTGCCGGGGATCGGCAAGCACCTCGACGGCCATTCGGACGCGGTGATCGTCGAACTGATGGAGCGGTTCGGCCCGGGCGACCTTGGTCCCTGGCTGATGCTGATCGCCGACCTTGAACAGGAACTCCAACCGCAAACCGGGGGAAACCAGATGCCCGACATCAAGACCGTAGCCGTCATGGCCTATCATCGCTGCGGCGAGCAGGACACGCTCGTACCCTATGAGATCCTGAAGCACGCCACGATGGTGCTCGCCGAACAGGGCAAGCAGCTGCGCGTCCGGCTGCTGCGGGTCGAGGAGTCCGACCCCGAGGTGGTCGAGATGCAGATGGGCACCCGCGTCTTCACCGACGGCGCGGTCGAGCCCGAGGATCTGTTCGACCTGCTGTTCGTCCCCGGCGGCCTGGGCAGCGGCGAGGCGAGCAAGGACGAGCGACTGCTCGACATCGTCCGCAAGCATCACGCAGCCGGCAAGGTCGTCGGGACCAATTGCTCGGGCATCTCGATCCTGCATCGCGCCGGCATCCTGGGCGATACGCCGGTCACCTGCGCCGCGACGGTCTCGCGCCGGCTCAAGGAGGAAGGCGCCAACATTCTCCAGCCGCGCACGATGTGGGCGGGTCAGATCAACGGAAAGATCTGGACCTCGGCCGGCGGAAGCGGCGTCCATGGCAGCACCATCGCGATGATCGCCAATTATTTCGGGCGCGACGTCGGCCAGTATCTCGGCATGGGCTGGGACACCTACCCGGCGCTCGGCGAGCAGATCTTCGAAGAGCGCGGCCCGCAATATCTGAGTTTCCCCGCGCTTGAAGCCGGGATCCAGGACGCGCTCGAGGACATCCTGCTGCCGCGTCGCGCGCCGGCAGTGGCGGGCTGACCGTCATGGCCTGGGACATCGAATTCCGTCTTCCCGAGACGCGGTACTTCACCGATGCCGAGCGGGCGCAGCTGGCGGCGCTGTTCCGCGCGATCCAACCCCGCGACACGGCACGCGGAATCCCGGGCGCCGATGATTGCGGCGCGGTCGATTATCTCGACCGGTTCCTCGAGATGCGCGCCGACGGCCCGGTCAAGCTGCACGAGGATCTGGCGAGCTGGCAGGCGGGCTATCACGACTGGCTCGCCGCGCTCGACACCGCCGCCGCGACCCGGTTCGGGACGCCGCTGGCGCAGCTC
Organism: Sphingomonas sp. GW821-FHT10C01; assembly: GCF_059415525.1. Classification (NCBI taxonomy): domain Bacteria; kingdom Pseudomonadati; phylum Pseudomonadota; class Alphaproteobacteria; order Sphingomonadales; family Sphingomonadaceae; genus Sphingomonas; species Sphingomonas sp. GW821-FHT10C01. The sequence goes on along the minus strand of NZ_JBWKNK010000001.1, from coordinate 1,227,635 downwards.
GGGGCTGAGGACACGATCGCACTGATCGACCTGCTCGAACGCGGCGAACTCACCGGGATGGGCGCCGCGGCGGATCAGAAGCGGCTGTTCGACACGCTCTGGCGCCACTGCCTCCAGGGCTGCTGGGCCGACCCGCGATGGGGCGGGAACCGCAACCGGATCATGTGGCGCTGGCTCGGCTATCTCGGCGACGCCGAGAAGCTCGAGCTGGTCTGAAGGGGGAAGCGAACCATGCCGACCATCGACAAGCCCGATGTCATCATCGTCGGCAGCGGCGCCGGCGGATCGACCGCCGCCCGCGCGCTCACCCAGCGCGGGTTCAGCGTCCTCGTCCTCGAACGTGGCGGACCGAGCAACGCCGAGGATTTCATCCCGCTCGACGAGCTTCATTTCCTCGATCACAAGGCGATGGTCCCGTCGCGCCGCGACGATCCGATGCTCTATATCGACACGTCCAAGCCCGATGCGGAGCCGGTCTCCAGCGAGCGCTGGTGGATCACCAACATGGTCGGCGGATCGACCAACCAATGGGAAGCCAATCTTCCGCGCTACACGCAGGAGGATTTCTCGGTCACCCAGTATCTGCGCGACATCCCCGGCGATGTCAGCATGATCGACTGGCCGTGGACCTATCAGCAGTTCCAGCCCTATTTCGAGCGCGCCGAATGGGACTGGGGCGTATCCGGCCAGGCGCGGCAATCGCCGGCGCAGGAGCCGATGCGCGCGGGATACGACTATCCGATGCCGCCGATCCGCGAGCATGGATCGTCCCCGTTCCTCCGTTTCATCTTCAACAAGGCGGGAATGTTTCCCTATCGCAGCCCGCGCGGGATCAACTCGCGGACGAGCGACAGCCGTCCCGGCTGCCCCTTCTGCGGCTTCTGCCAGGGGTTCGGCTGCGCATCGAACTGCCGGTCGGGCGCCGCCGACACGGTCCTGCGCAAGGCGCTGGCATCGGGCCTTTGCGAGCTACGCACCGGCCATAATGTGCTGCGCCTGCTCCACGAGCCGGCACCGGGCAGCGAGCGCGGCCATCGCGTTGTTGGCGTCGAGTATGTGACCGAGCCGGGCGGCACGCCAAAGAGCATCACCGCGCCGATCGTGATCGTCTCGATCCAGGCGATCGAATCCGCGCGCCTCTATCTGCTGTCCGGCCTGCCCAATCCGAACGGGCTGGCGGGGCGCTATCTCACCTATCACACCAAGGGCGATCTCGAATTCACCTTCCCCAACCAGCCGGTCTGGGGATCGATGGACCCGACCTATCCCTATCAGCCGAGCACCTCGCTCGGCAGCCTTCAGCTCCGCGACCTGTACGTCATCAACGACAGCAATTCGCCGCTGAGCAAGGGCGGCAAATTCTCGATCTACGATCCGATCACGATCAATCCGCCGCTCAAGGCGCTGTACCGGACGGGGATGCCTGAAAAGGGGTCGCGCCTGTGGGGGCGGCATCTGCAGGAACGGCTGATCGAGCTACGCGAGAATGGCGGCGTTTCCTTCTCGTTCACCGGTGAGACGATGTCGAAATACGACAATCGCGTCGAGCTGGCCGACGGCCTGGGCGGGCGTCCGCTCAAGACCGATCCCTATGGTCAGCCGGTCGCGCTGACCTACTACCAACACCATCCCTATGACCTCGCGCTCAGCGCCTATGCGCTGGACCGCGTGGCCAACATCGTCGGCAATGCCGGCGGCGAACTTCGCGTCAACCGGCCGCAGACGCTTGCCAATCCGGGCTATGGCCACAACCATGGATCGCTGCGTGCCAGCAACGACCGGGCTGCGTCGGTGCTGGATGCCAATTGCCAGGCGCATGAGGTCGAGGGCCTCTACGTCATCGACGCCGCGTTCATGCCGACGGCGGGGGCCAGCAACCCGTCGCTGACGATGATCGCCAATGCCTATCGCGTCTGCGACCATATTCCCGAACCTGTCCAGCGGACCCGCGTCGGCGCAGGCGGCGGTGCGGCATGACCGCCTTGCTCTGCCACGTCGTCGTCTATCGGCTTGTCGAAGACCTCGACCCTCAGCGCCTGGCGCGGGTCGAAGCTCAGTTCGAGGCGTTGCCTAACGATATCGCCGATGTTCTTAACGTCGAAGCGGGCCGTAATGTCAGCCCGTCACGGCTCGCGCGCGGCTGGGATTTCGGCGCCATCATGACCTTTGCCGGAGCAGCAGAGCGCGATCGTTTCCTTGCCCATCCGGCGCATGACCGGCTGACCGAAGCGACCGCCAACGGCTTCTTCCGCGAAGCAATGGTGTTCGACCTTCCGATCGGCGGCACCGTGCTTCCGAGGAGGGCATGATGGTCGCGCTGCGCACCCATCTGGAGAGCTACCTCGCCAAGTGGCGAGACGATCTCAACCCCGCCTGGCTAAGCCTGTTCGACGGAGTCGAACTCGATTTCGACGCGATCCCGCAAGAGCTGACCTATGACGCGGAGCATCCGGTGATCCCGCCGCTCCGTTCCAAGCCGCTCGCGGGCACTCCAATCGGCGCGCATATCTTCCGCGCGTTCGATGGCGTCGTCCCCGACGCCGTTCGCGTGGTGCTGATCGGACAGGACCCCTACCCTCGCTTGTCGCGCGCCACCGGTCGCGCGTTCGAGGACGGCGCGCTGACCGACTGGCAAGGTTCGGTCGCGATCAGTCTGCAACGGCTGATGCAATCGGCGGTGGCGCTGCGCTATGGCGAGCCCGATTTCGCGCGGACACCCGGCGACTGGCAGAGGGTCCGGGCGGCCGCGGCCGCCGGCGACATCACGCTTGAGCCGCTCAGCACCTATTTCGACCGGCTCCAGGCAGGCGGCGTATTGTTCGTCAACGCCGGCTGGACGCTGACCCGTTTCGTCCCGGGCGGGGGCGAAGAGCAGAAAGCGCATATCGCGATGTGGCGCCCGCTGATGCGCCGTCTGCTCCAGGGGCTCGCCGAGCGGCCAGGACGCCCGACGGTGTTCCTGTTGCTCGGCGGCTTCGCCAAGAAACTGTTCGCGGAAAGCGGCGTCCAGGCCCTTGCCGAAGCCGGTGGCTATGCCGATCGCATCGCCACCGTGATCCACCCGCATCCAAACACCGTCGGGCCGACCGGTTATCTGGCGAGGGGCAATCCACTCGCGGCTGTGAATGCGGCGCTCGCCGGGCTCGGCGCGGCGGCGGTGGCCTGGTGAGGGAGGCGACAAGATGAGGATCATCGCACTGGGCGGAAACCGCCTCCATGCTCCCGCCAACAGCCTCGCGGCTTTGGTCAGCGCCTATACCGGCGGCGCCGATGCGCTGCTGATCGGGGTAAAACAAACCGCTGACGACATACTGGTTCCCGCCGGTGACGACCGCGTGCCCGGCACCACCGCGCTGATCTCGACCAGCAGCTTCGCCGATCTTCAGGCGCATGATTTCTCCGCCGGTTGGCTCCCGCGGCGGACGCCAGAGGGCAGCTTCCACTATTGCGATCCGGCGGTGCCGGCCCGTCGGCTCAAGCTTCCCCGGCTCGACGACGTCATCGACGCGCTGCCGCGCGACGCGACGCTGGTGCTCGATGCGGGCACAGCAGCCGAGCCGAGCCTCGCGCTCTGCGAAAGCCGGCGGCGGCTGGACGCGGTGATCCTTATCAGCGACTCGCTTGAACGGCTCACCGAAGCGCGAGCGCGCCGGACAACGCTTCGCACCGCGCTCTGGTCCAGCGACGCCACCGTCGCCGCCAGCGATGCTGATCTGCTGCTGCTGCCCGCCGAGCTCCTTCATGATGGCAATGGCTGGACGCCCGCCAGCGCCGATCTGCGCGACCGCAAGTTCGCGGGCGAATGGCCAATGGGCATCTGCGCGGTGCTTGACGACGACGGCACCGACGCGGCGACGCTCGACGCGCTGGCGGGTGCCGCCTGGATCTGGGGCGTCGGCACCGGGTCGACCTTCGATGTCGAGCGATTACGGCCCGGCTATATCCACACCGCGTCCGACTTCGCGGCGACCGAGATCGACCGGCGCCAATTCGCGCTCGGCTATGCCAAGGCGAACCGCTTCGCGAACGTCTATTGCGACGACGGGGTCCATCTCGACATCGTCCACTATGCCGGCCCGATGCCGGGCGGTGGCGGATCGGCGATCGAGCGCCGGGTCGATCGCCTTGAGTGGGACCTAATCAACGTCGCCAAGGAATGGCCCTTCTATTCTGGCGGCGGGGTCGGGACGGTGCGCGGCATCGGCGACGATTTCGCCGCCGAGGTGGACTATCGCGTCGCGCGCGTCGGCCAGGCGACCACGCTGGAAATGGCGATCACCAATGTCGACCCGGGTTCGCACCGGGCGGCACCGCCGCAAAGCTTCCGCGACAAGGACAGCTTCTACGATCCGCATGGGGCGCCGCCCTATGTCGGGGTGGAGCATGACGAGGATGACGGGTTCCGGATCAACTGGAACCTGGGGTCCGAATATGACAGCAACCAATATGGCCGGCCGGTGTCCGAGGGGCGCACGCCGCATGGCGGCCGCCTGCGTCTCGAACGGCGCGGCGCCTTTCACGCCGCCTATTATCGCGATCCCGTCGATGTAGAGCAGAATCCGGTGTCGCCGCGCGACTGGGTCTGCGTCGGCGTGGTCGCGAATGAGAGCCTGAACCGCACCGTCCATCTGCGCTGCGTCGGCAAGCGCTGGCGTCAGGAGCGGGAGTCGGACCCGTCGCAGTACGAACCGATCCTGCCCAACCATTTCGTCTTCCGCGACCTGCGGATCACCTGTTTTCCACCAGCCACATGGGGATAGATCATGCCGCAACCACTCCGTCCCGATCCCGCACGCGAGATCATCGACTTCGGCCTCGAGCCCGACGATTTCAGCCCGGTTGCCGTTGAGACGACACCCTTTCTCGACCTGGGTCTTCCTTGGCCCGCCGGTGCGCGCCCGATTCCCGAACCCTGGGACGCGAGCGATATGCCGCAACCCGGCGACGCCCTGCCCGAAGCCGATGTGCTGGTGGTGACCTGGACCGTGGCCGAGCATGAAGCACTCGCCGACGTGCTGACGCCGGGCTTCGGCCGCAACAGCTGGGCGCGCTATGCCCGCCGTTTCCAGGACCATTACGAGCCGCAGATCCGTAACGGCGCGCCCTCGCTGAAGGTCCGGCGTCTCGGCTCCTATTTCCGCACCACCATCGCCGGTCGCAAGATCCTCTGCTTCAAGTCGGAGCTACACCTCAACCAGGACGGCAAGCAAACCGCACCGGGCAAGGCGACCCTGCCGGTCCGCGACCTGTTCGAACAGATGATCGACGAGGTGAAGCCGTCGCTGGTGATCACCGTCGGCACGGCCGGCGCGACCTTCGCCCCCGATCAGACGCTGTCGGTCGGCGGGATGGACTGTCCGCCGCATGAGCTTGGCGACGTCATCATCACCCGCGGCGCCAAGTTCCGGCTGAGCCAGGAATTCGCCAACGAGGATTTCGCCCATACCGGCTATCGCTGCGAGAGCTTCACCATCCCGACCCAACGGCTCGATGCGGCGCGCACGTTGCTGGCACGCCATGCCGGCAAGCTGGTCGAGCCGGCCTTCGCGCCACCGCACACAAAATATCCCTGGCCACAGGGCAATCCCCTGCCGGGGTTCGCCAATGCACCCGATTTCAAGATCGACGGCGTCGACTTCCCCGCCTTCCACCCGATCCTGACGACCGACTTCTTCGAGTTCGGCACCTCGACCAATCGACTGTGGGAACAGGGCTCCGGGGTGGAAATGGGCGATGCGGTACTTGGCCTGGTGGTCGAGACGCGCCGGGCAGAGGGAAAATCCACCCCCGACTGGCTGGTCATTCGCAACGCGTCCGATCCGCAGATCAACGGGCGCCTGCCCAATCGCGAAACACCGGGGATCCCCCCCGAGCTGCGTCGCGGCCTCGACATGCAGGCGCATTGGGCGGTCTGGTATTATGAGACCTACGGCTATTGGACGAGCGTGAACAGCGCGATCGCCGTCTGGGCGATGGTCGCCTGACATGCCGCCGCCGCCCACCCGCACGCTCCCGGTGGAGGTCGAGCTGGCGCTGGAGGTGATGCCGTGCCAGGCGATGCGGCGCGCCTATGACGGCGTGGCCGCACCCCACCCTTGCGCGCATTTCGGCGAATGGGGGGCCTTCCACAGCTATGATTATCGTGAGGGCGGAGCGCCGCGGGAACCCGGCGTCGTCCAGCGGAGCGTCTATGCCGGAAAACGCCCGCTGATCCCTGAAATCCTGAGCGGCTGCCGCAAGGCGCCGATCCTCGCGGTCGGCATCAATCCGAACCTGCCGGGCTGGACCAACGGATCCCGCAATGCCGTCCACCCCTATTTTCAGGACTATCTGCAATACGCGCATCACTTCCGCTGGCGCGCGACAGAAAAGCTGCGGATCCCGATGGTGGAGTTCGATGCGCTGCTCGGCGGCCGTCCCGATGGCCCCTACGAGACACGCGGTCTGACGCGGGAGGGCGACGATATCCCGGTCGAGCCAGCACCGGTCACCATGTACCATGGCTATCAGTCGCTGCTCGACGCGTTCGCGCAGCGGATGGGCTGGACCAATCACCAACTCGCCGTCGGCGAGGACATCGCTTACGCCAATATGGTCGCGTGCGGATCGGCGCGCTGGACCACCCGGCCGGTCGCCGGCAATCCGCCGATGCCGGTAATGGGCGAAGCCGGCGCACGCGGGATCGTCAAGGAATGCTTCCATGACCGGCGCTATTTCCTGCGCCAGATGCTGCAGACGCTGCCGCGCGTCGTCATCGTGTTCAGCCAGACCACCGCCGATGCCTTTGTCATCGCGATGCGCGACCATTTCACCAAGGGCGATCCGCGCCCTGGCGAACCGATCGCCGAGCTGCTCAAGCGCGAGATCCGTCTAAGTTTCGGCCGGACGGAAGCGGGCGAGGAACTCGACGCGCGCATCGTCTTCTCGCCGCACGCCTCGGCGCGGCAGGAGGATTTCGACAAAGCGCGCGTCGCTATCGTCGATCATCTGGCGGCGGAGGTCGATGCCGGGAGACTGGCGCTCAGCCCGACCACCGGCCATCTGTCGCGCCCGCGCGGCGGATGCCTGTTCTGCGACAACGCGCTCTACCGCATCGGCGACTGTGCCTATCGCGCCGAACTACGACCGCTCGCCGGGGCGACGATCGACGCCATGGCCGATTCCGGCACTGCCGCGCCGCAGGCCGAGCGCGCCGAATATCAGCGGCTGGTGGCCGCCTTCACCCAAGGGAAGCCCGCAATGTCCGATACCGACGAGATCATGGCGTTCGACGATGCCGCACGCGACGCGCCCCGGCTGGCGCTACGCGGCAAGATCGTGCCGATGTCGGGTCCACCGATCGAGCGCGGCACCCTCTATCTCTATCGCGGATCCATCGTCGACATCCGCGACCCGGATGTGCCTGCTCCCGACGGGTTCGAGGGGGTGACGGCGGTCGATGTCGGCGGCGTGATCTATCCAGGCTTCGCCGATCTTCACAATCATCTGGCGTACAACGTCCTCAGCCTGTGGTGGCCCGACCCCAAATCGACCAACCGCTCGCAATGGCTGCGCAAGCCGTCCTATAAACGTGCCGTCGGCCTGCCGATGGAGGTGATCGCCAACCGCCAGGATTTGGTGAAGGCACTGATCCGCTATGTCGAGGTAAAGCTGTTGCTGGGCGGCGTCACCTCCGGCCAGGGGATGAAGAGCAAGTACAAGCACAGCGACAAGCTCTATCCCGGCCTCGTCCGCAATTTCGAAGCCTCCGACGACGCCGACCTGCCCTCGATCGGCCACGCCATCCTCGACCTCAAGGATCAACCCGAGGCGATCGAGAAGTTCCGCGCGTCGCTTTCGCGCGGCCGTCAGTTCTTCTTCCATCTGTCCGAGGGCGTGGATGCCAACGCGCATCGCCAGTTCGAGCTGTTGGCGAACAACAACCTGATCCAGCCGACATTGGTCGGCGTGCACAGCCTTGGCCTGAACGCACCCGATTATGCTGCGCTCGCCGCCGCGAGCGCATCGGTCGTCTGGTCGCCATTCAGCAACTCCGTCCTTTATGGCGAAACGCTCGACGTCGCGGCGATGGTCGGTTCCGGGGTGCGGTTCGCGCTCGGCAGCGACTGGACCCCGTCGGGAAGCCGCAACATCCTGGGCGAAATCAAGATCGCGTCGCTGACGGCGACCGCACAGGGGGCGCCGATCGCCGACGAGCGGCTCGCCCGTTCAATCACCTCGGATGCGTTCGCGATCGCCGGCTGGGGCGATCGGCTAGGTCAAATCCGCCCCGGCTATCACGCCGACCTAACCATCCTCGATGAGATCGATCCGGATCCCTATACGAACCTGCTACGCGCCAACGAGGCGCATGTGCGCCTAGTCGTGATCGCCGGCCATCCCCGCTATGGCGACCGCGCGCTGATGGCGGCGACGGGGTTCGACGGGCCGCGAACGGAGTCGATCATTGTCGGCGGCCGCGACCGGCTGCTCAACCTCGGCCACCCCTCCTCCCCCCTCAACCATATCGGCTTCGCGGCGGCGCGCGACGCGCTGGCGGCAGCGTTCGCCGATCTGCCGGCCGCACGCGACGCCACGGTGTTCGAACCGTTCGACGACAGTGCCGCGATCGAACTCGATCTCGACCTTCAGCCGCCCGAACCGGAATGGGGAGAGATCGAAGAGTTGGCCGACATCACCCTGCCCGACTCGGTGCCGTTCGATGCCGCCACCGTCATCGACGACCCCGACTATTGGACAATGCTCGACTCCATTCCGCACCTCCCGGCCTTCTTGAAAGGCCCAGGAGGGTTGCGGCGCTTCTACACCTAGGAGGGTTCCATGCTGGTCACCGCACTTCCGCTCAACAAGCGCGAACGCCGGATCGCTCGCGATATTCTCGGCAAGGACGCCATCGAAAACGGGCCATATCTGACCGCCAAGGCCGAGCAGTCGACGATGGCGGCGCTGCAAGCCGCCGATATCCTGTTCAACGCCAGGATGCCGTCTGAACCCAGCGACGACGCCGCGACGGCGGAAGAGATCGATGTCGGCAGGCCTCGATTTGAGAGCGCGAGCGGCGGAGCCGGCGCCGCTGCTGCGGCGGCTCCGGCTCCGATCGAGGAAAGCGCGGCAGAAGGATTGTGGGTCGCCACCGTCGAGGGACCACTTACTCCCGAGCGTCAGGCCTGGATCGAGGACCACGGCATCAGCCTCGATTCGCGGATAGGGCGGTCTCGCTTCCAGGTCCGCGCGCGCCGCGACGCCGTCAGGTCGGTCGATGCCGATGCCGACTGGCTGCGTGTGGGTTCCTACGGCTTGCGGGAAACCGTCGGCGAGCGCGTTGCCAGCGCGGTCGAGGTCACGCTGGCCGGCGGAGGGCTCATGAAGAGCGCCGACGCCCCCGAAGGACTGGCCGACATGACGGCCCCGGACGGGGAGCCCGCGCTCTACGATGTCCGCTGCACCGACGTGTCGAGGCTCGCGTCGCTGGCCGCACAACTTGAGCTCGATCCGCGCGTCGAACGGGTCGAGCGCGGCAGCGACCGGCTGCGCTATCACGTGACCCAGGGTCCCGACGCCGAGGCCGCGCTGCTCGCCGACATGGGTCGCGACGGCACGGTGGAGTTGGTCGAACGCTATGTGCCGCCCGAACCTCTGCTCGGCTATGCACTTGCCGGCTTGGTGGGTGGCAATATGCCGCTGACCGCACCGTTACCCTGGCAAGGCGCGGGCGAGACGATCGGCATCGCCGATTCGGGAATCGATGCCGGCCATCCCGATTTCGCCGGTCGCGTAACCGTCGTGCTTCGCGAAACCCCGCTCTCGCTGCGCGACCCCAAGGGACATGGCACACATGTCGCGTCGATCGCCGCAGGCAGCGGCGCGGGAAGCAACGAGCCGCTGAGCGGCGTGGCGCCCGCCGCACTTCTGTTCGTTCAGAGCATCGCCGACACGAATCTGACCTATCGCTTCGGCATCGGACTGACCGACATGCTCAAGCAAGCCTACACCGCCGGTGTGCGTATCCAGAACTACTCGTGGGGCGCCTATGTCGCGGGCCGATACACGCTCGATACGCTCGATATCGACGCGTTCGTCCATGAGAATCCCGACCTGCTCGTCGTCATCGCCGCAGGCAATAGCGGTGATCAGGACCCCAACGACCCGCATGGCCGGATCCGCCTGGGATCGCTCGCTTCGCCGGCGGGGGCCAAGAACGCGTTGACTGTGGGCGCGTGCTGTTCGCCCCGTCCGGACGGCCCATACGCCGCCTTGCGGTGGCGCGACTATGACGGGCAGCGCGCGCCCGCAAACCCGGCCATGGCGGACCTGCATCTCACCGGAGATATCAATGTCGTCGCCGCGCTCTCCTCCCGTGGGCCGTCCGACGACGGACGGATCAAACCCGACCTGGTCGCCCCCGGCGTCGGCATCGTCGCCGCCAGAAGTCACGATTCGGGCACGCCCGTTCACTCCTATCCGGCCAGCCCGGGCCTCTATCAGTACATGTCGGGGACCAGCATGGCCGCACCGCTTGTCGCCGGCGCTGCGGCGGTGGTGCGGGAATATTATCGCACGGTGCGGGGTCAGTCAGTCCCCTCTGCCGCGTTGCTCAAGGCGACATTGATCAACGGAGCCGAATGGATCGACCACGCGGTAGTCACCGACCCCGGTATCGGCAGGCCCAATTTCCATCAGGGCTTCGGTCGGTTGAACCTCGCCCATGCCATCCCGTTCGGCGACGACGCCGGCTTCGCGCTCGAGTTCGTGGACATAGATAACAACGCCCCGCAGGCATTGGTCGCGGGAACGATGGCCAGCGCGGTCTTCATCCGGAAGATCCATCTCCCGCAGCCTGGCCCGCTCTCGGTCACCATGGCCTGGACCGACCCCCCGGCGCGGTTCATCCAGCATAATCTCGATATGGTACTGATCGCGCCGGACGGCTCCAAGGTCGCCGGCAACCAAGACCTGAACCGTCTGCCGTTCGAGAAGTTCGACCGTTACAACAATGTCGAACAGGCGCGCGTGGCGGAAGCGGCCGCCGGCGACTGGACGATCAGCATTACCGCGCAGAACACATTCCGCGGACCGCAGGGTTTCGCGCTGGCGATCACCCTGCCGGCCTGATCCCCGCCGCTCGATACGAAAGGACCATCGTGCGCACCTACCTCACACTGACGCTCGACGATGCCCGAGCAATCATCGCCGCCGCCTCGGCAAAGGCGCATGCCGACAGCTTGCTCGTGTCGATCTGCGTCCTCGATGCGGGTGGGCACCTGCTGTGCTTCGAGCGGCTCGATGGCGCACCAGCCGGCTCGGTGGGTGGTGCTCAGGAAAAAGCGCGTACCGCGTTTCTCTATCGCGCACCGAGCCGGGTCCTGGAAGAAACCGTAGCCGGTGGGAGAGTCGCGATGCTGTCGCTCCCCAACGCAACCCTGCTCGAAGGCGGGCTGCCCCTGATAGTCGACGATGCCCTGGTCGGTGCGATCGGCGTATCGGGCGCCCGCGGCCCACAAGACGGGGTGATCGCTCTGGCCGGAGCCGCTGTGATCAATCGCGGTAGAAGCAAGCCCTGAGCCGTCCTCCTATCGAACGGGCCACGAGGCAGGAAGTGGCGGAGAGGGTGGGATTCGAACCCACGTTACGGTTCCCCGTAAACCGCATTTCGAGTGCGGCGCGATCGACCACTCTGCCACCTCTCCGCGAGGGGATTCGGGTACGGCGATTGCCGGTCCGATCAGTCGAGCGCGGGCCTCTAGACCAAAGATTCGAGCTGCACAAGCACCCTCCCGCACTTCTTGTGCGGCGCGCAAACCGCACTAGATTGAACGGCATGACTCGTGCCCATGACTTCGTCGACCTATCCACCGCTGGCGTGCCCGTTCCGCCGGTCGCGCACGCGCGCTTCAATGTGGGCGATGTGGTGCGGCACCGGATGTTCGATTTCCGCGGCGTGATCTTCGACATCGACCCGGTCTTCGCCAACAGCGACGAATGGTATGAGGCGATTCCCGAGGACGCCCGTCCCCGCAAGGACCAGCCCTTCTACCATCTGCTCGCCGAGAATGCCGAATCGAGCTACGTCGCCTATGTCAGCCAGCAGAATCTGGTCACCGACGACAGCGACGAGCCAGTCAATCACCCCGCAATCGGCGGACTCTTCGAACAGTATAGCGAAGGTCGCTACCAGCTGAAGCGTGAGCACCGGCACTAGGGCGGTTAAATCCACCCGCGAGGTTGACTTAGGGAAGCGATTCGCATAGTCGCGCCCTTCCTCCCGCCGGGTTTGTCCTGCGCGGGCACAAGCATTTGGAATTGAGAAAGAGCCATGTTCGCAGTCGTGCGCACGGGCGGCAAGCAGTATCGCGTTGCCGCAGGAGACAAGATCGTCGTCGAGAAGCTCGACGGTGAAGCCGGTTCGACGATCACCCTGGGTGACGTGCTGCTCGCTGGCGAAGGTTCGGAACTGAAGGCGACCGACGGCCTCACCGTCTCCGCCGAGATCCTCGCACAGGCGAAGGGCGAGAAGGTTATCGTCTTCAAGAAGCGTCGCCGTCACAACTATCGCCGTAAGAACGGCCATCGCCAGAACCACACGATCCTGAAGATCACCGCGATCGGTGCGCAGGAGAAGAAGGCGAAGGCGAAGAAGGCCGATGCGGCGCCGGCGGAAGCCGCTGCCCCGGCTGCGGAAGCGTAAGGAGTAACGCGAAATGGCACATAAGAAAGCAGGCGGCTCTTCGCGTAACGGCCGTGATTCGCAAGCAAAGCGCCTCGGCGTGAAGAAGTTCGGCGGCCAGGCGGCCATTGCCGGCAACATCCTCGTCCGCCAGCGCGGCACGCGCGTCTATCCGGGCGTCAATGTCGGCATCGGCAAGGATCATACGCTGTTCGCGCTTACCGACGGCCGCGTACGATTCCACGACGGCAAGCTCGGCCGTAAATTCTGCTCGATCGACATGATTGCGGAAGCAGCCGAGTAACATAGGGTAACCGACCGGGTTGCCCGCCAGGGCGATCCGGGTCCCCTCCTCAGGGGACCGCAAAAGGGAGACGGGTCGCCCCGGTCTCCCTTTTTCTTTGCTCCCTCCCACCCAGATCGTCGCAGTCCCGTCATCAAACCGGGCCAGTGGCGATCACGCGAGGAGAGTATGATGTTCGCGAGAACGCAAAGACTTATGCTGCGGCCCGGCTGGATCGAGGACGCGCCCGAACTGGCCCGCGCGATGGGCCATCACGAGGTGGTCCGGAATCTTGGCCGCGCGCCCTGGCCCTATGCGCTGGGCGACGCCCAGGCTTTTCTCACGGGCCAGCGGCAGGCGACCGACGCCAGCTTCCTGATCTGCGCGCTGGAGGATGGCACCAGCCGGATCGTCGGCGGCGTGGGCTTCGGCCCCTATGACGATGAGCCGTACGAGATGGGCTATTGGATCACTCCCGACGCCTGGGGCCGCGGCTATGCGACCGAGGCGGGCGAAGCGGTGGTCGCGATCGCCCGCGCGCTACGCGTCCCCCGGCTCGCCGCAGGCCACCATATCGACAACCCGGCTTCGGGCAGGGTGCTGCGCAAGCTGGGGTTCCGGCCCACGGGCCGCATCGTCCCGCGCTTCTCGCGCGGCCGCGGCGGCGAGGTGCAGTGCGTCCAGTACGAACAGCGCCTGTCGGACGAGGGCTGCAACGACGACCCTTACAGTCGAATGGCGGCCTGAACTAAGTTGCGGGAACCGATGGCGCGCTGCGCGGATGCGTGGCGCGCCATTGAGCCGGCCGCTCGAAGCTGCCGCGCCAGATCCCGTGCTTGGCGTCCCGAGCGGCCTGTTGCTGCGAAGCATAGCCTCCTTCCCGCTCACCATCGCCGCTGACCGCCCAGCCCTGCATCACCAGAGCCGCCCCAATATCCTCCACACCCCTGACCGAGCAGGTCGATAGCACTCGGCCGAACCTGTCGCTGGCATGCGCTTCGCAGGCCAGTTCGCCCTTGGCGACCAGCGTCGCCAACGCTTTGCGCGCCTCGACCCCACAGCGCCATTCAACGCCCCCTGCAGTACGGCAGGGCTGCTGATACTCCACCGCGTCGATCCCCTGCAGCCGGACGATCCGCGCGCCGACCCGCAGGCTGTCACCATCGATCGCCTGAATCGGGCCGCCATCCGCGGTGAAGCGCTCAGGCGGTGCGCGAAGCTTGGCGATCACGAACATCAGCAGGAACAACAGCGCCAGCACGGCCAATTGCCGTAGCCAGCGCCCTGCCTTCATGCGGCCGGCTCGTCCCGTGCATAGGCCGCGGACAGCTGGCGATAAGCGCGCGAATTGAACGCCGCGATCGCCACCAGCACGCCGATCACACCGGCAATGCTGAACACCAGCGCCATGCCGCGCTCAGGCCCGCGGCCATACCAGTCACCCACCGCCTCCGCGCCCGCGCCGGTCGTCATGAACGGGATGAACACGAATTGCGTCAGCGGCGCGATCAGGAAGGCGGTGAGCGGGGATGCGGCTTGCTCGATCGACTGGGCAAAGCCGAATACCCTGCCCTGCCGCTCAAACGGAACCACCTTCTGCAACGTCGTTTGCTCCGCTGCCTCGGCGTAAGGGCCAAGGAACAGCCAGATGAAACAGCCCGCCGCGAGCAGCGCGATCGAAGACTGGATCGTGAACACCGCCGCCACCGCCCACACGATCACATTGACCAGCAACAGGGTCTTCAGCGGATTCTTGCCGAGTCCGGTGCGGGAGATCAGCAGGCCTGAAAGAATGAAGGCGCATGAGGTGAACGCCCAGAGCAATCCCCATGCCTCGACCTTCATCAGTGACAGGCCGTACGCGTCCATCAGCGCCATGAACACGCCGCCGAGCAGGTTATTGAACGCCGCGAAGAAGATCAGCGCGAACAGCCCCGGCACTGCGGCCACGACCCGAATCGTGCCGGCAAGATCGACTCGCTTGGGCTCGTCTTGCGTTTCCGCCGCGACCTTCTCGTCCACCCGGATGAAGACGAGGTGGACCATCGCCAGCGCCGACAACAGAGTCGCAAAACCCAGGGTCGCCACCATCCCGCCCCACGCGACCAGGAAGCCGCTGATCGCCGACGTCGTCAGGAAACCGATGCCCGTGACCATGCCGACCAGGCCGTTGGCCTTGTCGCGCCGGCCCTCGGGCACCAGCAACGTCACCAATGTCGGCAGGGCGATATTGCGCAGATTGCCCGCGATCACGCCCAGCATCACCGCGAACAGGAACAGCCACAATGGCGCTGCCGCGATCCGCGCCATGCTGCCCTCGGGTGTCAGTAGAAAGCCGGCAAGCGAGAGCGCGTAGAGCAACAGCGATGCCGCGCTCGACACCATCATCACCCGCGTCTTGCGGTGATGATCGACCAGGCTGCCGAACCAGATCGCGAACGCGGCGGTCAACACCAGATACATGCCCGCGATCATGCCAGTCGCGAACACCGATTTGGTCTCGAGAAACACCCAGAAGGTCACCGCGAACCACACGGTGAAGTTGGTGATGTTCGCGATCAGATTGTTGATCAGCAGGTGGTGAAATGGGGTCATGGGGTCCTCGGGGTGACACGATGGCGATTTGCGCGCACCGGTGCCACCCCAAAGGACGGAGCCGGGTGCCCGCCACCGTCACGCAACACGGCGGGTATCCCTGCTCCTATGGTTCAAGGAAGAACCTATTGAGTCGTAACCGCGGCCTCGCGGCGCACCGGCGTGGGCGCGCCTTCCCAGCCGCCGCCCAGCGCCTTGAACAGCGCGACCTGCGCCTCGGCCAGAGCCGCGTTGGACTGGGCAAGCGCACCGCGCGCGCTCGCGCGATCCCGCTCGGCGTCGATCCGCTGGAGCAGGCTGTCACGGCCCGCGTCAAAGCGCAGGATTGCGATCCGCGCGGCATTGGTCGCCGCCGTATCAGCACGGCGCAGCGCGACGTTGCGCTCGATCTCGCCCGAATAGCGCGCCAGCGCCTGCTCGACCTCGCGCAGCGCGGTCAGCACAGTGCCGTCGAACGCCGCGAGCGAACCCTCGGCACCGGCCTCGGCCTGACGGATCTGCGCGCGCGCCGCGGTGATGTTCGGGAAGCTCCAGCTGAGCAACGGCCCAAGCGAGAAGTTGAACGACGAACTCTTGCCGAGGTTATCGAGGCTCTGTGAACCGAGAGATACCGACCCCAGCAAACGGATGGATGGATAGAGCGATGCGGTCGCCACCCCGACCCGCGCCGTGTCCGCCGCCAGCGCCCGCTCGGCCTGACGCACATCGGGCCGTCGCGCAAGCAGCGCCTGCCCGTCGCCAACCGGGATCAGGTCGGAAACGCCTGGGGGGGTGGCGCAAGCGTTCGCTTCGCTGTCCAGTTCGGCCGGCGGCTTGCCGGTCAGAGTCGCGAGCGCATAGAGGGCAGCGCGCCGTTCGGCCTCGAACGCCGGCACCTGCGCGCGAGCATTCTCGGTCAGCACGCGCGCCTGATCGATGTCGCGCGCGGTACCACGCCCGGCCTCGACCAACCGCTGGGTCAGGTCGAAGGTGCGCGTCTGCAACTCCACCGTCTCGCGCGCGACTTGCGCCTGCGCCGCGAAGCCACATGCCGCAGCATAAGTCCGCGCCGTTTCCGCCGCAACCGCCACGCGCGCGCCGTCCAGCGCAGCCTGCGCCGCTTCGGTATCGCCGCGCGACGCCTCAATCGAGCGGCTCACCCGCCCGAACAGGTCCACTTCGTACGACGCGTCAAAGCCCAGCCGGAAGAAGTCGTTCTCGACCCCGTTCACACCCGGCGGCAACGCACCCTGCGCGCTCTCCGCGCCCGTCCGCTGACGGGTATATTGGCCCTGCAACGTGGTGCCTGGCAGACGCTGCCCGCGCGATTCCGAGAGGATCGCCCGGGCACGCTTCAGGTTCGCCGACGCCTGACGGATGTCGGTGTTGTGGGTCAACGCCTCCACCACCAGCCGGTCGAGCACCGGGTCCTTGAACAGCCGCCACCATTCGCCCTCGACGGCGCCCGGTGACACCTTGGTCAGGCCTGGATCGACAAAGGCCGCAGCCGCGGCGGGCGGCGTCGCGGGACGCTCATAGTTCGGCCCCACCGCACAGCCCGCCAGCAGCGAGCCCGCCAGCAACGGAGCAATCAGACTGAGGCGCTTCATTCTGCAGGCTCCGCAACAGGATCTTGGGGTTTGTGACGCAGCGTCTTCATCTTGGCCGACGACCAGTCACCCAGCTTGCGACAGATGACATAGAAGGCCGGGGTGAAGAGCAGGCCGAAGATGGTCACGCCGATCATGCCGAAGAACACCGCGACGCCCAGCGCCTGGCGAAGCTCCGCCGCAGCGCCGCTTGCGATCACGAGCGGCAACACGCCCAGGATGAACGCGATCGACGTCATGATGATCGGGCGCATACGCTGGTGTGCCGCATGCTTGGCGGCCTCCCACATATCCATGCCCTCATCCTCGTTCTGGCGCGCGAACTCGACGATCAGGATCGCGTTCTTCGCCGCCAGGCCGATCAGCACGATCAGGCCGATCTGGGTCAGGATGTTGTTGTCCATCCCCATCACGTTCACGCCCAGGATCGCGGCGAGCAGACACATCGGCACGATCAGGATCACCGCCAGCGGCAGCACCAGGCTCTCATAGAGCGCGGCCAGCAGCAGGAAGACGAACACCACCGCCAGGGCAAAGGCCAGCACGCCGGTATTGCCCGCCTGACGTTGCTCGAACGCCAGCTCGGTCCATTCAAAGCCCATGCCGCGTGGCAGGGTCTTTGCCGCCAGCGCTTCCATCGATGCCAGCGTCTGACCGGTCGAATAGCCGGGCTTGGTGTCTCCCATCAGTTCGGCCGCCGGATAGAGGTTGAAGCGGACGACACGGTACGGGCCGCTATCGTTCTTCAGCGTCATCACCGAGCTCATCGGCACCATCTCACCCGATGCCGAACGCGTCTTCAACGCCTGGATATCCGACGGATCGTCGCGATAGGGCGCGTCTGCCTGTGCCGTCACACGGAAGGTGCGGCCCAGATAGTTGAAGTCGTTGACATAGGCCGAGCCCAGATACGAGCCGAGCGTCGAGAAGATGTTCTGCACCGGCACGCCCATGCGCTCCGCGCGCTCGCGGTCGACATCGGCGGTCAGGCGCGGCGTTCCGGTGTTGAACTGGGTGAAGGTGTTGGTGACGCTCTCCTGCTGGTTCGCGCCCATCATCATGCCCATCGCCGCCTGCGCCAGCGCATGATAGCCCTGCCCGCTGCGGTCCTGGACCATCATCTTGAACCCGCCGCCGGTACCGATTCCTGGCACGGGTGGCGGCGCGATGATGAACAGATTGCCACCCTTGATCCCCGCGAACGCGCCATAGAGCGCGCCCTGGATCTCATCGGCGGTCTGATCGCGGTCGGCGTGCGGCTGCAGGCCAAAGAACACGACGCCGGCGTTGGGCGCGGTCGAGAAGCTTGCACCGTCGAGGCCGGCGAAGCCCACCGAGTATTTCATCCCCGGCACCTTGTTGGCGGCGGCAATCGCCTCACGCACCACTGCATCGGTGCGCTGGAGCGACGAGCCCGGCGGCAACGACACCACGCCGATCAGGTATCCCTGATCCTGCGCCGGAATGAAGCCCGACGGGGTCGCCGTGAAGCGCCAGCCGGCGACGAGGATCAGCGCGACATAGACTACGCCGACCAGCATCAGCGCGCGAACGAGCTTCGCGGTGAGCTGGCCATACTTCTCCGACAACCAGTTGAAGCCGTCGTTGAACTTCTTCCCGGCCCGCGCGGGCAGCCCGCGCCAGCCTTGCGGCACGTCGGAATGATGCCCCTTATGCTTGAGCACGAGCGCACACATCGCCGGCGAAAGCGTGAGCGACACAAAGGCCGAGATGATCGTCGCCGAAGCGATGGTGATCGCGAACTGTTGATAGAAGGCTCCGGAAATGCCCGGGATGAACATGGTCGGGATGAACACGCCGACCAGCACCAGGCTGATCGCGATGATCGCGCCGGACACCTCGTCCATCGTCTCATGCGCGGCTTCGCGCGGAGACAGGCCCTTCTCCTCCATCAATCGTTCGACATTCTCGACCACGACGATCGCGTCGTCGACGACGATACCGATGGCCAGAACCAGGCCGAACAAGGACAGCGTGTTGAGCGAGTAGCCGAAGATGAGCAGCACCGCGAAGGCGCCGACCAGCGACACCGGGATCGCGATGATCGGGATGATCGCAGCGCGCCAGCTCTGGAGGAACACGATGACCACCAGGACCACCAGGATCAGCGCTTCGATCAGCGTCTTCTCCACTGCGGTGATCGACTCGTCGATATACTCCGTCGGGTTATAGTCGATCGAGTATTTCATCCCCTGCGGGAAGTCCTTGGCGAGGGTGTCGAGCTCGGCCTTCACCGCCGCGGCGGTTGCCAGCGCGTTCGATCCGGGCAGCTGGAACACACCCACGCCGACGGCGCGCTTGTCGTTCAGATAGCCGTTGAAGCTATAGTCCTGCGCGCCCAGCTCGATGCGGGCGACATCGCGCAGATGCGTCAACTTACCCTCGGCATCGCGCTTGATGACGACGCTGCCGAACTCTTCCGGAGTGGTCAGGCGGCCCTTGGCCTGCACGCCCAGCTCGAACGCGGGGCTGGCCTTGCCATAGGGCGGCTGGCCGACCGCGCCGGCAGCGACCTGCACGTTCTGCGCTCGGACGGCGTTGACCACCTCGTCCACGGTCATGTCGCGCGCGGCGGCAAGACCAGGATCGATCCACAGGCGCATATTGTAGTCGCGTCCACCGAACGCCTGCGCCTGGCCGACGCCCGGAATACGCGCGATGCGGTCCTGCACCTGCAGGGTCACGTAGTTCGAGATATACTGGATATCGAGGCTGTTGTCGGGCGAGGTGAAGAACGCGACCATCAGGAAGTCGGGCGAGTTCTTGTTCACCGTGATGCCCATACGCCGGACATCCTCGGGCAGGCGCGGTTCCGCCTGCTGGACGCGGTTCTGCACGAGCACCTGCGCCTGATCGACGTCGGTACCCTGCTTGAACGCGATGGTGATCTGCGTCTGGCCGTTACCCGTCGACGATGATGTCATGTACATCATATTCTCGACGCCGTTGATCGCCTGTTCGATCGGCGCGGCAACGGTCTCCGCCAGCGTTTCCGCGCTCGCGCCCGGATAGGTGGCGGTCACCACCACCGTCGGCGGGGCGATGTTCGGATATTGGGCGATCGGCAGCGACGGATACGCGATGGCGCCGACGATCACGATCAGGATCGAGAGCACCGCCGCGAAGATCGGCCGCTCGATGAAGAAATGCGGAAATTTCATCGTGTCGGTCCCTTAGCGGACGGTGGCTTGGCCGGATTCCGGTTCGGCGGTCGGGGCGGTCGGCGCAGCCTGCTTGGCGGCATCCGGCTTGATCTCGCCCTTCTTCGGCGTGACCGGCATTCCCGGCTGCAGCATGCCCATGCCGGCGATGATCACCCGGTCGGTCGGGGCAAGCCCGTCGCGGATGATGCGCAGACCTTCCACCTTTGCTCCAACCTCGACGGGACGCGGGGTCGCCTTGTTGTCCTTGCTGACGACATAGACGAGACGGCGGGTCTGGTCGGTGACGATCGCCTCATCAGGGACCAGCATCGCCTTATAGGTGCCCGATCCCAGCAGGCGCGCGCGGCCGAACATGCCCGGCGTCAGGAAGCGCGTCGGGTTCGGCACCACCGCATAGGCGCGGATCGTGCCCGAATTCGGATCGACGGCGCTGTCCAGGAACTCCATCTTGCCGTTCCAGCGATACTCGTTCTCGTCGGCGAGCTGGATCTGGACCGGGTTGGCGGTGTTGCGCGAAGAGCCGCGCTCGCCGCGCTGATCCTGGCGCAGGTTCTTGAGGTAGAAGCTCTCGGCGCCCTCGAACTCGAACCGGATCGGGTCGATCGAAACGATCCGGGTCAGCACCGTCTGGCCGTCGGCGACCGAGTCGCCGATGCTGACCTTGCGGTCCGACATGCGGCCGCTGAACGGCGCGCGCACGGTGGTGAAGCCCAGGTTGAGCTGCGCCGCATTCGCGGCTGCGCGGCCCGCCGCCAGATCGGCAGCCGCGGCACGCTCTGCCGCGACGTTGGTCTCAAGCTCTTCCTTGCTCACCGCCTGCGCACTGGCGAGGGCGCGGCTGCGCGCGGTCACCTGGCGGGCGTTGGTCAGCGCGGCCTGCGCGCGGGCGATCTGCGCCTGCGCCTGGGCGAGCTGTGCCTGATAGGGGCGGCGGTCGATCGTGAAGAGCGGCTGACCCTGCACCACGTCCTGACCGTCGCGGAAATGGACCGCGGTGATGACACCGTTGACCCGCGCGCGGATCTCGACGTCCTGCGGCGCGACGAAGCGGCCGGTATAGTCGTCCCAGTCGACGACTTCACGCTGCAAGGGGTTTGCAACCGTCACTTCCGCCGGAGGCGGCGCAGGGGGCGGCGCTGCGCCTCCGCAAGCCGAAAGCACAGTGAGAGCCAGGATGGCGATTGCAGATCGCATTGTTCTTATTCCCCTTTGCTGCGTCGCGGCAATTGGGGGGACGAAGCGGTGGTTTCAACCCCGCAACGTCTAATTTCTGAAATTTTCCGTTCAGTAATTCGAAGGCAGTGTCAGGCTGCTGCCACAACGCTGGGCATAAGTGCCGCTGAATACTCGCTTTCCGCCAGCTGGATCAGCTTGCGGTCGTCATGATTCCACGGATGGAATCCGGGCAGGAAATAGCTCGACCAGGCCGGGATCATGCGACGCACGACCCCCGGCGAGACCAGCAGATACTTCGCCAGCGCCGCCTTCGCGCGCCAGCCGGTGACCCCGTCCTGCGCCATCAGGTCCAGCGTGCCTTCGATCCGGTGCTTCCAAAAGGTGCCGCTGATCAGCAGCATCGTCAGCGACTTGATCTTCCACCGCTTCCAGCGGCTCATATGCCGGGTCGCATGAAGGAAGGTGTCGTACGCGACCCCCTTGTGCTCGATCTCCTCGAGCGCGTGCCAGCGCCACAAGTCACGGCTCTCGCTGTCGGCGCCCGCCAGATGCCTGGGATTGCTCAGCAATTCGGAGGCGATGATCGCGGTGTAATGCTCCAGCGCCATCGTCGCGGCCAGCTGGACGATTGCCGGGCGCGCGCGCGCGATCTCCAGTACCTGGTCGATCCGCGCCTCCAGCCCACTGATGTCATAGCCATGGTCCAGCACGCGCTTGTTGAACGCGACATGCTCGCGGCTGTGCACGACTTCCTGGATCGTGAACGCCTTGATCTCGCGCGCAAGCTTCTCATCGACGCCCTCGCGGAACGCCTTCACGCTCTCGATGAAGAACGCCTCGCCCTTGGGGAAGGTGACCGACAGCGCATTATAGAATGCCGTCCCCACCACATCGCCACCCAGCCAGAGCCGGTCCTGCGCCTGCCCACGTCCAAAGCGGCGGTCGCGCGGGTTGATCGTCAGATCAGCGGGAGTCTTTGCGTTCGCCACCATTTTCCTCCAAGGCAGTTGCGAGCGAAATTATGCACTACTTACACTTATGTCAATAACCACTCTTCCCGAGCGCAAACGCCTCACCCCGGAGGAATCACGCGACGCCGCGCTCGAGGCCGCGCGCGCGATCCTGATCGAGGCGGGGCCGCAGGCGGTGACGCTGAAAGCGGTGGCCGCGCGCATCAACCGCACCCACGCCAACTTGCTCCATCATTTCGGCTCGGCCGCGGGCCTCCAGCGCGCGCTCGCGCGCAGCCTGGCGGAGAGCGTCTGTACCCGCATCGCCGGACTGATCCAGGAGGCCCGTGCCGACCAGAGCGCGCGCAGCGAGGACAAGCCGCGGCAGGTCGTCGATCTGACCTTCGACGCGTTCGATCGCTCGGGCGCCGGCGCGCTGGCCAGCTGGATGATCCTCTCCGGCAACGAGGACGCGCTCGACCCGATCCTCGAGACGGTCCACCAGCTCGTCGATCAGATCGCCGAGGGCGAGGAAGAGGAATGCCGCGTCGACTTGCGCCAGGACACGCTCAGCCTGGTCCTGATGGCGCTGGGCGACGCCCTGCTCGGCGAGCCGCTCGCCAAATCGCTCGACCTTCCGCGCGGTGCGGCACGTGAGATCGCCTTGCGGCAGCTTACCGCTTCGCCGCGTTTCCAGAAGATGTGGGGCTAAACCATGTTGCTTGCCGTGATGACCGCCGGCCTGTCCGTTGCCGCGCCCGCTTCCCCGCCCTGCGTCCCCGGTGTCTATGCCGGCCCGCAGAGCCGCTACCGTGTCGTGATGGAGCGGACCGACACCGCTCAGACCGGCGCATGGCGCTGGGCTGCCGAGGATGGCCGCTTCGGCCTCACCAATGACGGCAGTGTCACCTGCAGCGGCGACACGCTTGAGGTGAAGGATGGCACAGCGGTCGTGCGCTATTCGAAGGTCGCGCTTCGCCTCACGCCGACCACGTTCAGGAGCGGTGAACTGACGCTCAACGGCCTGTTGATCGAACCGCCGGCCACATCGGGCAAGAAGCCGCCGCTGGTCGTCGCCGTCCATGGGTCGGAGCGGACCCCGGCGGTCAAATACGCCACCTACCCCTGGATGCTCGCCGCACAGGGCATTTCCGCATTCGTCTACGACAAGCGCGGCACCGGTCTGTCGCAGGGCAGCTACAATCAGAATTTCCATGCGCTCGGTGCAGATGCCGCCGCGGCCTCCAAGGAAGCGAAGCGACTCGCCGCCGGCCGCTATTCGCGCTTCGGCCTGCTCGGCGGCAGCCAGGGCGGCTGGGTCGCGCCGCGCGCCGCGAATGACGCAGGCGCCGATTTCGTCGCCATCGGCTTCGGTCTGCTGATCGATCCGCTCGAGGAAGACGCCTCGCAGGTTGCCGCCGAACTGACCGAGGCGGGCTATGGCGCCGATGTCCTTAAACAGGCGCGCGAGATCACCGACGCGACCGGCAACGTCATGGCCGAACATTTCAAGCAGGGCTATGAGCAGCTTGCGGCGGTCAAGGCGCGCTACGCTACCCAGCCCTGGTTCGCGAAGATCAAGGGCGAGTTCACCGGCGACGTCCTCGCGCTCGACGAGGCGACGCTGCGTCGCGAGGGCGCCGCCAAGTTCGACAATCTCGAACTCGACTGGCGCTATGATGCGATGGGCTGGCTGCGCAAGGTCAAGGTGCCCCAGCTCTGGGTGATCGCCGCCGAGGACCGCGAGGCGCCGCCCCAGACCACGATCGACCGCCTCCAGACGCTACGCCGCGAGGGGCACCGCATCGACATCGTCCGCTTCCCCGCCACCGATCACGGCATGGTCGAATTCACTCAGGACGCGTCGGGCGAGCGCACCACCACCCGCATCACCGACGGTTATTACCGGCTGCTCGGGGACTGGATCAAAGGCACGAGCCGCCCACCCTATGGCCGCGGCGAATTTTTGACTAAGTAAGGCCGCACCAGCCCGCTCCCCCACCCCGGCCACCCAACGCCAGTATTCTGTGGATGGCCGGGTGGGGAGCGGGCCGGTGCCGCAAGCCAATCAGGTACCACCATGCATTTTCTCGACCA
The DNA here is from genome assembly GCF_059415525.1 of Sphingomonas sp. GW821-FHT10C01. NCBI lineage: Bacteria > Pseudomonadati > Pseudomonadota > Alphaproteobacteria > Sphingomonadales > Sphingomonadaceae > Sphingomonas > Sphingomonas sp. GW821-FHT10C01. Next base: position 1,203,096 of record NZ_JBWKNK010000001.1, on the reverse strand, counting down.
GGCAAAGATCTACGTGAAATCCGGCTGGGGCGGCGGCGGCGCCGTCGGCTTCCGGCGTGAAAAGTACATCGAATATGGCGGCCCCGACGGCGGCGACGGCGGCAAGGGCGGCGATATCATCTTCGAAGCCGTGCCCGGTCTCAACACGCTGATCGACTTCCGCTACACCCAGCATTTCCGCGCCCAGCGCGGCCATGGCGGATCGGGCAGCAACAAGACCGGGGCGGGCGGCGACGATCTCGTCATCAAGCTGCCGGTCGGTACCCAGATCCTGGCCGACGACGAAGAGCGCACCCTGCTCGCCGACCTGACCAAGGCGGGCGAGCGCATCGTCTTCCTCCGGGGCGGCGACGGCGGCCGCGGCAATGCCAGCTACAAGACCAGCACCAACCGCACCCCGCGCCAGCACGGCACCGGCTGGCCGGGCGAGGAAATGTTCGTCTGGCTGCGGCTCAAGCTGCTGGCCGATGCTGGGCTGGTCGGCCTGCCCAATGCCGGCAAATCGACCTTCATCAACGCCGTCACCAACGCCCAAGCCAAGGTCGGCGCCTATGCCTTCACCACTACCCGCCCCCAGCTCGGCGTGGTGCGCCACAAGCAGAATGAATTCGTGATCGCCGACATCCCCGGCCTGATCGAGGGCGCGGCGGAAGGCGCCGGGATCGGCGACCGCTTCCTCGGCCATATCGAGCGGTGCAAGGTGCTGCTCCATCTCGTCGATGCGAACGACGAAGACGTCGCCACCAGCTACCGCATCGTCCGTGACGAACTCGAAGCCTATGGCGCGGGCCTGCTCGACAAGAAGATCATCATCGCGCTCAACAAGATCGACATGCTCGACGATGAGCTGATCGCCGCGCTGTCCGCCGAGCTGGAGGAAGCCAGCGGGGCCGAGGTCATCGCCATCTCCGGTGCGGCGGGCATCGGCGTCGACTGGGCGCTCGACAAGCTGCTTGAAGCGATCGGCCCGGACCACGCCCGCGTCACCGACGACGACGAGGGCGAGGACGAGATCGAATGGTCGCCGATCTAAAGGCTAAACCCTAGGCGGGATCAGGCCGGATTGCGCGCGGTCACGACCCAGGCCGCGCCCTGAATCATGACACGGCCGTCGCGGACCCGCTCCGCGAAGACCTCTCGCACGGCATCGATGGCGCGTTGCTGGATGCCTTCGGACTGCCCGGCCAGCGCGCGCGAAAACGCGCCGACTTCGATCACCATGTTCACCGCGTCGTCGACTGCCGCCCGGTCATCCTCACCCTGCCCGAACGTAATCGCATGATCGAAGCGGGATAGCGCAACTTCGGCGAAGCCCGCATCGCGCAGAGCCGACTCGACATAGCGCTCCTCCGCAAACGCATAAGGCCCCGGCATACCCGGCGCCGGCGGCGGAGCGGGCGGCAAGATATCGCGCGCCGCGCCCATCGGTACCCGCACCCAGTCATTCTCGCCCGCGCCGCGCCAGCACACGAATGCGAGCCGCGCGCCCGGTTTCAGCGCCGCCCGCAAATGGATGAATGCATCCACCGGTGCGTCGAAGAACATCACGCCCAAACGGGAATAGAGCAGGTCGAAACTTCCCGCTGCAAGCGGTACGGTCGCGGCATCCCCCAGCCGGAATTCGACCGGCGATCCAGCCGGCGCATCGCGTTGCGCGCGTTCGATCAGCGATGCGGAGATATCCAGCCCCAGCACCCGCCCCGTATCGCCAACGCGCTCGGCCAGGGCGAAACTGGTCGACCCGGCCCCGCATCCGATGTCGAGCACATGCTCTCCGGCCGCCGGCATCGCGGCGATCATCGCCGCATCGCCAAATGGCGCCATCATCGCATCGAGCCTTTGCTGGTGGATCACCCACCGCTCGCCGGTTACCCCGGTCCAGTCATTGGCCCGCACCGCGATCTCACCTGCCGGCTCGCCCATCTGGTTCACCCCGCCTTGTTGCGATTCAGTCGCAACACGCTTTGCCACCGATCATACGCATTGCCTAGTGCTTGCCAGGGCGTCCCGGCCATCGTCACGCGGAACAGCCAGCCTTGGTCCAACGCAGGATAACATCATTGGCGCAGGCCGTGCGTCCGCGCTAAGCGCCCCTTGTCATGCACTTGTTTCCGCCCGCTTCCTGCCCGCGTCTCGTCGTCAAGATCGGTTCGGCGCTGCTCGTCGACCCGGAGGGCGCGATCTGGCGCGACTGGCTTGAAGGGATCGCCGCCGACATCGCCGCGCGCGTCCAGGCGGGGCAACAGGTCGCCGTCGTCTCCTCGGGCGCGATCGCGCTCGGCGCGCGCCGGCTGAAGCTCGCCAAGGGCGGCCGCTCCAGCCTCGAGGACGCGCAGGCGGCCGCCGCGACCGGCCAGATCGCGCTGTCGCAGGTCTGGGCCGAAGTCCTGGCCGCCAACGGCCTCACCGCGGCGCAGATGCTCGTGACGCTCGACGATCTCGAGGATCGCCGCCGCTATTTGAACGCCTCCGCCACCCTCGGGCGACTATTGTCACTCGGCGTGGTGCCGGTGATCAACGAGAATGACAGCGTCGCCACCGCCGAAATCCGCTTCGGCGACAATGACCGGCTCGCCGCGCGTGTCGCTCAGGCTGCGGATGCCAGCGGCGTCGTGCTGCTCAGCGATATCGATGGCCTGTACGACCGCAACCCGGCGCTCCCTGGCGCGGTCCATATCCCCGTGGTCGACCGAATCGACGGTCGGATCGAGGGGATGGCCGATCGCGGCTCCGCCTCGGGCATGGGTTCGGGCGGCATGGTCTCGAAGATTGAGGCGGCGCGCATCGCCGCGTCGGCCGGCGTGTCGCTTGCCATCGCCAACGGCCGGATCGGCCGCCCGCTCTCCGCCGACGTACGCCACACCGTCTTCCTCCCCGAGAAGCGGACGCGCGCGCGCAAGGCTTGGCTCGCAGGCCGCCTGACTGCGAAGGGCAGCATCTCCGTCGACGCGGGTGCGGCGCAGGCGCTGACCGAGGGGCGCAGCTTGCTGGCGATCGGCGCGACCGCGATCCGCGGCGTGTTCTTTCGCGGCGATCTTGTGACGATCGAAGGGCCCAACGGCCCAATCGCGCGCGGCCTCTCCGAATATGATGCACCCGACGCGCAGGCGATCCTCGGCACGCGCAGCGACGATCAGGGCGACATCCTCGGCTACGCGCCCCGCTCCACGCTGGTCCACCGCAACCATATGGCGCTGCTGTGACGACGCTCGCGCTCACCGGCGCCACCGGCTTTGTCGGCAAGGCGGCGGTCGAGCATGCGCTGGCCCGGGGTATCCATGTCCGCGCGCTCACCCGGCGCGAACAGCCGGCGCGCGACGGCGTCAGTTGGATCGCAGGCGATCTGGAGCATGAAGAGGCGCTGGCCCGGCTCGCCAGCGGTGCCGATGCGGTGATCCACATCGCCGGGGTAGTCAACGCGCCCACGCCTCAGGGTTTCATTCGCGGCAATGTCGACGGCACCCGCCGCATGACCGCCGCAGCTGTATCGATGGGGGTCAGGCGCTTCGTCCATGTCTCTTCCATGTCGGCGCGCGAGCCGCAGCTTTCGCAATATGGCCACTCCAAGGAGCTGGCCGAGCGGGAGGTACGCGATTCCGGTCTCGACTGGACCATGATCCGGCCGCCCGGCGTCTATGGTCCGGGCGACATGGAGATGCGCGACATCTTCCGCATGGCGAAATCGGGGTTCGTGCTGTTGCCGCCAGCAGGCCGCATCTCGCTGGTCCATGTCGCCGATCTCGCACGGCTGCTGGTCACGCTCGCGCTCACCGATCCGGGCCGCCACATCTATGAGTGCGACGACGGGGTCGACGGCGGCTATACCCATGCGCAGTTCGCGCGTCTCGTCGGCGACGCAGTGGGCAAGCGCCCGCTCCCCCTTTCGGTGCCCCGCGGCCTGCTCCATCTGGCCGCCCGCGCCGACCGCTTCTTCCGCGAAGCGAGCGCCAAGCTGACGCCTGATCGCGCGGCCTATCTCAGCCACCCCGATTGGACGACCGACCCAAGCCGCCGTCCGCCGGTCGAGCTATGGGCACCGCAGATCGCCACCTCGGCAGGTCTCGCCCAGACCGCCGCCTGGTACCGCGCCGAAGGATTGCTGTGACCGATTTCCGGATCCGCTCGTTCGAGGATCGCGACTGGCCGGCGGTCCGCGCGATCATCGATCATGTAGTCGAGAGCGGTACCAGCTACACCTATGATTCAGACCTGTCGGACGAAGCCTATCGCGCACTCTGGGTCGCGACCGCACCGGGCGGGACCGTCGTCGCCGAGGATGCCGACGGCACGATCCTCGGCACCGCCAGGCTCAGCCGCAATCAGCAGGGGCCGGGCGATCACATCGCCAATGCCAGTTTCATGGTCGCGCCCGATGGTCGCGGCCGCGGTGTCGGGCGGCGACTTGGCGAGCATGTCGTCGCCTGGGCGAAGGAGGCCGGGTTCCGCGCGATGCAATTCAATGCGGTCGTTTCGGACAACCAAGCGGCGGTGGCCTTGTGGAAATCGCTCGGTTTCGCGGTGATCGGCACCGTCCCTGAAGCCTTCCACCACCGCGACGGTCGCTTCGCCGACCTGCTGATCATGTACCGCCGGCTCTGACCAGACTTGCAATGTTGGAGTTCGCCTGCTCCGCTTTGCTCGCCCGTGGATCCTGCAATCGGTTGACACCGCGCGCGAGAAACATGCGTTTCGTGTCAACTTCTCCAGAGAGGCCTGTCAACTTCGCTCACTTTGAGTAGGCCGATCCCGCCCCGGCTTCACCCCGTTTCCGCCGCAATCGCTTGGCACTTGGCGTTGGGCAAATTAAGGACCACCCATGAGCGACCGCAACGACATCTTCACCACCGTCTCCGGCCTGATCGAACCCTTCAACAAGAAGGGCATCGAGCTCGCCGATTCCACCACCTTCGCCGGCGACCTGGAGTGGGACAGCCTCACCGTCATGGACTTCGTCGCGGCGATCGAGGACGAATTCGACATCATCATCACGATGAACATGCAGGCCGAGATCGAGACCGTCGGCCAGCTCGTCGATGCCGTTCAGAAGCTCAAGGCCGCCTGACATGACCGATTCGATCGCGACCCCCGACGCCCCTGACGTGCCCGTCGGCGCGCAGGGCGACCTGATGAGCAAGTTCGACGGCCTGATCGCCGAGCGTCAGGCCCTGCTCGACAGCGGCGTTACCGATCCGTTCGCGATCGTGATGGAACAGGTGAAATCGCCGACCGAGGCGGTGATCAAGGGCAAGGACACGATCCTGCTCGGCACCTACAATTACATGGGCATGACCTTCGACCCGGACGTGATCCAAGCCGGCAAGGACGCGCTGGATCAGTTCGGCAGCGGCACCAATGGCAGCCGCATGCTCAACGGCACCTTCCGTGACCATATGGAGGTCGAGGAAGCGCTGCGCGATTTCTATGGCACCACCGGCGCGATCGTCTTCTCGACCGGCTACATGGCCAATCTCGGCATGATCGCGACGCTGGCCGGCAAGGGCGACTATGTCATCCTCGATGCCGACAGCCACGCCAGCATCTATGACGGCTGCAAGCAGGGCTATGCGGAAATCGTCCGCTTCCGCCACAACAGCGTCGAGGATCTCGACAAGCGCCTCGGCCGTCTGCCCCCGGAGGCAGGCAAGCTGGTGGTGCTCGAGGGCGTCTACTCGATGCTCGGCGACGTCGCGCCGCTCAAGGAAATGGTCGCGGTCGCCAAGAAGCACGGCGCGATGGTCCTCTCCGACGAAGCCCACTCGATGGGCTTTTACGGCCCCAATGGCCGCGGCGTATACGAAGCGCAGGGGTGCGAGGGCGATGTCGACTTCATCGTCGGCACCTTCTCCAAATCGGTCGGAACCGTCGGCGGCTTCTGCGTCTCGAACCACCCGAAGTTCGAGGCGATCCGCCTCGCCTGCCGCGCCTATATCTTCACCGCATCGCTGCCGCCCAGCGTCGTCGCCACCGCGGCGGCATCGATCCGCAAGCTGAAGCACGCCCACAACAAGCGCCAGCATCTGTGGGAAAACGCACGCGCGGTGCATAGCGGCCTCACCGAAATGGGCTTCAAGCTCGGCACCGAGACCTGCGACAGTGCGATCATCGCCGTGATCCTGAACGATCAGGAACAGGCGGTGATGATGTGGCAGGCGCTGCTCGACAACGGTCTGTACGTCAACATGGCGCGACCGCCAGCGACTCCGGCGGGCACCTTCCTGCTCCGCTGCTCGCTGTGCGCCGAACACACGCCGGAACAGGTCCAGCGCATCCTCGCCATGTTCAAGGCGGCGGGTCAGGCCACGGGCGTCATCGCCTGAGGGCTGGCCAGCACGGCGTTGCGGCCCTAGCATCGCCGCCATGAGCGAGAGTAACGGACTGGCGCAGCGTATCGCGCGGCTCGACTGGCGCGCCGTCATGATGATCCTGATCGCCGTTCTTGGGATCGGGGTGCTCGCGGCGCTGATCACCAACCAGCGCGCCGCCGATGCCGAACGCGACGCGGCGCTCGCGCGCCAGTCGCAAAGCTATGAGGTGATGATCCTCGCCCAGAGCCTCGCCGGTACGATCGCGAGCGCGGAGGCGACGCTGGCCCGCTATGTCGTCAGCGGCGAGGAAAGCGTCGGCCGGGATTATGTCGCCGAATGGCAGCGCGCCGAAGGCCAGCTCACCCTCCTCACCCGCCGCACCCGCGATCACGATCCCGAAAAGAGCCTGATCGTCGACCTCCGCGCCGCGGTGGAAGCGCGTGGCAAGGAACTGTCACAGATCGCGCTCAACACCCGCTTCAAGCGCAACCAGGCGGCCTATGCCTATTTCGACGAGGCGCGCCGCTCACCCACCCTCCCACGCATCCGCAGTCTGCTCGACCAGATCGTTGCGGCGGAGCGCAGGTTGCTCAACGAACGGTCGCGGCGCGCGCGCTTCACCTCCGCCGCTGCGGAAGAGGAAACGCGCAACCTGATCCTGTTCGGGATGCTGATCGTGCTCGGCGCGATGGTCCTAGGCTGGCTCAATATCCGCGCGATCCGCGAGCGGGCCGCCTCCGCCGCCGAAGCCCAGGCCCAGCGCGAACGCGCAACGGAACTCGAGGCCGCGGTCGCCGCCGCCACTGCCGGGCTCCAGGAGGAAGCGCGCGAGCGCGCCGCCGCCGAAGCCCAGCTTCGCCAGGCGCAGAAGATGGAAGCCGTCGGACAGCTCACGGGCGGGATCGCGCACGACTTCAACAACATGCTCGCGATCGTTCTTGGCGGTCTCGAACTCGCCAAGCGCCACTTGCCCGAAGACGCCACGCAATCCGCGCGGCACATCGACAATGCGAGCGAGGGCGCCAGCCGCGCGGCGACACTCACCCGTCGCCTGCTCGCCTTCGCCCGCGCCGAACCGCTCACGCCACAGGCGATCGCGCCTGTCGAATTGATCGCCGGCATGACCAACCTGCTCGAACGCACTTTGGGCGAAGGGATCAGCGTACAGACCCGCACCGACGCGTCAGGCTGGCACGTCTGGGCGGACCGGCATCAGCTCGAGAACGCGCTGCTCAACCTCGCCGTCAACGCGCGTGATGCGATGGACGGACGTGGCACGCTGACCATCGCGACCGGCTACGCCGCGCTCGAAGGGGAAGCCGGGACGGAATGCGCACCGGGCAACTATGTCACCATCGCCGTCTCCGACACCGGCGCAGGCATGACGCCCGACGTCGTTGAGCGCGTGTTCGAGCCCTTCTTCACCACCAAGCCGGTCGGCAAGGGCACCGGCCTCGGCCTCAGCCAGATCTTCGGCTTCGTACGCCAGTCAGGCGGCGAGATCCGGATCGATTCGACGCCGGACGCGGGCACGACCGTCACGCTCTTCCTCCCCTGCCATGGCGCCATCGAACCGGCTGTTCCGGACACGGCAAGGAAGATCGGCCCGCGTACCGAACCGCATCGCGCGCTCGACATCCTGCTGGTCGAGGACGATCCGCGCGTCCTCGCCGCCACACTCGCCGCGCTGGAGGAACTCGGCCACCGGCCCGTCGCATGCGATGATCCGCTTGCCGCACCCCGTATCGTTGCAGGCCTCCATTCGCTCGATCTGGTCGTCAGCGACGTGATCATGCCCGGACAGACCGGGCCGGAGATGATCGCCGCGCTCGAACCGCAGTTGGATGGCGTCGCGGTGCTCTTTGTCACCGGCTATGCGGGCGACGCGGCCGATCACGACCGCTTCGGCGGCCGCCCCGTGCTGCGCAAGCCCTTCACCCTTGCCGCGCTGGAGGCCGCGATCGCCGACGCGATCACCATCCCCGCCGATACTGAGGCCGCGCCGGCAACGGCGGCGGGCTAGATTTAACCGTGCCGTACGATATAGCGTTGGATCGCAGCCGGTTCGCCGGCACCACCATGAAGATCAGGCCGCAGACCCTCCCCGCATGACCGCACTCGACCGGTATATGGCGCGCCTGATCGCGGTTCCGCTGATCTCGACGCTACTGATCTCAGCGATGCTGCTGATCCTCGACCGGATGCTTCGCCTGTTCGACTTCGTGGCGAGCGAGGGCGGGCCGGTCAGCGTGGTGTGGCGGATGCTCGCCAACCTGCTGCCGGAATATCTCGGTCTCGGCATCCCGGTCGGACTGATGCTCGGCATCCTCCTCGCCTTCCGTCGTCTCGCCACCAGTTCCGAGCTTGATGTGCTGCGCGCAGTGGGGATGAGCTATGGCCGGATGCTGCGCGTCCCCTTCATGTTCGCGATCGCGCTGGCGGGCCTGAACCTCGCCATCGTCGGCTTTATCCAGCCGCTCGCCCGCTACAATTACGAAGGGCTGCGGTTCGAGCTGCGGACTGGCGCGCTCGGCGCCTCGATCAAGGTCGGTGAGTTCACCAACATGGGCGACCGGATGACCCTGCGGATCGAGGAGAGCCGCAACGAGGGCACCGATCTGTCCGGCATCTTCGTCAGCGCCCGCGCACCCAATGGCGACATCGTTTCCGCGACCGCCGAAAAGGGCCAGTTCCTGCGCACCGACGATCCCGATGTGATCATCTTCCGTCTGACCCGGGGCACGCTGATCCATCAGTCGCCCAAGTTCAAGGTTCCGCGCGTCCTGACGTTCGACGCGCATGATCTGCCGATCGATCTCCCCCGCTTCGAACAGTTCCGTCAGCGTGGCGAGAACAGGCTCGAACTCACCTTGCCGCAGCTCGCAACGCTCGGTCGCGATTCCAAGGTGCCGGAAGCCCAGCGCGCGGTCACCCGCTCCGAATTCCACTTCCGCGTGGTCGAGGTCGCGACAATGCTGCTGCTGCCGTTCCTGGCACTGGCGCTCGGCGTTCCACCCAAACGATCGACCTCGGCGCTCGGCGTCTTCCTGTCGATCGTGATGATCGTCACCTATCACAAGATCAACCAGTATGCCCAAGGCGTGGGCGCTCGCGGCGTGATCGATCCGATCATTGCGCTATGGGGGCCATTCGCGATCTTCGCGGGACTGGTGTTCTGGATGTACTACACGATCGCCTATGTTCCTGGCGGCCAGCCGATCGGCGCGCTGGAGAAATTCTTCGCCAAGGCATGGAAAGCCATTGCCAAATGGCTGCCCGGACGGAAGCGCAGGGTGGCAGGCGCATGAACCCGATCACAGGATTCTTCCCGTCGCGGACAATCTCGCTCTACATGGCGAAGTCGTTCCTGATCAGCACCTTCGCCTTTCTGTTCGGGCTGGTGCTGATCCTGCAGACGCTCGATCTGTTGAGCGAATCCGGTCGTATCCTCGCGCATGCTGGCAATGGCGACGCGCAAATCTGGCGCTATGTCGGCCTGCGCACGCCCCAGATCATTTCGACCTTCCTGCCCTTCTCGGTGCTGCTGGGCACCATCATCACCCTCTCGACGCTCAACCAGAACAGCGAGGTGATCGCGATGAAGGCGTCAGGCCTCTCCGCGCATCAGGTGCTGGCACCGCTGATGATCGCGGGCCTGGGCGTTGCCGCGATCTCCTTCACCTTCAACGACCGTATCGTCTCCCGCGCCAGCGCCACGCTCGCGCAGTGGAAGAAGGTCGATTACGGCGTGCTGCCGATCGATCGCGGCGATCGCAGCAACGTCTGGGTCCGCGACGGCTCACACCTGATTCATGCCCAGCAAATCAAGGGTCGGGGCGAGAGCGCACAGCTGCTCGACGTCACGGTCTATGAACGTGACGGCGCGGTGCTGAAGTCGCTCGTCCGCGCCAAAACCGGGCGACGCGACGGTATGGGCTGGCGCGTCGACAATGCCGAACGCTTCGACGTTACCACCGGCCAACTCACTCCGCTGGGCAGCACCATCGTCGGCGAAGGCGTTCGCCCCGATCAGTTCACTCTGTCCAATGTCGATGCCGAATCGATGTCGTTCCGGGAGCTCAAGGAAGCGATCGACGATCTCCAGGCTGCCGGTCGCCCGACTAAGGCGCTCGAGGGGTCGTTGTGGCACAAGCTGTCCGGCCCGCTCTCGGCGGTGCTGATGCCGCTACTGGGTGCCGTAGCCGCGTTCGGCATCGCGCGCTCGGGCAAGCTGTTCGTCCGCGCGGTGATGGGGATGGGCCTCGGCTTCCTCTATTTCGTCGCCGACAATTTCGCCTTGGCGATGGGCAATCTCGGCGCCTATCCGCCCTTCCTCGCCGCCTGGGCACCGTTTCTTCTGTTCGCGATGATCGGCGAAGCGGTTCTGCTGAAGACCGAAGAATAGGACAGCTGCGCAACGCGATTGCGTTACGACTATTTTCCGGTCAGTGCTTGATGTAGATCACACAGTATCTTTGGATCGAGCGGAGAGAATGATGATTTCGAATCTGATCGTGGTTGCACTTGGGCTTGCCACACCAGCTCTTCCCGCGACCGTTGCAGAGCCCCAGCCAGCCGCCGCCCAAGCAGATGGCCCGGCTGCGGATGCCAAGAAGGTCTGCCGTCGGATCACCGCTACCGGGACTCGGCTGCCCAAGCGGGTTTGCCGCACCAAGGCGGAGTGGGACCGCGATGCGGCTCAGGTGAAGCAGGACATCCGGACCGGTCCCGGCAATGCCGGGCGCGACCCGTTTATGGCCGACAAGCCGTTCTAAGACGCGGCCCGCATGCGGATAGTGGGCGTCACGCAGCGTGTGGAACACGCCTGCCTGACGCCCGCGGTTTCAGGATGCGCCGGTCGGATCGATCGCCTGCCTAAGACCGCGATAGAAGGCGGTCGCAGCCAACGCCCGCATTGACTGCAGATCGACCACGCCCGCTTCCCCCGGATTGGTACAGGATGGTACGCCAAGTGCCAGCTGCTCGCCGGCCGCCCGCTCCGCGTCGCTGCCCGGATTGCTCATCACCAGATCCTGCGCAGCCTGCGAACGCCGTGCCACGATGCACAGCGCGAAGTCTTCAGACGTATTTCGCGATGAAACCCGGTTCAGTTCTGCGGATACCCGCTTCATGCCGACCTGAGCTAGATCCTCCTTGATAAGCTCCTCGGCAATTCCCGCGACGATGCTGGAATGGCGAAGCGTGATCTCCATCGCGCGGTTTCCGGAACAGCTATCGTCGCCGGCTCCGATCGAATCCAGCAGATCGGTCTGCCCCTTGCTGAGATAGGGTTGCGCCAGCACCTGCCGCGCCCAGCGCGGGCGCTGGCGCGCCATGCACTTGGAGAACGCGCGGACCGCAGCCCGCTCCGCTGTCGAGTCAGCGTTGGGTTTCAGCGTCGGGACGGGCGCGGCGCCCTGCAAGCCCCCACCAACGCTGGTCGCTATGAAGAGTGCAGCTAGAGTGAGCATCGATGGACCCCCATGGTTATCACCGGGGCATCATGCGCCGCAATTTTCCACCCGACAAGATCGGGAAATACCGGGCAGCGGCGCGAGAATTCAGCTCGCGCGCTGCTTCATCGTGCTGGTCGCCAGCCGGCCCACCAGGCCGCGCAGCGTCGGGTAGTTGGCGCCCTCGTAGATCGAGTCCTGCCCCAGCGCGGCCGAGATACGGCGATGCGCCTCGCCCAGCGCGTGGTAGGGCACGCTCGGCAGCAGATGGTGCAGCGCATGGAACCGCAGCCCCACCGGCGCCCAGATATAGGGCAGGAAGCCGCCGGGCACGTTGACGCTGTCGAGATATTGCGCGGTCACCGTCAGCGGCTCGCCGTCATTCTCCCACAGATGCGCGACCAGCGTGCGGACCTGGTTTAGAACCGCGGTAGCCGAGATGACGCCGAGGAAGATCGCGAACGCCTTGAACGGGATCACGCCGGTCGCGACCAGAACGATGAGCGCGATCGCCCACAGGCTGGCGCCGATTTCCTGCCAGCGCCACTGCTTGGCGAACTCGCCCTCGGGCGCGCGGCGCTCATAGGCCGGGTTGATCTGAAGTCCCGAATAGCGACCCACGACCAGCTTGCGCAGCTTGGGCGACAGCATCGACAGTGGCCCCAGCACGCCGAAACGCAGCAGCAGGCCGATCGGCATCAGCACCGACACCAGCAGGAACACCGGCAACGTCCACGGCTTCATCAGCGCGAGCGGAAGATATTCCGGGTCCTCGACCGTGCCATATTTGGTGCGGCTGTGATGAATGGTGTGGATGCCCTCATACATGAATGACGGCAGCATCATCGGAATGCCGAGCAGCAGGTTCCAGCCGACGCGGAAGCCCGGCAGCAGCGAATGCTTGAGATGCGTGATCTCATGGATGAACAGGCTCGCGCGATAGAGCGCGATCACCGCGAGCACGGCGCTGGCGATCGCCCAGCCGGTCGACGGCAGCAGGATCGCGCCGGCGAGCGCGCCATAGCCGATCGCCGCGGAACCGAGGAAATCGCCCCAGTAGATCAGCGGATTCGGCGTCTGCAGATCGCGCGTCAGCTCCGCCGCGGTACGCAGCATCGCGCGATCGTCGGCAACGCCGGACAGGCGGATCTTCGCGCCCTGAACAGGCGCGCCGGTATCGGACGCATCAAGGGTAAGCGTATTCATGGGTTCGGCCATTCGCATCAGATAGTGGCCATTGCGTGGCATTTCATCGGTCTCTCCGCCCATGTGCGCGCGACGATTGACTTGGCGGGCGCAATGCGGGACCGCTTTGACCGCCATCAACCCTGATCAACGATCGCGCATCAACGAAAGGCGCCGCGCTTGGCCAACCCTCCCCTCACCGTCCGTCCGGTCAAGACCAAGACGGATACCCGCGACTTCATCGAACTCGCCTTTCGCCTCAACCGCGGCGATCCCAATTGGGTGCCACCGCTGCGCAGCGAGGTTGCGGGCACGATCAATCCCAAGAAGAATGGCTGGTTCAGCCATGCCGTGGCGCAGCTCTTCCTCGCCGAACGTCAGGGCCGCATCGTCGGCCGAATCTCCGCGCATATCGACAAGCTCGCGCTCGAAATGCCGGCCGAACAGGGTTTTGGCCCCGGCACCGGCTTCTGGGGACTGTTCGAAGCGGAGGACGCCGAAACGGCGCGCATCCTGATCACCACCGCCGAGGATTGGCTGCGCAACAACGGTATGACCCGCGCCATCGGACCGGTCTCGCTGTCGATCTGGGAAGAGCCCGGCCTGCTCATCCAGGGCCATGATCACCCGCCGATGGTGATGATGGGCCATCACCGGCCCGCCTATCAGGGCTGGATCGAGGCGCTGGGCTATCTGCCGGCCAAGCAGTTGCTGACGTACGAGCTCGACATCACCCAGGACTTTCCGCCGCTCGTCCAGCGCATCGTCGCGATGGGCGAGAAGAGCGACCGTATCCGCATCCGCATGGTCGACAAGTCGCGCTTCGACCAGGAAGCCGCGACGATCCTGGCGATCCTCAACGATGCCTGGTCGGACAATTGGGGCTATGTCCCGCTGACTCAGCCCGAGATCGACGATGTCGGCAAGAAGCTCAAGCCGCTGGTGTTCGAGGATCTGATCCGCATCGCCGAGCTGGATGGTGAGCCGGTGGCGTTCATGATCACTTTGCCCGACCTCAACGAAGCGATCGCGCCGCTCAACGGCAATCTGTTCCCGTTCGGCTGGGCAAAGCTGCTGTGGTGGCTGCGCAAGCCCAACGTACGCGGGATGCGCGTTCCGTTGATGGGCGTAGTCAAGCGGCTTCAGGGGTCGCGCATGGCGAGCCAGCTCGCCTTCATGATGATCGAATATATCCGCCGCTCGGCGATCGCCAATTATGGCGCGGTTCGCGGCGAGATCGGCTGGGTCCTCGACGACAACCAGGGCATGGTCGCCATCGCCGATACCATCGAGAGCAAGATCAATCGCGTCTATCAGGTTTACGCGAAACAGCTTTGAAAGAGGGTTGCGGCCCGCGGTTTAGGGGTCCCGCGGGCCGCGCCCCTCATGTCTCAGGATCCCGTCACTTGGGATCGAGGGGATCGAAACCCTGCTTCAGCCATTCGGCACGCGTGCGGCAATCCTTCAGAACCCGCGAACCGGTGAGGTTGCCCGCGATGCAATAGCGCTTATCCTTCACCGGCTGCGCCTCGGCGGTCGCCTGGGCGGCCGGTGCGGAAGTGCCGGGCTTGGTCTCGGCATGGGCGGTCGCGGCCATGCCGACAGCGAAGACGGCAGCGGTGAAACCTTTGAACATCGAACGCATATACAGCTCCTCTTCTGCGCCTTTGCGGGTCGAAGGGTGACTGCATCCCGCCCGCCTCTGTGTTAGTGCATTATGCGTGCCAAACACTGAGACTAAGCAATATCAATGACTTAGCTTGTTCGAATTGTTACGATCCGGAAATAGTTCACCGAAACATGGTGAAATACACCAATCAGCGGGCAATCATCCGCGAAGGCTCGCCCAGGTCGGCGCATGGTCGCTGGCCTTCTCGCGGCCGCGATACTCCTTGTCGACGCCCGCGCCGATCAGGCGGTCCGCCGCGATCGGACTGAGCAGCAGATGATCGATGCGGAAACCCGCATCGCGCTGCCATGCGCCCGCCTGATAGTCCCAGAAGGTCCAGATGCCGCCCGCCGGAAAGCGGGTGCGCAACGCATCGGTCCAGCCCTGCGCGAGCAGCGCGCGATAGCCTTGGCGCGACTCGGGTTGCATCAGCGCGTCGTCAGCCATGGCCCGGACCGAGAAGACGTCGTCGTCATTGGGGATGACATTATAGTCCCCCGCCAGCACGACCGGAACTTCCTCGGCCAGCAGTTCGCGCGCATGCGCCGAAAGGCGCTCGATCCAGCGCAGCTTGTAATCGAACTTGGGCCCCGGCACCGGATTGCCGTTGGGCAGATAGATCGACGCAACAACCACGCCGTTCACCTCGGCTTCGATATAGCGGCTATGCTCATCCTCGGGCTCGCCATCCAGGCCGCGCTTGCGCTCAACCGGATCGACACCCTTGGCGAGGATCGCGACCCCGTTGAAGCCTTTCTGGCCGTGCCATAGCGCGCCATAGCCGGCCTCGCGGATGTCCTTCTCGGGAAACCCCTCGTCCGCCGACTTCAACTCCTGCAGGCAAACCACATCGGGCTGCTGCTCGGTGAGATACTCGATCAGGCGCGGCAGACGCGCCTTGATGCCGTTCACATTATAGGTAACGATCTTCAAGGCGTCAGACCGAGAAGCTGGTGCCGCAGCCGCAGCCCGATGCGGCATTGGGGTTGGTCACGCGGAACGCGGCTCCGCCGAGCGATTCGACGAAGTCGACGCTTGCGCCACGCACCAGATCAAGGCTGACCGGATCGACCAGAAGCCGCACGCCGTCCGTCTCGGCGATCGCATCGTCGGCGTCCGCATTCTCCGCCAGCTCGAACTTATACTGGAAGCCCGAACAACCGCCCCCTTCGACCGAAAGGCGCAGGATGGCGGGCTTGCCCTGCTTCGTCGCGATGGCGGCAATGCGCGCCGCCGCCGACGGCGTCAGGCCGATCTCGGGGGAAAGGGTGGTGACCATGGGGTTGAGATAGGGAAGCGCGGCGCCACCCGCAACCGAAAGGACCACAACAGGAAGGGGCCGCCCGGACATGCCGGACGGCCCCTCGCCCTCTCCTGTTATCTCTTGAAGCTCAGTTGCCGGTCGCTGCGGTCAACTGGACAGGCGCGGCGCGCTGCTGAATCTGATCGAACACATTGGCGTTCTGCATGAACGGCATCGGATTTACCGCCGCGCCGTCGATCCGCACTTCGTAGTGAAGGTGGCTGCCGGTCGAGCGGCCGGTCGAACCCATCAGGCCGATCAGCTGACCGCGACGAACGCGCGTGTTGCCGGCAACGAGGATCTTCGAAAGATGCCCGTAGCGGGTTTCGATGCCCTTGCCGTGGTTGACGGTGATAAGGTTGCCATAGCCGCCGAAACGACCGGCGCGGCCGATCACGCCATCGGCGGTCGCATAGATCGGCGTGCCGACCGGACCCGGGATATCGATCCCTGCGTGCATCGCGGCGCTGCCATGGAACGGATCGGACCGAACGCCGAAGCTGCTCGTCAGCCGCACATTCTCGACCGGCTGCATCGACGGGATCGCGATCACCGTCTGCTCGAGCACGTCAAGCTTCTGCCAGGTCTGGAAGAGCGAGCGGAACTGCGCGTCCGCGCTCACCTCGACAGCGGCTGCCGCTTCGGCCGAGACCGGCTCGTACGGACCGCCCATGCCGCCGGCGACATAGCGCTCGGGCTTGATGCCCAGGCTGCGCAGATGACGCTCGGTCAGATGAAGACGAACCTGCGCGGTCTTGCGCGCCTGCTCGGCAAGCTTCGCCTGGCGGGCCTCGACCTCACGCAGCGGCGCCAGCACTTCGCGGGCCATCGCGTTGTCGGAAACCTGGGCGGCGGGGAGCGGCGCGCCGACATCCTCGGGCGAACCCTTGCCGGTCATGACGCCGGCAATGATCTTCTGACGCTGCTCGACACGCGCGGCGTGGAGCTGGGCGGCCTGCTTTACCGCGGCGACATCGGCTTCCATCTTCGCGACTTCGGCCTGCATCTTCGCCAGCTTCGCCTCGGGGGTCGAAGCCTCGCCGGCGATGCCGCTCGCCTGCACCGCGCCGAACGCGGCCTGCGAAACGCCATAGGCGGAGAAGGTCACGGTGACGGCGGCAACACCGGCGAGGATCGCCTGGGTGCGCCCAGCAACGCTGAAACGCTTCAGGTCGCGGCCATCATGGAAAATGAAATCACGGGTAGTGAAGAAGTTGCGGAACCGTGTGGCGAGGTTCGCGTTGAGTGCAGTGCTGACCATGAGTCCCCGGCAACTACAGACACGCGCCAACAGCGGCACACGCCTCGTTAAAATCCAAACCCTGTCGAGGAGCAGCCCCTCCGCACCTGACGAGGCTGGTTAGAACCGCCCGATCACTCCGGGGCAAGCGCCGCGTAATATTCCCGCGTTAAACCGGCTGTCGCACGCGCCGAGTCGTTGAACGGCGGCTTAACCGACCCTCCGAAATAGCGTTCGAGCAGGGATCGCCACTCCGTCTCGGGCGTGATTCGACGCTCGGCGCAATGGGATTCGAACCAGCGCGTACCCGCCGCGACATGGCTCACCTCGTCGCTCAGGATCCGCCGAAGAATCCGCGCCGTCACCGCATCGCCGGCCGCCTCGAACCGCTCGATCATCATCGGCGTCACGTCGAGCCCGCGCGCCTCCAGTGCCATCGGCACTACCGCCAGCCGCGCGGCCGCATCCCGGGCGGTTGTTTCGGCCGCTTCCCACAACCCCGCATGGGCGGGCATTGCGCCATAATGGCTGCCGAGCCGGCGCAATCGCCGGTCCAGCAGCGCGAAGTGCATCGCCTCGTCCGCACCGACCCGCATCCAGTCGTCGGTGAATTCGCGCGGGAATTGCGCACCGAATCGTCCCGCCATGTCGAAGGCGAGGTCCATCGCGACAAATTCGATATGCGCGATCGCGTGGATCAACGCGACGCGCCCGCGTTCCGATCCGCCGCGCCCGCGCTTGGGCATCCGGCTGGGCGGGAGCAGCTCGGGCTCAGCGGGCCAAGCTGGCCGATCCGGCATCGCGACGTCAAAGCCATGCTCCAGCCGCCCCAGCCGCCAGTCGCGCGCGGCCTTACGCGCCGCCGCGACCTTGGCCATGGGGTTCGCCGTCAGCAGCACATCACGCGCCGCCTGAGCCACCGTTTGCATCAGCGCGCCGCCAGTTCCTTCGCCGCTGCCAGCACCGCCTCGACATGGCCCGGAACGCGAACCTTGCGCCATGCCTGTGCGAGCTTGCCATCCGCGCCGAACAGGAAGGTCGAACGGTCGATCCCCATATATTTGCGGCCATAGAGCGACTTTTCGACCCAGCTGCCGAACGCCTCCAGCACCTTGCCGTCAGGATCGGAGGCGAGCGGTATCGTCAGCTCATATTTGCCGATGAACTTGCGGTGCTTCGCCGCGGTGTCGCGCGACACGCCCAGGATCCTGACGCCCAGCGCGTCGAACGCCGCTTTTTCCGCGCTGAACTCCTGCGCTTCGCGCGTACAGCCCGCCGTATCGTCCTTGGGATAGAAATAGAGCAGCAGCGGCGCCCCGACGTAGCGATCCAGCATGAAGGGCTTGTCGTCACTGTCGAGCAGTTCGACCGCCGGAATCCCGTTTCCGATTTCGATCGTCATGCACGTTGCTCCTGCTGTTGCGATACGGCTTCCCAAGCCCTCGCCACCTCCTGCCGATGTTGCTCGAGCGCGGCAAGCACCGCTTCCCAGTCCCGAACGCCCACGGCATGGGCGACCACCGGCCGGGTCGCGGGCGCGGGCGGCTTCACATCGGGCGCGACCAGGCGAAGCGTCACCAGCAGGCGGGTGAGGAAATCATGCGCCTCGACCAGGTCGCCCGGCAGCAATCCCTGCTCCGCCAGCGATTCGATCGCCCGGCGCAGATTCGGATCGAAGCCGGTTCGGCTCGTCAGCTGACGGGTGTGCACGGCGAATTCGAGATCGACCAATCCGCCCGGAAGCAGCTTGGCGTCGAGCGGCCCGCCGGGCGGCTTGTGCGACGCCATGTCCGCGCGCATCTTTCGCGCGTCGGCCACGATATCGCGTTCGCGACGGTCGCCGTTCAGCACGGTATCGATCACCGCCTGCACCTGCGCGCGGGCTTCCGCCGACCCGAACACGGCGCGCGCGCGGGTCAGCGCCATATGCTCCCAGGTCCAGGCGTCCTCGCGCTGGTATTTCGCGAATCCGTCGAGCGACACGACCAGCGGCCCCTGCCCGCCCGAGGGGCGCAGCCGCGTATCCACTTCGTAGAGCGCGCCCGCCGCGGTGGCGACCGACAGCGCCGCGATCACCCGCTGCGCCAGCCGGTTGTAATAGGTGACCGCGCCCAACGGCTTCTCGCCATCGGACTCGGCCATATGATCGCCGGTGAACAGGAAGATCAGGTCGAGGTCGGACGCATGGGTCAGCGCCCCACCCCCGAACCGCCCGAGCGCCAGCACGACAAGTTCACTGTCCGCTACTCGTCCATGACGCACCGCAAACTCGTCCTTCGCCGCGCGCGCCAGCACCTGAAGGGCGGCCTCGGCCACGCGCGCATAGCCCGCCGAAACGTCAAGCGGATCGCTGACCCCGGCCACAATCTGCGATCCCAGTGCGAAGCGCTTCTCGCCCACCAAACGGCGCACGCGATCGAGCAACCGCTGATAGTCGTCGCCCGCTTCGATCGCGCCCAGCTCGGCGGCAAGGGATTCGACATCGCCGACCGGGGCCAGCGCCGTCGCATCAATCAACCCGTCGATCAGTTCCACCCGCCGCGCCAGTGCGCCAGCAAGCGTCGGGGCGTGGCTCAGGATCGTGCTGAGCAACTCGGTCAGCCGGGGCCGCGCCTCGAGTAGATTGAACAGATTGAGCGCACTCGGCAGCCGCGAGAGGATCGTGTCGAGCCGCGCCAGCGCCTGGTCGGGATCGGGCGCGGAGCCCATCGCCCCGATCAACCGCGGCAGCACCGTTTCCAGCGCCGCCCGCGCCGGAGCGCTGCGCAACGCGGGATAACGCGCATCGCGCCATCCCGCGACCAATCGCGCCGCCGCCTCGGTGTCCGCGAATCCGGCGGTCGCGCATGCCTGTTCGACGCCGGATTCATTTGCAACCACCCGCCCCCCGCCTTCGGGCGCGTCGTCGAGTGAGTCATAGATCCGACCGACGAATTCGACATGTGGGCGCAACAGATCGAGCAGGGCCGCGCCATCCGGCAGCCCATGCAGCCGTGCGACCCGGTCGATCCCCTCGCCTTCGGGCAGCTGATGCGTCTGCCGGTCATCGATCATCTGCACCCGATGCTCGATCGTGCGCAGCAGAATATAGGCATCGGCGAGCTTCGCCGCGTCGCCCGCATCGATTCGTCCTTCGCCTGCCAGAGCCGCGAGCGCATCGAGCGTGGCCGGCGCACGCAACGCCGGGTCGCGACCGCCATGGATGAGCTGGTGGATCTGCGCGAAGAATTCGATCTCGCGAATACCGCCGCGTCCACGCTTGAGGTCATAACCCGGCCCGAACGCTTGGCCCTGCGCGTGATGGTCGCGGATCCGGCGAGAGATGCCGCGTATCTCGCGAATCGTTCCATAGTCGAGTGCACGTCGCCACACGAACGGCCGGATCGTCTCCAGGAACTGGTTACCCAGCCGCGTGTCTCCGGCAGCCGCTCGCGAGCGGATAAACGCGGCCCGCTCCCACGGCAGCGCCTGCGACTCATAGTAGGTGATCGCCGCCTCCACCGGCAGAACGATTGGCGTCACTTCGGGTGAGGGCCGCAGACGCAGATCAATCCGCAGCACATAGCCGTCGGCATCGCGTGCCTGCAGAAGTTCGACCACCCGCCGCCCGACACGCACAGCCGCTTCCTCCGGTGCCTCGCGCTCGCGATGAGGGAAGGTCTCGGGATCGAAGATCAGGATCGGATCGATGTCCGAGGAATAGTTGAGTTCGCGGCTGCCCTGCTTGCCCAACGCGATGGCGGCAAAGCCGTCCGGCCCGGCTTCCGGTACGCGTTCGGCGACGGCAGCGCCAATCGCGGCGTCGAGCGCGTAGTCGGCGAAATCGGACAACGCCTGGGTTGCGGCTCGAAAATCGAGCAGCCCCGCTAGGTCGCCCAGCGCCACGCTCAGCGCCAGCCGCCGCCGCTCGACGCGCAGCCGCTTTCCCACCGGCATTGCCGGATCGTCGATCCGCACCCCCGCGAGCGGATCAGCCAGCACCTCGGGCACCCGTCCGATCAGCTCGGACTCGCGCTCGATCAGGTGCGCCAGAAAGGGCGACCACAGCCGCGCCCGCTCAATCGCGTCGCGCAGCGCGCCCGCATCGCCGTTCATCCCATCCATCGCAAACCGGTCAGGCAATGAAAGTGCGCGATGTCAAGCAACAAAACCGGCGATCGGTCGTTTGGATGTTCATGGTTCGTCACGCGTCTCAGCAGGCCAATGCGCAACAGTCGCTCAGCGGTTATCGCGTCGAGTTGCCGCGCCCGCATGATGCGATCGGCGTCGTGCTGCGCGACACCTATTTGCGCGATATCGAGCTGCCCGACGACATGAACCTGCTGCTGCGTCGAATGAACGGCAACCACTGCCCGTAACATCCGAAGTCAGCTGCGCCGCTCAGCGTTCGCGGCTCAGCTGATCGACTTCATCCATGATTGTGTCCAGCGCGGTGCGGCCGTCGCTTTCGCTGTCGCGGCGCGACGGTAGTTCGCCGTTGTTCATGAGCGCCTCGAGCGCGACGCGCCCGCGTGCGACGCGACTCTTGATCGTGCCGACGGCGACACCGCAAATCTCGGCCGCCTCCTCATAGGCAAAACCGCCCGCGCCAACCAAAATCAGCGCTTCGCGCTGCGGCTGGGGCAGATGCAACAATGCGCGCTGCATATCCGCGAGATCGACATGCTTGTCCTGCGACGCGGGCGCGGCGAGCAGTCGATCCGCGACCAGATCGTCCCATTCACCACGAAAGCGGGAGCGGCGCATCTGGCTGAGATACAGATTACGCAAGATGATGAAGGTCCAGGCGCGCATGTTCGTGCCCGCTTGGAACCGCTTGCGCGCGGCCCATGCCTTGAGCAGTGTTTCCTGCACCAGATCGTCGGCGACATCGCGGCTACCCGACAGCGATCGCCCAAATGCGCGCAGATGCGGGATCACGGTCGCGAGCTGCTCCTTGAACTCCGGGTCGGAGAGCGAAACATGCTCGGCCGGCGGCGTCCCCTCTTCGCCTTCCTGGTCGGTATCGGTCATTCGGTTCCGTTCTTGTTCGCCGTCGGAATGCGGCTTCGCTTCAGAAAGATACGCTGGGCGCACCCGCCTCTCAACCCGCTCGAATTAGCAGGTACACGGCGTAGATGATGATGATCAGAACCAACGAGACCGACAGGATGTATCGGGTCATATGCGGCGTCGCCCCGGCGCGGGCGCGCTCGGCGTCGATGTGCATGGGTTCGTTCGGATCGACCATGCAGCATCAACACGCGAGAACCGTTTTGGCTCCGTAAGAAATGGAACCCGGCGTCCAATCCTAGTGCGCCGGCACCGTCGACTGGTCGAAGAACAGGGCCTGGCTGATCGCCGCCTTGACCGTCGACCGCTGGAACGGCTTGGTGATCAGGAAGGTCGGCTCCGGCCGCTCGCCCGTCAGCAGGCGTTCGGGGAAAGCGGTGATAAAGATCACCGGCACGTTGAATTGCGCCAGGATGTCCTTCACCGCATCGATGCCCGAGCTGTCGTCGGCAAGCTGGATGTCAGCCAACACCAGTCCCGGCCGGTCATCCATCGCCAGCGCCACGGCTTCGTCGCGGGTCACGGCTACTCCAGTCACGTCATGCCCCTGGTCGCGCACGATCGTCTCCAGATCCATCGCGATCAGCGGCTCGTCCTCGATGATAAGAACGCGCGCACGCGTCTGACTGTCGATCTCGGCAAGTGCATCGGCAACCAGACTATCCACGGTCTCCGGCGTCTCTTCGAGCAGATAGGCGGCATCTTCGCTGGTGAACCCCTCCATCGCGGTCAGCAGCAATGCCTGGCGCGAACGCGGCGCCAATCGGGCGAGGCGCGCCCGCGCGATCGCTTCATTATCGTTGAGCGGATCGCTGTCCTCCACACGGTCGTCGAGATGCGTCGAGCCCCAGATCGCCTGGAAGGTGCGATAGAGGCCTAGCCGGGGATCGACCTGGCGCGGAAACTCTTCAGGCGCAGCGACGATCGCTTCCAGCGTCGCACGCACATAACGATCCCCTTCCGCCTGGCTCCCAGTGAGGGCGCGACCGTAACGGCGCAGAAACGGAAGATGGGGAGCGAGCTGCTGTCCAAGCGACATGATGTTGTTATTCTCCTTCGGGTTGCCGTCCTTTGTGCTGACGGCAATCTGGCAATGCAAGTCGTGCTGCTGCGTCCGAAGAATGCCCCTCCCCGGATTTCGCATCGCCTTGTGGAACCAACGAGCCGCAAATTGGTTTCACCGGTCGCGCACATGTGTACTTGTGCGTTTCTGGCCGCTTGCGGTCGGCAGTGTTTTTGTGCATCCGCCCATTCCCAGGGCTTTGAGGGGGACGAAGTGCGTTCGGCCGATCAGAACAAGAAAGAGCCGCTGGGGCGGACAGGCGGCGAGACGGCCACACGCAAGGACCGCAACATCGGCGAGGCGCTTCGTCGCGTCTATCAGGACGCTGCGGACGAACGCATTCCCGACGATCTTCTCGATCTTCTGACCAAGCTCGATTAACCATGTGACAATGGACGGGGACGACCAGACGCGCCGCAACCGCGGTCGGCCCATCGCCGCGATCGCGCGAATGCCGACCGGCGCCAAGGTTTTCCTGATTCTCAGCGCCGGCCTGTTGCCGCTTGCGCTCATCGCCTTCTTTGCCTCGATTCAGACCACACGTCTCGCAGACCAGGAGGTCCGCGGACGCCTTCGCCTCGCCAGCGCCGAGTCCGCACGCGCCCTTCGGAGCGAAATCGCCTGGGAACTCCGTGAGCTGCGCGGCGCCCTCCCCGCGATCGAAGGCGCCGCCCCGAACTGCGGCCGTCTTGCGGGTGTGTTCGAACCGCAGGCGATGAACGGCGTTCGCTATGCACTTCTCGACTCCGGCAAGCGGCTATTGTGTGGTGTGCCAATCCCGGCGGCTGGTAACCAGACGCTCACCCACGGCGGCACCGCCGTGTACCTGCTCCCAGGTTCCGGCGCGCAGCTCGAGGTGACCGGGCAGACGGGCTATATCGCTCGCGCCTTCTTCCCTACCCAATTCCTCGCAGCATCCGCAGAACCAAGCGGCGTGACGCGCGACTACGGCCTCTCTATCGCGGCCGGTGAAACCTCGCTGGAGTTGCGGAAGCTCGGCGGCAACAGCGCGCTCAACCGACGCGAGTCGCAGCGGGTTGATCTCGGCGTACAGGGACTGTCGCTTGAGATGACGGTGGCCAGCGCACCAATCACCTCGTCGATGGTCATCGCCGCGCTCTCTCCCTTCCTGATGTGGCTGCTGGCCGCGGGAATCGCGTGGTTCGTGGTCGATCGCCTGCTGATCCGTCCGCTCCGCCGTCTGAGGCGAACAGTCAGCGCCTATCAGCCCGGCGAGATCATCGACCCGCAGGCGGGCAGCGATATTCCCGCGCAGGAAATCCGTGAGCTGGGCGAAACCTTCCGCGGCCTCAGCCGCACCGTACAGGCACACGAGCTCGATCTCGCCGAAGGTCTGGCCCGCCAGACCAAGCTAACGCGTGAGGTGCATCACCGGGTCAAGAACAACCTCCAGGTGATCGCGAGCCTGATCAACTTCCACGCCCGGGGTGCCAAATCGAGCGAAGCACTCGGCGCCTATGCATCGATTCAGCGTCGCGTCGATGCGCTCGCAGTGGTCCATCGGCACCATTACGCCGGATTCGAGGAAACGCTGGGCATCGAGATTCGTCCGGTGATTGGCGAGCTGGCATCGAACCTGCGGGCGACCGCGCCTGAAGACTCACGGATCGGCATCGTGCTCGACGTCGACCCTTGGCTGGTGTCACAGGATAATGCCGTGGCGATCGCGTTCCTCATCACCGAGATCGTCGAGCTGGCGATGAACGTCAGCCCGTCGGCGCAAATCCACATCGCGATGAAGGATGCCGAGGACCCCGGCCAGGCACTCTTGCAGATCAGCTCACCGGCGCTAACCGACAGCGCCAATTTCTCGGGCCTGTTCGACAATCGCTATGGCCGCGTGATCGCCGGACTCGTCCGCCAACTTCGTTCACGCCTCCATCACGACACGCTGGCCGGGATGTTCGAACTTCCGATCGCGGTAGCAGGTCGTCACTAAAATAATTCCAAAAAAGTTGCGCGGGCACGGAACCGGCGGGTTTCGACCGCGTTCTGCACCTCGGATAGCGACCTTTTGCCCCCCCGCTCTCGCTATCCACGAAACAGGCCCGGACGCATCCACCTCCCCCCCCCCCGGTGATGCGTCCGGGCCTAATTCGTTCTGAGGGCAAGCGGGTTCGACATGCGGCGATTGTGGAACGAAGCAGCTTGCCGCACATTGATCCCCAGCAATCCAAGACGGAGACTGAAGATGCGTAAGCTGCTTGCGATGGCGCTGGTCGGGCTGGCCCTGTCGGCGTGCAACACGATCGAGGGCGTGGGCAAGGACGTCAAATCGGCGGGCGATACCGTCGCCAAGACCGCCGACGGCGCCAAGTAACTCAGGCCGAGAGGCCTATTCTCCAGCGGCGGCTTCGGTCGCCGCTTCCTTTTCGTCTTCCTTCTGACGGCGGCGGCGCGTGAACCAGATCGCGACCAGCGAGAGGAAGTAGAGCCCGCACAGCGGGATCGCGAGCAGCAGTTGCGACCCGATATCGGGCGGAGTCAGCACCGCGGCGATCGCGAACGCCGCCACCACCGAATAGCGCCACGCTCCCTTGAGCTGTTCATAGGTGACGATGCCTCCGCGCTCGAGCAGCATCAGCAGCACCGGCAGCAGGAACGAGATGCCGAACGCGAACAGGAACTGCATCACGAAGCCGAGATATTTCTCGGCATCCGGCAGGGCGATCTGCTCGACCCCTCCACCCAGCTGACCCTGATAGCCCAGCAGGAAATGCAGCGCGGTGGGGATGGTCACCCAATAGGCCAGCGAGGCGCCCGCAATGAACAAGGCCGGCGTTGCCAGCAGGAAGGGCAGCAGCGCCTTCTTTTCCTTGCGGTACAGGCCCGGCGCGACGAACTGCCACAGCTGCACCGCGACGATCGGGAACGCCACCATCACCGCGGCGAAGAACGCCACCTTCAGCTCGACGAAGAATCCGCCCATGATGCTGGTGAACACCAGCTTGTCCTGTCCCGCCTGTGCAAGCGGATGGACCAGGAAGCCGTAGATCGGCTTCACGAAGTAGAAGCAGACCGCGAAGGCCGCCACCAACGCGAGGACACAATAGAGCAACCGGCGGCGCAGCTCGATCAGATGTTCGAGCAACGGCGCTTCGGTGCCTTCGAGTTCGTTGTCGCTCACGATGCGGCCTTTTTGCGCGGTGCGCGCGGCTTGCGGGCGGGCTTGGCTTCGGCAGGCGCCTCGAGCGCGGCGTCCGCCGCTTCGGGCTTCAGCGCGGGCGGCTCGACCGTCGCGGGCAGCGCATCCTCGGGCTCCACCACCGCGGGCGCCGTGCCCTCGGCATTGGGGTCATAGACCGGCGCGGGCAGTGCCTTTTCGGGCGGATAGTCGCGCATGATCCGCGCATTCTCTTCCGCCCATTTCTTTTCCATCTCGGCCAGCTCGGCCTCGCGGACCATGTTGTCGAAGCCGCTGCGGAACTGGCGCGCCACGCCGCGCGCCTTGCCGACCCAGTGGCCGACGAAGCGCATCGCCTTCGGAAGATCCTTCGGCCCGATCACCAGCAGGGCGACGATCGCCACCACCAGGAATTCAGGCGCGTTGAAATCGAGCATCTATCGACCGGCCCGGAAGGCCGCGGCACCAGGCCGCGGCGTTGAACTCAACGCTCTTCCGGAGTCGAGCGCGTTTCGGCCTGAGCCTGCGGCTGCGGGTCGGCGACACGCTTCGCCTCGATCTCGGCGGGCTTGGCCGGCGTCTCTTCCTCTTCCGCCATGCCCTTCTTGAACTGCTTGATGCCCTTGGCCACGTCACCCATCATGTTCGAGAAGCGGCTGCCCCCGAACAGAAGGATCACGAGAACACCGACGATCAGCCAGTGCATCAGACTCATACCACCCATCGGAACTCTCCGTTGATTCCCGGCCCATCTAGTCTTCTTCGTCGGCGGTTACCATGGTTTCCGCACCGGAATGCGCGGCCTCGAACGCCAGATCGACCGGGTCGAGCAGGCCCGCCGCGCGCAGATCGTCGATTCCGGGCAGGTCACGACGGCTGGAAAGCCCGAAATGCGTGAGAAATTCGGGGGTTGTCGCGAACATCAGTGGCCGACCCGGCACCTCGCGACGGCCCGCCGGTCGAATCCAGCCCGCCTCCATCAGCACGTCGAGCGTGCCCTTGCTGATCTGCACGCCCCGGATCGCCTCGATCTCCGCGCGCGTCACCGGCTCGTGATAGGCGATGATCGCCAGCGTCTCGATCCCGGCACGGGACAGCTTTCGGCTGTCCTCGCGGTCGCGGCGCAGGAAATTGGCGAGATCGGCGGCGGTCTGGAAATGCCAGCGCCCGCCGCGCTCGACCAGTTCGATCCCGCGCCCGGCATAATGGTCGGCCAGTGCCGACAGTGCCGCCGCGAGATCGACCTCCTCACCGACATAGGCGCTGATGTCCGCCAGCGTCATCGGCTGCTCGGCGGCGAACAATACCGCTTCCACCGCGCGCATCGTTTCGTCGGGCCGGGTCATATCTGCGCAGCCTTAAGATAGAGCGGCGCGAACGCCGATTTCTGCTTGAGTTCCACCCGCCCCTGCCGCGCCAGCTCAAGCGCCGCGACGAAGGACGAAGCCAGTGCCGACTTGCGGTACAGCCCCTTGGCCTCGGCGGGGAGAAAGCTTTCGATCGTGCTCCAGTCGATCCGCTCACCGACCAGCTCGGAAACCCGCGAGATCGCATCCTCCAGCGTCATCACCGGGCGTACCGCAACGACGTGGAATACCGGCCGGGTCCGCGCGCTGATCTGGCCATAGGCGGAAATCAGGTCGTAGATTTCCGCCTGCCAACGTGACTTGCGGACGACCTTCAGCCCCTCGGGCGCGCCGCGCGGAAACACGTCACGGCCCATCCGGTCGCGCGCCACCAGCCGCGCGCCCGCCTCGCGCATCGCGTTCAAGCGCTCGAGCCGCAACTGCAGCCGCAGCGCGAGGTCCTCGGGACTCGGCTCGATCTCCGGGTCGCGCGGCAGCAGCAGCGCCGATTTGAGATAGGCGAGCCAGGCGGCCATCACGAGATAGTCGGCCGCGACCTCCAGCTTCAGCTCGCGCGCCTCATTCACATAGGTGAGATACTGGTCGACCAGTTGCAGGATCGACAGCTGGCGCAGGTCAACCTTCTGGTTCCGCGCCAGCGCGAGCAGCAGGTCGAGCGGCCCTTCCCAACCGTCGATATCGATCGTCAGGGCTTCGGCCGCGTCGCTCATCGGACGACGCCAAAAGTCCCAAAAGTCACGCTCCTACGCGCGCGCGAGTCCCGGAAGCGCGCTTGCGGCCTCCCGACGCGCGAAGGACTAAGCGAGCGCAAGCAGTTCGTCCCGCTTGGCGATCAGCGCGTCCATCGGCGTTCCCTCGGGCCGGATGCTGGCCATCGCGCGTTCGAGGCGCGCGAGCGTCGCGGCGGAGGCGTCGCCCAGCCGCCCGACGATCTCGACCATCTCGTCCATCCGCGCCCAGCAATCGAGCGCGACGTCGCAGCCCGCGGCGATCGCCGCCGCCGCCTTCTCTCCGGCCGTGCCCGACAGCGCCTTCATGTCGATATCGTCGGTCATCAACAGGCCGTCGAAACCGATGCGACCGCGAATGACGTCCGCGATCACCGTTGGCGACAGGGTCGCGGGATGCTCGGCATCCCATGCCTCGAACACGACATGGCAGGTCATGCCCATCGGCGCATTGGCGAGGGTGCGGAACGGTTCGATATCGCGCTCCAGCTCGGCATCGGACGCCTTGACCACCGGCAGTTCGTAATGGCTGTCGACCACGCCGCGACCATGGCCGGGCATATGCTTGACCACGCCGACCACACCGCCCTTCGCCATGCCATCGAGCATCGCGCGACCGAGCGCCGCGACCTGCATCGGGTTCGAGCCGAAGGTCCGCTCACCCACCGCAGGGGTTGTTTCGGGCTGGCGCACGTCGAGCAGGGGCGCGCAGTTCACGTTGACGCCGACCTCGGCCAGCATCAGCGCGAGCGCATGGCCATTGGCGCGCGCCGCCTCGATCGCCGAGGACGGGGCTAGATCATAGAGCTTGTCGAACGCCGGCCCCGCCGGGAAGGCGGGCCATTCGGGCGGCTGCATCCGTGCGACGCGTCCACCCTCCTGATCGATCAGGATCGGCACATCGGCGCGTCCCGACAGGTCGCGCAGGCTGTCCGTGAGCGCCAGCATCTGCGCGCGCGTCTCGCAGTTGCGCTTGAACAGGATGTAGCCGAGCGGATCGGCGTCGCGGAAAAAGGCGCGCTCGTCAGCGGTGAGTTCGGTGCCGGAGAGGCCGAAGATAACGGGCTTCATGCCGCACCTCCGACGTGACGGGCGGTTGACATGGTTGACACAAAGGCGCGGTTTTTCGCGCGGACACCGGAACAGCTAAGCATCCGCCGACTAGATCAGGCGAAGTCCAACATTTCCAGCGGAAAAGGGTAACGGGCCGACGCGTCGAGGTCATTCGAGGCGGTGTCTGTGCCTCAAGGGCTCAACCCGAGAACTTTCTTCCGTCGCCCCGGCTCTGTGCCGGGTTCCCCCGCAAAGCAGGGGCAGGACAAGAGGCTCCAGCTTCTGCCGGCGACGCAGAGTGGACCCCGGCACAAGGCCGGGGTGACGACGACGGGTTATGCCCTCAATTCGGCGCGAGGAAGCAGGCTTCGCCGGCCGCGCGCAGCTTGCCGCACAGTTCGCTCGCCTGGCTGTTGCTGCCGGTGTTGACGCGCAGGCGATAGACGGTCTTGCCGTTCACCTCCGCCTTCTCGACCGACTTGCCCAGCGGGGCAAGATAGTTGAACCGCTTCGACAGGCGCGCCCAGGCGGCGTTCGCGCCGCCTTCCGCCGGGAAGGATCCGAGCTGGATGATCGAGCTGCCCGCCGACGGCCCCGGCGCGCGCTGCGACGATGCGGCGGCTTTCGCGGCTGCCGGTGCCGTCGGCACCGTGGCGGTGACGCGGCTCGATCCGGTGACCGGCGCCGGCGTCGCCTTGGGCGCCGCCTTGCCCGCGACCGGTGCCTCGGGCATCGCGCCGACATTGATCGATCCGTTGGTGGTCGCGCCTTCGCTCGCCGCGAAGACGGTATCACCCTCGCCATCGACCTTCATGCCGCCGGGATCGTCGGGCTTGACCTTATAGTCGCCCTCGGCGGCGTTGATCAGCGCGCCGCTGCCTTCGCCACCACCGCCCTGGCGTTCGAGCAGCCACCAGCCGCCGCCGACCGCCGCGGCGATGACCGCGAGTCCGGCGGCGACGGGCAGAAGCTTGCCCAGGATCGCCGGCTTTTCCTCATAATCGTCATCGGCCGTTTCCAGCCACGGCAACCGGTCGCCGGTCTCGACGCCTTCCACCGCGGTCTCATCGACCTCGACCGACTTATCCTCTCCTGCGTTCATCAGTTCAGCTCCTGAACCGCCTCCACGCCCATGATGCTGAGGCCATTGCGGATAACCTGCCCGATCGCGTCGGCGAGGGAAAGCCGTGCGCATGTTACGGGTTGATTGTCGGTCAGCAGGAAGCGGCGCGACGGATCGTCATTGCCCATGTTCCACAGCGAATGGAATTCGGCCGCGAGATCATAGAGATAGAAAGCGATCCGGTGCGGCTCGCGCGCCGCCGCCGCGCCCTCGACCGTGCGCGGGAACTGTGCCGCGAGCTTCACCAGCGCGAGCTCGCGTGTATCAAGCAGGGACAGATCGGGGGTGCCGCAGGCGATCCCGGCCTCCGCCGCGCGCCGATGGAGCGAGGCGATTCGCGCATGCGCGTACTGGACGTAGAACACCGGATTGTCCTTCGACGCCTCGACCACCTTGGCGAAATCGAAGTCCATCTGGGCGTCGGCTTTCCGCGTGAGCATGGTGAAGCGGACGACGTCCTTGCCGACTTCGCTCACCATGTCGGCGAGCGTGATGAAATTGCCCGAGCGCTTGGACATCTTCACCGGCTCACCCGCGCGGAGCAGGCGGACCATCTGGACCAGCTTGACGTCGAAGCGGGTCTTGCCTTCGGTCAGCGCGGCGACCGCCGCGACGATGCGCTTGACCGTGCCGGCATGGTCGGCGCCCCAGATGTCGATCAGCTGGTCGGCCGCCTGTGCCTTCTGGAAATGATAGGCGAGGTCGGCGCCGAAATAGGTCCATTGCCCGTTCGACTTCTTGATCGGGCGATCCTGATCGTCGCCGAACCGGGTCGAGCGGAACAGCGGCAGCTCGACCGGCTCCCAATCCTCGGGCGTCTCGCCCTTGGGGGCTTCGAGCACGCCATCATAGACCAGGTCGTGCGCGCGCAGCCACGCCTCGGCCGCCTCGGGCTTGCCCGCCGCCTGAAGCTCGGCTTCCGAGGAGAACAGGTCGTGATGGATGCCGAGCTGGGCGAGATCGTCCTTGATCATCACCAGCATCGCGGCGACCGCCTCCTTGCGGAACAGCGCGAGCCACGCTTCCTCGGGCTGGCCGACGAACTGGTCGCCATATTCGGCGGCGAGCTTCGCGCCGACGGGCTTCAAATACTCGCCGGGGTAGAGGCCTTCGGGGATCTCGATGCTCTCGCCCAGCGCCTCGCGGTAGCGCAGATGCGCCGAACGGGCGAGGACGTCGACCTGGCCGCCCGCGTCATTGACATAATATTCGCGGACGACCTTGTGCCCGATCGCCTCGAGCAGGCTGGCGAGCGCATCGCCCACCACCGCGCCCCGGCAATGGCCCATATGCATGGGGCCGGTCGGGTTGGCCGAGACATATTCGACGTTGACGGTGATGCCGGCGCCGGTGTCCGAGCGGCCGTACTGGTCACCATCGGCGTTGATCGCGGCAAGCTCGTCGCGCCAGGTGGCGTCGGTGAGGCTCATGTTGATGAAGCCGGGGCCGGCGACCGACACTGCGGAGACCTCGTCGAGCTTCTCAAGCTCGACGGCGATCTTCTCGGCCAGGGCGCGCGGGTTGGTGCCGGCGGGCTTGGCGAGGACCATCGCGGCGTTGGTCGCGAGATCGCCATGGCTGGCGTCGCGCGGCGGCTCCACGGTCACCGCGCGTCGCTCCAGCCCCGCCGGCAGGTCGCCCGACGCGACGAGCGCATCGAGGGCAGCATCCAGATGGGCGGCGAAACGGGTGTAGAGCGTCATTTGCTAGTCCGGTGATTGAAGGAGGCGGGCGCTCTAGCGCAACGCCACGCGTTCGTCACGCGGCGCGGGATTCCGCGAGACGGCGGCGGCGCGCGGTGATCGTGCCGTGCGCGCCGAAGATGATCAGCCCGGTCCAGATGAAGGCGAAGCAGATCATGTGCGCGGTGGTCATCTTCTCGCCGAAGAAGGTGATGGCGAGGATGAAGCCGATCGTCGGCGCGAGATATTGGAGCAGGCCCAGCGTCGAGTAAGGCAGGCGGCGCGCGGCGGCGGCGAACAGCAGCAGCGGGACGGCGGTGACCACGCCCGAGGCGATCATCAGCAGCGTCGGCGCCCAGCCGGTGCCGAAGGTCAGCCCCTGCCCGCCGCCCAGCCAGAAGAGATAGCCGAGCGCGAGTGGCGCCAGGATCAGCGTCTCGAGCGTCAGCCCCTCGAGCGCGCCGACCGGCGCGACCTTGCGGACGAGGCCGTAGAAACCGAAGGTGAAGGCGAGCGTCAGGCTGATCCAGATGCCGCCGCCCGCACCGACCGCGAGGACGGACACGCCGACCGCGGCGAGCGCGACCGCCGCGATCTGGGCCGTGTTGAGCTTCTCACGCAATACCACCACGCCGATCAGGACGTTGACCAGCGGGTTGAGGAAATAGCCGAGGCTCGATTCGAGGACGTGATGGTTCTGGATCGCCCAGATATAGACCAGCCAGTTGGTCGAGATCAGCAGCGAGCTGGTGGCGAGGTAGAGCATCGTGCGCGGGGTGCGCAGCACCTGCAGGATCGCCGGGCCGCGCCGCAGCGCGACGATGACGGCGGCAAGGAACGCCACCGACCACAGCACGCGCATCGCCACGACTTCGCCGACATCGCTGCCGGCGAGCAGCCAGTAGAACAGCGGGAGCACGCCCCAGATGCCGTAGGCGCCCAGCCCCTGGATCAGCCCGGTGCGGTCGAGGCGCTCGGGCGCTGGGGCGGGATCGGCACGGGCCATAACCGGGAAGTAAGTACGATGCTGCGCTGCGCCAAGGCGTTGCGCGCCGCTATTTCGCCAATCGAAACTGTTGTCGCAGAAAGCTTACTTGCCCTTGCGCGCGGCCTCGACCTCTGCCGGGGTGACGCCAAGCAGCTTGGCCCAGTCGACGCGGACCAGCGCGATCAGCGCGGCGAGCATCGTCACCTGCAGCAGAATCCCCCAGGGGCTGGAGAGCGTCTCCATGAAGGCGTCTCCGATACTCGACTGCTGGATCTTGCGCGCGGTCCAGCCATAGAGGCTGTAGGTGATCAGCCGCCCGACGAAGAAGGCCGCGGTGAAACCGAGCAGAGGCACCCTCGCCAACCCGACCGCCATGAACAGCTGCGCCGACGGCAAGGGCGAGAGCAGGAACAGGCCGAGCGCGAGGATGACGTTATGGCTGCGACGGTGCAACGCGATCCGTGCCGCCTCCAGATTGTCGCGCAGATGCTGCGGCAGGCGCGAGGCGAAGATGCGACAGCCCCAGGCGAGCGTGAACCGTCCCAGCGATGCCGCGACCGCCGCCGTCACCACCAGCGCCCACAGCGGAAGCTGGCCGTTGAGGCCGTAGAGCACGACGATCGACCAGGTCGGCGGCGCGAAGGCCGGCAACAGGTTCAGGCCGAAGACGAGGAAGAACAGGCCCACATAGGTCATGCCCCCTGCGTGACGCCGGAGCGGCGCTCACGCAAGCGGAAGCTTCAGGCGCGGATGAGGCCGCCGATCGGCTTGGCGGACTGGCCGGGGAACAAGGCGGGCATCGCGCGCTGCGGATCGATCCCGAAATGCATCGCCACCGCCCCGCCGATCACGCTGTCGAGACCGGCCGTCGGTTTGAGATCGCGGCCTTCGTACAGCGCGGCATCGCCGAGGCCCGGCCAGTCGGCGGCGACCCGCCCGCCCTGCGCCGCGCCGCCGAGCAGCCAGGCGACCGAGGCGGTTCCGTGATCCGTGCCCTGGGTGCCGTTGATCTTGACCGTGCGGCCGAACTCGGTCGCGACCAGCACCAACGTCTTGCTCCACAGCGGCCCCAGCCCGGTCTTGAGCGACGCGATCATCTGGTCGAGGCCGTTCAATTGCCCGGCGAGCCGCCCGCGCTGCTGGGCGTGCGTGTCCCAGCCGCCGGTCTCGATCATCGCGATGCGCGCGCCATTGTCGGGTGCGAGCAATTTGGCCGCGAGCGCACCGGTCGCGGCGGCGTTGCGGCCATTGTCGCCGGCAAGATCGCTGGTCAGCGCGCGCGTCGCCGTCGCCTGCTGCCAGATCGCATGAAGCTGCGGATCCTCGGCATAGAGACCCGTCACCCGCGCGAGCAGATCGTCCGACGCGTCGGGCAGGTTGGACGGGGCATAGGACGACACCTCGACCCGCCCGCGCATCGCCATCGGGATGCTCGCCGCGACCGCGATCGCCTTGCGCTCGTCGTCGGGCAGTACGACGAGCAACCGGTTGAGCCAGCCGTCCTTGAGCTGGTAGGCCGCCGTGCCGCCGCTTTCGAGCACGTTCTGCGCATCGAAATGCGAGCGGTCGCGATAGGGCGAGGCGACCGCGTGGACGAACATCGCCTCCTTCGCCGCATACAGCTGGGCCACATTCTTGAGACTGGGATGCAGCGCGAACATGCCGTCGAGCTTCACCGCATCCGCAAAGTCCTGTGCCAGCACGCCGCGTTGCGCGGCGAAGGCGGGATCGCCCACCGGCGCGACGGTGGCGAGGCCATCCGCCGCGCCGCGCTGAATGATGAAGACGAAGCGCTTGTCGGTCGCCGCCTGGGCAAAGGCGAGGCGCGGAGCGAAGCCGAGCAGCGCGCCCGTAGCGGCGGCGGTCCGGATGAAATGGCGGCGGTTGGGCATGACCTATCTCCGCAGGAATTCGGGCGAAACGAGCATCAGCGCGACGCTCTGCGCCGGGCTTTCGGCGCGGGCGATCGCCTGGGCGGTCGTCGCGCTCAGCGCGTCGGGAAAGAGCTGGGCAGCGCGGGTGCGACCATCGATTGTCTCTCGCGTGCGCGAGGCGAAGCGCTCGGCGGCTTCGACCCGGCGCATCACCGCGTCCGGCCCCGCCCAGCTCGCCGCGATATCGTCATAGCCGGCGGGCGATCCCGGCCGCCATACCGGCTGGCCAAGCTGGGTCAGCAGACCGAACACGCCCTGTGCCGTCACCTCCCGCGTGCCCAGCGCGCGCATCGTCGAGACCGACCATTCCCAGGGCGTCTTGAACTTGACCGGCTGGGGCACCCAAGCCTCGGGCGCATCGATCAGCGCGCGATAGACGGTGGGGAGATCACCGCCCGATTTGAGGAACACGGTTTCGAGCCTGCCGACCAGTGGCGCGGGCGGATCGTCCCCGGCGAAGTGGCGCGCCAGTTTGGTCGCGATATGCTTCGCCGTCGCGGGATGGACGGCGAGATCGTCGAGTACCGCAGAGGCCTGTTTCTCCCCCTGCTGATCGT
Organism: Sphingomonas sp. GW821-FHT10C01; assembly: GCF_059415525.1. NCBI lineage: Bacteria > Pseudomonadati > Pseudomonadota > Alphaproteobacteria > Sphingomonadales > Sphingomonadaceae > Sphingomonas > Sphingomonas sp. GW821-FHT10C01. The sequence goes on along the minus strand of NZ_JBWKNK010000001.1, from coordinate 1,167,249 downwards.
AGCGCTTGCCGATGATCGTGCGCGGTCCCGCTTCATGGATACGCGGTGCGAAGGCAAAGCCGCCTGCGCTTCCGTCCGCCTGCGCCAGCCGCGCGCCCTGCCCGCGCCCCAGCCCCGCGACCGTCCATCCGGTCAGCGCGCGCGCGAATTCGGTAACGTCGGCCTGGGTATAAACCGTGCGGACGCCGAGCGTGTGCAACTCCATGATCTCACGCGCGAGATTCTCGTTGAGGCCGATGCGCTGGGGACCCTGCTGGCGCTGTGCGAAGCGCTGCCCCACGGGGCTGTTCGGCCCGACCGATTGCGCCTGATCGAGATAGAGCAGCATCGCGGGGTGCCGCTCGACCGCGTGGAGCATGTCGCGGAACCTGCCCAGCACATGCGGGCGGATCGCGTCGAATTCGAACCCGCCGGTCAGACCGATCATGATCTGCTTGTCGGCCGAGACCGCGAAGTGATTGGCCCAGAAATGCACCAAGCGCTCGACAAAGGACGTGTCGCTCGCGACCGCAGCCTGCGCGCGCGCGCCGACCGCCTGGAGATAGAATTCGCGGCCTTGCTGGCGAGCGGCCTGGCGCAGCGCCTGAGTCGCGGCGTCGGCCTTCTCGCCCTCGCGCCGCGCCGCCCGCGCCTCCATCTGCACGGCATCATAGGCGGCGGCGAGATCGGCGGCGAGCGCCGGGGTGCGCGGATAGGCGGCGAGCGGCGCGGGCAGGACCGCAAACCGCTCCATCTGATCGATCAGCATCCGGCGCGGGTTGGCGGGAACCGGTTCGCTGACGCGCGCGCCCATGCCGAAGCGATTGAGCGCGATACTGGCTTCGGACATGGCACTCTCCGACCGTTCGCGGCGACGCTACGCGCGCTTTGTCGCAAATCTTTGCCAGTCGCGCGGTTTCATCGTGCCGGGTGAACGCTCCGACGGCTGCGTCGGACGCAATCATGGGTGCATCCTTCGCGTTAGGAAGATGTTGCGACGCAACATAGTCTCGCCGGCAGAACATAAGGGGATGCCGATCTGGCCCTTCAACAAGGGAGAAAGATCGTGATCAAGACCTTCATCAGCGCCGCCGTCCTTCTAAGCCTGCCGGTCGCCGCCTATGCGAGCGAAAGGACCTTCAACCGCGACGGCGTCACCTATGTCTACACCAGCGAACAGCGCGGCGAGGTCACCGTCCTCAGCGGCCGCGCCCTGCCCAGCGGCGCGCCGTACACGCTCAACGTCCGTGGCCGGAAGGTGACGGGCCATGTCGATGGCACCCCGGTGGCCTTCACCATCGCCAAGCCGCTGACACAGAAGGTGGAAACGGCGCTGCGCTGAGACTGACGAACACCCACTACGTCGTCATTCCCGCGAAGGCGGGGATGACGATCGGGGTGAGTGGATTGGGCCGTCCGAAGGGAGGCCGGGCTCCTAGAACCCCTCGGGCAGGTCGATCGGGCCGACCGCTTCGCGATAGCGCGTGATCGCATAGCGATCGGTCATGCCGGCGATGAAGTCGGCGATATGGCGGCTGCGCCACGGCTCCTCGGCGGGCAGGCAGTCGCCCCACCCCTCCGGCATCAGCGCCGGATCTGCCGAATAGGCCGAAAACAACCCTGCAACGATCTCACGCGCCGCGTCTGCAGCCGCAAGCTGGCGGGGGTGGTGGTAGAGGTTGGCGTACATGAAGCGCTTGAGCGCGCGCTCCTCGTCGCGCATCGCATCGGAGAAACCGGCGAGCGCGCGGCCCGCAGCGCGGACGTCGTCGACCGTCTCCACGCCGGTTTCGGCGATACGGCGGCGCGTTTCGGCGAGCAGATCGTTGACCATCGTCCCGATCTGAGCGCGCACCAGTTCGCGCATCAGCCGTTTCACATCGGCATCGGGGAAGCGGGCACGCACGGCATCCCAGCCGCGTGCGACCAGCGCGACTTCGAGCAACTGGTCGAGCGTCAGCAGCCCCGCGCGCAAGCCGTCGTCGATATCGTGATTGTCATAAGCGATGTCGTCGGCGATCGCCGCGACCTGCGCCTCGAGCGACGCATGGGTCGAAAGCTCGAGCGGGAACGCCGCGTCCGCCGCCGCCAGCGCCCAGCCGGCATGGCGCACCGGGCCATTGTGCTTGGCCAGCCCCTCCAGCGTCTCCCAGCTGAGATTCAGCCCGTCCCAGCCGGGATAGGGGCTGTCGATCACGGTCAACGCGCGCAGCGTGTTGCCATTATGGTCGAACCCGCCCTGCCCCATCAGCGCGGCCTTCAACGCATCCTCACCGGCATGGCCGAAGGGCGGATGGCCGATATCGTGCGCCAGGCACAGCCCCTCGGTCAGATCCTCGTTCAGCCCCAGCGTGCGCGCAACGGCGCGGCCGATCTGCGCGACTTCAAGGCTGTGGGTCAGGCGGACGCGGAAATGATCGCCGTCGGGCGCCATGAACACCTGGGTCTTGTGACGCAGGCGGCGAAAGCTGATCGAATGAATGATCCGATCGCGGTCACGCTGGAATGCGTCACGCGGCCCGCGCGCGGTGCCGCTGCCCTCGTCGTGCAGGCGTCCGCGACTGAACGTCGGATCGCTGGCATAAGGGGCCAGGGGCCTCATGCGGCGCGGCGCTGCGATACGGCTCGAATCGGCATCGCCGCGCGATAGATCATTTGACCGAAAGTTTCTCGATCTTCTGCCCCGCCTCACTGCTCCAGGCGAAGGCCGAAAGCCCCTTCTTGCCGATCGTGTTGACGAAGGCCTGCGCCTCCGCCGGAGTCTTGAACGGCCCGACCAGAAGCCGATTGGTGAAGCGCAGCGGGGTAGTCCAGGTCTGGCGCCCCTTGAGCTCGGCCGGCGCCTTGGCGAGCAATGCGCGCCATGCCTTGGGCAGATCGCTCACATTGGCGCCGCCCGCGACCTGAACCCAGTGACGGGCAGGATCGGTCTTGGCGGGATCGGGTTTCGCCGGCTCAGGCTTGCCCTTGCCCTTGGCCGGCGGCTTGACCGCACCCTTGGCGGCCGGCGCCTTGGGATCGCCGGGCTTGGCGGCCCCGGCCTTGGGGTCGGCCGCCTTCGGATCCACAGGCTTGCCGCGCGCGCCGGGCTTCGCCGGCTCCGGCTTCGTGATTTCAGGCTTGGTAGGCTCAGGCTTGGGTTTGGCGGGTTCGGGACGCGGCTTCTCCGCCACCGGGCGGGGCTTGGGCGGCTCGACCTTCGCAACCTCGACCGGCGGGGCCGGTGTCGGCTCAGCGGTGACAGGCTCGACCTTGCCCGGCATCGGTTCGACACCCAGCTCGGACGCGGGGATGGTGATGCCCGCGATGATCCGGGCGATCACATTGTCCTCGCCGCCCACGCGCGGCGTGTGGGGCTGCGCTTCCGCCGTGCGGACGGGCGCGGGATCACCGGCTGGCGGCATCGCGGGTGTCTCGGCGGGTTGGACAGCGGCGGTCTGGGCCGGCGCGGGCTGGGCCGCCGCCAAGCGCTGAGCCTCGGCGAGGCGTTGGGCTTCGACCTCTCGCTGAGCCGCGGCAAGGCGCTCGGCCTCAGCAACACGACGGACCTCCGCCTCGCGCGCGGCAAGCTCGGTCGCCGCGCGTTCGCGTGCCTGGAGTTCAGCGACGCGACGCGCCTCGGCCTCACGCGCAGCCAGCTGCTCGGCGGCGATCCGCTGATCCTCGCGCTGCTTCGCGGCGAGTGCCTCGCGCTCCTGCTGCGCCTTGAGATCGGCGAGGCGCTTCGCTTCCCGCTCCTCCGCCTGGCGAGCCGCAGCACGACGGGCTTCGGCGCCGTCGCGCGTCTGCCAGCTGAGCGGCACGCGCTCGCCGGTTCGGCCCGACGCGCTTCGGCGACCGGTGCCTGGTTCAGGCTTCGCATCGGTCGATGCGGGTACGGCACGGCGTGGTAAATCCGCTGCGGCCAATGCGACGCCCGGTTCGTGCCCGAGCCGCGGGAGCGGGGGTGCGAGCTGCGCATCGGCGATCCGGGCCGTGGTTCGGCGCAGTTCGCCAAAATGCACCGCGAACGCCTTGTCGGAAGCGGACAATGTCGGCAGCCGCCGGAAGAACGGGGCCAGCGCGGAGCCGACGCCGCCCATCATGCTCGCCGCGATCTTGTCCGCACCGGGCGCGTCGCCGTTCATCGCCAGGATGAAGGCGCGTGCACGCCAACCGGCGCGATCGCTGCGGCGGAGCAACGGATCGAGGACGCGCATCGCCTCGGTCTCCTGTCCGGTGATGCCAAGCGAGAGCGCGTAACGGCGGACGGTCTCGTCATCGGGATCGCCGCGCATCGCGATGCGATACTCGCGCTGCGCATGCGCCTGTGCGCCGATCAGGTCATAGGCGAGGCCCAGGTCCGACGCGTAGCTCTCCATCGCCAGCCCGCGCCGGTCAGCTTCCGCGAACAACCGCAACGCCTCACCGGGGCGTTCCTGCCGCACCATCACCATCGCCTGCCCGGCGAGGACGCGCGCGTTGGATGGGTCGATCGCCTGTGCCCGCGCGAAGAAACCGGCGGCGGCGGCGGCATCGTTGAGCCGCGCGCTCATCTCACCGGCCGAGAGCAACGCACGCACATTGCGCGGTTCGCGCGCGAGCGTGCGCATCTCCTCGGCCAGCCGGTCGGCATTGGGCGTGGGTGGGGGCGCGACCTCCTGCGCCACCACCGGAACGGCGGCACCGAGGGTCAGCGCGATCAGGGCCGAGCGAAGGCGGGTATCACGTCTCATGCGATATCGCCGCTACACGCGCGCGCGCCTGAACCCAAACTGTCGAACCGCTGCGCCATCGTCGAGACGAGGCGCCGCAGCGACGAGGCGCGCAGCTTCGCTTACTGGTTGTTCTGGCGGTTGAGGAAACGCGGGATGTCGAGCGAGTCCTTGCCGTCCTCGTCCTTCGATCCGTTGCGCGCCGCGGCCATCCGCTCGAACAGCGTGCCGCCGGTACGGGCCTTGGGCTCCTCGGCAGGCGCGGCCGGCTCATCGCCGCCACCGGTCAGCCAGCGGCGCCGGATCGTCGGCTCGGGCGGAAGGTCATCGGCGGCGGGTGTTTCCGGTACCACCGCGTCCGAACCCAGCACCAGCTCGTCGGCCTGTGCTTCAGGCTCCGCCGGGAGCGGCGCTTCGAGCGTCAGCTCGTCATCCGAAGCCAAGGGCGGCGTGGTGGAGAAGCCGGGCTCGGCAACCGCCGGGTCGGTGAAGGTCGCCACCGGCTCGGCGGGCGCTTCAGCCACCGGTTCCGGCTCGAACGAAGGCGCGAAGTCGGCGGGCGGGGGCGCCAGCGGACGACGCACCGAACCGAAGGAGAAGCTGCGCGCGGTATCGGCGGCGGGCGCCGCGACCGCGGGCTTCACGCCATCGGCCTCGATCCCGGTCGCGACGACCGAGACGCGAATCTTGCCTTCCAGTTCGTTGTTGAACGCCGAACCCCAGATGATGTTGGCGTCGTCGTCGACCAGCTCGCGGATATGGTTCGCGGCTTCGTCCACTTCGAGCAGGCGCATGTCCTCGCCACCGGTGATCGACACGATCACGCCCTTGGCGCCATTGAGCGACACGCCGTCGAGGAGCGGATTGGCGATCGCCTGCTGTGCCGCCTCGATCGCGCGGCTGTCGCCCGATGCTTCGCCGGTGCCCATCATCGCCTTGCCCATCTCGCTCATCACCGAGCGCACGTCGGCGAAGTCGAGGTTGATCAGGCCGGGCATGACCATCAGGTCGGTGATGCCGCGCACGCCCTGCTGCAGCACTTCGTCCGCCATCTGGAACGCTTCCTTGAAGGTCGTGTTCGCATTGGCGACCAGGAAGAGATTCTGGTTGGGGATGACGATCAGCGTGTCGACATACTTCTGAAGCTCCTCGATGCCGGCCTCGGCCGACTGGGCGCGCTTCTTGCCCTCGAAGGCGAAGGGCTTGGTCACCACGCCGACGGTCAGGATGCCCATGTCGCGCGCCGCCTTGGCGATGACAGGCGCCGCGCCGGTGCCGGTGCCGCCGCCCATGCCGGCCGCGATGAAGACCATGTGCGCGCCGTTCAGCGATTCCTGAACATGCTCGATCGTCTCTTCAGCCGCCGCGCGGCCGATCTCGGGCCGGCTGCCTGCGCCGAGGCCCTGGGTGATCTTCGCGCCGAGCTGGATGCGGTGGCCCGCGGTCGATTGCTTCAACGCCTGCGCGTCGGTGTTGGCGACGAGAAACTCGACCCCTTGCACTTCCGCGTTGATCATGTTGGCGATCGCGTTGCCTCCGGCTCCGCCTACGCCGATGACGGTGATCCGCGGCGTCAGCTCGTCGAGGTCGGGCGGGAGGAAATCGATGCTCATCTTACCTAGTCTCCTCAGGCTCCGCGCCCCACGAGCGTCGCCTGCTTAATCCCTGTTTCTGCACGATGCCGATGAGCGGTGCCAGCGCAATTCACCAGTCATCAACAACATTTATTCAATAATTGGCCCGAAATGCCGCGATCATCCGATGGAACATTGCTTTTGGTGTCGCACGCGTAACAAGTTGATGGTTTTGCTGGAGCGCGCGCAGATCGACCGGGTCGGCCGCCGCGAAGCTCGCCAGGCCGGCCAGCGTCGCGAAAGCGGGGCCCGCATGCGCCTCGGGCAGCGCCGAGAGGCCACGCGGGCGGCCGACGCGGACCGACCGGCCCAGCGCCTGCTGCGCATAATCTGCAATCCCCTTCAGCTCCGCGCCGCCGCCGGTAAGCACGATCTGGCGCCCGACGGGATCCTCGAAGTTAAGCTTGGCGAGTTCGCTGCGGATCTCGGCCATCAACCGGTCGAGCCGCTGGCGGATCACCGCGATCAGCTGCGCACGCGTGATCCGCCCGCCCTCCGACGTCTCCTCGTCCGTCGCGATCGGGGCGACATCGATCATGTCGTGATTGTCGCGCGGCGTCATGTTGGCGCTGCCGTAGAAGCACTTCATCCGCTCGGCCTGGCCACGGCGCGTGCCAAAGGCGCTGGCAATGTCGTCGGTAATGTCGGCCGATCCGCTGGGGATGGACGACAGGCCGGTGAGTACCCCGTCCTTGTAGACCGAGACGTTGGTCACGCCCGCGCCGATCTCGACCAGCGCGACGCCCAATTCACGCTCTTCTTCGGACAGGCAGGAAAGCCCCGTCGCGACCGGCGCGGCGATGATCGACTTGACCTCAAGATGCGCCGAGCGGACGCACAGATCGAGGTTGCGCACCGGGGCGCCCTCGGTCGAGACGACATGGATATCGACGCCCATCCGCTCGGCGTGCAGTCCCTTGGGCTGCTTGACCCCGGCCAGGCCGTCGAGCGTGTAACGCGTCGGCTGGGCGTGGAGGACCATGCGACCACCCGGATTGATCGACTCCCGGCCGGCGCGCAGCAAATCGTCGATATCCGACTGTTCGACGCGGTGGCCGCCCAGATCGACTTCGAGCCGCAGAATGTCGGAGACCAGGCCACCGGCCGAGAAGCTGACCCAGACATCCTCGATATTGGTGCCCGCGATCCGCTCGGCCTGCTCGACCGCTTCGCGCACCGCGATCTCGGTCGCGTGCATGTCCGCGATATAGCCGCGCTGGACGCCACGGCTCTCGCGCTGGCCGGTGCCGAGCACCACCAGCTCGCCGCCATCCCCCTTTTGCGCGATCAGCGCGGAGACTTTGGACGAGCCGATGTCCAGTGCGGTGATCAATCCCTCGGGCGCCGTCTTTGCCATCTTCCCTACCCCCTACTCACTCGCCGTCGCGGTTTCGATCTGCTTCGGCGCCGCCTGTCCCGGCATCCGCACCACCAGCCGCGAAGGATCGCGCATATCGAACTTCAGATACCCCCGGCCGAGCAGCCGGTCCGCACCGTCCAGCTCGGCGAATTTCTTGAGCGCCTTGGCCGCCGCCGCTTCGCCCTCGGGCAGCGCCAGCCGCTCTCCCGTGTTGAACGACAGGTCCCAGCGCCGGTTCCCGATCCAGGTCGCGGCCTTCACCATCGGCTTGAGCGCGGGCGCGGCGTCGAGCAACTGCTGATAGGCGGGCTGCTGCGCATAGGCGCCGTCGCCGATCACCAAGGGCAGATCAGGCATCGCCTCCGCCGAAACCGGCTCCAGCAACACGCCTTCGCTGTCGATCAGCATCAGCTGACCCTGATGCTGCCACACCGCCGCCGCCTTGCGCTCGACGATCTGGACGACCAGCGTGTCGGGCATGCGGCGCGAGACGCGCGCGTCCGCGATCCAGCCGATCGTCATCAGCTTGCCGCGCACCTCATCCAGATCGACCAGCGGCATCGCCTGCGACTTGGGGCCGAATGCATAGTCGAACACGGTCTCCTTGTCGGCGCGCTTGACGCCGGCGACCTCGACATTCTCGACGCGGAAGCCGGCGCGGCCGATCCCTTCCGCCACCGCCGTGCCGACGATCCCGGGCACGCCGAACAGCGTCGCGACGCCGAGCGCCGCGGCGACCGCGACCCCGGTGATGCCCCAGACGGTGATCCGGTGCAGCGTCGCTTCACTGACCGGCAGCGCCGCGACCGCCAGATCGAGGACGTTCGCCTGCTTCTTCTTGGGCTGCTGCGCGCGCCGCTTCGGCTTGACCGCGGGACGCTTGGCCGGGCTCGGCTTGCGGCTCATCCCGTCGCCTCCGCCGTCGCGGGCGCGTCCGCCATCGCCTCATCGACGATCGCCTGAACGAGCTGCGCATAGCTCATGCCCAGATGCCGGGCCTGTTCCGGCACCAGGCTGAGCGGGGTCATGCCCGGCTGGGTATTCACCTCGAGCAGAAACAGCCCTTCGACGCCGAGAGTGTCGTCCCAGCGGAAGTCGGATCGCGACGCGCCCTTGCAACCGAGCAGCCGGTGTGCATCGAGCGCCAGGCGCTTGCATGCCTCGGTGATCTCGTCGGGGATCTCAGCCGGACAGATATGATCGGTCATGCCGTCGGTATATTTGGCGTCGAAGTCGTAGAAGCCGCTCTTGGGCCGGAGTTCGGTCACCAGCAGTGCCTGGCCGCCGAGCACCGCGGTGGTCAGTTCGCGTCCGCGGATGAACGGTTCGGCAAGCAGTTCGTCGAACTCCTGCCAGGGTCCGGTCGCCTGCGGCGAGATCGGGTTGCCGTAGTTACCCTCGGCCGTGACGATCGCGACGCCGACCGACGACCCCTCATTGACCGGCTTCAGGACAAAGGGACGCGGCAGCGGGTCATGCTCGTACAGCGACGCGGTTGCGACGATGTGCCCGCCCGGCATCGGAATGCCTTGCGGCACGAGCGCCTGCTTGGTCAGTTGCTTGTCGATCGCGATGACCGACGTGACCATGCCCGAATGCGTGTAGCGCAGGCCCATCAGGTCGAGCATCCCCTGCACCGTGCCGTCTTCGCCCGGCGTGCCGTGCAGCGCGTTGAAGACGAGATCGGGGTTGGCCGCGGCGAGTTTCGCGGCAACGTCGCGGCCCATATCGATGCGGGTAACCGTATGGCCAAGCGACTCCAGTGCATCGGCGATGCCCGCGCCCGACATCAGCGACACCGGCCGCTCCGCCGACCAGCCGCCCATGAGGACCGCGATATGGAGGGGCTTCACCGATACACTCACTTGGACACTCCCACGCGCTGGATTTCCCACTCCAGCTCAATTCCAGAACTCGCCTTGACCTTGGCCCGCACTTCTTCGCCCAGTCCCTCGATATCCGCGCTGGTCGCGTCGCCGGTATTGAGCAGGAAGTTGGTGTGCTTCTCGCTCACCTGTGCGCCGCCCTTGCGCAAGCCCCGGCAGCCCGCCGCGTCGACGAGCCGCCACGCCTTGTCACCGGGCGGGTTCTTGAAGGTCGATCCGCCGGTCTTGCTGCGCAGCGGCTGCGATTCCTCACGCGCCGCGGCGATGCGGTCCATCTCGGCCTGGATCGCGGCGGGGTCGCCCGGCTCACCCCGGAGGGTCGCGCTGACGACCACGGCGCCGTCGGGCAGTTCCGAGTGACGATAGGTGTAGCCGAGCGCATCGACCGCCAGCATCCGCCGCTCGCCCGAGCGAAGAACGACCTCACACTCGACCAGGATATCCGCAGTCTCGCGGCCATAGGCGCCGCCGTTCATCCGCACGAAGCCGCCGACAGTCCCCGGGATCGAGCGCAGGAACTCGACCCCGCCGATCCCGGCATCACGCGCGGAAGAAGACACGAGGATGCCGCTCGCTCCGCCGCCGCATCTGAGCGTCGTCGCGTCCAACCGTTCGACCTTGGCGAAGGGTTTGCCCAGCCGCACCACCACGCCGGGAACCCCGCCGTCGCGCACGATGAGGTTGGAGCCGAGCCCGAGCGCCATCACCGGCACCTCCGGATCGAGGTCGCGCAGGAAATCGGCGAGATCGTCGATATCCGTCGGCTCGAACAGCCATTGCGCGGCGCCGCCGCTCTTGAACCAGACCAGCGGCGCCAGCGGTGCGTCGGCGGAAAGCTTGCCGCGAACCTTGGGGAGGGTGGCGATCACGCCGCGACCTTTCGCCGCGCATTGACCGCATCGGCGAGGCCGGCGGCCCATTTGGTGATGTCGCCGGCGCCGAGGCAAACGATCAGATCGCCCGGCTGCGCGATCTCGGCGACCTTCTCCGCCAATGCGACGGCATCCTCGATGGTTGCTGCCGAGCGGTGGCCGCGCTCGCTGGTGCGTGCGACCAGCGCGTCGGCGTCAACGCCCTCGACCGGCGCTTCGCCTGCGGCATAGACCGGGGTCACGAACACCATGTCGGCGTCGTTGAACGCCTGAGCGAAGTCATCCATCAGATTGCCGAGGCGCGAATAGCGATGCGGCTGGACGACCGCGATCACACGGCCCTCGACGCTCTCGCGCGCCGCCGCCAGCACCGCCCGGATCTCGACCGGGTGGTGGCCGTAATCGTCGATCACGATCGCCGGGTTGGCGCCGTCGAAGCCGATCTCGCCGACCTTGGTGAAGCGGCGCTTGACCCCGCCGAACTTGGCGAAGCCGTTCTGGATGGTCGCGTCGTCGATGCCCATCTCGAGCGCTACGCCGATCGCGGCGAGCGCGTTCTGGACATTGTGACGGCCGGGCATCGGCAGATCGATCCCCTCGATCGAGCGGGTCGAGCCGTCGCGCGACCGGATGATCGCCTCGAACCTGTTGCCGCCGGCGTGCGACGTCACATTGACTCCGCGCACGTCGGCCGAGGCCGCGAAGCCATAGGTCACGATGCGCCGGTCGCGGACGCGCGGGATGATCGCCTGCACCTCGGGATGGTCGAGACACAGCAGCGCCGCGCCGTAGAAGGGCACGTTCTCGACGAACTCGACATAGGCGTCCTTCGCCTTGTCGAAGCTGCCATAATGATCGAGATGCTCGGGATCGATGTTGGTGACGACCGCGATCGTGCCGTCGAGGCGCAGGAAGCTGCCGTCGCTCTCGTCGGCCTCGACCACCATCCACTCGCTGTCGCCGAGGCGCGCGTTGGAGCCGTACTGGTTGATGATGCCGCCGTTGATCACGGTGGGATCGACCCCGCCCGCGTCGAGCAGCGCCGCGATCATCGAGGTCGTCGTGGTCTTGCCGTGCGTCCCCGCCACCGCGACGGTGGACTTGAGGCGCATCAGCTCGGCGAGCATCTCGGCGCGACGCACCACGGGGATGCGGCGGGCATAGGCGGCCTGGACCTCGGGATTGTCGCGCTTGATCGCGGTCGAGGTGACCACCACCGCCGCATCGCCGAGATTGTCCGCCGACTGGCCGATCGCGATGTCGATACCGCGTTTGCGCAGTCCCTCGACGACATAGCCTTCCGCGCTGTCGCTGCCCTGAACCTTGTAGCCCAGATTATGCATCACCTCGGCGATGCCGGACATGCCGATCCCGCCGATGCCGACGAAATGGATGGTGCCGATATCCTTGGCGACGCCCTTCATGCGTAAACTGCTCCTTCGATCTTCTGAGGCTTGGCGTGCCCCTGCCCGGCCGAGGCCCAGTCGGCATCGATCGATTCAACAAGGTCAGCCAGGTCGCGCACCGCATCGGGCCGGCCGACGCTGCGCGCGCAAGCGGCGGCATTGGCGAGCGCATCGGGCTCGAGCCCAAGCTTCTGCATCTGCTTGGCCAGTTCCTGCGCGGTGAAGGCGCGCTGCTGGATCGTCCGCGCGCCGCCCGCCTCGCTGATCTCGCGCGCGTTCGCGGTCTGGTGGTCGTCGGTCGCGCTGGGCAGCGGCACCAGGATCGCCGGTCGCCCCGCCGCGGTCAGCTCGGCGATGGTCGAGGCGCCCGCGCGCGCGATCACCAGATGTGCCCAGGCCAGCCGCTCGGGCAAATCGGGCAGATAGGTCGCGATCTCCGCCGGGATGCCATGCTCGGCATATTTGCGGCGGACCTCGTCGATGTCCTCGAGCCGCGCCTGGTGCGTCACCTGAAGCCGGCGGCGGAAATGGACGGGCAGCAGGGCGAGGCCGTCGGGCACGACTTCGGACAGGACCGACGCGCCCTGGCTGCCGCCCGTGACGAGCACGCGGAAAATGCCGTCCTCGTCCAGCGCCGGATAGGGTTTCATGCGCAGGTCGAGCACCGCCTGCCGCACCGGATTGCCGACCAGATGCGTCCTGGGTTCGTAGCTTTCCTTGAGCCGCTCGACATCGGCATAGCTGGTCGCGATCGCCGCGACCTTGCCCGCGACCAGCCGGTTGACCCGGCCAAGCACGGCATTCTGCTCGTGGATCACCGCCGGCACCTTGGCCGAAAAGGCGGCCATCAGCGCAGGGAGCGAAGCATAGCCGCCGAACGCGATCACCGCCGAAGGCCGGAACTCGCTGTACAGCGCGCGTGCCTGCGCGCGGCCCTTGCGCATCGCGTTGGCGGCCTTGAGCCAGCCGATCGGCCCGCCGGAGAAGCGCGATGCCGGAACGACGCGCGTCTCGATCCCGTCGAACAGGTCGGGAAAGCGCACCCCGCGCTCATCCGAAACCAGCGCAACCTTGTGCCCGCGCCGCATCAGCTCCGTCGCCAGCGCCGCTGCGGGGACCATATGCCCGCCCGTGCCGCCGGCCGCCAATACGTAACGCTTTCCCGAACTCATCAACCGCTTCCCCGAACCGTGTAAGGCGAACGCTTGAGATACGGATTCCGCCGCGTGAACGCGAGCAATAGTCCCATGCCAATCGACAGCGCGACCATCGACGAGCCGCCATAGGAAATGAAGGGCAAGGTCATGCCCTTGGAAGGCGCGAGGCCCGTATTCACCGCCATGTTGATCAGCGCCTGAATCCCGAATTGGGCCGCCAGGCCCGCCGCCGCGAGCAGGCGGAAATTATCTTCCTCGTCGAGCAGCTTGACCAGCACGCGCAGGATGATCGCCAGATAGAGGATCGCGATGCCGATGCACGCGATCAACCCGAACTCCTCACCCACGACCGAGAAGATATAGTCGGTGTGCGCCTCGGGCAGCTTGAACTTGACCGTTCCGCCACCAGGACCGGTACCGGTCGCGCCGCCGCCGGTCAGTACCGCATGGGCCATATCGGTCTGGTAATGCTCGGCCGCCGCCTTTTCGGGATCGGGGAACAGGAAGCTGTCGATGCGGGTGCGTGCGGTATCGTAGAACAGATAGGCTGCGACCACGCCCGCGATCGCGCCGCCGCCGAGCACGCCCATCGCGCGGGTCGAGATGCCCGCCAGCATCAGCAGCACGATCCAGACCAGTCCGAACACCATCGTCTGGCCGAAATCGGGCTGTTTCATCAGCAACGCCGCGACGATCGCGGTCAGCATTCCCGTGAGCGGGATCACCGGCAGATCCGCATCCTTCGAGCGCATCGACAGCAGCCAGGCGACCGTGACGATGAAGAAGGGCTTCAGGAACTCCGATGGCTGCACGCTTGCGAAGCCGAAACCGATCCAGCGCCGGGCGCCGTTGATCTCGGCGCCGAAGAAGGCGGCGACGGCGACCAGTACGATGCAGACCGCGGTGCCGACGATCGCCATGCGTCGCGCGAAGCTGACGGGCAGCATCGAAACCACGAGCAGCACCGGCACCGACAAGCCGACCCAGACCGCCTGCCGCCAGAAATAGTGCATCGATGCGAACTGGGTGTTGCCATCCGAATAGCGCACCGCCGAAGCGGGCGAAGCGGCCGCGACCGCGACCAGCCCGATACCGATCAGCAGCACCGCGAGCAGCAGCAGCATGCGGTCGATTTCCCAGAACCACAGGCCGAAGCTGGAATTGCTTCCGCGGCTCAGCTTGTCCTCGACCTTGGCGCGCCAGCCCTTGCTGCGCACCACGGGCAGGTTCCGCCTCACATCGGTCATCGCAGCGCCCCCACCGCTTCGCGGAACTGCGCCCCGCGATCCTCGAAATCCCTGAACTGGTCGAACGAGGCGCAGGCGGGCGACAACAGCACCGTCTCTCCGGGCCGGGCCTGTGCCGCCGCGGCCTTCACCGCCGCCGCCAGCGTGCCCGACTGCTCGATCGGAAATTCACCGTCGAGCAACTGCGCAAACCGCTCGGTCGCATCGCCGATGGTATAGGCGCGCACGACATGGCCGAAGCCGGGCCGGCAAGCGTCGAGATCGTCGGTCTTGGCGAGGCCGCCGACAATCCAGTGAATCCGGTCGAACGCCTGCAGCGCTGGTGCGGTCGAGGTCGGGTTGGTCGCCTTGCTGTCGTTGACGAACAGCACGCCGTTCACGGTCGCCACCCGCTCCATGCGGTGCGGCAAGCCGGGGAAGCTGCGCAACCCCGCCTCGATCGCGTCCTGCGAAACGCCAAGTGCCTCGCACGCGGCAATGGCGGCGAGCGCGTTCTGGGCATTGTGCGGCCCCTGCAGCGCGGGCCAGCGCGACTGGTCCATGCACATGCCGGGCGCGATCTTGGTCAGGTCCTCGGCCCGCCCTGCGCGCGCGACCTGTTTCGCGATCGCCTGCGAGGCTTCGTCGCCGATCCCGATGATCGCGGCGCCCCCCTTTGACTGCATCGCGAACAGCCGCGCCTTGGAGGCGGCATAGCCGTCGAAGCCGTCATAACGGTCGAGATGGTCGGGGGTGATGTTGAGCAGCACCGCGACATCGCAGTCGAGGCTCTGGGTCAGATCGAGCTGGTAGCTCGACAATTCGAGCACATAGACGCCGCCTTCGGGCAGCGGCTGCTGCCCCAGGATCGGCAACCCGATATTGCCGCCAAGCCGAGCGGGCACGCCCGCGGTCTCAAGGATATGGTGGATCAGCGCCGTCGTGGTCGACTTGCCGTTGGTCCCGGTGATGGCGACGACCTTGTGCGCCGGAAGCTCGCCGCGCGCCTGCGCGAACAGCTCGATATCGCCGATCAGCGGCACGTTCGCGGCGCGAGCCTTCGCGGCGATCGGATGCTTGTTGATCGGCACCCCGGGAGAGACGACGACACCCGAGAAGCCGGTGAGGTCGGACTCGACCGGATCGGCGAGTGTCAGCGTGCCCGGCGCCGCCGGATCGGGATAGAAGGTCGAACGGACCGCATCCTTGGCGTCCCACGCCGTCACCTCAGCACCGGCGCCCAGCAAGGCGCGCGCGGTCGCCAACCCGGACCGCGCCAGTCCCAGCACCGCAAAGCGTTCTCCGCGCCAGGACGCGCTGACGATCACCGCAGTTTCAGCGTCGACAGGCCGGCCAGCGCCAGCACGAAGGCGATGATCCAGAAGCGGATCACGACGGTCGGCTCGCTCCAGCCCATCTGTTCGAAATGATGGTGGATCGGCGCCATCTTGAACACGCGCTTGCCGGTGCGCTTGTACCAGAACACCTGGATGATGACCGAGAGCGCCTCGACCACGAACAGGCCGCCGATGATCCCCAACACCAGTTCGTGATGCGCGACCACCGCGATCGTGCCCAGCGCGCCGCCCAATGCAAGGCTGCCGGTATCGCCCATGAACACCGCCGCCGGGGGCGCGTTGAACCACAGGAAGGCGAGGCCGGCACCGACGATGGCGCCGCAGAAAATGGCCAGGTCGCCCGCCCCCGGCACATGCGGAATGCCAAGGTAGTTGGCGTAGATCGCGTTGCCGGCGAGATAGACGATCAGCAGGAACGCCATGCTGGCGATGATTACCGGCATGGTCGCAAGCCCGTCGAGACCGTCGGTCAGGTTCACCGCATTGCCGAACGCCACGATCGTGAAGGCGGCGAACGCGATGTAGAAATAGCCGAGATCGACGCTGAACTGGCTGAAGAAGGGCACGTACAGGACGGTCCCGTTCTGCTGGGTGATGACCCAGGCCGCGGCGCCCGCGATCACGAACTCGCCGAGAAGACGGACGCGGCCCGAGACCCCCGCGGTGCTCGCCTTGCGCACCTTGTCATAGTCGTCGAGGAACCCGATCATCCCGAAGCCGAGCGTGACGAACATGCACGCCCAGACATAGGGATTGCTGAGGTCCATCCACAGGAACACCGACAACGCCAGGCTGGTCAGGATCATCAGCCCGCCCATGGTCGGCGTGCCGCGCTTGGCGAGGTGGCTCTGCGGACCATCGGTTCGGATCGGCTGCCCCTTGCCCTGACGGACGCGCAGCCAGCCGATGAAGCGTGGGCCGATGATCAGGCCGATGATCAGCGCCGTCGCCACCGCCGCGCCGATGCGGAACGACAGATAGCGGATCAGGTTAAGGACGCTCGGAAAGCCCAGCCACTCTGCGATTTCGTACAGCACTTGCTATTGCCTTCCCGCCAGTGCCGCCACGACCCGCGACAGCCCGACCCCGTTCGAACCCTTGATGAGAACCGCGTCGCCCGGGCGGAGCATCGTCTCGATGCGCTCTCGGGCGGTTGCGGCGTCGGGCACATGGACCAATTCGATCCGCCCCTCAAGCGCGCGTGCGAGCGGCGCCATCCCTTCACCGACCAGCAGCAACGCTTCGACGCCGGCATCGGCGATCGGGTCGGCAAGCCCGGCGTGGAATTCAGCCGATTGATCGCCCAACTCGCGCATCTCGCCCAGCACCGCCAGCCGTCGCGAGGCGGGGGTCGCGGCGAGCACAGCCAACGTCGCGCGCATCGAGGCGGGGTTGGCATTGTAGCTTTCGTCGATCACCAGCGCTTCGCCGCCGGAAACCGCCGTCTTGAAGCGCGCGCCACGTCCGGCAAGTCCGCCCATCTCGGCCAGGGCCAGCCCGGCCTGTTCGAGATCGCCGCCCGCGGCGTCGACCGCCGCCAGCACCGCCATCGCATTAGCGACCCAGTGATCGCCCGGCTGCGACAATGTGAAGCCCAGCGTACGGTCAGACCCGATCTGAGCGGTGACATAGGTTCCACCCGGCTGGCCACGTACGACCTCAATCGCGCGGACGTCGGCGCCCTCGCCCAGTCCGAAGGTCACTATTTTCGCCGCATGCGGCTGCGCCGCCGCGATCAGCCGGTCGCGATGCGGGCTGTCGAACGGCACGATCGCGGTACCGCCCGGCTCGAGGCCCTGGAAGATCTCGCCCTTGGCGTCGACGATCGCCTCTTCGCTCGCGAAGAACTCGGTATGCGCGGGCGCGATCGTCGTCACCAGCGCGATGTGCGGGCGGACCATATGGGTCAGCGCCAGCAGTTCGCCGGCATGGTTCATCCCCATCTCGAACACGCCGAACTTCGCGTCGCGCGGCATCCGGGCAAGGCTGAGCGGCACGCCGGTATGGTTGTTGTAGCTCTTGACCGAGCGGTGCGCGCGGCCGGGCGCGATCCGTTCGAGGCATTCGAACAGCGCTTCCTTGGTGCCGGTCTTGCCAACCGATCCGGTGACGCCGATCACCACGCCGGCCATCCGCTTGCGGCTGGCGCGCGCCAGATTCTCCAGCGCGACCGTCGTGTCACCGACCAGGATATTGGGGTGCGACGTCTGGGAGGATACGACCGCACCCGCCGCCCCGCTCGCAAAGGCCTGATCCAGGAATTTATGGCCGTCGGTGGTCTCGCCCGAGAGCGCCACGAACAGCGCGCCCGGCCCAACCTCGCGGCTGTCGAACGCCACCGCATCGACATCGAACTCGGTGGAGGCGGTGCCGCCGGTGGCGGCGGCGATGTCGGTGGCGGTCCAGAGCGGCCCGCTCACGCCGCCGCCTCCCGCGCCACGCTGACATCGTCGAAGGGCAGCACCATATCGCCGACGATCTGGCCCTGCTCATGCCCTTTGCCGGCGATCAGCACGATGTCCTGAGACTCGGCCTTGCCGACGCCCAGGAAGATCGCGCCGCGCCGGTCACCGATATCCATTGCGCCAGGGCAACCCTTGAGGATTTCCGCGCGGATCGCCGCCGGATCCTCGCTGCGCGGATTGTCGTCGGTGACGATGATCAGATCCGCGCCCGCTGCGGCAGCCTGCCCCATCGGTTCGCGCTTGCCCGGATCGCGGTCGCCGCCCGCGCCGAAGACCAGGATGAGCCGCCCTGCCGTATGCGGCTTCAGCGCCGAGATCGCCGCCTCAAGCGCGTCGGGCGTGTGCGCATAGTCGATATAGATCGGCGCGCCGGTCCGGCTGATCGCCGCGCGCTCAAGCCGGCCGCGCACCGGCTGGAGCCGCGACAGGTTGGCGAGCGTCGTGGCGGTATCGCCGCCGGTCGCGATCACCAGCGCCGCCGCGATCAGCGCATTGGCGGCCTGATAGCCGCCGATCAGCGGCAGGCTGACGCGATGCTCGACGCCGTCCACCGCGACCACCAGTTTCTGGTCGAGCAGGGTCGGCTCACGCGATACCAGCCGGACGGTTGAGCCATGCTCGCCCACGGTCATCACCCGATTCCCGCGCATCCGGGCGATGTCGATCACCCGCTCCGAATGCGGATCGTCGGCCCAGACCACGGCGGTGCCGTCCGGATCGAGCACATCGGCGAAGAGGCGCAGCTTGGCGGTGAAATATTCCGCCATGTCGGCATGATAATCGAGATGGTCGCGCGACAGGTTGGTGAAGGCCGCCGCCGCCACCGGCAGCCCCTCGGTCCGGTATTGCGACAGGCCGTGGCTCGACGCCTCGAACGCCAGATGCGTCACGCCCTCGCGCGCCAGCCCGGCGACATTGGACAGGAAGGTCACGACATCGGGCGTGGTGAGGCCCGTCGACACCGCCTCGTCCGCGGTGGTCACGCCCAGCGTGCCAATCGACGCGGCGCTGTGCCCGGCCATGCGCCAGAGCTGACGGACCATCTCGACCGTCGATGTCTTGCCGTTGGTGCCGGTGACGGCGACCGCGGTTTCGGGGAAGGGCGCGAAAAATCTGGCCGCGATCCGCGCGAATTCGGTGCGGGGATGATCCGTCGCGATATGGACCGCGCCCTCGACCTGCGCTTCGGGGCGCGCGATCACCGCGATCGCGCCGCTCGCCACCGCTTGGGGAATGAAGTCCTCACCGTTGAAGCGCGCGCCGCGAAACGCCCCGAACACGGTGCCGGGCGCAACCTTGCGATGATCGATCGCGAACCCGGTGACGATCGTCTCTTCGGTGCCGCCAGTCAGCTCGCCCAATCTCATTTACCGCGCCTCACTCGCCCGCGCCCGGCGCGACGAGCGGGGTCGCGGCGCCTTTGGCCTTGTTCTTGGCTTCGGCCTTCCACAGCAGCGGCGTCAGGTCCGAGACATTCACGTCCCGGGTCTCGTCGGGCACCACGCCCAGCATCGCGCCGGTGCGCATGATGACGCGGTTGACGACGGGGGCGGCGGTCCAGCCGGCGGTCGAGAAACCGTGGGTCTGGGCATTTCCGACAGGCGAATCGAGCATCACCAGCACCACATAGCGCGGTGCGTCCATCGGGAAAGCCGCCGCGAAGGTCGAGACGTTCTGGTTGCGCTTGTAACCGCCCGCACCCGGCACCTCGGCAGTGCCGGTCTTGCCGCCGACGCGATAGCCGGGCGCATCGGCCTTGCCGCCGGTACCATGGGTCACGACCAGACGCAGAAGCTGACGCATCCGCGCGCTCGTCGCTTCGGAGACGACACGGCGCCCCTGTGGCGCCTTGCCCGGCTCGATCCTGCGCAGCGTCGCGGGACGCCAGACCCCACCATTGACCATCGCGGCATAGGCGCTGGCAAGGTGAAGCGGCGTCACCGCGATGCCATGGCCATAGGCCGTGGTCATCACCGTCGTCCGCGCCCAGTATTTGGGCCAGAGTGGCATGGCCTTTCCGCCCAGCTCGATATCGGGCCGCGTGTCGAACCCGAGCTTGCGGAACATCCCTTCCATCCGGTCCTTGCCCAGTTCGTCGGCGATGCGCGCGGTGGCGATGTTCGACGAATGGATCAGCGTTTCGGGAATGTTGAGCCAGCGTTTCTGGGCGTGATCGTCGCGGATGCGGAAGCCGCCGACCTGCAATGGCACCGTGGCGTCATAGCGCTTGGCCATCGAGGTAGCGACACCGCTCTCGATCGCGAACGCCATCGTCAGCGGCTTGAAGCTGGAGCCGAGTTCATAGACGCTCTGCGTCACGTTATTGCGGAAATGCTCGGGGTTCGACCCCTTGATATTGTTCGGGTTGAAGGTCGGGAGCGAGGCCATCGCCATCACCTCCCCACTCGCAACGTCGAGGATTACGCCCGCAGCGCCCCTGGCCTGGAAGGTCGTCATCGCCGCGCCCAGTTCGCTCTCCAGCGCCGCCTGCGCACGCAGGTCGAGCGACAGCGCAACCGGCTTGCCGCGCAGTGCCGGGTCGGTCAGCTGCTGATTGAGCGCCAGCTCCATCCCGGTGACGCCCTTGCCGTCGAAATCGAGATAGCCCAGCACATGCGCGCCCAGATTCGCCTGGGGATAGAGCCGCTGCGGCTCCCGCGCGAATTCGATCCCCGGCTCGCCCAGCGCATGTACGGCCGCCACCAGTTCGGGCACGGCGCGCCGCTGAAGATAGGTGAAGCTCGAATCGCTGCTCAGCAGCTTGGCATAGTCCGCGGCGCTCTTGCCCGGCAGCGTCGCCGCCAGCATCCGCGCGAGCTCCGCCTTGTCGCCGATCACTCTGCCGGGACGGACCCCGATCGACCAGGCGTCGATCGTCCGCGCCAACGGCGCGCCATTGCGATCGACCAGATCGCCGCGCAACGGCACCAGCATCGCATTGACGCTTGTCGCCGCCGCCGGCTCGGCGAACATGGCGAGCAGCGCCAGCCGTCCGACGATCACCGCGATCCCCGCCGCGAACAACAACGCCAGGACCATCAGCCGCACATGCGCGACAGCCATCGACGCCTGCCGGTTACCCGGCCGCGTGCGATTGCGGGGCGCAGGGGCGACGAGGACGGTCACCGGGCGCGACGCGCCTCGGCACGGACGCCCTGCATCAGATCACCGAAGCTCGAATCCTTGAGCAAGCTGCGGTCGAGCATCGCCACCGCCTGTTCGCGCTGGGTCTTCACCGCCGGCTTGGCGGGCTTCTGCACGACCGCGGCAACCTGCTGCGGCTTGTTCGTGGCGACAGTCGGCGCGGCCTTGACCGCCACGGCGGCGGCGATCTTTCCGGCGACAGCCTTCTCCGCAACGGCCTTGATCGGTGCCGACGCCGCCGCGGTCGAAGCGCTGGCAATCTGCGCGGTTTCGGCGGTCGCGTCGGGCACGCCCTCAGGCACCACCATCGCCGCATAGCGCTCGGCCACCCCTTCGGTTTCAAGCGAACGGAGCGAGGTGAGCTGGGTGTCGCTCGCGAGGAACTGGTGCGGGGTCGGCGCGGTGTAACGCATCACTTCGCCATTCCAGCGCTCAAGCTGGGCCAGATTGGCGCGCGTGTCGAACTCGGTCTCGAGCTGGCGGATGTCCTTGTGCGCCTTGGCAATGGCGCGCTCGACCGCCTCGACATGCGTGCGCTCTGCCGCAACCATCGATGACACAAGGTAGCAGCCCGGCGCCACGATCAGCCCCGCGGCGTACCAGCCCAGTCCGTTCAATGCCTTGATCGCCATGTCCGCCTCCTCAACTCACCCACGCCGGAGCCGCGCTGCGCCGGGCGACGCGGAGCGTCGCGGACCGGGCACGCGGGTTCGCCGCAATTTCTTCCTCGCTCGGCCGCACCGCCTTGGCCGGGGTCTCGAAGGTCGGCGCGCGTGCCGCCGTCACCGCCGGGCGGTGCCGCGAACCGGCGGGCTCGCTGCCCGATCGTTCGCGCAGGAACTTCTTGACCATCCGGTCTTCCAGGCTGTGGAAGGTCACCACCGCCAGCTGGCCGCCGGGCTTGAGCACCCGCTCCGCCGCAGCCAACCCCTCGGCAAGCTCATCCAGCTCACGGTTCACATGGATGCGGATCGCCTGGAAGGTCCGGGTCGACGGGTCCTTCTTGTCGTGCGGCTTGTAGCCCAGCGCCTTGCGCACGACGTTCGCCAGTTCCCCGGTACGCGTCAGCGGCCGCGCCGCGACGATCGCCTTGGCGACACGGCGCGCGCGCGGTTCCTCGCCATAGTGGAACAGCACGTCGGCGATCTCCGCCTCATCCGCCTCGTTGACGAAATCGGCGGCGGTCATCCCCTCGCCCGCCATGCGCATCGACAGCGGCCCGTCCTGCTGGAAGCTGAAGCCGCGCTCGGCCTGGTCGAGCTGCATCGACGACACGCCGATATCCATGGCGACGCCGTCAACCGGCGTCAGACCACGCGCCTCGAGTTCGCTGTCCAGCGCCGAAAACGGCGCCTCGATCAGCACCAGCCGGCCGCCGCTGGCAGAAACGATGGATTGGCCGCCTTCGATCGCGTCCGGATCGCGGTCAAAGGCGGCCACCTCGGCTCCCCGCTCGAGGAACGCCAAACTGTAGCCACCGGCACCAAAGGTCGCGTCGACGATGCGCGAACCGGGCTGGATCGCGAGCGCGTCGACGGTCTCGTCGAGCAGCACGGAGACGTGCGGGCGCGTACCGGGCAGAGCGGCGCTCACAACGTCACCTTCTTCTCTTCGAGGTGATAACGGCACGCCGCCTTCATGCTCTCGGGCAAGGAGGGGTGCGCGAGCAGCGTGGCCGGATCCCAGATCTCGACCACCGGACCCACGCCATAGAAGAAGGCGTAGCCCGACTTGCGGATGCCGGCATGCTGGCAGAGCATCCCGGGCATGACGAAGCGGCCCGAGGGATCGAACGCGATATTCTCGCTGGGGCCGACGCCTTCGCGCCAGATGTTCGAATCCGCACGCCCGCGATCGCCGGCATATTCCAGCGAACGCGCGTTGAGCCGCTCCATCAGGGCATCGAAATAGGGCTCGTCATAGGCGATCAGGCAGCGGTCGCTCTCATGGCTGGAAAGGATCGCGACGCGGGCGTCCTTGGTATCCGCGGGAAAGCCGCTGTTCTTCTCGAGGGTGGCACGCAGGGTCGAGGGGATGGCGACACGACCCTTGTCGTCCACCAGCTGCAGCCCAACGCCTCTGTACCCCGTTCGGTTCACTCCCGCCCTCGCTTACGGCAGGCAAACCTTTCCCGTCTCCGGAAGCGCACGATGCCGCGCGCCCCGGACCCGATTCCGGCTGACGATAAGGTTGCCCTGTTAACCAGCGGCGTATCTTAAGCGCCAATGGTTTTCAATGCCTGAACGCGGGAATCTACGGTACTCAGCCCCACTTTCTGCCTCAAATCGGGGATGTACCAAAGTTATTCGATCTTTGGCCTCGCTCTGTTCCAAGGCAGTCGATGAACGCGAGACGCGTGAAACCGGCCGCTACGCTGCGGATCGGCCGGCTTGGGATCGAAGTGGGGCGATTTCCCGCGACGTGCCGCTGCGCGAGCGGCACGACCCGTCACTTGGCGGGAACGGGATAGGGCGTGATCGCGGGCGCGGGGGTTTCGGCGGTACGTGGCGCGATGCCCAGTTCGGCGATCGGCTCGTCCTTTTCGAGGGCCGCGTCGTTGATGATGACGCCGTCGGTCATGTTGGCGACGACCTCAGGCTTCGACCCGCCTTCCGCGACAATGGGGTCTTCCTTGTTGGCGAGCGAAAAGATCGCGCTGGCCACGCCGATCAACAGCAGGACGCTCGCGAGACCGGTCACGCCGACAAGGACGCGCAACATGCTTTGTTTGGGATCGGTCGGGAGCGACTTCATAACGGTGTGGCATAAATGTAACGCCTTTACCGCCGAATGTCGAACCCTTGTTTTACGTCAGCGTCAGGCTGAAGCGAGCCAGGCAGGCACTGGCAGCCCCTTGGACCGCAACCAGTCGCCATTGTACAAT
The DNA here is from genome assembly GCF_059415525.1 of Sphingomonas sp. GW821-FHT10C01. Taxonomy (NCBI): domain Bacteria; kingdom Pseudomonadati; phylum Pseudomonadota; class Alphaproteobacteria; order Sphingomonadales; family Sphingomonadaceae; genus Sphingomonas; species Sphingomonas sp. GW821-FHT10C01. Next base: position 1,143,184 of record NZ_JBWKNK010000001.1, on the reverse strand, counting down.
GTTGAAAGATAACGAAATCCGGTATCGCACAGGATCGTCGCGATGCGCTTGCCCGGCCCCAATTCGCGGCCCAGCCGGATCGCGCCGGCGACGTTGATGCCCGATGACAAACCCAGGCACAGCCCCTCTTCGGCCAGCAGCCGCTCGACCCATTCCAGCCCTTCCTCATCGGAGATTCGGTACTGAGTGTCGATCGGCGCGCCTTCGAGGTTGGCGGTAATTCGCCCCTGCCCGATCCCCTCGGCGACCGAGCTGCCTTCTGCCTTGAGTTCGCCATGCGCATAATATTCGTAGAGTGCCGCGCCGTGCGGATCGGACAGCGCGATGGTGACGCGCTCGTCCTTTTCCTTGAGGCCAAGACCGACGCCCGCAATGGTCCCGCCGGTGCCGGCCGCGCAGGTGAAGCCGTCGATCCGGCCGTCCATCTGGGTCCAGATCTCCTCGGCGGTGGTGACGATATGCGCCTTGCGGTTGGCGATATTATCGAACTGGTTGGCCCAGATCGCGTTGGGCGTCTCTTCGGCGATGCGGCGGCTGGTGTGCACGAAATGACCGGGGTTCGAATAGGGCGCGGCGGGGACCAGAACGAGTTCGGCACCCAGCGCGCGCAGCGTGTCCATCTTCTCGCGGCTCTGCGTCTCGGGCATGACGATGATCGTCTTGTAGCCCTTGGCGTTGCCGACCAGCGCCAGGCCGATGCCGGTATTGCCCGCCGTCCCCTCGACGATCGTGCCGCCCGGCGCGATCAGTCCGCGCGCTTCCGCGTCCTGGACGATGAACAGCGCCGCGCGATCCTTCACGCTCGCACCCGGATTCGCGAATTCGCACTTGCCGAAGATGTCGCAACCCGCAGCCTCACTTGGCCCTCTCAGCCGCACCAGCGGAGTGTTGCCGATCAGTGCGATGGTATCGTTTGCGACATGCATGGCGCGACCATTTGCACGCCCCGCCCCGCGCGGCAAGCAAGCGATGCTTCGCGCATGGCAACATCCTGACGCACTCGCTTGACCCGATGCCGGCCACTGACTACAACTGTAGTCGTAAGGTTAGGAGAAGCCGAATGACCCGTATCGCGTCCATGATGATCCTGTCCATCGCCGCATTCGCCGCCGCTCCGAGCAGCGCCCGTGAGACTGCTGAAGCACGGCTGTCCAATGCCGTCGAGCGCGAGATGGCTGCGCAAGGCCCCATCGTCACCGCCGAGGATCGCGCGCTGATCGCCAGGAAATGCGGCTACGGCCCGAACGAGACCCGGAACGACAACATCAACATCGGCAACGACATGATGCATTGCGCCAATGGCAAGCGCGTCCCCATGGACAGCGAACTCCGCGCGATGTCGAAGCGCGTCTCGGACCGGGCGAACCGCCATGTCGAGCACGCGATGAAGAGCGCATCGGTCGCGTTGGCAACGGCCGAAATCGCGCAGGAAGCGTCGGAACGCGCGGTGAAGGAGTCGGCGCGTGCGCTCAGGGAAATGCAGCGGTCGCGGAAGGAACGCTGAGCATCCCCGGAAGCGCTAGGCGACGCCCGCCCTTTGTAGGTGCGGGCCGAGCCGGCCGCTCAGCCACAGGAAGAACATGCGATAGTCGCTGACCAATGACCACAGCGGGTAGGTGAAGGTCGCCGGGCGGTTCTTCTCCACCCCGAAATGCGCGGCCCAGGCAAAGCCGTAGCCGGCGAGCGGGATGGCAAGGAACCACCAGCTGTTGAGCCAGAGTCCCGCCGCCAGCGCCGCGAAGGTCAGAATCGTCCCGGCATAGTGCAGCGCCCGCGTCTGCGCCTTCGCATGTTCGCGAAGATAATAGGGCCAGAAATCGGCATAGCGGGTGATCGCGCGCGCCATGGGCGGATGCTAGGACGGCGGCGTGGCGCAATCAACTCCCCGCAAATCCAGCTTCCCGCCGGTCGTTAATCGCGGCGTCCGCCTGCTGATCTGCGGCAGCCTGCCGGGCGACCGATCGCTCGAGGCGAGGCAATATTACGCGCATCCGCAGAACCAGTTCTGGCGGCTGATGTCGGCGGTGGTCGATCGCGACCTCGTCGCCCTCGCCTATCCCGACCGCCTCGCAGCACTCCTCTCTGCCCGCGTCGGACTGTGGGACGTCGTCGCCACCGCGCACCGCCCGGGCAGCACCGATGCCGCGCTCAGCGACGTCGCCCCCAACGACATCGCCGCGCTCGCCGCGACCTTGCCCGATCTGCGCGCCATCGCCTTCAACGGCGGCACCGCGCTCAAGCACGGGCTGAAGCAACTTGGGTCCACCGGCTACGCGGCCGTCGCCCTCCCCTCGTCCAGCCCGCTCCACACCGTGGGCTTCGACGCGAAGCTTCCAGGCTGGCTGGCGCTGCGGAATCATCTGGGCCATTGACCCGGGAACGGCGCCGGTTGCGCCGACAGGAGAGAGACAATGACCCCACCCTTCGCGATGCGCGGGATCGACCATATCGTGCTGCGCGTCGTCGACCTGCCCAAGATCCTGGCCTTCTATCACGACGTGCTCGGCTGCACCGACGAGCGTGAGCAGGCCGAGATCGGCCTGTATCAGCTCCGCGCGGGCGCCTCGCTGATCGACATCGTCCCGATCGACGGCAAACTGGGCGCCAAGGGCGGCGCCGCGCCCGGCGCGGAAGGTCGCAACCTCGACCATTTCGCGATCGCCATCGAGCCGTTCGACCGCGAGGCGCTGGGCGCGCACCTCACCGCCCATGGTGTCGAGATCCTCGAGGAAGGTCCGCGCTACGGGGCCGAGGGCGAAGGCCCATCAGTCTATATCCGCGACCCCGAAGGCAACATCGTCGAGCTCAAGGGCCCATCAAACAATTAAAGATATAAAGAAGTCTTTATATCATGCTTGACACCCGGCCCCATCGGCGCGATGCTGATGGGGTCGAAGGTGCTCCGGTCGGCTTGTCCGCGCCGGAGCTAAGATGGGAAGCCGGTGCAAATCCGGCGCTGCCCCCGCAACTGTAAGCGGCGAGCGGCGGTCGATACGTGTCACTGGGAGGCTCGCTTCCCGGGAAGGCCAGACCGTCCGTGTTGACCCGTGAGCCAGAAGACCTGCCCGCGACACGATAACGTCCACCGGCGGGGTGCCCGGTCTGGCCGCATGCGCCATGCGCGGCCGGTCCCCACCGTCCGTGCAAGCCCGCACGCGTCCGGCTTCTCCCCGCCTTCTTCGGGGTAGAAGACCAATGACCGTCACCATCGCCACGCTCGGCTTTCCGCGCATCGGCCCGCGCCGTGAACTCAAGCACGCACTCGAATCCTTCTGGTCGGGCAAGTCCGACGAAGCCGCCTTGCTCGAATCCGCGGCCGGCCTGCGCACCGCCGCCTGGGCGCGCCAGACCGCGCTCGGCGCCGACTGGCTGCCGTCGAACGATTTCTCGCTCTACGACCATGTCCTCGACTTGAGCGTGATGCTCGGCGCGATCCCTTCCCGCTATGGCGCGGCGGACGGCGAGGCGACGCTCGCCACCTATTTCGCGATGGCTCGCGGCACGACGGGGTCGCACGAAGGCTGCGCCCATTCGCACAGCCTGACCGCGTGCGAGATGACCAAATGGTTCGACACCAACTATCACTATATCGTCCCCGAGCTGTCCGCCGGACAGAAGCTCGCGCTCGGCCGCCTCAAGATCGTCGAGGAATATCGCGAAGCGAAGGCTCAGGGCTATGAAACCCGCCCCGTCCTGCTCGGCCCGGTCACCTGGCTCAGCCTGGTCAAGGCCAGCGGCGTCGATCCCTTCGACTATCTCGACGAACTGCTCGGCCTCTATGGTGTGATCCTCAACCATCTCGCCCATGCCGGCGCCGAATGGGTGCAGATCGACGAGCCGATCCTGGTCACCGACCTCAGCGAACAGCAGCGCCGCGCCTTCACCCGCGCCTATGCCCGGCTCGCGCGTTCGACGCCGCAGATCATGCTGACCACCTATTTCGGCGGGCTCGGCGACAATCTCGGCCTCGCCACCGCGCTGCCGGTCGGTGGCCTGCACATCGACCTCGTCCGTGCGCCCGAACAGCTCGACGCGGTGCTCAAGGCCGCGCCGAAGACGCTCGCCCTCTCGCTCGGCGTGATCGACGGCCGCAACATCTGGCGTGCCGACCTCGCGACCCTGCTCGACCGGATCGAGCCGCTGGCCGCACAGCGCGACCTGATCCTTGCCCCGTCCTGCTCGCTGCTCCACGTGCCCGTCGATCTCGGGCTGGAGAGCAAGCTCGACACCGAGGTGAAGCAATGGCTCGCCTTCGCCGTGCAGAAGGTCGAGGAACTGGCGATCCTCAAGCGCGCGCTCAACGAGGGCCGCGCCAGCGTCACACCGGAACTGGAGGCATCGTCACAGGCCGCCGCCAACCGCCGCACCTCGCCGCGCATCCATGACGCCGCCGTCGCCGCGCGCATCGCGGCGGTCACCCCGGATATGCGCGAGCGCCGCTCGGATCACCCGACCCGCATCGCCGCGCAGGCCGAGGTACTGGGCCTCCCGCTCTTCCCGACGACCACGATCGGCTCCTTCCCGCAAACCGCCGAGGTCCGCAGCGCGCGCGCCGAATATAATCGCGGCAATCTCGACGCCACGGCGTACGAGGCGTTCCTGCGGGCCGAGACGCTGCGCGCGATCCGCTGGCAGGAGGAAGCCGGGATCGACATGCTCGTCCATGGCGAGTTCGAGCGCAACGACATGGTCCAGTATTTCGGTGAGCAGCTCGCCGGCTTTGCCTTCACGGTGAACGGCTGGGTCCAGAGCTACGGCTCGCGCTGCGTGCGTCCGCCGGTGCTGTATGGCGATGTCTCGCGCCCGAACCCGATGACGGTCGAATGGTGGCGTTATGCCCAGAGCGTCACCGACAAGCCGGTCAAGGGCATGCTCACCGGCCCGGTGACGATCCTCAACTGGAGCTTCGTGCGCGACGACCAGTCGCGTGAAGCCTCTTGCCGCCAGATCGCGCTCGCGATCCGCGACGAGGTCCAGGATCTCGAGGCCGCGGGCTGTCAGGCGATCCAGATCGACGAAGCGGCGCTGCGCGAAGGTCTGCCGCTGCGTCGCAAGGACTGGCAGCATTATCTCGACTGGTCGGTCGACTGCTTCCGCCTCTCCGCCGCCGGGGTTGCCGACGCGACCCAGATCCACACGCATATGTGCTATTCGGAGTTCAACGACATCCTGCCCTCGATCGGCGCGATGGACACCGACGTGATCTCGATCGAGACCGCGCGCTCGCAGATGGAGCTGCTCGAGGGCTTCGCCGCCTATGACTATCCGGCCGCGATCGGGCCGGGCGTGTACGATATCCACGCCCCGCGCGTGCCGGGCGAGGAAGAGATGGTCGCGCTGATGCGGCTCGCCCAGGCGCACCTCAGTCCGTCGCAGCTCTGGGTGAACCCCGATTGCGGCCTCAAGACCCGCAAATGGGAAGAGGTCCGCCCCGCGATCGACGCGATGGTCGCCGCCGCCCGTACCCTGCGCGCTGAGGTAACGGTGGCGGCGTAAGCCTCTCCCCCTTCCCCTCGTCATTCCCGCGAAGGCGGGAATCCATTCAGGCTGACCGATCGGATCGAGCCGCGACGTCAGCCCCAATGGATCCCCGCCTTCGCGGGGATGACGGCGGGACTTAGGAATACGAATGACAAACACCCCCACCGACGAACCCATCGTCCGGCTGATCGACATGGTCTTTCCAGGCGACACCAATCACCATGGCACGCTCTTCGGCGGGGTGGCGCTCGCGCATATGGACAAGGTCGCGTTCCTCGCCGCCAGCCTCCACGGCCGCGCGCCGTTCGTCACCGCCGCCTCGCAGCGCATCGACTTCGCCGCCCCGGCGCGGGCGGGTGAGATGGTCGAGGCATCGGGCCGCATCGTCCGCGTCGGCACCTCTTCGCTCGATGTCGAGATCGCGCTGGTCGCCGAAGCGCCGGTCAGCGGCGAGCGGCGGCTATGCACCCGTGGCGTCTTCACCCTCGTTGCGGTCAAGGGGCCGGACACCCGTCTGCCCTTGCCCCCGCTCGCGGCGGGGCCGGACTCCGAACCCGGCGTGCTGCGCATGGCCGAGATGGTCTTCCCGCCCCAGACCAACCATTACGGCACCCTCTATGGCGGCGACGCCCTCAAGATGATGGGCAAGGCCGCCTTCATCGCCGCCACTCGCCATGCGCGCGCCGTCATGGTCATGGCCGCGTCCGACCGCATCGACTTCACCTCGCCGATCCGCGCGGGGGAAATGGTCGAGCTGGTCTCGCGCATCCGCATGCAGGGCCGCAGCTCGGTCGCGGTCGCCGTGGAACTCTGGGCGGAAGACCTGCTCACTGGCGACCGCCGCCAATCCGCCGCCGCCACCTTCACCATGGTCGCGGTCGGCCCGGATGGCCGTTCGACGCCGATCCCCGCCTGACGTCGCCAACTGGTCATCGCGCTGTAACCGCGCGGTCATCGACCCGCCGCCATTGTGAAACCGGTTACCCCTAGGGCGCCCCGGCAGCCTCGCTGCCCGTAACATCCAAAGGGGACGACCATGACCATCCGCAAGGCGCTCGCCCGCGCCAGCGTTTCCGCGCTTCTGCTTTCCGTCAGCCTGCCTGCCATGGCGCAGGATCAGGCGACCGACGCCGCGCCCGAAGCCCAGGATGGCGAGATCATCGTCACCGGCCGTGCGGGCGCGGGGAATCGCACCAAGCTCGACACCAGCTATGCGGTCACCACGCTTTCGAACGACCTGCTGCGCTCGCGCGCGCCGTCGAGCGTGACCGAGACGCTGAAGTCGGTCCCCGGCTTCTGGGTCGAGGCGTCGGGCGGCGAGGGCTCGGGCAACGTCCGCGCGCGCGGCATCCCCGTCGATGGCTTCGGCTCGATCAACCTGCTCGAGGACGGCCTGCCCGTTCAGCACGACCCCGCGCTGGGCTATCTCAACGCCGACCAGGCCTTTCGCATCGACGAATCGATCGACCGGATCGAAGTCGTGCGCGGCGGTCCTTCCTCGGTGTTCTACTCGAACGCACCGGGCGGCGTGGTCAACTACATCACCCGCCGCGCGATGACCGAGACGACGGGCAATGCCCGCCTGCTCTACGGCCCGACCGCCGATCTCTACCGCTTCGACGGCTGGGTCGGCACGCCGATCGCCGAGGGCTGGTCGGTCGATGTCGGCGGCTTCTACCGCAGCGAGCGCGGCGTGCGCGACCCGGGCTATATCGGCAACAAGGGCGGCCAGATCCGTGCGGCGGTGCATGGCGAGTTCGCCGGCGGCCGCACCTCGATCAGCTACAAGCACCTTGCCGACAATGCGATCTTCTACACCGGCATCCCGCTGACCAAGGATGCGCAGGGCAAGATCGTCGGGCTGCCCGGCTTCGACCCGCATTACGGCACCACCGCCAGTGTCCAGACCCGTCGCCTGGCACTCAAGAGCGCGACCGGGCCGGTCGATTTCCGTCAGGAGAACGGCTCGCGCATCCGCCTCGACCAGTTCAGTTGGATCACCGACTGGGAATTCGGCGACGGCTGGAAGCTCAGCCACAAGCTGCGCTACCGCGACTCCAACACTGTGCGCAACGGCGTCTATCCCGCCTCGATCAGCACCGCGACGGCGCTCCTCAACACCTATCGCCCGCAGCTCCTCGCCGCCTTCCCCGGCGCGGCCAGCGTTCAGCTTCGCTATGTCGATGACGGTAGCGCGTTCAACGTCACCGGCCAGAACGGCAATGGCGATATCTTCATCAACGCCGCGCGCCCGGTGACGATCGAAGAGAGCGAGCTGCTCAACGACGTGCGCATCGCGCGCCGGTTCGAAGCGGCGGGCACGCACGACGTCGCGGTCGGCGTCTATTACGCCTATATCGACGAGACCTTCCGCCGCTACTCGGCTTCGACCGTGCAGGACGTGTCGAACAACAGCCGCCTGCTCAACCTGGTCGCACTCAACGCGGCGGGCCAGGTGGTCGGTTCGCTGACCGAGAATGGCGTCGCGCGCTACGGCTCCGAATTCGCCAACGGCTATGGCACGCAGAACACCGTCGCCGTCTATGCCTCGGACGAATGGCAGATCACCCCGGCGCTGCGCATCGACGGCGGTCTGCGCTGGGAACAGGTGACCGCACGCGGCGCGCAGGAGGGCAGTCGCACCGTCAACCTCGGCAACGCCGCGACACTGGCCGACGACAGCGTCCTTACCGGCAACGGCGTGTTCACGCCGTTCGACCGCAAGTTCGAGAAGCTCGGCTGGACGCTCGGCGTCGACTGGAAGTTCATGGACAATGCCGGCGTCTTCGCGCGCTACACCTCGGCCTTCCGCCTGCCCAGTGTCGGCAGCTTCATCACCAGCGCCACCGCCCAGCCGGTGACGCAGGGAATCGACATGTGGGAAGCCGGCCTCAAATATAATTCGCGCTTCCTCAGCCTCTACGCGACCGCCTTCCTCACCGATTTCGACTCCTACGGCATCGGCAACACGCGCTTCGACACGGCGACCAACGGCTATATCAACCAGACCGTCTATACCGACACGCGCGCCTATGGCGTCGAGTTCGAGGGCGTCGTGCGCCCGGCACCGTGGTTCGACTTCACACTCAACGCCACGTGGCAGGAACCGACCTTCCGCAACCTGCGCTATGCCGAGCTCGGCAGCGCCAACGGCCAGCCGACGCTCATCAACCGTGACTATTCGGGCAACCAGCTGCTGCGCGTCCCACGCCTCGCGCTGCGCGCCACCCCGGCGGTAACCCTGTTCGGCGATCGCCTGCGCGCGCAGGCCGATGTCGAGCATTACAGCAAGCGCTATGCCGACGCCGCCAACACCTCGACGCTGCCGGCCTATACCGTCGTCAACGCCAGCGTCCGCCTGAAGGTCACGGAGAATATCCAACTTTGGGCCTATGGCGACAACCTGACCAACACCATCGGCCTCACGGAAGGCAATCCGCGCGCGGGTGAGCTGACCAGCGGCCAGGCCAACGACCTGTTGTTCATCGGCCGCCCGATCCTCGGCCGCAACTTCCGCTTCGCCGTGGACTTCAAGTTCTGATGCGCCTTCGCCTCCTGCTCGCGGCACTTGCGTGCCTGGCCACACCCGTCGCGGCGCAGGAGGCGGACCGCATCGTCACCGGCGAGATCACCGGTGCCGATCATCAGACCTACAAGGCGATCCCGTTCGACGTCCCCGCGGGCGTCGAACGGATCACCGTCCGCCTGACCTATGACAAGGCGAACAAGACCGTCGTCGATCTCGGCGTGTTCGATCCCGAGCGCTTCCGTGGCTGGAGCGGCGGCACCCGCGACCGCTTCACCTTGAGCCCAAGCGACGCAACCCCCGGCTACCTCCCGGGCGCGCTGCCCGCCGGCCGCTGGCAGATCCAGTTCGGTATCCCCAACGCGCGCAAGGACGCCCACAACCCCTACCGCGTCGACATCTTCTTCGACCGCGGCACGATCCGCAACGCCAGCGCCGCCATCGCCGACGCCCCGCTCAAGGCGGGCCCCGGCTGGTATCGCGGCGATCTCCATATGCACAACGCGCATTCGGACGGCAGCTGCGACAGCCAGAGCGGCAAGCGCGTCCCCTGCCCGCTCTACCGCACCGTCGAAGCCGCGACGCAAGCGGGCCTCGATTTCATCGCGGTCACCGATCACAATACCAGCTCGCACTTCTCCGCGCTGCGCGAGCTTCAGCCCTTCCATGACACGCTGCTGCTGATCCCGGGCGCGGAGATCACCACCTTTGGCGGCCATGCCAATATCTTCGGCCAGTCGCGTTGGGTCGATTTCCGCGTCGGCAGCCCGTCGGTCCCGGACATTGCCGCGCTCCAGAAGGATGTCGCGGCGGCGGGTGCGATCCTCTCGGTCAACCACCCCGCCCTCCCCTCGGGCGAGGCATGCATGGGTTGCGGCTGGGTCTGGCCGGACACCGACTGGAGCAAGGTGACGGCGATCGAGGCGATCAACGGCCTCACCACCCAGCCGCCGCTCGCCGGGCTCGACTTCTGGTACGACAAGCTCAACCGCGGCTTCCGTATCACCGGCATCGGCAGCAGCGACAATCACGACCCCGCTGCCGCGCGTCCGGGCAGCGCGCCGATCGGCCGCCCCACGACCGTCGTCCACGCCCGCGACCTCTCCCAGTCCGCGATCCTCGACGGCATCCGCGCCGGCAACGTCTTCATCGATGTCGAGGGCAGTCGCGACCGGATGCTCGAGGTCGCCGTCATCTCGGGCAAGACGCGCGCGGCAATGGGCGAAACCGTCGCCGCTCCCGCCGCCACGCTCTCCGTCGAGGCACGCGTTACCGGCGTCGCGGCAGGCACGGCGCACCTGATCGCCAACGGCAAGGAACTTGCCCGCGCGCCCTCAGCACCGGCCATCAGCTTCAACATCCCTCGCGCCGCCGCCTGCGGGTGGGTTGCCGTCAATATCCTCGGCCCGAACGACCGCAAGCTGCTGATCGGCAACCCGGTCTATATCCAATGCAAGGCGGCGCCCCGGCGCTGAGGGCCGGGACACCGCCGCGCGTCAATATTCGTCGTGCAGCCGCACCCAGCTCATCGTGCCGCCGGCCTCGTTGCGGCCCTTGGGGGCAAGGTCGAGCCAGTTCATCGCGCCCATCAGCAGTTCGGTGCCACGATGATAGGTCGAGTAGCTGTGGAAGATCTCGCCCGCGTCGTTCTTCGCGAACACGCTGACCCCGAACATGTCGGCGCTGCGCTGGATCGTCGTCAGCCCGTAATTGTAGCGCGCCGTCCCCGCCTCGCGCTCCTCGGCGGTGAACGAGACGCAGAAGTCGTAGTTGAAGTCGTTCTCGCCCGACGACACCCAGGGGAAGGTCCACCCCATCCGCGCCTTCGCCGCCTCGATCTGCGCGACCGGCGCGCGTGACACCGCCGCGAAGGCAAGGTCGGCATGCTCGAAATGCTGCCGCGCCGGATCGACATGATCCATCGTGTAGGAACAGCCCGGGCAGAGGTGATCCTTCCCCGGCGTCAGCATGAAGTGATAGACGGCGAGCTGGCTGCGCTCTCCGAACAGGTCGCCCAGCGTGCGCGGCCCGTCCGGCCCCTCGAACACATAATCCTTCTCGACCTTGACCCAGGGCAGCCCACGCCGCTCCACCCGCAGTTCGTCGAGCGCATGGGTCATCGCGCGCTCCTTCTCGAACAACGCCTTGCGCGCGCTCATCCATTCCTCGCGCGATACGATCTCATGTTGCATCGTCTTGCTCCTTCTTGAAGTCAGCCGCGCCGGTTCATCCAGGGCGGCAGGTGAAACAGGCTCATCAGCAGGTACATCGCGGTCATGCCGTCGACCGGCAGCACCGTGGCGCCCGCCGCGCACAGCGACAGCGGCGGCGCATCGGTGGCGGAGATCAACGCCATCGCCGCGAACACCGGCGCGGCGGCCAGCCGCAGCACATGCGCTCGCTTGTCTGCTGCCATCGCCCTTGCCATGTTCGCGTCTCCGTCGGTTCGATCCTGAACCTAGGTCCGCGCGGCGCCGGGGTGAGAGTTACAAGTGTGACGCGATTATGGACTCGCTGATCAACGCCGCCGCCCGCGCGCTCGCCGCCGGCAATCCGCTCGCCGCGCTCGACCGGGTCGCGCTGCGCGAGGACCCGCCCGCGCTGGCGCTGCGCGGCATCGCGATGGCTCAGCTCGGCGACCTCACCCGTGCCCGTGATCTGCTCCGCCGCGCCGCCCGCGCCTTTGGCGCCCGCGAGCCGGTCGCCCGCGCCCGCTGCATCGTCGCCGAGGCCGAGATCGCGCTGGTCTCCCGCGACTTGGGTGAGCCGGCGCGGCGGCTGGACGACGCGCGGGCAACGCTCGAAGCCCATGGCGACCGCGCCAACGCCGCCCATGCCGCCTATCTCAAGGCAAGGCGATTGCTGCTGATCGGACAGCTCGACGCGGCCGCGCGCGCGCTCGAAGCGATCGATCCGGCCGCGCTGTCTCCCGCCTCGCGCGCCGCCGCCTGGCTCGTCGCGGCCGGCATCGCCATGCGCCGCATCGAAGCCGCCCCCGCACGCGCGGCACTCAACCGCGCGGCCACGGCGGCGAAGCAGGCAGGCATCCCCGGACTGGCAGCGGAGGTCGAGCGCGCCGCCGAAGCCCTTGCCGCACCGGCCGCCCGACTGCGCACATCACACGGGGAAACACAGATCGATCTCGCGGGCGTCGAGAACGTGCTGACTTCGAACACGCTGGTGATCGATGCCTGCCGCAACGCCGTTCGCACCGGAGGAACGACCGTACCGCTCGGCAATCGCCCAATCCTCTTCGCCCTCGCCCGCGCCCTTGCGGAAGCATGGCCGCGCGATATCACCCGCCTCGCCCTGCTCCAGCATGCATTCCACGCGCGCGAGGCAGACGAGTCGCATCGTGCACGGCTCAGGGTTGAGATCGGGCGGCTGCGCGCCGAACTCGACCCGCTGGCGCAGATCAGCGCCACCGAGGACGGCTTCATCCTCCAGCCCCGCGACAACCGCCCCGTCGCCATCCTGATGCCGCCGGAGGAGGAGGCACATGCCGAGATCCTCGCGCTGCTCGCCGATGGCGAGGCGTGGTCAAGCTCCGCGCTCGCGCTCGCGCTCGACGTCAGCCCGCGCACCGTCCAGCGCGCGCTCGAGGGGCTGGCGGCCTCGGGCAAGGCCGACAGCGTCGGGCGCGGCCGCGCATGCCGCTGGATGGCGCGACAGGTGCCAGGTTTCCCGACAAGCTTGTTACTCCCGGCGCTTTCGGGCGGCGGATAATCGTGGCTCCGCAAACACGGAGCCACGACATGACCACACCCTATACCGGCGGCTGCGCGTGCGGCGCGATCCGCTATTCGATCGTCGGTGAACCCGCGACGATGAACCTGTGCCAATGCCGCACCTGCCAGCGTGAGAGCGGAACCGGGCACGGCGCGCACCTCACCTTCGCCGGGGCCGACGTGACGCTCACCGGAACGGCGACGCGCTGGGAAACCACCGGCATCGACGGCACACGCAAGCAGCGCGGCTTCTGCCCCACCTGCGGCGCCCCGGTCTTCATCGCCCTGCCCGATATGCCGCAAATCTTCATCACCAGCGCCGCCAGCCTCGACGATCCGTCACGCTACCGGCCCGAAGTCGTGTACTGGGCCAGCAGCGGCCATGTTTGGGACACCCTCGATCCCGCGCTCACCCGGTTCGCCAGACTCCCGCCGGAACTCACACCGGCCACGACAGGAGAGATCGCATGAAGCACGCCTCAGCCGAAATCCTCCGCGAATACGGCCCCTTCTCCGGCGATGTCGGCGGCGTCAGCTTCGACGGCACGAAAGTGTGGTTCGCCGCTGACGGTCGGATCAACACACTCGATCCTGACAGCGGGGAGATCACCGGCGCGCTAGACGTGCCCGCCGATGCCGGCACCGCATTCGACGGCACCCATCTCTGGCAGATCGCCGAGGCCGTGATCCGCAAAGTCGATCTCGCAACGGGAGAGGTCCTCGCCACGATCCCTGCACCGGGCAATGGTGGCGATTCAGGCCTCACCTGGGCGGAAGGATCGCTATGGGTCGGCGAGTATCGCGCCGGGCGTATCCACCGGATCGACCCGACAACCGGCGCGATTCTGCGCACCATCCAGTCGGACCGCTTCGTCACCGGCGTCACCTGGGTCGATGGCGAGTTGTGGCACGCCACCTGGCAGGATGATGAAAGCGGCCTGCGCCGGATCGACCCAGGAAGCGGCAAGGTGCTCGAACAGCTCGATATGCCCGCCGGCACCGGCATCTCCGGCCTCGAATCCGACGGCGCGGGTCGCTTCTTCTGCGGCGGCGGTGGCAGCGGCAAGGTGCGCGCGGTACGCCGCCCGGGCCATGCCCTGGCCGCCTGAAGCCATCTTCCTGCTTTGCTAATGCCAAAGCGTACCAATCGCCGTCGAAACCTAATGGCGCCGCCCGCTATCTGAAGCGGGCGGCGCAAGGTGCGTCGCGCCACGCGGCCGGTTTCGCGCCGCAGGACTCCAACCCATGAGCGACGACCATGAATGTCGCACTTCTCCAATTCGGGCTGCTCGCATTGGGCATCCTCAATCTCGCGCTGCTGTTCCGGCTCGGCCGGCGGCAGCGGCGACAGGCACGGACCCACGCCGCGCTGGTCGAGCGCCTGCTGCGCCGCCGGTCGCGGCTGGCCCGCGACGACGCATTTCCGGGCCGCTTTCGCTGACCAGCTTCTGGCGCGCCGTCGATGGCGACGTCACGCCCCGTTCCTGACCTCCACTCCATCGGAGTCACATCCATGTCATACCGTTTCGCCCCGCCGCTCGCCGGTATGGGTTCCGCCGACTCGCGCCCGGCCAGCGCCCGCCACGCCGCCGACGCCTATGACGCGACCGGCACCGCCTATCTTCATTATGCCGATGGCCCGAACGATCAGCAGGGCCATTTCTCAAGCCGCTACGCCTTTGCCGACCGCACGCTGTGGAACCGGATCGAGGCGAGCCTCATCGCGCTCCACGCCAGCGGACGCCGCGCGATCCGCATCCTCGACATCGGCTGCGGACCCGGCACCTGGACGATGCGCACCGCCCGCCGTGCCGCGCAGCTCGGCTTCACGGGCATCGAATGCCGCGGCATCGATCCATCGCCGGGCATGATCGCGCTGGCGACGCAGGCGGCGACCGGCGTCGAAGGCGCTGCGATCGGCCTCAGCTTCGAGGTCGCCGATCTGCACGGCGCGCTCGCATCGGAAGATGATCACGGCGCCGATCTGGTGCTGTGCCTCTATGGCGTCTTCAACCACCTTGCCGCTCCGCTCCGCGCTTCGGCGGCAGAGGCGCTGGCTCGGGTCAATGGCGGCACGCTGATCGTCACCGCGCGCAGCGTCGGCAGCCTGCCGACCATCTATGTCGCGGGCATGGAGCAGGCGGCACATTATGTGCAGGACAATGACGCCGATCGGATGGAGGTCGATCTGGCCGATGGCACCCATCTCGCCTTCGATTCACACCTCTTCCGGGCGAGTGAATTGGCCGCGCTGTTCGCCCCGCATTGCCCGGTCCGTGAACTGACCGGTCTCGACCTGTTCCACAGTCGCTTCGCATACAACCCCGCCTGGAATCCGTCGGGCGCGAATGGTGCCGAGACCGCCGAGCGGCTCGCCCGGCTTGAACAGCTCTGTGCCGCGGACGAGGTGCTGATCGACAGCGCCGCGCACATCATGCTGGTGGCTGAGCCGCACCTCTAGCCGCCACCCCCACCGACATCCCGGCCTCGTGCCGGGATCCACCGGGAGGCAGACGCAGGACTGGAGCCTCATGCCCGGCCCTCGCGGCATGGTGGACCCCGGCACAAGGCCGGGGTGACGGATAGAGGGGCGCGTGCGGCCGCCTCAAACAACTTTCCTACACGCATCCGGCATGCCTATCCTTGTCCCGCTTCGGCCGCTCTTTGACAGTTTGCATCCCGTTTCGGACTCGCGCACGCGTAGGAGCGTGACTTTTGGGACTTTCCACGCGGCGCGCGGCACGTGACTCTCCCGCGCCGTTCCACTATTGTTCCGGCATGGCCACGGCCCCGCTTCTCGACCTTCCCCCGCGCCCGCTGCGCTGGCTGTATCTCGACCTCAACAGCTTCTTCGCGGCGGTCGAGCAGCAGCTGAACCCGGACCTGCGCGGCAAGCCGATCATCGTCGCGCCGGTCAACAGTGACACCACCGTCGCCATCGCCGCGTCGGTCCAGGCGAAGAAGTTCGGCATCGGCACCGGCACCCCGGTGTGGGAGGCGAAGCGCCTGTGCCGCGACCTGATCGTCACCCCCGGCCAGCACGAGAAATATGTCGAGTTCCACAATCTGATCGTCGAGGAGATCTGGAAGCACATCCCGGTCACCTCGATCGGCTCGATCGACGAGGTCGCGTGCCGCCTGCTCGACAACGAGAATGATCCCGAAACCGCGATCGCCCTGGCCAAGCGGATCAAGGCCGGCATCCGCGCCAATGTCGGCGAATGCCTGACCAGCTCGGTCGGCATCGCCCCCAACCGCCTGCTCGCCAAGCTCGCCAGCGACATGCAGAAACCCGACGGCCTGACCGTGCTGACGCAAGACATGCTCCCCCACCGCCTGTTCTCGCTCAAGCTGCGCGACATCGCCGGGATCGGCCCGAAGATGGAGAAGCGGCTGGCGCAGCAGGGTATCCTCGATATCGGCCAACTGTGCGATCGGCGGCCGCGCGACGCCGGCTCGGCCTGGGGCGGGGTCAATGGCGACCGGCTCTGGTATCTGCTCCACGGCTTCGACCTGCCCGAAAAACCGACGCAGAACCGCACGATCGGGCACAGTCACGTCCTCAGTCCCCGCAAGCGCGGCCTGGAGCCGACCCGCCTCACCGCCCGCCGCCTTGCCCTCAAATCGGCCAGCCGGCTGCGACGCAAGGGCTATGTCAGCCGACTGCTCGTCCTCCACGCGCGGTTCGAGGATGACAAATCGACCTGGCGCACCTCGATCAAGCTGCCTTCGACCCAGGACAGCTTCACCGTCCTTCACGCCCTCGACTCGATCTTCCCGCGCCTCGCCGAAGCCGGCCATGCCCGCAGCCATGGCTTCGCGATCCGCATGATCGGCGTGACGCTGGCCGAAATCGCGCCGCTGGAGGGCGAACAGGAATCGCTGTTCGCCGCGCTCGACCCCAATGATCCGCTGGCCCGCGAGACCCGCACCCTGTCGCTCAGCAAGGCGATGGACAGAATCAACGAGAAGTTCGGGCGGCACGCGGTATCGGTCGGGCCGATGGACGGCAGCCGTGTCGACCGGGTGGGAACAAAAATTGCGTTCGGCCGCATCCCCGATCTCGACGAATTTCACGAATGAATCCGAAGCCTTCGCGATTGCACCGGAAAACGCTTTCAGCCGGGGTACGATGTATCCCTTGACGTTAATTGCCGCATAAGCAAAGGAGCGCGCGCTATGAAAATGCGCCCCCTCTCCGCCGCCATCGCGATCGCGCTGCTGCCGCTCGCGGCCTGCAAACCCGAGCCCGAAGTCGTCACCGACCGCGCGCCCGACCCCATGGAAACCGCGCTGAAGAACGCACCGGCCGTCGAACTGCCGCCGTCGATCAAGGCGTCGGTGTCGATGCGCTGCCAGCCGGGCAACGCGCTGGTCTTCGCCGAGTTCTTCCAGGGCGACAAGCTGGTCAAGGTCCGCACCGACAAGGCTGCGCCGTGGACCGACCTCAAGGCCCCCGAAGCCGGCCAGCCCTTCGTTGCGGAAGGTGGCTACAAGCTTACCGGCAACGAGAAGTCGGCGACCGTCGAGCTGCCGGGCAAGGGTTCGCTCAGCTGCAAGGGCTGATCGTCCAGCCATTCCCCAATTCAAGGGGCCGGCGGCACAAACCGCCGGCCCCTTTTACATTCTGATCTTTTTTTTGCGGCCGATGTCACATCCGCCAAGTGCCGCTCGTCATGTCAGTGCAACCCAAGAAGGAGCACCTGCCATGACCCCGAAACTCGATCCGTTCGCCGCCGCCCCCAGCGTCATGAAGTCCTGGTTCGCGGCCTCGACCGCCATCCAGAACAGCCTCGAGCCGTCGCTGATCGAACTGGTCAAGATCCGCGCCTCGCAGATCAACCAATGCGCCAACTGCCTCAACATGCACACCGTCGAGGCCCGCGCGCTGGGTGAGACCGAACAGCGCATCTACCTTCTCTCCGCATGGCGCGAGGCCCCCGTCTTCACACCGCGCGAGCGCGCCGCGCTGGGCTGGGTCGATGCCTTGACGCGGCTCTCCGAAGGCCACACGCAGCGCGATGCCTATGACGCGCTCGTCGCCGAGTTCACGGAGGAAGAACAGGTGAAGCTGACCCTGATGATCAACATCATCAACGGCTGGAACCGCCTAGCGGTCGGTTTCGACCTGTGGCTCGAGCCGGCGGCGGCCAAGTCGCTTCAGGCTCATGCCGCGTGAGGATGAGCGATCAAGAGGGCGCGGCGGCGAGTTTCGACCCGCTGCGCCCCAAGCTCATCCGCGTCGCCTACCGCATGCTCGGCTCGGTCGCCGACGCCGAGGATGCGGTGCAGGAGGCGTTCGTGCGGTGGATGGGCACCGATCGCTCGGCGGTGCGCGAGCCAGAGGCGTTCCTGCGCCGCACCGTTACTCGCCTGTGCCTCGACCAGCTCAAATCGGCGCGCCACCAGCGCGAAACCTATATCGGCCCCTGGCTGCCCGATCCGGTGGTCGAGGAAGAGCCGGAAGAGGATGTCACCCTCCCGCTGATGCTCGCACTGGAGCGCCTGTCCCCGCTCGAGCGCGCCGCGTTCCTGCTTCACGACGTGTTCGGCGTCGAGTTCGAGGAGATCGCCAAGACGCTCGATCGCGACGCCGCCGCCTGCCGCCAGCTAGCGGCCCGTGCCCGCGCGCACGTCCGTGCGGGGCGCCCGCGCTTTCAGGTCGAACAGGCCCGCGGGCTGGAGATTGCCGAGGCGTTCTTTAACGCTTCCCGCACCGGCGACATGGCCGCGCTCGGCGCGATGCTCGCCGCGGATGTCAGCATGCATTCGGACGGCGGCGGAAAGCGCCCAGCCGC
Organism: Sphingomonas sp. GW821-FHT10C01; assembly: GCF_059415525.1. NCBI lineage: Bacteria > Pseudomonadati > Pseudomonadota > Alphaproteobacteria > Sphingomonadales > Sphingomonadaceae > Sphingomonas > Sphingomonas sp. GW821-FHT10C01. The sequence goes on along the minus strand of NZ_JBWKNK010000001.1, from coordinate 1,124,651 downwards.
GCGCATGGTGATCCTCGGTTTCAACCACGTCATGAAGCTGCATAAGTCACTCGCGGTGCTGTTCGGCAAATACGGCTCGAAGCTGGTACGCACCTGCTTCGTCAACGGCCTTCCCGGCTTCGTTACGCTCGAGGCCGACGGCGAGATCCAGACCACCGCGCTGGAGATCGAGGACGGCCACGTCGTCGGCATCTACCAGATGCGCAACCCGGACAAGCTGCGGCATCTGCACTAGGCGCCGATACACTCCGTCACGAACCGCACCCGCTCCGCCACGCTGGCGAGCGGTAGCGGCACCAGATCATAGCCCAGCTCGGTATAGACCCGTGCCATCATGTCATGGGTCGCCGCAGCTTCGACCTTGTTCTGCCGTCGCTCGGCGTCCTGCGCGTAGATCGCCGGCCAGTGCGGCGCGATGAACACAATGCGGTTGTAGCGGAACGCCGCCCCGGCGCGCTCGACATGCGCGGGCACCGGTAACCCGCACAGTCGCAGATAGCCGATCACATCCGGAATGCCGCGATCCAGCACGACCGGCCCCGGCAATGCCAGCGCCTCCCGATGCGAACGCAATTCCCATCCGAGCATCTGTTCGGCAAAGGCCGTACGGTCACCCCAGGGCAAAGCATCCCCACCGATCGCCACCTGATCGCGGATGATCGCGCGCCCGGCCTCCGGCATCGTCACAACCCCTTCAGTCGACAGCGCGGCGATCAGACTCGACTTGCCCGACCCTGGGCCACCGGTGATCACGAACAGATGGTCTGTCGTCATCTTGTTATCTCCCTCAGGAACATTGATGATGGTCGCGCCGGACATCCGGCGCGTTGGATTTCTCGGGCGGAGGCAGGGTTTGGCGGCAATCGCGATCTACAGCCTGAAGGGCGGCGTCGGCAAAACCACGCTGGCGGTCAACCTAGCCTGGTGCGCCGCCACATTGTCGGCCCGTCGCACGCTGCTCTGGGATCTCGACCCCCAGGCCGCGTCCACCTTCCTGCTCGGCGGCACACGGGGCAAGGTCCAGGCACAGTCCGTCTTCACCAAGGATGTCGAACCGTCGAAGCTCGCCCATGCGACATCCATCGACCGGCTCGACCTGATCGGCGCCGATGCCTCGCTGCGCGGGCTCGATCTACTGTTCCACGAGCTCGACAAGAAGAAGCGTCTCGCCAAATTGCTCGGCCAGCTCGATAGGGCCTATGACCGGATGCTGCTCGACTGCCCACCCGGCCTCACCGAGACCAGCGAACAGGTCATGCGCGCAGCCGACCTGATCGTCGTCCCGGTCATTCCCTCCCCTCTGTCCGAGCGCGCGCTGGCGGAGGTCGAGGCGCATCTGGGTGGAAAGGGCAAGGTGCCGCTGATGCCCGTCCACTCGATGGTCGATCGCCGCCGCAAGCTTCACGCCGAGGCGCTGGAACGTCACCCCGACTGGCCGGTGATCCCGATGGCCAGCGTGGTCGAGACCATGGCTGCGCGCCGCGCGCCGGTCGGCGCCTTTGCGAGCCGCACAACCGGCGGCAAGGCCTTCGCCGAACTCTGGCAAGCGATCGAGAAGCGCCTCGCCAAACCGCGGAAAACGGCGTCAAAGAAGACATGACCCGCCCCACGCCCCGTTCGGCCGATCTCGATCCCGATCTGGTGCTGCGCGCCTATGCGATGGGCGTATTCCCGATGGCCGAGCATCGCGACGAGGCCAGCGTCTTCTGGGTCGAGCCGCGCCAGCGCGCGATCATGCCGCTCGACGGCTTTCACCTCTCGCGCTCGCTGCGCAAGACGATCGCCGGCGACCGGTTCCGCGTCACCGCCGATGCGGCATTCGAGCAGGTGATCGCGCTCTGCGCCGAATCCGCGCCCGACCGGCCCGACACCTGGATCAACCCGGCGATCGAGAAGGTCTTTGCCGAACTGCACCGTCGCGGCTTCGCGCATTCGATCGAGACCTGGGACGGTGACCGGCTGGTCGGCGGTCTCTACGGCCTCGCGCTCGGCCGGGCCTTTTTCGGCGAATCGATGTTCAGCCGTGAGCGCGACGCGTCGAAGGTCGCGATCGCGGCGCTGGTTGCCCGGCTGCGCGTAGGTGAATTCGAACTGCTCGACTGCCAGTTCATGACGGACCACCTCGCGTCACTCGGCGCGGTGGAGGTGCCCCGCGAGACCTATCTCTCGATGCTCTCGGTCGCACTCGGCGAAGGCGCTGCAGGGCTCGCTTCGGGCGTGGCGGGGGTTTCGGCCGATTTCGGCGCGCTCGACGCCTTGGGTGCGGCGCCAGACGCGCCAGCGCCCACTTCCTCACCGCCCGTTTCCGGGAAAGTCATCGCGCAGCTCTTGACCCAGACGTCATAGACGGGGTGCTGCACGACATTGAGGGCCGGGCGCTCCTTGTAGAGCCAGCCGGAGAAGGCGCGCTTCCACTTGCCGTCGCTCTCGCGCACGTCCACCTGCGCGAAGGCGCCGGTATAGGGTTCGCTCTCCCACGGCGCGGTCTTCTCGCACGCGCGCAGCCGCAGGATCACATCGCCCGCGCGGACCGCCTGTCCCGGCTTGAGGGTGATGTCGCGAGCTTGTCCGTTGCGCTTATTGAGCAGCCCCAGCACCGCGACCCGCTCCGCCATCGGCGTCGCGCCAGCGGTCAGCGCGGCAGCATTGGTCGCGTCAGTGGTCACCACCTCTTCGCCCGGTCCGGCCTTGGGCGCGACCTCGACCGTGTCGGCGGCGGCAGTCTTGTTCTGTGGCGCGTCCCCTCCGAACCAGCCGCATCCAGCCAGCGCGAGCGGCGCCAGCGCTAGAACGGCGGGACGGAACGAGGTCATCAGGCGCCGGGCGTCCAGGCTTCGTAATCGCCGGTTGCGCCGATCCGCTTGCCGCCTACTTCCAGTGCACCCGCAGGGCGATACGCCTGGGCAGTGCCGGTCAGGTTCGGAACCGCGGGCTTCTCCCACTGACGCACCGGCGGCAATGCGCGATCGGGCACATCGTCGATCTGGTGGTGCAGCCAGCTGAACCATTCGGGCGGGACGCGGCTCGAATCGTTCGATCCCTTATAGATCACCCAGCGGCGGGTCATGCCGTGCATGTTCTGGCCGCCTTCATAATAGACATTGCCCAGCGCGTCCTCGCCGACCTGTTGCTTGCCGCGCAGGCCAACCCAGGTGCCGAAGGTGGAGCCGTTCCACCAGGTGAAGATGTTCGCGAAGATACCCATGCCCCGCGCTTTACGCGCCCAGCGCGGCGGCGGCAACGGGGGATGGAGCAGAACGAGCCATGAACATGGCAGTTGCTAGCGGCTGAGGATCAACCGAACGCCGGCATGTGCGGCGTAGCGTCCATCCCAAATAAGCGTGTACCAAGTCGCAGCGACACCTTTTTCCCATTCTGGAGAATGCCTGTCGCTACCTTTGATCACGACGCGATCGCGCGTGCGCGTGCGACGCGCCACGTCGTCGTCAGGATAGCGCTGAAGCCATTGTTCTCCCGATATGATATCGGCAGTGAGTTCCATCACGTTGCCCATGAGGTCGTGAATCCCCCAGCCGTTCGGCGGAAAGAGCCCGACGCGTACACCCCGCGGACGCGCCCAAAAGTCGTGAATGTCGGGAATCGCAATCTCGTCCGCACGCCCGACGCTGCTCCCCGCCAGCGCTTCCCGCTTAGGATCCACAGCGCTCCCCCAAGGGAAACGCGCCGACGCGTCCCCGGCTCGTGCGAACCACTCCCACTCCTTTGCGGATGGAAGCGACACGCGATAGTCTGTTCGTTCCTCCAGCCATCCAATATAGCATCGGATATCCTCGACCCCCAAGATGACGATCGGCCAATCCACGCGAAACTTGTCCAAATTGGCAGCGATAACAGCGTCGGAACGTTTCATATCTTCAGAGTCGAAACCGCCTCGATATGGCTTGGGGAGTGAACAGCGGCCAGCATCCACCGCCACAAGGTAGTTTCTCCAGGTCAGCTCGTATTTGGACACCGCCTCGATCCGCCGCATTCCGGCCGGCGCAGCAGGGACGGGGACAAAGACTGGACAATCCTTGCACGCCTGGAGCTCGGCTTCGATCCGCCGTTCCGGCCTTCCCTCCTGCGCAGCCGCAGACAAATGAAGGCTGGCTAGCAGCAACGGAAACGCAATGACGCCTTTCATGTAGCCTCACGACGAATGTAGATTTCAGCAGTCCGATAGCGAAACCGGCAACCACCATAGCGCATGGTCCACAGCCTAACGCCAGCTCACCTTATCCCCCGGCGAGATTCCCAGTTCCGCGGCCTTGCCGCCCAACACCTCCAGCACCGCTGCGACCGGCTCGCCCGATCGGACCTGCGCTTCGGACAGCGGTACCGTGTTCTCGCCGATATGCGCGATCGTGCCGTCGGCGCGGATGAAGATGATGTCGAGCGAGGTCGGCGTGTTCTTCATCCAGAAGCTCGCCTCGCGCGGGGCACCGCCGCCGGCTGGATAGGGCGCGAACAACATCCCGCCATCGGCGGGAATATCGGTGCGGTACATCAGTCCTTGCTGCTGCTCCGCCGGGGTCCGCGCGACATCGACCGTGAAGACATGCTTTGCGCTGCCGCTCTCGATGGTGACGACCGCTTTCGTACCCACCTCAACGGCAGCGGAAGCGTTATCCGCCTCGCCGCTCTTGCATCCCGGAACCAGTGCCAACGCCGTCAGCGCCAGCAACAGCGGCGCCTTACTCCACCGCTTCCACGACGACCGCAAGCGGCCCCTTGTCGCCATCGACGATGCGGGCACGAAGCGGCTGATCGGGTTCAACGTCATAAATCTCCGCCCGGCGCAGGGTTTCCATATGCACAAAGATATCGGCCGAATCACCGTCGCGCACCAGGAAACCATATCCCTTCAGCCGGTTGAACCATTTGACCGTGACCGGTTCGAACGGTCCGGCCGATTCGATCAGTTGCATCCGATCGGCCCGGTCGCCGCCGCTGTTGCGCGGCTTGGGCGGCTCCACCGCGTCGGTCAGGTCGATCGACAGAATCTCCAGCGCCTGCAACCCGCGCTCGCGGCGAAGCACGGTGCATTCGACTCGCGCGCCTTCGGGCAGGCTGCGGCGGCCATGCGGCTGAAGCACAGAGAAATGGATCAGGATATCACCCGCTGACGGGTCGTCGGCGACGAGGAAGCCGAAGCCCCGCGTCACATCGAACCATTTGACCGTTCCCGAATATTGCTCCCCCGAACAATGTTCATCGTCTGCGCCATCAGCAATCGGCAACACCGCGCCTGCCGGCACGGGTACAAATTCGCTCGACGCTCGCTGCGGGTCGATACGCATTCAGACATTCCCCCTGACCCGCAACATTAACACAGCATTTCCGGCAGATGCGAATCCTTTGTTACCAATCGGTTTCAAGCAACGGGTCCACGCATTCCCCCGGATTCATGCGTGCGATTTTCCATGCCAGATCGGGCGAATGGCCCGCCCGCACCATCGCCGCGACCTGCTTGGCAAGCTTGTCGCGGTCGGCCTGCGTCTCGGCGAAAGGACCGATCCGTCGCTTGCGGGCGAAGGCAAGCGCGGTTTCGTTCGTCCGCTCGGTGACCTGCGACGCAATGGCCTCCGCGTCCCGTTCCCGAACACCCGCGTGGCGCAGGGCATCGTTCACGCGCCGCGCACCCAGGCCGCGACGCGCCATCGCGGAAGCCTTTGATTCGGCGTAGATCCGATCGTTGACATATCCCAATTCGGCGAAGCGTTCCGCAATCGCGACAGGGTCCGCCGGCTCGCCTTCCCACCCCCGCTCTCTCACCTTCCGCGTCAGGTAACTGGCCAGTTTTCCGCGGGTCGTCGCAAACCGCTCGACATAGCGTAGCGCCAGCCGCTCGAGCGCAGCGACGTCTAGAGGGCGCGGAGGGCGGCGTTCGGGGCGCATGCGCCTTGTTTGTGCCACAGTGGCAACCGAATTTGAACGCCAGTGCGTAGCAGAGCCGCCCGCATTTCTTGATGTGGGGCCAATGTTGTCTAGATGACGGGCGGCCGCCGCGATCAGGGGCACGGATTTAGGATATGGTTTTGAACGTCAAGGATATGGTCGACGGGAACGGCGCGGTGCTGCTGCCGACCCCGACCGAAGATGCGCTTCCCCGCCGCCTCGCGGATTTCGCGACGCTGGGCGATGCGCTGGACTATGCCGCGCAGGGACTGCGCGGGCTGAATTTTCACGATGCGCGTGGCACGCTCACGCGTCCCTATCCGTTCAGCGAAATGCGCCAGGATGCGCTGGCGCAGGCGCGGCGTCTGATCGCGGCCGGTGTGAAGCCCGAGGATCGGATCGCGATGATCGCGGAGACCGGCCCCGATTTCGCGTCGCTCTTCTTCGGCGTCATCTATGCCGGCGCCTGGCCGGTGCCGCTGCCTCTGCCCACGAGCTTCGGCGGCAGCCAGCATTATATCGACCAACTCTCGGTGCAGCTCGACAGCTGCGACCCCACGATGCTGTTCTACCCAGTCGAACTCGCCGCGATGGCCGGCGAGGCCGCACGCCTCAAGGGCGTCGAAGGTATCGATTGGGAAAGCTTCGCGACTCGTGAAGCGCCCGAGGCGGAGCTGCCCCAGGCCAAGACCGACGACATCGCCTATCTTCAATACAGCAGCGGCTCGACCCGCTTCCCGCACGGTGTCGCGATCACGCACCACGCGCTGCTCAACAACCTATCGGCGCACAGCCACGGCATGAATATCCAGGATAGCGACCGCTGTGTCTCCTGGCTGCCCTGGTATCATGACATGGGTCTGGTCGGCTGCTTCCTGTCGGTCGTCGCGAACCAGGTTTCGACCGATTATCTCAAGACCGAGGATTTCGCGCGCCGCCCGCTGGCGTGGCTCGATCTCATCACCCGCAACCAGGGGACGACCCTCTCCTATTCGCCGACCTTCGGCTACGATATCTGCTCGCGCCGCATGTCGAGCCAGACCAAGGCGGCAGAGCGGTTCGACCTCTCGCGCTGGCGGGTCGCGGGCAATGGCGCGGACATGATCCGGCCAGACGTGATGCAAGCGTTCGTCGATGCCTTTGCAGATGCTGGCTTCAAGGCCTCGGCCTTCCTCCCCAGCTATGGTCTGGCCGAAGCGACGCTCGCCGTGTCGATCATGCCGCCGGGTGAAGGCATCGTCGTCGAACTGGTCGAGGAAACCCAGCTGTCGGGCGGCAACCATGGCGAGACCAGTTCATCGCGTCGTCCGCAGCGCTTCCGTGCCATCGTCAATTGCGGCAAGGCCGCAAAAGACATGAAGATCGAGATTCGCGAGGAGGACGGCACGCCGCTGCCCGAACGCGCGATCGGCAAGGTGTGGTGCAGCGGCCCGAGCCTCATGGTCGGCTATTTCCGCGATCCTGAATCGACCGCCGCCTGTCTGCAGGACGGTTGGCTCGACACCGGCGACATGGGCTATCTTTCGGACGGCTATATCTACATCGTCGGCCGGGCGAAGGACATGATCATCGTCAATGGCCGAAACCACTGGCCGCAGGACATCGAATGGGCGGTCGAACAATTGCCCGCCTTCAAGCAGGGTGACGTCGCCGCCTTCGCGATCACCACGCCGGGCGGTGAGGAAACCCCCGCCGTGCTCGTCCAGTGCCGCACCAGCGACGAGGCGGAGCGTCTCAAGCTGCGCGAGGAAATTCGCGAACGCGTACGCACCGTCACCGGCATGAACTGCGTAATCGAACTGGTGCCGCCGCGCACCTTGCCACGCACCAGCTCGGGCAAGCTCAGCCGCGCCAAGGCGCGCAATCTCTATCTCAACGGCGAGATCAAGCCCTACAGCATCGCCGCCTGAGCCTTCGAAACGGCGGCGTTGGTCGTTTTCTGCCCGATCGGGTACGAAAACGGCCAGCCCTGACCTTCACTCGCTGGCTACCCGAACCGGTAGAAAAATTTCGTGCCCCGGTTGATCACCTAACCTCTCGCTAACCCAATTTGGGTTATTTGCGACGACGTGACGAGCCAGACAACATCCCAGTTCGCCAGACCGCGCATCGATGTACGCGCGCTGCTCGGCCTGTATGACCCTGCGGACACCACCGACTGGGGTCCGATTCGCGCCGCCCAGATGAATGCAGGCAGTCAGCTCGCCCTGTTCATGCTGGCCGCGAATGTCGTCGGTGCCGCACTGATGACGCTCAATTTCGCGCCCATTTTCCCACTGTGGAAGCTCGCAAGCTGGAGCGCGCTGGTCGCGGCGGTCGGCGTCACCGTCGCCTTTCGCCGCCTCGCGGTCCGCCACCGGACGGAGCGAACGGCGACCCTCAAGGACGTCCGCGAAACCGTGCTTGACGGCATTTCGCTGGGCGCGGTCTGGTCGATCGCCCCATTGTTCTTCGGTCCCTCCGCCAATGCCGATCAAGCCGCGGCGATGTGGATCGTGCTGTCGATCCTGATGGCCGCTTCCGCGGTCGCGATGGCCGCGCTGCCACTGGCGACAATTTCCTTCCTGGCCGTTCTAGGCGGATCCGCTGCGGTCTCGCTCGCGCTTACCACCGCCCCGGCACTGGGCGCCGCCTCCCTGTTGTTCACCGTTCTGCTGATCATTGCCTGCTTCTCGCGCGGCAAGGCGCTGGTCGTGATCCGCGCCAACGAGATCGCGCTGGCCGAGCGGGACGAGACCGTCAGCCTGCTGCTGCGTGAGTTCGAGGACAAGTCCGCCGACTGGCTGTGGGAAACCGATGCGCAGCGCCGCGTTGTGCGCGCCAACCCGCGGTTCGCTGTTTCGTTGGGCGTCGACCCCAAGGCGATCAACGGCATGCCGTTCCTTCAGGTGCTCGCCGGCACCGCCTGGGAAAGCGGCAATTTCTCCCAAGGACTCCGCGAACTAGCCGAGCGGATCAAGCAGCGCGAACCGTTCCGAGACCTGCTACTCCCCGTCTACATTGACGGCGTCGAGCGGTGGTGGGAAATGACGGGATCGCCCCGCTTCAACGAGGAAGGCGGCTATGTCGGCTTCCGTGGGGTCGGCTCCGACGTCACCGAGGCGCGCGAATCGGCGAACAAGATCAGCCGCATGGCACGCTACGATCCGCTGACCGGGCTGCCCAACCGTCTGCTGATCAATGAAGCGCTGGGCACGGCGATGACCGAAGCCGAAAAATGGGGCTCGCGCTGCGCCTTCATGATGATCGATCTCGACCGGTTCAAGGCGGTTAACGACACACTTGGCCACCCGGTCGGCGACCGGCTGCTGAGCCGCGTGTCGGAGCGGCTCAAGCAGTTGATGACCGCCAATGACGTGATCGGACGGCTGGGCGGCGACGAGTTCGCCGTGGTGGTTCGCGACGCAACCGACAGCGCCGCAGTGGAACGGCTCGCGCAATCGATCATCACCGTGCTGTCGCAGCCCTATGAGGTCGATCAGCACACGCTCTTCATCGGCGCTAGCGTCGGCCTCGCAATCGGACCGCGCGACGGGCGAACCGCAGAGATGCTGATCCGCTCGGCCGATCTTGCGCTCTACCGATCCAAGGACGCGGGCGGCGGCGTCTTCCATGCCTATGAGCCCGAACTTCACGTCCAAGCCGAGGAGCGCCGTGTGCTCGAAATGGCGCTGCGCGCCGCGCTCGAGAACGATCAGTTCCACCTTCTCTATCAACCAGTGGTGCAGAGTGGCAGCGGCAAACTAACAGGGTTTGAGGCATTGCTACGCTGGACTCATCCGGAACTGGGCGCGATCTCTCCCGCCAAGTTCGTGCCGCTGGCCGAGGAAGCGCGGCTGATCGCGCCGATCGGCGAATGGGTGCTGCGCGCGGCGTGCATCGAAGCCGCGACCTGGGACGATCCGATCCGTGTCGCCGTCAACGTCAGCCCTGATCAGCTTCATAATCCGGCCTTCGCCTCCTTCGTCGCCGCCGCACTGCGCGACAGCGGGCTGCGGCCCGACCGGCTCGAGCTCGAAGTGACTGAAAGCGTCTTTATGCGCGAAGGTACTGCCGCTGTGCGCACGCTGGAGACGATCCTAGACATGGGCGTCCGCCTCAGCCTCGACGATTTCGGCACCGGCTATTCCTCACTCGGCTATTTGAGCCGCACCCGCTTCTCGTCGATCAAGGTCGACCGCAGCTTTGTCCAGGGCGCGTCCACGGGAAGCAAGGAGGCGATCGCGATCATCCGCGCCGTCGTCGCGCTCGCCGACAGCCTGGGCATGGCCACTACCGCCGAAGGTGTGGAAACCGAGGACGAGCACCGGCTGGTCCAGGCACTGGGCTGCACCAAGGTGCAGGGCTATTATTTCGGTCGCCCGCTCCCAGTGATCGAGGCACGTGGCTTGGCTATCCGCGGCTCAGACGGCACCAGCGTCGCCGCCTGATCACAGCCACAGAATATGTGGTGAAACGTCCCAAGCATCTCTCTCGGCCCGGGCCGTGTACTAGCATCTGCCTGAACACTGTGGACGCCTTAGGTGCTCTCGCGCCTGAGAGGATCGTTGCGATCTCTGACCGGTCGCTGGCTACGCGGCCGCAGAGCGAGCGGGTAGCGTCGCGCCTCGCCCGGGCATCTCGGGAGAGAGTATCCCCGCCCATTCTTTGACCCATCCGGCGGGATCGGTACAGGGCGCCGCCCGGCGTGCGATCACGCCGCGCTTGTAGCGACCGATCGACGCCGGAACGCCGACCAGATAGCCCTGGATCTTGTCGCATCCCTCGGCCAGCAGCAATTGCATCTGTGCCTCGGTCTCCACCCCTTCGGCGATGATCGACATGCCCAGCCCCTTGCCCAGCCCGATCACCGCGCGGACGATCGCGAGCGATTCGCGACTGGTCGTAAGATGTTCGATGAACGATCGGTCGATCTTTACTTCGTCGAACGGAAAAGCGCGGAAATAGGCGAGCGAGGAATAGCCCGTACCAAAATCGTCCATCGCGACACCGACGCCCAACGCCTTGATCGTGCGGAGCGCTGCCAGCGTCCCATCAGGATCGCCGACCAGCAGCCCTTCGGTCACTTCCAGATCGAGCCGCCGCGGGCTGAGCTTCGCGTCGGACAGCGCGGATACGATCATGTCCGTTATATCGGTCTGCGCGATCTGCGCGGGCGAAAGGTTGACCGAGATCTTCAACGGCTGCCGCCACCGGCCCGCCTCGCGGCACGCGCTGCGCAGCACCCATTCGCCGATCGGGGCGATCATCCCACCATCTTCCGCCAGCGGGATGAATTCCGCTGGCGGAATTTCACCATGTTCAGGATGGGTCCAGCGCAGCAACGCCTCGAAGCCAATAATCGCGCCCGTCACCAGGCAAGCGATCGGTTGATAGACTAGGCTGAGTTCGCCTCGCTGCAGCGCGAACTGCAGATCATGCTGAAGCTCAAGCCGCCGGACCAGCTGCTCGTCCATATTCGCGTCGAAAAAGCGCATCGTGCCGCGCCCCTGCGCCTTGGCGCGATACAATGCGAGGTCGGCCTTGGTGTGCAGTTCCTCCACGGAGATCGCATTCTCGGGATGAATCGCGATACCGATGCTCGCTCCGGTCCTAATCGATCGGCCCGCCACCTGCATCGGCACCGCCAATGCGTCCAGGATCGCACGCGCGAGCGATGCCGCGCGGTGCGGCTGGTCTCCACCGGGCTGGACGATCGCAAACTCATCGCCGCCCAGTCGCGCCAGCGCCTCATGCCCGGTCATGCACTCACGAATACGTCGCGTCACCTCGACCAACAGCGCGTCGCCAGTCGCATGACCGTGAACATCGTTCACCGTCTTGAACCGGTCGAGATCCAGACACAGCAAGGCAACCGGCGCCTGCTCATTTGATCGCGTCAAGGCATCGGCAAGCAGGTGGTTGAGGCTCAGCCGGTTGGCGGCGCCGGTCAAAGGGTCGTGCGCGGCCAGATGCGCGATCCGCGCCGCCGCCGCGGTCTGTTCAGACACGTCGCGGAGCACCACGAAATCGCGGTCAACACCAAGCAGCTGCCCGCGTCGGAACGCCATCTCGACATCGATCCGCTCGCCATCCCGCGCCCGCAGCTGCGTGTTGAAGAAGCCCGGCCCCAGCCGCTGAGGCGTATCGGCCGGCACTTCGGGCAACAGCGACGAAAGCTCCAACCCTTCAGGCGGGTGCACTGGATCATAGCCCGCCAGCCCCCAGAAGGTGGTGTTGGCGTCGACGACCACGTCATTCTCGAGAATCGCGAGAGCCTCCAGCGCGCTTTCGCTAAAGCTCTTGAGCCGGTCCGCCTCGTGCCGGGCGTGCCGTGCAATCCGGGCTTCGGCCAATGCGGTCACCAGCCCCACCGCCAGGATTGCCGCCGCCAGCGTCGCGATCAGCAGCGCCACCGTCTCCGATTCGATCGTGCTCGGATCGATCGTCAGCCCCGATTCAGGGTAAATCGTCACCGCCGCCATCGATCCGAAATGGATCGCGACAATCGCCGACACGAGAGCCAGCGCTGGAAGCAGCGGGACGCGTCGCCAGCGCCGTTCCGCCCAGTGGAAACCCAAATAGCTCAACACCACCCCGACCGCGACTGATCCGGCGATCAACGTGCCATCATAGGTAATCCGCCCCGTGGTCTGGAGCGCCGTCATCCCAGTCTTGTGCATCGCGGCCACACCGACGGCGAAGATCGCGGGAGCCGCCATGCGCCAAATGACGCTCTTGGCGAAGAAGGCACGCCACGCCGCCGTCGATGCAGCGACCCCGACGCCGATCGACAAAGCCGTGCGCAATGGATCATAGGCTGTGGGCAGTTGCGGCTGGTAGGCGAGCATCGCGATGAAATGGGTCGCCCAGATACCACCGCCGGAAACAAAGCCCAGCGCCGCAAGCCAGCGCACACGCCGCCGGGCGCGCATCTCGCCGATCTGGGCCGCGAGCATGAAGGCAGTCACCATCGAGAGCAGGCAGACCACCGCAGCCACGACGACAAGTCCGAAGTCATGCTCCGTCGTCAAGCAGGAAAGTACGCGCAGCACGGCCCCTCCCTAAAGAAGATTAGAGGTTAGTATCATGTCCTTATCAAGCGATGAAGACTTGAACCTACCCGATCTATTAATTGAATCCGTCGATTTCGGGCGAATCGATAGTAAAATCTGAGGAAACCAATCACACATCACAGCTTCCGCGCTCGCCGAACGAAAGGCGAAAACTTTCCGAACACTGGGTACCGGAACGTGTTCAGACGCCTGGAAAACGAATGAAAGTCGCTCGTCGAAGGCCCGTTGCTTTTGCCGAATGAGCTTGCCACGCTCGATTTCCCATTCGTGGAGATGTTATGCGCCTTGCTCTGATCGCCGTCCTGCTCGCGTCCACCGCCCCGGCCTTGGCACATGACGATCCGGCGCCGGCTCAGGCATCGAATCCAATCCCCAAGGAAGAACTGCTGAAGCCGCCCGCCGACGCGGTTCACTATGTGGTCGTGTCCGAAGCGGGCAAGCATGGCGATCAGTGGCGTTGGCAGCTTCCGGATGGCCGTACCGCCTATCGCTGGTCGCAGGAACTGCGCGGCTGGATCACCGAGATGGACCAGGTGAGCAGCATCGCTCCCGACGGCTCGATCACTGCGCTGACAGTCCGCGGTGTGACGATGTCGGGTGACGCCGCCGAAACCTTCAGGGTTCAGAATGGCCGCGCGACCTGGAAAACCGTGTCCGATTCGGGCGACGCGCCGGCAACCGGCTGGTACGTACCAGCGGGCGGCGTCGGTATCGCCGGCGCGCCGATGATCGAGAAGCTGGCAGCGGCGGGGGACGCCGGCCTTGCCTTCCTGCCCAGCGGCAAGGGCCACATGGTCTTTGGTCAGACGGTGACCATTGCCGGCCCTGCCGGGCCGAAGAGAGTCCAGCTCGCCTTCATCAAGGGCCTCTTGCCGTCGCCCGTCCCGGTCTGGCTGGACGAGAACAAGCGCTTTTTCGCAGATATCGGCCATATCTCGGTGATGCCGGCCGGCTACGAAGGCGCGCTCAGGCAGCTTCGCGACGCGCAGGAGGCGGCGACAGCGGCCGAACTCAAGGGTATTGCACAGCGCTTCCTGACATCGGCGGCAAGGGCGCCTGTGCTGTTCGACAATGTCCGGCTGTTCGACGCCGACAAGGGCGTATTCTTAACCAACCGCGCGGTGCTCGCGCGCGATGGCAAGATCGCTGCAATCGGCGCGTCAGGATCGATCAAGGCCCCCGCCGGCACACGCACCATTGATGGGCGTGGCAAGACACTCGTTCCCGGAATCTGGGACAGCCATCTGCATATCGGCGACGATTGGGATGTGCTCGCCAATGTCGCCAACGGCATCACCAGCTTCCGCAGCCCTGGCACCACTTTCGACCGTGCGGTTGACGCAACCAAGCGCCGCTCCGCCGGCACGCTCTTGATGGGCGAGCCGTTCATCTCCGCGATCATCGACAAGAAGGACCCTCTCGCGGCGCAGGGCGCCGAAGTGGTGAGCAGCGAGGCCGAAGCGATCGCCGCGGTCCGCAAGATCAAGGCGGCTGGCCTTTGGGGCGTCAAATTCTACACCTCGATGAATCCCGCCTGGATCGCTCCGGCCGCAGCCGAAGCGCACAAGCTCGGCCTTCACGTTCATGGTCATGTCCCGGCGACGATGAAGCCGAGCGAAGCCGTGGCTGCGGGCTATGACGAGCTGACTCACCTCAACTTCGTCGTAATGGAATCGATGCCGAGGGAAGTGATCGACAAGGCCAATACCCGCCAGCGGATGGAAGGGCCGGCGCGCTATTTCAAGGACGTCGATCTCGACGCGCCACTGATGACCAACTTCGTCGCCGATCTCGCCAGGCGCAAGACCATCGTCGACCCGACGATCGTCATTTTCGAAGGTTTCCTGACACAGGATGGCGGCAAGCCGCACCCAGCCTACGCACCCTATATGGGCATCATCTCGCCCGTCGTCGAACGCTCCGCCTTCACTCGCAGCGGCTATCCGCTGGTCGAGGGGCTGACGCGCGACGACTATCGCAAGAGCTATGCGAAGATGGTCCAGCTTGTCGGCAAGCTGCACAAGGCCGGCGTGCCGATCGTTGCCGGGACCGACGGCTGGGGGATCGAGTTGATCCGCGAGCTCGAAATCTATCAGCAAGCCGGCTTCACACCCGCCCAGGCGCTGCAGAGCGCGACCATCCTGCCTGCTCGTGTGGTCGGTGCCGACAAGCGCACCGGCTCGATCGCGGTCGGCAAGGAAGCTGACATGGTGCTGGTTGATGGCGATCCCTCGACCGAGATCGGTGCACTCCGCCGCGTCGTGACCGTGGTGAGCGACGGCTATGTGATGGATGGCGACGCGCTACGCCAAGCAGCGGGGTATAGCGGGCGCCCCAAGTAGGGGCCCGTACGGGCTATTGCAGGGTCTGATCCGCAAGGTTGTTCGCGTAGCGGCTCGACACCGGAAGCCGGCGGCCGCCGACCAGTGCGACCTCGACGACAGCCTTCCGGTCGCGGACGAGCACATCGATGTTTCGCCATGGGACCAGGTAGGAGCGATGGACCCGGACGAAGCCAACCTTGCGCAGCACGCGTTCCGCATTCCGCATCGTCTGGCGCCACACGACAGTGCGTTGCTCGGTGTAGAGTTCGACATAGTTTCCGGCCGCACAGGCGAACAGAATGTCAGCGGGCGGGACCGGCGGAACATCGCCCGCCGGCGCCAGATCATGCGATGCTTCCGCCGGAACCCAGACCGGATAGAGCGCCGCTCCGAGCAGCGCGACGCCGAACAGCGGCAGCCGGCTGAAAAAAGCGCGCTCCGCGCCTGATCCCAGCCAAAGCGCCGCCGCACCGCTCGCTGCATAGGCGGCGAAGGCAAGGCCCAGGCCCAGCAGGATCAACTGCGACCGCTTCCGTGCGAACCGAGCGCCATGCTCGAACATCATCGCGGCCGCGACCCACGGCCCCAACGTCGCGGCCGCCCAGCTCAGGCTCTCGATCAGTCCCGATCGCTCCTCGCTGAAGAGCATCTCTGAGAGCATGCAATAGACCGCACCCACCGGGATCAGCGCCAGCGGCAACAGCCGCCGCGCCGCCTCGCGCCACGATTCCGGGAAACGGGCAATGGTTCCGGTCATCGTCCAATCATCCTCTTCCAGGTCTATAGCATCTCAGAGCTTTGTGGTGAGGAGCAAGCGCCAATGCTGCCCGGTCACCGGCACAAGCGATCCATAGGGCGTCGCATAATAGCCCTTGCGGTCAAACATGTTCACCAGCTGTGCCCGCAAAGACACCTCGGCCCCGCCCAGCCTCAAATCATATCGCGTCCCGAGATAGCCGAAAGGCACCGCCGCCAATTCCGCCTCACTCCGGTTGTCGCGGCGCCGCGCGCCTTCGTAGAGAATATAGGTGTCGATGCTCCATCGATCGGTCAGCTTCTGCTCGAACGCGATCGTCGCGTTGAAGGCGGACACGCCGGGAGCTTCGGGCCTTACCAACCCCGCCTCCACCTGCTCCCCCGAAATCCGGGCTTGGACGATGTTGGCGCCTAGCACGACTGTCGTTGTCTTGGTTAGCTGGCCGGTCAGCGATGCCTCGATCCCGCGGTGGCGGACCGTGCCGACCGGGGCATAGACCGAGTCGGAACGCAGCCCGTAGATCGGCTTGCGGATGTCGAATCCCGCCAGAATGAAGCCCAGCCGCGACGTCACGTCGAACCGCGCACCCACCTCGTACTGCCGCGCCTCGACCGGCGGCAGCACCGCCCCGCGGTTGATCGCCGCATCGGGCGCCACCCCCGATTCCTCAAGTCCCGCGACATAGCTCGCAAAGAAATGCAGCCGCGATGTCGCGTTCCAGAGCCCCGAAGCGCTGAACAGCACCGACTTGTCACGCTGGGTCGACTGCGCCCCGCGCGTGTCGCGGAAGCTCTTCTCGTACCGGTTGCGATGCGCCCCCAGCCGCAGCTCGAGATCGTCGTCGACCGACAGCTCGTAGGTGGCGCTGAGGATGCTCTGGTCGACCTCATCCCGGCTGAGCGGCACGGTGCCGGGGAAATTCGGCCGGGCGACGGCAACCGGGTCATCCCACACGTTGAAGCTCCCGGCGGGAACCGCGATGGCGTCGGCCCGGCGCGTGACCGAATGGCGGTTGCGAAACGCCAGCCCGACACGATGCGTCGCCCCGGCCAGCGTGAAGGTCCTGAACGCCTTCACCTCAACCGAGTCCGACCGGGCATCGGCCTCGGGCGTGTGATAGAGGGTGCTCCTCACCCGCCCCGCGCCGTCGATCGACAGCACCGTCGTGTCGGTACGGGAAGCATCGCGCGTCGACCGCACCGCCGAGGCGCCGAGCAGCCACCCGCCCGAGCGATGTTCGACCAGCGCGCCGAAATTGCCGCTGGTCGAGCGCGACTCCGCCCATTCGGCGCTGTAATTGTGCCGCGTCCGCAGCGGTGGCGGCGTCGCCGCCCCATCGGGCAGAACCGCAAGATCGCCATTGTTGGTCTGCCGGCTGATCCCGCCAAAGACGCGCACCCGCGTTCCCGGCGCGAGCGACCAGCGCGCCACCGCCCCGGCCTCGTACCGCGCGCCTTCCTGCCCGGTCGACCAATTCTCCTCCGGGCTGATGAAGGTATGCGCGACAAGGCCCAGCCTGCCATCGTCGGTCACCAGGCTTCCCAGCGCCTCGACGCTGGGCGAGCCGAACCCGCGCGTTCCGGCGGTAACCGACAGCGAGCTCTTCTGCCCAGGGTCGCGCAGCCGATAGCCGACCACGCCCGTCGGCAGCGGCAGGTCGAGCGCCGTCGCGGCGATACCGACATTGATCGACGATCCCGACACCAGCGATTCCGACGGCAGCGCGGCGGGGTGAAAGTAGAAGCCGTCGATCCGCGTCGCCCCACCCGATGAGACCAGGTCGAAACCGCGCGTCTGATAGGGGCTGTAGAGGCCGACCTGGTTGATCCCGACGCTGGCGCCGAACGCGTCCTCGGCCGATGTCGCGGCGGTATCCCCGCTCGCGCGGGTTTCACCGGGAGCCTCCGCCTCCTGCGCCGCCGCGGGGGCTGATGCGGCGGCAAACAGGGTGAAGGCAATCCCGGTGAAACAAGCCTGGATGGAAGATGACATGGATGAAGCGCCTCATTGGATCTGGTGCCGGGCAGCGCTGGCGCAACGCGCTCCCCGACCGCAATCGCGGAGGTGCGGTGGGACGAATCTTGTGACGAAGGGACGAAATCGCGGCCCCGCGACGCCCCCTGAAACCCACTTGCAATGTTGGAATGCGTTTCGGAACACTGGCGGATGGGCCGTCCGTTCAACCGACGTCAGGCAAAAGAGAATGATGCCTTCCTCGCCGCGCTTCGCCGCACCGGCAATGCGCGGGAAGCGGCGCGCAGCCTAGGCCTCAACCGCACGACGATGATCAGGCGCCGCAACTGCGACGCCGCCTTGGCCGCCGAATGGGATGCGGCGCTCGCGCTGGCTCATGCCAACCTCAACGCCGCCGAGCCGGTCGAAAATCCGGACCGCGAACCCCATATCGTCCGCGCCGCTTCCGGCCACCTGCAGCTGCGTCGCGCCCAACGGCGGCGGCTGGACCGGGAGGCGGAACAGACTTTCCTCGCCGCGCTCAGCGCCACCGCCAACGTCCGCCTGTCGGCCGCGGCGACAGGGTTCACCCATTCGGCCTTCTACCATCGCCGCAAAGAGAGCCCCGCCTTCGCCCGCGAGATGCGGCTCGCGCTGGAGATGGGCTATGAACGGCTGGAACTGGCAATGCTCGAAGCCGCCGACCCCGAAAGCTATCGCGACGACGGCTGGCGCCACAACGAACCCCCGCCGATCCCGCAGCTCACCCCGAGCGAGGCCCTCCAGCTCCTTTACCTCCATCAGAAGGAAGTGCGCCTTCAGGCCGAACCGGATCACATCAAACGCCGCCGTGGCGAGAGCAGCGAAGCGCGGAGCTTCCGCCTCGGCGCGATGTACGAGGCGCAACAGCAGCGCGGCCGGGAAGCGTTCAACATCGCCGAAGCCGAACGCCGCGCGCGGGGGATACCCCATCTCTTCGGACCCAAGATCCTTCCCCCGCCCGCACTCGATCAGGTCAAGGGGTGGAGCAAGGCCGATCCGGCAAAACGACCGCAGGATCGCGAGCGGCCGATGTTCGGCGGCTGGCGGATCGGGGACTGGAAGGGGAAATGAACCGGCTGGATTCAGTCCGGCAGGACAAAGGGAGGCAGTGTCGTCGCGGCCGCGCAGTTCCCGTCCAGTCCGCGCGTGGTCCCCGTGAGAAACAGCTTCCGCCCCAGGTCGTTCACGCAGTCGTTGGTCGGGGTATGGGTGCCCGGAAGCACGATATGGATGCCATTCGGGAAATAGCGCAACGCGATCTCCCCCCAGCTCGGCGGCGTCACCGGATCGAGGTTCCCCGACACGAGGATCGCGGGGACGCGCGAGCGCAGCGGACGATAGTAATCTTGCGGGACATCCCCCTTCGGCCACACCGAACACGCGGCCATCTGGCTGCGCACGCGCTGGGCGCCGATGAAGCTCCCCGCCGTCTCCTTCGCAACCTCCTCGGGCCGAATTCTCGAGACATCCTCGGCACAGGTGAAGGAGAGCAGCAAGCCGGCGCGGATGCTCTGGGTGAACCCCCTGCTGCTCCGTAGTGCCGCCTCGGCGAACGGAACAAGGTCGCCTGCGCGCGCGCGACGCAGGAGAAGCGGCACGCGTCGTCCCGAATCGACCGAGTACAGCATCACGCGCAGCGCATCCGCGAAACCCGAAGCCCCGAGGCGAACCTCGGTCGGGAGCGCGGTCACCGGATGGGGAACACGCACACGGGCCGGTTCGGCACGCAACCGCTCAAGCACGGCCTGAAGGTCGCCGTTGATGTCGGGATAGGCCGCGCGACACCCGGCATCCGCCCGGCATTGCTCGACGAGCTGGGTAAAGGCGCGTTGCGCCGCCGCGGCATGATAGAGCGGCGCGCGGTTCTCGATGGGAACGAGGCTGAAGAGCAGAGCGGCGTGGACGCGCCGCGGGAACATCCGGATATAGGTGATGGCCGCACGCGTCCCGTACGAGCCGCCCTCCAGGTTGATCTTGCGATAGCCCAACGCCTGCCGCAGTTCGTCCAGATCCCGCATCGCGCTCATGGTCGTGTACTGGCGCAGATCGGCATGCCGCTGGAGCGCATCGCGACAGGCGGCATAACCCGCGCCGTCGGCCAGATAGCCGTTGAGATAGCCCTGAAGATCGTTGTCCGAGCCGCCAAGGTTGCAATCGAGCGCCGTCCCCTCGCCGGTTCCGCGCAGGTCCAGCAGCACGACCTCATGATTCTCGGACTGCCACCCGCCATGATAATATTGCGCCTGATCGGTTGCCGGCTGACCCGGCCCCCCGGAGAGTATGAATACCGGATCGCGCGGGCGGCTCGAGCGAGAGGGCAGGATCACCAGCCGCAGCGGGAGCATGCGCGAGCGCGCGACACCTCGGTTCTCGGGCACCAGGAAGGTGCCACAGCGCGCCTCGACCTCCACCCGCTTTCCCGATCCCGCGTCCTTGGCGATCCGGCAGGGCGCCAGCGTCAGCCGATCGGTAAATGCCGCTCCTTCGCGTCGCGGCGCCCCGGACGCCGCCGCCTGCGCCGTGCCGGTGACCAGAAGGCTGACGATCCAAACCAGCAGATGCCGCCGCATACGCCTCTCCCGTCGATTCGCAGGGTCTGAACCATGCCACAGTTTTGCAATCGCCGCGCTCGCACGGGCACCGTTCCTCACGATCGCACTTCCAGCACTCGATCAGGTCAAGGGCTGGAGCACGGGCGCCGCGGAGAAGCACAGGCAGGATCGCCAGCGTCCGATATCCGGGGGTGGCGGATCGAGATTGGAAGAAGGACTGGGGTCGCGGGGGCCGAAGCGGCTAGGCGAAGGCCGCGTCCGCTGTTCTGGCATATGACGGCGGCATCGGCGCAGGAACTCTCCGCAGATAGTGGTTCGCCGCCGGGGATCGCAGATGGCGTTCAAGCAATGCGAGAATTCTTGAACCGTTCTCGGCATCGAACTTGCGGGCGAAGAGGTCGGGGCTGCGTTGCAGCTTACCAAAGTCCCCTTCGTCATAGTCGCGGGGACGCAGCTTGATATCCCCATCCGGAACCCAATCGATCATCCGCAAGTCATCGTTCATAACGATGCCCGGATCGTCGCTGTTCATGATCACGGTCTGGAAGAACGCCTCGTCCGCAATGAAGCTGTTGCGATAAAAGGTCTTGAACCGCTCGACCCGAGGATCGTGGCAGACATACTCACAGAAGCTGCGGGTGACGGCCTTCCACTGCGTGCCGATAAAGGGGGTATCACCAGGCAGATACGGTCGTGCCACTCCCGTGGCGGTCATCGCGCCGTTCTCCTCGACGAAGAGGTGGCTGATACGGTTTAGCGTGTCCGGCCGTTCCTTGCGTTGATCGAGGGCGCGAATGAATTGCTTGCCTGGATTGGCGGCGAAGAATTCACGGACATAATTCTGGCTTTTGAGCGGGAAATCCTGACCGGACAGATTGATGTAGTGGGACCAACGGTTATCCATCTCAAGCAGGCGCGCCATGCCGCGCAATTCTGCTTCGACGAGACTATATCCGCCCCATAGCGCATCCTGCGGCTCCAGCAGATCGACCCCCTGATAGGGCTTGAGAAACGTTGAAACTTCGTCCGCCAAGGCCTTGCCGGAACTCTTGTCCACATGAACCACATATTGGTTGCCCGGCAGATAGATCGCCTTGAAGAGCTGCTTGAACTGGGCGGGGTAGCGATGAACCAGAAGGAAGTAGGCGATCATGGGGTACGTCTCTCCACATCGCCCCATCCGGCTGTCTAGGCCCGGACGCGGCGATTGCGTTTCCTGCCTCAGGAAAGCCAATCAAATGAATTTCTGATCGTAAAGAGACAACGCCGGACAGAATTCTCACTCATATGAGTAAAGCGGCGTAATTCTCATATGAGAATCACTATCGCGAATTTCAACGAGCAGAACTGCAAAACATTAGCTTCACGCCGAGATCGATCCATAGCTGACCGACTGAACAGGGGCTAATGTCGACCCCCGTTCACTCGTTGCAAAAGGACCGGCGATCGACACACTGGCCTCGACCTTCAATTTCACGAAGCCAAGACCTCACAAGATCTCAAGCGCCTGCTATTCACCCGCCCCAAGCGTCGCGATAGACCCTCAGGAAATTACCCCCGAACAGCTTCTCCAGCCGGGTCGTTGACCAGCCGCGCCGCTCCAGCGCCACGGCGAGGCGGCGGTAGCGATCGACGCTGTTATACTCGGCAACGATCGGAAACACATCCGGCCCCTCCCCCGGCGCCGCGATGCCCGCCTTGCTCCGCTCCATCGCCCAGCGGCGATTACGCTCCTTGGCCGCTTCGTCGACGAGCTGGGGCAGCACGCCGTTATCGGTGCCGATCCCGACATGGTCCTCGCCCGCGACATTGGCGACATGCTCGATATGGCGGATCAGGTCGGCACCCTTGGGCTGGCTGTCGAGCGTCAGGAACGGCATGAAATAGACGCCGACCACGCCCCCCTTGTTCGCGACCGCGCGGATCGTCTCGTCCGCCGTGTTGCGCGGATGGTCCGTCAGCGCGCGTGCGCCGCTATGGCTGATGACCGGCGGCCGTTTGGCGTGCGCCGCGGCCTCAGCCATCGTCCGCGCGCCGCCATGGCTGAGGTCGAGCAGCAATTTCTCCGCCTCGATCCGCTCGATCGTCGCGCGGCCAAGCTTGGACAGACCGGCATTGTCCGGCTCCAGCGACCCGTCCCCGCTCAAATTGCGGTTGTTGTAGGTCAGCTGGACGGTCATCACCCCGTCCTTCTTCAGCTGCGCGAAACGGTCGAGTTGCGGCCCCACCATGGTCGTATCCTGCGTCCCCAGCAGGATACCGAACTTGCCGTCGCGCTTCGCCTTCACAATATCCGCCGCGCTCCGCACGAGCAGCAGGCGATCGGGATTGGCGGCGAGATACGCCTTCTTGCCCTCGATGCTCTTTGCGTAGTCAGCCCAGGCGTCGACGACATTGCCGACGGGGAAGACGGTGTCGCGTACCATCGTCACGCCGCTGGCCAACGTCTCGGCCCATCCCCGGTCGCTCATGCGCAACACGTCGTCGGGGGCATAGGGGTCACCCATCCCGCCGAGCGCATCGATGACGATGGCACGGTCGTACCAACCGCCTGCGCGGCCTTGTGCCCGGGCTTGCCCCGCCACCGCCACAGCCGCCGCACCCAGAATCAGTGTCCGCCGATCGACCCGCATATCGCCTCCCCCGTGAATCATTCACCTGCGACATGACTAGGACCCCAGCAACGGTGTCGCCACCCCCGCACGCACCGAGCTGGCCCAAATTCTGATCGCCGAAAGCAAGAAGGCCGGAGCTTTCGCCCCGGCCTCCCGTAATCCTGCGATGTCGCGGCGCTTACTTCGAGCGCTCGACCTGGTCGAAGTCCAGCTCGACCGGGGTTGCGCGACCGAAGATCGACACGCTGACCTTGACCTTCGACTTGTCGAAGTCGAGTTCCTCGACCACGCCGTTGAAGCTCGCGAACGGGCCTTCCAGCACCTTGACCGCATCGCCGATCTCGTAATCGACCTTGATCTGCGTCTTGGGCGCGGCGGCGGCTTCCTCCTTGGTGTTGAGGATGCGCGCGGCCTCGGCCTCGCTGATCGGCTGGGGCTTGCCCGAGCTGCCGAGGAAGCCTGTCACCTTCGGCGTGTTCTTGACGAGGTGATAGACGTCATCGTTCATCGCCAACTTGGCGAGGACGTAGCCGGGGAAGAACTTGCGCTCCGACTGCACCTTCTTGCCGCGGCGAACCTCGGTCACGGTCTCGACCGGAACCTCGACCGCCTCGACCAGCGCGTCGAGGCCCAGCCGCGTCGCGTCGGACAGGATCTGATCCCGCACCTTGTTCTCGAAGCCCGAATAGGCGTGAATGATGTACCAGCGCGCCATTGGTTATCCCGTTATTGGCTCAGTTGCGTTCAGCGAGGCTGAGCAGGAAGCGGACGATCGCGTCGAACGCGCTGTCCACACCGAAGAAGAACAGGCCGAGCAGCGTCGCCATGATCAGCACCATCACGGCGGTCATCACGGTTTCCTTGCGGGTCGGCCAGACGACCTTCTTGGTCTCTGCCTGTACCTGGCGCATGAATTCGAGCGGACTGGTCTTAGCCACCTGTTGCCTCGCAAATTGGTTGCCCGGCTTCGGGACAGGGTCCGCCGCCCGGCCCCTCTTGAGAGACCCGGCGAACACCCATCACGCTGTCGGATTGGGGCTGGTATCTAGCGACTTGGGTGCGGCGGGGCAAGACCCGTGATATCCGCCTCGCAACGGCCCCCGCGACACGCAGACGAAAGCGGGCGCCCGCACGAAGGGGCGCCCGCTGCGGGCCGTTGCCGGGGAAAGGGAAACTAGGGGCTGTCCGGCGAATCGTCGCCGCTCGCCAGTTCGACAATGCCCCAGATCATGAGTCCCGCGACGATCGCGCTGATCACATAAATGCCGGCCCCGGCCCCGCTTTGGGCGTTGCTCGGCCCCGCGGTCGTCGATGCGCGATCGATCTGTGGCGAATTGGCAAGGCTGAGCGATTGCGCGGGCGCGGCGTGCACGGCGACCGCTGTTACCAGCGAAAGCGACGCTAGCAGCGTCGATAGAGATTTGAGCATGTCCTTCCTCCACTTCGATGCGCGAGGATCCGGATACCGGATCGCCTTCAGGCGCGATCAGACAGGCAGAGGTTGAACCGGCCGCGCCCACGCACGTTCCATTGCGGCAATCCGGACAGGACGAACCGGCGGGGAGATAGGGTGAAGCGTTCGCCTGTGCAGCATATTCAGTGCTGCAAAGCAAAAAAAATGGCGGCCGGAGCCGCCATTTTCCTCGACCGTGACGATCGACAACAACCTTAGTTGCTGTCCGAGTCACCGAAGATGTTGATCGCGCCGGTGATCTCGAGGATCGCGACGACAGCGATGATGCCACCGACGATGAACAGCGGGCTGATACCTTCGCCCTGAGCGTTCGACTTCGAGGCGTCGGTCGAAGCGCGGACCGGCACGTTCTTGAGGCTGAGCGACTGAGCCGCCGAAGCGTGAGCAACACCGCTCATCGCCATCGTCGAAGCTGCCACAGCAAGAGCAATCTTCTTAAACACGTTACTTCCCCTTCGGTTTGCGCAAAGGCAAGCGGCAGATAGGCGGGCGTTGAAAATTTCGCAAGCGCAATATTTCCTGTTGCGCTACCTAAAGCGCAGAAATTGTAACCAAATAATCACAAACTGGGTAGTTCATCCCTGAATCCGCTCGCCTCGTCCGCCAGTGCGGCGAATGCCGGGAGTGAAAAACTAAATCAAAGCAACCACCGCGAATCCACCAATCAGCGCCGCGAGAACGATCCAGCCGATCAGGTTCAGCCGTTCCTCAAGCACCTTCTGCACGGGTTCTCCATATTTCTTGAGCAGAAACGCGACGACGAAGAAGCGGGCGCCCCGGGTGATGGTGCAGAGGAGGATGAAGATACCAAGGGGATAATGCGACAGGCCGCTGGCGATCGTCACCAGTTTGAACGGAATCGGCGTCAGCCCCTTCACCAGGATCAGCGCCGCGCCGTACTTCTGATAGGCGGCGGTGAAATCCTCGAACGCGCCATGGCGGAAGAATTCGAGCACCTGGTGCGCGAATCCGGTCAGGAAATAGCCGATCGCATAGCCGAACAACCCGCCCAGCACCGACGCGATCGTACAGATCGTCGCGATTCGGTACGCCTGATCGCGGCGCGCCAGCACCATCGGCACCAGCATCACGTCAGGGGGAATGGGAAAAAAGCTCGATTCGGCGAACGATACCGTCGCGAGATAGCGATCGGCGTGGCGATGACCGGCAAGCCTGAGCGTCCAGTCGTACAGCGCACGGAACATGTAGGGGAGATCCTTGAAAAGGATGGCAGGGGAGCTCGGATTCGAACCGAGGGCCTTCGGTTTTGGAGACCGACGCTCTAACCAGCTGAGCTACACCCCTGTGCGGCGTTTGCCCCTAAAGTTTGATCGACGGGAAGGCAAGGGGCGTACGAACGAATCGCTGCCGCCCCATGTCATGCTGGTCCAATTCCAACATGTATCCAACAATCGGCCGCGCTCTTGCCTTTGAGGCCCCGTGGCGCTATGCGCGCCGCCTTCCAGAGCGACAGCATTGGAATTTGCGGGAGAGTGCCTCGGCATTCGTCTGTACCGCTAAACTTGAACCGGCCGGGGCGACCTGGCCAGCTAGAGAGTGAAACATGGCTAAGAAGATTACGGGCTATATCAAGCTCCAGGTGCCTGCGGGCTCCGCCAACCCCTCGCCGCCGATCGGCCCTGCCCTGGGTCAGCGCGGCGTGAACATCATGGAATTCTGCAAGGCGTTCAACGCGGCGACCGGCGAAGTGGAAAAGGGCACGCCCCTCCCCACCGTCATCACCGTCTATGCCGACCGCAGCTTCAGCTTCGAGACGAAGCAGCCGCCCGCGACCTACCTGATCAAGAAGGCCGTCGGCCTGAAGTCGGGTTCGAAGGAGCCGGGCAAGATTTCGGCAGGCAAGATCAAGCGCTCGCAGCTCGCGGAAATCGCGACCGCGAAGATGAAGGATCTGAACGCGAACGACATCGACGCCGCAACGAAGATCATCGAAGGCTCCGCTCGCGCGATGGGCCTCGAAGTGGTGGAGGGCTGATCACATGGCAAAGCTGACGAAGAAGGCGAAGGCCATGGCGACCGCGGTTGACCGCGAGAAGCTGTACGGCGTCGACGAAGCAATCGCGCTGGCGCAGAAGAACGCCACCGCCAAGTTCGACGAGACGATCGAAGTCGCGCTGAACCTGGGCGTCGACCCGCGTCACGCCGACCAGATGGTCCGTGGCGTCGTCACCCTGCCCGCCGGCACCGGCAAGACCGTGCGCGTGGGCGTGTTCGCCAAGGGCGCAAAGGCTGACGAAGCCCGCGAAGCCGGTGCGGACGTGGTCGGCGCGGAAGACCTGCTCGAGATCGTTCAGGGCGGCAAGATCGAGTTCGATCGCTGCATCGCGACCCCGGACATGATGGGCCTGGTCGGCCGTCTCGGTAAGGTGCTGGGTCCGAAGGGCCTGATGCCGAACCCGAAGCTCGGCACCGTCACCATGAACGTCGCCGAAGCCGTCAAGGCCGCCAAGGGCGGCCAGGTCGAGTATCGCGTCGAGAAGGCCGGCATCATCCATTCGGGCATCGGCAAGGCGTCGTTCTCGGCCGCAGATCTGCGTTCGAACTTCGACGCGCTGGTCGACGCGGTGGTCAAGGCCAAGCCGTCGGGCGCCAAGGGCAAGTATCTGCGCAAGGTCGCGGTCTCGTCCTCGATGGGCCCGGGCGTGAAGATCGACGTCGCCGAGGTTTCGGCGGTCTGATCTTCGCCACCAGCGAAACACGAAGAGGGCCGGGGGAAACCCCGGCCCTTTTTCTTTGCCCGCACGCGCGTGATCAACGATTCCTCACGCACCGCTCATGACGCTCATGGAACGTCGCCCCCATCCGAAGCCCGGTTCAACATCGGAGGTTCGGCCCCTTGCGCATCCTGCTCGTCAACATCCCGCATCCCGCCATCGGCAGCCGCATCCCAAGGGAACAGCTACCGCCGCTGGGCCTGCTTTCGATCGGCGGCCCGCTGATCGACGACGGCCATGTGGTCGACCTGATCGATGGCGAGTTCGGCCCGATGCCATTGCCCGAACTGGTCGAACGGATCATCGCTCACGCGCCCGAGGCGATCCTGTTCGGTCATTCCGGCTCCTCTTCCGCCCAGCCGATCATCCGCCGGGTCGCGGCCGATGTCGCCGCCGCGCTGCCTGACGCGCACATCATCTATGGCGGCGTTCACCCCACCTATTTCTGGCGCGAGATCCTGCGCGACGAACCCCATGTCGATGCCATCGTTCGCGGTGAGGGCGAGGAGACGGCGCATCGCCTGATCCGCGCGCTGGCTGAAGGGGCCCCGCTCGACGACATCCCCGGCATCGCGTTTCGCCGCGACGGCACGCCGATCGGCACGCCACCCGCGCCGGTCATCGTCGATCTCGACGCCTACCGCGTCGGCTGGGAACTGATCGACCACCACCGCTACAGCTATTGGGGCGGCAAGCGCGCGGTGGTCATCCAGTTCTCCCGCGGCTGTCCGCATCTCTGCAACTATTGCGGCCAACGCGGCTTCTGGACCCGCTGGCGTCACCGCGACCCGGTATTGCTGGCAAGGGAGATCGCCCGGCTTCACCGCGAGCACGGCGTCGAGGTGTTCAACTTCGCCGACGAGAATCCGAGCGCCGGGCGCAAACCCTGGCAGGCGTTCCTCGAGGCGCTGATCGCCGAGAGAGTATCGGTCACCCTGGTCGGCTCCACCCGTGCCGACGACATCGTGCGCGATGCCGACATCCTCCACCTCTACAAGCAGGCAGGCTTCGAACGCTTCCTCCTGGGCATGGAGAATACGGACGAGGCGACGCTGAAGCTGATCCGCAAAGGCGGATCGACCACCGCCGATCGCGAGGCGATCCGGCTGCTGCGGCGCCATGGCATCCTGTCGATGACAACCTGGGTCGCCGGATTCGACAACGAGACCAATGCCAGCATGTGGCGCGGCCTGCGCCAGATCGTCTCCTATGACCCCGATCAGATCCAGTCGCTCTATGTCACGCCGCATCGCTGGACACCCTATTATCGCCTCGCCCGCGACCGGCCGGTCATCCAGACGGACGCGACCAAATGGGACTATAAGCACCCTGTGCTCGGCGTGGCGGGGATGGCGCCGTGGCGGCTGTTCCTGTGGGTAAAGGCGATCGAGGCGATCGCCCAGCTTCGCCCGCGCGCTTTACTCCGCTGGGCTTGGCACCCGGACCCGAAGATACGGCACGCGATCCGCTGGTATTACCGCATGGGGCGGCGCGTCTGGCTGCACGAGATGATCGGCTTCCTGTTCCGTGACCGCTATCGCGCCGACGGGCGCACCGTCGCCGATCACTTCGGCGACACGCAGGATCATGAGGAGGAGGCATCGCGCCCGGCACGGTTGCGTCCGCGCGTGCCAGCCTGAACGGCCTTTCGTCCACGCCCACCGACCGTACATCCCGGCGAACTGGACAGGAACATTGAAGTCAGTGTTAACTCTCGTTCCAATCAATATTCAGGATCTTCATCGATTTGTACAAGTATGAACAGCTCATTTTCGTTCCGATTCTGCAACCGTTTCCGAACAGAAACCATAAAAATCTATCATCGATCTATCGACTCCAGCGCGTCATCCTGACATAACTCATCTTGCTCGCGATTGGAGTCGCTAGAGCATTTCAATTATGAGCCTGACGTTGCGTTCGCGTGAAACCTATATTCTGCGGAGCAAAAATATGGACAGGATGAAGCAAAGCAGCGCCGCGCTGTTGGGTGTGGCAGCATTTGTCGCAATCGGCGCGATCCCGATATTCGCCGGCAACGCCCAGGACCGGACCGTCGCAAAGGGCGTGCAGCTCAAACAGGTACAGCTGACCGAATCCCCCTTCTACGCCAGCCGCCTCACCCGGGCGTCGCCGCAGATCAAGGCGCAGGTCAGCCAGCTTCGGCAGGCCGCCGTCGCCGAGAGATGGACCTTCAACATCGGCTATACCACCGCGCTCGACCGGCCGATCGAGCAACTCACCGGCTTGAAGCTGCCCGAGCCGGCCGAACTGGAGGCAAAGGCAACGGCGCAGAACCGGTTCGCGGTCGATGCCATCGAACTCGACAACCGGTATCTGTCCGCAAAGAATATCCGGCTCGCGCTGCTGCCCTGCACCGCCGGATCGGCAACCTGCAGCTATCAGGCAAAAATGCCGCCGGTTCGCAATCAGGGCGGTTGCGGAAGCTGCTGGGCCTTCACCGCGCTGGGCGCCTATGAGGGCACCTATAATCTCCGTTTCAACGCACTGATCGACTCTTCCGAACAGCATGTCGTTTCATGTGCCGGATCGGGCAGTTGCGCGGGCGGCTGGTGGGACCCGGTCTTCAACTGGATGCTGGGTAACAAGGTCCGCAGCGAAGCGCAGACCCCCTATACGGCATCCAACGGCGTGTGCACGCCCGCCCCCACCGGCCTCTACAAGGCCGCGGCATGGGGTTTCGTCACCGTCAAGGCAGAGGTACCGAGCGTCGCCCAGCTCAAGGGCGCGCTCGTGACCCACGGCCCGCTCGCGGTCGCCGTCCGGGTCACCCCCGCCTTCCAGGCCTATACGTCGGGCGTCTTCAACCAGAACGATACAGGCTGGATTAACCACGGCGTCGTTATCGTCGGTTGGGACGATTCCAAGGGCGCCTGGCGCATTCGCAACTCCTGGGGAACCGGCTGGGGCGAAAGCGGCTATATGTGGATCAAATATGGCGCGAACAGCATCGGATATGCCGCCGCCTGGGTACGTCCCGCGCCGCAACAGCTGGTCATCAATCCGGCGCTTCTCGAGTTGGTCCGGCGCCGGCAGATTCTGATCGCGCCGACACGGTAACGGTATCGGAGAGATGATATGCATGGCACGATCGCAAGGACAGGGCGAACGCTGCTGGCGCTGGCGCCCGCTGCGTTGCTGCTCGCCACGCCGGCCTGCGCCGTGAACGGAACGGGCACGGACTCCGCGGAGAGCCAGTCGGCGGTCGTGCTGACCGAGGGCGAGGACGGCGCAACCCGCGCCGTCCCGCTTGGCGGCTCCGTCGAGATCCGCCTCAAGGCCCAGCTCGGCACGGGCTATGCGTGGACGCTCGTCAAGGCCGGGCCGGTCAGGCAACTCGGCGATCCGGTGACCAGCGGCGGCAGCCTTCCCGGCGGATGGGAGACCCAGAGTTTCCGGCTGAAGCCGACCGCCAAGGGCAAGCATATTGTCAGCTTCGCCTATGCCCGGCCGTTCGATCGCGGTGTCGCACCCGCGAAGACGGTGCGATTCACGCTGGATGTGACCTAGGCTATTCCTGCAATCGTGAAACGGAAGGGGCCGGGTACGATCCCGGCCCCTTCCGTTGGGCGCTCCCCACATGACGAATCCACGCAATATCGCTAGGGCGCGGTGGAAAGCGCCTCTCAGGACCAGAATTTCAGTGACCCACCCCGTTCATCCGATCCGCGTCGTCGCGCTGTACCAGTTCACCCCCTTTGCGGACCTTGAGCGGATCAAGGCGCCGCTGGCGCGGACCTGCCGCGCGCTGGGCGTCAAGGGCACGTTGCTGCTGGCCCGCGAGGGCATCAACGGCACGATCGCCGGGACCGACGACGGGATCGAGCAGGTTCTGGCCCATATCCGCGCCCTGCCCGGCTGCGCCGAGATCGAGATCAAGGAATCGCGCGCGCCGGAAATGCCGTTCCACCGGATGAAGGTCCGGCTGAAGCAGGAGATCGTGACGATGGGTCAG
Organism: Sphingomonas sp. GW821-FHT10C01; assembly: GCF_059415525.1. Classification (NCBI taxonomy): domain Bacteria; kingdom Pseudomonadati; phylum Pseudomonadota; class Alphaproteobacteria; order Sphingomonadales; family Sphingomonadaceae; genus Sphingomonas; species Sphingomonas sp. GW821-FHT10C01. The sequence continues at coordinate 1,093,273 of NZ_JBWKNK010000001.1, read as the reverse complement.
CCGGACATCGATCCGCTCGATACCGGCCATTATGTCGCGCCCGCCGACTGGAACGCGCTGATCGACCGGCCCGACACGATCGTGATCGATACGCGCAACGACTATGAAGTCGCGCTGGGCAGCTTTACCGGCGCGATCGACCCGCGCACGCGCACCTTCCGCGACTTTCCCGAATGGTTCCAGGCGAACCGGGAGAGGCTGCTGGACGGCGAGACGCAGCCGAAGATCGCGATGTTCTGCACCGGTGGCATTCGCTGCGAGAAATCGACCGCGTTCCTGAAGGCGGAGGGACTGGACGAGGTCTATCACCTGAAGGGCGGTATCCTGGCCTATCTGGAGACCGTGCCGGCCGAAGACAGCCGGTGGGAGGGCGAGTGTTTCGTCTTTGACGAGCGGGTGTCGGTCGGCCACGGGCTGGCACCGGGCGACAACCAGCTTTGCCGTGCCTGCCGCATGCCGGTGACGCCCGAGCAGCGCGGCTCGCCACTATTCGTCGAAGGTGTCAGTTGCCCCGCCTGTCACGACCAACGCACCGACGAGCAGCGCGCGCGCTATGCCGAGCGTCACCGCCAGACGATGCTGGCCGAAGCGCGCGGCGAAACCCATGTCGGCGCGGTCCACGACCAGGGCTGAGCCGTCGCGCGGCCCCTTACCGCTCGAGTTCAGGAGCGGATCTGCACCAGGGATTCCGCGCGCGCGTCCATCGCGCCGGGGTCGCCATCGCCGGTCAGCGCATAGGACATGTCGTTGCGCCGCCAATAGGCCACCGATTGCAGCCCTTCACGCACCGCGCTGGGGCGTTTGGGCGCATCGCTGCGCGACTTGAGCGCGAAGAGCGACAAACGCAGGCCGTCGCCCGTGGTCACCGCGACCTGAAGCGCCGGCCCCTCATCGGTGGGGAAGAGCTGGACATCGGTTACGCGCCAGTCGGCGGGCAGCACGGGCAGGTCGATGCTGGTGCGACTCTCGATCTCCCGGGCGTCGAGCGTCGGCGCTTCGATCTGCGAGGGCATGTTGGCGCGCATCATCGCGATCCGGTGCGAGCTGACGGCATAATCGACATAGCCGGGCGTCCCCGCAGGCCATGCCAGCACCATCGACGCGGCGGCCGCCAGCGAGAGTCCGCCGAAGATCGCGCCACGGCGGATGAACCGCTTCGACGATGTCATGCCGAGCCGCGACACCCGCTCGATCGCCGCGGGCGCGACCGGGCGCGGATCGTCGGCGAGCAGCTGTAGTGCGGTGCGATTGCTCAGCTCCCCCATCACCCAGGCCGCACGATCGGGATCCTGCGCCAGCCGCGATTCGACCGCGAAACGTCGCGTGGGATCGAGTTGGCCGTCGACATAGGCGTGGAGTTCGAACTCCGAAGACTGCTCAGCCATTTCCCCCTCCGACGATACGCAAGGGAGACGGCCCCTGTTCCAGTTGCTTCAATGACTCGCGCGCACGCGACAGTCGCGACATCACCGTCCCGACCGGTATGTCGAGTACGTCCGCCACTTCCTGATAGCTCAGCCCTTCCACCGCGATCAGGTGAAGCACCGCGCGGTGATGCTCGGGCAGGCCCGCATAGGCGCTGGCGATCCGCGAGAGGCGGACACGCTGCTCCTGCTCGAGGTCGGGATTGCGTTCCAGCGTCTCGGCGAAGCGATCGTTGCGGCGCGCCTCGGCCGCTTCGCGCCGCTTGCTCGAGATGAAGACGTTATGGACGATCGCCAACAGCCAGCGGCGGCGGCTGAATTCCGGCTTGAAGCTGCGCTCACGCTCGATCGCGCGCAGGATCGCGTCCTGCACGACATCGTCGGCATCCTGTTCGTCACGCGTGAGTGCGCGCGCATAGCGGCGCATCGCGATCAGGTCGCCGGGGATGTCGGCATCCGGGTTCACGCCGCCAGTTCCTGCAGCAACCGGGGGTCCGCGTCCATAGTGGCGCCGCCAAGCGCGCGGCAGCGGCGATAGTCCGCCGCGACCCCCGCCAGCACATCGTCCCAGCGATAGCGCGACGCTTCCTTGCTCGCCGCCGTGCCGATCGCGCGACGAAGCGGCGCCTCCTGCATCAGCATCCGGGCGGCGCGCGCATAGGCGGCGGGTTTGTGTGCTTCGACCAGCCAGCCGGTGCGCCCGTCCGCGATCAATGACGATGCGCTGGGTACATCGGCGGACACCACCGCGAGGCCGCTCGCCATCGCCTCCAGGTTCACATTGCCGAACGCTTCGGTCACGCTGGGGTTGATCAGGATATCGGCGCTGGCCACCGCACGCCCCAGGGCCGCGCCTTCGAGATGGCCAGCGAACACCGCGTCGGGCACCCGCTTTTCGAACCAGCCGCGCGCAGGCCCTTCGCCGACGATCAGCGGGCGCACCATCTGGCCCGATGCGCGCAAGGCATCGATCGTGTCGGCGAACACGCCCAACCCCTTTTCCTGAACGAGCCGCCCGAAGAAGAGCGGGACGACGTCGTCGGCCGCATAGCCGAATGCCGCCCGGGTCGTCTCGTCGCGCAGCGAGGGGTGGAAGGCCGCCGGATCGATCCCGCGGCTCCACACCGATACGCGGCCCGCGCCATGCTTGGCCGCAAGCTCGTTGGCGATCGGCAGGGTCGGGGCGAGGATCAGGTCGCAATCGCCGTAGAAGCGGTCGAGATAGCGTTCGAGCATCGGGCGGAGGAAGCCCATGCCGTAATAAGCAGGATAGGTTTCGAACCGCGTATGCAGGCTCGCGACCACCGGAATCCCCTTTGCCCTCGCCCATTTCTGCGCCTGGCGCCCGAGCAGGTCGGGCGCGGAGAGGTGGACGATGTCCGGCGCGAAGGTTTCAAGCTCCGCTCTCGTCGCGCGGGTCAGGCCCAGCGCCAGCCGGTATTCGGGCCGCCCCGGCAAGGCGAGCGAGCGGACCGCGCGAACATCGCCCGCGGAGGCAAAGGCCGGCTTCGGCGCGCGCGGGGAAAAGACGCGTACCTCCGCCCCTTCCTTGTCGAGGAGATGCGCGACCAGCCGGTTGAGCGCGCGGTTGGCACCGTCGCGGACACAATCATAATTGCCGGAGAACAAGGCCACGCGGATCGGGCGCGCGGAGGACCGGGCACGCGAGGCGCCGGTGGGGAAAAGCGGGGACGCGGAGACAGACATGCACGGCATACGCGCGCCGGAGGTGGTTTATTCCCTTCGCGGATTCAGCGCGCCGAAACGCGGTGCTGTCGCCGCCTGCGCAGCCACAGCATCCAGCCGGTCACGACCAATGCGGCGGTGACGATTCCGGAAACGAAAACCAGCCAACGTCCCACGGCGCCAAACGCCTTCCCCGAATGGAGCGGATATTGCCAGGCGAAGAACTGGTCGCCCGCGCTCTCCCCATTGTCATGCCGCGTCGCGAGGATGCGGCCATCGGTCATCGCGACATAGGTCCATAGCCGCCCCTGATCGTCGCGATCGCGCGGGTCGAAGGTGCGCACGGCATAGGCGGCATGATCGGGCAGGACCCGCAAGCTGTGCACCTGCGAACGATCGGGCGTCACTCTCGCCATCGCCGCCTCCAGTCCGACCGGACTCGCGGGCGGCTCGACATCGGGCCAATGCTCATGGAGCCGCTCGTTGATCGGCGATATCACCGCCACCGCGCTGCGGCTGTCGTCGGGCCAGGCGAGCGTCACGCCGGTCAGCGCAAGCACGAAAGTGACGGGCCAGGCCCACATGCCCGGCGCACGGTGCCAGTCGAACAACCGGCGCAGGCTGCCCGGCTTGCCGGCGACCGCGAAGGCGCTGCGCCACTTCGTCAGCGCCGGCATCGCCAGCCACAGCGCGATGGCGTGATCGATCAGCCAGGCAAGCGACACCAGCCCGAAGAACCAGGTCATCCACGCGCCCGCGAGCAGATCGACATGCAGCCCGTAGAGCACGTCCATCACATGCCGCCGGTCGAGCGACACCTTGCCGCTCTCCCGCCAGCCGAGCACCCGCCCGTCGCGCGGGTCGGCGAAGAGCTGGACGGGGCGCGGTTTCCCCTCCCCCACCGGCGCGCGGCCGAGCATCCAGATCGTGCCGCGCGGATGCGACGGCATCAGGATGTTGTTGGGCGCGAACCCCGGCAGCGCCGCCTGTGCCCGGGTGACGGCAAGGTCGATCGAGGCGTGCTGCAGCGCCGCTACCGGGATCGTCCGCAGATCCGGGTTCAGCCAGCTGTCGAGCTCGTCATAGAAGGTCACCGCCGATCCGGTGACGGCCAGCAGCAACAGCCACAGCCCGCCAAGAATCCCGAACCAGCGGTGCCAGATCCGCGCGAACGGCCGCCACCGGCGCTTCGCGGCAGGTGGCGACAAGGTCATCAGTAGCGGAACGAGACGCTGAGGCGGATGTTGCGGCCCGGCTCGGGCAGGCCGCGCACGATCTCATACCCCGCCACGCCGATCTGGCTGTAGTCGCCGACGCTGGCATGCGCGCGATATTGTTTGTCGAGCAGATTGTAGACCGCCGCCTGCAGCTCGATCATGTCGGTGCCGAACGGGCGCCACGTGCCCGAGATGTCGACCACCGCATAGCCCGGCTTGTCGATGAAGTAGGTCTTGTTGACGAAGCCGAGCTGTTTCTCACGGAACAGCACCTCGATATCGTTGAGGTCCTCATAGCGGGTCACGGTGGCGCGCAGGCTGAGGTCGGACGAGGGTTCGAACGCGGCGGTCACCGCCCAATTGTCGCCGACCGAATTGCCGAGCGCAATCTGCTCATACCCCTCGATCCGCTTGCCGTTGAGGCGCGAATCATAGTGGTTGTAATAGCCCTCGATCGAGAAGGGGCCGGTGCGATAGCCGGCACGCAGCTCGAAGCCCTCGGCTTTGAAGCTGCCGACATTCTCGTAATAGACCGCGTCCTGGATCGTGCCGGGGGTGCGGACCGCGCCGAGCTGGTCGAGTACGACGTCGCGGATCTTGGTGCGGTAATAGACCGCCGATGCGGTGATGCCGTTGCGATCGTATTTCACGCCGCCTTCGATATTCTCGACGCGCTCGGGCTTTAGGCCCGGCGCGAGCGAGATGCGGCCGGGACGCTTCTCCAGCGTGAAGCCGTCGCCGATCTCCTTGCCGCGAAACGCCTCGGCATAGCCGGCGTTGAGTGACAGACCCGGCAGCACGTCGAGCGTCGCGCCCGCGTTGAAGCTGACACCATCGCTGTCGATGCCCTTGCGATAGGTCACCTGGTCGAGATCATAGGCGTCGTAGCGCGCGCCGAAGCTGAGCAGCAGCGGCTCGAACACGCGCCAGCGATCCTGGATATAGACGCCCATCAGCGCGCCCTTCTCCTCGAACCGGCCGACCGCCGGATCCCAGGCCCAGCCCTGCCACTGGGCGGGCGCGCCGAGATAGCGGCCAACGACACGGTCGGAGCGGTGTTCGAAGCCGACGGTCACGTCATGCCCGCCGCGACGGATCCGCGCGCGCGCATCGAAGCCCCAGCTGTCGATATTCGCGCCGTAGAGGCCCCAGCGATCGGAGCGGTTCTGGGTGAATTCGGTGCGAGTCCAGTAACCAGTCGCCTCCAGGTCGATCCCCACGGCGGTGTCGAAACCATAGTTGGCGATCGCGGTCTTGCGCGTGCCCTCGACCGCGAACAGCCGGTCATTCGCAAGCACCGGCCAGTTCGGGCGCACGCCGAAATCGCCCTCTTCCTTGCGCTGCTCATAGCTCAGCGTCAGGCGATGTCCGGCGCCGAGGTCGCCGCCGATCTTGACGAAGCCCAGCTGCTGCTTGGCGGCGGTGCCGCGCAGGGTGGTGCCGTTGCCGTCCTTGAAGTCCTCGCGGTCGACATGCACGTACGAAGCGAGGATGCCGATATCGCCGGTAAGGCGCGCATAGACGGTGCCCGACAGCTTATAGCCGTCATTGCTGAACCAGCCGCCCTTGGCCATCACGCCATAGTCGCGGCCGTCGCGCAGCAGGTCGGTGGGATCGACCGTACGGAAGCGGATCGCGCCGCCGATCGCGCCAAAGCCCGAATCCGCCTCGCCCGCGCCGGCCTGAACCTGGACGCTCTTGAGCAGTTCCGGCTCGATGCTGACGCGGCCGACATGGTGGAACAAGGTGCCGCGCTGCGGGGCGCCATCGATGGTCACGTTGAGCATCGAATCCTCGAGCCCGCGCACATAGATCTTCTGTGCGATGCCGATCGATCCGCCGACCGCCACCGAGGGCACGTTGCGGAACAGGTCGGACAGGTCGTTCGCCTGAATCGCCTGGATCGCCTTGCGATCCAGATCCACGTCGGTCAGCGCACCAACCACCACCACGACGTCGTCGCTCTCCTCGGCTGCGGGGGCTTCGACAGCCTCCTGCGCACGGGCCTGCGGGGCGATCGCAAGCATGGAGGCGCCGAGCAGCAACGCCGCGTAAGCGGTTTCAGTTTTCATTGGAGTTCCCTGGATCGTTTCGCGAGTGCGGTAAATGTTACTGCGACTTAATGTCAATAATAATTGGGCATATTTTGGTCTCTAGCGCCGTGGAACGCGCGCCCCTCGCCAAACCCTCCAATATGCGCTATGGGGCCGCGCTTACCCGCGCCTTGCCCATTGGCCCGCGCGACCATTGTGAGCTGCATGACCTTTACCCACCTCCCCACCAGCCTCGCCGAGGCGCTGGCCGCACGCGGCTATACCGCCCTCACCCCGGTCCAGGCCGCCGTCACCGAGGACGCCGCCAAGGGCCGCGACCTGCTGGTCTCCGCCCAGACCGGTTCGGGCAAGACCGTCGCCTTCGGCCTCGCCATGGCCGACGAGCTGCTCGACGACGGCAAGCTTCCCGCCCCCGGCCTTCCTCTTGCGCTGGTGATCGCGCCGACGCGCGAGCTGGCGCTTCAGGTCGCCAAGGAACTCACCTGGCTCTACGCCTCGGCCGGCGGGCGCATCGCCACCTGCGTCGGCGGCATGGACGCGTCGCGCGAACGCCGTACGCTTTCCTATGGCACGCACATCGTCGTCGGCACGCCGGGCCGCCTGCGCGACCATGTCGAGCGCGGCGCGCTCGACCTCAGCCAGGCGCGGATCGCCGTGCTCGACGAAGCGGACGAGATGCTCGACATGGGCTTCCGTGAGGAGCTGGAGGCGCTGCTCGACGCGACCCCGCCCGAGCGCCGCACGTTCCTGTTCTCCGCGACTTTGCCCAAGCCGATCGTCGCGCTCGCCCGGCGCTACCAGAATGACGCGCATCGCATCTCGACCGTGGGCGAGGATCGCGGGCATGGTGACATCACCTATCAGGCGATCGCCGTCGCTCCCGCCGACATCGAACATGCCGTGATCAACCTGCTCCGCTTCCACGAAGCGGAGACCGCGATCCTGTTCTGCGCCACGCGCGACAATGTCCGCCATCTCCATGCCGGGCTGACCGAGCGCGGGTTCGCCGCCGTGGCGCTGTCGGGCGAGCATAGCCAGAATGAACGCAACGCCGCGCTTCAGGCATTGCGCGACCGCCGCGCCCGCGTCTGCGTCGCCACCGACGTCGCCGCGCGCGGCATCGACCTGCCGACCGTGACGCTGGTCATCCATGTCGAGCTGCCGCGCGACGCCGAGACGCTTCAGCACCGTTCGGGCCGCACCGGTCGCGCGGGCAAGAAGGGCACCGCCGTCCTGATCGTCCCCTATCCGCGCCGCCGCCGTGTCGAGATGACGCTGAAACAGGCGAAGATCACCGCCGAATGGCTGCCCGTTCCCGGCGCCGAGGATATCCGTACCAAGGATCGCGAGCGGCTGATGACCAAGCTCATCGCCCCGATCGAGATCGAGGACGAAGATCGCGAGATCGCCGAGGCGTTGCTGGCCGAGAAGTCACCGCTCGAAATCGCCGCGGCGCTCGTCCAGGCGCACCGCGCCTCGATGCCCGCGCCCGAAGAGCTGATCGACCGTTCGCCCGCCGAACGGAGCGCACCGGTTCATCGCCCCGGCTTCGACGACGTCGCCTGGTTCCGCATGAACATCGGTCGCCGCCAGAACGCCGATCCGCGCTGGATCCTGCCGCTGATCTGCCGTCGTGGGCATATCACCAAGTCGGAAATCGGTGCGATCCGCATCGGCGCGGGCGAAACCCGCTTCCAGATCCCGAGCAAGCTCGCCGACCGCTTCGCCAAGGAGGTCGCCAAGACCGCCGCGCAGGATGAGGATGGCGTGCTGATCGAAATGGCCGACGGTCCGCCCCCTCCGGGCACGCGCGGGGATCACGCGCCGCGCCATCACAATCCGCGCAACCACGACCGCGCCGTGCACCGTGCCCGCCCGGCCAAGCCCCATCATCGCGGCAAGCCGCCGAAGAAGTAACGCGATCTCTCCGCGCCTACTCCCGTCATCCCGGCCTTGTGCCGGGATCCACCGGGAGGCGAGGGCTGGATAAGAAGCTCTTTCCCGGTATTCGGGGCGCCGTGAGCCCCGGCACAGGGCCGGGGTGACGGAGGAGTAGAGGGAAGACCATGACGCATCCCCTCCGCATCCTGGTCGATGCCGACGCCTGTCCGGTGAAGGACGAGGTGTACAAGGTCGCGTGGCGGCGCGCGGTGCCGGTCACCATCGTCGCCAACGCCGTTATCCGCATCCCCGACCATCCCCTGATCGCACGTGAAGTCGTATCGGATGGGTTCGACGCGGCGGACGACTGGATCGCCGAGCGCGCCGGGCCGAAGACGGTGGTGGTGACGGCGGACATCCTGCTCGCCGACCGCTGCCTCAAGGCCGGCGCGACCGTGCTCTCGCCCGCCGGCAAACCGTTCACCACCAGCTCGATCGGCGCGGCGATCGCGACGCGCGCGATCATGGCCGATCTGCGCGCGGGCGGCGACCAGATCGGCGGGCCGCCGCCGTTCCGCAAGGAGGATCGCTCGCGCTTTCTCTCCGCACTCGACGAGGCGCTGGTCAGGCTCGCCCGCCTCCCCTGAGCCAAGTTGCATGACAACATAGCGTTCGACGTCGTTGCGCACCCGTGATAATCTTCGGCCGACTTCTGACGGAGGCGCGCATGACCGAAGAACGGATCACCCACCCCGACGGCACCAGAATCAATCTGCATTCATGGCCCGCCAGCGGCAGTGCGAAAGGCGTGGTACTGCTCCAACACGGCTTCAATGCGCATGGCGCGCATCTGAGCTGGGCCGCGGAACAGCTGAACTCAGCGGGCTATGCCTGCTATGCGGTCGATCTGCGCGGACGTGGCAAGTCGGATGGCGAGCGCTTCTATGTCGATGATTTCGGCAAGTATCTCTCCGACCTCCAGCTTGCGTTCGACAGGGCGCGGGCCGAACATCCGGGCCTTCCGGTCTTCCTGATGGGCCACAGCGCGGGCGGGGTGATCGCCACCAGCTATGCATTGCGCCACCAGGGCGAGCTCAAGGGCCTGATCTGTCACAGCTTCGCCTTTCGTGTTCCGGCGCCGCGCGTCGTGCTCAACCTGCTGCAATGGCTGAGCGGGCCGCTTCCGCGCCTCAAGGTGCTCAAGCTCAATAATGCGGACTTTTCGCGCGACCCGGACTGGGTGGCGATGATGGACGCCGATCCGCTGATCCACGACGAGCGCCAGCCCGCCAAGACGGTGGGCGAGATGTGGAAGGCGGACAAGGTGCTGGAGGTCTCGTTCGCGAAGATCACCCTACCCGTTTTGATCATTCATGGGACCCAGGATCATGCGACGCTGCCCGCCGGCAGCCAGATGTTCTTCGACAATGCAGGATCGGCGGACAAGACGCTCAAACTGTACGAAGGCCATTATCACGACCTGCTCGCCGATACCGGCAAGGAAGGCGTGATGGCGGACGTTCGCGGCTGGATCGACGCGCGGGTCTGAACCCGACAGGTTAGCGCTAACTCTTGACGGACGAATGTTACGCGGCCAAATGCGCCGCGCAACGCCGCTCGTCCGCGACCGGCTCCATGCGCCGCCTCTTTCGGGTTTCCGGCCAGCGCATGATGTTTCGAGCCCGCGACAGACTGGAAGTCTCATGGCGTGGGTTATCCTCGGCATTGCCGTTGTTACTGAAATCATCTGGGCGCTCAGCCTCAAATGGGCGGCGAGCGCATCGACCTGGCACGCGTCGCTCGTTCCCGTGACGCTCAGCTTCGTCAATATGGCGCTACTCGGCCTAGCGATGCGCGACCTGCCCGCAGGCACCGCCTATGCGATCTGGACGGGCCTGGGCGCGGTCGGCGTGATTCTGATGGGCATCATGATCTTCGGCGACCGCGTGTCGCTGGTACAGGCCGGATTCATGGCGCTGATTGTTATCGGTGTCGCGGGAACAAAAGCCTTCTCTCCGGCTTGAGCATCCCGGGCTGGGGACGGGTGACTTTCACGGACGCGGCCTCTATCATTGGGCTTCGGTGAAAGGATAATGTTCCAGATGTTCGGACGATCGCGGTCGCATGGTGTTGCGGCACTGCCCTTGCTCGGTCTTGCCCTCGGCGCGCCTGCACTTGCGCAACAGGCGGCGCCACGCCCGCCCGCGGCCACAGCTACCCCGGCATCTCCGCAGGCGACCCCACAGCCCGCACCAGTCCAGATCACGCCGGTCCAGATCCCGCTTCCCGTGCTCAGCCCGGAGCAGGCGCAACAGGTGCGCCAGCTGATCGTGCAGGGTCGGATCGCGCAGGGGCTGCGCTATTCGACCGCCGAGGCCGAAGTGCTGCCCGCCGACGACCAGGGCCTGGTCCGCGCCGCGCTCGACTATGCTCGCGCGATCCATATCGGGCGCCTCGACAATGCCGATTTCCAGGAGGATTGGGCGCTTCGCCCCGCCGCATGGGACCCGCTTCCCGGCTTCGCCAAGGCCGTCGCCGACAACCGGATCAGCCAGTGGTTCGCGGGGCTGACCCCGCAGTACGAAGGCTATGACAATCTTCGCAAGGGTCTGGCCCGTTATCGCCGGATCGAGACCACGGGCGGCTGGAGCGCCATCGCCGCCGGCCCCGACCTGTCGGTCGGATCGAGCGGCCCGCGCGTCGCCGCGCTCCGCGCCCGCCTCGCGGTCGAGGACAGTGAAGTCGCGGGCAGCGGCGACAAGTTCGACGCCGCGCTCAAGGAAGCCGTGGTCCGTGCCCAGCGCCGTTACGGCCTCGCGCCGACCGGCACCGTCTCCACCGGCACGCTGACCGCGCTCAACGTCCCCGTCTCTAGCCGCGTCCGCCAGATCATGGCGAACATGGAACGCTGGCGGTGGATGCCCAAAGAGATGCCAGTCGACCGCATCCAGGTGAACATCGCCGCCGCCCAGGTCGCGGTGTTCGAGGGCGACCGTCCGGTGATGTCGATGCGCGGCGTGACCGGCAAGCCCGGCGGCGGCGAGACGCCGATGCTCCAGTCGAGCATCCATTCGGTCGTGCTCAACCCGCCATGGAACGTCCCCGCCGGCATCGCGCAGCGCGAGCTGTTCCCCAAGGGCGCGGCCTATCTGGCGCGCAACGGGTTCAAGGTGATCGGCACCGGTGCCAACCGCCGCCTGCAGCAGTCGCCGGCGCAATCGGCACTCGGCAGGTACAAGTTCGACTTTAGCAACCCGTTCGCGGTCTATCTGCACGACACGCCGAGCAAGGGCACCTTCTCGCGCTTCGACAGGCTCGCCTCGCATGGCTGCATCCGGCTTGAGCGGCCCGCCGACCTCGCGCGGCTGCTGCTTGAGGGCAGCACGCAATGGACGCCCGAAGCGATCGACGGCGCGCTGGAAAAGGGCGATACGGTGCGTGCCGCGCTGCCCAACCAGGTGGCCGTCTATCTGCTCTACTGGACCGCTTATGCGAGCGGCACCGGCACGATGAACTTCCGCGGCGACCCCTATGGTTGGGACAAGACGCTCGCGACCAAGATCGAGAAGCGGAGCGCCGCCCAGGCGCTCGCCGCGCGCTGAACCCAATCCCACGGAGAACTCAATGACCCGTCGCCTGCCCCTCGCCGCCGCGCTGCTCGCCGCCACCGCCCTCGCCGCCTGCTCGGGCGGTTCGGATGCGCCCGACACGCCCGTGAACAACGGCGACAATGAAGTCGAGGTGATCGACGATACGCCGGCACAGAATCTCGCTGAGCCGACCCCGACTCCGACTCCTTCATCGACCCCCGCGCCGGTCGTTCAGGACGATCGCGCGACCGACGAGCAGGTGCAGGACGATGCCGACGCGGTCGGCATGACGGCCCGTCTGCCGCGCGATCAGGGTGGAAACGAGACCGCCCCGGTGGAGTGACGCTACTCGTTCCGGTTAACCAGAATCTGGCCAATCCCGATTTGATACGCTAACGTTACACCAATTGAGTTGAGCGGAATCCGGGCCGCTCGGGGGAATTGGTGTGACGTTGACGGTGGCGCTCATTGCGATGGGCGCGAGTGTATCGATCGGTTTGAACGACCTGATCGCCGAATCGCGCGTTCCGCCCGGCCAGCAAGACGCCGTCGTCGCGCGTACCGTGGGCGGCATGATCAGCTACACCCGCTGGCCCGAACCGCGATCCGTGGTTCGGCTGTGCGTGAGCGGCGCGACCACGCACACCAAGGGCTTCGGACGCATCGGCCAGGGCGCCGGCCGGCAAGTCGTCACCCAGGTCGTCACGCCGGGCGGAATCACGCGCGGCTGCGATGTCCTCTATTTCGGCGCGCTCGGCGATGCCGACCGCCAGCGGATGCTGCGGTCGATCCGCAACCAGCCCGTGCTCTCGATCGCCGAGTCCGACCCCAATTGCCGCGGCGGTACCATCTTCTGCCTGCGCGTGCTTCCCGACCGGGTCAGCTTCGATCTGAGCATCGACGCCGTTTCGCGCAGTACGGTGCGGATCGATCCGCGCGTGCTGCGGATCGCGATGACGGACGGAGACGCGTCATGAACGACGTCAACCGCCTCCCCACGCTGCGCCGCATGCTCGCGCGGATGCATCTGCGCGTCACGCTGTTCGCGGTCGGCCTTACCGGCATCACCGTGTTGCTCGCCGGCTTTGCCGCGATCGGCGCCTATGCGGCGCAGAATCTTCACCTGATTGGTCGCTCCGCAGGCTATACCGCCGCGCCAGCGATCGTGTTCGACGATCCCGTCGCGGCGCAACAGAGCATCACCCCCCTGCTCGAACCCGGGGTCGCCGGGATCGCGCTGCTCAAGCCGGACGGAACCGTGCTCGCTTCGGTACAGCGGGAGGCCGAGGACACGTCGCTCGCGCGCTGGATCGCCGACCGGCTGTTCTTCGCCACGCCGGTCGAGGAACCGGTGGTCCATCTTGGCACCCGCATCGGATCGGTACGGGTCCATGGTGAGGGAAGCGCGGTCGCCTCCTATATCCGTGACGGCATCCTTGGCACCTTGGTCTGCCTGGTGCTGACCGGGCTGGCCGCATGGCTGCTTTCACGGCGCCTGCGCGCCGATATCGTCGCGCCGCTCAACGCGATCGCCGATGCCGCGCACAGCTTTCGACGCGACGAGACGCTGGATGCGCGCGTGCCGCCCGCATCGATCCGCGAGGTCGAGGCGCTGCGCACCGATTTCAACGCGCTGATCGCCGAGCTGGCCGACTGGCGGCAGCACCTGCGGCGCGAGAACGAGACGCTGAACCACAAGGCAAGCCACGACGCGCTGACCTCGCTGCCCAACCGCGCGCAGTTTGAGCGGCGGGCCGCGGAGATGATGGCGGAGGCCCGCGCCGGCGATGCCAGCTTCGTCCTCCTCTACGCGGATGCAGACGGCTTCAAGCCGATCAACGACCAGCACGGCCATGCCGCGGGCGATCTGGTGCTCGTCGAGACCGCCGCACGCATCCGCAGCTGCCTGCGCGCGCGCGATGTCGCGGCGCGGCTGGGTGGCGACGAATTCGCGGTTCTGCTCGCCGCCCCCAGCGGCGCGGACGCCGCGGAGCGTGTGACCAACGAGATCGCCGCGCGGCTGGCCCAGCCGATCCGGCTGCCGTCAGGGGCCGCGGTAACGATGACGTTGAGCATCGGCGCCGCAATCTATCCGGGCGACGGTCAGGATCTGACCACGCTCATCAATCGGGCGGACGCGGCGATGTATGCCGTGAAGAATAGCCTCCGCGTCCAGCAACAGGGAGTCTTGTGATGTCTTCGTTCGTGCGTACCAGCCTGCTTCTCGCGCTCGCCGCGCTGTTCCTCGGCGGCTGCCAGGTGTCGAAGGACAAGTCCCCCTGGACCCGCGCCCAGCGTGCGGTGTTCACCGAGGAAGGCTTCATGCCGACCGATCGCGGTTGGGAGTTCAGCATCAACGACCGGCTGTTGTTCGCAAGCGATGACAGCACCGTGCTTCCCGAACAGACCGGATCGATCCGGCGCATTGCCGGCCGCCTGCTTGGCGTCGATATCCGCAATGCCACGGTCGAGGGCCATGCCGACGGCTCTGGCGCCGCCGAGCATAACCAGCGCCTGTCCGAACGCCGCGCCGCCGCGGTGGCCGAGGTGCTGGTCGCCAGCGGCTTCGACAAGTCGGCGGTCGCTACCGTCGGCCTTGGCGACCGCTTCCCGATCGAGAGCAACGACACCGTCGAGGGCCGCCGCGAGAACCGCCGCGTCGTCATCTTGATCGCGACGCCCTGATCGCGATCGGCAACCTCCCGCACGGTTGACTTTCCCACCATAGCCGCTATTGGCGCGCCTTCGCGTGGCCGGCTTGCCGGTCATGCGTACCGTCCGAGACAGTGGGTGACCGGGATTTGCCGGTCTTAATTTCCCGCCAAGACGGGGACAGAGATTTTACCGGGTCCTTCCGTGCGATGGAGTCCGGGTCAGCCAGCCGGAGCCTATCCGTGCCCTGACGATCATGCCCCTCGGACGTGGGGGTTGGGCATCCGCCCTTCCCTCGGCGTAACCGGCTCCAGCCCTTTGGGTTGGGGTATTTTGAGGAGACCGGCATGGATCGTGCTCAGAAGACCGAAGCCGTTGCCGAGCTGAACCGCACCTTTAACGAGGTTGCCGTGGTGGTTGTCACCCGCAATCTCGGGATGTCCGTCAAGCAGTCGACGGATCTCCGCAACAAGGCGCGCGAAGCCGGAGCGAGCTACAAGGTCGCGAAGAACCGCCTTGCCAAGATCGCGATCGACGGCACCGATTATTCGGTGCTTGCGGACCTGCTCGTGGGTCCGACGGCGCTTTCCACTTCGACCGACCCGGTCGCCGCCGCCAAGGTGGTTGCCGAGTTCGCCAAGACGACCGACAAGATCGAGATCGTCGGCGGCGCGATGGGAAGCATGCTGCTCGACGCGGAAGGCGTGAAGGCGCTCGCATCGCTGCCTTCGCTGGACGAACTGCGTGCCAAGATCGTTGGTCTTATCGTCGCTCCGGCGACCAAGATCGCGACCATCACCCAGGCCCCGGCGGCGCAGATCGCGCGCGTGCTTTCGGCTTATGCGGAGAAGGAAGCCGCCTGAGGCGGTATTCTTTCGCGACGTTATTTCGAACCAATCTGACTGAAGGAATTATACATGGCTGACCTGAACAAGCTCGTCGACGCTCTCTCGGAGCTGACCGTCCTCGAAGCCGCTGAGCTCTCGAAGCTGCTCGAAGAGAAGTGGGGCGTTTCGGCTGCCGCCGCTGTTGCCGCTCCGGCCGCCGGTGGCGCCGGTGCCGCTGCTCCGGCCGCGGAAGAGAAGACCGAGTTCGACGTGATCCTCACCGGCGACGGTGGCAAGAAGATCAACGTCATCAAGGAAGTCCGCGCGATCACCAACCTCGGCCTGACCGAAGCGAAGGCTCTCGTCGAGGGCGCGCCGAAGGCCGTCAAGGAAGGCGTGTCGAAGGACGAAGCCGAGAAGCTCAAGAAGCAGCTCGAGGAAGCCGGCGCGACCGTCGAGATCAAGTAATCTCGAACGGCTGCACCCGCAGTCTTCAAGAAGGGGCGGTCCGGCAACGGGCCGCCCTTTTCTATTGGCGGTATAGCGACGGCGGCCTAGGCATCGGACGATGACGGATGCGGTCCCTGCGAGCCTCGGCCTCGCCAGCAACAGCGATGAGTTCGCCCTGATCGAGGAGATCGAGGCCGAGTTCGGCGTGACGATCGACTATGCCGACGCGCCGCAATGGCGCACTGTCGGCGACCTGTTCGGCTCACTGCTCACGCAATTGCCGGTCGGACAGGCGAACGACCCGGATATCTGGGATCGCTTCGCCGCCACCCTTGCCGGGGTGACCGACACCGATCTGGAAGCGATCACACCACAGACGCCGCTAGCCGATGAGGCTCAGGCGTGGCGCGGCCTCAATTCGCTGTCGTGGATGTTGCTGTTCCTGGCGATCGGCATGGCGCTGGTCGTGATCCTCGGCGCCGTCATCCTCACACGCTAAGGCTTGGGTACATAGCGTTTGGCCGCGAGACGCCCGAAGCCCTCGCCCGCCCGCTCCACCCAGAGCGGCCCGAGCCGGTCCCCGCCCGCCGCGGGTGCGGTGCCGACCATGAACGCGTCACGCAGCATGCGGATGCTGAGCCCCGCATACCATTTGAGTGAGACGGGTACGATCGGCACGAACATCGGCTTGCCCTGCACCGTCACGACCTTCACCTGATCGCCGGGCAGGCTGACCTGCGCACTGACCATCTGCACGGTACCGGGCGCGACGCTGAACGGCTCGGACCCCGCCGCCAGCCGTGCCGCACCATGAAACGCGGCGATCTGTGCGTCCTGCTCCTCGTTCGCGCCCAGAAATCCCAGCGAGGCGCGGATATTCTCCGCCGGTTCGGCCCCACGATTCTGGATGAACAGTTCCAGGTCCAGTGTCACCACCCCGTCGCTGATCGCCGCGCGTACCGGACGAATCTCGATCACCAGGGGGCCATCGGGCGGCGGGACCGGCGCCACGACCGGTGAAGCCGGAACGCTGGGCGCGGCGGGGGCAACCGGCGCGGCGGGAGCGACAGGCGCCACAGGCGGTGTCTTGCGAGCAAGCGGCGGCGGTCCCGGGGTCGGCGGCGACATTGCAACGGCTTCGGGAACGACCGGCTTATCGTCCATTGCGTCGTCCCGACGCCGGCGACGCAAAGCGAACGCGGCACCGCCGATCGCGAGGATCAGCGCGCCACCAAGCGCGGGCCAGAGCCAGGCAGGATAGCTCTGAACGGTCGCGGGTGCGGGAGCCGGCGTCGGGGCCGGCGCAGCCTGTGTCGGCACGTCCGCGGGAAGCGGCAATGGCGAAGCCACGGGCGACGGCGTCGCTTCGGCAACCGGTGCAACGGCGGTCGGCGCCGAATTGGGCAGCGCGGCGGGTGTACGCTCAGGCCGTGGCGTCGCGGTACGGGTCGCGGCGGGTGTCGGTGTGGGAATCGGGATCGGCTGCACGATCGGCGACGGCGCCGGGGTTGGTGCAGGCGTTGGTGTCGGCGTCTGACCCGAAGGCGGGAGATTGAAGTCGCGCACCGGCGGCGTGATCACGGTCGGCGCGGTGCTGCTCTGCGAGGCGGCAGGCGCGGCCAGGAACAGGAAGGGGATGAGCGCGGTCGTCGCGCGGAGAGAAAACGCAGTCACGCGGCGCGCGTTAGCATGATGCGGAGGCACCCGGGCACCAAAAAATGCGTACGACCGGGCGCAAAACAAGCCCGCCCCACCGCGCGATGGCGGTGAGGCGGGCCGCTCCCTCTGCTCAAACCTTGGCGGGGACGCTGTGCAGCCGGGCCTCGATATCGGCATACATCGCCGGATCATCCTGCACGGCGATCGGGACAAGATGTTCGCCGCCATTGACCCGGCCGATCGTGAAGGCGGCGGCGGTCCGCCCCTCGCTCCCGTCGGGCAGACGATAGCGGGCGTCAGCGACCAGTACCGGGGTGAAGCCGTCATCGCCGCCATGAGTCACGGCATCGACCTGCTCGCGCGGCAGCGTCACCGCTGCGTTGAGACGCGTGCCGTCACCCGGCTTGATCCGCTCGGCGGGAACGACCTGATCGACCGGCGGATGCATCAGCAGGCGCTCGATCTCGCTCGAAGCCGTCGCATTGCCGCCCAGCATGAACGCGCCGATGCGTACATCCTCCGCGGGCACGCCGCCAGCGTTGGCGACGGTCAGCTCGAACTCGACCATCGCGCCGCGGCGGCTCATTCCGGCCCGGGTTGGCCGCATCGCCAGCTCAAGCTGCGGGCGCCCGCCCTGCGGCTTGGCGCCGCCCAGTACCGCGGTGATATCGGCGGCGTCAGGCGTGACCAGCTCGGGATTTTCGAGCGAAGGCTGCGGCTGGTCATTCTCGGCCGCGACCGGTGCGGCGACACGCTCGATCTCCGGCTCATGACGCGGCGCAACAAAGATCGGAGCGGCAGCGGCCGGGTCGGCGACGCGGGGGGCGGGCGCGATCACCGGCTCAGGCTGAACGGCGACCGGCTCGGACTCGGTGCGATAGGATTCATAGACCACATCGTCATCCCGACGGCGGCGGAACAGCAGCAGGGCGGCGATTGCCGCAGCGGCAAGGCCAACGGCCGCGAGGATCAGCCACAAGCTCCCGCCGTCCGAGCCGGTCGCCTCCGGCGCAGTCGCGGTTTCGGCGGGCAGTGCCGCCACTTCCACGGGCGGCACTGCAACTTCGGCGGGCGGCGCCGTCTCCGGAGCAGCGGCGACCGGTGCGACCGGTTCGGGGGCGGCCACGGGTGCCGGCGCCGGGCGTGCCGGGGCTTCGGCACGCGCCGTCGGACGTGCCGCACGCTGTGGTTGCTGGCGGGCTGTCGCACGCTCGGCTCGAGCGGCGGCGGCACGTTCGCGCTCTTCCTGCTCGACCTGCGCGAGCGCGCTGGGCGCGATCCGGGCACGCGATTCGGCCGACGGCGCCTGCGCCACCGGAGCGGGGACCGGCGCCGGAGCCGGTGCGGGCGCCTGCTGAGCAGGCACCAGCACAGTCGGCGGGGTCACCGTCTCCTGAGCGAATGCGGTTGCGGGAAGGGCAACGGCCGCAAGAAGCACGGCGATCGCCCGGCGGTGCGCATGGTGCGCTGGGTTGATGTGCTGGGTCATAACGGGGGTTCAATGAATGGAACCCGCGATTCGCCGCGTGCCTGGCTCATAATTGCGGCGAGCCGTGAACCGTCATCGGCCAAATGAAAAACGGGGGCGGTATCGTACCGCCCCCGTTTCATTTCAATTCACTTCCTGAATATTCGTTCAGGGAACGGTAACGGTCTTGAACTCGACCCCCTTCAACTCAGGCAATTCCTGAAGCTGAGGGGTAACAACCTTCAAGTCCCCCACAACCACCAATGTCAACTTGTCGATCGGGAAGTTCTTCGCCGCCTCGCTGATCTGCGCCGGGGTCACCGCGAGCGCGGCGGGGACATACTTGTCCATCCAGTCGCGCGGCAGCCCAAGCGAGTCCCGCGTCGCCAGCGAGTTGACCAACGCAGCGGGGGTCGAGTTCTGGATCACGAACAGGCCCGCCATATACTGGCGCATGCCCGCCGCTTCCTCATCGCTCGGCGGGGTCGCCTGCAGCGTGCGGATCTCGTGGAACACTTCCTTGAGCGCCGGGCCGGTCACCGTGG
This sequence comes from Sphingomonas sp. GW821-FHT10C01, assembly GCF_059415525.1. Taxonomy (NCBI): domain Bacteria; kingdom Pseudomonadati; phylum Pseudomonadota; class Alphaproteobacteria; order Sphingomonadales; family Sphingomonadaceae; genus Sphingomonas; species Sphingomonas sp. GW821-FHT10C01. Next base: position 1,073,820 of record NZ_JBWKNK010000001.1, on the reverse strand, counting down.
TGGTCACGTCCGCGTTGAACGTCCACACCGCGTTGGTCGGGTAGAAGGCCAGGCTCGATCCCGGCGAATAGGTATAGCCCTTCGCCTCGCGGATGTTGCGCGTGATGCGCGAGCTGAACGCCCCGCCCAGCAGCGCGTTCGACACGCGCATCGGGATGTCGCCCTGCGTCCCCGCATTCGGCGCCGGATAGGCGATGCTGAAGGTCGATTGCGGCGCACCGGGCCGGTCGATCAGCAGCACCTGCGGTCCCGGCTTCGGACTCGGCGGCAGCGACAGCCGCTCCGGCCCCGCGGCCCAGCCGCCGAACGCCTTCTCGACCGCCGCCTTCACCGCCGCCGCGTCGAACTTGCCGGCGATATAGAGGTGCGAGCGCTTCGCCCCGAAGTTCGCCGCGTGCCACGCCTTGAGCTGCGCGGTGGTGTACGCCCCGAACTGCTGCGGTGTCGGCAGCACCCGGCCATAGGGATGGTCGGTACCGTAATAGGCGCGGTCGAGCGCCGCGTCCGCGAGCGTCCCCGGTTGGCTCAGCGCCACCGCCAGGCGACGGTTCCAGTTGGCCTTGACCCGCGCCAGCTCGCTGTCCGGATAGCCCGGCTTCTGCGCGACATTCGCGACCAGCGCGATGGCGTCCGCCGCACGCTCGGACAGGACGTTGAGCGTCACCGACGAGCTTTCGAGCGTCGAGTTGGTGGCGAGCCCGCCGCCCATATCGGCGGCCTTCTGCGCGATCTGCGCGCCGGTCATCCCGGCCGCGCCTTCCTTCATCATGTCGACGGCGAGCAGCGCCAACCAGGTATTCTCACCCTCGTTGAGCGACCCGGCATAGGTCTGCAGCGACACCACCATTTTGGGGGCGACGCCATAGGGGACCAGGGTCACCTTCATTCCATTGGCGAGGGCGAAGGTCTCCGATGCCGGAACCGTGAACGCCTTGGGCGCCGGGATCGGCGGCGGGGTGGTCGGAAGCTCCTGCGCGGCGAGCGGGCCGGCGAGCAGCGAGGCAGCCATCAGGCTGGCGATCATGCGGCGCATCTTACTTGGCTCCCGCGGGCTTGGCAGCGGCGGGCGCCGCGCCGGGGTCGATCGCGTAGATCGAGCGGTTGGTGGAACGCAGATACTCCTGCGCGGTCTTCTGGATCAGCGCCGGCGTCACCTTGGCGAAGCCGTCCTCGATCGAATTGACCTTCTTCGGATCATTGTCGAACAGCGCATAGACCGCGAGCAGATCGATCAGGCCAATCCGCCCGGTCCCGTCGATCGTCGAATAGAGCGACGAGCGCATCTTGGTCCGCGCCCGCGCCAGTTCCTCGGCCGAGACCGGCTTGGTACGCAGATCCTCGATCACGCTGTCCACCGCCGCCTTGATCTCGTCGCGGCTGCGGTTGGCGTCATGCGTGAAGTTGAAGCTCCACAGCATCGGCCCCTGATAGTTGAACATGTTGCCCAGCGGGAAGTTGATCCCCCCGCCCACTTCGCCGGCGATGCCGGTCTCGGCCACCAGCTTGCGGTAGAGGCGGCTGTCCTGGCCCTTGACCAGCATCTGGTCGATCAGGCCCATCGCATACCATTCGGGGGTGCCCCGTGCTGGGACGTGATAGCCCGCCGCCCAGCCCGGCTTGGGCGCGAGGCGATCGACGCGGCTCTTGAACTTCTCCGCGGTCTGGCGCGGCTCGCTGATGTCGGGCAGCTTGACCGCTGGCGCCTTGGCCATCCAGCCGAAATATTTGTCGACCATTGCGCGCGTCGCCGCATAGTCGATGTCGCCGGCGACGACGAGAACAGCGTTGCTCGGCTTGTAGAAGGCGTCGTGGAACTGGGTGGCATCGGCCACCGTCGCCGCCTCGATCTCCTTCAGCTCACCGTAGAAATTGTGGCTGTTGTACCAGTTGGTGTTGGCCAGCATCGGCAGGTCGATCCACGGCCAGGTGCTGTAGGGCTGGTTGAGGACGTTGACCTTCACCTCGTTGCCGACGACGCCCTGTTGGTTCTTCAGCACCTCATCGTTGATCACCGGGCTCGCCATGCGGTCGGCCTCAAGCCACAGCATCCGCTCGAGCGCGTTCGAGGGGACCACCTCGAAATAGTTGGTGAAATCGAACCGGGTCGATCCGTTGAGGATGCCGCCGGCGTTGCTGATCGTGCTGATATGCACGCCCTTGGGCGCGTTCTTCGATCCCTGGAACAGCAGATGCTCGAACAGATGCGCGAAGCCGGTGCGTTCCTTGGGCTCGATACGGAAACCGATGCCGTAATAGACGCCGACCGTGACGGTGGGGGAGATCGTGTCCTTGGCCAGCACCACGCGCAGGCCATTCGGCAGCGTGTAATATTGCATGTCGACCGACAGCTTCTGCTGCGCCTGAGCCGCCGCGGGCGTCGCCGCCAGGCCAAGCGGCAATGCCGCCCCGGCCAGCGCAAGCGCCGCCACCCATCGCTTCATCTTCATGAGACCCCCCTAACTGATATCGTGTATTACGATATCAGCACAGCACGTCACGTAAAGGGGGCTAGATACCCCCTTTGACGACCTCGTAACCCGCCGCCGATAGCCGAACGCCCAGCTCGTCGGCGCACGCGTCGACCAGCGCGGGATCGGTCGCGCGGACGACGAAATTCGCGCCCGTCCGGCCTTCTCGGAAGAAGGGATAGCTGCCGATGGCGACGCCCTCGAACGCCTTCTCGGTATCGCCCAACAGCCCGGCGATCTCGCTCTCCGCCGCCCAGCTGCCGATCGTCGCGCTCACCACCGGGCGGCCGCCTTCGAGCGTGCCGGTCAGCGCGTCGAGCATCCCCGCCGTGATGTGGGGTACCCCCGCCAGGATGAAGAGATTGCCGACGCGGATGCCCGGCGCGCCCGACATCCGGTTGGGGATCAGGTCCGCGCCCTCGGGCACGCGCGCCATGCGCAGCCGCGCCTCGGTCAGCCCGCCGCGTGTCTCGTAATAGCGCTCCATCAGCGCGCGGGCTTCGGGATGGACCACCACCGGCACGCCCAGCGCCATCGCGATCGCATCGACCGTGATGTCGTCATGCGTTGGCCCGATCCCGCCGGTGGTGAAGCAATAGTCGTATCCCGCGCGGATCGCATTCACCGCCTCGACGATGCGGTCCTGCACATCGGGCACCACGCGCACCTCGGCCAGCTGGATGCCCTGGACGTTGAGCCAGATCGCGATCTGCGCGACATTCTTGTCCTGCGTTCGGCCCGAGAGAATCTCGTCGCCGATCACCACAAGTCCCGCAGTCCAGATACGCTCGCTCATGCCCCCGGCATAGACGCGCTCGGCCCTCGCGCCTAGCGTCGTCATCATGCTTTCCACCCTTGCCGCGCTCGCCCTCGCCGCCACCGCCAGCTGCCAGACCGAGCTGGTCGTGCTCGGCACGTCGCAGGATGCGGGCACGCCCCAGATCGGCCGCAACACCGACCCGGCGTGGCGCGATCCGAAACTTCGTGCCTGGGCCGCTTCGCTCGCCCTGATCGATCACGACAGCGGCCGCCGCTATCTGTTCGATGCGACCCCGAACCTGACCGACCAGCTCCACTGGCTCGACACGCATCACCCGAAGCGGACGCCCGGCATCGGCATCGACGGCATCTTCCTGACTCACGCGCATATGGGCCATTATGCGGGCCTGATGTTCCTCGGCCGGGAAGCGGCGAACACGCGCGGCGTGCCCGTCTACGCGATGCCGCGCATGGCCGGATTCCTCAAGGACAACGGCCCGTGGAGCCAGCTCGTCGCACTCGACAATATCGCGCTCCGCCCACTCGCCGCGAACACCGCCACGGGATTGCCCGGCAACATCTTGGTCACGCCCTATCTGGTGCCCCATCGCGACGAATTCTCGGAAACCGTCGGCTTCGTCATCAAGGGCGCCGGCCGCAGCGCGCTCTACCTCCCGGACCTCGACAGCTGGGAGAAATGGGACAAGCGACTGGAGGACGTGCTGGCCGAGGTCGATATCGCCTATGTCGACGGCACCTTCTTCGACGACAATGAGCTTGGCGATCCGATGCGGATGAAGAGCGTCCCCCACCCGCGCGTCGCAGACACCGCCGCGCGCCTCGCTCGACTCCGTCCCGATCTCGCCGCCAAGGTTCGCTTCATCCATTTGAACCACAGCAATCCCGCCCGCTTCGCCGGTTCGAAGCAGCGCCGCGCGATCGAGCGCGATGGCCTCGGCTTCGCCCGGCTCGGGGAGCGCTACTGCCTCTCGCAACCGCGCGCCAAAACGCCTATATCGCGGCGATGACCGAATATGTTGCCGTAACCGCCGACACGAATTTCGCCCGCGACGGGTCGATCAAGCTCTATGGTCCCGACGGGTTCGCCGGGATGCGCGCCGCCGGCCGGCTGGCCGCGGAGATCCTCGACGCGCTGGTGCCGCATGTCGTGCCCGGCGTGACGACCCAGGAGCTGGACGACATCGTCCGCAAGATGACGATCGACGGCGGCGCTGTGCCCGCGACGCTCGGCTATCGCGGCTACACGCACAGCTGCTGCATCAGCATCAACCATGTCGTCTGCCACGGCATCCCAAGCCCGAAGACGCTCAAGGACGGCGACATCGTCAATATCGACGTGACGCCGTTGCTCGACGGCTGGCATGGCGACACCAGCCGCATGTATCTGGTCGGCGACGTGCCCTTGAAGGCAAAGCGCCTGGTCGACGTCACCTATGAGTGCTTGATGATCGGGATCGAGATGGCCAAGCCCGGCAACACGATGGGCGATATCGGCCACGCCATCCAGAAATATGCCGAAAAGCACCGCTATGGCGTGGTCCGCGATTTCTGCGGCCATGGCCTTGGCCGCGTCTTCCACGACGCGCCCGAAGTGGTCCATGTCGGCCGTCCCGGCACCGGCCCGGAACTCCGCCCCGGCATGTTCTTCACGATCGAACCGATGATCAACATCGGCCGTCCCGACGTGAAGCTGCTCGACGACGGCTGGACGGCGGTGACGCGTGACCGCTCGCTCTCGGCGCAGTTCGAGCATTCGATCGGCATCACCGAGGACGGGTGCGAGATCTTCACGCAGAGCCAGCGCGGCCTGCACCAGCCGCCGTACGCATAATGGCTGAGGGAAAATTCGAGCGGCACCGCCAGCCCTGGCGTACCGACGAAGTGCAGAAGCTGCACACGCTCGCCAAGAAAGGCATGGCACTCAAGGCGATCGCCAAGGCGCTGACCCGCAGCGAGGAATCGGTCAAGGACCGCGCCAAGGCCGACGGCCTGTCGATCGCGAAGCTGCGTTAGGCCGCTTCCCCACACCCTTATGCCGTCACCCCGGCCTTGTGCCGGGGTCCACGGTGCCGCAAGCATTGAACAAGAGGCTCACTTCCACCGCTCGCCTCCCGGTGGATCCCGGCACAAGGCCGGGATGACGAAGGAAGCGACGTGACCACCCAACCAGCCACCTACGACGCCATCATCCTCGGCGCCGGCGCCGCCGGCCTGATGTGCGCGCTTACGGCCGGCCAGCGTGGCCGCCGCGTGCTGCTGATCGACCATGCCGATCAGGTCGGGAAGAAGATCCTGATCTCGGGCGGTGGGCGGTGCAATTTCACCAATCTCGGAATCGCGCCCGACCGCTATCTCTCCGCCAACCCGCATTTCGCCAAGTCGGCGCTGCGCCGCTACACCCAGCATGACTTCATCGCCTTGGTCGATCGCTACGGCATCGCCTGGCATGAGAAGACGCTGGGCCAGCTCTTCTGCGACGGCAGCGCGAAACAGATCGTCGCGATGCTGCTCGCCGAATGCGAGGCCGGCGGGGTCGAGATCGCGCTGGGCCATGCGGTCCGCGACGTCAGCCATGCCGATGGCCAGTACCGCGTGACGGTCGGCGACCGCGAAGCCTCCGCGCCCACGCTCGTCATCGCCACCGGTGGACCTTCCATTCCAAAGATGGGCGCCACCGGCTTCGCCTACGACCTCGCCCGCAAATTCGGGCTCAAGGTGGTCGAGCCGCGTCCCGCGCTCGTGCCCTTGACGCTGGGCGGGGACGAAGTGCTGTTCCGCGAACTCTCAGGCGTCGCCGCCCCGGTCGAGGCGCGCGCGGGCAAGGCGAAGTTCCGCGAAGCGGCCCTGTTCACGCATCGCGGCCTCTCCGGCCCCGCGATCCTCCAGATCAGCTCCTACTGGCGCCATGGCGAGCCGGTCGAGATCGATTTCCTGCCCGGACGCGGCACCGGCTGGCTCACCGACGCGAAACGCGCCCAGCCGCGCACGACCTTGCGCAAGCTGCTCGGCGACGCCCTGCCCAACCGCCTCGCCGACACGCTCGCCGACCAGCTGTCACTCGATACCGAGCTTGCCAACAGCGCCGACAAGAAGCTGGGCGAGGCCGAGCGTCGCCTCGCCGCGTGGCGCTTCCACCCCAATGGGACCGAAGGCTATGCCAAGGCCGAGGTGACGATCGGCGGCATCAGCACCGCGGGCCTGTCATCCCAGACGATGGAAGCACGCGACGTCCCCGGCCTCTACGCGATCGGCGAAGCGGTCGACGTCACCGGCTGGCTCGGCGGCTATAATTTCCAATGGGCCTGGGCCAGCGGCTGGGCGGCGGGAATGGCGCTCTAAAGGCTTGCGGCACCGGCCCGCTCCCCCACCCGGCCACCCACAACGTACAATGG